>NZ_JRUD01000049.1 GCF_000802425.1 Pseudomonas flexibilis | reverse complement strand
AAAAAACCCGCTCCGAGGAGCGGGTTTTTCCTGTTACCGAAGCGACTGGATCAGACCAGCTTTTCCAGTTCCGGCACGACCTCGAACAGGTCGCCCACCAGGCCGTAGTCGGCCACCTGGAAGATCGGCGCTTCTTCGTCCTTGTTGATCGCGACGATCACCTTGGAGTCCTTCATGCCCGCCAGGTGCTGGATGGCACCGGAGATGCCCACGGCGATGTACAGCTGCGGGGCGACGATCTTGCCGGTCTGGCCGACCTGCATGTCGTTCGGCACGAAGCCGGCATCCACCGCGGCGCGCGAGGCGCCCACCGCCGCGCCGAGCTTGTCGGCCAGGCTGTAGAGCAGCTTGAAGTTGTCGCCGTTCTGCATGCCACGGCCGCCGGAGACCACGATCTTGGCGGCGGTCAGTTCCGGACGGTCGCTCTTGGCCAGCTCTTCGCCAACGAAAGCGGACTTGCCGGCATCGGCGGCGCCGGAGACGGCTTCGATGGCAGCGGAACCGCCCTCGGCAGCGACCGGGTCGAAACCAGTGCCACGCACGGTGATCACCTTCACCGCTGCGCTGGATTGCACGGTGGCGATGGCGTTGCCGGCGTAGATCGGGCGCTTGAAGGTGTCGGCGCTTTCCACGGCGACGATTTCGGAGATCTGGTCGACGTCCAGCAGGGCGGCCACGCGCGGCAGGTAGTTCTTGCCGTTGGTGGTGGCCGGGGCCAGCACGTGGCTATAGCCTTTGCCCAGCTCGGCGATCAGCGGCGCGACGTTTTCCGGCAGCAGGTTGGCGTAGGCGGCGTTGTCGGCCACCAGCACCTTGCTCACGCCGGCGACCTTGGCGGCCGCTTCGGCCACGCCGCCAACGTTCTGGCCGGCGACCAGCACGTGGATGTCGCCACCGATCTTGGCCGCAGCGGCCACGGTGTTCAGGGTCACGGCCGCCAGGGCGGCGTTGTTGTGTTCAGCGATTACCAGGATGGCCATCAGATCACCTTCGCCTCGTTCTTCAGTTTCTCGACCAGTTCAGCCACGGACTTGACCTTCACGCCGGCACTGCGCGCGGCCGGCGCCTCGACCTTGAGGGTCTTCACGGTGGAGGCGGTGGACACGCCCAGGGCGTCCGGGGTGACCACGTCCAGCGGCTTCTTCTTGGCCTTCATGATGTTCGGCAGCGAGGCGTAGCGCGGCTCGTTCAGGCGCAGGTCGGTGGTGACGATGGCCGGCAGGCTCAGCGCCACGGTCTGCAGACCGCCGTCGATCTCGCGGGTGACGTTGACCTTGTCGCCAGCCACTTCCACC
>NZ_JRUD01000048.1 GCF_000802425.1 Pseudomonas flexibilis | reverse complement strand
ACCTGATCCCATCCCGAACTCAGCAGTGAAACGACGCATCGCCGATGGTAGTGTGGGGTCTCCCCATGTGAGAGTAGGTCATCGTCAAGCACCTAAAACCAAAACCCCAATCCGCAACCGCGGGTTGGGGTTTTGTGTTATGGATATATTGGAGTGGATGTTTTGTCCACGACCCCGGCAAAACTTTTATCCCGGAGGCCTTTAAGATGCCAGCATTGTTGGAACTCCTTAAGGATGGCGCTTTCCACTCGGGGGAAAAGTTAGGGGAAGCACTGGGAATCAGTCGGGCTGCGGTTTGGAAGCAGCTTCAGCAACTGGAGTCCCAGCTTGGGTTGACCATTCACAAGGTGCCCGGGAAGGGATACTGCCTGAGCCAGCGGATTAGCCTGCTGGATCCATCAGCAATTGATGAGCGGTTTTTGGGACTCCAGCACATATATCTGTCAGAAACGCTAGATTCTACGAATGCCGAAGCGCTACGGCTGATTTCTCAAAGGAAGCCGCTGCCCTTCCTGGTTCTCTCCGAGCAGCAGACGTCCGGTCGTGGAAGGAGAGGGCGTACGTGGGTGAGCCCATTTGGTGCCAACCTCTATTACAGTCTTGCGATACAGCTTGTTCAGGGTGCTCAACAGCTCGAAGGGCTGAGCCTGGTAATCGGCTTGGCTGTTCTTAGAACTATCGAAGAGGCTGGCGTTACAAATGCCGGTCTTAAGTGGCCCAACGATATCTTGGTCGGCCATAAGAAAATGGCCGGAATACTGCTGGAGCTGGTTGGTGACCCGGCGGACATTTGTCATGTTGTGATTGGTGTCGGAATCAATGTGAATATGCTGTCCAGCAAGGATGAGATCGACCGACCTTGGACTTCGCTTTTATGCGAAACGGGTATCCTGCAGGATAGGGGCCAACTGGCTAGTCGCTTGAATTACCACATTTCCCATTACCTCGGCCGACACCGTTCGAATGGATTTACAACATTGATGGATGAGTGGCGTGCGGCTGATCTTTGGATGGGGCGTGAGGTGCGGCTATCGTCCGGGATGGGAGAGGTCGCTGGTACGTCGCTGGGTATTGATGAAAGGGGAGGGCTGCGTTTGCTTGTAGGCGGAGCAGAGCAGGTCTTTTGTGGTGGAGAGCTGAGCCTGAGGTTGCGCGATGATTCTTGAGCTGGATTGCGGAAATACCCTGATCAAGTGGCGCCTTCTCTCTACAGGTGAAACCCACTCAGGCGTAGTTTCGGATGCCGCTGCTCTGCTGGATGAGCTCAAGCGCGTTTCAGTCGGAGTTCTACGCGGAGCGCGGCTGGCAAGCGTTCGTAGTGAGCAGGAAACCGATGCAATTGCCTCTACTCTAGAAGAGACTTTTGGCGTGCGTTGCCAGGTCGCCATGCCTGCTGAGCGGCTGGGCGGGGTTCGCAACGGGTATGAGGACTATCGCGGGTTGGGGATGGACCGGTGGCTAGCGCTGGTGGGAGCTTTCACGCTGGCCCGCAAGGCATGCCTGGTCCTGGACTTGGGAACGGCGATCACTGCCGACTTCGTATCTTCTGAGGGTGGGCATTTGGGGGGCTTTATTTGTCCTGGTATGCCTTTGCTGCGAAGCGATCTGCGTACCCATACTAGCCGAATCCGCTATGGTGATGACGCGGCTCATGATGCGCTTCGCTCGAGTGACCCGGGGCGTTCGACTCCCCAGGCAGTGGAACGAGGATGCCTGTGGATGGTGCGCGGTTTTGTGCGGGAGCAGCGGAGGCTTGCTTCGCATTTATTGGGGGCTGAGCACGAGATCTTCCTGACAGGTGGGGATGCTGAATTGGTCCTGAATGATGTTCCTCACGCGCGGTTGGCTCCGGATCTGGTTTTTACAGGGCTTGCGGTTGCCTGTCCCCTTGAATGAGGTCTTCGATGCGGTGGGTCTTCCTGCTGTTGGTGGCACTGAATATTTTCTATTTCGTTTGGACTCAACAGCAGCCGCCATCGCTTGCTGGTGATGTCGTTCCCTTCGCCTTGGTCGAGGGTGGGAAGGCGCGCATCCGCCTGGTGAGTGAGCACGGAAATCGCGAAGGCGAGCAGTCTCCGATGACTGCGAGCGGTGAAATCTGCCTTTACCTCGGCGGTTTTGAAACTGATCAGCGATCGTCCATGCTGGAGCAGCGTTTGATAAGCCTTGATATACAGGCAGGGCAGGCTGTCACCAATTTAGAGTCGTCGAAGGACTACTGGGTTTATCTTCCGCCATTCGGCTCGCGGGATGCGGCGCTGCGCCAGTTCAAGGAGCTGCAGGCAAGGGGTATCGACAGCTACCTGATTACGCAGGGAGATCTCTCCAATGGTATCTCCCTGGGTATCTTCTCCGGCCAGGATTCAGCGGTCAGCCTGCTGGAACGCATTCGTGCCATGGGGTATGGCGCTGAGCTGCGAGAGCTGGTTCGTGAGCGCCGTGAACACTGGGTGCGTGTGCCCGCGCGGGATAGTGTTCTGGTTGGTGATGATCTCCTTTCGCGGCTCGTTCAGGATTTCCCCGGTATGCGTCATCAGATGCTCCCTTGTGCAAGTCCTATTGCCAGGGAGTGAGACATTCTCTAGAATGCGCGCCCTGCCTTTGGTTGGCAAACCGAGGCGGCGCGAGCGCGGAACGTAAGTTCAAGATTTCATTGAAATTAGCGCTTGACGCAATGAGGCATTGCTGTAGAATGCCGCTCACTCTGGAGGGGTTCCCGAGTGGCCAAAGGGATCAGACTGTAAATCTGACGTCTTCGACTTCGAAGGTTCGAATCCTTCCCCCTCCACCAGATACAGCACGAGCATTAGGCTCTGCGGGTATAGTTCAGTGGTAGAACCTCAGCCTTCCAAGCTGATGATGCGGGTTCGATTCCCGCTACCCGCTCCAGTTTGATGTTTGCGCACAAGCTGTTTTGCTCATGTAGCTCAGCTGGTAGAGCACACCCTTGGTAAGGGTGAGGTCAGCGGTTCAAATCCGCTCATGAGCTCCAGTCAACAAAGGCAGATATGAAAATATCTGCCTTTGTTTTAATGGAACGAGACGCGTAAGTCTGCATTAAGGGGTGGTTAGAATGGCTAAGGAAAAATTCGAACGTACCAAACCGCACCTCAACGTTGGCACCATCGGCCACGTTGACCACGGTAAGACCACCCTGACCGCTGCTATCGCAACCGTCTGTGCCAAGACCTGGCCCTTATTCCCATCT
>NZ_JRUD01000047.1 GCF_000802425.1 Pseudomonas flexibilis | reverse complement strand
ACGATGGGCTGTTTTCGGCGGCTTCCGAGTTGTATAAGAGACAGCGTTTCCCTAGCCTTCGGCTCTGCGAAAACCTGGCTGCCGGACTTTCACCGACATAGTTACGTGCCATGCCCGGCACACACGATTTGTTAAGGGGCCGGCTTTATCCGGTCCCAGGGAGCGAAGCGACCGGCTTGAACTGCTTGTTAGGCGCGCTCAACGAGCAGCACCTGGAAGCATGAGGTCGAGGCCGTACCCAACTGAGGCCAAGAAACGTACTTCGGGCAGCTCCGGATCTCGGAAAGCCCCGCCAATGCACTTCGAGCTGAATAGATCCAGCCAGCCAGAAGGTGGAGCTTTTAGAACTCCATGACTTACTTGAAGATATAGGTATTCGTCCTTTCCATCCCAAACGAGGCGCAGTAGCGCTTCAGCTTCGGCACAGTAAGTAACTGATCCGAGGGGAAATGACTCGTGTAGCACTTCAAAGCCCGCAGCCATGGCAAGGTCACGAAATTGGCGAATTGCTTCTGCGACGCGCACGATATTCATGGAACGCCTAACGACAAGCTTGGGGGCGGCTGGAGCGCAGCGTAAGCCGTCCCAGCCGCGATAGCGGCGACAACAGCGCCTTGTTATGCATTTTCGACCTCGATGAACCACTTGGGCTGCATGGCGTCGAAATCCTGACGGATATTGGATGGCAGGTAACTAGCCGAATCCAGCACGAAAGGTTGGCCTCCCGTGCGTTTGAACACAACCCAGTGCCAGAAATCTTTGCCTTCTTCTTGATGATGCTTGATAGACAACAATGCCAGATCGGGTAATGCCTCCCAAGATTCAAATGGGGTTTCGTCAGCGGAAGTTTTGACACCTGCGCTTGACAACATACACCGAACATACTGCGTATCTGACCACAGCGATTTATCAGAAGCATGGATACCCATAGCATTGGCTGCGGCCTTCATCTCTGAGTACGTCTTACCCAGAATGTTGGCAACCGACGCGATTCCGCATCCGGTGGTTTCTTCTTGTACTACTGGCTTGAGCACTGATTTCCCCTTAATGCCTAACGCCAAGCTCTGCGGAAGCCGAAGCATCGCGTAGGCTTTCCGCAGCAGCTTTTTGTTATACGCTTACTCGTCACCCGGAGGTGTTGGGTTGTTAGTTGGATTATCTCCACCGCTTGTTGTTGGAATATACCCACTCTGAGGCTTTGGGTCTCCCGTTGGCTGAGTGGCAGGCTGATACCCTTTTTCAATCTTTTGGGGGGTATAGCCCTCATTTATTGGTCGTTTTTCGTCAGTCATAAAGCCTCCTTAGTTTCTTAGTTCGACATGTGAAATTTCACTGGATAAAATTAGAACGCCTGCCGTGTTATTTTTTGCTCTTTCAAATCCACCCCTATCGCTTAGAATCCAAGTTTGCTCAAGATATATTTGTTCTGGTGCGGGAGCACTAGAAGCAAATGACTTATCTGCGTAACGGCCAGCTATAACAGTTCCGTCTTTCAAAGTAACCTTGACCCAGTATGGTTTACGTTGCGCGAATACATAATCCCATGGTTTAGCAGTAGGATGAGGCGCATTACGCTGAAAAAAATCTCTGGTTCTCAAATACTTCCAGAGCAATACCCAGATAATTGGAGCAAGAAAGAGAACAAAAATATAGAACAGATAGTAAAGAGAGAGACATGTATCTCGTAGAGTTCCTGATTCAACTGCGATTATAGGAAAAATTAGCAAGGCGTAATTTATGGAGCTATATGCAATTGCATCAATCAGCTGATCAGAAGTTGCCCGCTCAGTTCCTGGAAAAGCCAATTGGTAAGCTTTTATGCTGATAAAGCCAGGAATAACAAATGCAATAAATAGAGCTAGCTTGTCAATTTCCCAAATATCCATTCATTACTCCGTAGCGTGGTTTCTCGTATAACAGTGATTAGATGGAATCCATGCTAACGAATAACAGTGGATTCGGTATAACTCCGCACTCGATCCTCCCCACCGGAGGACGATCCCCTTTTAAATCAATCAGTTGCCTTCCCCCTCCCCCACTACCCCGTATTCGCTTGACTGCCGTCTAACCCTCGCCTAAACCACTGTACAGACATACAGCCATAACCATCTGGAGCCGACATGGACAGCCCTGCTCCCCAACCCCGTCTTCGCGATCAGTTCGAGGCGGTGATGCGCCTGCACCACTACAGCATTCGCACGGAGCGCACCTACTGGTACTGGATTCGTTATTTCATCCGTTTCCACCGCATGCGCCATCCGCGCGAGATGGGCACGCTGGAGGTCAATGCCTTTCTCAGCTGGCTAGCCACGCACCGTCAGGTGGCGGCGGCGACGCAGAACCTGGCGCTGAATGCGCTGGTGTTCCTGTATGCGAAGGTGCTGCTGCAGCCGCTCGGCGAGATTGGCGAGGTGGTGCGCGTCAAACGGCCTGCGCGGCTTCCTCCGGTGCTGACCCATGCGGAGGCCACGGAAATCATCGGTCTGCTGGTCCAGCCGCATCGCCTGCTGGCTTCGTTGATGTACGGCGCCGGGCTTCGCGTGGTGGAGGCCACGCGCCTGCGCATCAAGGATGTGGACTTTGATCGGCAGATCATCACCGTTCGCGACGGCAAGGGGGCCAAGGACCGCACAACCTTGCTCCCGGCCTC
The DNA here is from genome assembly GCF_000802425.1 of Pseudomonas flexibilis. GTDB lineage: Bacteria > Pseudomonadota > Gammaproteobacteria > Pseudomonadales > Pseudomonadaceae > Serpens > Serpens flexibilis. The sequence continues at coordinate 11,879 of NZ_JRUD01000047.1, read as the reverse complement.
GCTGATCGAACCGCTTGCGGAGCGCAAGCAGCGGATGCTGAGGGCGTGGCAGCGTGGCGATCCCTTCTATCAGGCGGGCGTCAGCCTGCCCTTTGCCCTGGCGCGAAAGTATCCCGGCGCGCCGCGCGCGTTCGAATGGCAGTGGTTCTTTCCGTCCGCCAACCTGTGCCAGGACGCGACCGGCACGGCCGTGCGGCACCATATCCATGAATCCTCGGTGCAGAAGGCCGTGAAGCTGGCGGTGCGCCGTTCCTCGGTACGCAAACCGGCCAGTTGCCACACCTTCCGCCATACCTTCGCGACCGAGCTGCTGTTGCGCGGCAGCGATATCCGCACGGTGCAGACCCTGCTGGGCCACGCCGATGTGCGTACCACGCAGATCTACACCCATGTGCTGGGGCAGGGTTTTGCCGGAGTGCGCAGTCCGCTGGGCTGAATGGGCAGGCACGCTACCGCCCTCCCCTGACGATGGAGATTCCGTTCTCGTGGGCAGGCGCAGGTGCGCCGATTTGCTGGGCAGCATAAGGCGATGTGCCAGTAGAGCCAAGGACTGGAGTGATGGCTTGTGGCTGGGTGGGCGCCGAGGCTAAAGCTCGCGAACGAGTTCGCACAGGGAGGGAAGGAGGGAGCTGGGGCTTAGGGGCTGTTTACCAGCCGAGGGTTTCCTTGAGGAACGGGATGGTCAGCTTGCGCTGGGCCTGCAGGGAGGCCTGGTCGAGTTGTTCGAGGAGGTCGAACAGGGCGCTCATGCTGCGCGCGCCACGGGTAAGGATGAAGCGGCCGACCTCGTCGGTGAGGTGCAGGCCGCGGCGCGAGGCGCGCAGTTGCAGGGCGCGCAGCTTGTCTTCGTCGGAGAGTTCCTGCAGCTGGAACACCAGCGACAGGGACAGGCGCGACTGCAGGTCGGGCAGCTGGATGCCCAGCTCGCGCGGCGAGGCACTGGCGGCCAGCAGCAGGCGTCGGCCAGCGTCGCGCAGGCGGTTGAACAGGTGGAACAGGGCTTCTTCCCAGTCGGCCCGGCCGGCGATGGCGTCCAGGTCGTCGAGGCAGACCAGTTCGTACTGTTCAAGGTTGTCCAGCAGTTCCGGGCCCAGCGTCACCACTTCGCCCAGCGGCAGGTAGAGGGCCGGTTCGCCATGCTGCTCGAAGCGCAGGCAGGCGGCCTGCAGCAGGTGGCTGCGCCCGACACCGTCGTTACCCCACAGGTAGATGAGGCTCTCCGCCCAACCGGCGTCGGCGTCGCACAGACGTTCGACATAGCCGAGGGCCGCCGCATTCGCGCCGGGGTAGTAGTTGGCGAAGGTGGCGTCATCTCGCAGACGCACACCCAGGGGAAGCTGGACTGGTTTCATGCAGGCCGCTGCAGCAAGGCACTCGGTCGAAAAAACGCGGCCAGTGTATCGCTGCGGCGACGGCCCACACAATGCGCGGGCAGATCAAAGAAAATCAAATACTTAGCCGGAGCCGGCCCTATTGGAAGTAGAGGGCGTTGTCGCTATACGCCTGGGCCAGTGCAGCGCCAGGCTGTGCCGGATCGCTCGCCAGGCGTACCGGCGGCGGCACTTCGCGCAGGCGCAGCAGAGCGAGCTGGGCACGCAACTGGTCGGGGCTGGCCTGCAGGCGGTAGGTCAGGCGCGCGCCCTCGACCTTGCGCAGGCGCGGATGGAAGGGTTCGAGCAGGCGTTCCAGCTCCGCATAGCGCAGCAGATCGGCGTGATCGACCACCAGGGTCACCGCCGCCCCCGTCTCCGGGCGCACCACGAAACGCGGCGCCAGTTTCTGCTGCACGGCGAGCATCACGGCATCACCGAGTGCGGCCAGGCTGTTGCCGGTGGCCTCGCCCTGCAGCAGGTCCTTGCCCAGCCATACCTGCCAGCGGCCCTGCCAGTTCCCCCGGGCCGGCTTGGCCTGCACAGCCAGCAGGGCATCCACGCCATAACGCTGGGACGCCTTGCGCAGCTCCTGGGCGTCGTGGGCCATCAGCACATCGGGGGTGATCAGCATCTGCTCGGTCAGATCGGCCAGTGGCAGTCGCAGCGGCAGGCCACGGTGCTGGGCGGCCTTCTGCAACAGGGAGGCGCTGTCCTGGGCATCACCGACCAGTTGCGCACCGTCGGGGGTTTCGGTCATCCACCAGACCAGCAGCTCGGGACGATCCGCCCCCCACAGCGACAGGCCGGCCTCGCGCAGCGCCGCGCCGGTCGTGGCGGGATCGAAGTCCACCACCAGGGTATTGCCGTCGTACACATAGCGGCTGACCAGGCGCTGGGGCGCTTCGCGCAGCGCCAGCAGTTCCGGGCGCAGGCTGGCTTCCGGGTCGCCGGTCAGGCGCAGCACCAGGGTGTCCAGGGCTTGTTGCAGGACCAGCAAGCGCTCGGCGGCATGCTGGCTGCCCACGGTTTCGCGCACCTGGTAGAGGCCGGGAACCGGCGCGGCAAGTGCGTTCAGACTCAGCAGGGACAGGCTGCACAGGGCAAGCAGACGGGCGATGACACGCATGTGGGGTTCCCCGAGAAGGCCAGTGGCCATGAGCTGGAAAAGTTCCATACCTTAAACAGCCGCTCGACCAGCGGCAACCGCGACGGCACAGGATAGTCGCTGCCCGGCAAGCCTGCTAAAATCGCGCGCCTTCCCGGACCGCCCCCGATGGCCGGTCGCCTCCCCCGCACTCTCCCCCAGAAGGCCCGGATTTTATGAGCAAGCAACCCTCCATTAGCTACAAGGACGCCGGTGTCGACATCGACGCAGGCGAAGCGCTGGTCGAACGCATCAAGGGCGTGGCCAAACGCACCGCTCGTCCTGAAGTGATGGGCGGTCTGGGTGGCTTCGGCGCCCTGTGCGAAATCCCGGCCGGCTACAAACAGCCGGTACTGGTGTCCGGCACCGACGGCGTGGGCACCAAGCTGCGCCTGGCCCTGAACCTGAGCAGGCACGACAGCATCGGCCAGGACCTGGTCGCCATGTGCGTCAACGACCTGGTGGTGTGCGGCGCCGAGCCGCTGTTCTTCCTCGACTACTACGCCACCGGCAAGCTCAACGTGGACGTGGCCGCCACCGTGGTCACCGGCATCGGCGCCGGTTGCGAACTGGCCGGCTGCTCGCTGGTCGGCGGTGAAACCGCCGAGATGCCCGGCATGTACGAGGGCGAGGACTACGACCTGGCCGGCTTCTGCGTCGGCGTGGTGGAGAAGTCCGAGATCATCGACGGTTCCAAGGTGCAGGCCGGCGACGCGCTGATCGCCCTGCCCTCCTCCGGCCCGCACTCCAACGGTTACTCGCTGATCCGCAAGATCATCGAGGTGGCCGGTGCCGACATCGAACAGATCCAGCTGGACGGCAAGCCGCTGGCCGACCTGCTGATGGCCCCGACCCGCATCTATGTGAAGCCGCTGCTCAAGCTGATCAAGGACACCGGCGCGGTGAAGGCCATGGCCCACATCACCGGCGGCGGCCTGCTGGAAAACATCCCGCGCGTGCTGCCGGAAGGCACCCAGGCGGTCATCGACGTGGCCAGCTGGACCCGTCCGGCGGTGTTCGACTGGCTGCAGCAGCAGGGCAACGTGGACGAGGTGGAAATGCACCGCGTGCTGAACTGCGGCGTGGGCATGGTGATCTGCGTGGCCCAGGACCAGGTCGATGCCGCCCTGGCCAACCTGAAGGCCAGCGGTGAGCAGCCCTTCGTGATCGGCCGTATCGACAGCGCCGCCGAGAACGCCCCGCGCGTCGTCCTGAACAACCTGAAGCAGCACTGATGAGCACACCCTGCAATGTCGTGGTGCTGATTTCCGGCAGCGGCAGCAACCTGCAGGCGCTGATCGACGACCTGGCCGCCGGGGATACCCCGGCGCGCATCCGCGCGGTGATTTCCAACCGCGCGGATGCCTACGGCCTGGTGCGCGCCGCCAACGCCGGCATTCCCACCCAGGTGCTGGACCACAAGGCCTTCGCCAGCCGCGAGGCCTTCGACGCCGCCCTGCAGGAAGCCATCGACGCCTACACCCCCGACCTGGTGGTGCTGGCCGGCTTCATGCGCATCCTCACCCCCGCGTTCGTGCGCCATTACCATGGCCGCATGTTCAACATCCATCCCTCGCTGCTGCCCAAGTACAAGGGACTGGACACCCACAGGCGGGCGCTGGACGCCGGCGATGCCGAGCATGGCTGCAGCGTGCATTTCGTCACCGAGGAACTCGACGGCGGTGCGCTGGTCGTACAGGCCTCTACCGCGGTGTTGCCGGGCGACACGCCGGAAAGCCTGGCACAGCGGGTCCATGGCCTGGAACACCGCATCTATCCGCTCGCTGTGCGCTGGTTCGCGGAAGGTCGCTTGCGACTGGAAGGCGATGGGGCAATGCTGGATGGCGAGTCATTGCTCCCGACCGGCAGGCTGATCCGCTCCTGAGGTGCGTTCCGGCCGATGGCGGCCGGAACCTATCCTGGGAGATGCCGATGGTTCGCACCCTGCTGTTGTTCGTCACCCTGCTTGTGCCGCCTGCGCAGGCCTTCGAGCTGCAACCCTTCTCCGCCAGCTATACCGCCGATTTCAAGAACGCGCCGTTCGCCGGCACCGCCGAACGCAGCCTGGCCCAGCTGCGCGATGGCAGCTGGGAACTGCGCTTCGAGGCCGCCATGCTGGTGGCGCGCCTTACCGAACGCAGCCGTTTCCGTATCGAACAGGGCGCCCTGGTGCCGGTGAGCTACCAGTATTCACGCAACGGCCTGGGCTCCTCGCGGACGGTAGAGCAGGACTTCGACTGGAGCACCCGGCAGATCCTCGGCCTGCGCAAGAGCAAGGCCTACCGCGTACCCCTGCATCGCGGCCTGCTGGATCGCTCGACCTATCAACTGGCCCTGCAGCAGGACGTAGCACGCGGCAAGACCAGCATGACCTATCAGGTGCTGGACGAGACCGAGGTGGAAACCTACGACTTCCGCGTGCTCGGCGAGGAGAACGTGCGCACCCGCGCCGGGCTGATCCGCGCGCTGAAGGTGGAGCGCGTGCGCGACCCGGGCCAGAGCCGCCGGCAGACCACCCTCTGGTTCGCGCCGAGCTGGAACTACCTGCTGGTGCGCCTGCACCAGCGGGAGAACGACGGCAAGGAGTACCAGATCATGCTGAAGAGCGGCGAGGTGAACGGCGAGGCGGTGAAGGGGCGGTGAGCGCTGGTTGGTTGGCGCGCCGTGCCGGCGCGATGGGGGACAAAAACAACGTTGTCCACCCTACGCCCCACGTACCCACGTACCCACGTACCCACGTACCCACGTACCCACGTAGGGTGGATCGCGCTCTACCGATCCACCAAGCGCGCCCCTGGGCGCGCCGTGCCGCGCGTTACCACATCAGGTCGTCGGGCACCTGGTAGGCGGCGTACGGATCGTCCGGATCCACGTCCTGGCTCTTGGGTTCGTTGAGCAGGATGATGCGCTGCGGGTCGCGCTCCTTGATCTTCAGCGCCGCGTCGCGGGGAATCAGTTCGTAGCTGCCTTCGTAACGCACGATCGCCAGCGAACCGCGGGACAGCTTGTCACGCAGGGCGTCGTTGACCGCCAGGCGCTTGACCTTCTTGCCATCGACGAAGTTGTAGTAGTCCTCGGTCTTCAGCTTGGGCAGGCGGCTGGTTTCGATCAGTTGCTTGATCTGCGCGGTGCGCGCCTTCTGCTCGGCTTTCTGTTGCTGCTGACGGTTCAGCTCCTGGTCGCGCGCCTGCTTTTCGGCGTACGCCTGCAGGGCGGCCTGACGCTGCGAATCGTCCTTCTCCACCTGGCCCTTTTTCTCCAGGCGTTCCTGTTTCTGCTTCTGCTTGACGGCCTGCTTGGCCTGCTTTTCGTTGACCAGCCCGGCCTTGAGCAGCTGGTCGCGAAGGGAAAGACTCATGATTCGACTCGTCGTTGATCGGTTCGTGAAAGGGGCGACTAACCGCAGGAAGCATCCTTCTCGGCCTTCTTGGCCTCGCCCCAGAGCGCATCCAGCTCGGCGAGGGGGCAATTCTCGATGGGCCGGCCGGCTTCCCGCAAGGCCTGCTCGATAAAACGGAAGCGCCGCTCGAACTTCTGGTTCGCCGCACGCAGGGCGTCCTCGGGATTCACGTCCAGATGGCGGGCCAGGTTGACCACGGTGAACAGCAGGTCGCCCAACTCTTCCTTCAGTGCCGCTTCGTCACCGGTACTCATGGCTTCCAGCAGCTCGTCCTGCTCCTCGCGCAGCTTGTCGAGGATCGGCAGCGCTTCCGGCCAGTCGAAGCCGACCCGCGCGGCGCGCTTCTGCAGCTTGGCGGCGCGGCTCAGCGCCGGCAGCACGGTCGGCACATCGTCCAGCAGCGACAGCTGTTCCGGCGCGGCGGCCTTCTCGGCGCGCTCCTCGGCCTTGATCTGCTCCCAGCGTTCCTTGATGGCCACCTCGTCGAGGCGCGGCAGGTCCGGCGAACCGTACAGGTCGCCATCCGGAAACACATGGGGATGACGGCGCACCAGCTTGCGGGTGATGGCATCCACCACCTCGGCAAAGCCGAAGCGCCCTTCCTCGCCGGCCAGCTGGCAGTAGTAGACCACCTGGAACAAGAGGTCGCCCAGCTCGCCCGGCAGGTGCGCGAAGTCACCGCGCTCGATGGCGTCGGCCACTTCGTAGGCTTCCTCGAGGGTGTGCGGCACGATGCTGCGAAAGTCCTGCTGCAGGTCCCACGGACAGCCGCGCTGCGGATCGCGCAGGCGGGCCATCAGGTGCAGCAGGTCGTCGAGCTGGTACATGGGCTATTCCTCGGCGGTCACGACGCCCGCTGGCGCTTCGCCTCGATGACGTTGGGCAGGCGCGACAAGCGCGCCAGCAGCCGGCCGAGGGCATCCAGGCCGGGAATCTCGATGGTCAGCGACATCAGCGCGGTGTTGTCTTCCTTGTTGCTGAGGGTGTTGACCGCCAGCACGTTGATCTTTTCGTTGAGCAGCAGCTGCGACACGTCGCGCAGCAGGCCGGAACGGTCGTAGGCGCGGATGACGATCTCCGCCGGGTAGGTCTTGACCGGCACCGGTCCCCAGCTGACCTGAATGATGCGCTCCGGTTCGCGACCTTCCAGCTGCAGCACCGAAGGGCAGTCCTGGCGGTGGATGCTCACACCACGACCCTGGGTGATGTAGCCGACGATCGGGTCGCCTGGCAGCGGCTGGCAGCAGCCGGCCATCTGGGTGAGCAGGTTGCCGACGCCCTGGATCTGGATGTCGCCACGTCCGCCGGGGCGAACCACCTGGCTGGGCGCGCGGCGCGGAATCAGCTCCAGCTGGTCGTAGTCGCGCTCCGGCTCGACCAGCTGCTGGGCCTGGTTGACCAGGTGCGCCAGGCGCAGGTCGCCGGCGCCGAGGGCGGCGAACATGTCCTCCACCGACTTGAGGTTGGTGCGCTCGACCAGCTTGTCGTAGTCCACCGAGGCCAGGTCCAGGCGCGCCAGCTCGCGTTCCAGCAGCGTCTTGCCGGCGATCACGTTCTGCTCGCGGGCCTGCTGCTTGAACCAGTGGATGATCTTGGCGCGCGCCCGCGACGTGGTGATGTAGCCCAGGTTGGGGTTCAGCCAGTCACGGCTGGGCGCCCCGCCCTGCTTGGTGGTGATGATCTCCACCTGCTCACCGGTCTGCAGGCTGTAGTTGAGCGGCACGATGCGCCCGTTGACCTTGGCGCCCCGGCAGTTGTGGCCGATCTCGGTGTGCACCCGGTAGGCGAAGTCCAGCGGCGTGGCGCCCTTGGGCAGGTCGACGGCGTGGCCGTCCGGGGTGAACACGTAGACACGGTCCGGCTCGAAGTCCACGCGCAACTGTTCGGCCAGGCCGCCGATGTCGCCCAGCTCCTCGTGCCATTCCAGCACCTGGCGCAGCCAGGAGATCTTCTCCTCGTAATGGCTGGAGGTGGCCTTGACGTCGGTGCCCTTGTAGCGCCAGTGGGCGCACACGCCCAGCTCGGCTTCCTCGTGCATGGCGTGGGTACGGATCTGCACCTCCAGCACCTTGCCTTCCGGGCCGATCACCGCGGTGTGCAGCGAGCGGTAGCCGTTCTCCTTGGGGTTGGCGATGTAGTCGTCGAACTCCTTGGGAATGTGCCGCCACAGGGTGTGCACGATACCCAGCGCGGTGTAGCAGTCGTGGATTTCCGGCACCAGCACGCGCACCGCGCGCACATCGTAGATCTGGCTGAACTGCAGGCCCTTCTTCTGCATCTTCCGCCAGATGGAATAGATGTGTTTCACCCGGCCGCTGATGTCGGCCTTGATGCCGGTGGCGTTCAGGCGCTCGCGCAGTTGGTCCATGACGCGGGCGATGTACTGTTCGCGGTCGAGTCGCCGCTCGTGCAGCAGCGAGGCGATCTGCTTGTACTGCTCGGGCTCCAGGTAGCGAAAGGACAGGTCCTCCAGCTCCCACTTGATGTGGCCGATGCCCAGGCGGTGGGCCAGCGGCGCATAGATGTCGAACACCTCGCGGGCCACGCGGTGGCGCTTTTCCTCGTCGGCGTTCTTCACCGCGCGGATGGCGCAGGTGCGCTCGGCCAGCTTGATCAACGCCACGCGCACGTCGTCGACCATGGCCACCAGCATCTTGCGCAGGTTTTCCACCTGCACCTGGCTGTTGAACACCGTGGTGTCGCGCGGGTTCACGCTGGCGCTGATGGCCGCCATGCGCAGCACGCCTTCGATCAGCTTGGCCACCACCGGGCCGAAGCGCTCGGAGACCTTCTCCAGCGGCACCTGCCCTTCCCGGACGGCGCGGTAGATCACCGCGGCGACCAGCGAATCCTGGTCGAGCTTGAGGTCGGCGAGGATCTCGGCAATCTCCAGGCCGGTGCGAAAGCTCGACGCGTTCTCGGCCCAGCGGTGCTGACCTTCCTTGGCCTGCAGCTCGGCCTCGCGGGCGAACTCGCACGCCGAGCGCAACCCTTCGCGGTCCACCGCCGGGTCGAGCGTCGCCATGTGCTCGAGCCAGGCGTCGAGGTTGACGCTCCCGTCGGTGTTGATCGGCTGCTGTGCCCTGACCTGTACCATTTCTGCTTCCCCTGTGGCATGCCACGCATGCCGGCAACTACATCACGCCGCCCTCTCGCGGGGTCGGTCGATCAACGCATGACAGCCCGGCTCAGGCCGGGTCGCGCACAAACAAGGCCATGGCTTCGACATGCGCCGTCTGCGGGAACATGTCGAGCATGCCGGCTCGCCTGAGCCGATAGCCCCGGGTCGCCAATTCGGCGGCATCCCGGGCCAGTGTGGCCGGATTGCAGGAAACATAGAGCACGCGGCGCGCACCCAGGGTTTCCAGCTGACGGACCATCTCCAGCGCGCCATCGCGAGGCGGATCGAGCAACACGGCGGGAAAACCACCGCGCGCCCAGCGCGCCTCGGCCAACGGCTGGGCCAGGTCGGCCTGGTGAAACTGCACGTTGTGCAGGCCGTTGGCGGCGGCATTGTCGCGCGCCCGCTCGACCATGCCTGCTATACCTTCGACGCCCACCACCTCGCCTGCCCGGCGCGCCAGCGGCAGGGCGAAATTGCCCAGCCCACAGAACAGATCCAGTACCCGCTCATCGCTGCCCGGCGCCAGCCAGTCCAGCGCCTGGGCGATCATCGCCTCGTTCACCGGGGCGTTGACCTGCACGAAATCCCCCGGCCGGTAGGCCAGGGCCAGTTGCCAGTCCGGCAGTGAATAGCCCAGCGCCGCGCCTTCGCTGGCCGGCTGCGGCTCGCCAGCGCCGTGCAGCCACAGCTGCGCGTCATGGTTGGCGCAGAAGATTTGCAGGCGCGCGAGATCAGTAGCATCCAGCGGCGCAGTATGGCGCACCAGCACGGCCTGCGCGGTGCCGCTGAACAGCTCGACATGGCCCAGGGCCTGCGGCCGGGACAGGCTGCCCAGCAATTCCGGCAGTGCACGCAGAATCGGTTGCAAGGGCTGTACCAGCACCGGGCAGTCGCCGATGGCGACGATGGCCTGGCTGGCGGCGGCGCGGAAACCCACCTCCAGGCGCCGAGCCTTGGCATCCCAGCGCACGGCGATGCGCGCGCGGCGCCGGTAGCCGAATTCGGGACCACTCAACGGCGCCGCCCATTCCTCGGGCTGCAGGCCGGCGATGCGCTGCAATTGCTCTTCGAGGGTGCGCGCCTTCAGTGCCAGCTGCGCCTCATGGGGCAGGTGCTGCAGGGTGCAGCCGCCACACTGGCCGGCATGGGGACAGGGCGGCGTGCGGCGCTCCGGCGCGGCGTCAAGGATGCGCTCGGCGCGTGCTTCGACGACCTGGCTGCGCGCGGCCAGCACCCGCGCCTCGACCCGCTCGCCGGGCAGCGCGCCGGCGACGAACCAGCTGCGCCCGTCGACAAAGCCGATGCCACGGCCATCGTGGGCCAGACGTTCGATCTGCAACTGTTGTTTCTTGCCCGTGGGCAGCGACGCCGAACGGGTGCCGTTACCGGTCTGGAAACGCAGACTCGGTGCACGTTTGGCCATGTGTGTGATTCCTGGGGGAAGCGGATGCAACCCGGCGATTCAGCGCGCCGGGTCGAAGACTCCGGTGGACAGGTAGCGATCGCCACGGTCGCAGATGATCGCCACGATCACCGCGTTCTCGACCTCGCGGCTCAGGCGCAGCGCCGCCGCTACCGCGCCGCCGGAGGACACGCCGCAGAAGATGCCCTCTTCGCGGGCCAGGCGGCGCATGGTGTCCTCGGCCTCGGCCTGGGACATGTCGACGACGCGATCCACGCGGCTGGCATCGAACACCTTGGGCAGGTACTCCTGCGGCCAACGGCGGATGCCGGGAATCGCCGAGCCTTCCATGGGTTGCAGACCGACGATCTGCACGGCCGGGTTCTGCTCCTTGAGATAGCGCGACACGCCCATGATGGTGCCGGTGGTGCCCATGGAACTGACGAAATGCGTCACCGTGCCGCCGGTCTGCCGCCAGATCTCCGGGCCGGTGGTCTGGTAATGCGCCTCGGGATTGTCATCGTTGGCGAACTGGTCGAGCACCTTGCCCTTGCCCTGGGCCTGCATGGCCAGCGCCAGGTCGCGGGCGCCTTCCATGCCTTGTTCCTTGCTGACCAGGATCAGCTCGGCGCCATAGGCGGTCATCGCCGCCTTGCGCTCGGCGCTGGAGTTGTCCGGCATGATCAGGATCATCCGGTAGCCCTTGATCGCCGCGGCCATGGCCAGGGCGATGCCGGTGTTGCCGGAGGTGGCTTCGATCAGGGTATCGCCGGGACGGATATCGCCGCGCAGCTCCGCCCGCGTGATCATCGACAGCGCCGGTCGATCCTTCACCGAACCGGCCGGGTTGTTGCCTTCGAGCTTGACCAGCAGGGTGTTGCTGGTATCGCCGGGCATGCGCTGCAGGCGCACCAGGGGCGTGTTGCCAATGCATTCGGCGATGGTGGGATAGCGCTGGGACATGACTTCGCGATCGCAGGGTCAGGAAAAAGGGCGCCTATGATAGCCGCAAACCGCTCTGGCCTATATCGCAGAACGATCACAGGTTATAGCGCCAAGGCATAACCCGGCGGCGCTTGCGTGGATGGCACGCGGGCACCAACAGTCCCATCCCGCTTCCGTGGGAGCGGACCCGTCCGCGAGCTTTTCGGCGGGCTGACGCCACACGCTCGCGAATGAACTCGCTCCCACGGCACCTAGGACGGTCACGGCAACGCCTTGGCCGCCGGACGCGGCATCGGCGCAATCCGCAGCGGCGACCGGAAAGGCGCCGGCCGCCCTTGTATCTCGACTACCGACCTTTTTGAGGCGATAGTCCCCGACTGATCATCGGGGGAAGGGAGTGCAAGACGCGACCGCCCTAGGGCTTCGAGCCTGCGACGTAGAGAGTTCTGCCCCTGTCCCGTATCAACAACTTAAAGTGCAGAACACTCTCC
>NZ_JRUD01000046.1 GCF_000802425.1 Pseudomonas flexibilis | reverse complement strand
CCTGCGTCGATTGTTTGTAGACGACAGTTGGCTCCCGTGCCACTACATAGCGGTTGTATAAATATCTTCCGGCCGCGCCGCACTGGCCGGCAGCCCCAAGTTCGTGAAGTACCGCACTGGTAATGCCAGCCTCAGTGCCGGGGTGTTGCTCAACCGCCAAGGGCCGTGCGCCGACTTGCTGGTATTCCATGCTTCTCGCACGCTTACACCGCGCCTGCGCAATTCCCGGTAGCCAGCTCGTCCCCATTGCTTCCAGAGATAGCAACGTAGTTTGCGTCGTATCCATTTGTCGATGTCGTGCAGAGGGCTCAGTACTTCGGCAATGCCGAAATACGCTTTCCATCCAAGCAGGGTTTTCCTCAGCTCTGCCACGATTACGTCCAGACGGCGGCCTCGCGTCCGACGGGTCAGTGCGCGCACTTTCGCCTTGAGCCGTTCGATGGCCTTATCGGCCACCTTCAGGCGGGCGTCTCTGCGGCTGACCGTGAAGCCCAGGAACGTACGTTCGGCTGGACGATCCACCGCGCTTTTCAGCGGATTGACTGTGAGCCGCAGTCGTTCGCTGATCATGCGCTCTACGCTGGCCATCACCCGTTCCCCCGCACGCTGGCTTCTGACCAGGATGTTGCAGTCGTCGGCATAGCGGGCAAAGCGGTGGCCGCGCCGTTGCAGCTCCCAATCCAGTTCATCCAGAACGATGTTGGCCAGTACCGGCGAGAGCGGGCCGCCTTGCGGCACACCCAGCAGTGTGGCTTCGATGCGTTCGCCCCGTTGCACACCAGCCTTGAGGAAGCGGTTGATCAGGCGCAGCAGCGGGGCGTCCTGACAGCGGTGTTTGAGCCGCGCCATTAGCCGGTCGTGATTGACCCGATCGAAGAATGCTTCCAGGTCGATGTCCACCACCCAGCCGTAGCCGTCGCGGATGCTCGTCTGTACATGGCGTAGCGCCTGGTGCGCCGAGCGTTGTGGGCGAAAGCCATAGCTGTGCGGGTGGAAGTGGGGCTCCCATTGCGCCGACAGTACCTGCGCAATAGCTTGCTGGATGAATCGATCCACCACCGTGGGGATACCCAGGCAGCGAACCTTGCCATCTGCCTTCGGGATCTCCACGCGTTTGACCGGCTGGGGGCGGAAGGTGCCCGCCAGCAGTTGTGCGCGGATCCGTGGCCAGTGGTCTTGGAGGTAGTGAGGCAAGGCCTCGACGGTCATGCCATCGATGCCCGGCGCGCCCTGGTTGCGGCGTACTTGTTTGAGGGCGCGCTGCAGATTCTCACGCTGTAACACGCGAGCGAGCAGCGCTTGGGGTGGAATTGACGCGGGAGGTTCGCTCGATCCAGGGACGGCTTCATCCCGCGGCGAGGCCGCAGCCAGCCGAGGCTGGTGGTCAGATGCATTGCCGTCTCTCTTCAAGGCGATTCCCTTGTCATTCATCGTTCCGGCCTTCAGTGGGGCCACCCACCTACTAT
>NZ_JRUD01000045.1 GCF_000802425.1 Pseudomonas flexibilis | reverse complement strand
CATGCGCGTAGGGGCCGGGAGGCAATCGAGTGACTCACATCGGGTGCCTGCATAGTTTCCCGTTGCCGGCAGCCTGCTGGAAGCGAGCGTGCGCCCAACGCACACGACACCGCAGCGGCGGCCGGAAAAGCGCCGACCGCCCTTGTATCTCGACTACCGACCTTTTTGAGGCGATAGTCCCCGACTGATCATCGGGGGAAGGGAGTGCAAGACGCGACCGCCCTAGGGCTTCGAGCCTGCGACGTAGAGAGTTCTGCCCCCTTCCACACTCATCCGCCAAGTCCGAACGGTATCCAGGGCCTGCCCGTGGCGTGAGCTCGCATAAGCAAGGTTGGACCGGATGCAGTGATGATCCTGTCATCGTTTCATTCCAGGAGTTCAACATGGTCGCCGTTGTGGGCATCGACGTTGCCAAACACACCTTCGATATCGCCACCCTCCAGCCCAACGGTAAGTACCGCACACGCAGCAGGCTGGCCAACGATCCCAGCGGCTTTGCCCAGTTGTGCGAGTGGCTGGAGAAACACGCCGGACCCGATGCCTGGATCGTCATGGAGGCTACCGGCATTTACCACGAGGCATTAGCCACCTGCCTGTTCGAGCGGGGCTATCGCGTCAGCGTGGTCAATCCGGCGCAGACCGCCGCCTATGCCAAGACTCAGCTGTCGCGGGGCAAGACCGACAAGACGGATGCCAAGCTGATTGCCGGCTTCGGTCAGGACCAACTGGCCAAATCGCGGCTGCGACGCTGGCAACCTGAACCGCCGGCCCAGAAGCGCCTGCGTGCGCTGGTGCGCCGTCTGGCGGACCTGCGCGAGATGGAACAGATGGAGCGCAATCGCCTGGAGAGCGCCGACGCGAATATCCAGGACTCGATCCACACCGTGCTGCGCCACATCGAGGAGGAAATCCGCCGCACCCTGAAGGCCATCGAGGATCACATCGACAGCGACCCTGATCTGCGCCAACGCAAGGAGCTGCTGACCAGCATCAAGGGCTTCGGCGACCAGACAGCCGCCCTGCTACTGGGCGAACTGGGGGATCCGCTGGCGTTTCGCAGCGCCAAGGCCGTGGCGGCCTTTGCCGGGCTGACGCCCCGGCCGGACCAATCGGGCGAGCATCAAGGCCCGACGCCTATCTCGCGCATCGGCTCGGGCTTCCTGCGCAGCCGGCTGTACATGCCGGCGATCGTCGCCATGCAGCACAACCCCGCCATCAAGGCCCTGGCGGAGCGCCTGAGGAGCCGCGGCAAGAGCGGCAAGCAGATCGTTTGCGCGGCGATGCGCAAGCTGCTGCACATCGCCTATGGAGTACTCAAATCCGGCCAGCCCTTCGACCCCAAACTGGCGCTTGCGCGGTAGGGAGCAAGACGGTATCTATGTCCCGGGCATCAGCAGGCGCGGCGCGGCCTCGACGATCTGCCGCGACCCGTGCCATTATACCCATCTTACTGCTGCCGACACACCCCCTTCGGCTACAACCCAGTGGTCTGCCGTTACACTAAAAACACACTACACACCAGCCCCATACTCTCC
>NZ_JRUD01000044.1 GCF_000802425.1 Pseudomonas flexibilis | reverse complement strand
CCTAGCGATGTAATACTGTTGTTTATGTACAGCATCCGAGAACAGCCGTGCGTTACCCGTATGGGGTGTTCGGCAGCGTCCGATGTGTATAAGAGATCGACCGATTACTCGAGGATCTTGGCAACCACGCCGGCGCCAACGGTACGGCCACCTTCGCGAATCGCGAAACGCAGGCCGTCTTCCATGGCGATCGGAGCGATCAGGGTGACGGTCATCTTGATGTTGTCACCCGGCATTACCATCTCGACGCCTTCCGGCAGCTCGCAGTTACCGGTCACGTCAGTGGTACGGAAGTAGAACTGCGGACGGTAGCCCTTGAAGAACGGGGTGTGACGACCACCTTCTTCCTTGCTCAGCACGTACACTTCGCCTTCGAACTTGGTGTGCGGCTTGATGGTGCCCGGCTTGGCCAGAACCTGGCCACGCTCGACGTCTTCACGCTTGGTGCCACGCAGCAGCACGCCAACGTTCTCACCAGCACGACCTTCGTCGAGCAGCTTGCGGAACATTTCAACGCCGGTGCAGGTGGTCTTGGTGGTCGGGCGAATACCGACGATTTCCACTTCCTCCTGGACCTTGACGATGCCGCGCTCGACACGACCGGTTACCACGGTACCGCGGCCGGAGATGGAGAACACGTCTTCGATCGGCATCAGGAACGGCTTGTCAATGGCGCGCTCGGGTTCCGGGATGTAGCTGTCCAGGGTCTCGACCAGCTTGCGAACAGCCGGAGCACCGATTTCGGACTCGTCGCCTTCCAGCGCCTTCAGAGCGGAACCCACGATGATCGGGGTGTCGTCGCCCGGGAAGTCATAGGTGTTCAGCAGGTCGCGAACTTCCATCTCGACCAGTTCCAGCAGCTCGGCGTCGTCAACCATGTCGGCCTTGTTCAGGAACACGACGATGTACGGAACACCTACCTGACGGGACAGCAGGATGTGCTCGCGGGTCTGCGGCATGGGGCCGTCAGCGGCGGAGCAAACCAGGATCGCGCCGTCCATCTGGGCAGCACCGGTGATCATGTTCTTGACGTAGTCGGCGTGGCCGGGGCAGTCAACGTGCGCGTAGTGACGAGTCGGGGAGTCGTACTCTACGTGCGAGGTGTTGATGGTGATACCACGGGCCTTTTCTTCCGGCGCGTTGTCGATCTGATCGTAGCCCTTCGCTTCGCCGCCCCAGGTCTTGGCACAGACGGTTGCGATAGCAGCGGTCAGGGTGGTCTTACCGTGGTCAACGTGGCCGATGGTGCCAACGTTGAGGTGCGGTTTGGTACGTTCGAATTTTTCCTTAGCCATTCTAACCACCCCTTAATGCAGACTTACGCGTCTCGTTCCATTAAAACAAAGGCAGATATTTTCATATCTGCCTTTGTTGACTGGAGCTCATGAGCGGATTTGAACGTCGGACCT
>NZ_JRUD01000043.1 GCF_000802425.1 Pseudomonas flexibilis | reverse complement strand
GAGGTAGATGTGGGGCGGGGACAAGGTGTTGTTTTCTTTGGGGATGCGCCATCCTCCATACTCTACACTGACGCGGTCCTCGGCGGCGTCATGTGTGTATAAGAGTCAGGGTGAGACCCGCGATCTGGGCCGGCAGCGCGAGCCGAACCTGTTCCGCAGCCTGGTCGGCACCAGTCGCGCGATTCAGAACGTGCGGCAGATGATGCATCAGGTCGCCGACACCGAAGCCAGCGTGTTGATTCTCGGCGAATCCGGAACCGGCAAGGAGGTGGTGGCCCGCAACCTGCACTATCACTCCAAGCGCCGCGGCGCGCCGTTCGTGCCAGTCAATTGCGGGGCCATTCCGGCCGAATTGCTGGAGAGCGAGCTGTTCGGCCACGAGAAGGGCGCGTTCACCGGTGCCATCTCCAATCGCATCGGGCGTTTCGAGCTGGCCCAGGGCGGCACCCTGTTCCTCGACGAGATCGGCGACATGCCGCTGGCCATGCAGGTCAAGCTGCTGCGCGTGCTGCAGGAGCGAACCTTCGAGCGCGTGGGCAGCAACAAGACGCAGCAGGCCGATGTGCGCATCATCGCCGCGACCCACAAGAACCTGGAGCAGATGATCGCCGAAGGCGCCTTCCGCGAGGATCTGTACTACCGCCTCAATGTCTTCCCCATCGACATGGCTCCCCTGCGCGAGCGGGTGGAAGACATCCCGGTGCTGATCAACGAGCTGATACTGCGCATGGAGCACGAGAAACGCGGCTCCATTCGCTTCAACTCGGCCGCGATCATGTCGCTGTGCCGCCACGACTGGCCGGGCAACGTGCGTGAGCTGGCCAACCTGGTCGAACGCATGGCGATCATGTACCCGTATGGGGTGATCGGTGTGTCCGAGCTGCCAAAGAAGTTTCGGCACGTGGACGACGAGGAAGAGCACTTCACGGCGTCGATCCGCGAGGAGTTGGAGGAGCGGGCGGCCATCGGTGGTGCCGTGCAGCCAGCCCTGTCGGCCACTGCCACACTGCCGCCCGAGGGGCTGGATCTCAAGGAGTATCTGGGCAACCTGGAGCAGGGCTTGATCCAGCAGGCCCTGGACGAGGCCGGCGGCGTTGTCGCCCGGGCCGCCGAGCGCCTGCGCATCCGCCGCACCACGCTGGTGGAGAAGATGCGCAAGTACGGCATGAGTCGCCGCGAAGACGAGGCCTGAAGGTTTTCTTCGCCCTCTCCCGCAAGGGGAGAGGGCGCCGTCGCGGCTAAAGCCCCTCCCCCAAAAGCGAAAGCCTGCACACATCCCTAGGAGCGGGTTCAGTCGCGAGCTTCTGGAGCATCGCGGCTGAACCCGCTCCTACCCGAATCCTATGCCTGTTCCTGATCCAGCTGCTTGCTCTTCCAGCCCTGGCCGCCTGGCAGCAGCAGGTTGAGCAGCAGGGCGGTCAGCGCCGCCAGCGAGATGCCGGACAGGGCGAACTCCGGGGTGCCCAGCTTCATGCCGCCAATGCCGAACACCAGCGTCACCGAGACGATGATCAGGTTGCGCGGCTGGGACAGGTCCACCTGGTTGCGGATCAGGGTGTTCAGGCCGACCACGGCAATGGAGCCGAACAGCAGGCAGAGGATGCCGCCCATCACCGGAACCGGGATGCTCTGCAGCGCTGCGCCGAACTTGCCCACGAAGGCCATCAGGATGGCGAACACGGCTGCCCAGGTCATGACCTTCGGGTTGTAGTTCTTGGTCAGCATCACGGCGCCGGTCACTTCCGCATAAGTCGTGTTCGGCGGGCCGCCGAACAGGCCGGCTGCCGAGGTCGCCAGGCCGTCGCCGAGCAGGGTGCGGTGCAGGCCGGGCTTCTGGATGAAGTTCTTGCCGGTCACCGAGCCGATGGCGACCACGCCGCCAATGTGTTCGATGGCCGGGGCGAGCGCCACCGGCAGCATGTAAAGAATGGCCCCCCAGTGGAATTCTGGCGCGACGAAGTTCGGCAGGGCCAGCCAGGGCGCGGCGGCGATGCCGGAGGTGTCGATGATTCCGAAGGCGGCGGACAGGGCGCAGCCCACCACGATGCCGGCCAGAATCGGCACCAGGCGGAATAGCCCGCGTCCCAGCGTGGCGACCAGCAGCGTGGCAAGCAGCGAGGCCATCGAAATGGTGATGGCGGTCGCGTAGGGGATGGCGTTCTCGCCGCTTCCACCCATGGCCATGCCCACCGCGACCGGCGACAGGGCCAGGCCGATGGAGATGATCACCGGAGCGATGACCACCGGCGGCAGCAGTCGGTCGATGAAGCCGGCGCCGCGCAGTTTCACCGCGAAACTGAGCAAGACATACACAACGCCGGCGGCGATGATGCCGCCCAATACGGCCGGCAGACCCACTTCACCCTTGATCGCCATGATCGGTGCGATGAAGGCGAAGCTGGAGGCCAGGAACACCGGCACCTCGCGGCGGGTCACCAGCTGGAACAGCAGGGTGCCGATGCCCGCGGTGAACAGCGCCACGTTGGGGTCCATGCCGGTCAGCAGCGGCATGAGCACCAGGGCGCCGAAGGCCACGAACAGCATCTGCGCGCCGGCAATCCCCTGGCGCAAAATCGGGTCCTTGAAAGTGTCGCTCATGCTCAGCTGTCCTTTTGCTTGGTGCCGAAGATCTTGTCGCCGGCATCGCCCAGGCCGGGAATGATGTAGCCGTGTTCGTTAAGCCCCTGGTCGATGGAGGCGGTGAAGATCTGCACGTCCGGGTGGGCCTTTTCCACCACCGCGATGCCTTCCGGCGCAGCCACCAGCACCATGGCGCGGATTTCCTTGCAGCCGGCCTTCTTCAGCAGGTCGATGGTGGCGACCATCGAGCCGCCGGTGGCCAGCATGGGATCGATGATCAGCGCCAGGCGCTCGTCGATTTCCGGCGCCAGCTTTTCCAGGTAGGTGTGTGCCTGCAGGGTTTCCTCGTTGCGGGCGATGCCCACCGCGCTCACCTTGGCGCTGGGAATCAGCTGGAGCACGCCATCCAGCATGCCGATGCCGGCACGCAGGATCGGTACCACGGTAATTTTCTTGCCGGCGATCTTCTCGACGGTGACCGTGCCGTTCCAGCCCTGGATCTCGTAGTTCTCCAGTGGCAGATCATTGGTCGCTTCGTAGGTGAGCAGGGCGCCCACTTCCTGGGCAAGTTCGCGGAAATTCTTGGTGCTGATATCGGCCCGGCGCATCAGGCCGAGCTTGTGGCGGATCAGCGGGTGGCGGATCTCTCGGATAGGCATGGAGGTTCTCCGGCAGGGGGCGGGCAAAAAATCGCGCTAGGGTAAAGCAAATAGCATGCAGGTATCAGCAAAAAAACGGTCTTTGTCGGTGGCTGCGGCAGATTCTCGTCAAGGGGGGGCGCTTCACGAAGACTGTACGCAACCGGTGAGCACCGAAACTTGCCTGATGGCTGCTCGGGGCATACCTTTCGCGCTTCGTTTTTGCCGAATCCCAGCAGCAAGAGGATTTTTTTCATGCCCGATCTCGCCCACATTCGCCAGGTGATGGCCGAAGCCGACTGTCTGTACAGCAATGCGCAAATCGAGGCCGCCATCAGTCGGGTGGCCGAGGACATCAACACCAACCTGGCCGAACGCAATCCGGTGGTGTTCTGCGTGATGAACGGTGGGCTGATTTTTGCCGGCAAGCTGCTGACCCAACTGGATTTCCCGCTCGAGCTTTCCTATCTGCACGCTACGCGCTACCGCAACGAAACCAGCGGCGGCGAACTGTTCTGGAAAGCCAAGCCGGAAGTGTCGTTCATGGACCGCGACGTGCTGATCATCGACGACATTCTCGACGAAGGGCACACCCTGGCGGCGATCGTCGACTTCTGCCGGCATGCCGGTGCCCGCGAGGTGCACACCGCCGTACTGATCGACAAGGTTCATGACCGCAAGGCCCGTCCGGACCTGAAGGCCGATTATGTCGGTCTGCCCTGCGAGGATCGCTACATCTTCGGCTACGGCATGGACTACAAGGGTTACTGGCGCAACGCCGCGGGCATTTTCGCCGTCAAGGGCCTGTAACCGGCTTATTGGGCAGCTGCCCCTACGGCAGCAACCACAACCGCCGCTCCCCGTACACGTGGGTCTGGTTATCTGCGCGGAAGGGAAACACCTGATAGTCGGCGTCCAGCCACGCCTGAATGCCGTCTGCGTAATGCGGGCTGGCAGGATTGCCGGACTGGCCGCTGCTGTTGAGGCCTTGCATAGGCTCCTCCGCCGCGAAATCCACGACGATGCGCATGGCCGGGATCAACCAGGTGTCGAAGGATTCGCCCCAGCGATAGGCTGCCACGTTCAGGGTGCTGTGATCGCCGCCGGCCGGATACGGACCGCGATCCACGTAACCGGCAAGTGCCTGCAGGCCATGGCGCTGGGTGAAGCCCAGGTAGGGGGCCAGCTTGCTGCCGTCGGTGACCCAGTGGTAGCGGTGCAGCGCATCCCAGCGCCAGGCTTCGCGATCGGTGCCCAATCGCTGCTCCAGCAACGCCGTGGCGGCCGCCAGGCTGCGGGCCAGGATGGCGGGCTTGTCCTCGGCTTCCGGAGTGCTCGTGTCGTCCCAGAACGGGCTGTCGTCGCGTCCCAGCAGGTGGTCGGCCTGGGCCGAGTAGGACGTGTTGGCGGCCTGCACCAGCGCTTGCCAAGCCGGATCATCTTCCGGTCCCAGTTCGTCGAGGAAGATCTGCCGCGCGCTTTCATGCAGGAAGGCGGCGTAGAGTGCGGCATCCGCCGAATCGGCCGTCAGCGCGCCGTCGAAGGCCAGCAGGCGTTCCAGGGCCTCACGGGCACGGGATTGTTCGGGGGGCGCCAGGGCCAGCAGCGCGCTTTCCAGCGCTTCGGCCATGGCGGGCGCGCGCAGCATGGCCTGCAGCTTGAGGACGAATGGGCTGGTCTGGTCGTACTGCAGGGCAATCATGCTGTCGCGATCATGGGGGCCAGCGGCCAGCACCTGGGCCAGGCGCTCGGCGCGCTCCGGGTAATACCAGGAGCTGCTCAGGCGCACCGGAAAGTCCGCCGGCACGCTGCGATGGTTCGCCGTCCCCAGCCAGCCGCTCTTCGGATTCCGGGCGCTGGGGTGACGAGCCGGGTCGACATAGCCCTTCCAGCCGTAGCGGTCGTCCCAGCCCGGCGAGGGCAGCAGTCCCTGCCCGCGGGCGCGTTGCGGATAGCGTCCGGTGACCTGCCAGCCGATGCTGTCGGCATCGGCGAACAGGATGTTCAGCGCCATGGCGCGCACGCCACGGCTGGCCTCGAAGGCGTCGGTCACCGATTTGGCGCGCGACAGGGCGAAGAACGCATCCACGCTCTGGTCAGTCTCGTTCTGAATGCTGCGGTAGGCCAGCCCGTAGCCGCTCTGCAGGGCTCGGGGTTGCAGCATATGGCGGGGTTCGGTCAGCACGGCATTGAGCAGCGGACCGTTGCGTGTTTCGTGGATGATCTCGCTGACCGGTTGCTGCCCTTTGATGATGAAGGTTTCCCGGCGCTGCCGGGTGGGTTGCCACTCGCCTTCGGCCAGGTAGAGCCATTGTCCGTCACGCCCCTCGACCAGTTGCTCCAGGAACAGATCCTGGTTGTCGCCCATGACCATGGTCATGCCCCAGGCCAGCGAGCCGTTGAAGCCTGCGACCACGGCCGGGAGGCCGGCGATGGCGACGCCGGCGCCCTGCAGCTCCGGCGTGCGCAGGTGCACATAGTTCCAGTAGGACGGCATGGCCAGCGGCAGATGGGTGTCGTTGGCCAGCAGGCTCTTTCCGGCCGTGCTTCGGGCGGGGGCAACGGCCCAGTTGTTGGACGCGGCGGCCCCCAGCAGACGGGTTGCGGCGATCTTCTGGCCGGTTGCAGCCAGCTCCCCGAGGCCGGGAATGTGTGCTTGCAGCGTCAACTCGGCCAGCTTGGCCGTTTCATCGAAGGGCAGGGGTTCGTCGGGATAGACAGGCAGCAGCCAGGCCAGCCGTTCTGTGCCTACCCGCTGGGCCAGCGCCAGCGCGGCGATTTCTTCCTGCAGGTTGGCGGCCAGCCCGAAGTTGAGCAGGCAGAACACCAGGAGCGAGGCCCTCGGGGTCCAGGGCTCGGGGTGGTGTCCGGCGGCGTCCAGATCCAGGGGCAGGCGCCCCTGGTGGAGGGCCAGGTAACGGTTCACGCCCTGCGCATAGCGTTCCAGCAGGTGCATGACCTCGGGGGACACGCCACGTTGCAGCGCCTTGGCGGCCCGTTCCAGATCCACGGTGCGCATGAAACGGTCGATGTCCAGCACGCCGGCACCCAGCATCTCGGCGAGCCGCCCGGCGGCCATCAGCCGCATGCCCTCCATCTGCGCCAGGCGGTCGGTGGCATGCACGTAGCCGAGGGCGAATGAGGCATCGGCCAGGCTGTCGGCTTCGATGAAGGGCATGCCCAGCGCGTTGCGGCGCACCGACACAGGCTTATGCAGTCCTTCGAGGGTGATGCTGCCTTGTTCTGGCGGCAGGGTATCGCGATAGTGGCCGTCGAGCAGCGCATGACAGCCGCCCACCGCCAGCAGGAGTGTCAGGGCAAGGGCGCGAAGCAGAGGCGGGGTCATAAAAGCATCCATGCGGGGAGGGCGGACACCATTTCCATGGCCACCCTGTCAAAACAACCTGACCGCTCAGCGTCAGGCGTACCCAGATTAGCCCAGTCGCTGCTCCAGCAGCCATTTCGCAGCCGTCCGCAGCGCCTCGCCATGTTCGCGCTCCAGGGCGGCGAAACGGCTGCGGTATTGGGTGCGTTCCTCGGCGCTCAGTGCCTGCCAGGCGGCATGGGTGGGCACGTCGGCGGTGGCGGCGTAGAGGCTGTGGAACACGGCGCTGTGAGCGCTCTGGCTGAGCGTGGTGTTGTAGTTGTCGATCAGCACCTTGATGCGGATCGCGCCTTCGATCATCGGTAACTGGCCGTCAAGCAGGCTGCTGGCGAGGATGCGCAAATCCTCGCCGAGCCGCTCGCGCTGTTGGCGGTCCTGTGCCTGTTGCTGGCGCTGGCGCTGCCAGACCTGCCGCCACAACCACAGGGCATAGCCTGCCAGCAGGCCAATGATCGCCAGCGCGGCGATCAGCAGTGGCAGCGGGAACTCAGGCACCGTGGCACTTCTTGTATTTCTTCTGGCTGCCGCAGGGGCAAGGGTCGTTGCGGCCGATGGCCTTCAGCGGGTTGCGTGTCGGCTCCTGCGGGGCATGGTTGCAGTGCGGGCCGTGCACATGGCCGTGATCATGCTCATGGTCGTGGTCGTGGTCGCAGTGCGGACCGTGGACATGGGGTTGTTGCGTCATGGAGCTACTCCGGTATGTGGTCGCGGGGGATTATCTCGCCGCTGCGGGAAAACCGCACGTCCCGTCCGAACAGCAGCCCGGCCTTCAGAGTGCCCTCCAGCCGGTACTGCACGGGCTGGTCGGGTTTCTCCAGGAGCCGGGTGATCTCGCGAATATGCCGCCACAGGTTGGTGTGCAGGTTGGCGCCGAAGCGACGCACGTCATTGCCCGGAACGATCAGGGAGCGTTCATCCTGGTTCCGCGCCAGGGGAATGTCATTGAGAAACAGGCTGTAGCTCAGGTTGCGCACCGGCAGGCTGCGGGAGTTCGGATTGCTGATCTCGAAATGCAGGCGAAACAGTTGTTCGTCGAGACGCGCTTCGATGGTTTCCACCCGCAGCAGGCGGATTTCCGGATCCTGGAAGGAGCCGCTCATCCAGGTGGAGCAGCCGCCTAGCAGGGCGAGACCGAGCAGCAGGCTGGCGACGAGTGCGTTCTTGGCCAGGGGCATGGGCATGGGACACGGCTGTGAAGTGCGCTCGATTGTAGCGGCCGGCCGCCAGTATTCCTACCGTAATGGTCAGAGGATCAAAGGTAAGAAGCACAACATTTCTTGAACTTCAGCCCACTTCCACAGGGACAGGGGTCGTTACGGCCGGCCTGCAGCGGTACGGTGGGATCGATGAAGTACCAGCGGCCGTCACGCTGCACGAAAGCCGAGCATTCTCGGTGGCTGTGATCGCCGTTTGCATCGTGCCAGCGGGCAGTAAAGGTCACACGCGCGTGTTCGGGGGTACCGCCCAGCACCTCGGCCTGCTCCACCTCCAGGCCGAGCCATACGCTCTGCGCGCTCCAGGCTGCCATGGCCTCACGGTCCAGGCCCGCCTGCTGTGCCGGCAGGGTGGTGGTGACCAGGTAATCGATCAGACCCAGAACGTAGGCGCTGTAGCGCGAGCGCATCAGCTGCTCGGCGCTGGGGGCCGGCAGGCCGGCGTGATGGCGGCCGCAACAGGTGGACAGCGGCTTGTCGCTGGTGCAGGGACAGGCGGGGGACATGGTGCTCACTCGCGTTCGACTCGGGTGCCAATCATAGGTGAAGGCGGGCGCCGAGCGGGACGCGCAAGTGTCCGCGCGTGCCATTGGTCGTAAGTGCCTGCCGCCTGCGTCTGCGAGTCCCTGGGTGTGATGAAGTTGTCTCGGGTGCTGTGCGCTAGCGCGCATTCAATGTGCTGCTTAACTCACTGGCTATCGGCAACACCGATTATCCAGGAGAACGTGATGAGCATCGTTAGAAACGCGATACCGTTGGTGGTGCTGACCGGCGTGCTGAGTGGCTGCGCCGGCATGCAGAAGAGCGACTGGCCGACCTGCGCGGCGGTCGGCGGCGTTACGGGAGCGGCGCTCGGCGCCTTCGAGAGCAGCAGCTACGCGGGTTGGGGCGCGTTGATCGCCGCTGCCACGGCGGGCGGCTATTGCTGGGCGCAAGGCCAGGGCCAGGAACAGGAGGTCGTGACGCTGGTGGAGGTCGAAGAGGAAATCATCGAGCCAGCACCCGCGGAGACCCTGCGGGTCGAGCTGGATGTGAAATTCGATTTCGACCGTCAGGTCGTCAAGCCGGAAAGCTACGCGGATATCCGCGACGTAGCGGAGTTCATGAAGCAGTTCCCGCAGACCACCACGGTGGTGGAAGGACACACCGATTCGGTGGGCACCGAGGCCTACAACCAGAGTCTTTCCGAGCGTCGGGCCATGGCCGTGCGTGAAGTGCTGGTGAGCGAGTTCGGCATCCAGCCCGGCCGGGTCGATGCCATTGGCTTCGGCGAGGCCCGCCCGGTGGCGGACAATGACAGCGAGGAAGGTCGGGCCATCAACCGCCGCGTGGAAGCGGTGGTCGAGGCGCGAGTGGAATAAGACGCTGCCGGGGGCATGTGGGCGCGGACTTGTCCGCGAGCTTTTTTCGGGCGCCTCTGGCCGGACGCCCCAAAGCTCGCGAATGAATTCGCTCCTTCGGGGCTCCGTGCAGGCCGCCGCCTGTTTGTGGGAGCGGAAACCCCGGTACCAGTCCCTTATACACATTGGAAGCTGCTGACGCCTCACTACGCGTCGCTCGTGGAGGTGCCAGTATTCTTTACAAAATAAAAATCAGACCGCCTGCTATCTGCAACACAACCCTTCTCATACTACCACACTCAACCCTCTCACTAACCAT
>NZ_JRUD01000042.1 GCF_000802425.1 Pseudomonas flexibilis | reverse complement strand
AACATAGAATCTCCCACAGGTCCCACGATCACTCGGGGTGCCAGTGGATTTCCAACGGGTAGTGCAGGAAGGCGCGGATCGGCATTTCCCGCACGTCGTTACCGGCGATGGCGCGGCGCAGAGTTTCCACCTTCGCCGTACCGCTGATCACTAGCAGTTGGTGGCGCGCAGCCAGGAGCATTGGGGCGGTGAGTGTCAGGCGCTCGCGGGGCTCCGTCGGTGCCTGCATGGGCAGGCAGCGACGGCTGCCTTCCGGATCGAGGGCCTGCGCCAGGTTCGGGCTGTCGGGGAACAACGAGGCGGTGTGGCCGTCCTCGCCCATGCCGAGCACCAGCACGTCGATGGGTTGCGGCAGCGCCTCGAGGGCGGACTCGGCAGCCTCGGCGGCCGCCTCCAGCGAATCGGCAGGCTGATGCAGGCCGATGAACGACGCCGAGGCGGCGCGCCCCTGCAGCAGATAGTTGCACACCAGGTACTCGTTACTCTGGGTGCTGCGTGGATCGACCCAGCGCTCGTCGGCCAGGCTCACCACTACCTGCGACCAGTCCAGCTCGGCGCGGGACAGGCACTGGAAGAAGGCCACCGGGCTGCGCCCACCCGAGACCACCAGGCTGGCGCGCCCATGGCTTTCAATCGCCTCGCGCAAGGCCTCGGCCACCGTTTCGGCCAGCTGCTGCGCACTGCGTGCCGCATCGCTGTGGCTGTGCGCCACGACATCGAGCGGCAGATCCAGTAGATAAATCACATCGACTCCTCTTGTTTTCAGGCTTGGCGCAACTGTTCCAGGCGGGCGCTGAACACGCTGGCGCCCTGCTCCGCCGGACCGAAGGCCGCGCGCATGAAGGCAAACAGCTCGCGGCCGCTGCCCACGCCAGGATCCGGCGGCGGCGCCAGCGGTGAGCGGGACTGCCATTCGGCCTCGTCCAGCAGCACTTCCACGCGCCCCTGCTCGCCGTCCACGCGGATGATATCCCCGTCACGCAGCCGCGCCAGCGGGCCGCCCTCATGGGCCTCGGGATACAGGTGGATCGCCGCCGGCACCTTGCCGGAGGCGCCAGACATGCGCCCGTCGGTGACCAGCGCCACCTTGTAGCCACGGTCCTGCAGCACGCCGAGGAACGGCGTGAGCTTGTGCAGCTCGGGCATGCCATTGGCGCGCGGCCCCTGGAAGCGCACCACAGCGACGAAATCGCGCTCCAGCTCACCAGCCTGGAAGGCGGCAGCCAGTTCGGCCTGGTCGGCAAAGACCCGCGCCGGCGCCTGCACCACGCGGTGCTCGGGCGCGACGGCGGAGATCTTCATGATGCCGCGCCCCAGGTTGCCCTCCATCAGGCGCAGGCCGCCCTCGGCGGCGAAGGGTCGGACCACCGGGCGCAGGACGTTCTCGTCCAGGCTCGCCGCCGGTGCCGGTCGCCAGGCCAGCTCGAGGGTCTGACTGAGCAGATACGGTTCCTGGCGGTAGGCGTGCAGGCCCTGCCCCATCACCGTGTTGACATCGGCGTGCAGCAAGCCGGCGTCCAGCAGCGTGGCCATCAGGAACGGCGTGCCGCCGGCCGCGTGGAAATGGTTCACGTCGGCACTGCCGTTGGGGTACAGCCGGGCGAGGGTGGGCACCACGGCTGACAGCTCGGTCATGTCCTGCCAGTCCAGCAGGATGCCGGCGGCGCGGGCGATGGCCGGGATGTGCAGGCTGTGGTTGGTCGAGCCGCCGGAGGCCAGCAGCGCGACCACCGCATTGACGATGCTCTTCTCGTCGACGATCTCGCAAAGCGGCAGGTAGCTGCCGCTGTGCCGCGTCAGGCGGGTGACCTGCCGCGCCGCCTCGGCGGTCAGTTCGTTGCGCAGCGGCGTGTAGGGCGTGACGAAGGACGAGCCGGGCAGCTGCAGGCCCATCACCTCCAGCATCACCTGGTTGGTGTTGGCGGTGCCGTAGAAGGTGCAGGTGCCGGGGCTGTGGTAGGACTTCATCTCCGACTCGAGCAGTTCCTCGCGGGTCGCCTTGCCTTCCGCGTACAGCTGGCGCACCGCGGCTTTCTTCTCGTTGGACAGCCCGGAGGGCATCGGCCCGCCGGGAATGAAGATCACCGGCAGGTGACCGAAGCGCAGCGCACCGAGCAGCAGGCCGGGGACGATCTTGTCGCAGATGCCTAGGCACAGCGCCGCGTCGAACAGGTTGTGGGACAGCGCCACGGCAGTGGACATGGCGATGACTTCGCGGCTGGCCAGGCTCAGTTCCATGCCCGCCTCACCCTGGGTCACGCCATCGCACATGGCCGGCACGCCGCCGGCGAACTGGCCCACCGAGCCAATCTCGTCCAGCGCGCCCTTGATGATCGCCGGGAAGTACTGGTACGGCTGGTGTGCGGAAAGCACATCGTTGTAGGCCGAGACGATGGCCACGCTGGCCTGATCGGGCAGGCGCAGCCGCTGCTTGTCGGAGCGGGAACAGCCGGCCATGCCATGGGCCTGGTTGGCGCAGGGCAGCGAGCTGCGCCGCGGCCCCCTGTCCGCCGCCTCGCGCATCTGCGCCAGGTAGGCGGCGCGCGTGGGTCGACTGCGTTCGATCAGCCGCTGGGTGATGGCCTGGATACGGGGATGCATGCTGGACTCCTGAAATGCTCGGCGCGGTGCGACGCTGCCATGCAGTCAGACTAACGCAGATTCACCGGGAAGGAACCGCCGCCCGCCACCCCCAGCCACGGCTGTTGACTTCCCGTTTTGAATCAGTAAGATACGCGGCGCTGTTCCGCGATAGCTCAGTCGGTAGAGCAAATGACTGTTAATCATTGGGTCCCTGGTTCGAGTCCAGGTCGCGGAGCCAAATTCAAAGCCCTGACGTAAGTCGGGGCTTTTTCGTTTTGGCCGCTGGACTCTCACCAGGGACTGCGTCCCAGGTTATTCGGCCCTGCGGGCCTCACCCCTTCGGGGCCGCGCTGAAGCGCGTTCGGCTGCGCCGTCGAGTCCAGGTCGCGGAGCCAAATTCAAAGCCCTGACGCAAGTCGGGGCTTTTTCGTTTTGGCCGCTGGACTCTCACCAGCCGCCCATGAAAAAGCCGGCCCAAGGGCCGGCTTCCGGTGCCACGAGTGGCCTTACTGCACGCTCAGCCTGTTGAGGTTCTTCTCCAGGATGGCAGTGCCAATACCTTTGACTTCCAGCAGCTCATCCACGGTGGCGAACGGGCCGTGGGCCTGGCGGTGGGCGATGATGGCCTCGGCCTTGCTGGCGCCGATGCCGACCAGCTCGCGGGCCAGGG
>NZ_JRUD01000041.1 GCF_000802425.1 Pseudomonas flexibilis | reverse complement strand
TTGTGGGTGTTTGGTAAAAGAGGCGTAGAGATAGGAGATAGTGCAGGTAGGGGGGGGCGGCAGCGGCAGATTGGGATAAGGGACATGGCCCAGGGCGTCCGGGGTGACCACGTCCAGCGGCTTCTTCTTGGCCTTCATGATGTTCGGCAGCGAGGCGTAGCGCGGCTCGTTCAGGCGCAGGTCGGTGGTGACGATGGCCGGCAGGCTCAGCGCCACGGTCTGCAGACCGCCGTCGATCTCGCGGGTGACGTTGACCTTGTCGCCAGCCACTTCCACCTTGGAGGCGAAGGTGCCCTGGGCGTAGCCGGTCAGCGCGGCCAGCATCTGGCCGGTCTGGTTGTTGTCGCTGTCGATGGCCTGCTTGCCGAGGATGACCAGCTGCGGCTGTTCCTTGTCGACCACGGCCTTGAGCAGCTTGGCCACGGCCAGGGAGTTCAGCTCCTCGTTGCTCTCGACCAGAATGGCGCGGTCGGCGCCCAGGGCCAGCGCGGTGCGCAGCTGCTCCTGTGCGGCGTTCGGGCCGACGGACACGACGACGATTTCGCTGGCGATGCCCTTTTCCTTCAGACGAACCGCTTCTTCAACGGCAATTTCGCAGAAGGGGTTCATCGACATCTTGACGTTGGCGAGGTCGACGCCGGAGTTGTCCGCCTTGACGCGAACCTTGACGTTGTAGTCGACCACTCGCTTGACAGCTACAAGAACCTTCATGGATTCCTCGTTATTTTTCCGGTTGAAAGTAGTGTCGCCAGCGCACTGGCGAGGGTTGCCTGCCGGCCGGAACCGACTGTCGAACCATACGGCGACCGCAAAACCGCTCGTATCTTGACCGCAACCCCCCATGCGGTCAATACAAGAAAATCACCCGTTCGGGAGGCTGGAACGCAGAGTCTATCAGGGCTTGACGGCTTTCAAACAAACGTTTGTATTGGATCTCTAAAAGGTGCTTGTATAATGCGCCGACCTGAGCTCGCAGGTATGATGGCCAGTCATAACGCACACCCAGAGCCTTGATGCAGGAGATAGTTGTGGAACGCGAATATATGGAATTCGACGTCGTCATCGTCGGCGCCGGCCCCGCAGGCCTTTCCGCCGCTTGCCGGCTGAAGCAGAACGCCGCGCAAGCCGGCCAGGAAATCAGTGTCTGCGTGGTCGAGAAGGGTTCCGAAGTCGGCGCCCACATTCTCTCCGGCGCCGTCTTCGAGCCGCGCGCGCTCGAAGAGCTGTTCCCGGACTGGAAGGCACTCGGCGCTCCGCTGAACACGCCGGTCACTCGCGATGACATCTACATGCTGACCAGCGCCACTGGCGGCAAGAAACTGCCTGGCCTGTTCGTGCCCAAGACCATGCACAACGAAGGCAACTACATCATCTCCCTGGGCAACCTGTGCCGCTGGCTGGCCCAGCAGGCCGAAGGCCTGGGCGTGGAAATCTACCCCGGCTTCGCCGCCCAGGAAGCGCTGATCGACGAGAACGGCGTGGTGCGCGGCATCATCACCGGCGACCTGGGTGTCGACCGCGAAGGCAACCCGAAGGACGGCATGTACACCCCGGGCATGGAACTGCGCGCCAAGTACACCCTGTTCGCCGAAGGCTGCCGTGGCCACATCGGCAAGCAGCTGATCAAGCGCTACAACCTGGATTCCGAAGCGGATGCCCAGCACTACGGCATCGGCATCAAGGAAATCTGGGACATCGACCCGGCCAAGCACGAGCCCGGCCTGGTGGTGCACACCGCTGGCTGGCCGCTGGACGTAACCGGCAACAGCGCCCTGGGCGGCTCCTTCCTGTATCACCTGGAAAACAACCAGGTGGTCGTGGGCCTGATCGTTGACCTGGCCTACTCCAACCCCTACCTGTCGCCGTTCGATGAGTTCCAGCGCTACAAGCATCACCCGGTGGTCGCCCAGTACCTGGAAGGCGGCAAGCGCGTGGCCTATGGCGCCCGCGCCATCTGCAAGGGCGGCCTGAACTCGCTGCCGAAGATGGTCTTCGCCGGGGGCGCACTGATCGGCTGTGACTTGGGCACCCTGAACTTCGCCAAGATCAAGGGCAGCCACACCGCCATGAAATCCGGCATGCTCGCGGCCGACGCCGTGGCGGAAGCGCTGGCTGCCGGCCGCGAGGGCGGCGACACGCTGGACAACTATGTCGAATCGTTCAAGGCCAGCTGGCTGTATGACGAGCTGTTCCGCAGCCGCAACTTCGGCCCGGCCATGCACAAGTGGGGCGCACTGGTAGGCGGCGCCTTCAACTACATCGACCAGAACTGGTTCGGCGGCAAGATGCCGTTCACCCTGCACGACAACAAGCCGGACTACGCGTGCCTGAAGCCGGCTGCCGAGAGCCAGAAGATCGAGTATCCGAAGCCGGACGGCAAACTGAGCTTCGACAAGCTGTCTTCGGTGTTCCTGTCCAACACCAACCACGAGGAAGACCAGCCGGTCCACCTCAAGCTGGCCGATCCGAACCTGCCGATTGAACAGAACCTGCCGAAATACGACGAACCGGCGCAGCGCTACTGCCCGGCCGGCGTGTACGAAGTGATCAGCAACGACGGCAGCAAGCGCTTCCAGATCAATGCCCAGAACTGCGTGCACTGCAAGACCTGCGACATCAAGGACCCCGCCCAGAACATCACCTGGGTGGCTCCGGAAGGCGCCGGCGGACCCAACTACCCCAACATGTAACAAGCGTAACCGCTTGATTTCATTTAAATTTTCAGCAGGAGAGTGGGTTTCCCGCCCTCCCCGCCGAAACGAAAAAGCTCCCATCCGGGAGCTTTTTCATTCACGCCACCCTCAGGCCTGGCCGATGGGAAAGAATTCCCCGTCGCTCCATACCCCCAGCCAGAGCTGGCCATCAATCTCCCGCTCCACCGCCAGCTCGACCAATTGGTAAAACACATTGCGATGGATCAGCGCGTCCAGATTGGCGCGCACCCGCAGGTAGGGCGAAGGCTCGCCACTGTCACAGTCCAACTCGACCCGCAAAGGATGTGCGGCACCGGCCACAACCTCGTCGTCCACCTGGGTAGTGAAACGAAGCCGCTGCTGCTCGCCATCGCCTTCCAGAGCCAGGGTCACCGCCACGAACGGCGCGTCATCCACGCGGATACCGACCTTCTCCACCGGAGTGACCAGGAAATAGTCGTCGCCATCCTTGCGTAGAACGCTGGAGAACAACTTGACCATCGGCTTGCGTCCGATCGGCGTACCCAGGTAGTACCAGGTTCCATCCCGGGCAATGCGCATGTCGATATCGCCGCAGAACGGCGGATTCCAGAGATGAACAGGAGGAAGACCCTTGCCTTCCCCGGCGGGGATTCGTGACAGCAGATCCCCGGGATTGCCACGCTCGCTCATGTCGCGCTCCCGATCAGTTCAGGCCGCGCAGGCTCCGGGCGTATTGCCGCAGGGGAGCGCCCAACAGGTCCTGGGGCCGGGTTTCGTAAAGGGTCAGCAAGCCGCCCCGCGTGGTGATGCGCGCCGCATCCACCGGAAAGCGAGTGGCTGTCTCGATCAGCAGCAGCTGCACCACCCCCCGGTCGACGCCCAGGCGGTCAAGGCTTTGCTGGTCTTCCCATTCGATCAGCGTGCCGATGCGATCATCCTCGCCGGCCACACGCCCGAATAGCAGGTAATGCGCCCCGGCCGACTGTGCCCGGACAAGGGCCTGCTGGAGCGACAGCGGCGCCTCGGCGCGACGTACCTGGGGGAAATACTCCGTGAAGCTGCGGTAGGCCTCATCCGCCAGCGCGTTGCTCCGCACGGCATCCGGGCTGGCCGGATAATCGTCTTGGGCAATATAGATGAAGGAATCGGCCTGCAGGCGGCGCGAGGCACCTCGCTGCGTCTGGCTGTGGTCGAGCAGGCCGACATCGGCGAATTGCTCGCGCGTCGCCTCGACCATGTCGCTGACTGCTATGCAGCCGCCCAGCGACAACAGCACACCCAGACCGATCGCCCTGTACATCCTGATTTCCTCGCTACCGATGCCGATAAACCGGCGTGCCGCCCTGCGATGCAGCTTCCGCGCCAGCTGCTCAGCTGGCCGGTGTTTCAGTGTCACGCTTGCGCCGGTTACCCATGCGCACACCAATGTCCATCAGGAACTGGTAGAACCCTTCCTGATCCTCGAGCACGCTGCTCCAGAACGGCGAGTGGTAAAGCGCCACCGCGCCATGCACCAGCGCCCAGGCGGCGCAGTAGTGGAAATACGGTGGGACATCCTCCAGCTTGCCCTCGGCTATCCGCCCCTTGATCAACTGGGTCAGCCGCTCGAAGTTCGAGGCCCGGATCTTGTGCAGTTTCTCCACCAGCTCCGGCACCTGGTTGCTCTTGACCACCTTCTCTTCCAGGCGGTCGAACAGGCGGTAGCGCTGCGGGTCACGCATGCGGAACTCGAAATAGGCACGCGACAGCGCTTCCCGATCGCGATCCACGTTATCGGAGTGGAGCAGCTCGTTCAGGTCGCGCTCATAGTCGAGCATTAGCCGCAGGTAGATTTCGGCCTTGGACTTGAAGTGCTTGTAGATGGTGCCTTTGCCGATGCCCACGGCATCCGCGATCATCTCGACAGTGACACTGTCTTCACCATGCTCGAGGAACAGCTTCAGAGCAGTATCCAGAATCTCCTGCTCACGACGGCGAAACTCTCGGACCTTGCGGGGTTCTTTGTGCATAAGGACTGCGCAGCTCACGGTTGAAGCTCGCTATTATGCCTGACCCGCAAAAAATTGTACGGAGCCACCATGGCTGATCTGCTTGCCGAGTTCCCCCAGCCGGAAGGCTTGCGTTACCTCAACCACGCGGCGGTGGCCCCGTGGCCGCAACGCGCGGCACGCGCGGTCGCCGCCTTCGCGGAGCAGAACGCCACCATCGGCGCCCGCGACTATCCCGAGTGGCTCAAGGTGGAACATCGCCTGCGCCAGCGCCTGGCCCGGTTGCTCAATGCACCCTCCACCGATGACATCGCACTGGTGAAGAACACCTCGGAAGGCCTGTCCTTCATTGCCTTCGGGCTGGACTGGCGCCCGGGCGACCAGGTGGTGATCAGCGACGAGGAATTTCCCTCGAACCGGGTCGTCTGGCAGGCGCTGGCGCGCCATGGCGTCGAGGTGCGGCAGGTCAGTCTGAGCGGCGCGGACCCGGAAGCCGACCTGCTGGCCGCCTGTGGGCCGCGTACCCGGCTGCTGTCGATCAGCTCGGTGCAATACGCCAGCGGTCTGCGGCTGGACCTTTCCCGTCTCGGCGAAGGCTGTGCCGCCCGCGGCGTGCTGTTCTGCGTGGACGCCATCCAGCATCTGGGCGCCCTGCCCTTCGATGTACAAGATGCACGCTGTGCGTTCGTGGTCGCTGACGGCCACAAGTGGATGCTCGGCCCGGAAGGCCTCGGAGTGTTCTACTGCCGCAGCGACCTGCGCGAACAACTGACCCTGCACGAATACGGCTGGCACATGCTGGAACATGCCGGCGACTACTTGCGCCAGGACTGGCAGCCAGCCCGCAGTGCGCGGCGCTTCGAATGCGGCAGCCCGAACATGCTGGCCAGCATGGCGCTGGAAGCCAGCCTTTCGCTGCTTGAAGAAGTGGGCATGGCGCGAGTCGCCAGCCAGTTGGCGGAGCGTATGGAACACCTGCAGCAGGGATTGCTGAACATCCCGGGACTCACCATCCATAGCCCGCAGGACACCGAGCGCCGCGCCGGCATCCTGAATTTCACCCTTGACGGCCGGGACCAGGGCGAGCTGTTCGAAGCACTGCGTCGGCAACAGATCGTCTGCGCCCAGCGCGGTGCCGGCATTCGCCTGTCACCCCACTTCTATACCACCGGTCAGGTGCTAGAGGAGACGATCCGCGCGATAAGCCAGTTGGCAGAGAGGTAGGTTCTCAACACACGTATATTGATTACGAAAAGATATAGACGGTCACCGGCCATTCCAGCGGCTCTGGCCATACTGCCAAAACCGTTCTGGCATTTCCCCCAATGCCTGACGGCGGCAGAGGGTACTGGAGTGCGTACCCTTGCTTGTTTTTACTCCTAATGGTCCTTAACCCGGATTCATCCCCCAGAATCCGGGTTTTTTTATGCCTTGGCTCAGGCCTGACGGACACGCGCCAGCGGGAACAGGCGCCTGAAGTTCGCGGTGGTCTGCTCAGCCAGAGTGGCATAGGGAACGCTGCGCAGTTCGGCGAGAAACTCGGCCACCTCGCGCACATACTGCGGGAGATTGGGCTTGCCACGATGGGGCATCGGCGCGAGATACGGGGCATCCGTTTCCACCAGCAGCCGGTCCGCCGGAACCTGCCGGGCGACCTCGCGGAGCATGTCTGCGTTGCGGAAGGTGACGATACCGGAGAGGGAAATGTAGAACCCCAGATCCAGCGCCGCGCGCGCCATGTCCCAATCCTCGGTGAAGCAGTGCAGCACGCCCGCCTGGGGCAGATCCGCCTCGCGCAGCAGCGTCAGGGTATCCTCGCGCGCGGCCCGGGTATGCACGATCACCGGCTTGCCGGTGATGCGGGCCGCCTGCAGGTGCAGACGGAAGGATGCCTGCTGCAACTCCGCGGCTTCCGGCTCGTAGTGGTAGTCCAGGCCCGTTTCTCCGATTGCCACCACGTGGGGATGCGCCAGTTCGGCGAGCAGCCAGTCGAGCGCCGGCTCGGCGCCAGGCTGCAGGTCCAGGGGATGCACACCGACCGAGCAGTCCACATCCCCGTAACGCTGACTCAGCTCACGAACCGTGGCGGCATTGGCGGCGCTGACGCCAATGCACAGGAAATGCCCCACGTCCCGTTCACGTGCCGCCTGCAGCGCGGCATCCAGCGAACCTCCGTGAGCGGCAAGGTCCAGGCGATCTAGGTGGCAGTGGGAATCGACCAACATGGCAAGACGGCTCGGCAAGGCGAAGAGGGCACGCATTATACGCCCTCGATGGCCACCTTAGAGCGCTACAGGGTGTGCGTAACCCGGTCGGACTTGAGCGCGCCGGCCAGGTAGGTCTCGATCTTGTTGCGGGCGATGTTGTCACTCTCGTTGAACTGCACGCCGACGCCAGCCGCGCGGTTGCCCTGGGCGCCGCGGGGCGTGATCCACGCCACCCTGCCGGCTACCGGAATCTTTTCCGGCTCGTCCATCAGGTTCAGCAACAGGAACACCTCGTCGCCGAGGCGATAGGTCTTGCTGGTGGGGATGAACAGCCCGCCGCCCTTGATGAACGGCATGTAGGCGGCGTACAGCACCGCCTTGTCCTTGATGGTCAGCGACAGGATGCCATTGCGGGCTCCCGGACTCGGCGTGGTCATGGTGTCTCCCTCACGGTGGCGAGGGACGATTCTAGCCGTGGCTCGGCAGCTCCGCCCACTGCACCAGCAGGGCTTCGAGAAGCAGCGCACGGTTGAGGTTGGCCTTGCCCAGCACCTTGTGGCGCTGCTCCAGCAGCCAGTCCTGCAGCACCAGCAAACGCGGCTGGGAAACCTTGCCCGCCAGGTATTCGATCACCTTGGCCATGTCCACCGGGCCGAGCCCCCGCGTGTCGGCGGTCAACTGGAAACGCAGCATCCGGTGTGTCCAGTCGCAGAACCAGTCGAACAGCATCGACAGCGGCACGGCATTCCAAGCCTCGGCGAGCTGGCTGGGACTCTGCTGGCGCTTGATCAGCTTCTTGACGCCCTCCACCACCAGCGCGCGCTGGTCCAGCACGCCCTGGGCGTGCAGCCGCTGCGCTGCCAGCGGCGAGCCGGCGGCCAGTGCCAGCAAGGCCTCCAGCGTGTCGGCATCCAGCTCCGGCAGCGACTGGCGCAGCCAGGCCAGACTCTGCTTGTGATCCGGCAGGGGGCAGGCCTGCTGCACGCAACGGCTCTTGATGGTTGGCAGCAAGCGACTGGGCTGATGGCTGATGAGCAGCAGCACGGTATCCCCGGAGGGCTCCTCCAGGCTCTTGAGCAGCGCGTTGGCGGCATTCAGGTTCATCGCCTCGGCCGGCTCCAGCAACACCACCTTGCGCCCGCCCATCTGGGCGGTCTGCACCACGAAGCTCACCAGGTCACGCACCTGGTCGATCTTGATTGGTTTGTCGACCTCTTCCGGTTCCAGCACGTAGTGGTCCGGGTGCGTACCGGCCGCCAGCAGCTGACAGGCCTTGCACTGGCCGCACGCCTGCGCGTCGACCGGCTGCTGACAGAGCAGCAGTGCCATCAGGCGCTCGGCCAGGATGCGCTTGCCGGTACCCTGCGGGCCGTGCAGCAGGTAGGCATGGGCGTGCTGCCGTCGACCGGCCAGCTGTTTCCACAACGCCGCCTGCCAGGGAAGGATGTCGTTCACGGCTGACGCTCCAGCAGTTCCGGCAGCAGACGCTCGAGCTGGCGCTGGACGTCGACCAGCGGCTGGCCGGCATCGATGATCCGGTAGCGCTGCGGATTCAGGGCGGCGCGGCGCAGGTAGGTCTGGCGCACAGCCTCGAAGAACGCACGTCCCTCCTGCTCGAAGCGATCCAGCCGGCCGCGCGCCGCGGCCCGGGCCAGCCCGACGTCGACCGGCAGATCGAACACCAACGTCAGATCCGGCCGCAGCGTACCCTGCACGAAGTCCTCAAGCACGGCGATCCGCGCCTCGCTCACACCACGCCCACCGCCCTGATAGGCGTAGGTGGCATCGGTGAAGCGATCGCAAAGCACCACCTTGCCGGCCGCCAACGCTGGGCGTATGACCTGATCCAGGTGCTGCGCGCGGGCGGCGAACATCAGCAACAGTTCGGTATCCGTGGCCATCGGCTCATCGCTGGGCGCCAGCAGCAGCTCGCGAATGCGCTCGGCCAACGGCGTGCCGCCCGGCTCCCGGGTCAGCAGAACCTCGTGCCCCGCAGTGCGCAGGCGCTCGGCGAGAAACTCGCGATTGGTGGTCTTGCCGGCACCTTCCGGGCCTTCCAGGGTGATAAACAGGCCGCTCACGGGGTTTCCTTGCTGATGGGCGCCGGACTCGACCGATAGTCGGCCCGACGCTTGAGCTGATACTGGCGTACGGCACGCAGATGCTCCTCCAGCGTGGAGGAGAACACATGGCTGCCATCGCCGCGGGCCACGAAGTACAGGGTGTTGCCCGGCTCCGGCTGCAGCGCTGCGCGGATCGCCTCGCGGCCGACCATGGCGATCGGCGTCGGCGGCATGCCGGAGATCACATAGGTGTTGTAGGGCGTGGCTTCGCGCAGATCGCTACGGCGGATCTTGCCGGCATAGCGCTCGCCCATGCCGTAGATCACCGTGGGGTCGGTCTGCAGGCGCATGCGCTTTTCCAGGCGGCGGACGAACACGCCGGCAATCTGGCCGCGTTCGGCGGGCACACCGGTCTCCTTTTCGATGATCGACGCCATGATCAGCGCCTCGTAGTCATTCTTGTAGGGCAGCCCGGTGGCCCGCGCCGCCCATTCTTCGGCCAGCACCTGGCGCAGCCGGCGGTTGGCCTGGATCAGCAGGTCGATGTCCCGCATGCCCCGTACGTAGCGGTAGGTATCGGGAAAGAAGCGACCTTCCGGGTGCATGCCCGGTTCGCCGA
Source organism: Pseudomonas flexibilis (assembly GCF_000802425.1). GTDB lineage: Bacteria > Pseudomonadota > Gammaproteobacteria > Pseudomonadales > Pseudomonadaceae > Serpens > Serpens flexibilis. The sequence continues at coordinate 13,752 of NZ_JRUD01000041.1, read as the reverse complement.
CCCGGCGCATGAGCTCGGCATCATCCACCCCGGCCAGCGTCTGTTCCAGCTTTTCCTGGGCAGCCAGCGCGGCACGCAACTGACGGATGTTCCAGCCTTCCACCAGGGTCAGGCTGTACTGCACCACCTTGCCGCTGACCCAGGCTTCGAACAGTTCGTTGACCGTCATTCCGGGCTCCAGGCGGTATTCACCGCCGTGCAGGGTCTGGCCGGCACGGTACAGACGCCAGTGCAGGCGCAGCCAGAGGCTGCCCTCCAGCAGGCCATCGCGCTCCAGACGATTGATCAGCCCGACCGGCGTGGAACCAGCCGGCACATCCAGCAACCTGGCTTCATCCAATTTCAGCGGCTGTTGCAGCGCCGCGCGCTGTTGCCAGAAGGCGTAACCCAGTACAAGGACAACCAACAGCAGGCCGCCGACGAGCAGCCTCAACAATGTACGTATCACGTTCAACAATCCAGGAGGGTGCGGGCGATGCCCTGCAGTTTACGGGTGAGCGGCCCGGGCAGCCATACACGGGTCTCAAGACGGCGCACCGGCCAGACGCCATAGACACTGTTGCAGAGAAAGATTTCCTGCGCCGCCAGCAATTCGTCGAAGGCAAGGTCGCGGACTTCGCAAGCAATGCCCAACGCGTGCGCCTGCTCAAGCAAGGCGCCGCGCATCACGCCAGCGACGCCGCAGCGCTCCAGGGACGGGGTCAGCAGTCGACCGTCACTGACCAGAAACAGATTGCTGAACACGCCCTCGATGGGCCGCCCCGCCTGATCGCGCAACAGACCTTCCGCGTAACGGGAATCCTGCCATTCGGCGCGCGCCAGCACCTGCTCGAGGCGGTTGAGGTGTTTGAGGCCGGCCAGGCGTGGCTGCTCGGCCAGGCGCAACGCACAGGGGAACAGCTCGACGCCCTGCTCGGCATGCCCGACGGGATAGGCCGGCAAGGGGCTGGCCAGCAACAGACGCCGTGGTTGTACCGGCGTCGGCGGCGCATAGCCGCGCAATCCATCGCCCCGGGTCACGATCAGCTTGGCCACGCCGTCGCCCACTGCAGCGCAGAAGGCCAGCAGCTCATCGGTGACCAGGGCCTCGTCGAAAGGAATACCCAGTCGGTCGCAACCCAGCCGCAGGCGTTGCAGGTGAGCTGCCAGCAGACAAGGTTGGCCATGACGCACGGCGAGGGTTTCAAACAACCCGTCACCGTAAGCCAGGCCGCGGTCGCTCAGCGGCAGCTCCGCAGCCGGGCGACCGTCGACCCAGCTCAGCATCAGCCGTTGAACCGGCGGAAGACCAGCGAGCCGTTGGTGCCACCGAAGCCGAAGGAGTTGGACACCACCACCTCGATCGGCAGGGCGCGGGCTTCGCCGGGCACGAAGTCGAGGTCGCAGCCCTCGTCCGGATTCTCCAGGTTGATGGTCGGCGGCGCCACCTGGTCGCGGATCGCCAGCACGCTGAAGATCGCCTCGACCGCACCGGCAGCGCCCAGCAAGTGACCGGTCATCGACTTGGTGGAGGAAACCGCCAGACGATAGGCGTGTTCGCCGAACACCGACTTGATGGCGGCCGCTTCCGCCAGGTCACCGGCGGCCGTGGAGGTGCCGTGGGCATTGATGTACTGCACCTGGTCCGGATTCAGACCGGCGTCGCGCAGCGCATTGACCATGCAGCGCGCCGCGCCGGCACCGTTCTCCGGCGGAGCAGTCATGTGGTAGGCGTCACCGCTCATGCCGAAGCCGACCAGCTCGGCATAGATGGTGGCCCCGCGCGCCCGGGCATGTTCGAGCTCTTCCAGCACCAGGGCACCGGCACCGTCGGACAGCACGAAACCGTCACGGTCCTTGTCCCACGGGCGGCTGGCCCGCGTCGGCTCGTCGTTGCGGGTAGACAGGGCACGGGCGGCACCGAAACCACCGAGCCCCAGGCCACAGGCGGCCATTTCCGAGCCGCCGGCGATCATCACGTCAGCCTCGCCATAGGCGATGTTGCGCGCCGCCATGCCGATGCTGTGGGTGCCGGTGGTGCAGGCGGTGGTCACCGCGTAGTTCGGTCCCTGGATGCCCAGATGGATGGACAGGAAGCCGGACACCATGTTGATGATCGAGCCGGGTACGAAGAACGGCGAAATGCGCCGCGGCCCTTGCTCGAACAACGATTTGCAGTTGTTCTCGATATTGGTCAGGCCGCCGATACCGGAGCCCATGGCTACACCGATGCGCTCACGATTGGCATCGGTGATTTCCAGTCCGGAATGACGTACCGCCTGGAAGCTGGCGGCCAGACCGTACTGGATGAACAGGTCGAGCTTGCGCGCCTCCTTGGCGGGCAGGTACTGCTCGACATCGAAACCCTTCACCGAGCCGCCAAAGCGGGTGGAAAAGGCAGAGACATCCATGTGCTCAAGCGGACCGATGCCGCTGCGGCCAGCCAGAACACCTTCCCAGCTGCTCGGCACATCGGTACCCAGCGGCGAAAGCATACCCATCCCGGTGACCACGACACGTCTACGCGACACTGTTTTGTCCTCTTGTTCACTAACGGAAAGGCCGCAGCAGTCCGCTCGGCCATCCTCCCGACGACAGGACGGGAGGTGTGCGGGATTCTTCCCGCCACAAGAAAAAGCCGCACGCCCGTGAGGTTGTGCGGCTTCTCTCGCCTCGAAAGCGTTCGATTACTTACTGCGCGTGGGCATTGATGTAATCGATGGCTTCCTGGACGGTGGTGATCTTCTCAGCTTGCTCGTCCGGGATTTCGGTCTCGAATTCCTCTTCGAGAGCCATCACCAGCTCGACGGTGTCAAGAGAGTCGGCGCCCAGATCTTCGACGAAGGAAGCGCTGTTGGTGACTTCCTCTTCTTTGACGCCAAGTTGCTCAGCAACGATCTTCTTGACGCGTTCTTCGATGGTGCTCATACCTTGTTTTCACTCCTATGGACAAATCCAGGCAGCTGGACTGCGGGTAAGTGTATAGAAAGGGTTTTTCACATTTCAAGCCGGGAGATCCCGACCTGATCGACTGTAATTCCGTGCCCCGACCATTCAACATGAATTCGGACAGCCCTTCTGACAACGGCCTGTCGGTCGGGGTCACATTTTGGCATCACATATACATGCCGCCATTGACCGGAATCGTTGCTCCGGTCACGTAGGCCGCACCGTCGGAAGCCAGGAAGCTGACCACCTTGGCAATTTCCTCGGCCTGCCCCAGGCGAGCCAGGGGAATCTGGGTCAGCAGGGCCTCGCGCTGCGCCTCGGGCAGTTCGCGGGTCATGTCGGTGTCGATGAAACCCGGGGCCACGGTGTTCACAGTGATATTGCGCGAACCGACTTCACGGGCCAGCGCACGACTGAAACCTTCCACGCCGGCCTTGGCGGCCGCGTAGTTGCTCTGCCCGGCGTTGCCCATGGCACCCACCACCGAGCCGACGTTGATGATACGACCCCAGCGGGCCTTGGTCATGCCGCGCAGCACCGCCTTGGACAGACGGTAAAGACTGTTCAGGTTGGTGTTGATGACGTCGAACCACTCGTCATCCTTCATGCGCAGCATCAGGTTGTCGCGGGTGATGCCGGCGTTGTTCACCAGGATCGCCAGTTGGCCGTATTGTTCCTGGATCTGCGCCAGAGCGGCAGTCACGGACTCATCGCTGCCCACGTCGAGCACCAGACCACCGCCCTGAATGCCATTGCTCTTCAGGGTTTCGGCGATGCGCTCGGCGCCGGCGGCGGAGGTGGCGGTACCGACCACCACAGCGCCCTGACGGCCCAGCTCTAGGGCGATGGCCTGACCGATGCCGCGGCTGGCGCCGGTGACCAGGGCAACCTTACCTTGCAAACTCATTGAAACGTTCTCCTTGATCAAGCCAGGGCGGCGCGGGTCGCCGCAAAGGCTTCGGGGGTATCCAGGCTGTAGGTGTCCACGCCCTTCACGCAACGCTTGTTGAGGCCGAAGAGTACCTTGCCAGGCCCGCACTCGACCAGCGCAGTGACGCCGCAGGCTCCCAGACGCTGCATCGACTCGACCCAGCGCACCGGGCTGTACAGCTGAGCCAACAGGTCGCGCTTGAGGGTATCCAGATCATTGACCACGTCGGCGCTGACGTTCTGCACCAGGGGGATCTGCGGCGCCTGCCAGTCGAGGGCGGCCACGGCTTCGGCAAAACGCTCGGCCGCCGGACGCATCAGGTCGCAATGGGACGGCACACTGACCGGCAGCGGCATGGCGCGCTTGGCGCCCTTGGCCTTGCACACCTCGACGGCACGGGCCACGGCAGCGGCGCCGCCGGCGATGACCACCTGGCCGGGGGCATTGAAGTTCACCGCACTGACCACTTCGCCCTGGGCCGCTTCGGCGCAGGCGGCACGCACGTCATCATCCTCCAGACCGAGAATAGCGGCCATGCCGCCCTGCCCGGCCGGCACGGCCTGCTGCATCAGCTGGCCACGCAGCTCCACCAGCTTGACGGCAGCGGCGAACGGCAGGCTGCCGGCAGCGACCAGCGCCGAGTACTCGCCCAGGCTGTGGCCAGCGACATAGGCCGGACGCGCGCCGTTCTCGGTCAGCCACAGGCGCCACAGCGCCATGGAGGCCGTGAGAATCGCCGGCTGGGTCTTGTCGGTCTGGTTCAGCTGCTCTTCGGGGCCGTTCTGGGTCAGCGCCCAGAGGTCATAGCCCAGCGCCTCGGAAGCCTCGGCGAAGGTGTCGAGCACCAGACGCTGCTGCGCGCCGATCTCGCCCAGCATGCCGAGCGATTGCGAACCCTGACCGGGGAAGACGAATGCGGAGGTTACGGACATGGAAAAAATCCTTGATGTCTTCGTCGAAACCATTGCGCTCGACTGTGGAGCGCAACGAATTGAGCATTGGATGACAGCCCGTGAAGGCCAGTCACATCATGCGCGATAACCTATAACAGCAGGTCTTCGAGACGCCCATGCAGGCGCTGCGGGAGATTTTCGCGGATTTCCGCCGAAGCGCGACGAATGGCGCTCTGGAAGCCTTCCTCCGCCGCGCCGCCGTGACTCTTGATCACGATGCCCTGCAGGCCGAGAAAGCTGGCTCCATTGTGGGCCGCCGGCCGCAATTCCTGACGCAGGGAGCGCAGAAGCGGCAATGCCAGCAGGCCGACCAGGCGCGCCGGCAGGCTGCGTTCGAACAGCCCGCGAATGCGCTCGGCCACCATTTCCGCCAGCCCCTCGCTGGACTTGAGCAGGATGTTGCCGACGAAACCGTCGCACACCACCACATCCGCCTCGCCGCGATACAGTCCGTCGCCTTCGATGTAGCCAATAAAATTGATCGCCCGCGCCTCGCGCAGCAGGCTGGCCGCCAGCTTGACCTGCTGATTGCCCTTGATGTCCTCGGCGCCCACGTTGAGCAGCGCCACGCGCGGCCGGCGCACCCCCAGCGCCTCGGCCGCCACCGAACCCATGACCGCGAACTGATAGAGGTGCTCGGCACCGCAGTCCACATTGGCCCCCAGATCCAGCAGGTAGCAGCTGCCGGTACGGGTCGGCAGTGCCGCCATCATGGCCGGCCGGTCGACACCCGGCAGGGTCTTGAGCACATAGCGGGACAGCGCCATCAGCGCACCGGTATTGCCGGCACTTACGCAGGCGCGCGCGCGACCGTCACGGACCATTTCCAGCGCCACGCGCATGGACGCATCGGGCTTGCCACGCAGCGCCTGGGACGGGCGCTCCTGCATGCCGATGACTTGCGAGGCGTGAACGATGTGCAGCCGGGAACGATCCACGCCAGAATGGCGAGAGAGGATCTTTTCGAGAAGAGGTGCCTGACCGACGAGCGCCAGTCTAAGGAGGGGATTTTCTGCCAGACAGGCCAGACTGGCAGGAACAACGCAGTGGGGACCGAAGTCCCCACCCATTGCATCGATGGCGATGATCGAAGCGGACAAGGATTACTCGGCGGAGTCCTTGTCGATCACCTTGCGACCACGGTAGAAGCCTTCCGGCGACACGTGGTGGCGCAGGTGGACTTCACCGGTGCTCTTGTCGACGGACAGAGCGTTGGGCTCCAGGGCGTCGTGGGAGCGGCGCATGTCGCGTGCCGAACGGGATTTTTTGTTCTGCTGAACAGCCATAACTGATTAACTCCTAAACGTTTGGGTCGCGCTTTAACTGCGCCAGTACGCTGAACGGGTTGGGCCGCGAAACTTCGTCCTCGCTCGGCTGAGGATCATCTTGACCCGCCGGTTGCTGACAGACGCTGGAATCGTGGACCGGAACGATCGGCAAGGCCAGCAACAGCTCATCCTCGACCAGTGTCAGCAAATCCAGAGGGTCCTCCCCCACCTCCAGCGCATCGTAACCTTTCGGCACGACCTGTTCGCTACCCTCCGGGATCACGGCGTAATGATACTCGCCATGGATCGGCAGGGTGGCAACGTCCAGGCAGCGCTGGCATACCATCTTGGCCTCGACACTGAACTCGCCATAAATGACAACCGCGCGGCGCTCGTCCCGCTCGAAGCTCAGCTTCGCGCGTACCGTACCGGCGTGGTCGACCATCTGCTCGGCCAGCCGCGGCAGGGCTGCCAAGGGAATTTCGCCCTCGAGCACTGCGCCGCGGTCAGCCAGCTTGCGTGGATCAACGTGAGGTGGAATCGGCCCATTCAACATAGGCGCGAGATTCTAGGGAGCTAACTCCCCCCTGTCAAAGGAAATTCCTGCCTGGGCGCCGGGCTGACACAGGCTTAGAATCCGCACCCGGAATACCTATAAAAGGAAGCGCGTATGCCACCCATTCTGCTGGCCTCCGGCTCGATCTATCGACGCGAACTTCTGGCTCGCCTGCGCCTGCCTTTCGACTACGCGGCAGCCAACATCGACGAATCGCCCCTGCCCGGCGAGAACGGCCTTGCCCTGGCCAGCCGCCTGGCACAACAGAAGGCGCAAGCCCTGGCCGAGCAGTACCCGGAGCACCTGATCATCGGCTCCGATCAGGTGGCCGTGCTGGACGACCAACTGATCGGCAAGCCCGGCACTTTCGAACGCGCCCGGGAACAATTACGCGCCGCCAGCGGGCGCAGCGTCAGCTTCCTCACCGGACTGTGCCTGCACAACGCGCGCAGCGGCCGCAGCCAGGTGACCTGCGTACCCTTCACCGTGCATTTCCGCGAGCTGGACGACGCCCGCATCGAGCGCTATCTGCGCACCGAGCAGCCCTACGACTGCGCCGGAAGCTTCAAGTGCGAGGCACTGGGCATCAGCCTGTTTCGCCGCACGGAAGGGGACGACATCACCAGCCTGGTCGGCCTGCCGCTGATTCGACTGGTGGACATGCTGGAGGCGGAGGGTATTCAGGTACCCTGACCGCCTCACCCACTCAACGCAGGCTCGGGCCTTGCAGGCCCAGCCAGGGCGAAAGGTGCGCCGCCACACCAGCACCCAGCTTCTTGGCAAAACGATCCAGGGGCGTGTCCTTGCGGGTGAAGTCGACGATACGTTCCTCGCCGATCACCTCGCGCGCCACCTGGCTACTGCTGGCCAGTCCGTCAACCAGCCCCAGCTCCAACGCCTGTTCGCCGGACCAGACCAGCCCCGAGAATAGCTCCGGATGCTCGGCATCCTTCAGGCGATCACCCCGCCCCTTGCGGACACTGTCGATGAATTGGCGATGCGTGGTCTGCAGCACCGACTCCCAGAACTCAGCTTCATCAGCCCGCGGCGGCGAGAAGGGATCCAGGAAGGCCTTGTGCTCCCCCGCCGTATAGAGGCGGCGGTCGATACCCAGCTTTTCCATGGCACCCACGAAACCGAAACCAGCCGCCGTCACACCGATCGAGCCCACCAGACTGGCCTTGTCGGCATAAATGGCATCCGCCGCACTGGCAATGTAATAAGCGCCAGAGGCCCCCAGGTCGGTGATCACGGCATACACGCGGGTCTGCGGATATTCGGTCCGTAGCCGGCGAATCTCGTCATAGATGTAGCCTGACTGTACCGGACTGCCCCCCGGACTGTTGATGCGCAAGACGACGCCGCGCGTACCGGCATCCTTGAAAGCAGCACGCAGACTGCCGACGATGTTGTCGGCACTGGCATTCTCCTCATCGGCGATCATGCCGCGCAATTCAATCAGCGCAGTATGGTTACCCCCCGAGGCAACGCCACGCTCACCCTTCCAGGGCGCAAACAGCACCAGGGCGCCAAACAGGTAGGCAAAGGTGAGCAACTTGAAGAAGATGCCCCAGCGCCGGGCACGGCGCTGTTCCTGCACACCCGCCAGCACAGCCTTTTCCAGTAGCCTCCAGCTCTTGTCCTCGCCCTTGTCTTCGGGCGCCTTCCACTCGTCAGCCATTACACACCCTCAAGTGAGTGCCGATGCACCACCGGCATCAGCCAGTCGCGCAGCTCGGCGAATTCCATGATTTCCAGGCGCGGCGCAAAAGGCCGCAGGCGCTCCAGCGGCTGCGCACCATAGCCGACCGCCACCGCATCCATTCCCGCATTGCGCGCCATCTGCAGATCGAAGGTTGCATCGCCGATCATCAGCGCACGCCCGGCACTGACTCCGCAATGGTCCAGGATCTCGTGCAGCATGCGCGGATCGGGCTTGCTGGCGGTTTCATCGGCACAACGGGTGACTTCGAAGTAATCCAGCCAGCCATGCCCCGCGAGGGCGCGCTGCAGGCCGCGACGGCTCTTGCCGGTGGCCACCGCCAGGCGATAACCGGCGTCGCGCAGCGTCTCCAGACCCTCGACGACCCCGGGAAACAGCGGCGGCGGCGCACCATCCAGCGTCAGGTAATGATCGGCGTAGGCCAGGCGGAAATGCTCGGCCAACCCGGAGTCCAGCTCAGGGTAGAGTGCCGCGATAGCCTCGGGCAGGCCCAGACCGATGATGCCGCGAATCTGCGCCTCATCCGGCGGCTGCAGGTCAAACCGATCGGCGGCCGCCAGCACCGACTCGATGATGCGCGACACCGAGTCGGCCAGCGTGCCATCCCAGTCGAAAACCAACAGTTGGTAATCAGGCACCCAGCCGCTCCAGGGTCTGAGCCCACATCTCATCCACCGGCGCCTCCAGAGTCAGCGCGGCGCCATCGGGCAGCGTGACCGTCAGGGCATGGGCATGCAGGAACAGGCGCTTGCCGCCCAGCTCGCGAATCTCCCGAGTGAATTCCTCATCGCCGTACTTGGCGTCGCCGCCGATCGCATGGCCGGCGTGGCGGGCATGCACGCGGATCTGGTGGGTCCGTCCGGTGATCGGGCTGGCCTCGACCAGGGTGGCGAACTCGCCGAAGCGCCGAACCACCCGAAACTCGGTGAGCGCATCCTTGCCCTCGTCATTGACCTCGACCATGCGCTCGCCCGAACGCAGGTTGTTTTTCAGCAAGGGCGCACTGACCTTCTTCTTGGAGGTCGGCCAGCTGCCGCGTACCAGCGCCAGGTAGCGCTTGTCGACGCCGTCGCCGCGCAGCGCCTCGTGCAGATGGCGCAGCATGCTGCGCTTCTTAGCGATCATCAGCAGCCCCGAGGTATCCCGATCCAGTCGGTGCACCAGCTCGAGATCCTTGGCATCCGGACGCAACTGGCGGAACGCTTCGATGACACCATAGGACAGGCCGCTGCCACCATGGACGGCAATGCCGGTCGGCTTGTTGATCACCAGCAGGGCCTTGTCCTCATAAACGATGGACGCTTCCAGCCGCTCCAGCAGCCCCTGCGCCAACGGCGCCGGCTCGTCGCGCTCGGCCAGGCGCAGCGGCGGAACGCGCACCACATCGCCGGCCTGCAGCTTGTATTCGGGCTTGATTCGCCCTTTGTTCACACGCACCTCGCCCTTGCGCAGGATGCGATAGATCAGCGTCTTGGGGACGCCTTTCAATTGCGTACGCAGGAAGTTGTCGATGCGCTGGCCGGCCAGTTCCGGCGCGACTTCCAGCATCTGTACGCCGGAGGTCGGGGAGGGAGTCGTATTCATGGGGCGAGATGATAACAATTTTGATGCAATTGAAGCACTTATTAAGAGCTGCTATAGTCGCGAACGCCGCCAAAAGCGGCCGAGTCACGAGCGATGCAAGAAAGCCGCTCCACTCAGGCAACCACATTCGGGACGTCAGGCCGTCCACCGGGCATGCGCAGAGGGATGCGCGCCCAGGAACCCAAGCCTCGAAACCCCATGACGCGCGGCCAGAATGACTGGGCGCGATAATGACAACCCGCTACGGAATGAGTAAGCGGCACCCGATTTTCAAGGATCGTGTAGGGTGGAGATGCACAACCTCCGGACTGTGTAGCATCAGGCTTTTACAGACGCTTCCCGTCCACATCCGCAGGTTGATTCCTCCTCCTGATTCAGTGCTTCTGCATGCCAGTTGTAGCAGGAGACGTTCGTCGCGAGCCCGGTCCGTTTGATCGGCACTCGCTTGACAATGCAGCGGCCGCGCCGCTGTTGGACGCACCCGACACCGACCGTGAGAGTCGTGTGTGCCGCTTGCCGTTTCCGCAGCCCGGAAACCAACGGTACTACATGAAAAGAATGCTGATTAACGCGACCCAACCCGAAGAGTTGCGCGTCGCACTGGTCGATGGCCAGCGCCTGTTCGACCTGGACATCGAGTCCGGGGCTCGTGAACAGAAGAAGGCCAACATCTACAAGGGCCGCATCACCCGCGTCGAGCCCAGCCTGGAAGCCGCCTTCGTCGACTTCGGCGCCGAGCGCCACGGCTTCCTGCCCCTCAAGGAAATCTCCCGCGAGTACTTCTCCAAGGCGCCGGAAGGCGGCCGCGTCAACATCAAGGAAGTCCTGCGCGAAGGCCAGGAAGTCATCGTTCAGGTTGAAAAGGAAGAGCGCGGCAACAAAGGTGCGGCACTGACTACCTTCATCAGCCTGGCCGGTCGTTACCTGGTACTGATGCCCAACAACCCGCGCGCCGGCGGCATCTCCCGCCGCATTGAGGGTGAGGAACGCAACGAGCTGCGCGAAGCGCTGAACGGCCTGGACGCTCCGGCCGACATGGGTCTGATCGTGCGCACCGCCGGTCTGGGCCGCTCCAGCGAAGAGCTGCAGTGGGACCTGGACTACCTGATCCAGTTGTGGACCGCCATCAAGGACGCCTCCCAGGATCGCCCTGCCCCGTTCCTGATCTACCAGGAATCCAACGTCATCATCCGAGCCATCCGCGACTACCTGCGCCAGGACATCGGCGAAGTGCTGATCGACAGCGTGGAAGCCCAGGAAGAAGCCCTGGCCTTCATCCAGCAGGTGATGCCGCAGTACGCCAGCAAGATCAAGCTGTACCAGGACAGCGTGCCGCTGTTCAACCGCTTCCAGATCGAGAGCCAGATCGAGACCGCCTTCCAGCGCGAAGTGAAGCTGCCTTCCGGCGGCTCCATCGTCATCGACCCGACCGAAGCGCTGGTGTCCATCGACATCAACTCGGCGCGCGCCACCAAGGGCGGCGACATCGAGGAAACCGCACTGCAGACCAACCTGGAAGCGGCCGAGGAAATCGCCCGCCAGCTGCGTCTGCGCGACATCGGCGGCCTGATCGTCATCGACTTCATCGACATGACTCCGGCGAAGAACCAGCGCGCCGTGGAAGACAAGGTTCGTGAAGCCCTGGAAGCCGACCGCGCCCGCGTGCAGATCGGTCGCATCTCGCGCTTCGGGCTGCTGGAAATGTCGCGTCAGCGCCTGCGCCCGTCCCTGGGGGAAACCAGTGGCATCGTCTGCCCGCGTTGCAACGGCCAGGGCATCATCCGCGACGTGGAATCCCTGTCGCTGGCCATCCTGCGCCTGATCGAGGAAGAAGCCCTCAAGGACCGCACCGCCGAAGTGCGTGCCCGCGTGCCCTTCCAGGTCGCGGCCTTCCTGCTCAACGAGAAGCGCAACGCCATCACCAAGATCGAGCTGCGCACCCGCACCCGCATCTACATCCTGCCGGACGCCCACCTGGACACGCCGCACTTCGAAGTGCAGCGCCTGCGCGACGACAGCCCCGAGCTGATCGCCGGCCACTCCAGCTACGAAATGGCTCCGAGCGAAAATGAGGAAGTCCAGCCGGTCAGCGCCACCCGCACCCTGGTTCGCCAGGAAGCCGCCGTGAAGACCGTCACCCACGAGCGTCCGGCCCCCGCCCCGACAGCCGCGCCCGCGGCCCCGGTGGCGCCAGCTGCACCCAGCGCCCCGGCACCCAGCCTGTTCAAGGGCCTGGTGAAATCCCTGGTCGGTCTGTTCGCTGGCAAGGAAGAAGCCGCCAAGCCGGCCGAGAAAACCAGTCGCGAACCCGCGGCGCGCGGCAGCGAGGAACGCCGCAACGGTCGTCAGCAGAACCGTCGCCGCGACGGTCGTCGTGACGAGGAGCGCAAGCCCCGTGGCGAGCGGGAAGAGCGCCAGCCGCGTGAGGCCCGTGAAGCACGCGAAGGCCAGGAGAGCCGCCGCCAGCAGCCGCGCGCCGAGCGCCAGCCCCGCGAAGCCCGCGAGGAGCGCCAGCCCCGTGAAGAACGGCAGCCGCGCGAGGAACGTCAGGCACGCGAACCTCGCGAGACGCAAGCCCAGCAGGCTCCGGAGGTCCGCCGCGAGCGTACCGAGCGCCCGCCGCGCGAAGAACGCCCACAACGCGAAGAACGCAAGCCGCGTCCGGAGCCGGTCGAGACCGTCGAGGAAGAGCTGCTGAATGGCGAAGAGGGCCTGGAACTCGAGCAGGAAGGCGGCGAACACGAGCGTCCGCGCCGCCGCTCACGTGGCCAGCGTCGTCGCAGCAACCGCCGTGAACGCCAGCAGGAAGCCGGCCTGTTGCCGAGTGAAGGCAGTGAGGAAGCTCAGTCCGAACCCAGCGAGGGCAGCGTAGTGGCCGCCAGCGCCGTGGCTGCCAGCCTGGCCAGCGAGGCGGTGGAAGCCGTCAGCGAAGCGCCGGTCGCCCAGCCGGAGACCGCACCGCAGGTCGACGCCCAGGGCACTGCCGAGCCGGCAGAGCAACCGGCCGCCGAGCAGCCGACGCCTGTGGTCGAGGTTGCCGCAGCTGCGGCGCCGGTCGAACCGCAGGTCAGCGCTCCGGTCGAGCAGCAGCCCGTCACGGTTGTCGAGGCTCCGGCCCCGGCGGTCGCACCCACGCCGGCTCCGGCGCCGGTACAACCGTCCAGCGGCCGCGCCTCCAACGACCCGCGTGAAGTTCGCCGTCGCCAGCAGGAAGCCGAACGCCTGGCACGTGAAGCCGAGGCAGCCCGCGCCGCGCAAGCCAATGCCGAGGCCGCTCCGGTAGAGCAACCGCAGCAGGAAGAGGCCAAGAACCTGGAAGCCCAGGCGCAGGAAGCCGAAGGCAAGGACGAGACTGCCGTTCAGGTCGAGGCCGACAGCCAAGCCGAGCAGCCGGCTCGTGATGAAGAACAGCAGACCAAGCTGCCCTCGTAATCACACCCGCTGAAACGAAAAAGGGGATGCCGATGGGCATCCCCTTTTTTTGTTCCCTAACCTCCACGCTTTGCAGGAGCGGCTCAGTCGCGATGCTTTTCTTGCAGGCCCACCAGAAGCTCGCGACTGAAGTCGCTTGTATGTTTGTGCCTGTCGGGGATGAGGGACCAAGTTCGCATCTGACGCAAGTACAGACCGTGGGAGAGATCGTCCCGCCCCCACTCACCAAGGGCCGATAAGGAATCCATCAGGCTTGAGCCCCAACTCAAGACCGACGATATGCGCAAGCCAGCACCCGGGTGAGGCCCCGACAGACATCGTCAACCTCCTCCAGCGGTCAGCCCGATGTCCTGGCCGTTTGAATCATCTCATGCCTT
>NZ_JRUD01000040.1 GCF_000802425.1 Pseudomonas flexibilis | reverse complement strand
ACCGCACGCTGCGCCGCGATGCGTCGGCGCGTGCGGCCGACGCGGTGCTGGCACTGGTGGGCCGCTAAGATGCAGCTGGGCCTGGATTTCGAACTGGTCGAGGAACTGGTCGCCGGTGTCGACGAAGTTGGCCGCGGTCCGCTCTGCGGCCCGGTTGTCACCGCCGCGGTGATCCTCGATCCGGCCCGCCCGATCCGGGGCCTCAACGACTCCAAGAAACTCACCGAAGCGCGCCGCGAGGCGCTGTTCGACGAGATTCAGGAAAAAGCCCTGGCCTGGTGCATTGCCCGCGCCGAGGTGGACGAAATCGACCGCCTCAACATCCTCCACGCCACCATGCTGGCCATGCAGCGCGCTGTGGAGGGGTTGAGCGTCACCCCGAAACTCGCCCTGATCGACGGCAACCGCTGTCCCAAACTCTCTGTGCCCAGCGCCCCGGTGATCGGCGGCGACGCCGAGGTGCCCGCCATCGCCGCCGCCTCCATCCTCGCCAAGGTCAGCCGCGACCGGGAAATGCAGGCGCTGGACCTGATCTACCCCGGCTACGGTCTGGCCGGCCACAAGGGCTATCCCACCCCGGCGCACCTCGAAGCGCTGCAGCGGCTGGGGGCGACGCCGATTCATCGGCGGAGTTTTGGGCCGGTGAGGGTGGTGGTGGAAGCGGCTGCCGCTCTCCAGGACCGTCGCGCCGTTGCCGGCGTGGTCGAGTAGAGGGCGTAGCGTGTAGCGCCCAACGGACAAAAGGACAGAATTATCTGTCCTTTTTTTTGGGGGTAAGATTTTTCGTGACGTGGGGAGGATTTGAAGGTTTTCCAGATGGTTAGATTTCTTTTTTTACATAAAAATAAATTATTTCTTGTTCTTGTGGTTCTCTCGGTAATTAATTTTTTAAGATTGTGTTTTGTTGAAGGGTGGAAAGAGGGTTGGGCTATCTTGTTGTTGCAGCTTTGGTTGGTTTGGGGGATGTATAACTTTGTTCGTGGTAGGGCTTTTAGTATAGCTCCGGGAGAGATTGGGCCCGATGCTGAGCCTTGGGTAAGAATCTCTGTTGCGATTTTTGCTTTTTCTTTTTACTTGGTTATTTTTTTGGTTTATTAAAAAGCGCAAAAGAAGGGAAAGTGGACAGATTTTGCGCTCAATGCACTGAACGGCAGAACAGAAAATAAATCTGTCCCCTTTTTTCTAGAAAAAATGCCTCGGCGGGCATAATCTCTATCGGTGGAAGCAGCTTTGGTGAGTAGGTATGAAAAATCTTTGGAATGTAAAGGAGCAAGAGCCAGGCGGTTTTTTTGATCTATCTACGCTTGCTGGTGTTGCAAGAGGGGTTTTTTACTGTTTGGCATTTTTGATTTTCGGTTGGAACCTTGGCTCATTCTATGAAGTTTTCGGTCTTGTGTTTCTGGGAGATCCGATAATTCTACCGGATCGTGAGGTTAGGGGCGTCAGAGGGATTGCTGTGGTTTTTGCTGGGAGTGGCGTTGTTATAGGGAGCGTTTATTTCTTTATTCTTTATTTCGATATTTTGAGGGTCAGGGCTAGTTGCAAGGGGCAATGGTATGACGGTATTAGCAAAGAAGAGCTTTACAGGGAGGATTCCTTGCGTTCTGAAGATGAAAATGATGACTTTCAGAGCGAGCATAAGTGAAGAAAAGAAAAATGGGACAGATTTGAATGGCACTTACTTAGCCCTCTTGGGGTGACCGCTCCTCTTGATTTCTGCGCGAGCAGATTGGCGTGTTCGCGTCAGTAAGGGGTAGGGTTTCGGCCTCCGTTTGAGCGCTCTTGGCTCTGCCCGCCCGGCCCGGTTGCCAACTCGCTGCTGCACGATCAGGCACAGCAAGTCGACCAGATCTTCCTCCAAGCCATCGGCAAACTGTCTCCAGGCCAGCCATAGCTGCAGGCTGTGCTTGAAGCTCAGCTCGCGGGGTAAGCAATCAGCCATGGCGGCGGATTGCACCATGATCATTCGGATCAGGTTATGGGCAAGCAGGTAAACCCAGAGCTCCTTGACCGCCATCGAAGGCGTTCTGCAACTCAGCATTTCAAGCCCCATGGTGCTCTTGAGATTGCGTAGATCCAGCTCGACATGCCAACGGGTTTTGAACAAGGCTTTCAGGGCCGCCTTGGGAGTTTTTCTGGCGCAGCGCAAGGTCGTGACCAATATCTTGTTGCCCGCTTTCAGCTCTCGCACGACCAGGCGGTCAGGGGCTTGCTCATACTGCTCCTGGCTCATCCAGGCCGGGCGCGAAGGCTTCTCCAGGCCAATCAAGTGATCGCATTCGCCCAAGCGCTTGCCGCGTCGAAAATCGGTACTGCGACGACGAGCGCCGTATTGCTCGAACACACCATCAATGCCTCGGCGTTGCAGTTCGCACAGCAAAAAATAGGTCGCGTAGTAGGCATCACCCAGCAGGACATCGCCGGTATCCAGCGTATCGAGTAGCGTCCGCAACAGGGTTTGCTCATCCCCGCCCTTGCCTCGAAAACGTCCCAGAGCCGCGTTCAGCACGGCTCCACTGGATAGGCAAACGATTCCCACCAGTCGGCAAATTGGGAACCCTAGCCCCGGCTTTTGCCCACGTGACTGCGGATAGGCCGCTTGATTCGCTGCGGTATCCGGCATGGATACCGTCGTGCCATCCACGAGCCGTACAGGCCTTCCCATCCACAACCAGCTGCAACGCGATTTGGCACTGATCAAGGCGCCGCTGGTGCGCGCAAGCGTTGACACCATCTCTACGGGTAGCCGCTGCCGAGCTCGACAGTAACCGCCGGTGCGCGTGCTGCATGGGCTTGAACCGGTTCGTAGCCGTTTGATGGCCAGATCATCGACGGCTTTCCGGCAAGAGCGGTCCGCGCTCAGTGCCTGCGCCATGAACATAGACAACGTCTCGGCGGGCGGAAACAACCGCTCCCTATGGCGGGGCAGCAAGGCCTCGATGCAGTCGAGCAGGTCAGGTCTGGATAGCAAGCTGGCAAACGTATCGACGTCCGTGCTGGCGGCAAGCCTCCGAACGCGCTGTTGTTGATGAAGAGCGGTTTGGCGCCTAGCATCCATGCGGGCTGCTCCTTGGTCTCGGTGTGTGTTCGCAACTATCACCGTAGACTGGGGAGCGGCCTTTTTGTTTCAAATCAATGGGTTAACGGTTAAGTAAGTGCCATTCGGGACAGATTTATTTTCCCATCTAGGCTGACTCCTCCACGGATGGAGAATGAGTCATGCCCAGGACGGGACGTATCGTGTTGCCAAATTATCCGCATCATGTGGTCCAGCGCGGCCACAACCGGCAGGTTGTCTTCGCGGCCAATGAGGATTATCAGCGCTACCTGACGGATCTTCGCGAGCTCAAGGATGCCTTCGGGTTCAAGGTCTACGCCTACTGCCTGATGACCAACCATGTGCATCTGCTGCTGGCGCCCGGTGAATCCACGACCGGTTTGAGCCAACTGATGAAAACGCTGGCGGCTCGCGCCACGCGCTATCGAAATCGGCTGGAAGGGCGCTCCGGTACGCTTTGGGAAAGCCGCTACAAATCCAGCGTGGTGCAGACGGATACCTACCTGCTGGCTTGCTCCCGCTATATCGAGCTGAATCCGGTGCGCGCCCGCATGTGTGCGGAGCCGGGCGACTACCCGTGGTCAAGCGATCGCGGGCGCATCAGCGAAGATGCCCCGGCGGACTGGCTGGATACCGATCCCTGCTTCCTGGCGCTAGGTGCTGATCCAGGCGCGCGGCGAGAGCGGTACGCTGCATTCGTGAAGCAGGCGATTCCGGAAGAGGAGACGCGGCTGATCCGCGATGCGCTGCAGCGTGGGCAACTGACGGGTAGCGATCGTTTCGTCGAGGAGATCGAGCGCGTCGCGGGTCTGAGAATCGAGCGGCGTGGGCAGGGGAGGCCAAGGAAGTGCAGTGAGAAATAAATTTGCTCCCTGTGGTCAGACGGCCAGCGACCTCGGCCTTGCGCTTGGGTGCTGCAATCTGTAGAAAGCTCTTCCCGGCGATGATATCAAAATGACTGCATGGTCACATTGCCATTCAAAAGGAAGAGAGAGCTTAGGATGAAGTACCTATTCAAACTGCTGCCCGTCATGCTGCTTGGCCTCGTTGTAACCGGCTGTGCCGGTATCAAAACCACCGAGTTCACCACGCAGGATTCCGTACGGTTGGAAGGCAAGACCCTGGCCGTGTCCCGCTACAACGAACTGCCCAGTTTTGCGGCCCAGACGGCCGTAAACGTGCAGTTCGGCATGCTGGGCCTGGCGTCTGCCCAGTCGAGCGGCAATCAGATGATCAGGAACAATGGCATCGAAGATCCGGCCATGTCGATCGCCCGTGAGATTTCTCGGGGCCTGGCCAGCAACTACCGAGTCAAGGTTGTCGAAGCGGAACAATCCGTTCCGTTGAACAGCAAGGTAGATGCATTGGCAAAGACCTACTCGGATTATGACTTCATCCTTGACGTGAAGACGCTGGGCTGGGGTTCTATCTATTTCCCCTCCGACTGGAACAATTACCGCGTCATGTATTCGGCCCACGCAAGGCTGATCGATGTGGCAAACAAGAGTGTCCTCGCCGAAGGTCTGTGCTCCCACGTGCCCGACTATGACAATACGGACGACGCGCCCACCTACGAGCAACTCGAAAGCGGCGAAGGCCTGCGGGACTCGCTGGCAAACTCAGTTGCATTCTGTGTCGAGACCATCCAGACCGCTACGAAACTGCAGCAACCGACCGACACTGCTCTGGCCAGCGCCAAGTAAGCCGGTACTGCTTGGCAGTGGATTTAGAGGGGCCGTCTATCGGCCCCTTTTTTATGTGGTGCGCTTCGAAAAAGCGAAAAAGGGGACAGATTTATTTTCCCACTGGCCGGCCGCAACCTGGTGCTGACCCTGCTCGACGGCCA
>NZ_JRUD01000039.1 GCF_000802425.1 Pseudomonas flexibilis | reverse complement strand
TGGTTTAAGAATCACTTTGGCCTTTTCGAAAACCTGGCTGCCGGACTTTCACCGACATAGTTACGTGCCATGCCCGGCACACACGCGGAATTAAGGGGCCGGCGGTACGCCGGTCCCAGCGAGTGAAACGAGCGGACTTGAATGACTGGTTAGAGCCTTATTAAGCCGACGTCTATGCATCAGGCATCATTTATTTTTATAGAGCGGACTTTTAATATCTTTATAATACTCTAAGAGAAGATGAATTGAGTGAGAATCGCCTCGTCTTGCGCCTTCCAACAACAAAGACTCTGCCTTCAACGGGTCCGCCTCAACCCCAAGCCCCTTATAGTAAAGAATTGATATTTCGTAATGTATAGGAAGCCCTTGCTCTAAAGCTCGTGACCAATGCTTAAATACCAAATCGTAATCCGGATTGTACGAATCATCACCAAAGTGCAGCAGGCCATACTGATAATGACCCTGAGCTATATCTAGCTCAGCAGCGCTCTTATAAAGCAAATAAGCCTTATGAAGATCTTGATTACCGCACTTGCCACTATTATAAATAATACCCAAATTCACTAATGCGCCTGGTACCTTCCTACCAGCCATCTCTTCAAATATCTTGATCCCAAGGTCACAATTTCCTTTTTCTATAGCCTCCCCCGCCTCTCGGAAGCGCTCACTATCTGAGGCGTATATAGTTCCAACACTTAACCCCATGAAAAAAACCAAAACTTCTAGGATACACTTTTTCATTACTATCTCTAACAGAGATTAGATGGAACCCATGCTAACGGATAACAGTGGATTCGGTATAACTCCGCTCGCCTTCTAACGCTTCCCGAGCGAAACCCCTTTCAAGCCAAGCCCTTACCCCTCCCCCACAGACCCACTCCGTATTCGCTTGCATTCCATATAACCCGCACCACCTTCTGGACAAAACGCAGGCAACCGCCAGCCCCGGTCGAAACACGGTTCCGGATAAATCGCAGCGAAATGGGTGAAACAAGAAGCGCAGCAAGACAGCAATCCTTTGCCAGCGGAGGGAATGGCCCGGAGGTTAGCCCGAGCGGTACGGGCGAAACAATGCGCGCAAAGTCGCAGGTTCGGTTCCGACTGTCCGCGCGCTACTGCGTCTGTGCCAAGCGGCGCCGGCCGTAGTCTCACTTCAATAACCCACGCGGAGATGCGCCATGACCCTGCGCCTGTTCCTGGCTGGCGATGTGATGCCGGCGCGCGGCATCGACCAGATCCTACCGCATGCCGGCGACCCGCGCCTGTACGAACCCTGGATGAACGACGCCCGCGACTACGTGCGGCTGGCCGAAAGCAAGAACGGTCTGGTGCCGCGCCCGGTGGACTTCGCTTATGTGTGGGGCGTGGCGCTGGACATCCTGGCGCGGCAGCGCCCCGACCTGCGACTGATCAACCTGGAATGCGCCGTCACCGCGCGCGGCCGGCCCGCCGCCAAGGGCATTCACTACCGCCTGCACCCGGGCAACCTGCCGCTGCTCGAGGCCGCCGCCATCGACGGCTGCGTACTGGCCAACAACCACGTGCTGGACTGGGGCCCGGACGGCCTGCGCGACACCCTCACCCACCTGGAGCACCGCGCCCTGCGCCATGCCGGCGCCGGCCACGACCTGACCGAGGCCGAGGCGCCGGCGATCTTTGCGCTGGAGAACGACCGGCGCCTGCTGCTGTTCGCCCGCGCCACCGACGACTGCGGCGTGCCGGGCGACTGGGCCGCCGGCGCCCGGCGCCCCGGCATGGCGCGGCTGGCGGAACTGGATAGCGTTCGCCTCGCGCACCTTGGTCAGCTGATCAACGCCGCGCGCCAGCCCGGCGACCGGGTGGTGCTGTCGATCCACTGGGGCGGCAACTGGGGCTACATCGTCCCCGAGGAACAACGCCGCTTCGCCCACCGCCTGATCGACGAGGCCGGCGTCGACCTGGTCTACGGCCACTCCTCCCACCACCCCAAGGGCTTCGAGATCCACCACGGGCGGCTGATCCTCTACGGCTGCGGCGACCTGATCAACGACTACGAAGGCATCGAAGGCCACGAGGGCTTTCGCAGCGAACTGACGCTGCTGTACTTCCCCGAACTCGACGATGAGGGCCGCCTGAGCCGCCTGCAACTGGCGCCCGTGCGCCTGCGCCACCTGCGGCTGGAAGCGCCGAGCGCGCACGACCGCCAATGGCTGCGCGACACCCTGGAACGGGAATGCGCCGAACTGGGCAATCCGGGGCGGCTGGTGGAAAGCGATGCAGGCGTATGGGAGTGGCGCGGGGAACCGTAGGGCAGGCAACGGCGCAGCCTTGCCTACCGATGGCTGTCGGGGAACCGCCTATTGGCGGTGGCTGAGAATCTCGACGATCTGCTTCCGGACGGGGCTCGAATCGATCTCGTACAGCAGCCGCGCGAACTCGAGACTGTTGCGGCCGTTCGCCCAGGGGGCGGCCACGTTGACGGACGACACTCCCCGGCTGTCGGTCCGCCTCCTCATGAATGGAACACCCGTAACCAGAAACCGCTCGATCAGCGCAAGAACCTCAGGCTGATCGATACCAACCAGATCGTAGGCCGACGCGGTGAGCGCAATGCTCCGGGCTTGCACGTAGGACAGGGGGGTTTGTTTCCCGCTTTTCATTCCGGCTGCCATAAAGCAGGATCTCCGCTTCTTCCGAACCCCATCCATAAAATGCCCATGACCTGGCTGCCGCACTGGATTTCCCTCGGACTCGGCCTCGCCGCGCTTTTCCTGCTACCGCTCTGGTGGCGGCAGGAACGCTGGTCGCGTTTGCTGGCCGGCTGCGTCCTGGCGCTCGGACTGATCCAACTGCACCTCCTGCTGACGGTACTGGGCAGGCCGTCCCTGCCCCTCCTGCTGCTGCATGAGCTGGCGCTCTACTGCGTCGCGCCCCTGCTCTTCCTCTGCGTGCAGAGCCTTCTGGGCATGACCGTGCGCCGGAAGGCGCTTGCCCTGCACCTCGCGCCGCTGAGCTTGGTCGCCGGACTGGCGGCGCTGCAGATGGCCCGGCCGGAGTGGCTGCTGCCCATTGAAAAGATTCTCTATGGGGCTTCCTTCGCTGCCGGCTCCGTCTATGCGCTGGTGGTCCTGAAGCACCTGGGGCAATTGGCTCAGCCGGCCAGCTTGGCGCGGGTACAGGCCGTGGCCATGGCCTTGATCGTGCTCGCCGGGCTGTCCGCTGCGCTGCTGGTTTTCCTGGGTATCGCGCTGGAGCATCCGGGGTTTCCGTTGGCCTATGGCAGCGCAATCACTGCGCTGCTTGCGGGCGGTCACTTGCTCTACCAGCGCTTTCCGGCCCTGGTTGAAGTCGTCGGGGATGAGCTGCGCGAGGCGGCGGAGGTCGCCGGGCTCACGCTCGAACCCCGTCGTAGTCAGTTGGCCGGCATCGAGATCGACGCCAAGCTGGCCGAGCTGCGCCAGCAACTGGAAGCGAAACATCTGTACCGCGACGAAGACCTGACTGCCGCCCAGCTAGCCAACGCGGTCGGTCTCACGCCTCACCAGCTCTCCGAACTGGTCAACGAGCACCTGGGCATCAACATCCCTCGGCTCATCAAGCGGCACCGCATCGACGAAGCCCGTCAGTTGCTGGTGGAGAAGCCTGCGCTGTCAGTGCTGGAGGTGGGGCTCACGGTCGGCTTCAGCTCGCTGTCCTCCTTCTATGCCGCTTTCCGCGAGTTCGAGGACATGGCCCCGGGCATGTACCGCAAACAGGCCGCGGCCCGGGAAAAACTGCCCGACTGAGCAGTTCGTTTGCAGATTTATAAACCCGGAAGATTCAGCTCCAGCAACTGAAGCATGGTGGGTCCGCCAACAAAGGAGGACTCACCATGGATCACCTGCCGCCCTGGCTGGACTACAGCCTGCTCAAGACCGTCCACATCATCAGCGCCACCCTGCTCTATGGCACCGGCCTGGGAACCTACTTCTTCATGATCCGGGCCAGCCGCAGCGACAACGTCCAGGCGCTGCGGGTAACGACCGCCACCGTGGTACTGGCCGACTGGCTGTTCACCACCCCGGCGGTGATCGTGCAGTTCGTCACCGGCCTTCTGCTCATGGAGCGCCTCGGCATTTCCTACAGCTCGCCATGGTTCCTGACCGTGATGGCGCTCTTCGTGTTCGTGGGGGCGCTGTGGCTGCCGGTCGTGTGGATTCAGATCGTGCTGCGCAACCTGTTGCGCGAACTGCCCGCCGGCGCACCGCTGCCCGCACGCTTCCGGCGCCTGGTACGCATTTGGGAGGGACTGGGCTATCCGGCTTTCGCATCCGGTGTCGGGGTCTTCGCCCTGATGGTCTACAAGCCTTGGATCGCCTGAGGGGTGCGTCATGAGAATCTTGATCACCGGCGCCACCGGTTTCATCGGCTTCCACCTTGCGCAACGGTTAGCCGCAGCCGGCCACGAGATAGTTGGGGCCGCCCGCCAGGCAGACACCTGGCGCACTCGCCTGCCCGCCTGGGAATGGCGCACTTGCGACTTCATGCGGGACACGAACGAAGAGGACTGGACGGCTCGGGTGGCCGACGTGGATCTGGTCATCAACGCCGTCGGCATCATCAGCGAAAGCCATGCGCAAGGCTTTACCCCAGTGCAAACGGAGGCGCCGCAGGCGCTGTTCTCGGCCTGCAGCCGTGCCGGCGTGAGAGTGCTGCAGATTTCTGCGCTGGGCGCGCAGCATCCCGAGGCAGTGACCCCATTCCTGCGCAGCAAACGGCTGGCGGACGATTACCTGTGGCAGCTACCCGTTGAGTGCGTGATTGCCTACCCCGCTGTCGTCATCGGCCAGGGCGGCCAGAGCACGGCGCTCTTCTGCCAAATAGCGGCGCTGCCGATCGTGCCGCTGCCGGGTGACGGCGCTCAGCGCATCAATCCCATCCACATCGATGACCTGTGCGCAGCCATCACACACCTGGTCGAACACTGGCCGGGAGGCAAGCACCGCTACCTGCTCACGGGTGCCGACACCTTCACGGTACGCGAGCTCTATTCACTGCTGCGTGCCTGGATGAACCTGGGCAAGGCACGCTTCGTGAGCATCCCACTGCCGATCCTGAGCGTCGCCGCCCGGATCACCGAGCGCCTGAAGCCTGACGCCCTGCTGCGCCGCGATACCCTGCAGATGCTGTGCTCCGCAGCCACCCCCGCGCCCAAGTTCCCGACGTCTCCGCCACGCCCTCTGGCCGAGGCCCTGTGGGCACGTCCCGCCCTGCGGGCCGACACGCGCGAGGCGGTGCTGTCCGGCCTCCAGCCGCTGCTCGTCCTGAGCATCGCCTTCGTGTGGATCTTCACCGGACTGGTGTCGCTGCTGTGGAACGTGCCAGCAGGCTATGCGCTGCTGGGCAACGCCGGCATCGACGGGCCGCTGGCGACCTTCTTCATCCATGCCGGCGGCACCGCCGACCTGGGGTTGGGCATGCTGATGCTGATCGGGAAGTGGCGGCGCCTGGCGTATCGCCTGCAGCTCGGCCTGATGCTGGCTTACATGGCGATCATCAGCATGATGCTTCCTTCCGCCTGGCTGGACCCGCTGGGCGCGGTTACCAAAAACCTGCCGCTGCTGGCCATGACTGCGCTGTTGCTGATGCTTGAGCCTTACCGAAGCAGCCCTGGGCTGTCCGGAGAGTGACGCGCTGGTTGAACCAGAAAAATAGGGGGCCTATCGAATGGAAATCGCCCCCAACCCCCGTGCACCTGCGTCCTGCCCTCAGCCTATCGAAATCAACCCCCAGGTGCATTCCCTCATACCCCCTATGACTTTGCCTTGCTGAATTTTTCACCAACCTCACCGATAAACATCATGGCAATCAAAGCACCTTCCAAAATAAGCGCAATAGAAAAAAACATATACGCCAGCCCACTCATCACGACCGGCCCCGTAAACGCGAGCAAGAGAGTGAAAACTATCGAGACAACAACATACAAAACGCGAGCCCACGACCTGAACTTCCAAAGCCCGTAATAATTGACAGGCATCAACACCAAAACAGCAAGAAAATAAAACGAAAGTAAAATTGCAAACCCAACCGAAATCTCTGCATTTGCGACCTCGGCCAAATAGCGCTGAAGAAGCGGAGGCAGGGTTTCAACCAATGCCACGCCAGCAGCAACCGAAATGACCTGAAAAACCAGGCCAGCAATCAATACGACTTTAAACAGCGCTACAGGTTTCATTTAAATCCCTTTCAGGGTTGATTAGATTGATAACGCGCGATCCAAGGCTGCGGTCCGTTAAGGCCGGCTTTCCTCCTGCGAGTGGTCATGCGAACGCGCACGTATTTCCTGGTAGTACTTCCGCGATGCAGCACCAAAGGTGTACCAATAGAACCACAGCACTGGAAGAGTGGCTACCGAAGCCATTATCGATGCGCCTACGGCATCTTCAGGAAATTTCTGGAATGCACCATAGAATCCGGCGCCGGAACTAAAGAGCAGAATCACAAAGACACCAATGACAATTTTACGCCCCCATAGCGTCCCTGATAATGCACCTATGAAAGCGGCGAGGGACGTTACCTTTCGCAGCAGTGCTGCCAAGCCCGTAGGATCACTCGAAGTTCCCGGGGCAACAAATGCAGCGAAGGAGAGAATTCCAAATATTACCGTTGTCACTATTAAAGCCAGCGGCCTTTTCAAGTTTTCAGATTCCATAAATACCTACTATGAGCATAACGTGTGGGTCGCCTCTCCGCTGACACTTTGGAACAGCAGGAGGCGTGTGCTTATCCAAGGCTGTAGAAAAACTAAATGGCAGATTTTGAGGCTGGGGGCCTGGCTGTTTTTTAGCAAAAAACCAGCATCCCTTTTGAAATCTAACGCATCCATCTCGCTTGCTTCCCGCAGATTTCGCGTACGGCAAGAGCCTTGATTAAGCCTTGAGGTTTTCCTACAGCCTCAACGCTGGAGTTAAGGCGCCGCGCGTAACACGGTAGCCTTGAACCATTTGCTAGGCATCATAGTTGGTTGTGATTTTTTTAAAGTACTTTGTGTTGTATATGGCTATTGCTAAGCCGAAAATAAAAAATCCGGCGCCTAGCGTGATTAAAAATGGCTCGTAATTTTTCTTGATTCCGAACCCAAGAAAAGCTGCGCCCATAAACATGTTAAAAACGGGCCCAAAAAGCGAAGCTTTAGGTGAAGAGGAATAGGCCTTTTTCGTATTTTGGATAAGGCTGTTAAGGTGTGTAACCTCTTCTTCGTGTTGGCCTTTGCATGCAAGACCATCTTTTAAGTCTGTGCAGCACTCTATGCACAGTGCGCGTTGACAATGCTTGCAGATGCCTATGGCTTCTTTGGGGTGGTTAAAGCAGTGCATGGTTTCTCCTTAATGCCTAGCGAGGTTGTAGAAAAAATAAATAGCAAATTTTGAGGCTGGAGGCTTGGCTGTTTTTTAGCCAACAACCAGCATCCCTCTTGAAATCTAACGCATCCATCTCGCTTGTTTCCCACAGATTTCGCGTACGGCAAGAGCCTTGATTAAGCCTTGAGGTTTTCCTACAGCCTCAACGTTGGAATTGAGGGGCGCAGGGGCAGGCGGAGCCTGACACTGTGTCCCACTCGAATGACTTGTTAGGGCGCGGATAAAAAGCCGCCCCTAGACTGTGGAAATCGGTGGCAATTGATTTAGTAAGCTCATTAAAGACCACTTTGGCATGCGCTTTTCATGAACAGTGGCTCCGCCATCACTGGTATAAATGAACCTTTCTTCCTTACCTGCCGAGAACAAAAAGAACTCCCAGCCCAAATCACTGAGCTCCATTATATCTATTTCTAAAAAGCTTTCCTTATCTGGGCCGGAATAACTTTTTGCAAACCCATATAGTTCATATTCGCAGTCAGCGATGAAATCTAATTTGAAGGCTCTCTCAAAGTCTTCTCTTGTGAATTTTAGCTCGGCAAATAATGTATTTAACGTCCAGTTTGTGCCGAACCCTGGAATAAGCTTGTCATCTAAGATGAAATTAAACAGACCGAATTTCCAATATTCGGATGCCTCGAAGACCTCAAAATGTATTCCAAATTCTTGTGGATTGCCGATGATCATCTTTTTGCGAGCCTTCTGATGTGCCCTAACGCAAAGCTTTGGGGCGGCTGGAGCGCAGCGTAAGCCGTCCCAGCCACGATAGTGGCGACAACAGCGCCTTGTTATGCCTGTCTTGCAAGCCAAGCCTCAGCCTCTTCCTTAAGGTGAATTAGAAATTTAACTTCCGCTTCATCTCTAGGTAAATCAGTGTAATAGAGAACTCTTGAACCATCACGACAATCCCAAACTTCTCTGAGCCAACAAAATATATGCTCAAAACCGAGATTACTTCCTAGATACTTTCCATCTGGTAATTCGTCAGTGATTTCATGGTGAACATCCCAATACAGGAAATTAGCACCAACCATTAGATCTATCTCTCCCGATACCATTTTTTCTATGGTATCTCTCGCTAACTGTTTTGCAGCTTCAATTTTTGAAGGAACGGTTAAACCCAGCTCAACAATTGCTTTTTCGAACAATGGCCCTACGGTTGCCATGACCGGATATAACTCCATCGCAAGGAAGTTTAGTGAGTCCGTAAAAATACCTTGTGTTAGCCACAAGTCCGCAAGCTGAACAATTTCTTCGCTTGAAAGCAACCCAAGCTTATATTTCGAAATAGCAATTTCAGGCTTCATAATTCAAAAGGCATAACGTACGGAGCTAAGCGCCACTCGTGCTTGCACGAGTGTGTGACTTAGCGACTGGTTGTCCAGCAATACACACCGCTCTGCGCAGCAGAGCATGTAAATGCAATGAAAACTCAGGACGGTGGAAAATCGAAAAACTTCGGCGTACCGCTGTATAGAGACTCGGGTCGCTCATAGCTACGCTATGCCCGCCCGAGTCTCTATACAGCGGAATAGCTGCTTTTTCGGCTTTCCGCCACCCTGATTCCTTGCCATTTACAGTTCCACTACTACATTGCGTCATATTGTCTGGGCAACAGTGATTAGATGCTGTCCCTTATACACCTCTGACGCTGCCGACGACTACTTACGTTGATCTCTTGTGGGTCTCCGCAACTGCACAAATCACAGGACAGTGACATTGATATCAACATCACTCATACTCTACCGGAGTCCAGCACCACACTCCCACTAACACATACTCCACAACCCCCA
>NZ_JRUD01000038.1 GCF_000802425.1 Pseudomonas flexibilis | reverse complement strand
ATAGTAGGTGGGTGGCCCCACCGAAGGCCGGAACGATGAATGACAAGGGAATCGCCTTGAAGAGAGACGGCAATGCATCTGATCACCAGCCCCGGCTGGCCGCGGCCCCGCCGCGGGATGAAGCCGTCCCTGGATCGAGCGAACCTCCCGCGTCAATTCCACCCCAAGCGTTGCTCGCTCGCGTGTTACAGCGAGAGAATCTGCAGCGCGCACTGAAACAAGTACGCCGCAACCAGGGCGCGCCGGGCATCGATGGCATGACCGTCGAGGCCTTGCCTCACTACCTCCAAGACCACTGGCCACGGATCCGCGCACAACTGCTGGCGGGCACCTTCCGCCCCCAGCCGGTCAAGCGCGTGGAGATCCCGAAGGCAGATGGCAAGGTTCGCTGCCTGGGCATCCCCACGGTGGTGGACCGGTTCATCCAGCAAGCCATTGCGCAGGTCCTGTCGGCACAATGGGAACCCCACTTCCACCCGCACAGCTATGGCTTTCGCCCACAACGCTCGGCGCACCAGGCGCTACGCCATGTGCAGACGAGCATCCGCGACGGCTACGGCTGGGTGGTGGACATCGACCTGGAAGCATTCTTCGATCGGGTCAATCACGACCGGCTAATGGCGCGGCTCAAACACCGCTGTCAGGACGCGTCGCTGCTGCGCCTGATCAACCGCTTCCTCAAGGCTGGTGTGCAACGGGGCGAACGCATCGAAGCCACACTGCTGGGTGTGCCGCAAGGTGGTCCGCTCTCGCCGGTACTGGCCAACATCGTTTTGGATGAACTGGATTGGGAGCTGCAACGGCGCGGCCACCGCTTTGCCCGCTATGCCGACGACTGCAACATCCTGGTCAGAAGCCAGCGTGCGGGAGAGCGGGTGATGGCCAGCGTAGAGCGCATGATCAGCGAACGACTGCGGCTCACAGTCAATCCGCTGAAAAGCGCGGTGGATCGCCCAGCCGAACGCACGTTCCTGGGCTTCACGGTCAGCCGCAGAGACGCCCGCCTGAAGGTGGCCGATAAGGCCATCGAACGGCTCAAGGCGAAAGTGCGCGCACTGACCCGTCGGACACGAGGCCGCCGCCTGGACGTTATCGTGGCAGAGCTAAGGAAAACCCTGCTTGGGTGGAAAGCGTATTTCGGCATTGCCGAAGTGCTGAGCCCTCTGCACGACATCGACAAATGGATACGACGCAAACTACGTTGCTATCTCTGGAAGCAATGGGGACGAGCTGGCTACCGGGAATTGCGCAGGCGCGGTGTAAGCGTGCGAGAAGCATGGAATACCAGCAAGTCGGCGCACGGCCCTTGGCGGTTGAGCAACACCCCGGCACTGAGGCTGGCATTACCAGTGCGGTACTTCACGAACTTGGGGCTGCCGGCCATTGCGGTGCGGCAGGAATATATTCATCGAACCGCCGTGTACGTGACCCGTATGCACGGTGGTGTGGGAGGAGAGGCGCCGTGAGGCGTCTCCCTATCCCGAATATTTACAAATGGAATGTCAATGTGTTCTCCTTGCAGCCACACTACGCTCATCGGGCTA
>NZ_JRUD01000037.1 GCF_000802425.1 Pseudomonas flexibilis | reverse complement strand
TTCGCCGCCCCAGGTCTTGGCGCAGACGGTTGCGATAGCAGCGGTCAGGGTGGTCTTACCGTGGTCAACGTGGCCGATGGTGCCAACGTTGAGGTGCGGTTTGGTACGTTCGAATTTTTCCTTAGCCACGACAGTAAACCTCTTACTTAAAGGGCTGAATCAACCTTGTTTTTTGACGATAGCGTCGACGATGTTGCTCGGCGCTTCCGCGTACTTGGAGAACTCCATGGAGTAGCTCGCACGACCCTGCGACATAGAGCGAACGTCGGTAGCGTAACCAAACATCTCGCCCAGCGGAACCTCGGCGCGGATCACCTTGCCGGAGACGCTGTCTTCCATGCCCTGGATCAGACCGCGACGACGGTTCAGGTCACCCATCACGTCGCCCATGTAATCCTCAGGGGTCACCACCTCGACCTTCATGATCGGCTCAAGCAGTACGGCACCGCCCTTCTGGGACAGCTGCTTGGTGGCCATGGAGGCCGCGATCTTGAACGCCATTTCGTTGGAGTCGACGTCGTGGTAGGAGCCGTCGAACACGGTGGCCTTCAGACCGAGGAGCGGATAGCCGGCGAGAACGCCGTTCTTCATCTGCTCTTCGATACCCTTCTGAATCGCGGGGATGTATTCCTTCGGAACCACACCACCAACGACTTCGTTCTTGAACTCCAGTCCTTCCTGGCCTTCGTCGCACGGCGCGAAGCGAATCCAGCAGTGACCGAACTGACCACGACCGCCGGACTGACGAACGAACTTGCCTTCGATTTCACAGGTGTTGCGAATGGTTTCGCGGTAGGCCACCTGCGGCTTGCCGATGTTGGCCTCGACGTTGAACTCGCGGCGCATGCGGTCGACGATGATGTCCAGGTGCAGCTCGCCCATACCACCGATGATGGTCTGGCCCGATTCTTCG
The DNA here is from genome assembly GCF_000802425.1 of Pseudomonas flexibilis. GTDB lineage: Bacteria > Pseudomonadota > Gammaproteobacteria > Pseudomonadales > Pseudomonadaceae > Serpens > Serpens flexibilis. The sequence goes on along the minus strand of NZ_JRUD01000037.1, from coordinate 14,651 downwards.
TCGGTCCGCACGCGGAAGGACGGGTCTTCCTGAGCCAGACGGCCCAGCGCAATACCCATCTTCTCCTGGTCAGCCTTGGTCTTGGGCTCCACGGCGACGTGAATCACCGGCTCCGGGAAGTCCATGCGCTCAAGGATGATCGGCTTCTCGATGTCGCACAGGGTGTCACCGGTGGTGACATCCTTCATGCCGATCAGCGCGGCGATGTCGCCGGCGCGCACTTCCTTGATCTCGTCACGCTGGTTGGCGTGCATCTGCACCATACGGCCAACGCGCTCTTTCTTGCCCTTGACCGAGTTGATCACGGAGTCGCCCGAAGACAGCACGCCGGAATACACGCGGGTGAAGGTCAGCGTACCGACGAAGGGGTCGGTGGCGATCTTGAACGCCAGCGCGGAGAACGGGGCATCGTCGGAGGCAACGCGCTCGTCGGTCAGCTCCTCGTTATCCGGGTTGGTACCCTGGATCGGCGGGATGTCGGTCGGTGCCGGCAGGTAGTCGATCACGGCATCGAGAACCAGGGGCACGCCCTTGTTCTTGAACGAGGAACCGCAAACGGCCGGAACGATTTCACAGGCGATGGTGCGCTGACGCAGACCGGCCTTGATCTCTTCGATGGACAGGTCACCCTCTTCCAGGTACTTGTTCATCAGCTCTTCATTGGCTTCGGCAGCAGCCTCGACCAGATTGGAGCGGTATTCCTCGGCCTTGGCCTGCAGTTCAGCCGGAATGGCTTCGTAACGGGGAGTCATGCCCATGTCGGCTTCGTCCCAGTACACGGCCTGCATGGTCATCAGATCGATCTGGCCAATGAAGTTCTCTTCGGAACCGATCGGCAGTTGCAGCGGCACCGGGGTGTGGCCCAGGCGCTTCTTGATCTGGGCGACTACGCGCTCGAAGTTGGCACCCTGACGGTCCATCTTGTTGACGTAGACGATGCGCGGCACACCGTATTTGTTGGCCTGACGCCATACGGTTTCCGACTGCGGCTCAACGCCGGAGGTACCACAGAACACCACCACGGCGCCGTCGAGCACACGCAGGGAGCGCTCCACTTCAATGGTGAAGTCCACGTGACCGGGGGTATCAATCACGTTGACGCGGTACTTGTCGAACTGCTTCTGCGAGCCCTGCCAGAAGGCGGTAACGGCTGCCGAAGTAATGGTGATACCACGCTCCTGCTCCTGCACCATCCAGTCGGTGGTGGAAGCGCCGTCGTGGGTCTCGCCCATCTTGTGGTTCACGCCTGTATAGAACAGGATCCGCTCGGTCGTAGTGGTCTTGCCTGCGTCCACGTGGGCGCAGATACCAATGTTACGGTAGCGGTTGATCGGTGTAGTACGGGCCACGATAAGGTCCTCGTGTGGTCGCTTGAATTAGAAGCGGTAGTGCGAGAACGCCTTGTTGGCCTCGGCCATGCGGTGCACGTCTTCACGCTTCTTGACCGCTGCACCCTTGCCTTCGGAGGCATCCAGCAACTCGCCGGCCAGGCGCAGTGCCATGGATTTCTCACCACGCTTGCGCGCGCTTTCAACCAGCCAACGCATGGCCAGGGCGCTGCGACGAGACGGACGAACTTCGACCGGAACCTGGTAGGTAGCACCGCCGACACGGCGGGACTTCACTTCGACCAGCGGAGCGATGGCGTCGAGAGCTTTTTCGAAGATCTCCAGGGGATCGCTGTTCTTGCGTGCTTTGACAGTGTCCAGAGCACCGTAAACGATGCGCTCGGCCACGGCCTTCTTGCCGCTTTCCATCACGTGGTTCATGAACTTGGCGAGAATCAGGCTTCCGTATTTCGGATCGTCCAGAATCTCACGCTTCGCTGCTACACGACGTCTTGGCATTGATAAGCCCTCAAACGGTCTTCAGGTTAGCCCGGGACCATGACACAACGTCACGCCCGACCTTACTCTTATCGACCCAGATAAAAAAAGTTACTTCGGACGCTTGGCGCCGTACTTGGAACGACCCTGCTTACGATCCTTGACGCCAGAGGTGTCCAGGGAACCGCGCACGGTGTGGTAACGCACACCCGGAAGGTCCTTTACACGACCGCCACGGATCAGCACGACGCTGTGCTCCTGCAGGTTGTGGCCTTCACCACCGATGTACGAGGAAACCTCGAAACCGTTGGTCAGACGCACCCGGCAGACTTTACGCAGTGCGGAGTTGGGTTTTTTCGGAGTGGTGGTGTACACGCGAGTGCACACGCCACGGCGCTGGGGGCAGTTCTGCAGCGCGGGCACGTCGGACTTGTCGACGATGCGCTTGCGCGGCTGACGCACCAGCTGGTTGATAGTTGCCATCTACTAGCTCCACTGTTTTGTCTTTCGACACAATCGCTTTCCGAAGAAAGCAAAATGGCAGAGCAACACGCCCTGCCAAATTTAGGGGTGCGTGAGTTTAAAGAGAGCTCAACGCCCCGTCAAGGCTAAGCCCGGGCGACTGGCGCCCGGGCTCTTCCTCAGCCGGCGCTGGAGTTCAGCGCTTCGGTCAGTGCGGCTTCGACTTCGTCGGCACTCACACGCATCGGCTTTTCGGCATCGCGACGGCGCTTGCGCTCGCTGTGATAGGCCAGACCGGTACCCGCCGGGATCAGACGGCCCACCACCACGTTCTCCTTCAGACCACGCAGGTAGTCGCGCTTGCCGGTCACGGCAGCCTCGGTCAGCACGCGCGTGGTTTCCTGGAAGGAAGCCGCGGAGATGAACGACTCGGTCGACAGCGACGCCTTGGTGATACCCAGCAATACTCGGGCGTACTTGGCCGGGAACTTGTCCTCGGTGGACAGGCGCTCGTTCTCGCCCAGCACCGCAGTCAGCTCGACCTGGTCGCCCTTGATGAAGCTGGAGTCGCCGGCTTCGGTGATCTCGACCTTGCGCAGCATCTGACGCAGGATGGTCTCGATGTGCTTGTCGTTGATCTTCACGCCTTGCAGACGGTAGACGTCCTGGATCTCGTTGACGATGTAACGGGCCAGCGCGCTGACACCCAGCAGACGCAGGATGTCGTGCGGGTCGCTTGGACCGTCGGAGATCACTTCACCCTTGTTCACCTGTTCGCCTTCGAACACGTTCAGGTGACGCCACTTCGGAATCAGCTCCTCGTAAGGATCGCTACCATCGTTCGGAGTGATGACCAGGCGGCGCTTGCCCTTGGTTTCCTTGCCGAAGGAGATGGTGCCGCTGATTTCCGCCAGGATCGACGCTTCCTTCGGACGACGCGCTTCGAACAGGTCGGCAACGCGGGGCAGACCACCGGTGATGTCGCGGGTCTTGGAGGTTTCCTGCGGGATACGCGCCAGCACGTCACCCACACTGACCTGGGCGCCGTCGGTCACACCAACGATCGCCTTGGCCGGCAGCAGGTACTGCGCCGGTACGTCGGTACCCGGGAGCAACAGCTCCTTGCCCTTTTCGTCGACCAGCTTGATCGCCGGACGGATGTCCTTGCCAGCGGCGGGACGCTCGTTGGGATCGAGAATCTCGATGCTGGACAGGCCGGTCAGCTCATCCACCTGACGGCGGATGGTGATGCCCTCTTCCATGCCCACGAAGGTCACCAGACCCTTCATTTCGGTGACGATCGGGTGGGTGTGCGGATCCCACTTGGCCACGATGGCACCGGCATCGACCTTGTCGCCTTCCTTCGCGGAAACGACGGCACCGTACGGCAGCTTGTAGCGCTCGCGCTCGCGACCGAAGTCGTCGGCAACCGCCAGTTCACCGGAACGGGAGACCGACACCAGGGCGCCGTCACCACGTACCACGTGCTTCATGTTGATCAGACGGATGGTACCGCCGTTCTTCACCTGCACGCTGTCTGCAGCCGAGGTTCGGCTGGCCGCACCACCGATGTGGAAGGTACGCATGGTCAGCTGAGTACCCGGCTCACCGATCGACTGGGCAGCGATAACACCCACCGCCTCACCGATGTTGACGCGGTGACCACGGGCCAGGTCGCGACCATAGCAGCAGGAGCAGATGCCGTGGCGCGTTTCGCAGGTGATCGCCGAACGCACGACGATCTCGTCGATGCTGTTGCGCTCGATGAACTCGACCAGCTTCTCGTCGATCAGCGTGCCGGCCGGCAGCAGCACCTCTTCGGTACCGGGCTTGAGCACATCGCGAGCCACGACACGACCCAGCACGCGCTCGCCCAGCGGCTCGACCACGTCGCCACCTTCGATGTGCGGCGTCATGATCAGGCCCTGCTCGGTGCCACAGTCGATCTCGGTCACCACCAGATCCTGTGCCACGTCGACGAGACGACGGGTCAGGTAACCGGAGTTCGCGGTCTTCAGTGCGGTATCCGCCAGACCCTTACGTGCACCGTGGGTCGAGATGAAGTACTGCAGAACCGACAGACCCTCACGGAAGTTCGCGGTGATCGGCGTCTCGATGATCGAGCCGTCCGGCTTGGCCATCAGGCCACGCATACCGGCCAGCTGACGGATCTGGGCCGCGGAACCCCGCGCACCGGAGTCCGCCATCATGTACATGGAGTTGAACGACTCCTGCAGGACTTCCTTGCCTTCGCGATCGATGACCTTGTCCTTGGACAGGTTGGCCATCATCGCCTTGGACACTTCATCGTTGGCCTTGGACCAGAGGTCGATCACCTTGTTGTACTTCTCGCCCTGGGTCACCAGGCCGGAGGCGTACTGGGCTTCGATCTCCTTCACTTCCTCTGTGGCGGCATCGATGATGCGGGCCTTCTCGGCCGGGATCTCGAAATCGTTCACGCCGATGGAGACGCCGGAAATCGTCGAGTAGGCGAAACCGGTGTACATCAGCTGGTCGGCGAAGATCACGGTGTCCTTCAGGCCGACGGTACGGTAGGCCTGGTTGATCAGCTTGGAGATTGCCTTCTTCTTCATCGGCTGGTTGACGACGTCGAAGGACAGACCCTTGGGCACGATCTGGAACAGCAGCGCACGGCCGACAGTGGTGTCGACGATACGGGTATTCTCCACCACAGAGCCGTCCTTCTGCTTGACGGTCTCGTGGATACGTACCTTGATCTTGGCGTGCAGGGACACTTCGCGCGCACCGAAGGTGCGGTCGACTTCCTGCAGGTCAGCGAACACGCGCCCTTCGCCCTTGGCATTGATGGCTTCGCGGGTCATGTAGTACAGACCCAGCACCACGTCCTGCGAAGGAACGATGATCGGCTCGCCGTTGGCGGGCGACAGCACGTTGTTGGTGGACATCATCAGCGCGCGCGCTTCCAACTGGGCCTCGAGGGTCAGCGGTACGTGCACGGCCATCTGGTCACCGTCGAAGTCGGCGTTGTACGCGGCGCACACCAGCGGGTGCAGCTGCAGGGCCTTGCCTTCGATCAGCACGGGCTCGAACGCCTGGATACCCAGACGGTGCAGGGTCGGCGCGCGGTTGAGCAGTACCGGATGTTCGCGGATGACTTCGGCGAGCACGTCCCAGACCTCGGGCAGCTCGCGCTCGACCATCTTCTTGGCGGCCTTGATGGTGGTCGCCAGGCCCCGGGCTTCCAGCTTGCCGAAGATGAACGGCTTGAACAGTTCCAGGGCCATCTTCTTGGGCAGGCCGCACTGGTGCAGACGCAGGGTCGGGCCCACGGTGATCACGGAACGACCGGAGTAGTCGACGCGCTTACCGAGCAGGTTCTGACGGAAACGACCCTGCTTACCCTTGATCATGTCGGCCAGGGACTTCAGCGGGCGCTTGTTGGAGCCAGTGATGGCGCGGCCGCGACGGCCGTTGTCCAGCAGGGCGTCGACCGCTTCCTGCAGCATACGCTTTTCGTTGCGCACGATGATGTCCGGCGCAGCCAGATCGAGCAGGCGCTTCAGACGGTTGTTACGGTTGATCACCCGACGATACAGGTCGTTCAGGTCGGAGGTCGCGAAGCGGCCGCCATCCAGCGGCACCAGCGGACGCAGGTCCGGCGGCAGCACCGGCAGAACGGTCAGCACCATCCACTCCGGCTTGTTGCCGGACTGCTGGAAGGCTTCCATGAGCTTCAGGCGCTTGGACAGCTTCTTGATCTTGGTTTCCGAGTTGGTCTGCGGGATTTCCTCACGCAGGCGAGCGGTCTCGTGGTCCAGATCGATGCTCATCAGCAGTTCGCGAACCGCCTCGGCGCCCATACGTGCGTCGAAGTCGTCACCGAACTCCTCGAGGGCTTCGAAGTACTGCTCGTCGTTCAGCAGCTGGCCCTTCTCCAGGGTGGTCATGCCCGGATCGATCACCACGTAGCTCTCGAAATAGAGCACGCGCTCGATGTCACGCAGGGTCATGTCCAGCAGCAGACCGATACGGGACGGCAGGGACTTCAGGAACCAGATGTGGGCAACCGGCGAGGCCAGCTCGATGTGCGCCATGCGCTCACGACGCACCTTGGCCAGCGCGACTTCGACGCCGCACTTCTCGCAGATCACGCCGCGGTGCTTGAGGCGCTTGTACTTTCCGCACAGGCACTCGTAGTCCTTCACCGGGCCGAAGATCTTGGCGCAGAACAGGCCGTCGCGCTCCGGCTTGAAGGTACGGTAGTTGATGGTTTCCGGCTTTTTCACTTCGCCGAAAGACCAGGACCGGATCATCTCCGGCGAAGCCAGACCGATACGGATCGCATCGAACTCTTCTTGACCCTGGTTTTTCAACAGATTCAGCAAGTCTTTCAAGGCCTTTCCTCCTCACGGACCTGCGGCGGCCGGCCGTGCCGGGCGCCGCATGGCGGTGCGTGTTATTCGGTTTCCAGTTCGATGTCGATACCCAGGGAACGGATTTCCTTGATCAACACGTTGAAGGACTCGGGCATGCCGGCCTCCATGCGGTGATCGCCGTCCACGATGTTCTTGTACATCTTGGTCCGGCCGTTCACGTCGTCCGACTTGACGGTCAGCATTTCCTGCAGGGTGTAGGCGGCGCCATAGGCTTCCAGCGCCCAGACTTCCATCTCCCCGAAACGCTGGCCACCGAACTGCGCCTTGCCACCCAGCGGCTGCTGGGTGACCAGGCTGTAGGAACCGGTGGAACGCGCGTGCATCTTGTCGTCGACCAGGTGGTTGAGCTTGAGCATGTACATGTAGCCGACGGTGGTCGGACGCTCGAAGGCGTTACCGGTGCGACCGTCGTACAGGCGCATCTGCCCGCTTTCCGGCAGGTCCGCCAGGCGCAGCATGGCCTTGATCTCGCTTTCCTTGGCACCATCGAACACCGGGGTGGCCATGGGCACGCCCTTGCGCAGGTTGGCTGCCAGCTCAAGGATCTCCTGGTCACTGAAGGTGTCCAGCTCTTCCTTGCGACGACCACCGATCTCGTTGTACACCTGATTCAGGAACTCACGCAGCTCGGCGACCTTGCGCTGCTCTTCGAGCATGCGGTTGATCTTTTCGCCCAGCCCCTTGGCCGCCAGGCCCAGGTGCGTTTCCAGAATCTGGCCGACGTTCATACGCGATGGTACGCCCAGCGGGTTCAGCACGATGTCGACCGGCACGCCGTGTTCGTCATGGGGCATGTCTTCGATCGGCATGATCACCGACACCACACCCTTGTTACCGTGACGACCGGCCATCTTGTCGCCCGGCTGAATGCGGCGCTTGATGGCCAGGTAGACCTTGACGATCTTGAGTACGCCCGGCGCCAGGTCATCGCCCTGCTGCAGCTTGCGCTTCTTGTCTTCGAACTTCTCGTCCAGCAGCTGGCGACGGTCAGCCACATACGCCTGAGCCTTTTCCAGCTGCTCGTTGAGCGCGTCGTCGGCCATGCGCAGCTTGAACCACTGGCCGTGTTCCAGGCCGGCAAGAATCTCGCTGGTGATGACAGTGCCCTTCTTCAGGCCGGCGCCGCCTTCGGCGACTGCGCCCACCAGGGCCGCGCTCAGACGCTCGAAGGTCGCGCCTTCGACGATGCGGAACTCTTCGTTGAGGTCCTTGCGGATCTCGTCGAGTTGCTGCTTCTCGATCGCCAGGGCACGGGAGTCGCGCTCCACGCCGTCACGGGTGAACACCTGCACATCGATGACAGTACCCTTGGTACCGGTCGGTACACGCAGGGAAGTGTCCTTCACGTCGCTGGCCTTCTCACCGAAGATCGCGCGCAGCAGCTTCTCTTCCGGAGTCAGCTGGGTCTCGCCCTTCGGGGTGACCTTGCCGACCAGGATGTCGCCTGCCATGACTTCGGCACCGACATACACGATGCCGGCTTCGTCCAGCTTGTTCAGCGCGGCCTCACCGACGTTCGGAATGTCCGCAGTGATTTCTTCCGGGCCGAGCTTGGTGTCACGGGCCACACAGGTCAGTTCCTGGATGTGGATGGTGGTCAGGCGGTCTTCCTGAACCACGCGCTCGGACAGGCAGATGGAGTCTTCGAAGTTGAAGCCGTTCCACGGCATGAACGCAACGCGCAGGTTCTGACCCAGCGCCAGCTCGCCCATGTCGGTGGACGGACCGTCGGCCATGATGTCGCCACGCGCAACCACGTCACCCTTATTCACCAGCGGACGCTGGTTGATGCAGGTGTTCTGGTTGGAGCGGGTGTACTTGGTGAGGTTGTAGATGTCGACGCCGGCTTCGCCGGTTTCGACTTCGGCGTCGTTGACGCGCACCACGATGCGGCTGGCATCGACCGAGTCGATCACGCCGCCACGACGGGCGACCACGCAGACACCGGAGTCACGGGCGACGTTGCGCTCCATGCCGGTACCCACCAGCGGCTTGTCGGAGCGCAGGGTCGGCACGGCCTGACGCTGCATGTTCGAACCCATCAGTGCACGGTTGGCGTCGTCGTGCTCGAGGAACGGAATCAGCGAGGCAGCGACGGAAACAACCTGCTTGGGCGATACGTCCATCAGGGTGACGTCTTCCGGCGCCTTCACGGTGAATTCGTTCAGATGACGGACGTTCACCAGCTCTTCGACCAGCTCGCCTGCTTCGTTCAACTTGGCAGAGGCCTGGGCAATGACGTGATCGGACTCTTCGATAGCGGACAGGAAGACGATCTCGTCGGTGACCTTGCCGCCCTTGACCACGCGGTACGGGCTTTCCAGGAAGCCATAGCGGTTGGTGCGGGCATAGGTGGCCAGCGAGTTGATCAGGCCGATGTTCGGACCTTCGGGGGTTTCGATCGGGCAGACGCGACCATAGTGGGTCGGGTGCACGTCACGGACTTCGAAGCCGGCGCGCTCGCGGGTCAGACCGCCCGGGCCGAGTGCAGAGACGCGGCGCTTGTGGGTGATCTCGGAGAGCGGGTTGTTCTGGTCCATGAACTGCGAGAGCTGGCTGGAACCGAAGAACTCCTTGACCGCAGCAGCCACCGGCTTGGCGTTGATCAGGTCCTGCGGCATCAGGCCTTCGCTTTCCGCCATGGACAGGCGTTCCTTGACCGCGCGCTCGACGCGCACCAGGCCCACGCGGAACTGGTTCTCGGCCATTTCGCCCACACAGCGGACGCGACGGTTGCCCAGGTGGTCGATGTCATCGACCACGCCCTTGCCGTTACGGATGTCGACCAGGGTCTTGAGCACGTCGATGATGTCTTCCTTGGACAGGACGCCAAGGCCTTCAATCTCGGTGCGACCGATACGACGGTTGAACTTCATGCGACCGACCGCGGACAGGTCGTAACGCTCGGCGCTGAAGAACAGGTTGTTGAACAGCGTCTCGGCGGCGTCCTTGGTCGGCGGCTCGCCGGGACGCATCATGCGGTAGATCTCGACCAGTGCTTCCAGCTGGTTGCTGGTGGAGTCGATCTTCAGGGTGTCGGAGATGAACGGACCGCAGTCGATCTCGTTGGTGTAGAGCGTTTCGAAGCGACTGACCTGGGCCTTGACGATCTTGGCCAGCGCCTCGGTAGTCAGTTCGGTGTTGCACTCGATGACGATCTCGCCGGTGACCGGGTGCACGATCGCCTTGGCGGTGGTACGACCCAGCACGTACTCGATCGGGACTTCGAGCTCCTTGAGCCCGGCCTTCTCGATCTGGTTGATGTGACGAGCGGTGATACGACGGCCTTGCTCGACAATCAGCTTGCCGTTCTCGTCCTTGATGTCGAACGCGGCGATTTCACCACGCAGGCGCTGCGGAACCAGTTCCAGGTTCAGCATTTCACCCTTGAGGTGGAAAACGTTGGTGTCGTAGAACTGCGCGAGGACTTCTTCCGCGCCATAGCCGAGCGCGCGCAGCAACACGGTCGCCGGCAGCTTGCGGCGACGGTCGATACGCACGAAGACCGCGTCTTTCGGATCGAACTCGAAGTCCAGCCAGGAGCCACGGTAGGGAATGATTCGTGCCGAGTAGAGCAGCTTGCCCGAGCTGTGGGTCTTGCCGCGGTCGTGATCGAAGAACACACCCGGAGAACGGTGCAGCTGGGAAACGATCACGCGCTCGGTACCGTTGATGATGAAGGTACCGTTCTCGGTCATCAGGGGGATTTCCCCCATGTAGACTTCCTGCTCCTTGATGTCCTTGATTGCCTTGCTCGACGATTCCTTGTCGAAAATGATCAGTCGAACCTTCACACGCAACGGCACCGCGAAGGTTACGCCGCGCAGCACGCATTCCTTGACATCGAAAGCCGGCTCGCCCAGACGGTAGCCGACGTATTCCAGGGCAGCGTTGCCCGAATAGCTGATGATCGGGAATACGGACTTGAAGGCCGCATGCAGGCCAACGTCGCGGAACTGCTCCTTGCTCACTCCTTGCTGCAGGAATTCGCGATACGAATCCAGTTGGATGGCCAGGAGGTAAGGCACATCCATCACGTCCGGCAACTTGCTAAAGTCCTTGCGGATACGTTTTTTCTCAGTGTATGAGTAAGCCATCAGCGTTCCCCAGCTTGGTCACCTGCTTGTTTGGCTTCTCCGACGGGAGCAGCCAGCAAATCGTGCAGATCACAGATCTGCGCCACCTGTCGGTGGTGTGTTACAGGCAGCCCATAGAAAGCCACCTATAACGGAAAAAGGCCGGTGGCAACTGCCACCAGCCATCAGCCTTACGCGAAACGCCCAGGCTGTAGACGCAAGGACTGAGCTTACTTGAGCTCGACCTTGGCGCCTGCTTCTTCCAGAGCCTTCTTGGCGGCTTCGGCTTCTTCCTTGGAAGCGCCTTCCTTCACCACGCCAGGAGCGCCGTCGACCACAGCCTTGGCTTCCTTCAGGCCCAGACCGGTCAGCTCGCGAACAACCTTGATGACGTTGACTTTCTTGTCGCCAGCGTCGGTCAGGATGATGTTGAACTCGGTTTGCTCTTCAACAACGGCAGCGGCAGCGGCCGGGCCGGCAGCAACAGCGGCAGCGGCGGTAACGCCGAACTTCTCTTCCATCGCCTTGATCAGTTCAACGATCTGCATGACGGACATTTCGGAAACGGCGTTGATGATGTCTTCGTTGGTCAGAGCCATGACTCTAATTCCTGTATTGGGGGATGGCTTGCTGCCATCTAATTAAACGAATAAGCGAGTAGACGATGCCCTGCGCACTTAGGCGGCAGTGGCTTCCTTCTGATCGCGAATAGCTGCCAGAGTACGAGCCAGCTTGCTGGTAGCGCCTTGGATGACGCTCATCAGCTGTGCAACGGCTTCGTTGTAGGTCGGCAGGGTTGCCAGCACGTCGATCTGATTGGCTGCGAGGAACTGACCCTCAAATGCAGCGGCCTTGATCTCGAACTTGTCCTGACCCTTGGCGAACTCCTTGAAGATACGAGCGGCAGCGCCCGGATGTTCGGTGGAGAAAGCGATCAGGGTCGGGCCTTTGAACACGTCGTTGAGCACGTCAAACTGAGTGCCTTCAACGGCGCGCTTGAGCAGGGTGTTACGCACGACACGCACGTACACACCAGCCTCGCGGGCCTCTTTACGGAGTCCGGTCATGGCCCCTACAGTCACGCCACGGGCATCAGCCACGACAGCGGACAGGGCAGTTTTGGCAGCCTCGTTGACTTCAGCGACGATGGCTTTCTTGTCTTCGAGTTTAATTGCCACGGGTACACTCCTGGATTTACCAATCCGAAGGGCCGAGACCCTTCGGGGTTCTGGTGTCTGATTCGGAGACCGAATCGGGAGCACCATCTGCGTAGGCCGAACGTTTAAGGCTTTCGCCACCTACGGTCTTGGACGGCCCCCGCCAGGCAGGGACCCCAATACAGCGCGACAGCCGAAGCTGTCGCACAGGTCTTAGGCTTCAAGAGAAGCCTGATCGATCTGCAGACCCGGGCCCATGGTGGAGCTCAGGGTGATGCGCTTGACGTACACGCCCTTGGAGGTGGACGGCTTCAGGCGCTTCAGATCAGCCAGCAGGGCTTCCACGTTCTGCTTCAGCTTCAGCGGCTCGAAATCGATCTTGCCCACGGAAGCGTGAATAATACCGTTCTTGTCGGTACGGAAACGAACCTGACCAGCCTTGGCGTTCTTCACAGCAGTGGCCACGTCGGGAGTCACGGTGCCTACCTTCGGGTTTGGCATCAGGCCACGCGGGCCCAGTACCTGGCCCAGTTGGCCAACCACACGCATGGCGTCCGGGGAAGCGATGACCACGTCGTAGCTCAGGTCGCCACCCTTCATTTCGGCAGCCAGGTCGTCCATGCCAACGCGCTCGGCGCCAGCGGCCAGAGCAGCTTCGGCAGCCGGACCCTGAGCAAACACCGCTACACGGACGCTCTTGCCGGTGCCGTTCGGCAGCACGGTAGCACCGCGAACCACTTGATCGGATTTGCGCGGATCAACGCCCAGGTTGATGGCGATGTCCACGGATTCCTTGAACTTGCTGGAGGGCAGCTCAGCGAGCAGTGCAGCGGCTTCTTCGAAGCCGTACAGCTTGCCAGCCTGAACCTTCTCGGCAATTGCCTTCTGGCGCTTGGTCAGCTTGGCCATTACACACCCTCCACGTTGAGGCCCATGCTGCGGGCAGAGCCGGCGATGGTGCGCACCGCAGCGTCCAGATCGGCAGCAGTCAGGTCAGCCTGCTTGGACTTGGCAATGTCTTCCAGCTGAGCACGGGTGACGGTGCCCACCTTCTGGGTATTCGGACGAGCAGAGCCGCTGGTGATACCTGCGGCCTTCTTCAGCAGAACGGCAGCAGGAGTACTCTTCACTTCGAAGGTGAAGCTGCGATCGCTGTAAACGGTGATGATCACCGGAGTCGGCAGACCGGGCTCCATGCCCTGAGTCTTGGCGTTGAACGCCTTGCAGAACTCCATGATGTTGACGCCATGCTGACCCAGAGCGGGACCGACCGGCGGCGAGGGGTTGGCCTGAGCGGCCTTCACCTGCAGCTTGATATAAGCTGTGATTTTCTTTGCCATTTGTAGCTCCGTTGCGGGTTAAACGCCCTTGGGCTCCCCGGTTTCTTTCAAGTAAATCCCAGTGACGACAAAACCCCGCAACAAAGGCTGCGGGGTTACGGGACAGGTCGCCAGGCTAGACTTTCTCTACCTGGCTGAATTCCAGCTCCACCGGAGTGGAACGACCGAAGATCAGGACTGCAACCTGAATTCGGCTCTTTTCGTAATTGACTTCTTCGACTACACCATTGAAATCAGCGAACGGCCCATCAATCACACGAACCGTTTCTCCCGGCTCAAACAGGGTCTTGGGCTTCGGCTTGTCACCGCTATCGGCAACGCGACGCAGAATAGCCTCAGCTTCGCGATCAGTAATCGGCGCAGGGCGATCCGCAGTACCACCAATGAAACCCATCACCCGAGGAGTGTCTTTTACCAGGTGCCAGGCCGCTTCGTTCATTTCCATCTGGACCAGCACATATCCTGGAAAGAACTTGCGCTCACTCTTGCGCTTCTGACCGTTACGCATCTCCACCACCTCTTCGGTGGGGACAAGGATCTCGCCAAACAGATCCTCCATACCGGCCAGCTTGACACGCTCGATCAGCGAGCGCATGACATGCTTCTCGTAACCCGAGTAAGCATGTACGACATACCAACGCTTAGCCACGTAGCACCCTTAACCCACAATCAAAGAAACGAGCCAACCGAGAAGGGAATCGAGCCCCCACAGCAGCAGCGCCATAATGAGAACGACCGCAACCACGATCAGCGTGGTCTGCGTTGTTTCCTGACGGGTCGGCCAGACAACCTTGCGGATCTCTGCGCGCGCCTCTTTGGCAAGCACCAGGAAGGCACTCCCCTTCACCGTACGCGTCGCCACCCAGGCAGCCACAACGGCCAGGACCAACAGAACCAGAACCCTGTAAAGCAGCGGCTCGGCAGAGAAAACCTGGTTACCGACTACACCCGCCGCCACGATCACAGCGACTGCAAGCCACTTGAGCAGATCAAAGCGACCTTCTTTTGCTTCAACCTTGGTGTTCATCTGCTTGGATCCTGTCAGGGAAAATTGCCAGACTCACGAGAATCTGGCAGGCCAGGAGGGAATCGAACCCCCAACCTGCGGTTTTGGAGACCGCCGCTCTGCCAATTGAGCTACTGGCCTGGAACTCGAATCAGGCCGGCAATTATGCCGACCTGAGAAAGGAAGATCAACCGATTACTCGAGGATCTTGGCAACCACGCCGGCGCCAACGGTACGGCCACCTTCGCGAATCGCGAAACGCAGGCCGTCTTCCATGGCGATCGGAGCGATCAGGGTGACGGTCATCCCTGTCTCTTATAGCCATTTGACGCTGCCGACGACCGCTCAAGGAGAAATTCTTGTGCG
>NZ_JRUD01000036.1 GCF_000802425.1 Pseudomonas flexibilis | reverse complement strand
ATTTGTGGTTTGTTTTTTTTTTTTGAAGCGTCCGCCGACACCAGGAGTCAAGTCGTAAGGCTTCGTCGGCAGCGTCAGATGGTTATAAGGGACCGCCTGAGGAGCCGCGGCAAGAGCGGCAAGCAGATCGTTTGCGCGGCGATGCGCAAGCTGCTGCACATCGCCTATGGAGTACTCAAATCCGGCCAGCCCTTCGACCCCAAACTGGCGCTTGCGCGGTAGGGAGCAAGACGGTATCTATGTCCGGCTTCAGAACGAATGGGCGTTCTGTCGACGCTGCCAGCTCCGCATCCGCTCAGCCAGGCGCCCGACGTTTTCTATTTGCTGGCGCACCGCCCGGTTGAACAGCACCAGGGCCAGTTCGGCGCTGACCAGTGCGTCGGCGCAGGCATTGTGGCGTTGCTGCACCTGCAGGCCGAAGAGCTCCAGCCAGTCGTCCAGCCCGGCCTGCGGCTTGCTCATCTGCGGACAGAGCATCGGCGCCATCTCGGCCAGATCCAGGAAGGGGTGGCGGAACTTGTAGCCCAGGCTCTCCTTCATGGCGCGGGTCAGCATCTGTTGATCGAAGCGGGCATGGAAGGCCAGGAGCGGGCTGTCACCCACGAACTCCATGAAATCCAGTAGCACTTCGGTTGGGTCGTCACCGGCGGCGATCTCGCTGGGGGCGATGCCGTGAATCAGCACACTGGGTCCCGGGGTGCGGTATTCGCGCATCAGGGTGCGCTCGAACTGTTGGCCCAGCGGAATGCCGCCCTGGTCGATGACAACCGCCCCGATGGACAGGACCTGGTCGCGGCTGACGTTGAGTCCTGTGGTTTCCACGTCAACCACCACGAAACGCTGTTTCAACAGGGGCTGCTCGGCAAGCGGCGCGGGGTCGCGCAGGCGGTCGAGACGTTGTCGCTGGCTGTCGGTCAGGCTCGCCGTGCTGCGCCGGCTGAACCAGGTGGCAAGTGAATTCATAGCTGGTACCGAAGGGCCAGGCTGCTCTGCAGGCGCTGAGCCTGGCGGAAGGATTCTCGCAGGATGCGACGATCCAGGTGGTTGAGGGTTTCCGGGTCGAGGCGGTTGGAATATGGCAGCCCGGCCCGACTCTGCTTCTGGTGCAACTGCAGGCGCACCTGCTGGATGAAATGGTAGGCCTCCTCATAGGCCGCGCCATCCTTCTCGTCGATAACTCCTTTGAGCACCAGCAGGTGCAGGCGCTCCAGGGTGCTGGTCGCGTCGATGCCGTTGGCCAGGGCCAGCAGGCGGGCGCCGTCGACGAACGGCGTGAGGCCCTGCACCTTGACGTCCAGGGTGTCCTTGTCGGCGCCCTTGCGCACCACCAGGAAGTCGCGGAAGCGACCGACCGGCGGACGATGGCGCAGGGCATTCTCGGCCATCAGGCGCTGGAAGGTGCTGTTGCTGGCGATCAGTGCTAGCAGCTCCTTCTGCAGCGCCTGGCAGCCATCCGTCGGCCCCCAAAGCACCCGCAGGTCGAAGTAGATGGTCGAGCTCAGCAGGTTTTCCGGCGTCGCCTCGCGCACGAAGCTCTGGAAGCGGCGCGACCACTCGCTGCGCGACAGGCACAGCTCGGGGTTGCCGGCCATGATGTTGCCCTTGCACAGGGTGAAGCCGCAGGTGGCCAGGTGCTGGTTGATGCGCTGGGCGACCGGCAGCAGCTTGCCGCGCAGCAGGGCCGCTTCGGCAGCATCGCGCGCCTCGAAGAGAATGCCGTTGTCCTGATCGGTGTGCAGGGTCTGCTCGCGGCGCCCCTCGCTGCCAAAGCACAGCCAGCTGAATGGCACGCCGGGATCGCCCATCTCTGCCAGGGTCAGCTCGATCACCCGGCAGACGGTGTGGTCGTTGAGCAACGTAATCAGCTGGGTAATCTGTGTCGAGCTGGCGCCGTGGGCCAGCATGCGCTCCACCAGGCGACCGACTTCCTCGCGCAGGTCCGCCAGGGCCTGCACGCTGTCGGCATGGCGCAGGGTGCGGGCCAGGTGCACCAGGTCGATACGCTGCAGGGAGAACAGGTCCCTCTCGGACAGCACGCCCACCAGCCGGTCGTTCTCGACCACGCAGACGTGGGCGATGTGCCGCTCGGTCATTGCCATGGCCGCATCGAAGGCGGTGGCCGAGGGCGGCAGGTGGAAGGGGTTGGGGGTCATCATGTCGCGCAGCGGATGCTCCAGGCTGGCGCTGGCTGCGGCGATCACCCGGCGCAGATCGCGCAGGGTGAAGATGCCGACGGGGCTGTGCTGGTCGTCCACCGCGATGATGCTGCCGACGTTCTGCTCGTGCATCAGGCGCACGGCGTCGCGCAGCGGCATGTCCGGCGAACAGGCCACCGGGTCGCGGTGCGCCAGTTCATCCAGGCGGGTATCCAGCGAGTAGTCTTCGCCGAGGCTTTCCACCGCGTGCAGCTGGACCCGCTGCTTGACCTTGTCGAGCAGGCTGCTCACGCCACGCAGGGCGAAGTCGCGAAACGGGGCGGACAGACTGAACAGCTCGACGAAGATTTCCCGCGGCAGCAGCAGGCAGAAGCAGTCCGTGCCGGCCACGTGGGCGGTGCGGGTCGCCCGTTCGCCGAGCAGCGCGGCGATGGGGAAGCACTCACCGGTGCTGATTTCGAAGGTGGTGTCCTGGCGGCCGCCCGGATGGCTGCGTTTGCCCTGCACACGGCCCTGCTTGACGATGTGAAAATGCTGCACCGGGCCTTCGTCCGGATGCAGGATCGACTCCCCCTGGGCATAGAAACGCAACTGGCAGTTTTCCACCAGGCGTAGCAGATGACCTTGCTGCATCTGGTCGAATGGCGGGTGCTTCTGCAGGAATTCGATGGTGCCCTGAATGTTCTGCAGAACGGCAGTCTTGCCTGCCTCGGCAAAGGCATCTGCCTTGCTCATGGAGCCTCCGGGTGTCTTCTTGTCGTTTCGCATGGTGGTGCGTCGACCCGCGCATCGACATTGGACGTAAGTCTAGAGCCCGGATATTGGAACCCCGGCCACTGGCCGGGGTTCTGGGTGGCTCACGGCAGCGTGAACAGCACCTTGACGGCCGGCGTCACGGCGGCGGCATCGACGTAGCCAATGGCATTCGCTTCCGCGGCGATCTGGGCGACCATCGCGGCATCGTCAGCCACGCTGGCCAGCGGCTGACCCTTGCCGGTGAAGATCAGGCCGGACCAGTAGGATTTCAGCTGGGCTTCGTTCTTGCTGGTGACCTGCCCGTAGAATTTCTCCTTGGTCGAATTCCAGCCCTTGAGGTCAAAGCCCTTCAGGGATTTGTCCTTGCCGAGGAAGATGTTTGCGACTTCGGCCTGGGTTGGCGCTTTGGGCGCGGCGGGATTAATGATCACGGCGACCTGGGCCTGGGCTGCGCCGGCCAGCGCGCTCAGCGTGATCACGCCAAGAATGCGGGAAATAAGCGACATGGTCGGTCTCCTCAGAATACGAAGTCGATGCCGAGGCTGATGATCTCGCCGTCGAAGTCCGGAATGTTCTGGCTAAGCACTTCGAGGGCTGAGGGCACGAACATGCCTTCGAAGCCGTTCTCGGTCTTGACCTGCTTGTACTCGCCCTTGAGCGTCACGTTCGGCATCAGGCTGTAGTTCAGGCCCAGGGTCCAGGACGACTGGCGTGCGCCCTTCTCCTCGTCCAGCTGCGCATAGGTGAGGTGTGGCAGGAAATCGCCCAGGCGGCGGCCGCCCATCAGGTAGAACGCGTTCTGGTCGGGACTCATCGGGCCGTCGATGGTACGCCGAGTCCATTCGTTGGCACTGATCCAACTGCCGTCATCGTACTGGTAACCGACGCTGAGGAAGCTGCCCTTGCTGTCGGCGATGCCCAGCAGCGGGTTGTCGATGGTCAGCTTGGCCTGGTTGTAGGCCACGCGCAGGGTGCCGTAATCGTTGCTGGCCAGGCTAAGGCTGGCGCCCACCAGATTGTCCCAATCGGTGTCGTAGAACTCATCAAACAGGTAATAGTCGCGATCCTTGGCCTGACCGGCGAGGGCCTGGATATTCAGGGTGGCGAAGGACAGCGGCAGGCTGTAGACCACGTCGACACCTTCGTAGTTGGACAGCTGGATCTGTCCATAGACCTCGTCGGGCAGCCGCAGCCAGGGGTAGCTGAAGCCGACGTCGAGGGTTTCCGAATACATGTAGGTCGCGGTGCGCAACCGGCCGGCACGCAGCAGGACGTGATCATTGGCCTGCCAGGCCAGGTATGCCCACTCGAGATTGGCTTTCCAAGAATCCTGCTCGGCCTTGGCGGTCAGTTGGGCGGTGGCATTCAGGCTGTCAGTGAGGCCATAGCTCATCTGGGTGCCTAGCTTGGACAACTGGTCGCCGCGCCAGGAATCGGTGGTCTGGCCATTGATGCCGTAGTTGCGGCCCTCTGCTTCGCCTCCCAGGTAGGTGACGGCGGCAGTGCCGAAGGCATTGAAGCGGTAGTCGCCTTGTTCCAGCGCGAAGGCTGGGGTGATGGCCAGGCAAGCGGCTGCCAGGCCAATGGCTCGAAATGCAGGCATGGAAAGTCCCCGAAGGTTTGAGAGTTAAACGCGAAATTGAGCGGTGGCTGCGTGCAGATGGTCGCCGGTGCTGACCAGTTGCTCGCCGAGCCGGGTGGTGGTGCCGGCACCGTGAGCGGTGGCCTGGGCGCCTTGCTGCAGCACCCGGGTTTCTTGTTGTATCGAGCTCGACAGGCCGATCTGCTCCTGGGTGAAGCGGGCAATGGCCGCATTCAGGGTGTCGATCTGACCGACGGTGCGGGCGATGTCATCCAGCAGGCGGGTTGCCTCGCTGGAGCGTTCGATGCTGGCGCGTGCTTTCGCGCCATTGGATGTCATGGCATCGAGTACCGCGTTGGCGCTGCGCTGCAGGCGCTGGATGATTTCCTGGATCTGTTCCGTGGAGCTGGCGGTCTTCTGCGCCAGGTTGCGCACTTCATCGGCAACCACGGCGAAGCCGCGACCCTGTTCGCCGGCGCGCGCCGCCTCGATGGCGGCATTGAGGGCCAGCAGGTTGGTTTGTTCGGCGATGGTACGGATCACCGTGAGAACCGAGCCGACTTCCTGGGTTTCCTGCTCCAGCTGCGTCATGGCGGTGACGGAAGACATCACACTGTTGCCCAGGTCCTGGATACCGCCGGCGAGAGCCCCGATGTTTTCCCGGGCGGCATTGGCCTGTTGCGAAGCGGCACCCGCCTCGTCGGAGGCCTGGCGGGAGCGTTGAGCAACTTCTTCGATGCGCTCCGACATGGTCAGGATGTCACGGCCGATGGAGTCGGTGTGCTCCTGCTGGGATTGGGCGTTGCGCTCCGCCTCGCTGGTCAGCCGGTAGAGGTCCTGCGACATCTGCGCCAGAGGGCTGGCCGCCTCGACGATCTGGCGGATCGTGGCCTGCAACTTGTCGAGGAAGGCGTTGAACAGCTGGATCATGGTACCGATTTCGTCATTGGAGACGCCTTCGATACGCCGGGTCAGATCGCCATCGCCGCTCGCGATGGCGCGCAGGGAGGCGATGACCCGACGCACATTGCTCATGATGTTGGCGGTCACCCACCAGGCACCGCAGCCCACCAGGATTATCAGCAAAATGCTGAGGCCGATGCCCAGCTGGGTGGTCGCGACGTTGTCGCTGCGCGTGGAGGCCAGTGTCCGCTGGAAGTCTTGGTAGGCGCTGGTGCGGAAGACGGAGGCCAGGGCCTGGGCGCGCTCGAGATCGGCAGTCATGCGCTGCAGGTTGTCGCCCAGGTCGCCGAACGAAGCCGAACCGTCTATCAACTGACGCGAGACTTCGAGAGCGTTCTGGCCATACGCCGCGACCGCCTCGCGCCAGGCCCGCAGTTCCCCGCTGCGCTGCGCGTCACTCAGCAGGGTGCCCAGTTGCTGTTGTTGCGTCTCGATGTCGGCGAGTAGTTGGCGAGCCTCATCGACCAGCGTCGCTTCGCCCGCGCTGACGGCATTGTTGAGCAGCCCCGGCAGGCGTGAGAACTGAAAGATCACCGCATCGCTTTGTTCCAGAATCGGATAGCTGCGACTTTCCAGTACCAGCAGGCGATCGTTGGTCTCGGCAAGCTGGAGAGAGGTGTGACCGACGAAGAGAATCAGGCCCAGCAGGGCCACGGCTGGTACCAGGGAAAGCTTGGCAGTCAGCGACAGACTCTTGAACACGAGGAACTCCATGGCGGCGGGGGCTGCCTGAACACTGCGATGTCAGAATGACATTATACGTCGCTTTATGACTAGAAGCTAAGTGCGCGTCAGGTTTATCGGCCCGGATCACCCGATCTTCAGCGTCGACAGGCATAAAAAAACCGCCCCGGGGGGGCGGTTTTTTCACAGCGTTTGCGGGTTACAGACCGTTCCGGGCCTTGTACTCGCGACGGCGGCGGTGCAGCACCGGCTCGGTGTAGCCGTTGGGCTGCTTGGTGCCTTCGAGGATCAGCTCCAGCGACGCCTGGAAGGCGACGTTGTCGTCGAAGTTCGGCGCCATCGGCTTGTAGGCGGCGTCGCCGGCGTTCTGGCGGTCCACCACCACGGCCATGCGCTTCATGCTTTCGATGACCTGCTCCTTGCTGATCACGCCGTGGCGCAGCCAGTTGGCCAGCAGCTGGCTGGAGATGCGCAGGGTGGCGCGGTCTTCCATCAGGCCGATGTCATTGATATCCGGCACCTTGGAGCAACCCACGCCCTGATCGATCCAGCGCACCACGTAGCCGAGGATGCCCTGTACGTTGTTGTCGATCTCGTTCTGCTTCTCTTCCGCGGTCCAGTTGGTGTTCTCGGCCAGCGGAATGGTCAGGATGTCGTCCACCGAAGCGAACTGACGCTTGGCCAGTTCCTGCTGACGGGCGAACACGTCGACCTTGTGGTAATGCAGCGCGTGCAGCGAAGCGGCGGTCGGCGACGGTACCCAGGCGGTGTTGGCGCCAGCCATCGGGTGGCCGATTTTCTGTTCCAGCATGGCGGCCATCAGGTCGGGCATGGCCCACATGCCCTTGCCGATCTGCGCGCGACCGGACAGGCCGCAGTTCAGACCGTGGTCGACGTTCCAGTTCTCGTAGGCGGCGATCCACTTCTGCGCCTTCATGGCAGCCTTGCGCACCATGGCGCCGGCTTCCATGGAGGTGTGGATCTCGTCACCGGTGCGGTCGAGGAAGCCGGTGTTGATGAACACCACGCGCTCGCTGGCGGCCTGGATGCAGGCCTTGAGGTTGACGGTGGTGCGGCGCTCCTCGTCCATGATGCCGACCTTCAGGGTGTTGCGCTTGAGGCCCAGCACGTCTTCGACGCGGTTGAACAGCTCGTTGGCGAAGGCGACTTCTTCCGGGCCGTGCATCTTCGGCTTGACGATGTACACCGAGCCGGTGCGGGTGTTCTTGCGGCTGGTGTTGCCGTTCAGGCTGTGGATGGCGATCAGGCTGGTGATCAGGCCGTCCATGATGCCTTCCGGTACTTCGAAGCCATCCTTGTCGATGATCGCGTCGTTGGTCATCAGGTGACCGACGTTGCGGATGAACAGCATGGAGCGGCCGTGCAGGCTCAGTTCGCCGCCGTTGGCGGCGGTGTAGCTGCGGTCCGGGTTCATGGTGCGGGTGAAGGTCTTGCCGTCCTTGCTGACCGACTCGGCCAGGTCGCCCTTCATCAGGCCCAGCCAGTTCTTGTAGGCGATGACCTTGTCATCGGCGTCCACGGCGGCCACGGAGTCTTCGCAGTCCATGATGGTGGTCAGCGCCGCTTCCATCAGGATGTCCTTCACGCCGGCCGCGTCGGTCTGGCCGATCGGGCTGTTGCGGTCGATCTGGATTTCGAAGTGCAGGCCATTGTTCTTCAGCAGCACGGCCTTCGGTGCGGCGGCTTCACCCTGGAAGCCCACGAACTTGGCGGCGTCCTTCAGGCCGGTAGTGCTGCCGTCCTTCAGGGACACCTGCAGCTGACCGCCGACGATGCTGTAGCCGGTGGCGTCGACGTGCGAGCCGGTGGCCAGCGGTGCGGCTTCGTCCAGGAAGGCGCGGGCGAAGGCGATGACCTTGTCGCCGCGAACCTTGTTGTAGCCCTTGCCCTTCTCGGCGCCGCCTTCCTCGCTGATGGCGTCGGTGCCATAGAGCGCGTCGTACAGCGAGCCCCAGCGGGCGTTGGCGGCGTTCAGGGCGAAGCGCGCGTTCATGATCGGCACCACCAGCTGCGGGCCGGCCATGGTGGCGATTTCTTCGTCGACGTTGGTGGTGGTCACCTTGAAGTCGGCGGGTTCGGGCAAGAGATAACCGATTTCCTGCAGGAACGCCTTGTAGGCGACCGCGTCGTGGGCCTGACCCTTGCGCGCCTGATGCCAGGCATCGATCTGGGCCTGCAGCGCGTCGCGCTTGGCCAGCAGCGCGCGGTTCTTCGGCGCCAGGTCATGGATGACGCTCGCAGCGCCGGCCCAGAAGGCATCGGCGCTGACGCCGGTGCCGGGAATGGCTTCGTTGTTCACGAAGTCGAACAGGACTTTGGCGACCTGCAAGCCACCGATTTGAACGCGCTCAGTCATCACTTGCCTCACTTGAATCTCTGCGATTTAACCCGGACGCGGGAGTAGTTTCGTTCTTGTAGTCCGAGCCGCGGGATACTACATGAAGCATTCGGGAATTGCAGCGCTGCCTTCGTCGAGTCCGGGAGTGATCTATACCTAGGTTCTTGGATGTCGGGAGGAGCCCTGCATGGAACATCTGGTACTGACGGTCATCGCGCGTGATCAGACCGGACTGGTTGAGCGCATCGCCACCTGCGTCGGCGAACATGGCGGCAACTGGCTGGAAAGCCGCATGGCGCGCATGGCGGGACAATTCGCCGGCATCCTGCGCGTGGCGGTGCCGGCCGACTCACAGGACGAGCTGCTGGACGCGCTGGAGGCACTGGCGCTGCAGGATATCCACGTGCAGGGCGCGCCGGCCGGGGCGGAGCCGGTGTGCAACTGGCGCCCCATGCGCCTGGAGCTGGTGGGCGATGATCGGCCGGGCCTGCTGCGCGAGGTGACCCGGTTGCTCGGCGAACAGGGCGTGAATATCGAGGTGCTGGATACCGCCGTCAGCGAGGCGCCCATGGGCAGCGAAACGCTGTTCCGCGCCCAGGCCCTGCTGGCGGTGCCGCTACCGGTGGCCCCGGATGCGCTGCAGCACAGCCTGGAGCGCTTGGCCGACGACCTGATGGTGGAGCTGCGCATCGAGGCGCAGCAGGTCGAGCCGTCCGTGTAGCCGGAGCGGCCATCGACTACCGGCGCCGCAGCGTCAGCCAGGCGTCCAGGCTGTAGATCGCCAGCGCGACCCAGATACAGATGAACGACAGCAAGCGGGCCGAATCCAGCGGCTCGCCGAACAGCAGCACGGCCTGCAGCAACACCAGCGTCGGCGCCAGATACTGGAGGAAGCCCAGCGTTGCATAGGGTAGGTGGCGCGCCGCTGCGTTGAAGCACACCAGTGGAATCAGCGTGATCGGACCCGCGGCGGCCAGCAGCCAGAGCTGGCTACTGCTCCAGAATGCCGCTTGAGCACTCATGGCCGCCGGATGCCAGGCCAGCCACAGCAGTGCCACGGGCAACAGCAGCCAGGTCTCCACCACCAGGCCGGGCAGCGCCGCCACGGGAGCCTGCTTGCGGATCAGCCCATAGAACCCGA
Organism: Pseudomonas flexibilis; assembly: GCF_000802425.1. GTDB lineage: Bacteria > Pseudomonadota > Gammaproteobacteria > Pseudomonadales > Pseudomonadaceae > Serpens > Serpens flexibilis. The sequence continues at coordinate 22,883 of NZ_JRUD01000036.1, read as the reverse complement.
AGGTCAGCGCCAGAGCCAGCGAAACCCAGGGCACGCTGCCGAGCAGCCAGATCTGCTGGAGCACACCCAGCGCGGCCAGCCCGACCGCCAGCCATTGCAGACGGCGTAGCCGTTCGCGCAGCACGACCAGGGCGAGCAGCACGTTGACCAGGGGATTGATGTAGTAGCCCAGGCTGGCTTCGAGCATGCGCGCGTTAATCACCGCCCAGACGTAGATCAGCCAGTTGGCGGCAATCAGCAGGCCGCACAGGGCCAGCACCGCCAGGCGTTGCGGATGGGCGCGCAGCTCGGCCCACCAGCCGGGGTGCTTCCACACCATCAGCAGGGCGGCACCGAACAACGCTGACCAGAGCACCCGGTGCACGATGATCTCGCTGGCCGGAATGGCTTCGAGCAGCTTGAAGTAGAGCGGGAACAGGCCCCAGATGACATAGGCGGCCAGGCCCAGCAGGTAGCCGCGCCTCAGATCGGTGGAAGACATGGAGGTTCCGCAGGCCGCGCTGTCGTAGGCGGCCGTAGAAAAGGGATTCAGCCGCAGGAGATCAGCTTGATCCTGCCTTGTTCATCGGTGTACAGCGTCAGGCGCTGGGCATCGTACTCCAGGGTAACCACCATGCCTGGCGCCACCACCCGCACCCGTTCGGCGTTGGCCTGCTGGCGGGCTTTCTCCAGTGTGGCCTCGTCCGGCATCCTGCCAACCAGGTGCGCCAGGCGGGTGGCGTTACAGGCCTGTGCGCCAGGGCGCTCGGCCGGCTGGGATGCACACCCGGCCAGCAGGGCCAGCAGCGTTGCGGTCAGCAAAAGGCGTGATTGCATGGAGCTCTCCTGAAAGTGTCCTGAGCACAGACCTGCATCAGGCGTGCTCGTCATCACCGCCGGTCAGCCGAGCCAGCGCGCGGCGCACCATGTTGGCGTAGGGTGGCGGGCTCAGCCGGTAGAGCTCGCTCGCCACCCAGGTCAACCAGCGCGCACCGAGCACCTCGCGTTGCGCGAACAGGCGCAGGGCGTCGGCCTCGGCACGGTCCTGGTGGGCCTGGTGGAAGTCGGCACGCGACTCAGTCTGGCACACGGGCTTCAGAGTACCCGGCTGGTGAACCGCGACAGTCCCGGCAGCTCCAGAACCATCTCGTCGCCCACCTGCAGGGGGCCCACTCCCACCGGCGTGCCGGTGAGGATCACGTCGCCCGGCAACAGGCTGAAGTGACCGGCCATATGGCGGATCAGCGGCAGGATGGGATTGAGCATCTCGGCGCTGTTGCCGTCCTGGCGCACTTCGCCGTTGAGGCTCAGGCGAATGCGCAGGTCGGTCAGATCGGCCACCGCGTCGGCCGCCACGAACGGCGCCAGGACACAGGCGCCGTCGAACGATTTGGCGATCTCCCAGGGCAGGCCCTTCTCCTTGAGCTTGCTCTGCACGTCGCGCAGGGTCAGATCCAGCGCCGGGGCAAAGCCGGAGATGGCGTCCAGCACTTCCTCGTCACCGGGGTTGGGCGACAGCGGCTTGCCGATCAGCACGGCGATTTCCGCCTCGTAGTGCACGGCGCCACGGTTGCGTGGGATCTTGAAGCCGCCTTCCAGCGGCACGGCGCAGCTGCCCGGCTTGATGAACAGCAGCGGTTCGCTGGGCACCGGGTTGTTCAGCTCGGCGGCGTGTTCGGCATAGTTGCGGCCCACGCACACCACCTTGCCCAGCGGGTAGTGGATGCGGGTACCGTCGACATACTGATGCTGGTAGCTCATGGGGCTCTCCTGAGCGGGTGTCTCTTGTTCTGGTCAGGCAAAGATCTTGCCGGGATTCATGATGCCGTTCGGGTCGAAGACCGCCTTCACCGCCTTCATGCAGGCGATCTCGGCCTCGGAGCGGCTGTAGCCCAGGTAGTCGCGCTTGGTCATGCCCACGCCGTGCTCGGCGGAGATCGAGCCGTTGTATTTGGCGACGGTCTCGAACACCCAGGTGTTCACCGTGGCGCACTTGGCGAAGAATTCGTCCTTGCCCATGTTGTCCGGCTTGAGGATGTTCAGGTGCAGGTTGCCGTCGCCGATGTGGCCGAACCAGACGACTTCGAAGTCCGGGTAGTTGGCCTCGACGATGGCGTCGATGTCCTTGAGGAACGCCGGCACCCTGGAGACGGTGACCGAGATGTCGTTCTTGTACGGCGTCCAGTGCGAGATGGTCTCGGAGATGTACTCGCGCAGCTTCCACAGGTTCTGCAACTGCTGCTCGGACTGGCTCATCACGCCGTCCAGCACCCAGCCCTGCTCCACGCAATGCTCGAAGATCGCCAGCGCGTCATTGGCTACCTCCTCGGTGCTGGCCTCGAACTCCAGCAGCGCGTAGAACGGGCACGGGGTGTCGAACGGTGCCGGCACGTCGCCGCGCGCCAGCACCTTGGCCAGCGCCTTGTCGGAGAAGAATTCGAAGGCGGTCAGGTCCAGCTTGCTCTGGAAGGCGTGCAGCACCGGCATGATGGCGTCGAAGTCCGGGGTGCCCAGCACCATCGCGGTGAGGTTCTTCGGCGCGCGCTCCAGGCGCATGGTGGCTTCCACCACGAAGCCCAGGGTGCCCTCTGCGCCGATGAACAGCTGGCGCAGGTCGTAACCGGTGGCGTTCTTGATCAGGTCACGGTTCAGCTCGAGGATGTCGCCGGCGCCGGTGACCACTTTCATGCCGGCCACCCAGTTGCGGGTCATGCCGTAGCGGATCACCTTGATGCCGCCGGCGTTGGTGCCGATGTTGCCGCCGATCTGGCTGGAGCCGGAGGAGGCGAAGTCCACCGGGTAGTACAGGCCTTTCTCTTCGGCGGCCAGCTGCAGCTGTTTGGTGACCACGCCGGCCTGGCAACGGGCGGTGCGGTCGAATTCGTTGATCTCGAGGATCTGGTTCATGTAGTCGAAGGACACGACCACTTCACCGTGGGCGGCCACCGCCGCGGCGGACAGGCCGGTACGCCCGCCGGACGGCACCAGGGCAACCTTGTGCTGGTTGGCCCAGCGCACGATGGCCTGCACCTGCTCGATGCTCTTGGGGAACACGATGGCGCTGGGCGCGGGTGCGAAATGCTTGGTCCAGTCCTTGCCGTAGGCTTCCAGCGAAGCGGCATCGGTGAGGACCTTGCCCGGTTCGACCAGGGCCTTCAGTTCTTCGATCAGGGCGGCGTGCAGCATGGCGGAACTCTCGAAACGTTCATGGTCACCCTGAGGACACTTCAGGACGCGACCGAGCATGGAAAAAGGAGATCATGCTAGCATACGCCCCCCGTTAATCGCGCGCTCCGGCCGATTTCGGGGTCGGCCGCGCGCCGGCCCGGCCAGCCACTCCCGCTGACCATCCCCCTGCCTATTTCATACGGGATCACAGGTACGCAGATGAGCAAGACCAGCCTCGACAAGAGCAAGATCAAGTTCCTTCTTCTGGAAGGTGTCCACCAGAACGCCGTGGACACCCTGAAGGCCGCCGGGTACACCAATATCGAGTACCACACCGGTTCGCTGCCGGAGGCGGAGCTCAAGGAAAAGATCGCCGATGCACACTTCATCGGCATCCGCTCGCGCACCCACCTGACCGAGGAAATCTTCGACTGCGCGAAGAAGCTGGTCGCGGTCGGTTGCTTCTGCATCGGTACCAACCAGGTCGACCTGAACGCCGCCCGCGAGCGTGGCATCGCGGTGTTCAACGCGCCCTATTCCAACACCCGTTCCGTCGCCGAGCTGGTGCTGGCCGAAGCCATCCTGCTGCTGCGTGGCATCCCCGAGAAGAACGCTGTGTGCCATCGCGGCGGCTGGATCAAGTCGGCGGCCAATTCCTTCGAAATCCGCGGCAAGAAGCTGGGTATCGTCGGCTACGGCTCGATCGGCACCCAGCTCTCGGTGCTGGCCGAAGCGCTGGGCATGCAGGTCTACTTCTATGACGTGGTCACCAAGCTGCCGCTGGGCAACGCGCAGCAGGTCGGCAGCCTGCACGAGCTGCTGGGCCTGGCCGACATCGTCTCCCTGCACGTTCCCGAGCTGCCGTCCACCCAGTGGATGATCGGCGAGAAGGAAATCCGCGCCATGAAGAAGGGCGCCATCCTGCTTAACGCCTCGCGCGGCACCGTGGTGGAAATCGAGCCGCTGGCCCAGGCCATCAAGGACGAGCACCTGATCGGCGCCGCCATCGACGTGTTCCCGGTCGAGCCGCGTTCCAACAACGAAGAGTTCATGAGCCCGCTGCGTGGCCTGGATCGCGTGATCCTGACCCCGCACATCGGCGGCTCCACCGCCGAAGCGCAGGCCAACATCGGCCTGGAAGTGGCCGAGAAGCTGGTCAAGTACAGCGACAACGGCACCTCGGTGTCCTCGGTGAACTTCCCGGAAGTGGCCCTGCCGTCGCACCCGGGCAAGCACCGCCTGCTGCACATCCACAAGAACATCCCGGGTGTGATGAGCGCCATCAACCGCGTGTTCGCGGAAAACGGCATCAACATCTCCGGCCAGTTCCTGCAGACCAACGAGTCGGTGGGCTACGTGGTGATCGATGTCGACGCCGCCTACTCCGACCTGGCCCTGCAGAAGCTGCACGAGGTGGAAGGCACCATCCGCGCCCGCGTGCTGTTCTAAGCGCCGGCTTCGGGAGGTGAAAAAGGGAGGCTTCGGCCTCCCTTTTTCGTTGCGGTCTTTCCCTCTTTTTGTAGGAGCGGACTTGTCCGCGAGCTTCGGTGTGGCCTGCACGAAAAGCTCGCGAATGAATTCGCTCCCACAGGGCGGTGGTCCCTACGTCTGCTCCAGATCGCGCAGCGCCTCGGCGGCGGCGTCCAGCTCGTTCTCGTTGAACACCTGCACGCCGGCCTGGCGCAGCGCGGCGGCAGTCACGCCTTCGCCGTCGATCAGCGTGCCGCTGAAGCTGCCGTCGTAGTTCTGCCGGTTGCCGCAGGACGGGCTGCGCGCCTTGAGGATGGCCAGGCGGATGTGTTGCTCGCGCACCAGGCGCAGCGCGGCCTCGGCGCCAGCGCGAAAGGCATCGCTGACGTCCAGCCCATGCACGGTGATGACCGGTGCACGGCCAGCCAGCACCTGGCGACCGGCGCCGCCGGGGATTTCCGCCGGCGGGCGGGGCGTGGGCAGGCCGCCGGCCGTTTCCGGGCACAACGAGACCAGCCGGCCTTCCGCCTGCCACTGGCGCAGGCGCTCGAACGGGCCATGGCTGCCGCCGTCGTAGCGCACGGGCTGACCGAGCAGGCAGGCGCTGACCAGGATGCGTTCCATGGCGTTCAGATCCGCCGGCGAATCCAGCCGGTCAGCGCCAGGCGCTGGCGGCGGGCGGGCAGGACCTCGTGCGGAATCCGGTCGGACATGAAGCAGACCAGCGTGCCGCCCTCCGGCAGGATGTCGCGCTCGCCCTCGGGCAGGTACATGCGCAGCTGCCCGCCGTCGGCCTCGCACCAGTCGGGGTCGTTCAGGTAGACCACCACCGTCACGGTGCGCCGGTCGTCATCGCGGAAGCGGTCCAGGTGGCGCTGATAGAAGCCGCCCGGCGCATAGACGGCGAAATGACTTTCCAGATCCTCCAGACCGAGGAACAGCTCGCGATTCAGGGTCAGGCGTAACGCATCGATGGCTGCCAGGTATTCGTCGCAGGCCGCCGACTGACCCGGCTCCAGCCAGAGGATCGAGTCGCTGCGGATGGACTCGTTGATCAGCTTGCCGTCGCCGCGACCGATTGCGGCGGGCAGCAGTTCGCCGGCCGCATGGCGGGCGCGGCACTCTGTGGCCAGTTGGAGGGTCAGAGAGTTCGCAAGGAAGTGGGGCTGCACTGACCAGCCACGCGCGACCAGATCATCGATGATATTCGCCAGCACGGGAGTCCCCAGGGGTGTCAGAGGCGCGCATTCTATGCCTGCGCGGGGGGGCGCTGAAAAGTACTTTTTGCGGCGCTCGACAGCCGTGATTTTCCTTCTGAAAATGCGCGCTTTCGCGCGTCTGCCTGGAGTTTTCATGCCCGCGTTCATCTGCCTGCTTCTTGCCCTCCTCAGCCTGCCGGTCGTGGCCGAGGCGGAGCCGCACGTGCGACTGTTCCAGGCCGCCGGGTGGCCGCAGCAGCGCGAGCATTTCCATGCCGCGCTGCGCCAGGCCCAGCAGCGCTATCGCGACACGTTGCCGGCCGGTGTCTTTCAGACGCTGGTGGCCAACAGCAACCAGCGTTTTCAGCCCCAGGGAATGGACGAGCGGGCGCTGGAGACGCTGCGCACGCGACTGACCGACCCCGCTCCGGCGCTGGACTTCTTCGAGTCACCCCTGGGACGCAAGGTGGTGGCCGCCGAAGTTCAGGCCAGCAGTCCGGCCAGCCTGAACCGGGCACCGCAAGCGCTGCCGCTGAGCGAGCCGCGTCGTGCCTCCCTGCGGCGCCTGGCGGATGCGCTGCCGGCGAGCGAGGCGGGCGTGGAGGTCAGCCTGGCCCTGGCCGGTGTGGCCGCCGACAGCCTCAGCCAGATGATTCCCGGACTGCCCATGGGCATGGCCAGCCAGGGCGTACTGGACAGTCAGCGCGCCCGCTTGCGGCAACAGATGGAACCGCGCCTGGTGGAGGGACTGGCGCGGGTCTACCAGCCGTTGAACGACGCTGAGCTGGAACGCTTCGCCCGCTTCGCCGAGTCGGCCGAGGGGCAGCGCTATTACCGGGCGGCACTGGCCGCGCTGCGCGCCAGCCTGCGCGTGGGCAACTGACGCGGGCTCAGCCCAGTTGGCGGGTCAGGAACTCGAAATACTGCTGACGCAACGCCTCGCGCTCGTTGACCAGGTGATGCCGTGCGTCGGGCAATAACAATCGGCGCGGCTGGTTGAACTTGTCCTCCAGCACGTCGAGGTTGTGCTGCCATTCCACCGTTGCATCCTGCTCACCCTGCACGATCAGCGGGCTGTGCGCGCTGCGCCGGGCGCCCTCGATGCGCGGGATCCAGCGCGCCAGGGCACCGACCCAGGCGGTGGGCAGGATGCGCGGCTGCAACGGGTCGCGGTGGTGCACGAAGTCGATGAAGTCGGCGTCGCTGGAGTTCACGCTGAACCGCCGGGGAATCGCGTCCACGAAGGGCCGCACCAGGTGGTAGCTGAGCTGTGAGCGTTTCCAAGCGCGCGGCCGTACCAGCGGGGCGAGCAGGATGGTCTCGCCCAGCTCGGGGCGTGGTCGGCCATGCAGCAGGTAATCGAGCAGGATGGCGCCGCCGGTGCTCTGTCCGCACAGGTGCCAGGGGCGGGGCAGGCGCAGGGCCTCGGCCTCGGCGAACAGCCCGTGCAGCACCGCCTGGTATTCGCCGAAGTCGTCGATGCTGGCGCGCTTGCCGCTCGACAGCCCGTGCCCGGGCAGGTCGCAGGCCAGTACCGCGAAGTTCAGGCTCAGCGCCCAGTCCACCAGGTTGCCGTACAGCCCCATGTGGTCGTAGTAGCCATGCAGCATCAGCAGTGTGGCCACCGGCCGCTCGGGCAGCCAGACCTGCGCCGCCAGGCGATAGGGGCCGGCCCGGAAGCTGCCCAGCCGGCTGCGCACGCCGGCACGTACCGCGTCGAGCCCGTAGAAGCTGCGGTAGTGGCCGCTCTGCGCGGGCTCCTGGCCGGCCGCCGCCAGCGGTGGCAAGGCTGCGAGCAGGTGTTCGGGCTGGAAAGTGGACATGGCGTACCGAATGCGGGAAAGGGCGGACCCGGTATACTGCGCGGCGCCGCACCCGGCAAGCCCCACAGCCAAGGTCGCCGTACCATGTCCCTGACGCGCAAGTCCCTGCTCGCCTACCTGCTCGCCGGCCTATGGCTGGTGGCCATGGTCTGGGCCTTCTGGTGGTATCAGGCCCGCTACCTGCGGCCCTTCGATACCTCGCCCACGCTGTTCAGCGGCGAGCACCTGCAACTGCCCGCCGCCATCGCCGGCCCCGGGTCGGTGCGCCTGGTGCATTTCTGGGATCCGGCCTGCCCGTGCAACGTGGGCAACCAGCAACACCTGGCCGAGATGCTCGAACGCTATGCCGGGCAGGTGCAGTTCTATGCTGTGCAGCGTCCCGGTAGTCGCGGCCAGTTGCCGGCGCCGCTGGCCGCGCTGCAGCCGCTGAGCGGGCTGCAGGGCGCCGAGGACCTGCCAGCCAGCCCGGCGGTGGCCGTCTGGGACAGCCTGGGCCGGCTGGCCTACTTCGGCCCCTACAGCGAAGGTGCGGTATGCACCTCGGCCAACAGTTTCGTCGAGCCGGTGCTCGATGCGCTGCTCGCCGGTCGCCCGGTGCTGGCGCCGCAGACGCTGGCCAGTGGCTGTTTCTGCGCCTGGCGGGACTGAATCGCGCAGGACGGGGGACAGCCGGCAGTCCGCGTGGCAGAATGCGAACCACTTCACAGGGGGTTTCCCATGCATGCATCCGAGGATGACGAACTGTACGCCGGCCAGGCGCTGATCGAGGCCATTGAGGCGCAACTGGAAGGCGGCGAGCCTCCGGCGACCCGGGCGGTCTATAACAAGCTGAGCCTGGTCGGTTACGAGCGTGAGGAAATCCTGCAGATGATGGCCCTCGTCCTGGCGGATGAGGTGCGTGTGATGCTGAACGACAACCGTCCCTTCGATGGCGAGCGTTACGAGCGCCTGCTGCGTGCATTACCCGAGCTGCCCGACGAGGCCGCCGAGCACTGAATCCCGCCCTACTACAAAGGAAGCAGCCATGTCCTATACGCCAGAGCGCATTGCCGAGTTGCACCTGCTGACCCACTTCAACCTGGCCAACCACCAGGAAGGCCTGAAGCTGCACAGCGACGCCGACCCGCAGTTGCTGGGCGCCGCCGCCCGTCTGCATGCCCGTGGCCTGCTCACCCAGGTCGACGGTGGCTACCTGACCAGCCTCGGCCTCGATGCCGCCGAGCACGCCCAGGCCCTGCTGACCATCCTGACCCCCGCGGAAGGCTGATCCGCGCGCACAGGCGCCACCGCCGGCTGTGCCGGGCGGTGGCCCGTTCTCCGATTCGCACATGTCCTCGAACGATTGCAGCGCCCCACCTGGCGTCCCTGGTCCGTTGCCGGATCGCCGGGGCCTGGAGCTGCTGCGCCAGCGTTTTCTGACACTGAATGCGGGGCGTCTCGAACGCGCCCACCAGTTGCTGTCCACACGCCAGCAGCGTGTCCTGCATCTGTTGCCGCTGCTGTTTCATGTCAATCATCCGGGTCTGCCCGGCTACGTCTCGACCAGTGCGCCGGCGGGCCTGAGCGACTACGAACCCACCGAAGCCGCGCTGAACGAGGCGCGCCAGCTGGCTCGCTCGTTCCGCTACTGGGCGCTGCCGCAGCAGCAGGTTGCTCCGCTGCATGGGCTGTTCCTGATGGGCAGCCTGGGCACCCTGGCGCAGACTGAGCGCAGCGACATGGACCTCTGGCTGTGCCATGACCCGGCGCTGGACGAGGCGGCCCTGGACCTGCTGCGGCGCAAGGCGCGCGCGGTGGAACACTGGGCGGCCAGCCAGGGCGCCGAGCTGCACGTGTTCCTGGTTGACCCGGAGCGCTTCGCCAGTGGTCGGCGTGATGCCGAGCTGACCGGCGAGGACTGCGGCAGCAGCCAACACTACCTGCTGCTCGATGAGTTCTTCCGCACGGCGCTGTGGCTGGCCGGCCGCACGCCCACCTGGTGGCTGGTGCCCGCCGAGCAGGAGGAGCGCTACCCGGACTATGTCGCCGCGCTGCGTTCGTGCGGGGTGCTGACGGCCGAGCAGGAGCTGCATTTCGGCTACCTGGGACGCATCCCGGCCCGGGAGTACCTGGGCGCCGGCATGTGGCAGCTCTACAAGGCGATGCAGTCGCCCTACAAGTCGGTGCTCAAGCTGCTGCTCAACGAGGCCTACGCCAGTGCCCACCCCGGTGGTGAGGCGCTGGCCCTGCAGTTCAAACGCGACGTGCTGTCCGGCGTGGATGACCTGGACGATCTGGACCCCTACATCCGACTCTATCGGCGTCTGGAAGACTATCTGCGTGACGACGCCGCGCGCCTGGAGCTGGTGCGTCGCTGCCTGTACCTGAAGGTCGACCGGCAACTGAGCCGGCCGGCGTCTGCCCTCGGGCGCACCTGGCAGCGTCAGCTGCTGCGCCAGCTGTGTGCGGGCTGGGGCTGGGGCGAGCCCCGCCTCGTCCTGCTCGACAGCCGCCCACGCTGGAAGCTGCGCCAGGTGGAGAGCGAGCTGCGACTGCTGGTCGCCGCGCTGATGCGCAGCTACCTGAGCCTCAAGGCATTCGCCGAGCAGCAGCACGTGCTCAACCCACTGAGCGAGCGCGACATGCTGGTGCTGGCCCGCCGCCTGCGCGTGCTGTTTGCGCGCAGCGGGGCGAAGATCGATACCGTCAACCCGGGCATTGCCAATAGCCTGGCCGAGCCCAACCTGACCCTGCGCCGCGTGGAGCCCGAGCAATGGGCGCTCTACGACGGCAGCCTGACTGCCAGCCAGTGTCAGGACCGGGTGCCGCTCAAGCGCAGCCGGCACCTGATTGCCCTGCTGGCCTGGGCGCAGCGCAACGGCGTACTCGACAGCGCCAGTCGGGTGACCCTGCACCCGGGCCAGAGCCATCTGCGCGACTTCGAGCTGCAGGGGCTGCGCGCCTGCCTGCAGACACTGCCCGGACCGCAGGCCGAGGTGGCAGATGCCCTGATGCTGGAGAAGCGGCGCGCCGAGCGGGTACTGGTGCTGATCAATGTGGGGATAGACCCACTGCAAGGCCTGTCCCGCGCCCAGATGGTCGGCGGGCGCAACGATGTGCTGGACTATGGCGGCAGCCAGGCCAATCTGGTGCAGAGCCTCGACCGTATCACCCTGACCAGCTGGAACGAGGTGACCCACCAGCGCTACGAAGGCCCGCAGGCGGTGTTCGAGTGTCTGCGCGAATTGCTGGGCGAGGGTGTGCACGCCCACCGGGTGCAGTTCCAGTGTTTCGCCCAGAACCGTGCGCAGGCCTTGGCCCAGCGTCTGGAAGGGTTGTACGCGCAATCCGCCGACGTGCTGTGCGAGAGCGAGGCGCGACTGCTGGTGCGCATCGCCGGCCACTACCGGATCTGGCAGCGTCGCGACGGCGAGGTGAGCGAGCAGGTGCTGGGCGAGCTGCCCGGCCTGCTCGCCTGCCTGGGCATGGCGCAACCGAGCCTGCCTCCGCTGCATCTGGATTGCCAGGCACTGACCGATCACAGCCTCGGCCTGGTGCTGCGTCATGCGGAGCCCGGTTGCCTGCAGGTCTTTTACCAGAGCGGCGAAGACACCCAGGTCTACCTGCTCGATGAGTGCAATGCGCTCTGGCAGCAGACCCTGCCGGGGCGCCCGGAAGCCGTGCTGCCAAGGCTGCAGCATTTCCTCGAAACGGTGGCGGGCAGCCCGCAGAATCGCCCGGCGATGCTCGGCCAGGGGCCGGTGCGCTATTACCAGTTGCTGCCCGGCGCACCGCTGACCGCCACCGAGCTGGTGCGTCGCCTGCCACCGCAGGCCACGCCGGGGCCGATGCCGCTGTATGCCCGCATCAGCCGGGATGCGCAGCAGCAAGAGCAGCTCACCCTGTATTGCGGCTGGGAGGATTTCCACCAGCGCAAACTCGGCGACCGGCTGTACCGGACGGTGGTTGCCCAACTGCGTGCGCGTAGCCTGGTTGGCCCGTTGATGGTCGCCGAGCTGGAACTGAGTGGGGCATTCGAGGCCGGCCAGCTGCAGACGCTGCATTACCTGGAGTACAAGCGAAGCATCGAGCAGGCGCTGCGGGCTGTCGAAGGCTTTATTGATAATGCTTCTCAACACGGGTAGGATCGCTCGTCCTGCACCTGCTGTTGCGCCGAGCCGTGCCATTCCCCCGCCTGCAACTTTATCTGTCCCACCGCGAGGCACTGATCAAGTATGCCGCCCGCCTGCTGGGCAGCCCCGCCCAGGCCGAGGACATCGTCCAGGAAGCCTGGTTGCGCTTCGACCGCGAGGCCGCCTGCCAGCAGCCGGCCGGCTACCTCTACCGTATCGTGCGCAACCTGGCCATCGACAGCAGCCGGCACCTGCAGATCGAGCAACGGGTCGACGACGCTGACGAGCACTTGGCGTCACTGGCCGCGCCCCAGCACTGCCCGGCCAGCGCCGCGCTGTATGCCGACCAGCTGCGGGCCATGCAACAGGCGCTGGATCGGCTGCCACCACGTACCTGCGACGCCTTCTACCTGCACCGCATCGAGGGCCTGACGCTCAGCCAGATCGCCACGCAGCTGGGCATTTCCGTGGGCCTGACTCATCAATTGGTGCGCGAAGCACTCACCCGCTGTGCCGAGTGCCTGGATGAGTGAGCGAATCGCTGGGGCAGCGCTCCTATCTACTGGGTTCGGCGTTCATGCCCAACGTGGAACTTGCAGACCGCCATGTGGCGCCCGCTTTGATCTGCGCAGTCCGCGGCAGGCGCTGCAGGCGGCCGTGGAGGCGGCGGGCGGCCGGTTGCGCCCCCTGACTCCCTACCTCCAGGTGATCCGCTGAGCCCCCTTCGGAAAAATTCCTCGGACAAGTCTGAAATTTTTTCTGCCCCGTTCGTCATTACAGCAAGCGAGCCGAATGATAGGCGTTCGCATTTTCTTTTGCCCCGACCTTGGGGCGGCTGTATGGGGAACGATTCATGTCTCACGCTTTCCAGCCAAGGCCACTGGCCCGCCTGCTGACCGGTTCCGGTCTGCTGGCGTTGCTCAGTCTGGCTCCGGTCATGCATGCCGGCGCGGCCAACCCGCCCAGCGCGGCGCACAGTGCGCTGCGCATCTATGACATTCCCGCGCAGGATCTGGCCGGTGCGCTGCTGGGGTTCGGCCAGCAGTCCGGCCTGCAAGTTGGGGCGCCGAGCCCGCTGCTGGCGGGCAAGCAAGCACCCCGGGTGCAAGGACGGATGAGTGCGGTGCAGGCGCTCGACCAGATACTGGCCGGCTCCGGGCTGGTCTGGCGAGTCGAGGCGCAGGGCGTACGCATCGTTGCGCCCGAGCGCGAGGCCGGCAGGCTGGAGCTGGGCAACACGCTGGTGCAAGGCCGGCAGACCCTGCCGATGGGCACTCAGGTGGTGGGCCGCCAGCAGATCGAAGGTCTGCCTGCCGGCAACGGTGACATCACCAGCCTGCTGAAGCTCAATCCCAACGTGCAGTTCGACGACGCCCAGCTGAGCAGTAAGACGCCAGGGGAAATCGCGCCGGCGAACATCAGCATCAACGGGGCGAAGTTCTACCAGAACGCCTTCGTGGTCGATGGCATGAACATCAACAACAACATCGACCCGGCCGCTTCGAATCCCAGCCTGCTCGACTCGGTGCCCGGCCGCAGCCAGGGCCTGGCGCTGGACACCGATCTGCTCGAAGAAGTCAAGGTGCTCGACAGCAACGTCCCGGCGGCCTACGGGCAGTTCACCGGCGGGGTGGTCGAGGCGACCACGCGCATGCCGAGCAAGGCGCTGCACGGCAAGCTCTCCTACCAGATGACCCGGTCGGAATGGACCGAGTACCACATCGCCCAGAGCCAGGAAGAGAGCTTTCGTTACTCCTCCTCGCATGACGAGCAACCGAAGTTCGAGAAAACCATCGTGCGCGGCACCCTGGAGGGGCATGTCACGGATACCTTCGGCCTGCTGGCGAACTTTACCCAGAAGCGCTCGATCATCCCGCTCAGCCTCTATTCCGCCCACCACGTCGAGAACATGGGATTTCATGAGGAAGAACAGCAGCGCCAGATCGACAACTATTTCCTGAAGGCGGTCTGGCAGGCCAGCGATGCCTGGCAGATCGAGTCCAGCCTGACCTATGCCCCGGAGGAGAACCACTACTTTCGCAGCAACACCCTGGATTCCGGCTTCGATACCCAGCTGGGCGGCCTGCAGACGGGACTGAAAGCCATCTGGCGCGGTGATCTGGCCAAGGTGGAGCAGCAGCTGGCCTGGGGGCGGATCGAACAGTCGCGCGAATCCGACAGCGCCGACTACTTCTCCTGGAGTTATTCCGAAAGCAAGGATTGGGGCACCGTCGGCAGCAACCCGCTGACCCGCATGAGCCTGCAGGGTGGTTACGGCGATATCGAGCAGCGGCAGGACAGCTGGCAGTACCGGGTCAATGCCGACTGGAGCGCGTTCCTGCTGGGCGATACCCGCCATGCCGTGCAGTCCGGCCTGGAGCTGGGCTACCAGGACACCCATTACCGGCGCCTGACCGACACCCATGTCTACGTAACGGCGAAATCCACCAGCACCTGCACCAATGCGCTGGGTGTCACTGACACCGTGGCCTGCGCCCTGGGCACCACCGCCCGGGGCTGGCCGGGTCAGTACCTGTCCTCCGCCACCTACTATCGCCAGGGTGAGTTCACGGTCCAGACCACCTCGTGGGGCGTGTGGCTGCAGGATGAAATCCAGTGGGGCCGCCTCAGCTTGCGCCCGGGCATCCGCGTTGACGGTGACGACTACATGGACGAAGTCACCGTGGCCCCGCGCTTCGCCGCCACCTATGACGTCTTTGGCGACGGCGCGACGCTGGTCACCGCGGGCGCCAACCGGTACTACGGTCGCAACGCCGCTGCCTGGCAACTGGAGGATGGGCGCAACATGCTGCGCAGCACCCTGAAGCGCAACACGCTGAACGATGCCTGGACCGAGACCGCCCAGGCCGCCAACACGGTGAAGTTCAACCAGCTGGACATCGCCTACGACGACGAGCTGGTGCTCGGCCTGACCCAGCAGTGGTCCGGGGTGGAGTACGGGCTCAAGTACGTGAACCGCAAGGGTCGCGATCAGGTCATCCAGGTTGCGGGCGAAACCCTCGGTCAGCCCTCCCAGGACACGGAGGCGCTTTCGCGCACCTACACCACCTACACCAACGACGGTCGCAGCGACGCCCACGTGGTCAGCTTCACGGCGACCCCGCTGCAGCCGATCCGTTTCGCCGGCACCCGAAGCAGCCTGCAATTGGCGCTGGACTGGACCGAGGTGGCCAGCAACTACGCCGACTACAGCGAAGAGCTGGACGAGGACTACTACCACAATCCCTACATTCGCTACGACGGAGAGTTCATCCGTTACGCCGAGCGCCCGGCCGGCAACTACGCCCGGCCCTGGACCGCACGCCTGAGTGGCGTGACGGAGATTCCGGGCTGGAACCTCACGGTCAGCAACTTCTTCCGCTACCGCGCCGGCTACCGGGATATCGGCAAGGTGTCCGGGGTAATGGATGAATACCAGGGCGTGGCGGTCGAGGTGTGGGAAGAAACCGACTATGGCGCGGCCCTGACCTGGGGTTTGCGGCTGGGCTGGGAGATTCCCACCGGCAAGCAGCAGGCGTTGTTCATCAATCTGGACGTCTTCAACGTGCTGGATGAGCAGGTGGTGAGCAGCGTGCAGAGCAGCGCCGTAGCGACCACACCGAGCTACGACGTAGGCCGCCAGTACTGGCTGGAAGTCGGCTACCGCTTCTGACCATCGCGCAATCCATCGCCCGGCCGGGACTGCTCGCGCCGGGCGCGTTCGTTTCTGCCCGTAGTGAGTGACAGACATGAAAATCGCACGAATCGCGGTGTTGGCTGCGGGCCTGCTGGCCGTGCCCGCCCTGGCCTGCGAGCTGCCCCCACCCGGCGGCACACCCACTTCCGAGCAATACGCCTGCCTGCGCCAGGTCTATTCCGGGCCTGCGGATCAGTGGCCTCCTCCCCACGTGGACCCGGACGTGGCCTGGAAGGAGCTGGGGCCGCTGCCCGAGCGGGCCCCTGCGCCGGCGAACAATCCGCATACGGAGGAGAAGGCCAGGCTGGGCGAAGACCTGTTCTTCGACCCCAGGCTGTCGCGCTCCGGGCAGATCGCCTGTGCTTCCTGTCACGAGCCGGACCTGGCGTTCGCCGACGGGCGCAAGGTGCCGTTCGGCCACGACCGCGCCGCCGGCCGGCGCAACTCGCCGAGCGTGGTGATGAGTGGCTTCGCCACCTCGCTGTTCTGGGACGGACGCGCGCCGACCCTGGAAGCCCAGGCGCTGAGGCCGATCGAGGACCCGCTGGAAATGGCCTTCACGCTGCCGGAATTGCTGGAACGCCTGAACGCCAGTACGGCGTACCGCCCGCGTTTCCAGGCAGTGTTCGGCCGGCAGACCATCGACGCCGAGCAACTGGGCCAGGCGCTGGCCACCTATCAGCGCACCCTGGTGCGGGTGGCGCGCGCCACCCGCTTCGAGCGCTTCTTGAACGGTCGCCACAACCAGCTCAGCGATCAGCAGATCCACGGCCTGCATCTGTATCGGACCCAGGCGCGCTGCCTGAACTGCCATTTCGGCCCGGAAATGACCGATCACCAGTTCCACAACGCCGGCATGACCTACTACGGGCGCAAGTACCAGGACCTGGGGCGTCATGAGGTGACCGGCAAGGTGGAGGATGTGGGCCGCTTCCGCACCCCGTCGCTGCGCCTGGTCAGCAAGACAGGGCCGTGGATACACAACGGCCTGTTCCCTGATCTGCAGGGGGTGCTGAATTTCTACAACGTCGGCATGCCGCGCCCGCAGCCCCAGGGCGAGCAGGTCAACGACCCGCTGTTCCCGAAAACCTCGGCACGCTTCCAGCGTCTGGGGCTGAATGTCGAAGAGTTGCGCGCGCTGCGCAGCTTCCTCGACACGCTCTGAGCATCAGGCGTTCGTGGCCAGCAGGCGGCACAGCTCATCGCTGCGCTGGCGCAGCTCCGGCTCCAGGGCGCTGCGCACCGCCGGACTCAGCTGACGGCAGATGTCCGCCTGGCGGCGGGCCGGCAGGCCGCTGAGCACCGATACGGACAGCGGCAGATGGCCGTTGGGAATGGACACCTCGGTCAGGGTGCGCAGGTAGCTGCTCGACATGCCCTGCAGGCTCTGCACCAGCAGCGGCACGTCGCCGAAGCGGGCGCCGATGCGCAATACCGGCAGCGGATCGTTGAGGCCCAGAATCAGGTTGCGCAGCTGTTGTGGCGCCAGGCATTCGGCGTAGCGCGCCGCGGTGGCGAAGTCGCTGTTGCGGCACAGGGCCTTGGCGATCTGCAGGTGCAGGTTGTCCGGCAGGTGCAGCCAGGTGTCGAGGATGCTGTGCGGCTCCAGATGGCGGGCGGTCTGCGCGAGCAGCTCGACAGGCAGCGCCTGGATCAGCACACGCAACCGATGGGGTTCGGTATGTGGCGCCATCAGGGCGATCTGCCGAGGGCTGAGGCGCTGCAGCACGGCAGTCTGCAGCACCAGTGGAGTCACGTTTTGCAGGCGGAGCAGCAGTCGCAGACCGCGACCCGGTTGTTTGCGCGTATCCATGCGTCGTTCCTCGCGATGTCCGTTGCCGGCGAGGACAGCAGTACGGCGAGGCCGCGCCTAGCCAGCCTTCGATGGGTGCGCGTCAGGGTGCGACCATCATCTCCTGCTCGCGCAGCAGGGAGGCGAAATGAATCGCTTCGATCGGTCGGCTGATCAGGAAACCCTGGATCTCGTCGCAGCCCTGGGACTTGAGGAAGTCCAGCTGCTGCTGTTCCTCGACGCCCTCGGCTACCACCTTGAGTTCCAGGCTGTGGGCCATGGCGATGATCGCACGGGTGATGGCGGCGTCCTCGCCGTCCTCGGTCAGGTCGCGCACGAAGGTGCGGTCGATCTTCAGGTAGTCGACCGGCAGGCGCTTGAGGTAGCTGAGCGAGGAATAGCCGGTACCGAAGTCATCGATGGCCAGCTTGACCCCCAGTTCGCGCAGCTGGTTCAGGGTGTGCAGCACGCTCTCGACGTTGTCGAGCAGTTGGCTTTCGGTCAGCTCCAGTTCCAACAGGTGGGCCGGCAGGCTGGTCTCTTCGAGCACCCGACGGACCAGGGTGGTGAGGTTGCCCTGGCGCAGCTGGTGCACGGAGACATTCACCGAGACACGGATGTCGCCCAGGCCTTGCTGCCGCCACTCGCATGCCTGGCTGGCAGCGCGGCGCAGCACGAATTCGCCGATGGCGCCGATCAGACCGGTCTCCTCGGCCAGCGGGATGAAGTCGGCCGGCGACACCAGGCCGCGCTGCGGATGACGCCAGCGCACCAGGGCCTCGGCGGCCTGCAGGCTGTCCAGGCTCAGGTCCAGCTTGGGCTGGTAGAAGACCTCCAGCTGGCCGCTGTCGATGGCCTTGCGCAGCTGGTTCTCCAGTTGCAGCCGCTCCAGGGTGCAGGCTTGCAGGTTGTCGGTGAAGAATTGGAAGTTGTCGCCGCCCAGGTGCTTGGCGTGCTGCATGGCCATGTTGGCCTGGGTGATCAGCGCCGAGACCTCACGAGCATTCTCGGGCAGCAGGCTGATGCCGATCGAGGCGCTGACGACCAGCTCGTGCCCGTCCACTGTCATGGGCGCACGCAGCTTGGCCAGCAGCTGGCTGGCCAGTCGGGAAAGACTCGACAGGTTGCTGTACTGGTCAAAGAGCACCACGAACTCGTCGGCCGCCAGCCGCGCCAGGGTATCGGCCTCGGCCAACTGCTCGCTGAGGCGCCGGCCCATGTTGCGCAGCACCTGGTCGGCCACTTCATGCCCCAGGCTGTCGTTGAGCAGCTTGAAGCGGTCCAGGTCGATGTGCAGCAGCGCCAGGCTGCGTCCGGTCTGGCGTGAGCGCTGGCCAGCCTCGTGCAGGCGTTCCTTGAACAGCATGCGGTTGGCCAGGCCGGTCAGCGCATCGTAGTTGGAAAGGTAGCGCAGACGTTCCTCGGCCTGGCGGCGGGCGCTGAGGTCGGCGAAGAAGCCGACCATCTGGGTGATGCGCCCGTTACGGTCGCGCACCGCGTTGATCTGCAGCCACTGCGGGTACAGCTCGCCATTCTTGCGCGTCTCCATCATCTCGCCCTGCCAGCGGCCATGGGCGAGCAGCTGGGCGTGGATCTGCCGGTACTGGCGATGGGTGTCCGGCGAGCTGACCAGCTGGGTGACGTTGCGCCCGACTGCTTCCTCGCGCCGGTAGCCGGTCATCACGCAGAATGCCCGGTTCACCGCCAGCACCTGGTAGTGCCGGTCCAGCACGACAATGCCTTCGCTGGCGGTCTCGAACACCGTGGCGGCGAGGCGCTGTTCTTCCTCCCGGCGCTTGCGGGCGGTGATGTTGCGCCGGGTACCGAGCATGCGCACCACGCGGCCGCGCTCGTCGCGCTCCATGACCCGGCCGCGGTCCTCCACCCACACCCAGTAGCCGTCGGCGTGACGCACCCGGTATTCCACGGCGTAACCGTCGGTGCGCCCGCGCATGTGCGCGCTGAGGGCATGCAGCAGCAGGCGGCGATCGTCCGGATGCAGCAGTGGGCGCAGGTCGCGGCGCATGTTGAGGGTGCCGGTCGGGGCCAGGCCGAACAGCTCCTGCAGCTTGGAGTGATGCACTTCGTCGGTCCGCAGGTTCCAGTCCCACAGACCCAGTTCGCTGGCTTCCAGGGCCATGGCCAGGCGCGCCTGGCTCTTGCCCAGCGCGTAGGTGGCTTCGTCCAGTTCCTGGGTACGTTCGGCGACCCGTCGCTCAAGCTGGCTGTGGGCGGCGCGCAGCTGGCGTTCCGCCTGGCGGCGCTGTTCAACCTCGCGGGCCAGCTTGTGATTGAGTGCCTCGCTGTGACGCTGGGCTTCTTCCTGGCGCTCCAGGAGCGCCTGGTTGTAGAAGCGCTGCATCAGGCTGCGCTGCACCAGCCGGTTGACCTGCCAGGCCATCACCAGCAGCGCAAGCAGCAGCAGCAGGCTGAGCTGGCCCCAGCCATGCAGCAGTTCGCTGTCGCTCAGCAGCAGAAACACCGCGGTGGGCAACAGGCACGGCAGGATGAAACTAAGCAGCGCCGGCAGGCTGATGGCATAGGCGATGGTGGCGCAGGCCACCGAGACGGCGATCAGGCCGTACAGGGGCACCTGGGCGAGGAAGCTTTCCGCCGGGGCCAGCATGATGGCGGCGAAGCTCAGGGTCACGCCGGACGCGGCGGCGCCCAACACGAACATGCGTATCCAATAGGGATCGGCCTGCCGCTCGGCGCTGGCGCGTTCGAAGGCGCGTACCTGCAACAGGCGCAATAACCCGAGGACCAGCAGCGCGCCCAGCCAGCCCAGCAACAGCAGCGGCGACGCGAGGAATGGCCAGAGTGCCCAGGCCGAGACCAGGCCACAGATCAGCATGAACAGCGTCGGCAGCCGCGATCCCTCATACAGCAGGCGGGTCCGCTCGATGGCGATCTGCGAAGCGTACTGTTGCTTGACGGACTGCGCGGCGGAGACCGGCAGACTGAGAGCCGAGTCTAGGGATGCGGTCATAGGCGTTTTTTAGTGGAGTTGGGGCCCAGGCGTTGGGCGAGCATACCCGAGCCCATCGGCCGGCCCAAGCCCTGCCAGTGGCGTTTTGCAAGCAGTGGAGTTCCGCCGGCGGTTCTGGTGGGAGCGGACGCGCCCGCACAGCGCCGTCACTCGCCCTCGCGGCATGCAACCTCTAGAATGCCGCGATGCTAGAAGACCTCTCCCCCCTGCTGAATACCCTCAACGACGCCCAGCGTCAGGCCGTCACCGCCCCGCTGGGTCGCCAACTGGTGCTGGCCGGTGCCGGATCGGGCAAGACCCGTGTCCTGGTGCACCGCATCGCCTGGCTGATCGGCGTGGAAAACGCCACGCCGCACTCGATCCTGGCCGTCACCTTCACCAACAAGGCCGCCCACGAGATGCGCGAGCGCATCGGCCGGCTGCTTGGCCACAGCCCGCAGGGCATGTGGGTCGGCACCTTCCATGGGCTGGCCCATCGCCTGTTGCGTGCCCACTGGCAGGAAGCCGGCCTGGCCGAGAATTTCCAGATCCTCGACTCCGACGATCAGCAGCGCCTGGTCAAGCGGGTGATCCGCGAGCTGGGCCTGGACGACAGCAAGTGGCCGGCGCGCCAGGCCCAGTGGTTCATCAACGGTCAGAAGGACGAGGGCATCCGTCCGCAGCACATCCAGGCCGGCGGCGACCTGTACCTGACCACCCTGCGCTCCATCTACAGCGCCTACGAGGCGGCCTGCGCCCGCGCCGGGGTCATCGACTTTTCCGAACTGCTGCTGCGCGCCCTGGACCTGTGGCGCGACCAGCCCGGCCTGTTGGCCCATTACCAGAAGCGCTTCCGCCACTTGCTGGTGGACGAGTTCCAGGACACCAACGCCGTGCAGTACGCCTGGCTGCGCCTGCTCGGCCAGGGCGGCGACAGCCTGATGGTGGTGGGCGACGACGACCAGTCCATCTACGGCTGGCGCGGCGCCAAGATCGAGAACCTGCAGCGCTACGGCCAGGACTTCCCGGATGTGCAGTTGATCCGCCTGGAGCAGAACTACCGCTCCACCGGCACCATCCTCAAGGCCGCCAACGCGCTGATCGCCAACAACAGCGACCGCCTGGGCAAGGAGCTGTGGACCGACGGCGGCGACGGCGAGCCGTTGTTGCTTTACGCCGCCTACAACGAGCACGACGAGGCGCGTTATGTGGTGGAGAGCATCGAGCGTGCCCAGAAGGAAGGGCTCAAGCGCCGCGAGATCGCCATCCTCTACCGCTCCAACGCCCAGTCGCGAGTGCTGGAGGAGGCGCTGCTGCGCGAGCGCATCCCCTACCGTATCTATGGCGGCCAGCGCTTCTTCGAGCGCGCCGAGATCAAGAACGCCATGGCCTACCTGCGCCTGCTGCAGACCCGGCACAACGACGCCGCGCTGGAGCGGGTGATCAACCTGCCGGCGCGCGGCATCGGCGAGAAGACCCTGGAAACCCTGCGCGACTTCGCCCGCGCCCATGAACTGTCGCTGTGGGGCGCCATCCACCAGGCCATCGGCGTCAAAGCCATCGCCGGCCGCGCCGCCAGCGCGTTGAACGGCTTCGTCGAGCTGATCGACGAACTGGCGCTGCGCGTCGAGGGCCTGCCCTTGCACAGCATGACCCAGCAGGTCATCGAGCGCTCCGGCTTGCTGGCCTACCACCGCGACGAGAAGGGCGAGAAGGGCCAGACCCGGGTGGAAAACCTGGAGGAACTGGTGTCCGCCGCGCGCGCCTTCGAGTACGAGGACCTGGCCGAGGGCGAGACGCACCTGTCGGCGTTCCTCGACCACGCCTCGCTGGAGGCCGGCGAGCAGCAGGCCGCCGAGGATGAGGACAGCGTGCAGCTGATGACCCTGCACAGCGCCAAGGGCCTGGAATTCCCCCTGGTGTTCCTGGTGGGCATGGAAGAAGGGCTGTTCCCCCACAAGATGAGCCTGGAGGAACCCGGGCGCCTCGAAGAGGAGCGCCGCCTGGCCTACGTCGGCCTGACCCGGGCCATGCAGCGCCTGGTGATGACCTACGCCGAGACGCGCCGGCTGTACGGCAACGAGACCTACAACCGGGTGTCGCGTTTCGTGCGCGAGATTCCGGCCGGGCTGGTTCAGGAGGTGCGCCTGTCCAACAGCGTCAGCCGGCCCTATGGCGGGTCCACGGCCGGCAACGCCTCGCTGTTCGCCGGCGCCGAGGTGCCGCAGACCGGTTTCAGCCTGGGGCAGCGGGTCCGCCACGCGCTGTTCGGCGAAGGGGTCATTCTCAACTTCGAGGGCTCCGGCGCCCAGGCGCGGGTGCAGGTGAATTTCGACGAGGGCAGCAAGTGGCTGATGCTCAGCTACGCCAAGCTGGAGGCGCTGTAGTCACGAGGTGGCGGGGTTGCCCGCCCGCCGCCGTCGTCCTGTGGGAGCGGACTCGTCCGCGAACTGTTTAGCGGCCGGCCAGCCTCTGACAGCAACGCGCGCGATTGAATTCGCTTGTATGTTTGTGCCTGTCGGGGATGAGGGACCAAGTTCGCATCTGACGCAAGTAGCGCTGTCTGTTATATCGTACTGACGCTGCGGTGGACCGCATTCGAGTAGACGTTGGCGCTAGGCGGAGACTGTACAAAACAACAATGAAGTTGATGTGCAAGAAATAAGAGAAAAAGA
>NZ_JRUD01000035.1 GCF_000802425.1 Pseudomonas flexibilis | reverse complement strand
AAGTCGCATGCGTTCCCGTGGGTGTGGGCTTTAGACTAGGTTGACGATGTCTGTCGGGGCCTCACCCGGGTGCTGGCTTGCGCATATCGTCGGTCTTGAGTTGGGGCTCAAGCCTGATGGATTCCTTATCGGCCCTTGGTGAGTGGGGGCGGGACGATCTCTCCCACGGTCTGTACTTGCGTCAGATGCGAACTTGGTCCCTCATCCCCGACAGGCACAAACATACAAGCGAACTCGTTCGCGAGCTTCTGGTGCTGGCGCTCACCCAATCGGGCCTAGTGCGCCACCAAAGCCCCACCTCACCCCGGCAACGCGTAGGTCCCGGTGACATGGGCCACCAGCACATCCTCCTGCCCCGCGCAGAACAGGGAAACCTCACAGACCGCCTGGCGTCGGCCCAGGCGCAGGATGCGCGCCTCGGCCAGCAGATCGACTGGCGCGGGTTTGGCCAGGAAATTGATGTTCAAGTGACTGGTGACCGCCATCTCCACCCGGCCCAAGGCCCCCAGCACCACGGCATACATGGCCGTATCGGCCAGCGCCATTTGCACCGGACCCGACAACGTGCCGCCCGGCCGCACCAATCGCCCATTGAACGGCACCCTTGCCAGCGCCCGCTCACCATCGACCCGTTCGATACGCAGGTCGATGTCCTCGGCCATCGGCACGCCTGCGCGGATCAGTACCTGCACCTCGTGTGCGCTCAGATTCGCCATGTTCCCTCCCCGGTTTGTGCCTGTACGCCTTGTTGGCGTGGCCGTACAATGCCGGGCTCTATTCCGCTCCCGCAACGGACGAAACGGCCAACATGCGTACCAGTCAGTATCTCCTCTCGACCCTGAAAGAAACCCCGTCGGATGCCGTGGTGATCAGCCACCAACTGCTGCTGCGCGCCGGGATGATCCGCAAGCTTGCCTCCGGCCTGTACACCTGGCTGCCGATGGGCCTGCGCGCCCTGCGCAAGGCCGAAGCCATCGTGCGCGACGAAATGGTCAAGGCGGGCGCCCTGGAAGTGCTGATGCCGGCCATCCAGCCCGCCGAGCTGTGGCAGGAGTCCGGCCGCTGGGAGCAGTACGGCCCCGAGCTGCTGCGCCTGAAGGATCGTCACCAGCGCGACTTCTGCGTCGGCCCGACCCACGAGGAAGTCATCACCGACCTGGCCCGCAACGAGCTGAACAGCTACAAGCAGCTGCCGATCAACTTCTTCCAGATCCAGACCAAGTTCCGCGACGAGATCCGCCCGCGGTTCGGTCTGATGCGCGGCCGCGAGTTCATCATGAAGGACGCTTACTCCTTCCACCTGAGCCAGGAGTCGCTGCAGGAAACCTACGACCGCATGCACCAGGCGTACTGCAACGTGTTCACCCGCCTGGGCCTGAACTTCCGTCCGGTGCAGGCCGACACCGGCTCCATCGGCGGCACCGGCTCCCACGAATTCCACGTGCTGGCCGAGTCCGGTGAAGACGATATCGCCTTCAGCGACAGCTCCGACTACGCCGCCAACATCGAGAAGGCCGAGGCCATTCCGCGCGAGAAGGCACGCGGCGCCGCCAGCGAAGCCCTGCGCCTGGTGGACACTCCGGATGCCAAGACCATCGCCGAGCTGGTCGAGCGCTACAACCTGGCCGTCGAGAAGACCGTCAAGACCCTGGTGGTGCATGCCGCCGAGGAAGGCAAGCTGATCGCCCTGATCGTGCGCGGCGACCACGAGCTGAACGAGATCAAGGCCGCCAACCACGAACGGGTCGCCAGCCCGCTGGTGTTCGCCTCCGAAGCCGAGATCCGCGCCGCCATCGGCGCCGGCCCGGGTTCGCTGGGCCCGGTCAACCTGCCAATCCCCTGCATCATCGACCGCTCCGTGGCGCTGATGAGCGACTTCGGCGCCGGCGCCAACGTCGACGACAAGCACTACTTCGGCATCAACTGGGAGCGTGACCTGCCGCTGCCCGAAGTGGCCGACCTGCGCAACGTGGTGGAAGGCGACCCGAGCCCGGACGGCAAGGGCACCCTGGTGATCAAGCGCGGCATCGAAGTGGGCCACATCTTCCAGCTCGGCACCAAGTACAGCCAGGCCATGAACCTGAATGTGCTGGGCGAGAACGGCAAGCCGGTCACCCTGATCATGGGCTGCTACGGCATCGGCGTGTCCCGCGTAGTGGCCGCCGCCATCGAGCAGAACTATGACGAGCGCGGCATCCTCTGGCCGGACGCCCTGGCGCCCTTCCAGATCGCCATCGTGCCGATGAAGTACGAGAACGACAGCGTCAAGCAGGCCACCGATGCGCTGTACGCGCAGCTCACCGCCGCCGGCTACGAAGTGCTGCTGGACGACCGCGACAAGAAGACCAGCCCCGGCGTGAAGTTTGCCGACATGGAGCTGATCGGCATCCCGCACCGCATCGTGGTCAGCGACCGCGGCTTGGGCGAAGGCACCCTGGAGTACAAGGGCCGCCGCGATAGCGAAAGCCAGAACGTCGCCCTCGACGGCATCCTGGAGTTCCTCAAGCAGCGCATCGGCGGCTGACGCCGGGGGCGGCACGTTTGGTGGATCGGTGAAGCGTGATCCACCCTACTATCGCCCCAGCGCTGGCCTCGACCCGTAGGGTGGACAACGCACCAACTCGCCGGCACAGCGCGCCTTGCGGCACGCGCGGTGGATCGGTGAAGCGTGATCCACCCTACGATTGCCTCAGCGCCGTACCTCGATCCGTAGGGTGGACAACGTCTTCCTTGTCCACCATCGCGCCGGCACGGCGCGCCTGGCGGCACGCTTGGTGGATCGGTAAAGCGCGATCCACCCTACAACGACACCTAGACCCGTAGGGTGGACAACGTCTTTCTTGTCGATCCACCCTACGGTTACCTCAGCGCCGGACTTCGAAATCCGTATATCCCTGCGGCGCCTGTTCCTGCACCTGCACGCCGGTGACTGCCGCCTTCGGCGGCCCCTGCTCCAGCCAGCGCGCCAGGGCGCGCACCGCCTGCTCCTCCCCTTCCAGCCAGGCTTCGACCCGCCCGTCCGGCAGGTTGCGCACCCAGCCGTTCACACCCAGCGTCGCCGCCTGCTCGGCGGTGCCCTGGCGGAACCACACGCCCTGCACCCGGCCGATCACCCATGCCTGCAAGGCAATGCTCATGAGCCCTCCCGCAGCGCCTGCAGCCTTGCCACCAGGCCGTCGGCGGTCTGTTCGCCGAGCAGCCGCGCGCGCACCTTGCCGCGCTCGTCCACCAGATAGGTCACCGGCAGCACGCCACTGGGCTCCAGGCCGAAATGCTCGGCCGGATTGTCGGCCAGCACGGTGAAGTCGATACCCATGCCCTCGGCCGCCCGCAACAGTGCGTCGCCCTGCAGGCCGTCGAAATTGACGCCCAGCACGCGCACCTTGTCGATCCGCTGCGGCAGGGCATTCAGCTCAGGGATCTCCTTGCGGCACGGTGCACACCATTCGGCCCAGTAGTTGATCACCAGCCACTGGCCCTGCAGGCTCTCGGGCGTCACCGTCTGGCCATGCTGGTCGGTCCCCAGATCGGCCGCGCCGCAGCCGGCCAGCGCCACGCACAGCGCCAGCGCCCATCGCTTCCATCCGTTCATGTTCTTTCCTCGCGACCAGCGCTCAGCCAGTCACCCAGGTTGCCGTGAAAAATGTCCTCGCGCGCCTGCTCCAGCTCCGCCAGCCCTTCGCGCAACGCCGGATACCAGCCCTCCGGCAGCTCCTCCGGCAGGCTCTGCAATGCCGGCAGCACCCAGGGGCTGCGCGCCAGCAGGCGATCCAGCGGGTAGGCATTCAGGTCGCGACACAGCACCCAGGCGTTGCCGGCAGTACGGCATACCAGGTGCTCGCGCTGCAGGAAGCCGAGAATCTCGTGCCACTCCTCCTCCGGCAGCGGCCAGCCCTCGCGCCGCAGCTGCGCATGGCGCAGCGTCGCGCCGGTGCGCTGGCGATCCTGAAAGATCCGCAACACACCCAGCAGCGCCAGCAAACGAGGCAATGGCCGGGTGCGCCAGGCGCGCGTCGAGGACAGGTTGCAGGCCAGCTCCGCGCCGAGCAGCACGATTAGCCAGCACACGTAGATCCACAGCAGGAACAGCGGCACGGTGGCGAACGCGCCGTAGATCAGCTGGTAGGCCGGGAAGGCGCTGACATACAGGCTGAACAGCTTCTTCGCCGCTTCCACCAGCAGCGCGCTGAACAGGCCGCCGAGCAAGGCATGGCGCACCGGCACGCGGGTATTGGGCACCACCGCGTAGAGCAGTGTGAACGCGGCAACCTCCAGCAGCAGCGGCGCGATCCGAATCAGCCAGGTGACGTCGAACAGCGCATCCGGCCCCGCCAGCAGCGACAGCGAGGCCACGTAGGTGCTGATGGCGAAGCCCGCGCCCAGCAGCAGCGGACCAAGACTGAGGATCGCCCAGTAGATCAGGAAGCTGCTCACCCCCCGGCGCGGCTGGCGCACCCGCCAGATGGTGTTGAAGGCCTGTTCGATGGTCAGCATCATCATCAGCGCGGTGACCACCAGGAACAGCACGCCCAGCCAGGTCAACTGGCGCGCCTGTTCGCTGAACGCCTGCAGGTAGGAGAGCAGCGTCGCCCCGGTGGAGGGCACGAAGTTGCGAAAGATGAAGCTCTGCAGCTCGCCGCCCAGCTCGCGGAACGCCGGCACCATCGAGATCACCGAGAAGGTCACCGTCATAGTCGGCACCACCGCGAACAGCGTGGTGTAGGTGAGCGACGCGGCGCTGTCCAGGCCACGGTCATCGAGGAAGCGGCGGAACAGGAAGCTCCAGAACTCCACCACATTGGCCAGCCACTGCCGCATGCCGTCTCCTTGCCGAATCCACCGGCGTCGCGAAAGGCCTCGCGCCTCCGCCAACCCGGGCGGGTAGAATACCCGCCACCTTACGTCGGAAGCGACCTGCCATGAGTGAATTGACCCTCTACCACAACCCGCGTTGCTCCAAATCGCGCGGCGCGCTGGAACTGCTCGAAGCCCGCGGCCTGGCCCCCACCGTGGTGCGTTACCTGGAAACCCCGCCCAGCGCCGCAGAAATGCGCACCCTGCTCGGCAAGCTCGGCCTGAGCGCCCGCCAACTGCTGCGCAGCGGCGAAGAGGAGTACCAGACCCTCGGCCTGGCCGACGCCGGCCTGAGCGAGGACCAACTGATCGAGGCCATGGTCGCCCACCCGCGGCTGATAGAACGGCCGATCCTGGTGGTCGGCGACAAGGCCGTGGTCGGCCGTCCGCCGGAGAAAGTGCTGGAGATCCTGCCGTGAGTTCACCCTACATCCTGGTGCTGTATTACAGCCGTCACGGCGCCACCGCCGAGATGGCCCGGCACATCGCCCGCGGCATCGAGCAGGCCGGTTTCGAGGCGCGCCTGCGCACCGTGCCGGCGGTGTCCACCGAGTGCGAAGCCGTGGCCCCGGAGATTCCCGCCGAGGGCGCGCTGTACGCCACCCTCGACGACCTGAAGCATTGCGCCGGCCTGGTGCTCGGCAGCCCGACCCGCTACGGCAACATGGCCGCTGCGATGAAGTATTTCCTCGACGGCACAAACAGCCTGTGGCTGACCGGCGCACTGGTCGGCAAGCCGGCGGCGGTGTTCACCTCCACCGCCAGCCTGCACGGCGGACAGGAAAGCACCCTGCTGTCGATGATGCTGCCGCTGCTGCACCACGGCATGCTGATCTGCGGCCTGCCGTACAGCGAAGCGGCGCTGATCGAGACCCGTGGCGGCGGCACGCCGTATGGCGCCAGCCACCACGCCGGCGCCGACGGCAAGCGTCCGCTGGACGAGCATGAAATCGCCCTGTGCCGCGCCCTCGGCCTGCGCCTGGCGCAGACCGCCGGCCAACTGGGAGAGCGCCGTGGCTAAGCAAAAGAAACCGCTGCCGGCCATGGAATGGCTACAACCGCGCGTGCGCTTCACCCGCTGGGTCAGCCTGATCGGCTACCTGGCGCTGCTGCTGCTGATCGGCGTCTGGAACGGCGTCTTCGCCGACCTGCACGGCGCACGCACCTGGGTGGTGCTGAGCATCGTGCTGGTGCCGCTGCTGATCCTCGCCCCCAGCGTGCTGCTCGGCCACGCACGCGGCCATGCCTGGCTGTGCTTCGTGGTGAACATCTACTTCATCCAGGGCGTGCTGGCCGCCTTCGACCCGGCGCGTACCCTGTACGGCTGGGCCGAAGCGCTCATCAGCCTGGTGCTGTTCTGCAGCGCGCTGATGTACACGCGCTGGAAGTTCCAGCTGGATCGCAAGCTGGCCGGGGAAAGCTGAGCCGCACAATCGTAGGGTGGATCGCGCGTTCACCGATCCACCAAGCGCGCCGCAAGGCGCGCCGTTCCGGCGCGATGGTGGACAAGAAAACGTTGTCCACCCTACGTCGCGGTACGGCGCTGAGGCAATCGTAGGGTGGATCACGCTTCACCGATCCACCATGCGCCGCACAAGCGGCGCCGGGCCGGCGCGGTGGTAGACAGCACCCCGTCCCCCCCCCCCCATAACCTCTTAAACCTCCGGCCTTTCCACCCGCCCATCCGGATGCTGCGCAAAGCGCCCCGACGTACCATGCGTATGCTCGCGGCTCGGCCACGGCCAGCCGCCGAACTCGGTGCGCTGGTAGTCGCGGATGGTCTGCACCAGCTCTTCCTGGGTGTTCATCACGAACGGGCCGCGCGCGGCCACCGGTTCGCCGATCGGCTTGCCCTGCAGCACCAGCAGCTCGATCAGCTCGGCGCTGTCGTTGCGCAACGGCGCCGGTTGGCTGGCGCGCACCTCCACCATCACCCGGCGGTCGAAGCGGGTATCACCAACCACGAAGGAACGCCCGGTAGTCAGGTAGATGGCCCGCCGCGCCCGATCCGAGGCCGCCGGCAGCGTGACGCTCGCGCCCGGCTCGATGCGTACGATCCAGATGGCCACATCGGCGTCCGTCTCGCTGGCCCAGGACGCACGCGGCGGCGGCAAGGCGCGCACAGCACCATAGTTCCCGGCGATCACCTCCACCTCGGCACCGGGCAGCGTCACACGCGGAATGGTATGCGCCCAGAACATGGTGAAATCCGGCGCCGCCAGCTTGTTCTTGGCCGGCAGGTTCAGCCAGATCTGGAACAGATCGAGGGTGTTGTCCTGGTCCTCGTGCACCAGCGGGAACATCTCGCCGTGCTGCACGCCGCTGCCGGTGGTCAGCCACTGCACATCGCCCTCGCCGTACCGCGCCGTGGCGCCCAGCGAATCGGCATGGTCCACCAGCCCCCGGCGCACGATGGTCACGGTCTCGAAGCCCCGGTGCGGGTGGGCCGGGAAGCCCGGGATCCCTTCGCCGTGGTACATGCTCCAGCCGTCCCGGCCGCTGAAGTCCATGCCGATGTCGCGCCCGCGCAGCAGGGCGGCATCCGGCCCCAGGCGGCCGTTGCCCCTGGGGTAATGGTCCTGGTGATAGGCGGCGAAGATGAAGGGATCGATACCGGGCATCTGCGGGCCCAGCGGCTGGGCGCCGAGAATAAGTTCGGTGCTGCTCATGGCTCAGCGCTCCTTGACCGCGATGGCCTGCACCACCGCGCCCAGGCCGGTGTGGTAGATGCCTTCCACCACCTCGCGCTCCAGTTCGGCCAGATGGGTGAAGGTCAGTCCGCGCAGATCCTCGACCAGTGACTCACGGCTGGTCTTGGTTTCCGGCGACGGGCCGCCCCCGGTGCCATAACGGAGCTGCTCGGGCGTGTAGGCTTCCAGCAGGAACACGCCGCCAGGCTTGAGTCCGGCCACCACCTTGCGATGCAGCGCCGCACGCGGGCCGGCCGGCAGCGGGCAGAAGATGGAGACGATGCCGTCCCAGCAGTTCTCGCCGATCTCGTAGTCGAGCAGGTCGGCATGCACCAGCTCGATCTCCACGCCGTGCTCCCGAGCGAGCTTCTCGGCCTTGCGCAGGCCAACCGCCGAGCCGTCCACCGCGGTCACGGCATAGCCCTGACGCGCCAGGAACACGGCGTTGCGCCCCTCGCCCTCGGCCAGGCTGAGCACCCTGCCCTTCGGGATCGCCCGGAAGTGCTCGACCAGAAACTGATTGGGCTCCGTGCCGTAGGCATATTCCTCGGCAGCGTAACGTTCATCCCACATGACCTTTCTCCAACAGCGGTTGCAATGCTGCGCAGGCAACCATTCCAGCGGGGTCGGGGTCAATCGGAACATGGCGCCCTAGCGCATCAGGTTAAGACCAGAAGCACCGGCACGAACGGGTCAAACCCGCAGCACAGCGCGAAAGCCCCGAGCGGCGTAATACGACTGCGCGCCATTGTGGTAGACAAAGGTCCGGCCGTAGCGGCGGTCTGCGAAGAGCGCCCCGCCGAGCGCACGCACCTCCGCCGGCGTCGCTATCCAGCTGGAGGTTTTCAGATCGAACTCGCCCAGTTCCTGGAGCGCCCGGTATTGCGCTTCGGTCAGCAGGCTGACGCCCATGGCAGCGGCCATTTCAAGCGCGCTGCCCTGCGGCTTGTTGGCCTTGCGGGCGTCAAGGGCGGCCTGGTCGTAACAGAGGCTGCGGCGGCCAGGCGGGCTTTCCGCGCAGCAGTCGCAAAAGAGAATCTGACCGGCATCGTCAGCGCGCCCGATCACATCCGGCTCGCCACCCGTCTCCTCCATGGCGCGCAGGGCAGCAAGCGCCTCCGGGGCCCGTTCCAGCCTCGCCTGAACCTCGGACCAGCCGATGGCCGCGTGGCGCTGCGGGTGCTTGTCGAAACGGGCTTTGAGAATCTGGAGCAGGGAGGCATCGTTCATGGCTATCGGCCCGGCCGGGGGTTCAGCAGCGCTTGCGCCTCTTCACTGAACCGAGCCAGCTCATGCGGCTCAAGTAAGTCGCGCACCTTAAGCTCGACCAGTTTGAAGAACAGGTTCGAGCGCCGGGGATCGTCGAAACAGACCGCGACATCCTCGTTTCTTTCATTGATCAGGTAAAAAACCTTGAGAAACCGCTCATGTGCCGACAGCGTCTCGTCAGCCATCGCCTGAACACACTCTTGAAGAGCTCGCTCACACAGTCGGTTGAGCAGGGTGGGTTTCAGCGTTTGGAACAGCTTCCAGTCAGATTCCTTCATCGTCGTGCTTTGTCGATAGTCAAACGGTAGTGGGTGGGACAGTGGCACAAGGGGCTTTTCACAGGAATCCAGCTCAACGGTGCCCGAGGCGTCATTCCTGCGCCCCCCCCTGCGATTTGAATGGGGGCAGGCGTATCAATCGGTGAAGAGGCGGGCAGCAGGTTTTTCTACAGCCTCAACGCCCAACTCAGCGGGCAAATTTAGCGCAGCGAAATTTGATCCGCTTGCAGTTGTTAGTTAAATGCCTTTTACACCTGAAACGAAATTGTGATAAAGCGACCACTCTGGTTGCTTAGAGTGCTTTATTTCAATTGGGAACACGGGCTTTCCAGAAAGCGCATCATTTAAGCGCCGCATCCAGATCTCAATGTCTTTGACATACCAATGCCACTCTTTTCTGCCATTACCCGTCACTACTAACATAAGATGAATTATGCCGGTTTTGTCTAGGTATTCTAAGGCATCCTCAAATGCTATTTGAGCTTCGTTTGTCTCGGCATCCGGCATTCCACCTTCATTTGCTGCTTTATATGCCCAGTATACGGAAATTAAAAAAGGGTAGTCTGATTCGACGGAGCCTTTCGGCACAGAGTGAAGGCTCCTAAAAATAAGAGGCTTACCGTCCTCTTCACCTGTTGCAGTGGAATACAGGTCTTCAGCGCTCGCTCCGGACATATAAAGCTCCATAAAATTATTAGTTTGGCCAAGCTCATTCGGCATTTAACGCCCGCATTTGCGGCTGGTTTGGAGCGCAACGGAGAACCAGTCCGACAACATGCGCTTGTTAGGCGACATTTTTGAGAAACTCCTTTGCAGCTCTAATTACTTCATTGGTTTTTTCTTTATGGGGCATATGACCACAATCTTTAATAATGAGCATTTCAGCATTGCTGCCAGTACGCGTGGAAATAAATTCGGGAAACGCTTTTGAGCCGTACTCATCTCTATCGCCATGAATTGCCAGTACTGGACACTGAACGTTACTTATAGCTGGCTCAAGGCTCCAATTTTTAAACTCATCGGAAAGCCACACGTCTGTCCATGCGTGAAGCACCCATTTTGCCTTAGATCCATGCCACTTTTCTAAACGCTCAATTTGACCTGGTTGCTCAAACATTTTTTTTGCTTCTCTAATTCCATTTGCAGTTAGATCTTCAACAAATGCTTGAGCTGAAACAGTGATTACAGCAAGGCAGTCAGTATCCCGCGAAGCGATATTTATAGCCATGCCACCGCCAACACTATGACCAAACAACACATATTTATTTAGAGACAATTTTTCTTTGATCTGTGGAAAGAATGTAATTGACTCTTCTTCTACGAACTCTTTAGATGGCAACTCATCGCGAGCATCAGACTTGCCGAAGCCTAAACGATCATAGGCAAATACAGTTCTTGACAATTCATTCGCTAGTATTTCTGGAAAATCTCTCCACAACTCCACACTTCCTAAAGAATCATGCAGCATTACTATTGGAGCTGCTCCAGAGTTTACTGAGGGCTCCCACTTTTTAAGATGAATCTCACCCTCATGTATCTTTATCTTCAATTCAGTATTCCTCACTTCTTAAGCCGCATAATCGGGATAGGGAGACGCCTCACGGCGCCTCTCCTCCCACACCACCGTGCATACGGGTCACGTACACGGCGGTTCGATGAATATATTCCTGCCGCGCCGCAATGGCCGGCAGCCCCAAGTTCGTGAAGTACCGCACTGGTAATGCCAGCCTCAGTGCCGGGGTGTTGCTCAACCGCCAAGGGCCGTGCGCCGATTTGCTGGTGTTCCATGCTTCTCGCACGCTTACACCGCGCTTGCGCAGTTCCCGGTAGCCGGCTCGTCCCCATTGCTTCCAGAGATAGCAACGTAGTTTGCGTCGTATCCATTTGTCGATGTCGTGCAGAGGGCTCAGTACTTCGGCAATGCCGAAATACGCTTTCCATCCAAGCAGGGTTTTCCTCAGCTCTGCCACGATTACGTCCAGACGGCGGCCTCGCGTCCGACGGGTCAGTGCGCGCACTTTCGCCTTGAGCCGTTCGATGGCCTTATCGGCCACCTTCAGGCGGGCGTCTCTGCGGCTGACCGTGAGCCCAGGAACGTACGTTCGGCTGGACGATCCACCGCGCTTTTCAGCGGATTGACTGTGAGCCGCAGTCGTTCGCTGATCATGCGCCCTACGCTGGCCATCCCCCGTTCCCCCGCCCGCTGGCTTCGGACCCGGCTGTAGCAGTCG
>NZ_JRUD01000034.1 GCF_000802425.1 Pseudomonas flexibilis | reverse complement strand
GTATGTGTATAAGAGACAGGTCCAGGAGCCGCACTTGCCTTATTTGTGGGAGATTCTATGTTGCCCTGCAAGCGCTTTTAGGCAGTTCGAGGGATGTAATCCTCCCGCTTCTTCATCAGGGCAAAGGCGATCCTGGCCAGCTTGCGGGCCAGGATCACCAGCGCCTGGGTCTTCCTCAGGCCACGCGCCTGATACTGCTCGTACAACTGCTTCCAGTGGCCCTTGCGCGCGGCCGCCAGCGCGGCGTTGTGCAACAGGCGGCGTATCTCGGGATCGCCCTGCTTGGTCAGCTTGCGTCGGCCCGTGAAGGTCCCCGAGTCCTTGGCGCGTACATCCAGCCCCAGGAAGGCGATGAAGGCATCGGCGCTTTGAAACGCCCCGCGCTCGAAGGCCATGGTCAGGGCGGCGGCGGTCAGTCCGCCGATGCCCTCCACGCCCCGGCAGCGTTGCGCCTGCTCCAGCAGGCCGGCCGCCTTGAGCGTGTCGTGCAGGCGTTTCTCGATCAGCAACTCGATGCGCTTGATGCGCTCGATCAAGGGCTTGAACAATGATTTGAACTGCGGGTCCTCGCCCACGCTCTGCTTCAGCGCCGTGCGCGTCTTGACCAGCAGGGCGCGCCGCCGCAGCAGGCGCTGCAGGCTGGTGTAGGCCTTGGATGGCGGGTTCCAGGGGCGCAGCGAGTCGATTTCGCTGGCCAGGTAACGGGCCAGCAGGCGGGCATCGCAGGCGTCGGTCTTGGCGCGCCCACCGATACCCTTGCGGTAATGGGTGAGCCGGTAGCCATCAATGACATACACCCGGTGCCCCTGCCGGTATGCCATCTCGATGAGCAGCAGGTGGTAGGTGCTGGTGGCTTCGATGGCGATCAGGCAACGAGGCGGCAGGGTCTTCAGAAGCTGGGCACAGCCGGCCTTGTCGTTGGCATGGGTTTTCAGTTGATCCAGGTCCTGGCGATAGATCACCAGTTCCGCTTTGGCTACATCCACGCCGATGACAGTGGACGACGACGGCATTGCCATAGGGCGGCCCTCTCGACTAGGTTGACGATGTCTGTCGGGGCCTCACCCGGGTGCTGGCTTGCGCATATCGTCGGTCTTGAGTTGGGGCTCAAGCCTGATGGATTCCTTATCGGCCCTTGGTGAGTGGGGGCGGGACGATCTCTCCCACGGTCTGTACTTGCGTCAGATGCGAACTTGGTCCCTCATCCCCGACAGGCACAAACATACAAGCGGACTTGTCTGCGAGTTTCTAGCCGTGGCACCTGGCCGGGTCCTTGCGCTTTTACGTTCCTCAGCCGGCCGCAGCACCC
>NZ_JRUD01000033.1 GCF_000802425.1 Pseudomonas flexibilis | reverse complement strand
AACATAGAATCTCCCACAGGTTCGGTGCACTCCTCTTAGAACAACCGGGCTCCGGCGATCGCCGTGACCAGTAGCCCGATCGTCAGATTGATGCCCACCAGGCGGCGGATGCGGCCGAGCACCGCGCCGCCGGTCGGCCAGTCCTGCGCTTCCACCGCCTTGCGCAGCTGCGGCAGCTGCAACAGGCTGACGCGCAGGAAGAGGGCCAGCATTGCCAGGTACAACCCGAGCATCGCATGCACGTAGCCGGGTGCCGCATCGAAACCGGAAAAGCGCAGGTGCATCATGGCCAGGCCGCTGATCGGTAGCACCAGCACGGCCGCCCATACCCAGGCGAAGAAGCGCAAGAACACGTCGAGCCACAGGCGCAGGCGCTCCGGCGGCTGCAGCACGGCGACGGCCGCCGGGCGCAGGATCATCCAGGCGAAGAACATGCCGCCGACCCAGGCCAGCGCGGCCAGCAGGTGCAACACGTAGAGCAGGGTAAAGGTGGGCATCGGGTGATTCTCCGCTGTCAGGGCGTAGGGACTTTGGCCGGGGGCGGGTATCATAGCCACCCCGAAAAGTACTGAAAATATATACAGCGCGATGCTCAGCAGCGAACTCAAGTCCCAGATCCAGGGCGCCTACTCCCGCTTTCTCGACAGCAAGGGCCTCAAGGCCCGCTACGGCCAACGGCTGATGATCGCCGAGGTGGCTAAGGTGCTGGGCGCCATCAAGACGGATGACGAGGGTCGCCGCGACGGCGAGCCGGCGGTGGTAGCCATCGAGGCCGGCACCGGCACCGGCAAAACGGTGGCCTACAGCCTGGCCGCCATCCCCGCGGCCCGTGCCGCCGGCAAGCGGCTGGTGATCGCCACGGCCACGGTGGCGTTGCAGGAGCAGATCGTCCATAAGGACCTGCCGGATCTGATCCGCAACAGCGGCCTGAATTTCAGCTTCGCCCTGGCCAAGGGGCGCGGCCGCTACCTGTGCCTGTCACGGCTGGACCTGCTCATGCAGGAAGGTCAGGCGCAGAGCGCCACGGCCCAGTTGTTCGAGGAGGAGGGTTTCCGCCTCGACATCGACGAGGCCAGCCAGAAGCTCTACACGCAGATGATCGAGAAGCTGGCCGGCAACCGCTGGGACGGCGACCGCGACAGCTGGCCCCAGGAGCTGGAGGATGCCGTCTGGTCGCAATTGACCACCGATCACAGCCAGTGCACCGGGCGGCACTGCCCGAACTTCCAGCAGTGCAGCTTCTACCGCGCCCGCGAAGGCATGACCAAGGTGGACGTGATCGTCACCAACCACGACATGGTGCTCGCCGACCTGGCCCTCGGCGGCGGCGCGGTGTTGCCCGATCCGCGTGAAACCCTTTATGTGTTCGACGAGGGCCACCACCTGCCGGACAAGGCTATCGGCCACTTCGCCCATTTCAGCCGCCTGCGCTCCACCGCCGACTGGCTCGGCCAGGTGGAGAAGAACCTCACCAAGCTGCTGGCCCAGCATCCGTTGCCCGGCGAGTTGGGTCGCCTGATCGAAGGCGTGCCGGAGCTGGCGCGCGAGCTGCGCAGCCAGCAGCAGTTCATGTTCGCCGCCTGTGAGCAGGTGGCGGAATTTCAGACCGGCGAGGACGTGGAGGGGCGTGAGCGTCCCCGGCATCGTTTCCCGGGCGGCGTGGTGCCCGAGCACCTGCATGAGCTGGGCATCGAACTGAAGAAAGGCTTCTCACGGCTGACCGATGTCTTCACGCGCCTGAGCGAACTGCTCAAGGAGGCCATGGACGGCGATGCCGGCGCCGGTCTGGCCAGTCACCAGGCCGAGGAGTGGTATCCGCTGTTCGGCAGCCTGCTCAGCCGCGCCCAGTCCAACTGGGAACTGTGGACCGCCTTCACCGGCGAGGATCCCGAGGACAGCCCGCCGATGGCGCGCTGGCTGACCCTGGCCGAGAACCATGACATCGAGGTGAATGCCAGCCCGATCCTGGCCGCCGATACCCTGCGGCGCAACCTGTGGAACGTCGCCCATGGTGCGCTGGTAACCTCGGCGACCCTGACCGCGCTGAACAGTTTCGACCGGTTCCGCATGCGCGCCGGCCTGCCGCGCGCAGCGGTCACGGCGGTGGTGCCCAGCCCGTTCAAACATGCCGAGGCGGGCGTGCTGCGTGTTCCCGACCTGAAGGCCGATCCGCGTGACAGCGCCGCTCATACGGCGGCCATCGTGCGCGAGCTGCCGGGCCTGCTGGAGGGCGCGCGCGGCGCGCTGGTGCTGTTTTCCTCGCGCAAGCAGATGCAGGAGGTGTTCGACGGCGTCGAGCGCGACTGGCGCAGGCGTGTGCTGATCCAGGGCAACCTGTCCAAGCAGGAAACCCTCAACAAACACAAGGCGCGGGTCGATGATGGCGAGCCTAGCGTGCTGTTCGGCCTGGCCAGCTTCTCAGAGGGCGTCGATCTGCCGGGCGCCTATTGCGAACACGTGGTGATTGCCAAGATCCCCTTCGCAGTGCCGGACGACCCGGTTGAGGCGGCGCTGGCCGAATGGATCGAAGCACGCGGCGGCAATCCGTTCATGGAGATTGCCGTGCCCGATGCCGCGCTCAAGCTCGTGCAGGCCTGCGGCCGGCTGCTGCGCACCGAGCAGGACAGCGGCGTGATCAGCCTGCTGGACCGCCGCGTGGTGACCCAGCGCTACGGCAAGGCGATCCTCAATGCGTTGCCGCCTTTCCGGCGGCAAATCGACTGATTTTTCACGCTTTTCTTACCGGCTACCCCCTTCTCGGCGCGCGGGCTGTTCAAATTCTGCGCAGCGTGCTAAAACCCAACGGCAATGTTGGTCTAGCCGCTTGAAAAAGAAGGGAAAACCATGACCAAGTCGGAGTTGATCGAACGGATTGTCACGCACCAGGGGCAGCTGTCGTCGAAAGACGTCGAGCTGGCCATCAAGAGCATGCTGGAACAGATGTCGGAAGCCCTGGCGACCGGCGAGCGGATCGAGATCCGCGGCTTCGGCAGCTTCTCATTGCACTACCGCGAGCCCCGCGTAGGCCGCAACCCCAAGACCGGTCAGTCGGTCAACCTCGACGGCAAGTTCGTGCCGCATTTCAAGCCCGGCAAGGAACTTCGCGACCGCGTCAACGAGGACGCCGAAACGCTGGAAGACGGAGCATGAGGCTCGCCAAGCGAGCGCTGCTTGCGGCGTTACTGATCCTCGTTGCCCTTTTGGTTGTGTTGTTCGTACTCGACAACCTGCAGCCGGTGTCCGTGCTGTTACTCGGCTGGCAAAGCCCTGCGTTACCCATCGCCACACTGCTGATTCTGGCCTTCCTGGCCGGCGTGATTGTCGGACCGCTGTTGGCCGGGTTGGTTGTCAGGTGTTTGCGTCCAGCAGGGCGATCATCTCCATGAGCCTTGCTGGTTTTTTTGAACGTGATTGATTTGGCAGAATGCCGAAGTCGTGGCAGGATTACGCCTTTTATCCTTAGGGAAATCTAGATGCAAGACCATAGTTCGCCTGTACAGTCTTATCGTAACGATGATGAGATCGATCTGGCTGAGTTGGTTAAGGGGCTTTGGGCAGAAAAAATTCTTATTGCTGTATGTACTGTGCTGGTATTTGGTTGTGCAGCAATCTATGCCTTTTTAACTCAGCCTACATATGAAGCCAGGGCAATTCTGCTTCCGCCAAATATTTCGGATATCTCTGGTTATAATCTTGGGCGTGATGAAGAGAAGGGCCTAAAGCCATTTTCTGCTCAAGATGTTTATGACATTTTTACTCGCAGCTTGGCTTCAGAAACTCTTCGAAGAAGATTCTTCCATGAAGTATATCTTCCGTCAGTCGATAATGCGGAGATGTACGCGCAGGATCAGCTTTGGAAAAAACTGAACGAGCAACTAGCGATCAGGTCCCCCAATAAGCAACGACCTGAGTATTGGGAAGTGTACCTAACATCCACAGCCCCCGCTTTGGCGGCTGAATGGGTCAACTATCTCGTTGCGCAAGCTTCAGAAATGACCGAAGAGGCAATGCAGAGGAACGTTGCTGGAGAGATCTTTACCAAAGCCCAGGCGGTGGAGCGCCAAATTGAGGCGTTGCGTCACACAGCCAGGCAGCGGCGTGAAGATAGGATTGCTGCCCTTAAAGAGGCCTTGCGAATCGCTGATTCGGTGGGGCTGGAAAACGCTCAGGGCACCATGTGGCAGACCTTCTCCACAACCCAGAATTCCTCTATCACCGATGGAAGTCCCTTATATTTAAGGGGGGCGAAGGCAATCCGTGCAGAATTGGCTGTCCTGGAAAGTCGTGCCTCGGATGACCCTTTCATCCCAGAGTTGCGTTCTTTGCAGGAACGACTGGAGTTCCTGAAAGGGGTGGATGTTTCTCCCGAAAACGTCGCAGTTTTTACCTTGGATAGTCCAGCGTTGGTACCAGAAACGCCTATCAAGCCAAAGAAAGCACTGATTCTGGCTGTTGGGCTGGTGCTGGGCGGCATGCTGGGGATATTCATAGCCCTTGTTCGTCATATGCTGCGTAGTCGTCAGTAATTTTCCGAGAGCCGGCGTGGCTTGACCAGCCGGCGTCCTGAACGCCTTCCCGCTGGAGCCCGCGCCGCCCCGCCTGCTAACATCCCGCCCCGATGTTCCCCCCTTTCGAGAGTCGCCATGACCACCGTTCGTACCCGCATTGCGCCGTCGCCCACCGGCGATCCGCACGTCGGCACTGCCTACATCGCCCTGTTCAACCTCTGCTTTGCCCGTCAGCACGGCGGTCAGTTCATTCTGCGTATCGAGGACACCGACCAGGTGCGCTCGACCCGCGAATCCGAGCAGCAGATCTATGACGCACTGCGCTGGCTGGGCATCGAGTGGGACGAGGGCCCGGATGTCGGCGGTCCGCACGGTCCGTACCGGCAGAGCGAGCGGGGCGCGATCTACAAGCAATACTCGGACGAGCTGGTCGCCAAGGGCCACGCCTTCCCGTGCTTCTGCTCCGCCGAGCGCCTGGATGCGGTGCGCGCCGAGCAGATGGCCAGCAAGGAAACCCCGCGCTACGACGGTCATTGCATGCACATCGCGCCCGAGGAGGCGCAGCGTCGCGTCGCCGCCGGCGAGTCGCACGTAGTGCGCATGAAGGTGCCGAGCGAAGGCGTCTGCGTGGTCAAGGACATGCTGCGCGGCGAAGTGGAGATCGGCTGGGACCGCATCGACATGCAGGTGCTGATGAAGGCCGATGGCCTGCCCACCTACTTCCTGGCCAACGTGGTGGATGATCACCTGATGGGCATCACCCACGTGCTGCGCGGCGAGGAATGGCTGCCGTCCGCGCCCAAGCTGCTCAAGCTGTACGAGTACTTCGGCTGGGAAGCACCGGTGAACTGCTATATGCCGCTGCTGCGCAACCCGGACAAGAGCAAGCTCTCCAAGCGCAAGAACCCGACTTCGATCACCTTCTACCAGCGCATGGGCTTCCTGCCCCAGGCGATGCTCAACTACCTGGGCCGCATGGGCTGGTCGATGCCGGACGAGCGCGAGAAGTTCACCCTCGACGAAATGATCGCCCACTTCGACATCACCCGCGTGTCGCTGGGCGGGCCGATCTTCGACCTGGAGAAGCTCTCCTGGCTGAACGGTCAATGGCTGCGCGAGCTGCCGGTGGAGCGCTTCGCCGAGGAAGTACAGAAGTGGGCGTTCCACCCCGACTACCTGATGAAGATCGCCCCGCATGTGCAGGGCCGGGTGGAAACCTTCAGCCAGATCGCGCCGCTGGCCGCGTTCTTCTTCTCCGGCGGGCTGAACCTGGACGCGTCGCTGTTCGAGCACAAGAAACTGTCGCCCGAGCAGGTGCGCCAGGCCATGCAGCTGGTGCTATGGAAGCTCGAAGCCCTGCGCCAGTGGAGCAAGGACGGCATCACCGCGGTGATCCAGGCGGTGGCCGAGTCCATGGGCCTCAAGCTGCGCGACCTGATGCCGCTGATGTTCCCGGCCATCACCGGCCAGGCCAGCTCGGTATCGGTGCTCGACGCCATGGAAATCCTCGGTCCGGACCTGACTCGCTTCCGCCTGCGCCAGGCCATCGAACTGCTGGGTGGCGTGTCGAAGAAGGAGAACAAGGAGTGGGAGAAACTGCTGGCGGCCATCGCCTGATTCAGTGTTTCCTGTGATTCATGGGGGCCGGCATCGCTGGCCCTTTTCATTACTGCAGTACGGGAGTCGTCTCGCATGTTTGAAATCCAGCCCATGAGCCCGGAGCGTTACCGCAAGGAAACCCGCACCATCACCCTGGCCATCCTGGCCATCTTCGTGCTGCTGGCGCTGACCTCGGCCACCGTCGCTGTGAAACTGTTCGGCGAGCCGGGCGGCGACAACTTCCGCTGGAACCTGCTGGGTGTGCTGACCGGCCTGGCAGCGACCGTGGCCATTGTGCGCCTCAAGCTCTGGTCGACGCCCTGGATGGCGCCGGCGGTGTATGGCTGGCGGCTCAAGCGCAGCCTGATGCGCGTCACCAACCAGATGCACCAGGTCAAGGCCGGTGTGGAGACCGGAGATCCGGCGGCGATGAAGCTGCTGCGCTTCTACCACCTGGGTGCGACCCAGATGTTCCAGCTCGACGGCAACCTCACCGAGCTCAGCCAGATGGTGCGCGAGATCGACCAGCACCGCGAGGCCATGGAAGCGCAGGGGCTGGATATCGAGCAGAGTCGTCTCGATCCGAGTTGGTTGGAAGCGGTGAAGCGCTTCAAATAGATATTGAGCCGCCATGCGCCTCGTGCCCACTGGTCAGGCGGCCAGCGGGGCAACGGAATGGCTTCAAGGGTTTGGCTAGGCTCAGGCTACGGTGACCGGGGACTG
The DNA here is from genome assembly GCF_000802425.1 of Pseudomonas flexibilis. Classification (GTDB taxonomy): domain Bacteria; phylum Pseudomonadota; class Gammaproteobacteria; order Pseudomonadales; family Pseudomonadaceae; genus Serpens; species Serpens flexibilis. The sequence goes on along the minus strand of NZ_JRUD01000033.1, from coordinate 19,509 downwards.
ACCCTCTCGTTGCTGTCGATGCTGGAGGCGCATGACATGGCCAGATTCTTGAAAAGCTTTCCCTCGCTGATGCTCGCGACCGCCTTGTTGGTCTTTGCGAGCCTGTTCAATCCCGCAAGTGCCGCAACTGCCGAGGAGTTGACCGCCGAAGCGCAGCTGGCGCTGAAGGCGCTTTATCGGACCCAGCCCTTTGCCGAAACCATTTCGCGCAATGCCGCGGCTGTTCTGGTCTTCCCGAAGATCGTCAAGGCCGGCCTGGTGTTCGGCGGCAGTTACGGCGAAGGCGTGCTGTTCCGAGACTCGAAAGCCGCTGGCTACTACAACTCCGTGGGTGGCTCCTGGGGATTGCAGGTCGGTGCGCAGTCATACGGCTATGCACTGTTCCTGATGACCGACAAGGCCGTGGATTACCTGCGTCAGACCAAGGGCTGGGAAATCGGCGTGGGGCCGACCGTGGTCGTGGTCGATGAGGGCGTGGCCAGGAACCTGTCGACCTCGACCCTGAAGGATGATGCCTATGCCTTCATCTTCGACCAGCAGGGGCTGATGGCGGGTCTCAGTATCGAGGGCACCAAGATCACGCCCATCAAGCCCTGAACGGCCTGCCCGCGCTAGCGCTCGACCCGCTGCAGCGCGCCCTCCTTGCTCAGGTGCAGGCGCAGGAAGTCGTCAGCCAGGAACAGGGTTCCCGGATAGCGCGCCTTGGCTTCGTCGTGCAGCTCGTCGATGCAGGCGCCGCGCCCAGGCGCCTGCTGATAGCGGGCACTGAAGTGGGTGAGCACCAGGTTCGGCAATCCGGCCTCCTGCGCAAACGCGGCCACCGCCGCGGCGGTGCTGTGACCGAAACTGCCGCGCGCGTCGTTGACGGCGGCCTCGGTGAAGGTTGCCTCGTGCACCAGCACCTGGGCGCCTCGGCAGGCGTCCGCCAGCAGGGCGGGCGTGTCGTTGTCGCCGCCGACCACGATGACGCGTGGCGGCCGGCCGGGCAGCAGGTAGTCCTCGCTGCGCAATCGGCGTCCCTCGTGCTCGGCGTCGAAGCCCCGCGCCAGCTGGCCCCACAACGGACCCCGGGGAATCGCTTCGCGCTCCAGGCGCGCGATATCCAGTGTCGTATCCGGCCGTGCCTCCTCGAACCGATAGGCGAAGCTGGGGCTACGGTGGGACAGTGCGGTGCGGCGCACGCGCATTTGCGGCGTGCGCCATTCCTGCAAGGTTTCGACCGCGTGGAAGACCAGCGGGTAGGGCAGATGCGTCTGGCTCATGGCGAGCGTGGCGAGCAGCCAGTCCTCGATGCCCTGCGGCGCGATGATCTCCAGCGGCGCCTGGCGACCCTGCAGCGCCGCGCTGGCCAGCAGCCCGGGCAGGCCGAAGCAGTGATCGCCGTGCACGTGAGTGATGAAGATGGCGCGCAGCGCCGACAGCGACAGCGGCGTGCGCAGCACCTGGTGTTGGGTGGCCTCGCCGCAATCGATCAGGTACCAGCCCTTGCCATTCCCCTCCAGCAGCCCGAGCCCGCTGACATTGCGCGCCCGGGTCGGCGTGCCGGAGGAGGTGCCGAGAAACAGCAGGTCCATGGTTCAGCCCAGCGGACCTTCGAAGGTCCACTGCTCCTGGGGATGGCGATCGCTGGCCTTCTCGCGGGCCTGCAGCGCTTCCGGCAGCTGCGCCGCGTCACCCTGGTAGCCGATGGCAATGAAGGCGTTGATCGCCAGGTTGTCCGGCACTCGCAGGTAATCCCGCGCGCGCACGTTGTCGAAGCCGCCCATGGCATGGGTGACCAGCCCCATGGACCGGGCCTGCAGCGCCAGGCTCATCCAGGCGGCGCCGGCGTCGAAGGCATGGCTGGCGAAGGGCTTTTCGGTGCCGTCGCCGCCCACATAGGTGGTGGTGGACAGCAGCGCCACCAGCGCGCCGGCGTGCTTCGCCCAGACCTGGTTGCCCTCGGCCAGCAGATCCACGAAGCGCTCGAACAGCGGCGTGCCCTTGAGTGCATAGCAGAAGCGCCACGGCTGCACGTTCATCGCCGACGGTGCCCAGCGCGCCGCTTCGAACAGCGCGCTCAGCTGCTCCCGGCAAAGCGCCTGGCCGGTGAAGGCGCGGGGCGACCAGCGGCCGGGGAAGCTGGCATCGACGGGATGCTGTGGCTGTCGGGTATTGCTCATGCCGTACTCCTGGCAATGGGAAAGGGACGATTAACGCAAAAAGTCCGGGCGGTGCCAACGTTGTGGTGCGTGCCTGAGCGCGCGCAAGCCGGTATCTTTCCGCCACTGACAACCGCTCAAGGAGAGCCCGATGAGCCTGCACGGCGACTACGACGCCCAGAACATCTTCGCCAAGATCATTCGCGGCGAAGCCCCCTGCTACAAGCTGTACGAGGACGAGTATGTGCTGGCGTTCCTCGACCTGTTCCCGCAGTCCCGTGGCCACGCGCTGGTCATTCCGAAGCAGGCGGCGGCGCGCAACCTGCTGGACATCGACGCGGACAGCCTGGGCAGGCTGGCCCTGGCCACCCAGAAGGTGGCGCGCGCGGTGGCCGAGGAGCTGGAGCCGGCCGGCATCCAGATTGCTCAGTTCAACGGCGCCCCGGCCGGGCAGACGGTGTTCCACATCCACTTCCACATCGTGCCCCGCTACGAAGGTCAGGGCCTGGGCGTGCATGCGGCGCAGAAGGGTGACGAAGCCGATCTGAAGGTTCTGCAGGAACGCCTGGCCAAGCGCCTGGCGGGCTGAGGTTAACGCCACCTCCGCTTTCCTGGCCGCCGTTAGTCCGGCGGGGGCCCCATGGTGGACAAGGAAAACGTTGTCCACCCTACGAGGCCGGCACGAACGAAGGGCGGCCAGCGTTTTCTGGCCGCCGCCAGGTGGCCCGTGATGGCCCTCAGGCCTGTCCGGCGCGGCGCAGCAGCTGCTTGCAGCGCTCCGACAGGTGCACCACCCGCAGCTGCTTGCCGGTCCGTGCATAGCGGTCGCGCAGCACCTTGAGCGCCTCGATCGCCGAATAGTCGACGAACGACAGGTGCTTGCAGTCCAGGGTGACCTGCTGCGGATCATTGGTCGGGTCGAACAGCTCCAGGAAGCGGGTCGTCGAAGCGAAGAACAGCGTGCCGTGGGGCAGGTAGAGTCGGCTGCCGTCGGCCTGGTCGTGGCTGTCCGCGTACAGCTCGCGCCCCTGCTGCCAGGCGAAGTTCAGCGCGGCGATGATGATGCCGCACAGCACCGCCATCGCCAGGTCGGTGAACACCGTGATGAGGGTCACCGCGACGATCACCAGCGCATCGTTGCGCGGCACGCGGTTCATCACCCGCAGCGAGGCCCAGGCGAAGGTCTGCTGCGCCACCACGAACATCACGCCCACCAGCGCCGCCAGCGGGATCTGCTCGATCAGCGGCGACAGGAACAGCACATACAGCAGGATCATCACCCCGGCCACCACGCCCGACAGGCGCCCGCGCCCGCCGGAGCCCAGGTTGATCATGGTCTGGCCGATCATTGCGCAACCGCCCATGCCGCCGCACAGCCCTGAGGTGAGGTTCGCCGCGCCCAGCGCCACGCATTCGCGGTTGGTATGCCCGCGACTCTGGGTGATCTCGTCGGTGAGGTTGAGGGTCAGCAGGGTTTCCAGCAGGCCGACCAGTCCCATCAGCACGGCATACGGCGCGATGATGCGCAGCGTGTCCAGGGTCCATGGGACGTCGGGCAGGGCAATGCTCGGCAGGCCCCCGGCCATCGGCGCCATGTCGCCGAGGGTATGGGTCGGCAAGGCGAAGAACCAGGTCGCCGCGCCCAGGCCGAGGATCGCCGCCAGGGCCGAGGGAATGGCGCGGGTCAGGCGCGGCAGCAGATAGACGATCAGCATGGTGGCCGCGATCAGCCCCAGCATCCAGTACAGGCTCGGGCCGCTCATCCACTGGCCATCCACCTTCAGGTGTTCGAGCTGCGCCAGCGCAATGACGATCGCCAGGCCGTTCACGAAGCCGAGCATCACCGGGTGCGGCACCATGCGGATCAGCTTGCCGAGCCGCAGCACGCCGAACAGCACCATCAGCAGTCCGCTCAGCAATACCGTGGCCAGCAGATACTGGGCGCCATGCTCGACCACCAGGGCGATGATCACCACCGCCATCGAGCCGGCCGCCCCGGACACCATGCCCGGCCGACCGCCGAACAGTGCGGTGATCGTGCATATGATGAAGGCGCCATACAGGCCCATCAGCGGATTGAGCTGGGCCACCAGGGCGAAGGCGATGCACTCGGGCACCAGGGCGAACGAGGTGGTCAGTCCGGCCAGTACATCGGCGCGGAGCCGGGTGAGTTTCATGAGGTACCTGAAAGCAGTTGGCGCAGCCAGAGACGGCCGCAGGCAGAGCGGGAACGGCGCGGATGGTAAAGGAAGCGGAGCAGGGTGCCTAGTTCGCGTGAGGGGTAACGGTCACTCGCCCAAGGTGTTCAGCATCCGGGTGGCCAACGCCTCCTGGCCGTGCTGACGGAGCTGCTCGGCGGCACCCTTGAGATCACGGGACTCACGGTTCTGGCTGAGCTTGGCCTTGCCTTCCAGCCGGACGATCTCGATTTCCAGTCCGACGATGGCGGCCAGCATCTGGTCGATGTAGGCCGGGCTGGAATCGGTCATCTTCCAGGGCTTTTCCTGCTCCAGGCGCGCCTCATGGGTGCGAGTCAGGCGGGCCACCACGCCGCGCACGAAACGGGCGTCGTCGCGGATGCGCAGACGGCCGTGGGCATGCACCACGCGGTAATTCCAGGTCGGCACCAGCCGGTGGGTTTCCTGTTTGCTCGGATACCAGTTGGGCGAGATATAGGCGTCCTCCGCCCGGAAGATCACCAGCACCTCGGCGCCATCGGCAACCTCCTGCCAAATGGGATTGGCGCGCGCCACGTGGGCCAGCAGACGGTCGGGCCGGTCGGCTTCGACCAGCAACTCGAAGGGCAGGTGATTGGCATCCAGCCCGGCCGCGCCATGTGTCACAAGGATGCCCAGCGGGTACTGGCGGATCAGGTCATGGAGTTCATCGAGCCGCTGCTCGGCAAAATGTGCGGGGACGTACATGGCGGGCTCCTGGGCGGCGACGGCTGAAACTGGCAGATCAGCCGGGCCAAGAACAAGCCCCGCCTGACAATTTTGTTCAAGACCCACCACGGTGCGGTCCTTAACCTGCGCCGTCTATCGCAACCAAGAGGACGCACGTGGTGGAACTGTACTTGTCCATGGCCGCCTTTGCCCTGGCGGCGTCGATCACTCCCGGACCGGTTAATCTGGTCGCGCTGGGCAGTGGCGCACGCTTCGGGTGGCGGCCCAGTTTGTGGCACGTCAGCGGCGCAAGCGTCGGATTTGCCGTGCTGTTGCTGCTGATCGGCCTGGGGCTGCACACAATGCTGGAGCGCCTGCCGGTGTTGTTGGTGTTCATCCGCTTCGCCGGGGTGGCCTTCTTCCTGTACATGGCCTGGCAGCTGGCGGCGGATGATGGCGTGCTGTCCCCGGAGGCGGAGGGCCGGCGGCCGGGCTTCTGGGCGGGAGCGCTGATGCAGTGGCTCAACCCCAAGGCCTGGCTGGCCTCGCTGGCCAGCATGGGGCTGTTCGCAACGGAGGGGGGCGTGGGCCGGATCTGGGCCTTCACGCTGTTGTACTTCCTGATCTGTTACCTGTCCGTTGCCAGTTGGGCCTGGGCCGGCAGTCGTCTGGGACGTCACCTGCGGCAGCCGGAGCGCATGCGGCGCTTCAATCGACTGTTGGCGCTTTTGCTGGTGGTCAGCGCCGGCTACTTGTTGATGGATTGAGCGGCGCGGTACTGACCGGGGGTTGCCGCCAGATGTTTCTTGAAGGCCCGCTGAAAATGCGCCTGATCGGCAAAGCCGGCGCTCAGTGCCGCATCGGCCAGGCTCAGGCCTTGGCGTAGCAAGTGCTGGCCGTGCTGGACGCGCCGGTTGATCAGGTAGGCATGCGGAGTCAGGCCGTAGTGCCGGCGGAAATCCCGGATCAGCTGGGAGGGGGACAGGCCGGCAGCCGTGCAGAGGGTGTCCAGGCTCAATGCCGAAGTGCCCTGCGTCGCGATGAGCGCAGCGGCTTGCTCGCATTGCCCCGACCGCTCGATCGCCGGACAGGTAGCCTGCGTCAATAGCAGGCGCGTGAAGAATGCCTCGGTAGCCGCCGCCTTGGCCTGCGCGGAAACCTGAGCATCCAGCAGGCGGGCGTGGAGCTGGAGGAGTGCGTCATAGAGCGCCGGATCGTCCAGGTGGATGGCCGCCAGCGGCTGGAAGGTGCCGTCTTCGCACAGCCCCAGCGCGCGTTGCCGTTCGCCCAGCCAGGCGGCCTCCACGTACAGCATCAGATAGGCCCAGGGTTGCCCGGCGATGGGATTGCAGGCATGCACCACCTGGGGGTTCATCAGCACCAGGCTGCCGGCGCCGATCCGCATCCGGACGTCGCCATTGCGGTAATGACAACCCCCGGCGGTGATGGCGCCAATCGAGAAGCACGCATGGGCATGGGCGGCATAGCAGACCTGGCGGCCATCGCCTACCGAGCGCGCCTCGATGAAGGGCAGTCGGTCATCGCGCCAGAAACGCGGGCGGGTTTCGTCATGGAGCATGGTGTCATTCGTCCTGAGGCGGCGGTGCAGCAGCGCTGGCTGCGGTCATTGGGAGATACCCTAGCAAGCGGGCGTGCCATGGTCAGCGCCCTCACGATCACGGGTGAGCACGATCCGCTCCTGCTCCGCCGCCAGCTGGGCGATTTCGTCGTCACCGCCTGCCACCCGGGGTGCGGCGCCGCTACACGGCGTTCTGGTACTGCGTGCACTGCCGGCGGGTGTACTGGAAGGGCTCGCACTGGCGCAACATGTGCCGGTTGCTGGAACCGCTGCTGCGGCGCGCTCAGCGCGCCAGCGGGCGCACGCCGTCCAGATAGGCGCGGCCCTGGCGCTGCACGGTGGCGGGGTCGTTGCGTTCCGAGGCGATGTGCACGGCTTCCAGGTTCTCGGCGATCTGCTTGAGGTCCTGGTCGATCCGGCGCAGGGCATTCTCCAGCGTGTAGCTGAGCAGGTGAACTTCGTCCAGTTGTTGCGACGTCATTGGCTGGGCGATCAGCGCTTCCAGCTTCTGGTTGTGGCTGACCAGATTGTTCACCGCCTCGGCCAGCGTATCGGCGGGCAGGCCCTTGGCATGGGCCATGCGTTCGCTGGCCAGCGCGCCGGCGGACAGGCAGGTGGCGAGGGTGAAGACGAGGGTGCGGGCGATTGCGTTCATGGTGGAGCCTCGGATGGGAAGTGTGCGTATACGCTAATCCGATGCAAATGCGAACGCATTGCATTAAATCAAGAAAAGTGAAAATCCACCCGTAGGGCGGTCAGCGTTTTTCTATCCGCCAGGAGGCGACGCCAAAGCTCGTCCGGGCGACCTTGGGTCGCCTTGGTGGACAAGAACAATGTTTTCCACCCTACAAGGGTTTTGGCGCCGGCCGCAGCCAGAAGCTCGCGGCTGAAGCCCCTCCTACAGGGGCGAGGGCAATGCCTCGTTGTGGTGGGAGGGGCTTTAGCCGCAATGCACCGTTAGATCACGGCCTTGATGGCTTGTACGACGCGGCCGATGTTGCCCTGGTTGAGGGCGGCCACGCAGATGCGGCCGGTGCCGACGGCGTAGATGCCGAACTCGGTCTTCAGGCGCTCCACCTGCTCGGGCGAGAGGCCCGAATAGGAGAACATGCCGCGCTGCTGGGCGACGAAGCCGAAGTCGCGGCCGCTGTCGGCCAGGCCCTGCACCATGGCCTGGCGCATGGCGCGGATGCGCTCGCGCATCTCGGTCAGCTCGGCTTCCCAGAGGGCGCGCAGCTCGGGGCTGTTCAGCACGTTGCCGACCACGGTGGCGCCGTGGGTCGGCGGGTTGGAGTAGTTGGTGCGGATCACGCGCTTGACCTGCGACAGCACGCGCGTGGCTTCTTCCTTCGAGCCGGTGACGATGGACAGCGCGCCGACACGCTCACCGTACAGGGAGAACGACTTGGAGAAGGAGCTGGAGACGAAGAACTGCAGGCCGGAGTCGGCGAACAGGCGCACCGCTTCGGCGTCCTGGTCGATGCCGTCGCCGAAGCCCTGATAGGCGATGTCCAGGAAGGGCACGTGCTCGCGCTCGCGCAGTACCTCCAGCACGGCCTTCCAGTCGGCCAGAGTCAGGTCCACGCCGGTCGGGTTGTGGCAGCAGGCGTGCAGCACGATGATCGAGCGGGCCGGCAGGGCCTTCAGGTCGGCCAGCATGCCGGCGCGGTCCACGCCCTGGGTGGCGGCGTCGTAGTAGCGGTAGTTCTGCACCGGGAAGCCGGCGGATTCGAACAGCGCGCGGTGGTTTTCCCAGCTCGGGTTGCTGATCGCCACGGTGGCGTCGGGCAGCAGGCGCTTGAGGAAGTCGGCGCCGGTCTTCAGCGCGCCGGTGCCGCCCAGCGACTGGGTGGTCACCACGCGGCCGTCGGCCAGCAGGGCGGAGTCGGCGCCGAACAGCAGCTTTTGCACGGCGCTGTCATAGCTGGCCAGGCCTTCGATCGGCAGGTAGCCACGCGGCGCGCTGGCGGCCAGGCGGGCTTTTTCGGCTTCGGCAACGGCCTTGAGCAGCGGAATTCGGCCTTCTTCGTTGTAGTACACCCCCACGCCCAGGTTGATCTTGGTGGTGCGGGTATCGGCATTGAACGCTTCGTTGAGGCCCAGGATGGGGTCGCGCGGTGCCATTTCTACTGCGGAGAACAAACTCATGGTGACGGAGCTCGAAGAAGGAGGGTGGGGGCCATGCAATCGCCCTGGGCCGGAGGCGCTAGGGTGCTGCGCAAACGGGGCGGTATTATGGCCACAATTTTTCCCAGCCGCGATATCCCGCAGGCGCTTTTGCCGCATCGTCGAAGACCGACGGCCTGCCGGCTGGCGCGTCATTCGAGGTGCCCATGTCCGAGTCCCTGTTCACCCTGGAAACCCGCTACACGCCCGCCGGCGACCAGCCGGAGGCCATCCGCCGGATGGTCGAGGGCCTGGAGGCCGGGTTGTCCCATCAGACCCTGCTCGGCGTGACCGGTTCGGGCAAGACCTTCAGCATCGCCAACGTCATCGCCCAGGTGCAGCGTCCGACCATGGTGCTGGCGCCGAACAAGACCCTGGCCGCGCAGCTGTACGGCGAGTTCAAGGCGTTCTTCCCGCATAACGCGGTGGAGTACTTCGTTTCCTATTACGACTACTACCAGCCGGAAGCCTATGTGCCGTCCTCCGACACCTACATCGAGAAGGACGCCTCGATCAATGACCACATCGAGCAGATGCGCCTGTCGGCCACCAAGGCGCTGATCCAGCGGCGCGACGCCATCATCGTCACCACCGTGTCCTGCATCTACGGCCTGGGCAGTCCGGAAACCTACCTGAAGATGGTGCTGCACGTGGACCGCGGCGACCGCCTGGACCAGCGCGAGCTGCTGCGCCGACTCACCGAGCTGCAGTACACGCGCAACGAGATGGACTTCGCCCGCGCCACCTTCCGGGTGCGCGGCGACGTGGTGGACATCTTCCCGGCGGAATCCGAGCTGGAGGCGGTGCGCATCGAGCTGTTCGACGATGAGGTGGAGAGCATCGCCGCCTTCGACCCGCTGACCGGCGAGGTGATCCGCAAGCTGCCGCGCTTCACCTTCTTCCCCAAGACCCACTACGCCACGCCGCGCGAGACGCTGCTGGAGGCTGTCGAGCACATCAAGGTGGAGCTCAGGGATCGTCTCGACTACCTGCAGGGCAAGGGCAAGCTGGTGGAAGCGCAGCGCCTGGAGCAGCGCACCCGCTTCGACCTGGAAATGATCATGGAGCTGGGCTACTGCAACGGCATCGAGAACTACTCGCGCTACCTGTCCGGGCGCGGCCCGGGCGAGCCGCCGCCGACGCTGTTCGACTACCTGCCGGCCGATGCGCTGCTGGTGATCGACGAATCCCACGTCTCGGTGCCGCAGGTCGGCGCCATGTACAAGGGCGACCGCTCGCGCAAGGAAACCCTGGTGGAGTACGGCTTCCGCCTGCCGTCGGCGCTGGACAACCGCCCGCTGCGCTTCGACGAGTGGGAAGCCATCTGCCCGCAGACCATCTTCGTCTCCGCCACGCCCGGGCCCTACGAGGCCGAGCATGCCGGCCGGGTCATCGAGCAGGTGGTGCGTCCCACCGGCCTGGTCGACCCGGAGGTGGAAGTGCGCCCGGCCAGCACCCAGGTGGACGACCTGCTGTCGGAGATCAACAAGCGCGTGGCGGTCGACCAACGCGTGCTGGTCACCACGCTGACCAAGCGCATGGCCGAGGACCTCACCGACTACCTGGCCGACCACAACGTGCGGGTGCGCTACCTGCACTCGGACATCGACACCGTCGAGCGGGTGGAGATCATCCGCGACCTGCGTACCGGCGCCTTCGACGTGCTGGTGGGCATCAACCTGCTGCGCGAGGGCCTGGACATGCCCGAGGTGTCGCTGGTGGCGATCCTCGACGCCGACAAGGAAGGCTTCCTGCGTTCCGAGCGCTCGCTGATCCAGACCATCGGCCGCGCCGCGCGCAACCTGCACGGCAAGGCGATCCTCTATGCCGACAACATCACCGGCTCCATGCAGCGCGCCATCGACGAAACCGAGCGGCGGCGCAACAAGCAGCTGGCCTTCAACGAGGCGCACGGCATCGTCCCGCAGGGCATCAAGAAGGACATCCGCGACATCCTCGAAGGCGCCGTGGTCCCCGGCGCGCGCAGCGGCAAGCGCAAGGCGCTCAAGGCTGCCGAGGAAGAGGCCCGCTACGACGCCGGCCTGCGCTCGCCGAGCGAGATCAACAAGCGCATCCGCCAGCTGGAGGAGAAGATGATGCAACTGGCCCGCGACCTGGAGTTCGAAGCGGCGGCACAGGTACGTGACGAGATCCAGGCGCTAAGGCAGCGGTTGTTGCAGGTGTAAGGGGGGGCACCGTGCGGCGTAGGGTAGTCAACGCATCGCGTTGACTACCCTTGGCGGAGGGTTACTTGCCTTCCGCCTGCGCCAGTGCACGGTTCAGGGCGCTGAACAGGGCGCGCAGGCTGGCGGTGGTCAGGTTGCCGTCGACACCCATGCCGTGCAGCGGACGGCCGCCCGGCAGGCGCACCTCGATGTAGGCGGCGGCCTTGGCCTGGCTGCCGGCGCCGATGGCGTGCTCGCTGTAGTCCATCACCTCAAGGCGCACCGGCAGGGCGGCGACCAGCGCTTCCAGCGGGCCGTTGCCGGTACCGATCCAGCGGTGGGTGGCGCCACTGGCTTCGCCGACTTCCACTTCCACCTGGCTGATGCCGTTCTCTTCCTGCAGGCGATGGTTCTTCAGGCTGTAGGGGGCGGCGGCCTTGAGGTATTCCTGTTCGAGCAGCTCGTGGATCTGCTGGGCGGTCATTTCCAGGCCCAGGCGATCCATTTCCTTTTGCACCACCTGGCTGAACTCGATCTGCATGCGGCGGGGCAGGCTGATGCCGTACTCCTGTTCCAGGAGATAGGTGATGCCACCCTTGCCGGACTGGCTGTTCACGCGGATCACCGCCTCGTAGTCACGGCCGATGTCGGCCGGGTCGATCGGCAGGTACGGCACTTCCCATACCGCATCGGCCTTCTGCTGGGCGAAGCCCTTGCGAATGGCGTCCTGGTGGGAGCCGGAGAAGGCGGTGTGCACCAGGTCGCCCACATAGGGATGGCGCGGATGCACCGGCAGCTGGTTGCATTCCTCGACCACCTTGCGCACGGCGTCGATGTCGGAGAAGTCCAGTTGCGGATCGACGCCCTGGGTGTACATGTTCAGCGCCACAGTCACCAGGTCGACGTTGCCGGTGCGCTCGCCGTTGCCGAACAGGCAGCCTTCCACGCGGTCGGCGCCGGCCATCAGGCCCAGCTCGGTGGCGGCCACGCCGGTGCCGCGGTCGTTGTGGGTATGCAGGCTGACCAGCACGCTGTCGCGCTTGTCGATATGGCGGCAGAAGAATTCGATCTGGTCGGCGTAGATGTTCGGGGTCGCCGCCTCGATGGTAGCCGGCAGGTTGAGGATCAGCTTCTTGGTCGGGGTCGGCTGGAACACCTCAATCACCGCGTTGCACACCTCCACCGCGAACTCGGTCTCGGTGGAGCTGAACACTTCCGGCGAGTACTCGAAGCGCCAGTCGGTCTCCGGGTTGGCGTCGGCCAGGCCCTTGATGATTCGGCCCGCTTCGATGGCGATCTGCTTGACGCCGGCCTTGTCCTGCTTGAAGACGATCTTGCGGAAGCTGGGTGCGGTGGCGTTGTAGTAGTGGACGATGGCCTGCTTGGCGCCCTTGAGCGATTCGAAGGTGCGCTCGATCAGGTCCTGACGGGCCTGGGTGAGTACCTGGATGGTCACGTCGTCCGGAATGTGGCCGCCTTCGATCAGCTCACGCACGAAGTCGAAATCGGTCTGCGAGGCGGACGGGAAGCCCACTTCGATCTCCTTCAGGCCCACGGCGACCAGGGTCTTGAAGAAGCGCATCTTCTTCTTGGCGTCCATCGGCTCGATCAGCGACTGGTTGCCGTCGCGCAGGTCGGAGCTCAGCCAGATCGGTGCACGGTCGATCACCTTGCTCGGCCAGGTACGGTCGGGGAGGTTGATCTGCGGGAACGGGCGGTATTTCTGCGAAGGATCTTTGAGCATGGTCATGGCTTTTCTCTGCATCGGCGGCCGGCCTGCGCGGCGCGGACGGGAATCATCGGAAGCGGAATGTGCGCAAAGCTAGTGCTTGCGTAGCAGTCGATGCAAGCATTGTTTGAAAATTGATGTTTTCATCCAGAACACAATTACAAAGCGCAATTTAATTGCGCAAAACCGCCAGTCCAGCGAGCCGCTTGCGGCGCTGTGTCGCACTGGTCAACCTTGCCACGCGTTGTAACCATCCTCGCAAAGCCCCGAGTACAGGCCTATCCGTGAGAAGCAGGCAGCACACAACGAACGTCGGAATCTGGCTTGGCCTGTTCGCCATGCTGATGATTCACGTCGGCCCGTTGTTCTCGGCCCTGCAGGCCCTGCAGAGCGCCGCTCCGCAGCCGCCGACCCTTGCGGTTGCCATGCATGCCGGCCATGGGGTCGACTCGCACGCCCAGCACGCCCAGCACGCCCAGCACGCCCAGCACGCCCAGCACGCCAGCCACGCCGCTTCCGAGCAGGCTGGCGGCCATGGCATGCATCACCGTTCGACGCCCGGCGAACCGGCCTGGCTGGCCGCGCTGGAAATGTGCGGCTATTGCGAGCTGCTGACCCTCAATCCGCCGCTTAGCCTGTCCCTGCAACTGGTGCTGCCCGAGCACCGGCCCACCTTCGCGCTGCCGCTGCCGGATGCCCCCCAGCCGGCGGCGCCGCGCCGCAGCAGCGGCCACCCGCGCGCACCTCCCGTCCTGCACAGCTGATCGAGCAGTCGAGCCGCACCGGCGGCTTGTCCGAATCCTCTGTGAGAGACCCCTTTTATGACTCGTAACATCCGTTACGCGGCCTCTGCGCGCGTGCGCACCGCGTTTACCTTCAATGTGCACCGCATGCGCTGGAAGCTGGCCCACGCCGCTTTGCTGGCCGGACTGAGCGGCGGCGCCCTGGCCGCCGACCATTCCCAGCACGAGCTGGCGCCCACCGTCATCACCGGCGTGGCACCGGTCGCCAGCGTGACCGTGGTCACCGATCCGAAGATCCCGCGCCAGCCGGTGCCGGCCAGCGACGCCGGCGACTACCTGCAGACCATTCCCGGCTTCTCCGCCCTACGTGGCGGCGGCTCCAACGCCGACCCGGTGTTCCGCGGCATGTTCGGCTCGCGCCTGAACCTGCTGAGCAACGGCGGCGTGATGCTTGGCGCTTGCCCGAGCCGCATGGACTCGCCGAGCTCCTACATCACCCCGCAGAACTTCGACAGCCTCACGGTGATCAAGGGCCCGCAGACCGTGCTCTGGGGGCCGGGCGCCTCGGCGGCGACCATCCTCTTCGAGCGCGAGCCGGAGAACTTCACCGAGCTGGGCGGGCGTGTCGACGCCAGCCTGCTGGCCGGCTCGGAAGGGCGCTTCGACAGCGCCATCGATGCCGCCACCGGCAGCAGTCAGGGCTACCTGCGCCTGCTGGCCAACCACTCCACCTCCAACGACTACCAGGACGGCAACGGCGATGACGTGCATTCCCAGTGGGAGAAGTGGAGCAGCGACCTGGTGCTCGGCTGGACACCCACCGCCGACACCCTGGTCGAACTGACCGTCGGCACCGGCGACGGCGAAGCCGCCTACGCCGGGCGCGGCATGGACGGCACCCAGTTCGAGCGGCAGAGCCTGGCGCTGCGCGTGGCGCAGGAGAACCTCGGCGAGGTGCTGCAGAAGGTCGAGGCGCGGGTTTATTACAACTACGCCGACCATGTGATGGACAACTACACGCTGCGCGATCCGGACCCGGCCGCCGCCATGGCGATGATGCGCAACCCGGCGGCCACTAACGTCGACCGTCGCACCCTGGGCGGGCGTCTGGCCGGCACCTGGCAGTGGAACGCCTACGAACTGGTGGCCGGTGTGGACGCGCAGACCAACGAGCATCGCAAGCGCGCGTCGACCTTCAACATGATGACCCAGGTCTATACCGACTACGACGAATTCGGCTGGACCAAGGACGCCGAATTCAGCCAGTACGGGCTGTTCGGCGAGCTGACTCGGGAGCTGAGCGAACGGCAGAAGCTGATCAGTGGTGTGCGCATCGACCGGGCACAGGCTACCGATGAGCGCCTGATGTTCAACAGCCACCACCCAACGGCCACTGATCCGGTTACCGGTAAGCCGATCAGCATGAACTGGGCCAACCCCAGTGCCGGCGAGACGCGGCGCGACACGCTGTACAGCGGGTTCCTGCGTTACGAGCATGGCCTGGCGAGCCTGCCGGCCACCGCCTACTTCGGTCTGGGCCACAGTCAGCGCTTCCCGGATTACTGGGAGCTGTTCTCGGCCAGCCCCGGTCCGGTGGGCAGCATCCAGGCGTTCGAGACGGTCGAGCCGGAGAAGACCACCCAGCTGGACGTTGGCATCCAGTATGCCAAGGGTCCGTTGGAAGCCTGGGCGTCGGCCTATGTCGGACAGGTGAACGACTACATCATGTTCAACTATGTACCCGGCATGATGCCTGGCATGACGCGTTCGATCGCCACCAACATCGACGCCCGCATCGCCGGCGCCGAGCTCGGCGGCAGCTACCAGCTGACCGACAACTGGAAGGCCGATGCCAGCCTGGCCTACGCCTGGGGCGAGAACACCAGCGACGAGCGCGCCATGCCGCAGATTCCGCCACTGGAGGCGCGCTTCGGTCTCGGCTACGAGCGCGGCAGCTGGAGCGCGGCCGGCCTGTGGCGCGTGGTGGCGGCGCAGACGCGCGTCGCCGAAAACCAGGGCAACGTCACCAGCAAGGACTTCGACGACAGCACCGGCTTCGGCGTTCTGTCGCTCAACGCGGCCTACCGCGTGAGCAAGAACTTCAAGCTCAGCGCCGGCGTCGACAACCTGCTGGACAAGGCCTACAGCGAGCACCTCAACCAGGCCGGCAATGCCGGTGTCGGCATGTCCGCCAGTGAACGCATCAACGAGCCGGGCCGCAGCCTCTGGGCCCGCATGGATGTGAGTTTCTAAATCGAGGGAGGGGAGTGCAACGCTCCCCGATCGCGGGTTGGCGCTGGGCATGGAGCTCGGGCGCCGGCTCGAGGGCTGGCCTCAGGGACGAGGCAATGGGCAGTCCGACCGTCGGCGCTCGCGCCTCGTGCGCAGCGCCAACCCGCGCTCTCGTGAAGCCATCAGCAAAGCCAAGGCCCGCACCGGCCTGTAGGAGCGAATTCATTCGCGAGCTCTTGGGTATGGCCTGTACGAGCGCCTGCCGGCCCCTTCGCTACCGCCTGACCACCAGCGTCTTCTGCCGCAGGATGTAGATGCTCACCAGCGTGGCACTGGTCAGCATGCCGACGCGCGCCCAGAACAGCGGCACCAGCCAGCAAGCGAAGCCGATGCTCGTCCACATCAGCAGCAGGGTGTAGACCTTGCCCTTGAGCGGGATGCCCTGGCCTTCCAGGTAGTCGCGAATCCACGGGCCGAGGCGCGGGTGGCCGACCAGCCAGGCGTAGAAGCGCGGCGAACTGCGCGCGAAGCAGGCGGCGGCCAGCAGGAGGAAGGGTGTGGTGGGCAGCACCGGCAGGAAGATGCCGATCACGCCGAGAACGACGCTCAGCCAGCCCACCGACAGCAGCGTGTAGCGCAGCCAGAGCGGCAGCGCACGCGGCAATTGGTGGGGCTCGCGCATGGCCTCAGTGGCGCGGCTTGAGCAGCGAGGGCTTCTCTTCCGGGGCCTGGAACAGCAGGTACAGCGCGGTGAGCACTTCCGGGATCTGCTCGATCATGCTGTCGACCAGCTCGCGGTCGGCGGCGATCTCGTCGAACTCGGGCTGCTCCTCGAACAGGCCGGAGCCGACCATGATCGGCAACAGCAGCTCGCTGACTTCATCCTCGGCGTTCTCGAACCAGGCGGCTTCGCGCAGGAACACGCCTTCCATGAAACCGATGCACCAGCCGCGCAGGTCGGACAGGTCCGGCTCCTCGCCCAGGTCCAGGTCGCAGGGCAGCTCCATGTCCTCGTCGCTGGCCAGTTGCTGGGCGATGCGCGCCTTCAGCTGCGCCAGACCGCCCTCGATGTCCTGGCGCTGGGCCTCGTCGCGGTAGTGCGGCGGCTCGGCGAACAGCGCGTCGATCCACTCGCGCTCGGGCACCGCCTCGGGGCTGACGCAGAGCGCCGTCAGATAGCCATGGGCGGCCACGTAGTCCAGCGCTTCCTCATGCAGGTCATCGGCATCAAGAAAGTCTTGCAGACGGGTCAACTGTTCGGCGAACGACATACGGGCACTACCTTGGCGGATGGATAGCGTCGAATTCTAGTCCAGTGGGCAGGCCAGGGCTACCGACAGCGGCTGGCTGAGCCGATCCGTCGCGGCCGGCGCACCGCCCGGCGACGGCTCGCGTATACTTCGCGGCCTGTTTCGGAGACCGGCATGCTCGACCAAGCCCAACGCATCCTCAAAGACGTATTCGGTTACGACGCCTTCCGTGGCAATCAGGCCGCCATCATCGAGCAGGTGGCCGGCGGTGGCGACGCCCTGGTGCTGATGCCCACCGGCGGCGGCAAATCGCTCTGCTACCAGGTGCCGGCGTTGCTGCGCGAGGGCGTGGCGGTGGTGGTCTCGCCGCTGATCGCGCTGATGGACGACCAGGTGGCCACCCTCAACGAGCTGGGCGTGGCGGCCGTGGCGCTCAACTCCACCCTGAGCGCCGACGAGCAGCGCGAGATCGCCGACCGCCTGCGCCGCCACGAGATCAAGGCGTTGTACCTGGCGCCGGAGCGGCTGGTGCAGCCGCGCATGCTGGCCTTCCTGCAGCGCCTGCCGATCGCCCTGTTCGCCATCGACGAGGCGCACTGCGTGTCCCAGTGGGGGCACGACTTCCGCCCGGAGTACCTGCAGCTGGGCCAGTTGGACGAGCTGTTCCCCGAGGTGCCGCGCATCGCCCTGACCGCCACGGCGGACAAGCGCACCCGCGAGGAGATCGTCCAGCGCCTGAAGCTGGAGAACGCCGAGCGTTTCCTGTCCAGCTTCGACCGCCCCAACATCTTCTACCGCATCGTGCCCAAGGACCAGCCGCGCAAGCAGTTGCTCGGCTTTCTGGCCGAGCGCCGGGGCGACGCGGGCATCGTCTACTGCCTGTCGCGCAAGAAGGTCGACGAGACGGCGGCCTTCCTCACCGAGCAGGGCTTCCCGGCCCTGCCGTACCACGCCGGCCTGCCCAGCGACCTGCGCGCCCACCACCAGAAGCGCTTCCTCAACGAGGAGGGGTTGATCATGGTGGCGACCATCGCCTTCGGCATGGGCATCGACAAGCCCAACGTGCGCTTCGTGGCGCACCTGGACCTGCCCAAGAGCCTGGAGGCCTACTACCAGGAAACCGGCCGCGCCGGCCGCGACGGCCTGCCGGCGGACGCCTGGATGGCCTACGGCCTGCAGGACGTGATCTTCCTCAAGCAGATGCTCAGCAACTCCGAGGGCGACGAGCAGCACAAGCGTGTCGAGCAGCACAAGCTGGAGGCCATGCTGGCGCTGTGCGAGGAAACCCGCTGCCGCCGCCAGGCGCTGCTGGCCTACTTCGACGAGGACCTGCCGCAGCCCTGCGGGCATTGCGACAACTGCGTGGACGGCGTGCAGACCTGGGACGTGACCGAACCGGCGCGTCAGGCCCTGTCGACCATCTACCGCAGCGGCCAGCGCTACGGCGTCGGCCATCTGGTCGACATCCTGCTCGGGCGCGACAACGACAAGATCCGCCAGTTCGGCCATCAGCACCTGACGGTGTACGGCGTCGGCAAGGCGCTGTCGGAAGGCGACTGGCGCACGCTGTTCCGCCAACTGGTGGCGCGCGGCCTGGCCGACGTGGACCTGGACGCCTTCGGCGGCCTACGCCTGACCGACAAGTGCCGCCCGTTGCTGCGCGGCGAGGTGACCCTGGAACTGCGCCGCGAGCTGATCGGCAAGCCGCCCCGGCAGAGCGGCGGGCCGAGCCCGGCCAGCCAATTGGTGCGCGCCGAGGAGCGCAATACCTGGGAGGCCCTGCGTACCCTGCGCCGCAAGCTGGCCGAGGAGCACGGCGTGCCGCCCTACGTCATCTTCCCGGACGCCACCCTGCTGGAAATGCTGCGCAGCCAGCCGCGCACCCTGGCCGAGATGGGGCGGGTCAGCGGCGTTGGTGCGCGCAAACTGGAGCGCTACGGCGAGGCGTTCCTCGAAGTGCTCGGCGGCGGCGCCCAGGGCGAGGCGCCGCGGGTGGTCACCGACCTGCGCCACGAGCTGATCAGCCTGGCCCGCGCCGGCATGACCCCGGCGCAGATCGCCAGCCAGCTCAACTGCACCGAAAAGAACGTCTACAGCCTGCTCGCCGAAGCCATCGGCAACCAGCAGCTGTCGCTGGACCAGGCCCTGGACCTGCCCGAGGAACTGATGATGGAAGTGCAGGACGCCTTCCTCGACGGCGAAGGCGAACTGCCGCCGGTGGGCGAGATCGCCGAACAGTTCAAGGGGCGTGTGCCGGTCGGCGTGCTGCACTGCGTGCGCGCGGCGCTGCAGAGCGAGTTCGAGCTTTGAGCGGTTGACCACCCTACGTGCTGCGGGGCTTGGGTAGATACCGTCTTGCTCCCTACCGCGCAAGCGCCAGTTTTGGGTCGAAGGGCTGGCCGGATTTGAGTACTCCATAGGCGATGTGCAGCAGCTTGCGCATCGCCGCGCAGACGATCTGTTTGCCGCGCTTGCCACGGCTCCTCAGGCGCTCCGCCAGGGCCTTGATGGCGGGGTTGTGCTGCATGGCCGAGATGGCCGGCATGTACAGCCGGCTACGCTGGCAACACCAACCGGTCGTGGAGGTGGCGCAAGGTCGTTCATTGAGCCCAGCTTGTT
>NZ_JRUD01000032.1 GCF_000802425.1 Pseudomonas flexibilis | reverse complement strand
GATGAGGAAGACCCAGGCGCTGGTGATCCTGGCCCGCAAGCTGGCCAGGATCGCCTTTGCCCTGATGAAGAAGCGGGAGGATTACATCCCTCGAACTGCCTAAAAGCGCTTGCAGGGCAACATAGAATCTCCCACAAATAAGGCAAGTGCGGCTCCTGGACCCCGTGGGAGCGAATTTTCATTCGCGAGCTTTTCCGCATTCATTCACCCCCCTGATAACGCCCATCGGCTGCCGGCGAGCGGATTAGACTCCGGCACGGCACAACAACAAGAAGGGCGATACCGCTATGCACAACCGCATCATGATCACCGGCGCCGGTTCTGGACTGGGCCGGGAAATCGCGCTTCGCTGGGCCCGCGAGGGTTGGCAACTCGCGCTGGGAGACATCAACCCGGACGGCCTGGAAGCAACCCTGGCCCTGGTGCGCGAGGCGGGCGGCGATGGCTTCACCCAGCGCTGTGACGTGCGCGACTACAGCCAGCTCACCGCCTTCGCCCAGGCCTGCGAGACGCGTCTGGGCGGCATCGATGTGGTGGTCAACAACGCCGGCGTGGCTTCCGGCGGCTTCTTCAGCGACCTGTCGCTGGAGGACTGGGACTGGCAGCTGTCGATCAACCTGATGGGCGTGATCAAGGGCTGCAAGGCCTTCCTGCCGCTGCTCGAGCGCAGCCAGGGGCGCATCATCAACATCGCCTCGCTGGCCGCGCTGATGCAGGCGCCGGCGATGAGCAACTACAACGTGGCCAAGGCCGGCGTGGTGGCGCTCTCGGAAAGCCTGCTGGTGGAACTCAAGCCGCAGGGCATCGACGTGCATGTGGTCTGCCCGTCGTTCTTCCAGACCAACCTGCTGGATTCCTTTCGCGGCCCGGACCCGGCCATGAAGGCGCAGGTGGGCAAGCTGCTGGACAGCTCGCCGATCAGCGCGGCGGACATCGCCGACTACATCTTCGCGGAAGTCGCCAAGGGCACCTTCATGATCCTGCCTCACGAACAGGGGCGCATGGCCTGGGCGATCAAGCGGCAGAACCCGGAGGTGATCTACCAGCAGATGATCGCCATGACCGAGAAGATGCGCGCCAAGCGCGGGGCATGACGCTTGCCGGCCGGCGGGCGCCTGTGTAGGGTGCCCGGCTGGTCAACCGTTCCGGATGTTTCCGCATGCGTTCTCCCTCCCGCCTGTTGCTGCTGCTGGCGCTGGTCGTGGCCGCGCTGAACCTGCGACCCGGCATCACCTCGCTGGCGCCGCTGATCGAACGCATCGCCACCGAGCTGGCGCTGAGTCGCGCCAGCATCAGCCTGACCACTGTGCTGCCGGTGATGTTCATGGGCCTGCTGGCGCCGCTGGCGCCCCGCCTGGCGCAGCGCGTTGGGCTGGAACGCACCCTGCTCGGTTGCCTGCTGTTGATCGCCCTGGCGCTGTCGCTGCGCCTGGCCGCCACTTCCAGCCTGGTGCTGATCGGCAGCGCCGCGCTGGTCGGCATCGGCATCGCCGTGGCCGGTCCGCTGATGTCCGGCTTCATCAAGCGTCACTTCGCCCAGGGCCTGGGCGCGGCCATCGGCTGGTTTTCCCTGAGCATGTCCATGGGCGGCGCCGCCGGCGTGGTGCTGACCCAGCCACTGACCCACGGTTTCGCCGACCGCTGGCCGCTGGCGCTGGCCTTCTGGGCCCTGCCGGCGCTGCTGGCCGCATTGTTATGGCTGCGCCTGCCCAACCGCAGCGAGCCGCCCGGGCTGGTGCCAACCGGTGGACTGCCATGGACGGTGCCGCGCGCCTGGCTGATCACGGCCTTCTTTGCCCTGCAGTCGGGGTTGTTCTATGCGCTGAGCACCTGGCTGGTGGCGCGTTACGGCGAGGCCGGTCTAGGGGCGATGCGCAGCAACGGCCTGCTCAGCCTGTTCATGCTGGCCGGCATGCCCTGTTCATTCCTGGTGCCCTGGCTGGCGCACCGGGGCGTGAGCCGGCCGCTGCTGCTGGGTGGCTGCTCCACGCTGGCGCTGCTGTGCCTGTCACTGATCGCGCTGGCGCCGGCCTTCCAGCCCGAACTGACGGCGGCCTTGCTCGGCATCGCGCTGTCGAGTTCGTTCGCGCTGGCGCTGATCCTGCCCATGTACGAGGTGAACTCGCCGCTGGAGGTCAGCCGCTGGACGGCGATGATGCTGTCGGTCGGCTACACCCTGGCCTGTGTGATGCCGCTGCTGGTGGGCCTGTTGCGTGACCTGTCCGGCAGCTACCGGCTGCCGTTCACGGTGCTGGCGTTGATGGCCGCGGTCATGCTGCTGGTGACCCTGGCGCTGCGCCGGCGCGGCTGATGCGTCCTGCGCGCCCCTGTGCTAGCTTCCCCGCCCAGACCGTTTCTCTGGATAGAGATTGATCCGTGCAAGCCGAATCCATCGTCTATGGCTGCATTCGTGGCTGGCCGGCCACCGACCCGCTGGGCGCCGAAGTGCGCCAGGCCCACAATCGCCGCATGCTGGCCGAGCTGCCGGATGAGCAATGGAGCTTCCTGGGTCGGGAGATGTTCTCCTGTTGCGAGCAGCCCGGGGCCGGTCTGTTCCAGACCCAGGTGATCCATTTCGGCGCCAGCTATCCCGGCATCGAGTACGAATGGAAGCTGTGGGTCGCGCAGTTCGAAGAGCTGCTGCGGCGGCTGTACTGGAGCAGCGCGGTGGTGCACCTGGAAACCGAGCTGAGCGGCACCCACACCTTTCACTGGGAGTCGGAAAGCGGCTTGCACAGTCCCCGCCAGGGCGAGCTGCGCATGCGCTGTGCCTGGGAGCGCGAGGGCGCGCGGATCTGAGGGTCTGTGCGGGCCCGCTTATCTGGCCGCCGTCGCCCTGCACCCAGCCCCCGTTATTCCTCCAGCCACTCCTTCGGCACCTCCTCGCGCAGGGCCAGCTGGCACTGCTGGCTGTCCGGGTCGAAGACGATGACCGCCTGGCCCTTTTCCAGGGCGCGGCGGGCGCGGGCGACGCGGGTGTCCAGCGGGGTGTCGTCGCCGTTGTCGGTACCTTCGCGGGTGACGAAGTCTTCCAGCAGGCGGGTCAGGGTCTCGGCTTCGATCAGGTCGTGGGGAATCAGCATAAAGGCTCTCCGGAATGCGGCCGCCATGCTAGTGGGCGGGCGGACGAATGCAAAGCCCGCCCTCCCGTTCCTCAGCCCTTGTCCTTGCCGCAGCTCACCAGGCTGTCCACCGCCGGCACGCGGGTTTCCGGTTCCATCTGGGTTTCGTGCTCGAGCTGGTGGCTGAAGGGCTCCAGCGAGGCCTGGGCCGGCTTGGCGTCGCTGGCGAACACCGGCGGGCTGATCACATAGGCAGCGATCAGCCGGGTCAGCGCCAGCAGGCTGTCGCGGTGGGTGCGTTCGTAGCCGTGGGTGGCGTCGCAGCCGAACGCCAGCAGCGCGGTGCGAATGTCGTGGCCGGCGGCGATCGCCGACTGGGCGTCGCTGTGGTAGTAGCGGAACAGGTCGCGGCGCACCGGGATGTCCTGTTGTTCGGCCAGGCGCAGCAGGTGGCGTGACAGGTGATAGTCGTAGGGGCCGCCGGAATCCTGCATGGCCACGGTCACCGCGTGTTCGCTGGAGCTCTGCCCCGGCGCCACCGGGGCGATGTCCACGCCGACGAACTCACTGACATCCCAGGGCAGGGCGGCCGCCGCGCCGGAGCCGATTTCCTCGGTGATGGTGAACAGCGGGTGGCAGTCGATGGGCGGCTCGATGCCGCTGTCCACCACCATCTTCAGGGCGGTGAGCAGGGCGGCGACGCCGGCCTTGTCGTCCAGGTGCCGGGCGCTGAGGTGGCCACTTTCGCTGAACTCCGGCAGCGGATCGAAGGCCACCACATCGCCGATCCGCACGCCCAGCGCTTCCACTTCCGCGCGGCTGGCGGCCAGGGTGTCCAGGCGCAGCTCGATGTGGTCCCAGCTCACCGGCAGGCTGTCCACCTCGGTGTTGAAGGCGTGCCCGGAAGCCATCAGCGGCAGCACACTGCCGCGTATCACCCCGCCATCGGTGAACAGGCTCACCCGGCTGCCTTCGGCGAAGCGGCTCGACCAGCAGCCCACCGGCGCCAGGCACAGGCGGCCGTTGTCCTTGATCTCGCGCACGCTGGCGCCAATGGTGTCCAGGTGCGCGGAAATCGCGCGATCCGGGCTGTTCAGCCGGCCCTTGAGGGTGGCGCGCACGGTGCCGCGCCGGGTCAGCTCGTAGGGAATGCCCAGTTCGTCCAGGCGCTCGGCGACATAGCGCACGAGGGTATCGGTAAAGCCGGTGGGGCTGGGGATGGCGAGCATCTCCAGCAGCACCTGGCGCAGGTAGGCCGTATCCGGGTCGGGCAGGGGATGGGACATGATGACTCCTTGGCGCGCGACGCCTCAGCCCTGCGTCTGGCTGAGCGGGAACAGCAGGTCGATGAAGCGTTCGGCGGTCGGTTGCGGTTCGTGGTTGGCCAGTCCGGCGCGCTCGTTGGCCTCGATGAACACGTAGTCCGGCTGGTCGGCGGCGGTGACCAGCAGGTCCACGCCGACCACCGGGATGTCCAGGGCGCGTGCCGCCTGCACGGCGGCTTCGGCGAGCGCCGGGTGCAAGTGCGCGGTGACGTCCTCGAGGATGCCGCCGGTGTGCAGGTTGGCGGTGCGCCGCACGGCCAGGTGCTGGCCGTTCGGCAGCACGCTGTCGTAGTCGAAGCCGGCGTTGAGCAGGGTGCGCTGGGTTTCCTCGTCCAGCGGAATGCGGCTTTCGCCGCCGGTGGCAGCCTGGCGGCGCCGGCTCTGCGCCTCGATCAGCGCGCGGATGCTGCGCTGGCCGTCGCCGATCACCTCGGCGGGATGGCGTAGCGCGGCGGCCACTACCTCGAAACCGATGACCAGCACGCGCAGGTCCCGGCCTTCATGGAAGCTTTCCAGCAGCACGCGGCTGTCGAAGACGCGGGCAGCGGCGATGGCCTGTTCCAGTTCCTCTTCGTTGCGCAGGTCGACCGCCACGCCCTGGCCCTGTTCGCCGTTCAGCGGCTTGACCACCACACGCCGGTGCTCGGCGAGAAACGCGGCGTTGTCCTCGGCGCTGCCGGCCAGTTGCTGGGCGGGCAGGAACAGCCCGGCCTTGCGCAGGCAGCGGTGGGTCAGGCGCTTGTCCTGGCAGAGGGTCATGCTCACCGCGCTGGTCAGGTCGCTGAGCGACTCCCGGCAGCGGATGCGCCGCCCACCGTGGCTGAGGGTGAACAACCCGGCCTCGGCGTCGTCCACCTGCACCTCGATGCCGCGGCGCAGGGCCTCGTCGACGATGATGCGCGCGTAGGGGTTGAGCTCATCCTGCGGACCGCGCCCCAGGTACAGGGCCTGGTTGATGCTGTTGCGCCGCTTGACCGCGAAGGTGGGCAGGTTGCGAAAGCCCAGCTTGGCGTACAGCGCCTTGGCCTGCTGGTTGTCGTGCAGCACCGAGAGGTCCATCCAGGCCAGGCTGCGCGACTGGAAATGCTCGATCAGGTGGCGCACCAGCGCCTCGCCGACCCCCGGTCGCGGGCACTGCGGATCGACCGCCAGGCACCACAGGCTGCTGCCGCGCTCCGGGTCCTGGAACACCTCCTGGTGGTTGAGGCCCATCACCGTGCCCAGCGCCTGGCCGGTGTCGGTGTCCTCGGCCAGCCAGTACACCGGGCCGCCCTCGGCGCGCGGGGTCAGGCGCTGCGGGTCGACGGTCAGCATGCTGCGCGTCTGGTACAGGCGGTTGACCGCCTGCCAGTCGGCGTCGCTCTGCACCCGGCGGATCTGGAAACCGCGGAAGCTGCGCCGCGCCGGGCGGTAGTCGGAAAACCACAGGCGCAGGGTGTCCGAGGGGTCGAGGAACAGCTGCTGCGGCGCGTAGGACAGCACCTGCTGTGGCGCCTCCACATAGAGGGCGATGTCGCGCTCGCCGGGATTTTCCTTGAGCAGCTCACTGGCCAGGCCTTCGGCGTCCGGGAAGGTGTGGCCGAGCAGCAGGCGCCCCCAGCCGCATTGCAGGATCTGCGGAACACCGACCTCGCCCTGGCCTTCCTCGGCCAGGCGCGCCTGCAGGCGCTGGTAGGAGGGCGCCTGGCCACGCTGCAGACGCTGTTCGTACTGACCATGGGAGGAAGACTTGGACATGGGGCGTCTCCTGCCGTTCGGCGGGGGTGTCATCGAGGTCACGTTTACAGTCCTTGTTCACTGAGCCACAGATTCAGGGCGGCCAGCTGCCAGAGCTTGGAGCCGCGTAGCGGGGTGAGTTGTCCCTCGGGGTCGCTGAGCAGGCGATCCAGCATGCGGGTATCGAACAGGCCGCGATCCTGGCCGGGGTCCAGCAGCAGGCTGCGCACCCAGTCCAGGGTGGCGCCGTCCAGGTGCTTGAGGCCGGGCACCGGGAAGTAGCCCTTGGGACGGTCGATCACCTCGGCGGGAATGACCTTGCGCGCCGCTTCCTTGAGCACATGCTTGCCGCCGTCGGGCAGCTTGAAACGCGCCGGGATACGTGCCGACAGTTCCACCAGCCGGTAGTCGAGGAACGGCGTGCGCGCCTCCAGGCCCCAGGCCATGGTCATGTTGTCGACGCGCTTGACCGGGTCGTCGACCAGCATCACGGTGCTGTCCAGGCGAAGCGCCTTGTCCACCGCCTCGCTGGCGCCGGCGGCGGCGAAATGTGCGGCGACGAACTCGGCGGAGAAGTCGCGGCTGACCCAGGCCGGCAGCACGGTGGCGCGGTACTCGTCGAAATCGCGGTCGCGGAAGGCGCGCAGGTAGGCGTCCAGCGGATCGCTGGCACCGTTCACCTGCGGGTACCAGTGGTAGCCGGCGAACAGCTCGTCGGCGCCCTGGCCGCTCTGCACCACCTTGCAGTGCTTCGCCACCTCGCGGGACAGCAGGTAGAAGGCGATGCAGTCATGGCTGACCATCGGCTCGCTCATGGCGCGGAAGGCCGCCGGCAGCTCGCTGAGGATCTCCGCTTCCTGGATGCGCAACTGGTGATGATCGGTGGCGAAGCGCTGGGCGATCAGGTCCGAGTAGACGAACTCGTCGCCGCGCTCGCCGCCGGCATCCGCGAAGCCGATGGAGAAGGTCGAGAGGCGCTCCACGCCGACCTCGCGCAGCAGCGCCACCAGCATGCTGGAGTCCACGCCGCCGGAGAGCAGCACGCCGACGTCCACGGCGGCGCGCTGGCGCACCGCGACGGCGTCGCGCAGGCTGTCCAGCACGCGATCGCGCCAGTCTTCGAGGGCGAAGCTGCGTTCGGCCTCGTGCGGGCCGTAGTCGAGCTGCCACCAGGTGTGCTGCTCGCAGTTGCCCTGGGCATCGATGCGCATCCAGCTGGCCGGCGGCAGCTTTTCCACCCCCTTGAGCAGGGTGTGCGGCGCCGGCACCACGGCGTGGAAGCTCAGGTAATGGTTGAGGGCGACCGGGTTGATGGCGGTGTCGATGTCGCCGCCCTGCAGCAGCGCCGGCAGGGTCGAGGCGAAGCGCAGGCGCGCGCCGGTGCGCGACAGGTATAGCGGCTTGACGCCCAGGCGATCCCGGGCGATGAACAGCCGCTGGCGGTCACGCTCCCAGATGGCGAAGGCGAACATGCCGTTGAGCTTCGGCAGCAGGGCTTCGCCCCAGGCGTGGTAGCCCTTGAGCAGCACTTCGGTGTCGCCACCGGAAAAGAACTGGTAACCGAGGCTTTCCAGCTCGGAGCGCAGTTCGGGGTAGTTGTAGATGGCGCCGTTGAACACCATCGACAGGCCCAGGTCCGGTGCACTCATGGGCTGTCCGGACGCCTCGTCGAGGTCCATGATCTTCAGGCGGCGATGGCCGAAGCCCAGTGGCCCCTGGCTGTGGAAGCCGCACGCGTCGGGACCGCGCGGGGCGAGGTGGTGGGTGATACGGGCGAGGGCGGCGAGATCCGCCGGCTGCCCATCGAAACGTAGTTCTCCTGCGATGCCACACATGACCTTACCGGTTCTCCGTTGGGGTATGGGGTGGGTTGAGGTTCCTTTTTACCTAAGCAAGAAAAATACTTTCATGTCAAACCTTATTCTGGTCTATTGGTCTGATAAGGTCTGGGTTAGTGGGTAAATATAGTTATGACTGAAACTAATAAGGCCCTCGATGATGGCTATGCGGTGTCCATCTACCAGGCCTTGCGGCGCCTGCAGCAGGCGGCCGAGGTGCATGCCAAGCGGCTGTCGCGCTACGGCGGGATGACCCCTCTGCAACTGCTGATCCTGCAGACACTGGCGGTACGGGATCAGTTGACCGCCAGCCAGTTGTCGCGTTGCGTCAGCTTGTCGGCTGCGACCTTGTCCGGGGTGCTGGAGCGCCTGGAAGGGCGCGGGCTGGTCAGCCGCACGCGCGACGAGCAGGACCGCCGCCGGCACTGGCTGCGCCTGGAACCGGCGGGGCGGGCGGCGCTGGCCGAGGCGCCGTCACTGCTGCCGGCGCATGTGCTGGAACGGTTTGCGGAGCTGGAGGAATGGCAGCGCCACGCGCTGCTGGCAGGCCTGCTGCGCGCCGCCGACCTGTTCGAGGCGCCGGAAGAGGAGGAATAGGGGCGCGTTGGCGTCGAGGGGCCGGCGTTGCACCTGGCAATCGAAGGGCGGTCAACGCGACGCGTTGGCCGCCATGGGGTGCGGCGCTGCACCCAGTGGCGGCCGACCGCGCTAGTGGCCAGCTGGCCTCAGAGCTTGAAGCGCGCTACCAGACGGTTGAGCTCCGTGGCCAGGCGCACCAGTTCGTCGCTGATCTGTGCGCTCTGGCTGGCCTCGTGGGAGGTGGCGTCGGCGCTGCGGCTGATGGAGATGATATTGCGGTTGATCTCCTCGGCTACGGCACTCTGCTCCTCGGCCGCGGTGGCCACCTGGGCGTTCATGTCGTTGATGGTGGTGACCTCGCTGGCGATGCGCCCCAGGCTCTCGGCCGCGCGACTGACCTGTTCGGCGCCGCTGCGCGCCTTGTCCTGCGCGCCTTCCATCGCGTCCACCGCGTCGTCCACGCCTTCCTGCAGGCGCTCGATCATGGTCTGGATCTCTTCGGTGGACTTCTGCGTGCGCGAGGCCAGGGTGCGTACTTCATCCGCCACCACGGCGAAACCGCGACCGGCCTCGCCGGCCCGCGCCGCCTCGATGGCCGCGTTGAGGGCCAGCAGGTTGGTCTGCTCGGCAATGCCCTTGATCACGCCGACCACCGCGCCGATGTTGTCGCTGTGGCTCTCCACCTGACGGATCACCCCGGCGGCCTTCTCGATCTCGCGGATCAGCGCCTCGATGCCCTTGAGCGCCTCGTCGGCCACCTGCACGCCGTTGCGCGACTCGTCCTCGGCGCTGCGCGAGGCGGCGGCGGTCTGGGTGGCGTTGCTGGCCACTTCCTGCACGGTGGCGCTCATCTCGTTCATGGCCGAGGCCACCATGTCGGTTTCGCTGCGCTGTTCGTTGACGGCGCCAAGGGTCTTTTCGGACACCTGCGACACCCGTCCGGAGACCTCGCCCAGCTGGCTGGTCACCCCGGCCACCGCACCCAGGCTCTGGCGGAACTTGCCGATCATCTGGTTGAAGGCATGACCCATGGCGCCGATCTCGTCGACGGTCTTCACCTCCACGCTGCGGCTCAGGTCCTCGTCGCGGGTCATGGCTTCCATGGTGTGACGCATGTCGACGATGCGGCGGATGATCACCCGGCGCACGGTCCAGATCATGATCCATAGCCCGGCGACCAGCAGCAGCAGCTGGATCAGCGCGGAAACCAGGATGTTGCGATCCACCTGGGCGTCCAGCTTGGAGAGGTCGTAGCTGATGCGCACCGCACCCACCACGGCATCTTCCGGCACCTGGTGGCACATCAGGCAGTTGGTGCCGCGATAATCCTTCTGCGCATGGATCGGGTTGACCACGGTCAGCACCCGACCCTTGTCGGTCTCGGTGATTTCCATGATCGCCTCGCCGTTCAGGGCGCGACGGTCGAATTCATCGGCGGGCGCCTGGTGATCGAAGCCGGGACCGAAGACCTTGTTGATCTCCTCGTCGCGGATGATGCGCGCCTCGATGATGCCCGGGCTGGCGAGGATCTTGTCGCGCAGGATGCCGCGCTGCGCCATGGTCCCGGTGAGCATGCTGGTGTTGATGAAATCGAAGTAGGTGTCGGCGGTGTCGCGGGTGCGCTGCTCCATCACCTGCTGGATCAGGTTGCGCTCGTTGTTCGCGGAGTAAATCAGCGAAGCCAGCATGAGCAGACCCAGCACCAGCACCATGGCCAGGTTGATCTTGGTCTGCACGGACATCTGATGTTTGACGGCGTTGCTCATGGTGCTCCTTGAATCTCCGGGCCCGCCGGCCTGGAGGAGAAGGTCTTGGGTGGCGAACCGGGCCGATCAGATGGCTTATCGGCAGCGATGCCGAGGGCTTGAACAGCTTCGATGTTCTCGGCGGTCGATGATATTAAACCAATGGCCATTGCAGCCGGATGTACGCGCGGGGACGATGCGCGTCACGCCGTGGAACACTCTGCGCACAGGCTTACAAAACATAACGATCAGTCGATTGTCAGCGCTTTGCGGCGCTGTCTAGGATACCGACGACCATCCCCGACAGAGGGCTGGCCCACAATAACAATAAGGAGAAAGGTCCATGAGTGAGCCCAAACGGCGCACACAGGCGGGTTCGTGCGGGTATTCCCCCCGGCGGCCGACAGTCTCGTCATTCCTGTCGCTGCGCTCAGTGCTCGCCCTGTGCGGTATTCTCGCCGGCCTGCCGCTGGCCGCCATCCCTGCCCAGGCGCAGGATGATGTCGTGCAGTATTCCATCGAATCCCCCAAGGCCGTGCAGGGCCTCGTCCTGGACATCGCCCACGCCGGCAAGCGCCTGGTGGCCGTCGGCGAGCGGGGCCACATCCTCTATTCCGACGACAGCGGCCGCAACTGGATCCAGGCCCGCGTGCCGACCCGCCAGCTGCTGACTGCCGTCACCTTCGTCGATGAGCAGTACGGCTGGGCCGTCGGCCATGACGCCCTGATCCTCGCCACCCAGGACGGCGGCGCCACCTGGGTGCAGCAGTTCGAGGACCGCGAGCGCGAATCGCCGTTACTGGACATCTGGTTCCGTGACCGTCAGTACGGGCTCGCCGTGGGCGCCTACGGCGCGCTGCTGGAAACCCGTAACGGCGGCCGTAGCTGGGACGACGTCAGCGACCGTCTCGACAACGAGGACGGCCAGCACCTCAACGGCATCGCGGCGGTCAAGAACGCTGGCCTGGTAATCGTCGGCGAAATGGGCGCACTGTTCCGCTCCGCCGACTGGGGCCAGAGCTGGGAGCGCCTGGAAAGCCCCTATGAAGGCACCCTGTTCGGCGCCCTGGGCACCGCCCGCAACGACACCCTGCTGATCTACGGCCTGCGCGGCAACCTGTATCGCTCCGCCGACTTCGGCGACACCTGGCGCGCCGTTTCGCTGCGCAGCGCTGCCGGCGAGCTGGTGTTCGGCCTCAACGGCGGCACCCTGCAAGGCGATGGCACCCTGGTGCTGGTCGGGCATGGCGGCAGCGTGCTGTCCAGCGTGGATGACGGGCGCAGCTTCACGGTATTCAACCGCCCGGATCGCCAGTCGCTCTCCTCGGTCGCCGATGACAGCGCCGGACGCCTGGTGCTGGTCGGCCAGGGCGGCATCCATGCCACCGGCCTCACCGCCGAGCAGATTGCCGACAGGCCGGTCGCCGGCACGCCCGCCGCCAAACAACAATAAGAGCGAGTATTCACATGTCCAGTCATCGCCAGAATCGTGCCGGGCTGCTTGAGCGGCTGATCTTCAACAACCGCCCCGTGGTCATCCTGCTGTGCCTGCTGGCCACGCTGTTCCTGGCCTGGCAGGCCAGCCAGATTCGTCCCTCGACCAGCTTCGAGAAGATGATCCCGCTGGAGCACCCCTACATCCAGAACATGATCGAGTACCGTGACGACCTGGCCAACCTGGGCAACACGGTGCGCATCGCGGTCGCGGTGAAGCAGGGCGACATCTTCAACGCCCAGTACATGGAAACGCTGCGGCAGATCCATGA
This sequence comes from Pseudomonas flexibilis, assembly GCF_000802425.1. Taxonomy (GTDB): domain Bacteria; phylum Pseudomonadota; class Gammaproteobacteria; order Pseudomonadales; family Pseudomonadaceae; genus Serpens; species Serpens flexibilis. The sequence goes on along the minus strand of NZ_JRUD01000032.1, from coordinate 18,912 downwards.
CGAAGTCTTCTACATCAATGGCGTCGACCGCTCTGCGCTGAAGTCGCTGTGGAGCCCCAGCGTGCGCTGGACCGAGGTGACCGAAGAGGGCTTCGACGGCGGCGAAGTCATCCCGCAGAGCTATGACGGCTCCCGGGCCAGCCTCGACGAGCTGCGCTCGAACATCCTCAAGTCCGGCCAGGTCGGCCGCCTGGTGGCCAACGATTTCCGTTCCAGCATCGTCGATGTGCCGCTGCTGGAGGTGTTTGCCGATCCGGAAGACCAGAGCCGTCTGCTCAACCTGGACTACCGCGAGTTCTCCCACGCGCTGGAAGAGAAGATCCGCGACAAATACCAGGCCCAGGACCCGAACGTGGAAATCCACATCGTCGGTTTCGCCAAGAAAGTCGGCGACCTGATCGACGGCCTGGTGGCGGTGGTGATGTTCTTCGGTGTCGCCTTCCTGATCACCATGGTGCTGCTGTACCTGTTCACCCACTGCTCGCGCAGCACGGCGGCGGTGCTGATCACCACCCTGATCGCGGTGATCTGGCAGCTGGGCCTGATGAACCTGGCCGGCTTCGGTATCGACCCCTACTCGATGCTGGTGCCGTTCCTGATCTTCGCCATCGGCATTTCCCACGGCGTACAGAAGATCAACGGTATCGCCCAGCAATCCAGCGGCACCGACAGCCCGCTGACCGCCGCCCGGCTGACGTTCCGCCAGCTGTTCCTGCCCGGTATGATCGCCATCCTGGCCGACGCGGTGGGCTTCATCACCCTGCTGATCATCGACATCGGCGTGATCCACGAACTGGCCATCGGCGCGTCCATCGGCGTGGCGGTGATCGTGTTCACCAACCTGATCCTGCTGCCGGTGGCGATTTCCTACCTGGGCATCAGCAAGCGGGCCGTGCAGCTCAGCAAGCAATACGCCGCCAGCAATCACCCGTTCTGGCGCCTGCTGTCCAACTTCGCCAATCCGGTGGTGGCGCCCATCTCCGTGGTGCTGGCGCTGGTGGTGGCCATTGGCGCGTTCTGGTACCAGAAGGAAAACCTGCAGATCGGCGACCTGGACCAGGGCGCGCCGGAACTGCGTCCGGACTCGCGCTACAACCAGGATAACGACTACATCATCCGCCACTACTCGACCAGTTCCGACGTGCTGGTGGTCATGGTCAAGACCGGTGCGGAGGGCTGCTCGGCCCACCAGACCCTGTCGGCCATCGACGAGCTGATGTGGAAGATGGACAACACCCCCGGCGTGCAGTCCGCGGTGTCGCTGGTCAGCGTGTCCAAGCAGGTCATCAAGGGCATGAACGAGGGCAGCCTCAAGTGGGAGACGCTGTCGCGCAACCAGGACGTGCTCAACAGCTCCATCGCCCGCGCCGAAGGCCTGTACAACAACGCCTGCTCGCTGGCCCCGGTGCTGATCTTCCTCGAGGATCACAAGGCCGCGACCCTCAAGCGCGTCACCGCCGAGGTTGAAGCCTTCGCCGCGCAGTACAACCGTGACGGTCTGGAGTTCCTGCTGGCCTCCGGCAATGCCGGCATCGAGGCGGCCACCAACGAGGTGATCGCCAGCTCCGAGCTGACCATCCTGATCCTCGTCTACCTGTGCGTGGCGGGCATGTGTCTGATCACCTTCCGCTCGATTGCCGCGACCATCTGCATCGTGCTGCCGCTGATCCTCACCTCGATCCTCGGCAACGCGCTGATGGCCTTCCTCGGCATCGGCATGAAGGTGGCGACCCTGCCGGTGATCGCCCTGGGCGTGGGCATCGGCGTGGACTACGGCATCTACATCTACAGCCGTCTGGAAAGTTTCCTGCGCGCCGGCCTGCCGCTGCAGGAGGCCTACTACGAAACGCTGAAGTCCACCGGCAAGGCGGTGCTGTTCACCGGCCTGTGCCTGGCGGTGGGTGTGGCGACCTGGATGTTCTCGGCCATCAAGTTCCAGGCCGACATGGGCCTGATGCTGACCTTCATGTTCATCGTCAACATGTTCGGCGCCCTCTGGCTGCTGCCGGCCCTGGCGCGTTTCCTGATCTCCCCGCAGCGTCTGGCGGGCAAGGAGGGTGGTTCGCTGTTCGCGCACTGATCGGCAGCGTCGTACCCGAAAAGACCGCGGCTCCGACCGCGGTCTTTTCGTTTCCGTCCGTCTCCAGCGTGGAATGCGGCAGTCCACGCGCCATCCAATCTGGCCTACGCATACGGCGGCACCACGCCGCCAGGAGGCCAGCCATGACAGCCGAGCATTCCGAAATCCGTGCCTTGATCGAACGCTGGGTCAGCAGCGTGCGCCGGCGCGATCTGGAGGGCATCACTGCCACCTACGCGCCGGACGTCGTGGCGTTCGACGCCATCGGGCCGCTGCGCTTCACCGGCCGGGCCAGCTACCGCGAGCACTGGCAACGTTGCCAGGAGCAGGTCAGGGGCGAGCCGCTGCTCGAAATGAATGACCTGCGCATTGAGCAGGACGGGGCGCTGGCCTGCGCCTATGGGCTGTGTCACTGCGGCTGCGCCAATGAAAAGGGCGAAATGGAAAGCGCCTGGATGCGCTTCACCCAGGTGTTGCGGCGCATCGACGGGCAATGGTTGATCGTGCACGAACACTGGTCCGCACCGTTCGATCCGCAGAGCGGCCAGGCCCACTTTGATCTGCAACCCGAATGAGGATCCCCCCATGACCCAGGCAATCCCCAACGAGTACCCCGGCCTGATTCCCTACCTGAGCATTCGCGGGGCCGCGCAGGCCATGGAGTTCTATCGGAAGGCCTTCGGTGCAGAAGTTGCCTACCGCATCAACGGCCCCGAAGGGCGACTCGGCCATGCCGAACTGCGGGTCGGCAAGGCCTGTTTCATGCTCGCCGATCCCTGCGATGCCAACAGCCACATGGCTGCTGCTCCCGAGCATTCCAGCGCCATCAGCCTCTATTTGTATGTGGAGGACGTCGATACCTGTTTCGCCCAGGCCCTGACCGCCGGGGCCGAGCAACTGATGGCGCCGCAGGACATGTTCTACGGCGACCGCAGCGGCATGCTGCGCGACCCTTACGGTTTCGTGTGGAACCTGGCTAGCCATGTTGAGGATGTCGCCCCCGACGAGCTGGAACGCCGTGCCGCCGAGATGTTCACCCAGCCGCCGCCGGGCACGCCCTGAGCGAAGCTGTGAGGCCTGGCCGGGACACATCCGGCGAGGTTTGCGGCGGCCAGAGTGAGCGGTGTTCCTGGGAGCGGCTCTCTAAAAGCAGACGACGGGCGCAGCCGTGCAATCCCCCCGGCGGCTGTGTAGGCTAGCCGCTGGTCGGCGCGCTTCGCGCCGAGTGCTGGAGTTTTCTGCTCGTGCGCATTGCCTCCAAGACGCTGCTCCGCGTGCTGCTCGCCCTGCTGCTGCTGGCTCTGTTGCTGTGGTTCTGGCGACCCTGGCAGGGGCCGCTGGTCACCGGCTACCAGCTGGAGGAACGCGCGCTGGTGCAGCGGGTGGTGGCCAGCGGCGAGGTGTCCAGCCAGTCGCTGGCGCGCATCGGCAGCGAGCTTACGGGGGTCGTGAAGGCCCGCCATGTACGCGAAGGCGACCGCGTCGAAGCCGGAGACCTGCTCATCGAGCTGCGCGACGACGAACAACAGGCTCGCCTGCGCGAAGCCCAAGCCGCGCTGCGCCAGTTGATCGATTCCAGCCGCCCGCAGGCCGAGGCACTGCTGCGTGATACCGAAAGCCAGCTGGCCCAGGCCAGCCGCGAGCGCGAGCGTCGCGAAACCCTGTTCGAGCGTGGTCTGCTGTCCGCCGAGGCCCGTGAACAGGCGCGGCGCGCTGAACTGACCAGCCGCGTAGCCCGTGACCGCGCCCGTCTGCAGCGCGACGCGCTGGCCGAGGGCGGCAGCGAGGAACAGCAACTGCGCCAGCGCCTCGAACAGGCGCACGTCGCCGTGGCGCGCACGCGCATCCATGCCGCCCACGCAGGCACCGTGCAGAGGCGCAATGTCGAGCCCGGCGATCTGGTGCGCCCCGGCGACCTGCTGCTGGAGATCGCCCGCGCCGACAGCCGCGAGATTCTCCTGCCGCTGGACGAGAAAAATCTTGGGCCGGTGGCCCTCGGCCAGCCGGCCTGGGTGATCCCCGATGCCTGGCCCGAGCGCGTGCTCAACGCGCAGGTCAGCTACCTGGCCCCCGCCGTGGACCCCAACCAGGGCACCCTGGACGTTCACCTGGAACTGCTCGACGAGGCGGATTTCCTGCGCCAGGGCATGAGCGTGTCGGTCAACATCGAAACGGCGCGCCGCGAGCGCGCCCTGGTGATCGGCAACGATGCCCTGCTCGGTCGCGAAGGTGGTCAGGCGCAGGTACTGCGGGTCGCCGCCGACGGCACGATCGAACGGGTAGGGGTGCGCCTGGGCCTGCGCAGCGTGGCGCTCAGCGAGGTGCTGGACGGGCTGCAGGCGGGCGATCGCGTGCTCAACGTGAATGCCGAGCCGGGCCGCCGGGTGCGTGTCGACCTGCTGCCGCTGCCGGGCGCGGAGTGAGCCATGCGCTGGCTGGATGCGCTGTGGCTCGAATGGAAGATCGCCCTGGCCTTCCTGTTCGACAACAAACTGCAGACCCTGCTGATCATGGTGGGCATCGCCGTGGGCTCGGCGGTGATCGTGTTCATCACCGCGCTGATCACCGGCCTGCAGGCCAACGTCATCGAGCGCACCCTGGGCACCCAGGCGCACCTGAAGGTGCAGATGCCCGATGACGCCAACCGGGTGCTGCCCGCGCCGGATGGCGCCGTGGCCCTGGTGCTGGAAAGCCCGCGCGCCCAGCGCCTGCGCTCGCTGAGCAACTGGCAGGCGCTGCGCGACCTGCTGGACGGCCAGCCGCAGGTACTGGCGGTATCGCCGCTGGCCACCGGCCCGGCCATCGCCCGGCGCGGCCTGGCACGCGCCTCTGTGGCGTTGATGGGCATCGACCCGGACCGTTACCAGCGCATCGTGCCCGTGGCCCGCGACCTGGTGGCCGGCCGCTTCAGCATCGAGGGCGATCAGGTGGCCATCGGCAGCGAGCTGGCCAAGGACCTCGGGCTGAGCGTTGGCGACAAGCTGCGCCTGGACGGCGGCCAGGGCCGCGAGCTGATCATGCGGGTGGCCGGCATCTTCGAGCTGGGCGTGCGCGAGCTGGATTCCCGCTACGTCTACCTGGACCTGCGCCAGGCGCAGATCCTCCTCGACCTGCCGGGCGGAGTGACGCAGATCGACCTGACCGTGGAGGAGATCTTCGCCGCCGAGGAAATCGCCGAGCGCCTGGCGCGGCTCACCGGCATGCAGGCGGAAAGCTGGATGGCCACCAATGGCCAACTGCTCAACGCCCTCAGCTCGCAGACCATGACCACCCAGATGATCCGCATCTTCGTCGGCCTGTCGGTGGCGTTCGGCATTGCCAGCGTGCTGGCGGTCAGCGTGGTGCAGCGCACCCGCGAGATCGGCATCCTGCGCGCCATGGGCAGCCCGCGCCGGCAGGTCATGCGCGTGTTCCTGTTGCAGGGCGGGCTGCTCGGCCTGGCCGGCTCGGCCCTCGGCGGGCTGGTGGGCTGGGCGCTGGTCATGGTCTTCAACCTGATGGGCCCGGGACTGTTCTTCGTGCAGGTGCCCACCGGGCTGGTGCTGTCGGCGATGGGCGTGGCAACCCTCACAGGCGTGCTGGCGGCCGTTGCGCCGGCGCGGCGCGCGGCCCGTTACGATCCGGCGGTGGCGATCCGTTATGTCTGATACGCAGGAGGTGCTGCGCCTGGAAGGGCTGCGCAAGGTCTACAACCCCGGCACCCCACAGGAGCTGGAAGTGCTGCACGGCCTGGACATGCGCCTGGCGCGCGGCGAGCTGACCGCGTTGATCGGCCCCAGCGGCTCGGGCAAGAGCACGCTGCTGAATGTCATCGGCCTGCTGGACTCGCCCAGCGCTGGCGAGCTCTACCTGCTCGGCCAGCCGACCCGCACGCTGGACGACGAGGCGCGTACCCGCCTGCGCAACGAGGCCATCGGCTTCGTATTCCAGTTCCACCACCTGATCTCGGCCTTCAGCGTGCTGGACAACGTGCTGATGCCGCTGATGATCCGCCACGGTAAGCCGGAGCCGGCCGATGTGCAGCTGGCCGAGCAGTTGCTGGCCCAGGTGGGCCTCGAAGGCTTTGCCGGCAAGCGCGCCGGGCAGCTGTCCGGCGGTCAGCAGCAGCGCGTGGCCATCGCCCGCGCCCTTGTGACGCGCCCGGCGCTGCTGCTGGCCGACGAACCCACCGGCAACCTGGATACCCGCACGGCGGAGCAGGTGTTCGAGCTGTTCCGCGAGATCAACCGCGAGTTCGGCTGCGCCGTGCTGGTGGTCACCCACGACCCGCGCCTGTCGGCCAGTTGCCGGCGCAGCATCGAGCTGGTCGACGGGCGCATCGTGCGGGATACGGGCGTGGCGTAGGGCGTTCAAAACCGAATCGGCAACGGCCGGAAATCGCGCGGGGTCAGGCTGTGGGTGGCCAGCAGGTCGATCATGCGGCCATCCAGCCGGGCGGTGGCCTCCTCGATCTGAATGGTGAGGTTCTCGGCGCACACGGCCTCGCCTTCCAGGAAGGCATCGGCATAGCGTTCGGCGGACGACTGGCCGAACTGGTCGATGGCCAGCTCGCCTTCCAGCACAGTCTCGCCCTCCGGCGAAAGCGCCTTCACGGCGATACGCAGGTCGGTGATCTCGTGCAGGCCGCTGTCGAAGGAAAACACCGCCGAGCACTGACCCTGGCCGGCCCAGATGGTGCTGGAATGCCAGAATTCGACCGCTTGCGTCAGGTTGGGCAGCCCGAGGGTGAGCAGGCTGACGGCGAGGATGAGGGGGCTACGCATCGGGGACTCCTGTTCTTGTTCTTCACTGAACCCACGAAACACTGCGGCGGCCCTCACTGGCCGGCCGGACGATGAAACTGCTTGCCGATCGCCAGCAGACCGACGATCAGCGCGCCGACGAGGATGCCGAACAAGGCGGCAAGCAAGGTCGGTGCCAGAAACGCCAGCACCTCGCCGGCCGGCAGCGCGGCAGTGCGCTGGGCGAGCTGATCGATGACGCGCTGCACGGGTGGCAGGCCATGCACGAGGATCGCGCCGCCGACCAGGAACATGGCGGCGGTACCGGCCACGGAAAGCCCCTTCATCAGCCACGGGGCGGCGCCGAGGATGCCGCGGCCCGCGCGTTGCGCCAGTGACGAGGTGCTCTGGCTGAGGTACAGGCCCAGGTCGTCCAGCTTGACGATGCCGGCCACCAGGCCATACACGCCCACCGTCATGGCCAGGGCGATGCCGGACAGCACCAGCACCTGTTGCACGAAGGGGGCGCCGGCCACGGCGCCCAGGGTGATGGCGATGATTTCCGCCGAAAGGATGAAGTCGGTGCGGATCGCACCCTTGATCTTGTCCCGCTCGAACGTCTTCATGTCCACCGCCGGGTTGGCGACCGCTTCCAGGCGCTGGTCGTGGTCGCTGGCGTCCTCGTCGCGGCTGTGCAGCAGGCGGTGGGCGATCTTCTCGAACCCCTCGTAGCAGAGGAAGGCGCCGCCGAGCATCAGCAGCGGCGTGATCGCCCAGGGCGCGAAAGCGGCGATCAGCAGGGCGGCCGGGACCAGGATGGCCTTGTTGAGCAAGGAGCCCTTGCACACCGCCCAGACCACCGGCAGCTCGCGGTCGGCCTTCACGCCGGTGACCTGTTGGGCGTTGAGTGCCAGGTCGTCGCCCAGCACCCCAGCGGTTTTCTTGGCGGCCACCTTGGTCATGACCGAGACGTCGTCGAGCAGGGTAGCGATGTCGTCGAGCAGGGCAAGCAGGCTGGAACCGGCCACGGTGGATCCTTGCAATGAATGGGGGCGACCGCATGGTCACGGGATGGAGCGCGATTTTGCTCCGTTGGATCACGCCCCGGCAGGCAGCGTTCAATTTTATGTGAAGGCTGTCACATCCATGGCGCCAGAAGTCCGGCTTCAGGTGCCGTGCGTCAGTAGGCGCTCCTGCAGCATGCGGTCCCACGGCGGCAGCTCGCCGAAGCGTTCTTGCAGGAAGGCCAGCAGCAGGCGGGTGCGCGACTGGGTCTCGCGGTTCAGGTTCAGGGCATAAATGCTGCTCGGTTCCGGGCGGGGCAGGCCGTCGGGGCAGAGCAGGGGGACCAGCTCACCGCGCAGCAGGTGTTCGCTGACCAGCCAGGTCGGCAGATGGGCGATGCCCAGCCCGGCCACCGCGCCGAACAGCAGGGTTTCGGCGTTGTTGGTGGTCATGCGCTGGCGGCGCGGCCGGCACAGCTGGCGCTGGCCATTGATCTCGAAGCGCCAGGCGTATTGCGGTGTCAGGCCATCCCAATCCAGCCCGTCGTGGTCGACCAGTTCCAGCGGCGAGCTGGGCGCGCCGCGGCGCTCCAGGTAGGCCGGGCTGGCGCACAGCACCCGCACCAGCGGCGCCAGAGGCGTGGCGATCAACCGGGTATCGGCCAGCGGGCCGATGCGCAGCACCAGGTCCACCTCACCCAGGTGATCGCCGCGCAGGTCGACGAAGCTGTCGATCAGCCGCAGCTGCACGTCCAGGCCCGGGTAGAGGGCCAGGAAATCGGCGATCACCGGCGCCAGCCGGCGACGCCCGAAGGGGGCCGGGGCATCGATGCGGATGCGCCCCTCGGGCGCACTGCTCAGGGAAACCGCCTCGGCGCGGGCCTGGCGCAGTTCATCGAGGATTCGCTGTGCCCGTTGCGCAAAAGCCAACCCTGCCGGGGTGGCGCGCACGGCATGGGTGCTGCGCAGGAACAGGCTGCTGCCCAGGGCCTTTTCCAGGCTGTCGATGCGTCGCGCCACGGCCGAGGGCGTCAGCGGATGCCGGCGCGCGGCGGCGGAAAAGCTGCCGCATTCCAGAACATCGAGGAAGATCGCCAGCTGATCGGTGAGTTGATCCGGGTTCATGAAACGGTGCCTTTGCGGATTGCGCAAAGCCATTGTGCGCGGCATCCCGTTTCCCGGCCAGTGGGTCGTGGCTAGCATGGCGGCCCTGCGACTGGAGGCACCATGCAATTCCTCGATTTCTCCCTCAATCTGATTCTCGGCCTGCTGCTCGGTACGGTCGGCGGGCTGTTCGGCATCGGCGGCGGCCTGATCGCCATCCCGGCGCTGGGCATCCTGTTCGGCCTCGACCAGCAGATGGCCCAGGGCACCGCCCTGGTGATGGTGGTGCCCAACGTGCTGCTCGCGGTATGGCGTTACAACCAGCGCAACCGCATCGACCTGCGCTACGCGCTGGCGCTGGGCATCACCAGCTTCCTGTTCGCCGTCATCGGCGCGAAATGGGCGGTCAGCCAGGACCCGCGCCTGATGCGCCAGGCCTTCGTGGTGTTCCTGTTCCTGCTCGCCGCCTACAACCTGCTGCGCATCTATTACCGCCCGCAGGCGGGCAGCACCGAGCTGCGTTACCCGTGGCCCTGGCTGGCACCGCTGGGCGCCGTGGCCGGTCTGGCCGGCGGCCTGCTCGGCGTGGGCGGGGCGGTGGTGGCCACGCCGGTGCTGACCAGCGTGTTCGGCACCACCCAGGTGATGGCGCAGGGATTGTCGCTGGCCCTTGCCATTCCCAGTACCTCGGTGACGCTGGTCAGCTACGCCTGGCATGAACAGGTGAACTGGGCGATGGGTATTCCCCTGGCCATCGGCGGCCTGCTCAGCATCAGCTGGGGCGTGAAGATCGCCTATGGCCTGCCGGAGCGGCGGCTGAAGCTGCTGTTCTGCGGTTTCCTGGTGGTGTGCGCGGTGGGGCTGGCGTTCAAGGTGTGAAGTCGCGACGGTAGGGCGGGCAGTGCTTTATCTGGCCGCGGTGGGGGCTCCTCGGTGGACAAGGAAAACGTTGTCCACCCTACGCCTGGCTGGAACCCCGGTGCGGGTAGACGTAGAACGTCAGTGCTTTATCTGGCCGCGGTGGGGCACCTCGGTGGACAAGGAAGGCGTTGTCCACCCTACGCCGGCTCCCTACAGCCGGAAGCCTTCGACGATATGTTCGGCCATGGTTTCGGTCACCGGGTTGCTGCGGCTGCGGTTGCGCAGCAGCACGATGCTGGAGGCGGGTAGCTCCGGCAGGCCGCTGCCGGCATCCAGCACGCGCAGCTCCGTGGGGATCACGCTCTGCATCTGCGCGCTGATCGCCAGGCCGGCGCTGACGATGGCCAGGATCGCCGCCAGGCTCGGGCTGGTGTAGGCGACCCGGTAGTCGATTTCCCGCGCATCCAGCGCGTTGCAGGCCCAGGCGCGGCAGAAGCAGTCCTCGTTGAACATGGCCAGCGGTATCGGCCGCTGGGCATGCACATCGAAGCCCGGCGCGCCCACCCACAGCATGCGGTCCTGGCGCAGCAACTGGCCGATCTCCTCGCCGGGCTGGCGGGTGACGATGGTCAGGTCCAGATCCTGGCGCTGCAGCAGACGCGCGGACGGGTCGCAGTGCACCTCCACCTGCACCATCGGATAGCTCTGCGCGAAGCGCGACAGGATGCCGGGCAGAAAGCGCATCACGTAGTCGTCCGGCGTGCCGATGCGCACCGCGCCGACCATGTGCGGCTCGCGCAGGGTATTCATGACTTCCCCATGCAGCTTGAGAATGCGCCGCGCGTAGCCGAGCAGCACCTGGCCCTCGGCGGTCAGCCGCACCTGGCGCCCGTCGCGCTCGAACAGCCGGCGCTGCAGCACGTCTTCCTCCAGGCGTTTCATCTGCATGCTGATCGCCGACTGGGTGCGGTTCACCGACTCCGCCGCGCGGGTGAAGCCGCCGTGATCGGCGATGGCCACAAAGCTGCGCAGCAGTTCGGTATCGATGGCGGGATAGTGGGCCATTGATCAACCTCCGAGATGTGAGGCATCAGAAACATTCGTTGGATTGATCGTAGGCCCGGCGCAAGACTGTCGCCAACCCCACGGGAGGGCAGACCGATGAAAACTTCACACGTCGTCATGGACGTCCTGCACACACCTCGGGAAGAGGGCATTTCCCTACTCCATCGCGCCCAGCGACTGCTGCGCCAGCTGCGGCGCTGGAAGACGCTGCACGACCAGCGGCGCTGGAAGACGCTGCACGACCAGCGTCACCAGCTCGCTTCACTGAGCGATGCCATGCTCAAGGACATCGGCCTGAGCCGCGCGGATGCCGAGCGGGAGGCGAGCCGCCCGTTCTGGGACGACCCCGGCAAGCCGCTGTGAGTCGCCGGGTGATTGGCAACCGCCAGTCGTTCTGGAATGATGCGCGCCGACTGAACGGAGCCGCCCGGGCTCCGTTTTTTTATGGGTGATCGGGAGGTCGGCATGAGCGTGGCCCGCAAAGGCGCGGATGGGTTCCTGGTCCAGCTGATGGTGCTGCTGTGCGCCCTGTGGGGCTTTCAGCAGGTGGCGATCAAGCTGGCCGCGCCGGACCTGTCGACCCTGCTGCAGGTGCTGCTGCGCTCGACCATTGCCGCGCTGCTGGTGGCCACGCTCATGCTTCGTCGGGACGACTGGCGCCAGGTGTCGTTCACCTGGTTGCCAGGCCTGCTGGCCGGCGGGCTGTTCGCCCTGGAATTTTTGTTCATCGCCCTGGGCCTGCGGCACACCACGGCGTCGCGCATGGCGGTGTTTCTCTACACCTCGCCGATCTTCTCGGCGCTGACCCTGCACCTGCTGCTGCCCGGCGAGCGCCTGAACCCGCTGCAATGGCTGGGCATCGGCCTGTGCTTCACGGGGCTGGCAATCGCCTTCGGGCTGAGCGGCGAGGGCGGTGGCGACGCGCAATGGCTGGGCGATCTGTTCGCCCTGCTGGCGGGTTTCGCCTGGGGCATGACCACCGTGGCGGTACGCTGCTCCAGCCTTTCCGAGGCGCCGCCGGGGCTGACCCTGTTCTATCAGTTGGCGGTGTCCGCCGTGCTGTTGCTGGGCTTCGCCGTGATGCTCGGCGCGTTCGAACCGCTGAACGTCACCGCGATCGCCGTGGCCAGCGTGCTGTTCCAGGGCGTGATCGTCTCCTCATTCAGCTATTTCGCCTGGTTCTGGCTGATGCGCCGTTACCTGGCCTCGCAACTGGCGGTGCTGTCCTTCATGACGCCGTTGTTCGGCGTGCTGTTCGGGGTGCTGATTCTCGATGAGCCGCTCACTGCCGGCTTCCTGATCGGCACCGCGCTGGTGCTGGCGGGCATCAGCCTGGTCAGCGGCGCCGACTGGCTGCGCCGGCACCTGCGCGGCGTCAGCGCCTGAACAGCAGGCGCAGGGCCTGGCGCGGCGAACAATCCTTGAGGACGTTGGCCTTGCGCAGGATCCACAGGCCCAGCCCCACCAGCAGCAGCGCGAGCGGGCAGACGGCCGGGCGCGCGGCGATCAGCAACAGACTGCTGAAGATCAGCATCAGGGCGAAGAACTTCAGTTCAAAAGCGCTGCGTTCCTGGTCCCAGTTCGGGCTGAGGCAGAACGGGCATTCGCTGTGGCCGTGATGAACGCGCGGCACCATGAGCCGACCGCATTGCTTGCAGCGCACGTTGTGGGGGGAGTGATCCATCTCGGGTTACCTGGGTTGAGGCCATCGTCCATGTTCCAGTTCATTGCCGGGCCCGCAGTGCAATAGCCTGACAATGGACATGGATATTGTGCCGCCAGGCTCGTCAGCCAAAAGTGGCTTTTTGCCGCATCGGCGTCGGCATGCCTGTTGCGGGCCGCCGACACGTCGGCGCTAACGAAAAGAGCCGGCGTGATGCCGGCTCTTTGCGGTGGTGCGTGCCTCATTGGCGGCCCGAAAAGCGCGGACCGCCCTACGACTCAGAAGTGCAGTTTCACCAGCAGGCTGGCGGTGTTCTGGTCGGTCTCGAAGGCAGGGCTGTCCTCGATGCCGTACTTGTTCTTCCAGTAGTCGTACTCGATACCCACGTACAGCTGTTTGGCGCTCAGGCTCAGGGCCTTGCCCAGGTCGTACTTGATCTGCGGGTTGAAGTGCAGGTTGTTGCGGTAGTTGTCTTCGTTGCCGACCACCCAGTCGATGAATCCGTCGATCACCAGGTCGGAGTTGCCGACCGGCAGGGTGTAGCTCCACACGGGGGTGATCTGCCACAGGCCTTCGTCATCGCCCTTGACGCTGCTATCGGTGTGGCGGCGATAGAGGTTGACCTGGAAGTAGTCGAAGCCGGGGATGGCCAGGTCGAAGCCCGGGCCGATCAGGTAGTTCTTGATGTCGCCTTCGCCGAACTCGTAGGTGGCGGCCAGCAGTACGTCCGTTACCGGGCCGGCCTTCAGGTCGGCGCCGGTCAGCTTGCCGAACGACAGGCGCGGCGAGAATTCGCCGTAGTAGGTGGTGTCGTCGCCTTCGCTCACATCGGAGTAGTGGATGGTGTCGACGAAGAAGAACACATCACCGAAGCTCCAGCCGCTGGCGTGCTCGAAGGTCAGGGTCTGTTGCTTTTCCGGGTTGACCTTGAAGTTGTCGCCATACAGGAAGGTGAGGCTGTTGTTCTGCCACTGCAGCAGGTCGGCAGCGTTGGCCTGGGCGCAGGCCAGGGTGGTGCAGCCCGCCAGTAGCGAGGCGGTGAGGAAACGGGACATGAAATACTCCTGGATAGATACGTCCCGGGCACGTATGGCCCGGCCTCGACTACGAGGCGGGGCGCATTCTATACGTCTCGCTGTACGGATGGCTGCGACATCGTGACCGTTGTGGCGGGTCAGCTGCCGCGCTGCATCAACTCCCGGCGGATATGCCCGATGGCGCCCATGGGGTTGAGGCCCTTCGGGCACACCCAGCTGCAGTTGCCGATGCTGCGGCAGCGGAACAGGCTGAACGGATCGTCCAGCGCCGCCAGGCGTTCGGCCGTGGCCTGGTCGCGGCTGTCGACGATGAAGCGCCAGGCCTGCAACAGCCCCGCCGGGCCGATGTACTTCTCCGGGTTCCACCACCAGGACGGGCATTGCGAGGTGCAGCAGCCGCAGAGGATGCACTCGTACAGACCGTCCAACCGGGCGCGCTGCTCCGGCGATTGCAGGCGCTCGATGGCCGGGGCGGGCTCGTCGTTGATCAGCCAGGGGCGGATGCGCTCGTACTGGCGGAAGAACAGGCTCTGGTCGACCACCAGGTCGCGGATCACCGGCATGCCCGGCAGCGGGCGGATCGTCAGGCGCGCCCCGTCCAGCACCTCGGCAACCGGGGTGATGCAGGCCAGGCGATTCTTGCCGTTGATGTTCATGCCGTCCGAGCCGCATACGCCCTCGCGGCAGGAGCGCCGGTAGACCAGGGAAGTGTCCAGCTCGTGCAGGTGCTCCAGCACGTCGAGCACCATGCGTGCGCGGAACTCCTCCGGCACCGGGAACACCTGCATGCGGGGTGCCCGGTCCTGCTCCGGGTGGTAGCGGTAGATGTGCACCTCGATCATGGTGCTTCCTCTGTGCGGGCGGTCGCGGCATTGGGCGCCGCCGGCCCGGCAAGGTTCACGCCGGGCGACAGGCAGGCCGGATCAGGCCTCGTTGGCTCCCAGCGCGTCGGGGCAGGACGGGATTTCCTTCAGGCGAAAGCCCTCGCGGCGACAGCCCCGCGTGTTGAGCAGCAGGTAGCGGCCCAGCAGGTGCAGCACATAGATTGAACCGAAGATGCGGTAGCCCAGGCGCAGGCAGGACTTGAGCGAGTCGAGGTTGTGCGATTCCACATAGGCCACCAGGCCGGCCTTCCCGCAGCGCTGGTACCACTGCAGGGCGCGGTTGATACCGATCGGGTACAGGCGCAGGCCGCGGTGTTCGGCGCGGGTCATGCCCTTGTACATGTAGACGTAGCGGGTATCGAACTCCAGCAGCAGTTGCGGCGGATGGATCCGCGTCGGCTGCAGGGAGTACCAGCTGTACGCGGCCAGGCAGCCGTCCTTCAGAATGGCGTAGCAGCGGTCGCCCTTGGCCAGCGCCTCGTCGAGGAAGTCGCCGTCCAGCTCGTTGCGCGGGTCCATGGCGTAACGGCGCAATTGTGGCTCGCTGAGAAAGCCGCAGGTGTAACCGGCCGGGCAGGCGAGGTACGCCTGGTTGACGTGGTGCAGGTACATTCCGCGCAGGATTCTGAACAGGGCGAACTTGTTGATGACCTTGATCATCAGCAGGTAGAGGGTGCGATACAGGCCGTGGCGCTGCAGATCGAGTCGCAGCCGGCGCAGGGCACGCTGCTGGGGCATGGTTTCCATATTGGCCTCGTGGCATCGGACGGAACATGCGACTCCCGACGCCAGGGCACTCCCGCCCAGTAACGTTTCACGAGCCGCTCCTTGGCCCCGCCCGGGTGGGCGGGTGGCTCCTGCTGCCGCGCCGAGTATGCACGCGTGCGTCGCAAGGGCCGGGCTGTATGAGCCGCTCGCCGGGAAAAAATTCCCGTTGGAATAAAGAAATGTGAATTGATAGCCCCTTGCGATAGCTCCACCGAACATTCGGTCGGGTCTGCGCGTCGCGAAGGACTCAGGCCGGCTTTTCGTCCGCCGGCGCCGCAACGTCCAGGTCCTGCAGGTCGGCGCCGCCCGTTTCCTGCTCGGCCTCCTGGGCTTCCGGCATCATCTCCAGCACGGTGGGCGTGGTGTTCACCAGGGTGACGTGATGGGCCTGGCGCCTGGCCTGCTCGCGCACCTGGTGCATGCGCAGCAGCGTGAACAGCGCCAGCAGGCCCAGGATCAGGGTGTGGTACAGCGGCAACCCCGGCGCGCCCAGCCAGTGCATCAGCGCACCGGCCAACACCGGCCCGAAGGCCGCGCCCAGGCCGTTGAGCACCAGCATGCCGGAAGACCCGGCCAGCACGTCCTCGGGGGCCAGGCGGTCGATCATGTGGGTGACCGCGATCGAATAGGTGGAAAAGCTCAGGCCGCCCCACAGGAAGGCCGCCACCCACAGTGGCGCGGCGGCCGGCAACAGGCTCATGGCCAGCGAGACCAGCGCCGCCAGACCGGTGATCCACAGCAGCACCAGCGGGCGCGGGTAGCGGTCGGAAAGGCGCCCGATCGGCCACTGCAGCAACGCGCCGCCCAGCACCGTCAGGCTCATCAGCGAGGCGATGTCCGCCGTTTCGAAACCGCGTTGTCCGGCATACACCGGAGCCATGCCCCAGAAGGCGCTGAGCGCCAGGCCCGACAGCACGGAGGCGGTCACCGCCAGCGGCGATTTGCGCGCCAGTTGCACCAATCTGATGCTGGGCACATCGGGCAGTGTGGGTTGGGCATGGCGGGTGAGGGTGATCGGGAGGGTGGCCGCGCTGATCAGGATCGCCGCCAGCGCGAACAGGAAGAAGGTCATGATGCTGCCCAGCTGCAACAGCTGCTGGGCGACGGTCAGCGCACCGAGGTTGACGAACATGTACACGGCGAACACCTGGCCGCGTTTCTCGCCGGTGGCGTCGGCGTTCAGCCAGCTCTCGATGACCATGTACAGGGTCACCAGCGCGACGCCGAGCAGCACGCGCAGCAGCAGCCACGCCCAGGGGTTGACCACCATGGCGTGCAGCAGGGCGATGATGCAGGCCAGGGCGCCGCAGAAGGCGAAGGTGCGGATATGACCGATGCGGCGGATCAGCGGCGCGGTCAGCCAAGAACCGAGCAGGTAGCCGGCAAAGTACCCCGACATCATCAGGCCCAGTAGGCTCTCGGAGAACCCTTCGGCCAGTCCGCGCACGGTGATCAGGGTATTGAGCAGGCCGGTGCCGAGCAGCAGCAGGGCAACACCCTGGAACAGGGAAATGGCCGAGGGGAGGGCAGCGTACATGGATGAATCCCGGTCGGTGCGCGCGACGCACTGAACGTCTCGCCTTGGCGAGCGATCATCAGGTCGCGGTGCTCATTGGTTGCGAGGCTTCCCGCGGGAGACGCGCGCAGGCCTCCACCCCGGGAAGCGGACCTAAGCTCTGAGCCTGCCGGGCGCGCTCAGTTCCGGACCATCCGTGTCGGAGCGCTCAATCGTCCCGGGTCAGCACTTCCAGCAGCTCGATCTCGAATACCAGGTTGGCATTGGCCGGAATGCGCCCGACCTGCCGCTCGCCATAGCCCAGATGGGCCGGCACGAACAGCTTGCGCTTGCCGCCCACGCGCATGCCCATCAGCCCCTGGTCCCAGCCCTTGATGACCCGGCCGGTGCCAATCACACACTGGAACGGGCGACCCTTCTCCACCGAGGAATCGAAGACCGTGCCGTCTTCCAGCCAGCCGGTGTAATGGGTGGTGATCAGCGCGCCCTTGACCACGGCCTTGCCGTCGCCGGGCTGGAGGTCTTCGATCTGCAGTTCGTTGCTCATGGCCAATGCCCCGTGACAGTGAAAAAGGCGTGCGTTTTCGCAGGAAACGCAGTGCAGGGCAAGGGTGCCACCCTGTCGGTTGTTTGCCCCCGGCGCGGCGCGTTACCCTCCGGGCATCTCTCCGCAGGCAAAGGGAATTGCTGTCTTGCTGCGCACCTTACACCTTACTTCTCCTTCGCACTTCCACGGTTGCCACCGCCGTGCTCCATGCCGGCACCGGCAGCTTCCGCCTGCGTGATAGATCGACGTCACGCGAATACGGTGTGTCGGTGAAAAGCTCGGGTAAATGGTTGGGTGGAGAGGGATTTTTTCGTTGAGGCTAGGGGCGGGTTCGGAGTTATACGGAATCCACTGTTATCCGTTAGCATGGATTCCATCTAATCACTGTTAGGCAAGGCGGAAAGATTATGGGCGACTGGGATTTTCTTTACGAGATGAATGAGCGCGGCTACAGCGCCGAAGAAATCGCTGATGCTGCCGGGTGTGGCGTAGCACCTTGGCAGTGGAAGTACGTTGATCGGGATTGGGTTGACTCCCAACTCAAAGACACGCCAGAAGATGACGTTTACTCCATAGAGCCATGCGAGCCGTTTGAGAGCAGAGACGGCTTTCCCTACAGCATCCTAGAGCAAACAGAAATCTTTCAAGACCTAGTGGAGTGCGCTACACGGCACTTCGAGAACACAGGCAGATACTTGCAAGTCTGGGGTGAGCTCGGAGAGATCTACGCTGAGATCAAGTTCGGGCTTCGCCGTCACGGCACTCACACGGCTGGATCTGACGGCACAATCAACGGCAAGCTCGTTGAGGTAAAAACCATTTCACCCGAGAAATCAAATGATCGTGTGATAGTCAAGAGTCAAGGCGACTTTGAACAATTGCTAATTGTCCGGATTGATCAAGATTTCCAATTTCAAGGCAAGCTCTTTGACAGAAGCGAACTCAAGGGTGCCGCTAGCAAGTTCCTCAGGGGGCGCCTGAAGGTATGACGCGAGCCTTGCCTAACAATTCATTCAAGCCGACGCCGCTTCGCGGCGCGGCTTAATTCAGGCGTTAGAGAATTATGCATACATCTACGCTCAGCCACCAAGCTCTCTTTCGCGCTGGAAGTGAATCCAACGGATGTACGGTTGCAGAGCGAACCTCATCAGACTTCTTAATCAATGGTGAGTCTCTACTTCATGCCATAGTGAAAGCAGATGGAGGGCATGATGACTTTATGGGCTGTTTTGTAAAAGGCTTTAATGCTCAAAACGAAACCACTGCCAGAAAGGTAAAATTGCTTACTGAGCCTGAAAACCGTGTACTGCTTTATATATGTCCAGAGTGTGGTGATATCGGTTGTGGCGCTTACTCCGCACATATAGTTAAAACCAACTCCGGTTACATATGGGAAAATTTTGCGTACGAAAACGGTTATGAAGAACCACGCATCATTGAAAACATCGGCCCTTTTTTATTCGAACCTCGCGCTTATGAAGCTGCAATTGATCGCGCAGCTATTCTCTAACAACTGGTTCAAATCGTTCGCTTCGCTCACTGGGACGGGCTAAAGCCCGCCCCTTAACCAAACGTGTGTGCCGGGCATGGCACGTAACTATGTCGGTGAAAGTCCGGCAGCCAGGTTTTCGCAGAGCCGAAGGCTAGGGAAACGGCAAGGGC
>NZ_JRUD01000031.1 GCF_000802425.1 Pseudomonas flexibilis | reverse complement strand
ATAGTCTAACACGAACCGCCCCCAGCGAGTGACCGCCCGGTGGTCCGCGGAAGCGGCAGTGGTGTATAGGAGAGGGGGCCAGAGCGTTTCGGCTGGGGTGCGGGCCGTTATTTATCTGGGCTGGATTTACCTCGGCGCATCGACATCCGGTGGCAGTCCCTGGCAGAACCACAAACCTACCGCGTCAGTCTCGACATCCCGGACGTCACACGAGAAATCATGCGGCGCAAGGAACCGGCAAAGTGTCCGGCCAGCGGCCGTACCGAGGATTACCGCGAAGCCATCGTCATTGGGTTGGCGCCAGGCGGCATTGTTCGCGCATGGGTAATGGGGTCCTGCCTGAATCCCATTGAAATCCTCCGCGCCCAAGCCGAAACCGAACCGCTGGGGCCATATCAGGGAAAGATGCAGGGCCGCTATGCACTTCCCTTGGAGCCCGCCGCCAAGGCCTACATCGAAAAGCACGGCATTCCCTATGGCTCCTGGTAAGCGTCTGCTGGGCTGTTTGCTGCTGGTTCTGTCCCTGGCAGCCAGCGCCGCCAGCGATATCGACCCTGCAGGCTGCTACGTGCTCAAAGGTGTGCGGGAAATGTACAGAATGTGATGAACATGGGAGTGGGGTGCCTGCCAGCTAAAGCGCCGCTGTCGGCCCCGTCACATTTCGGGGTCTATGCTCCTTGGCGAATCCGCTTCCTTCCCGCAGTCGAGTCCGGGACGTATCGGCCGCGGGTCCGCCATTGCATATGACAAGAGGAACCGCCATGGCTGCCGCGTCCCTTTACCCCGTCACCCCCGAACAGGCTGCCCGCACCCTTACCAACGAGGCCACCTACAAGGCCCTGTACCAGCAGTCGGTGATCAATCCCGACGGTTTCTGGCGCGAACAGGCCCAGCGCCTGGACTGGATCAAGCCCTTCACGCGCGTCAAGCAGACCTCCTTCGATGATCACCACGTGGACATCAAGTGGTTCGCCGACGGCACCCTGAATGTCTCCGCCAACTGCCTGGATCGCCATCTGGCCGAGCGAGGCGATCAGGTGGCGATCATCTGGGAGGGCGACGAGCCCGGCGATGTCCGCCACATCACCTACCGCGAGCTGTACGAGCAAGTGAACCGCTTCGCCAACGCCCTGCGCGGCCAGGATGTGCACCGGGGCGACCTGGTGACCCTCTACATGCCGATGATTCCCGAGGCCGCCGTGGCCATGCTGGCCTGCGCGCGCATCGGCGCGGTGCATTCGGTGGTGTTTGGCGGCTTCTCGCCGGAGGCGCTGGCCGGGCGCATCATCGACTGCCGCTCCAAGGTGGTGATCACCGCCGACGAGGCGCTGCGTGGCGGCCGCCACCTGCCGCTGAAGACCAATGTCGACGAGGCGCTGACCCACCCGGAAACCAACAGCGTGCGCAAGGTGATCGTGGTGCGGCGCAGCGGCGCGGACATTCCCTGGCATGCCCACCGCGACGTCTGGTACGAGGACTTGATGAAGGTGGCCGGCGACTACTGCGAGCCCAAGGAAATGTCCGCCGAGGACCCGCTGTTCGTGCTCTACACCTCCGGCTCCACCGGCAAGCCCAAGGGCGTGCTGCACACCAGCGGCGGTTACCTGCTGTACGCGGCGCTGACCCACGAGCGGGTGTTCGACTACCGGCCCGGCGAGGTCTACTGGTGCACAGCCGACATCGGTTGGGTCACCGGGCACAGCTACCTGATCTACGGGCCGCTGGCCAACGGCGCCACCACGCTGATGTACGAAGGCGTGCCCAATTACCCGGACGTCACCCGCGTGGCGCGGATCATCGACCGCCACAAGGTGAACATCCTCTACACGGCCCCCACGGCGATCCGCGCGCTGATGGCCCAGGGCCGGGCGGTGATGGAGGGCGCCGACGGCTCCAGCCTGCGCTTGCTCGGTTCGGTGGGCGAGCCGATCAATCCGGAGGCCTGGCACTGGTACTACGAAACCGTCGGCCGTTCCCGCTGCCCGATCGTCGATACCTGGTGGCAGACCGAGACCGGCGGCATTCTCATCTCGCCGCTGCCGGGGGCCACCGCCCTCAAGCCCGGCTCGGCGACCCGGCCGTTCTTCGGGGTGGTGCCGGGCATCGTCGACAACCAGGGCAACCTGCTGGAGGGCGCAGCCGAGGGCAACCTGGTGATCCTCGATTCCTGGCCCGGGCAGATGCGCACCGTGTTCGGCGACCACGACCGTTTCGTGGACACCTACTTCAAGACCTACAAGGGCATGTACTTCACCGGCGATGGCGCGCGCCGCGACGAGGACGGCTACTACTGGATCACCGGCCGGGTGGACGACGTGCTGAATGTCTCCGGCCACCGCCTGGGCACTGCCGAGATCGAGAGCGCACTGGTGGCCCACCCCAAGGTGGCCGAGGCAGCCGCGGTCGGTGTGCCCCACGACATCAAGGGGCAGGGCATCTATGTCTACGTCACCCTCATGGAGGGCGTGGCCGGCAGCGATGCACTGCAGCAGGAGCTGTGCCAGTGGGTGCGCCACGAGATCGGTCCGATTGCCGTGCCGGAGGTCATCCAGTGGGCGGCCGGGCTGCCGAAGACCCGCTCGGGGAAGATCATGCGCCGCATCCTGCGCAAGATCGCCACCGGCGACTACGACGGCCTGGGCGACACCTCGACCCTGGCCGACCCCTCGGTGGTGCAGCAACTGGTGGATCGGCACCGGCAGCTGCGGACGGCTTGAGCGACAGGCAACGGGCGACGCCCTGCGCCGCTGGCGCGCAGGTGTGTCGCCGGGTTACGAATGCCGCGAGACTTCCGGCGCGCGGCGGCCTAGAATGCGCTCTTTTCCTCCGGGCCACAGAATGCGTCCGTACCTGGACATCAGCCAGCCGCAATGACTGTCCCCACCATTGGTTTTCTTGTCTGGCCCGGTACCCGGGCGATCACGCTGGCCCTGGCCGATGAAGCCCTGCGCGTGGCGCGGCGCATCCATCCCGAGGCGGCCTACGACCTGCAGTTCTTCAAGGTCGAGGACGAAGAGGGCAGCGGCACCGCCTGGCGCCTGCCCGGCGGCGTGTGGGACGAGCGTATGGAAGGCATGAGCCGGCTGTTCCTGGTGGCCGACGAGCCGCCGCAGAACATTGCGCCACCCCTGGCCGCTGCCCTGCGCCAGCTGGCCCGGCAGGGCTGCACGCTGGTTGGTCTGTCCGCCGGGGTTTATCCGCTGGCCATGCTGGGTCTGCTGGATGGCTACCGCAGCGCGGTGCACTGGCGCTGGCAGGACGACTTCACCGAACGCTTTCCCAAGGCCATCGTCACCAGCCACCTGTTCGAATGGGACCGTGACCGCCTGAGCGCCTGTGGCGGCCTTGCGGTGCTCGACCTGCTGCTGGCCATGCTCGGTCGCGACCACGGCGCGGAACTGGCCGGCGCGGTCAGCGAGGAGCTGGTGGTCGAACGCATCCGCGAAGGCAGCGAGCGCCAGCGCGTGCCGCTGCAGAACCGCATCGGCGCCAGCCATCCCAAGCTGACCCAGGCGGTGATGCTGATGGAGGCCAACATCGAGGAGCCGCTGACCACCGACGAGATCGCCCAGCACGTCTGCGTGTCGCGCCGTCAGTTGGAGCGGATCTTCAAGCAATACCTGAACCGGGTGCCCAGCCAGTATTACCTGGAGCTGCGCCTGAACAAGGCCCGCCAGTTGCTCATGCAGACCAGCAAGTCGATCATCCAGATCGGCCTGTCCTGCGGCTTCTCGTCGGGTCCGCACTTTTCCAGCGCCTATCGCAACTTCTTCGGCACCACCCCGCGCGAGGACCGCAACCAGCACCGCAGCGGCGCGGCCCAGGAGGCCAACGCGATTGGCAAGCACACTGAAAATTAGCCTGGCAGGCTTTCGCCCGCTGCCACAGTGTATAAACTGCGCTTCCCGGGCCGTTCGGCCCGCCGAGCACATGCTTCCACTCCCTTTCAGATGGCCAGACATGGCAGGAGACGCTCCCGATGTCCGCTAAGCCCGCGCCGATTCAGCGCGCCGATTTCGATCAGTTCATGGTGCCCAACTACGCCCCCGCGCCCTTCATTCCGGTGCGCGGTCTGGGCTCGCGAGTCTGGGATCAGAGCGGTCGAGAACTGGTGGACTTCGCCGGCGGCATCGCCGTCAACGCCCTGGGCCATTGCCACCCGCGGCTGGTCGAGGCGCTGACCGAGCAGGCCGGCAAGCTCTGGCACATCTCCAACGTGTTCACCAACGAGCCGACCCTGCGTCTGGCCAAGCGCCTGGTGGACGCGACCTTTGCCGAGCGCGTGTTCTTCTGCAACTCCGGCGCCGAGGCCAACGAGGCGGCCTTCAAGCTGGCCCGTCGCGTGGCCCACGACCGTTTCGGCGAGGACAAGCACGAGATCATCTCGGCCTACAACAGCTTCCATGGTCGCACCTTCTTCACCGTGAGCGTGGCCGGGCAGACCAAGTATTCCGACGGCTTCGGGCCCAAGCCGCAGGGCATTACCCATGTGACCTACAACGACCTGGCCGGGCTGGAAGCCGTCATGTCCGACCGCACCTGCGCGGTGGTGCTTGAGCCGATCCAGGGCGAGAGCGGCATTCGCCCGGCCGACCAGGCCTACCTGGAAGGCGTGCGCCGGCTGTGCGACAAGCACAACGCGTTGCTGATCTTCGACGAGGTGCAGACCGGTGTCGGCCGCACCGGCGACCTGTATGCCTACATGCACCACGGTGTGGTGCCGGACATCCTGACCAGCGCCAAGGGCATCGGCGGCGGCTTCCCGATTGCCGCGATGCTGACCACCAGCGCGCTGGCGGCGCATTTCTCGGTGGGCGTGCACGGCACCACCTATGGCGGCAACCCGCTGGGTTGCGCGGTGGCCGACGCCCTGATCGAAATCGTCAACACCCCCGAGGTACTGAACGGCGTGAAGGCGCGCCACGAGATTTTCCGGGCGCGCCTGCAGCGTATGGGCGAACAGTACGGCCTCTTTTCCGAGATCCGCGGTCGTGGCCTGCTGATCGGCGCGCAGCTGAGCGAGCCGTGGCTGGGCAAGGCCGGGCAGGTGCTGGCGGCCGCCGAGAAGGAAGCGCTGATGGTGCTGCAGGCCGGTCCGGACGTGGTGCGCTTCGCGCCCAGCCTGGTGATCGACGAGGCGGACATCGACGAGGGCCTGCAGCGCTTCGAGCGCGCGGTGGCCCGGCTGACCACCCAGGGCTGAGTGCGGGCGGAGGACTCTGAGCATGCTGGTGATGCGCCCCGCGCAACTTTCCGACCTGGCCGAAGTGCAGCGCCTGGCGGCGATCAGCCCGGTGGGTGTCACCTCGCTGCCGGATTCCGCCGACCGGCTGCGCGAAAAGATCCTTGCCTCGGAGGCGTCGTTCGCCGCCGAGGTGGCGTTCAACGGCGAGGAAACCTATTTCTTCGTGCTGGAGGACACCGCGCGCGGCGGGCTGGTCGGCTGCTCAGGGCTGGTGGCCTCGGCTGGCTACACGGAGCCCTTCTACAGCTTTCGCAACGAGACGTTCGTGCACGTGTCACGCGAGCTGAACATCCACAACAAGACCCACGCCCTGTCGCTGTGCCATGACCTGACCGGCAACAGCCTGCTCGACAGCTTCTTTGTCGAGGCCGACAAGGCGCCGCCGCCGGCGGACGAACTGATTTCCCGGGGCCGCCTGCTGTTCGTCGCCGATCATCCGGAGCGCTTCGCCGACTCGGTTGCGGTCGACATCCTCGGCATCAGCGACGCCCAGGGCGATTCGCCGTTCTGGGATGGCGTGGGCCGCCACTTCTTCGGCATGAGCTACGCCGAGGCCGAGCACCTGTCCGGTGTGAAGAGCCGCAGCTTCCTGGCCGAGCTCATGCCCCACTACCCGATCTACGTGCCATTGCTGTCCGATGAGGCCCAGGAGGCCATGGGCGAGGTCAATCCCGATGCCCAGGCGTCCTTCGACATCCTCACCCGCGAAGGCTTCGAGACCGAGCATTACATCGATATCTTCGACGGCGGCCCGACCCTGCACGCGCGTACCTCGGCGATTCGGTCCATCGTGCACAGCCAGCAACTGGAGGTGCAGTTGAGCGATGCGCCGCTGGCGCAGGGCGGTCGTACCTGGCTGGTCGCCAACGGGCTGCTGCAGGATTTCCGCGCGCTGCTGGTCGAGCTGGACTGGGAGCCGGGCATGCCGCTGTACCTCGACCGCACCACCGCCGAGGCGCTGGGCGTCGGCGAAGGCGCCAGTGTGCGCTTGGTGGCGTTATGAACCAGGCCCATAAATTCGTCGGGCCGGCGGAGGAAGCATGATCGTTCGTCCCGTGCGCAACACGGACCTCTCGGCCCTGATCGAGCTGGCACGCAGTGCCGGCGCCGGCCTGACCTCCCTGCCCGCCAGCGAGGAACGCATGGCGCAGCGGGTACGCTGGGCCGAGTTGAGCTTTCGCGGCGAGGCCGAGCGGGCCGACGCCGACTACCTGTTCGTGCTGGAGAGCGATGACGGCGAGGTGGTGGGCATCTCCGCCATGACCGGTGCGGTCGGCCTGCGCCAGCCCTGGTACAACTACCGGCTGGGCCTGATGGTCTGCGCGTCGCTTGAACCGCGCATCCATCGAGAGATCCCCACCCTGTTCCTGGCCAACGACCTGACCGGCAGCACCGAGATGTGCTCGCTGTTCCTGCACGCCGATTTCCGCCGTGGCCAGCACGGCCGCCTGCTGTCGCGGGCGCGTCTGCTGTTCCTGGCTGAGTTCCGCGCGCTGTTCGCCGACCGGGTGATCGCCGAGATGCGCGGCATCTCCGACGAACAGGGGCGTTCGCCGTTCTGGGACAGTCTCGGCCGGCACTTCTTCAAGATGGATTTCAACCGCGCCGACTACCTGACCGGGGTCGGCGACAAGGCCTTCATCGCCCAGTTGATGCCCAAGTTCCCGCTCTACACCTGCTTCCTCACCGAGGAAGCGCGGGCGGTCCTCGGCCATGTGCACGCCGAGAGCGAGCCGGCGCTGACCATGCTCAAGAGCGAAGGGTTCCGCCATCAGGGCTACGTGGACATCTTCGACGGTGGTCCGGCGCTGGAGTGCGAGACCGACCGCATCCGTGCGATCCGCGACAGTCGCCTGGCGGTGCTGGCGGTGGGTACGCCCGGTGACGACGCCATCGATTACCTGATTCACAACCGCAAGCGCGAAGATTGTCGTGTGACGGTCGGCCCGGCCCGCATGGCCGCCGGTTCGCTGGTGGTCGATCCGCAGACCGCCGCACGCCTGCAGTTGCAGCCAGGTGCCCAGGTGCGTGCCGTGCCGTTGCGGCCGATCGCCTTGCCCGTCTGAGTTTCACCCCTTTGTTCAGATGCCCGAAGCGTGCCGAGCCGCCTTCGGGCTTTTCTTTTTCCTGAGGAGTTTTGTCATGAGCCAATCCCTGCAACTGATCCTTGAAGACGCCGATGGCCAGCAGCAGCCGGCCAGCTGCGAGCGCTTTGCGGTGCTCTGGCAGGGCCGCGAGGTGTGGATCCAGCAGGATGGCAGCGGCCAGCTGCTGATCGGTGTGGACACCGAGGAAGGCGACAGCGAGTACGCCAACCTGGTGCTGCGCCCGCTGGCCAGCAATCTGGTGGGTATCCAGCTGGAAATGGAGCCGATGGGTGATGAGGACGAGGGCCATGTGCATGGCCCCGATTGCGGCCACGATCATTGATGAGCGCAGCGGCTGCGATAGCCCTTGCCAATTGCATAAACCCCTGCAGTTCGCGGTCCGGGCCTATATAATGCCGCCCTTTGCCGTCAGTCCCGTGGTGGCTGGCCGTTCGCCGTTTTTCCCTCGGATGAATCTATGAAAAGCGCAGAAATCCGTGAAGCCTTCCTGAGCTTCTTCGAAGAGAAGGGGCACACCCGTGTGGCCTCCAGTTCGCTGATTCCGGCGAACGACCCGACGCTGCTGTTCACCAACGCCGGCATGAACCAGTTCAAGGACTGCTTCCTCGGCCTGGAGAAGCGCGCCTATACCCGTGCCACCACCAGCCAGAAGTGCGTGCGTGCCGGTGGCAAGCACAACGACCTGGAAAACGTCGGCTACACCGCACGCCACCACACCTTCTTCGAAATGCTGGGCAACTTCAGCTTCGGCGACTATTTCAAGCGCGATGCCATCCATTACGCCTGGGAGTTCCTGACCTCCGAGAAGTGGCTGAACCTGCCCAAGGAAAAGCTCTGGGTGACGGTGTACGCCACCGATGACGAGGCCTACGACATCTGGACCCAGGAAGTCGGCGTACCGGCCGAGCGCATGGTGCGCATCGGCGACAACAAGGGTGCCCCCTACGCCTCGGACAATTTCTGGGCGATGGGTGACACCGGCCCCTGCGGCCCGTGCACCGAGATCTTCTTCGACCACGGCGAACACATCTGGGGCGGCCCGCCCGGCTCTCCGGAAGAGGACGGTGACCGCTACATCGAGATCTGGAACAACGTGTTCATGCAGTTCAACCGCACCGCGGACGGCGTCCTGCACCCGCTGCCGGCGCCGAGCGTGGACACCGGCATGGGCCTGGAGCGCATCAGCGCCGTGCTGCAACACGTGAACTCGAACTACGAGATCGACCTGTTCCAGCGCCTGCTCGACGCCGCCGCCCAGGCGATCGGTTGCGCCAACGAAGGCCAGGCCTCGCTGAAGGTGGTGGCCGACCACATCCGTTCCTGCGGCTTCCTGATCGCCGACGGCGTGACGCCGTCCAACGAAGGCCGCGGCTACGTGCTGCGCCGTATCATTCGCCGCGCCTGCCGCCACGGCAACAAGCTGGGCGCCAAGGGCACCTTCTTCCACAAGATCGTCGCCGCCCTGGCCGCCGAGATGGGCGAAGCCTATCCGGAGCTCAAGCAGCAGCAGGCGCATATCGAGCGCGTGCTGAAGAACGAAGAGGAGCAGTTCGCCAAGACCCTGGAGCAGGGCCTGAAGATCCTCGAGCAGGACCTGGCCGAGCTGTCCGGCAGCGTGATTCCGGGCGAAGTGGTGTTCAAGCTGTACGACACCTACGGTTTCCCGGTCGACCTGACCGCCGACATCGCCCGCGAGCGCGAGCTGAGCGTCGATGAGGCAGGCTTCGAGCGCGAGATGCAGGCCCAGCGCGAGCGCGCCCGCTCGGCCAGCGCCTTCGATCTGGATTACAACAGCCTGGTCAAGGTGGAGGGCGAAACCCGCTTCACCGGCTACCAGGGCACTTCCGGCACCGGCACCGTGCTGGCGCTGTTCAAGGAAGGCATGAAGGTCGACAGCTTGAGCGCGGGCGAGGAGGGCGTGGTGGTGCTCGACCAGACGCCGTTCTATGCCGAATCCGGCGGCCAGGCCGGTGACTGCGGTTACCTGAGCCTGGACGGTGTGCGTTTCGACGTGCGCGACACCCGCAAGGCCGGCGGCGCCTTCCTGCACCACGGCATCCTGGATGCCGGCAGCCTGAAGGTCGGTGATTCGGTACAGGCCGTGGTCGACGCCTCGGTGCGCCAAGCCACCGCGCTGAACCACTCCGCCACCCACCTGCTGCACGCCGCGCTGCGCCAGATCCTCGGCGAGCACGTGAGTCAGAAGGGCTCGCTGGTGGACAGCCAGCGCCTGCGCTTCGACTTCAGCCACTTCGAGGCCATCAAGCCGGAGGAAATCCGTGCCCTCGAAGCCCTGGTCAACGCCGAGATCCGCAAGAACAGCGCGGTAGACGTCGAGGAAACCGACATCGAGACCGCCAAGGCCAAGGGCGCCATGGCGCTGTTCGGCGAGAAGTACGGCGACCAGGTGCGCGTGCTGACCATGGGCGGCGGCTTCTCCGTCGAGCTGTGTGGTGGCACCCACGTGTCGCGCACCGGCGACATCGGTCTGTTCAAGATCGTCAGCGAAGGCGGCGTGGCTGCCGGCGTGCGGCGTATCGAGGCAGTCACCGGCGAGCTGGCGCTGGCCTACCTGAACGGCGCCGAAGAGCAGCTCAAGGAAGCCGCCAATCTGGTCAAGGGCAGCCGCGAGAACGTGCTGGACAAGCTGTCCGCCCTGCTGGAGCGCAACCGCCAGCTGGAGAAGGAGGTGGAGCAGCTCAAGGCCAAGGCAGCCAGCGCCGCCGGCGACGACCTAGCCGGATCGGCCGTGGAGATCAAGGGCGCCAAGGTGCTCTCCGCGCGGCTCGACGGCCTGGACGGCAAGGCGCTGCTGGCGCTGGTCGACCAGTTGAAGAACAAGCTGGGCAGCGCCGTGGTGCTGCTCGGTGGCGTACAGGATGACAAGGTGGTGCTGGTGGCCGGTGTCACCCAGGACCTGACCGGCAAGCTCAAGGCCGGCGACTTGATGAAACAGGCGGCCGCGGCCGTCGGCGGCAAGGGCGGTGGTCGCCCGGACATGGCGCAAGGCGGCGGCACCGATGCCGCGCAGCTGGATGCCGCGCTGGCGCTGGTACGCGGTTTCGCTGAACAGGGGCTGTAACGACAGCCAGCGGGGCAGGCAGCGCGTCCGGCCTGTCCCGTTCTCAAGACCCCTCCGGGGTCAGATGGGCGCCCCCAGGGACTCAGATGGTTTGATGACATGGCTTTGATCGTACAAAAGTTTGGCGGCACCTCTGTCGGCAGCGTCGAGCGAATCCAGCAGGTGGCTGACAAGATCAAGAAATTCCGCGAGCGGGGCGACGATATCGTCGTGGTGGTGTCCGCCATGAGCGGCGAAACCAACCGCCTGATCGATCTGGCCAAGCAGATTACCGATGGCCGGCCGGTCCCGCGCGAACTGGACGTGATGGTGTCCACCGGCGAGCAGGTGACCATCGCCCTGCTGGCCATGGCGCTGATCAAGCGCGACGTCCCGGCGATTTCCTACACCGGCAGCCAGGTGCGCATCCTCACCGACAGCTCGCACACCAAGGCGCGCATCCTGCAGATCGACGACCAGCGCCTGCGCGCCGACCTCAAGGCCGGGCGCGTGGTGGTGGTGGCCGGCTTCCAGGGCGTGGACGAGCAGGGCAACATCACCACCCTGGGTCGCGGTGGCTCGGACACCACGGCGGTGGCGCTGGCCGCCGCCCTGAAGGCGGATGAGTGCCAGATCTACACCGACGTGGACGGCGTCTACACCACCGATCCGCGCGTGGTGTCCCGCGCGCGCCGGCTGGAGAAGATCACCTTCGAGGAGATGCTGGAAATGGCCAGCCTCGGTTCCAAGGTGCTGCAGATCCGTTCGGTCGAGTTCGCCGGCAAGTACAACGTCCCGCTGCGCGTCCTGCACAGCTTCAAGGAGGGTCCGGGCACCCTCATTACCATCGATGATGAAGAGGAATCCATGGAACAGCCGATCATTTCCGGCATCGCCTTCAACCGCGACGAATCCAAGCTGACCATCCGCGGCGTGCCGGACACCCCCGGCGTGGCCTTCAAGATCCTCGGCCCGATCAGCGCGGCCAACATCGAGGTGGACATGATCGTGCAGAACGTCGCGCACGATAACACCACCGACTTCACCTTCACCGTCAACCAGGTCGACTACGACAACGCGCTGCGCATCCTGGAAAAGACCGCGTCGGAGATCGGCGCGCGCGTCGTGCATGGCGACCCGAGCATTGCCAAGGTCTCCATCGTGGGTGTCGGCATGCGCTCCCACGCCGGTGTGGCCAGCCGCATGTTCGAAGCCCTGGCCAAGGAAGGGATCAACATCCAGATGATCTCCACCTCGGAAATCAAGGTGTCCGTGGTGATCGAGGAGAAGTATCTGGAGCTGGCAGTGCGTGCCCTGCATACCGCCTTCGAGCTGGATGCACCGGTCAGCCAGGAAAAGAACTGAGGTTCCCGGAAGGCGCGAATCGCGCCTTCCGTCTTTTTTGGCCGGCCTGCCGGAACTGTCTTCGGGGGGCTGGTCAATATTTGGGCGATTGCACGCGCTGCGTGGATGAGGCCCCTTTTGTTTTTTGCAGATTGAATCGAAACATCCGTGTAAGGAGAAAAGGAATGCTGATTCTGACCCGTCGGGTAGGGGAAACCCTTATGGTGGGTGACGATGTCACCGTCACCGTTCTGGGCGTCAAGGGCAACCAGGTGCGCATTGGCGTCAACGCACCGAAAGAGGTGGCCGTTCACCGCGAAGAAATCTACCAGCGCATCCAGAAAGAGAAGGACCAGGAACCAAGCCACTAATTTTTCTAAGTTTTTTCAAACTTAGGGCTTTGCAAGCGGGGTAAAGCTGTATATCATGCGCCCCGTGTTGCGGAGAGGTGGCCGAGTGGCCGAAGGCGCTCCCCTGCTAAGGGAGTACACCTCAAAAGGGTGTCGGGGGTTCGAATCCCCCCCTCTCCGCCATTATTTGCTTGCCTGGGCAAGCAGCGTTTTGCGGACTCATAGCTCAGCTGGATAGAGTACTCGGCTACGAACCGAGCGGTCGGAGGTTCGAATCCTCCTGAGTCCGCCATCTTCTACCAGATGGCTCCTGCAGCGATCAGGTACGCGTCAAGCCAGCGGTGATCTGGTTTACCAAGCACCAAGACGGACTCATAGCTCAGCTGGATAGAGTACTCGGCTACGAACCGAGCGGTCGGAGGTTCGAATCCTCCTGAGTCCGCCATCTTTTACCGGATGGCTCCTGTAGCGATCAGGTAAGCGTCAAGCCAGCGGTGATCTGGTTTATCAAGCGCCAACGACGGACTCATAGCTCAGCTGGATAGAGTACTCGGCTACGAACCGAGCGGTCGGAGGTTCGAATCCTCCTGAGTCCGCCACATTGAGAAGCCCGCAGCAATGCGGGCTTTTTGCTTTTCAGCCTCCTGCCATCACGCAACCGTGCTCGTCGAACCGAACGGTGCGCGTGCCGCCCTTCCTGTCCGTGTACTGATAGCGGGTCAGGCCGTGGTTCCGGGTGATCCTGTCAGGTTTTCCCAGTGCGCTCTCGATGTCGGCGCGGCTCAGGCCGGCGCGGATCTCCTGGCGGACCATGGCGGTGCGTCGTTCCTGGGCATTCAGCAGGCCGCCACAGGGCAGCGCCTGCTCCTGGCCGCTGACCTTGCCCCGGTTCGGATGGTGCGGCTGGGGAGAGGGGGCTGGCAGGCTGTTCGCCGGCTGCAGGCGCAGTGCTTCACCGTTCGGGCAGCCGTGGTCCGAGAAGCTCACGCGACCCTGAGCATCTACGCAGCGGTAGTAGTTCGCGCCCTGGCTGGTCAGCGGCACGCCAACCAGCAGCACTCCCCAGATCAATGCATGCAATCCCTGCATGGCTTTTTACTCCTTCGTTTTTTTGCGGGGCGAGTGTAGTCGGTACGCGGAATCCTGCTCCCGTGGCATGTGTCCTGTTGCAAAGTGGGCGCGTCGCAAAACGCATCCGGTGAATGACCTGACTTTTTGCTGGCTCCATCGAACTTCCGTGGAGCGCAGCGGCCTCAGGCAGTGCTATTATCCCCGGCTCCGCCCCGAAGGGGTTTTGGAAATCCGCCCACCATGGACTTACCCAGTAGTTACTTATCCGTAATCTCGTTCGCCCTGTCGCGTATGGACTAAGGCCCCCTTCGGCGCGCTCTGCCAGTGGGGGTGGAGTGCGTCAATGACCGAAGTAGAAGTCAAGAAAACCCAGGACAGCCTGCAAGACCGCCTCGCGCAGGTAGTCGATCTCCTGCACCGGCATCGCCTGGTCGAGAACCTGGCCCATCGCCAGGACGCCAGCAACCAGGAGGTCATCGATGACCTGGTGCGCCGTCAGAACCTGACGGAGTTGCAGCGCAAGCTGGATGAGCTGCACCCGGCGGATATCGCCTACATCCTCGAAGCCCTCCCGCTCGATGAGCGCCTGACCGTCTGGCAGCTGGTCAAGGCCGAGCGTGACGGCGACATTCTCCTCGAAGTATCCGATGCGGTCCGGGAAACCCTGATCGCTGACATGGAAGACCACGAGCTGCTTGCCGCCGCCAGGGAAATGGACGTCGACGAGCTGGCCGACCTGGCGCCGGAACTGCCGCGCGATGTCGTCCTCGAGCTGATGGAAAGCCTCGATGCGCAGCAGCGCGAGCGCATGCGCTCGGTGCTGTCCTACGAGGAGGACCAGGTCGGCGCGCTGATGGACTTCGAGATGGTCACCATTCGTGAAGACGTCAGCCTGGAGGTGGTGCTGCGCTACCTGCGCCGTCTCAAGGAGCTGCCCGGGCATACCGACAAGCTGTTCGTGGTCGACTACGACGGTCGCCTGACGGGCGTGTTGCCGCTCAAGCGTCTGCTGGTCAATGACCCGGAGCGCCAGGTAGGCGAGGTGATGGCCGATGATCCGGTGACCTTCAGCCCCGACGAGGACGCTTACGACGCCGCCCAGGCCTTCGAACGCTACGACCTTGTCTCCGCCCCGGTCGTCGACAAGGGGGGCAGGCTGATCGGCCGTCTGACCATCGACGAGATGGTCGACCTGATCCGTGAGGAGAGCGAGAGTGAAGTCCTCAACATGGCCGGTCTGCGCGAAGAAGAAGACATCTTCGCCTCGGTCTGGAAGTCGGTGCGCAACCGCTGGGCCTGGCTGGCGGTGAACCTGGTCACGGCCTTCGTTGCCTCGCGAGTCATCGGCCTGTTCGACGGTGCCATCGAGAAGCTGGTGGCTTTGGCCGCGTTGATGCCCATCGTGGCTGGCATCGGTGGGAATTCCGGCAACCAGACCATCACCATGATCGTGCGTGCCATGGCGCTGGACCAACTCGGCTCCGGCAACGCCGCCTGGTTGCTGCGCAAGGAGCTGGGCGTCGGCTTGGCCAATGGCTTGTTGTGGGGTGGGGTGATCGGCGCGGTGGCCTGGTGGCTGTACGACAGCTGGTCGCTGGGCCTGGTGATGACGGCGGCCATGACCCTCAACCTGCTGCTGGCCGCGCTGATGGGCGTGCTGATTCCGATCACCCTGGCGCGCATGGGGCGTGATCCCGCGATGGGGGCCAGTGTGATGATTACTGCCGTGACCGACAGTGGGGGCTTCTTCATCTTCCTCGGACTGGCAACGCTGTTCCTCATGTAAAAGCACGGCAATAAAAAACCGGCCATAAGGCCGGTTTTTTATTGCCTGAAAGTTGCAGCGCTTAGTGCGTTTGTCCGCCGGCCATTTCCATGTCATTGGCAATCAGCGCAACCAGGGCGTTCTGTTGGCGGCGGGTCAGTTGACGGAAGCATTGCAGCAGCTCGCGTTCGCTCAGGGTCAGCTCTGGGCTGTCCAGGCGCAGTGCCAGATCGTCGCTCAGCGAGGCCTCCTGCTGCATGCTCTGCTCAAGCCGGGCAATGATCTCGGAGTTCATGCTGCGGTGATGAAGACGGGCCACTTCGGCGATGCGATCGCGCATGCCGTCGGGCAAACGGACAACGAACTTGTCAGCGGTACGGCTGGAGTAGATAGCCTGTTTCATGGGTCGCATTTCTGATCACCGATCTAGTTCTAGGAATGAATGTTGAAGGCTCAAAACCGCAAGGTTTGACAATGGCAGCGTTTTTAAGTTCATCAACAAACTTCGTTTATATCCGTGCAGAAGTTGTGACTTCTGACACGCTCACATCAAGGCATAAATATTCTGGTACAGCTAAAGGCTTTTTGCCAGCACCAGTGGTCCATTCTTGCGAGTGCAGCCGCAAACCGGATTCTTTTCCGTGCAGGACGTGGGTGTTTTTGTGAGCCAGCACGCAGCTGGCGAACCCAGGCCTATTGTCCCGTGCGCGGTGGGCGGGCCAGTACCTCGCGGAACTCGGCCAGCGGCAGGGGCTGGCTGAAGAGGTAACCCTGGTACAACTGACAGTTCTCGCCGCGCAGGAAGTCCAACTGCTCGCTGCGCTCCACGCCCTCGGCGATGGTCTGCAGGCCCAGGCTGTTGGCCATGGCGATGATGGCGCGAATGATCTCGCTGTCGTTGCCGTTGAGGGGCACGTCGCGCACGAAGGACTGATCGATCTTCAGCACGTCCACCGGCAGACGCTTGAGCTGGGTGAGCGACGAGTAGCCGGTCCCGAAGTCGTCCATGGCGAAGCCGATGCCCAGGCGCTTGAGGCGCTGCATCTTGTTCACTGTGTCTTCGACGTTGCGAATCGCCACGTTCTCGGTGATCTCCAGCTTGAGCATATGAGCAGGCAGGCGGCTTCGGCTCAGGCAGCGCTCGATGCCCTCGTAGAACTCGGGGTGGCGGAACTGGCGGGGGCTGATGTTGACGCACAGGCTGAACCGGCCGCGCTGGATAAGCGTCTCGTCCAGCAAGCGGGCGCAGGTCTGGCAGGCCTCGTTGAGCACCCATAGGCCGACGTCGTGGATCAGGCCGCTTTCCTCGAGCACCTGGATGAAGGATTCCGGGGATTGCATGCCGTAAACGGGGTGGTTCCAGCGCAGCAGGGCTTCGGCGCCGACGATGCATCCGCTGCGGGTATCCACCTGCGGCTGGAAGCGTACCTCGAACTGCTGGCGCTGCAGGGCCTGGCGCAGGTCGTTCTCGATGCGCAGTCGTTCGCTCACCTGCTCCTGCATGCGGCTGCGGAATAGGTGCAGGCGGTTGCGTCCCGAGTCCTTGGCGCGGTACAGGGCGATGTCGGCGCGCTTGAGCAGGTCGTCGGGACTGGTGCCGTGATCGGGGATCAGCGCCACGCCGATGCTGCTGGTGACCTGCAGGGGATGGCCTTCGACGTCCATGGGTTCGGCGAGGTGTGCGCGCAGTTGCTCGGCCACCTGGCGCACCTGGCGGATCACCTGGGCACGCTTGCCCTCCAGGCCGGACAGCAGCACCACGAACTCGTCGCCGCCCAGACGTGCCACCGTGTCTTCCAGGCGGACGTTGGCTTCCAGTCGTGCGGTCAGCATCTTGAGCACCGCGTCGCCGACCGGGTGGCCCAGCGAGTCGTTGATGTGCTTGAAATGATCGAGGTCGATGAACAGCACCGCGCCGCGCAGGTTGTGGCGGTTGAGCAGGGCGATCTGCTGGGTCAGGCGATCCAGCAGCAGGGCGCGGTTGGGCAGGTTGGTCAGTGGATCGTGGTAGGCCAGGTGCTGGATTTGCGCCTGGGCGGCCTTGAGC
The DNA here is from genome assembly GCF_000802425.1 of Pseudomonas flexibilis. Taxonomy (GTDB): domain Bacteria; phylum Pseudomonadota; class Gammaproteobacteria; order Pseudomonadales; family Pseudomonadaceae; genus Serpens; species Serpens flexibilis. The sequence goes on along the minus strand of NZ_JRUD01000031.1, from coordinate 44,505 downwards.
TGGCTGATGTCGCGGGCGGTGACCAACAGGCATTCGCCACCATCCAGGCGCAGGGTCTCGACCGAGACCTCGGCGAACTTCTCGCGGCCGTCGCGATCCAGCAGATGAACCTCGGTGCGGGGCAGGCGGCCGGTACTGGCAATGCTGTCGAGGATTTCCTGACGTTGCTGCGGATCGATCCGCAGCCGCAGATCAGCCACGCTGCGACCGGTGACTTCTTCCGGGGTGTAGCCGGTCAGTCGGCGAAAGCCTTCGTTCACCTCAAGGAAACGCTGCCCGTCCCGCTCCAGCAGGCAAATGGCGTCGGGGCTGGAGTGGAACGCCTTGGCGAACTTCTCCTCGCTGGCCTGCAGGGCGCGAGTAGCCTGCTGCAGACGGGTGATGTCGTGGAACGAGATGGCGACGTAGCAGTCGCCGTGCATCTCCAGGTAGCGGCAGGAGATCAGACAGGTGATGCTGCGACCGTCCTTGCTGCGGAAGCGGGCCAGGGCGCCGTCCAGGACGCGCTTCCTGTTCAGTTCGCCGATCACTTCGCTGCGTCGTTGTGAGTCCTCCCAGAAGCCTATCGTGCGGGAGGACTGGCCGATGATCTCGGCCGGCTGCCAGCCGAAGACCTCGCTGAAGCTGGGGTTGATGTCCACGAACCGACCGCTTTCCAGCTCGGACACCGAGATAGGCACCGGGCTGCTCTGGAACAGGGTCGAGAATTTCTCTTCCGAGGCGCGCAGCCGCTGTTCGTACAGCACCCTGCTGGTCATGTCGTTGAGGATGCCGGTCATGCGCAAGGGCGTACCCTGGGCATCGCGGTACAGCCGCGCGGTGCTTTCCAGGTGGCGTATCTCGCCGCTGGGCGTGCGCGCGCGGTAGCTCAGCCGACATTCGCTTTCGCTGCCCGTCAGCAGCCCGCGGTAGGCGCGGCGCAGGTTCTCCCGGTCGTCCTCGTGCACGGTTCGGAAAAAGGTGCGGAAGTCACAGCCCGCCTCGGGGACTACGAGGCCGTGCATGGCAAAGGCGCGAGGCGTTCCCTGCAGGTTGTCGGTGGGTATATGCCACTCCCAGGTGCCCAGGTTGGCCGACTCCAGCGCCAGGGCCAGGCGCTCGCGGCTGTCGCGTAGGGCCAGCTCCTGAGCGCGCAGTTGCGAAACGTCGCGCACCGTGGTGACCAGGCAGGGCGCCCCGTGCAATTCGATCGGAGCGCCATAGAAGCAGAAGTTGCCGATGCTGCCGTCGCGCCGGCGCAGGCGCGCCTCGAAGTCATGCAGGCTGCCATGTCGGGCCAGCTGCTCGACCATCCGCTCGCGTTCCCGGGCATCGACCCACAGGTTCAGCTCCTCCGAGGTACGGCCGATCGCCTGCTCCCGGCTCCAACCGAAGGTGCTGATGAACCCCTTGTTGATCTCGATGAGTCGTCCCGAACGCAGTTCGCTGATGGCGATGGGGTCCGGCGATTGGCGAAACGCCTTGGTGAAAATGTCGTCGTGCGGGGTGCGTTCCGCGTGCAGCGTGATGTCGCGGGCCACCCCTGTGAGCTGCAGGCGGCCGTCGGGCAAGGCATGGATCCGTGCGCCGATTTCCAGCCAGTGATGGCCGCCACCGGGCCAGTGTATGTGCTGGGTCATCGGCGGCAGGATCTCGCCGCGTAGGATGCGGCGGAAATAGCGCAAGGCGCGGATCCGTTCGCGGGAAGGAATCAGGCGCAGGTACTGGCGCGCGGAGGAGGGCGGTGCCTGGCGCAGGCCAAAAGGGTGGTGGGTGCCGTGGGCCCAGCTGACCTGGCCGGAGGTCGGATCCCACAGCCAGATCCCAAGTCGCGCGCAGTCCAGTGCCGCTTCCAGCACCCCGTTGTCGTGGGGTGGTGCGTCCGCTCCGGCATTCTGGGTCAGCATGGTGCGCTCACTTATCGTCAACCACATAAACGCCCACCCATATTCTCCGTTTCCTGACCTCCCTGCCCGGAACGGCTGTGCATTTTTTGCCCCGGGTAGATCCGTTCAGACGGACTGCGGTTCGTTCCCTTGTCCGTGCTGGGCATCCAGCAGCGCCATGAAGGCGCGGGCGGCATTCGACAGGGTGCGCTCCGTGTGCAGCACATAACCCAGTCGTCGACTCAGTTGCGGCCCGGGCAGCGTCAGCCGCACGACCTGATCGTCCAGCATGGTGCGTGGCAGCAGGCTCCAGGCCAGGCCGATGGATACCATCATCTTGATGGTTTCCAGGTAGTTGGTGCTCATGGCGACCTGAGGTGTCAGGCCGGCTACCTCGAACAGTCTATGCACGATTCGGTGGGTGAAGGTGTGCGCCCCGGGAAAAACCGCCGGATGGGCGGCCACGTCCGCCAATGTCAGGGCGCCGTTGCGCGCCAGCGGGTGGTCCGGGGCGGCGACGAAGTCCAGCGGGTCTTCCCAGATGGGAACGGCGCGCAGCGGGGCGCGGGTATCCGGCGTCCGGGCTGCCGGCGTGCGGGCTTCAGGCGCCAGGGTAATCACCGCCAGCTCGGCGCGGCCCTGCAAGACGTCCTCGTAGGCCACTTCGGAATCCAGAAAGCGGATGTCCAGGCTGACCGCCGGATAGCGGCGGGTGAATTCGCGCAGCACCGGGGGCAGGCGATGCAGGCCGATGTGGTGGCTGGTGGCCAGGGTCAGGCGCCCGCTCACCTCGCCATTGAGGTTGGCCAGGGCGCGGCGGGTGTCGTCCAGTTCGCCCAGGATGCGGTAGGCGCGCGGCAGCAGCGCGCGCCCGGCTTCGGTGAGCCCGACCTCTCGTCCGAGACGGTCGAACAGGCGCACCTCCAGTTGCTGCTCCAGGGCAAAGATGCGCTTGCTGACCGCGGGCTGCGTCAGATGCAGGCGCTCGCCGGCGAGGGAGAAGCTGCCGCTCTCCGCGACGGCGATGAAGGCGTTGAGGGTGGCGAGGTCCATCGTGGGTATCCGGTAGGAAAAGGGGGATGGTATTCCGTTGGGGAATTCAGTGGATGAAAAATATGAATTTGAGTAATTCATGACAAGCCCCTAGCATCGCCCCCATACGTGCAAGGGGCATAGCACCCCGCATGAGCAACCGATGAGGAAGAGTCCGATGGCTGGCAAAACCCTTTATGACAAGCTCTGGGAGATGCATGAGGTCAAGCGCCGCGACGATGGTTCGTCGCTGATCTACATCGACCGTCATATCCTCCACGAAGTGACCTCGCCCCAGGCCTTCGAAGGCCTGCGCCTGGCCGGTCGCAAGCCGTGGCGCATCGACGCCAACATCGCCACCCCGGACCACAACGTGCCGACCACCCGAGCCGAGCGCCAGGGCGGACTGGAAGCCATCGCCGACGAGGTGTCGCGCATCCAGGTGCAGACCCTCGACGAGAACTGCGACGATTTCGGCATCCTCGAATTCAAGATGAATGATGTCCGCCAGGGCATCGTCCACGTAATCGGCCCGGAGCAGGGCGCCACCCTGCCGGGCATGACCGTGGTCTGCGGCGACTCGCACACTTCCACCCACGGCGCCTTCGGCGCGCTGGCCCACGGCATAGGCACCTCGGAGGTCGAGCATGTGCTGGCCACCCAGTGCCTGGTCGCCAAGAAGATGAAGAACATGCAAGTGCGCGTCGAAGGCAAGCTGCCGTTCGGCGTCACCGCCAAGGACGTCGTGCTGGCCATCATCGGCAAGATCGGCACCGCCGGTGGCAATGGCCACGCCCTGGAGTTCGCCGGCAGCGCCATCCGCGACCTGTCCATGGAAGGCCGCATGACCCTGTGCAACATGGCCATCGAGGCCGGTGCCCGGGTCGGCATGGTGGCGGTGGACGAGAAGACGATCGCCTATGTCGAAGGCCGCCCCTACGCGCCGAAGGGCGCCGACTGGGAGGCTGCCGTGGCGCTGTGGAAGGGCCTGGTGTCCGACGCCGATGCGCAGTTCGACACCGTGGTCGAGCTGCAGGCCGAAGACATCAAGCCGCAGGTCAGCTGGGGCACCTCGCCGGAAATGGTCCTGGCGGTCGATCAGCGCGTGCCGGACCCGGCGGCCGAGGCCGATCCGGTCAAGCGCGACTCCATCGTGCGCGCCCTCAAGTACATGGGCCTGGCCGCCAACCAGCCGATCACCGAGATCAAGCTGGACCGCGTGTTCATCGGCTCCTGCACCAACTCGCGCATCGAGGACCTGCGTGCCGCCGCCGAAGTGGCCAAGGGTCGCAAGGTTGCCGCCAACGTCAAGCAGGCGCTGGTGGTGCCGGGTTCCGGCCTGGTCAAGCAGCAGGCCGAGAAAGAAGGGCTGGACAAGATCTTCATCGAAGCCGGCTTCGAGTGGCGCGAGCCGGGCTGCTCCATGTGCCTGGCCATGAACCCGGACAAGCTGGGCAGCGGCGAGCATTGCGCCTCCACCTCCAACCGCAACTTCGAAGGGCGCCAGGGCGCCGGCGGCCGTACCCACCTGGTGAGCCCGGCGATGGCCGCCGCCGCCGCGGTGACCGGCCACTTCATCGACGTTCGCGAACTGCTCCAGGCCTGAGGACATAGACATGAAAGCCTTTACCCAACATACCGGCCTGGTCTGCCCGCTGGATCGCGCCAACGTCGACACCGACCAGATCATTCCCAAGCAATTCCTCAAGTCGATCAAGCGTACCGGCTTCGGCCCCAACCTGTTCGACGAGTGGCGCTACCTGGACGTCGGTCAGCCGAACCAGGATTGCTCGAAGCGTCCGGTCAACCCGGACTTCGTGCTCAACTTCCCGCGCTACCAGGGTGCCAGCGTGCTGCTGGCCCGCGAGAACTTCGGCTGCGGCTCGTCCCGCGAGCACGCGCCCTGGGCGCTGGACGAGTATGGCTTCCGCACCATCATCGCGCCGAGCTTCGCCGACATCTTCTTCAACAACAGCTTCAAGAACGGCCTGCTGCCGATCGTGCTGAAGGAAGAAGAGGTCGATGCGCTGTTCCAGCAGGCCGAAGCCACCGAGGGCTACCAGCTCACCGTCGACCTGCAGGCACAGACCGTGACCCGTCCGGATGGCGTGCAGTACCGCTTCGAGATCGACGCCTTCCGCAAGCACTGCCTGCTCAACGGGCTGGACGACATCGGCCTGACCCTGCAGGACGCCGAGGCGATCAAGGCGTTCGAGAGCAAGCACCAGCAGGCCCAGCCCTGGCTGTTCGGCGCGATCAAGTAAGCGAGCGTGCAGGTAGGGTGGAAAATCGCGCAGCGTTTTCCACCAGAGGATTCCGGTGGATAAGGCCGATGGCCGTTATCCACCCTACGCAAAATAGAGGAATGCAATGAGCAAGCAGATTCTGGTTCTCCCGGGCGACGGCATCGGCCCGGAAATCATGGCCGAGGCCGTCAAGGTCCTGCAGCTGGCCAACGAGAAGTACAACCTGGCGTTCGAGCTGAGCTATGACGAGCTGGGCGGTGCGGCCATCGACAAGTACGGCGTGCCGCTGGCCGACGAGACCCTGGAGCGCGCCCGCCAGGCCGACGCCATCCTGCTCGGCGCCGTGGGCGGTCCGAAGTGGGACACCATCGATCCGGCCATCCGTCCCGAGCGTGGCCTGCTGAAGATCCGTTCGCAGCTGGGCCTGTTCGGCAACCTGCGCCCGGCGCTGCTCTATCCGCAACTGGCCGCCGCCTCGACCCTGAAGCCCGAAGTGGTCGCAGGCCTGGACATCCTCATCGTTCGCGAGCTGACCGGCGGTATCTACTTTGGCGCCCCGCGCGGCACCGAGACCCTGGCCAACGGCGAGCGCAAGGCCTACGACACCCTGCCGTACAGCGAAAGCGAGATCCGTCGCATCGCCAAGGTCGGCTTCGACATGGCCATGGTGCGCAACAAGAAGCTCTGCTCGGTGGACAAGGCCAACGTCCTGGCTTCCAGCCAGCTGTGGCGCGCAGTGGTCGAGGAAGTGGCCAAGGATTACCCGCAGGTCGAGCTGTCGCACATGTACGTCGACAATGCCGCCATGCAACTGGTGCGCGCCCCCAAGCAGTTCGACGTGATCGTCACCGACAACATGTTCGGCGACATCCTGTCGGACGAGGCTTCCATGCTTACCGGTTCCATCGGCATGCTGCCGTCGGCGTCGCTGGACGCCAACAACAAGGGCATGTACGAGCCCTGCCACGGCTCCGCGCCGGATATCGCCGGCAAGGGCATTGCCAACCCGCTGGCCACCATCCTCTCGGTGTCCATGATGCTGCGCTACAGCTTCGCCGAAACGGCTGCCGCCGATGCCATCGAGCAAGCGGTCAGCCTGGTGCTGGACCAGGGGCTGCGCACGGGTGACATCTGGTCGGAAGGCTGCACCAAGGTCGGTACCCGCGAAATGGGTGACGCAGTAGTCGCGGCGCTGCGGAACCTGTAATCTCACCGGCCTGCCGCCTGCGGGCGGCGGCCCACTTTCCTATTTCGAGGGTGTAGTTACAAAGATGAAACGTGTAGGTCTGATCGGCTGGCGTGGCATGGTGGGTTCCGTGCTCATGCAGCGCATGCGTGAAGAGCGGGACTTCGACCTGATCGAGCCGGTGTTCTTCACTACCTCCAATGTCGGCGGCCAGGGCCCCGAGATCGGCAAGGACATCGCGCCGCTGAAGGACGCCTACAGCCTCGATGAACTCAAGACCCTCGATGTGATCCTCACCTGCCAGGGTGGCGACTACACCAGCGAGGTGTATCCCAAGCTGCGCGAAGCCGGCTGGCAGGGCTACTGGATCGACGCCGCCTCGACGTTGCGCATGGCCGATGACGCGGTCATCGTCCTGGATCCGGTCAACCGCCGGGTCATCGACCAGCAGCTGGATGCGGGCGTCAAGAACTACATCGGCGGCAACTGCACCGTCAGTCTGATGCTGATGGCCCTCGGCGGCCTGTACGAGGCCGGGCTGGTGGAATGGATGAGCGCCATGACCTACCAGGCCGCGAGCGGCGCCGGCGCGCAGAACATGCGCGAGCTGATCAAGCAGATGGGCACCATCCACGGCGCAGTCGCCGAGGAGCTGGCCAATCCGGCCAGCGCCATCCTCGATATCGACCGCAAGGTGGCCGAGGCCATGCGCGGCGAAGCCTTCCCGGTGGACAACTTCGGCGTGCCGCTGGCCGGTAGCCTGATCCCCTGGATCGACAAGGAGCTGCCCAATGGCCAGAGCCGCGAAGAGTGGAAGGGCCAGGCCGAGACCAACAAGATCCTCGGTCGCAACAAGAACCCGATCCCGGTGGATGGCCTGTGCGTGCGCATCGGTGCCATGCGCTGCCACAGTCAGGCGCTGACCATCAAGCTCAACAAGGATGTGCCGCTGTCGGACATCGAAGGGCTGATCAGCCAGCACAATCCGTGGGTGCGGCTGGTACCCAACCACCGCGAGCAGTCCATGCGCGAGCTGAGCCCGACCGCGGTCACCGGCACGCTGAACGTTCCGGTGGGTCGTCTGCGCAAGCTGAACATGGGCTCCCAATACCTGGGCGCCTTCACGGTGGGCGACCAGCTGCTGTGGGGCGCGGCCGAACCGCTGCGTCGCATGCTGCGTATCCTGCTGGAGCGCTGATTCGCCAACCATGTTTGCAGAACGCCACGGCTTGCCCGTGGCGTTCTGCTTTAAACCTGTGTGTTTATTCGGGTCATACGGGCGGAGTTCGACTGCGGTAGGAATGGCTGGTGAGGCCGCGCGCGTCGATTTGTGGATTGCGTCCGATAACGTCCGGAAAGGTTCCGCAATGAACGAGGTGTCCTAGGCTGGGTTGTTGATAAAACGATACCCGTCAAAGATACTTACCGAAATTTTCAAGGGCTTAACCCACTTGACGCTAGGTCGAGACAGGAAGCCGGCCTCGCTCGGGTGATAGAGGCGTATGCGCCTCCTTGCCGCCAGAGGGAAAGTACAAGGAAACCAATATGGCTCGGATTCGCAAACTGGTGCTGGCAATTGCAGCTGCTTCGGCCTTTTCTTCCGGAGTCGCGAATGCGCTGGGGTTGGGGGAAATCTCTCTGCAATCGGCCCTGAATCAGCCTTTGGTTGCGGAAATCGAACTGCTGGATGTTCGTGGTCTGTCCCCGGCGGAAGTGATGCCGGCGTTGGCCTCGGCGGATGAGTTCCACAGGGCAGGGGTCGATCGCCCGTTCTTCCTGAACGATCTGCAGTTTTCCCCGGTCATCAATGCCCAGGGCAAGAGCATCATTCGCATCAGTTCCAGCAAGCCGGTGCGCGAGCCTTACCTGAACTTCCTCGTCGAGGTGAACTGGCCGAGCGGTCGCGCGCTTCGCGAGTACACCGTTCTGCTGGATCCGCCGCTCTACAACCCGCAGAACACGGCGGATGTCGCGCCGCAGCTGGCGCTTGCCGCACCGGCTCCCCAGTCGCAGAGCCAGAGCCAGAGCCAACCGGCGCCCAGGGTTCAGCCTGCCCGTACCGCCCCGTCCACTGTGCGGCCGGTGGTCGCCCAGGCTGAGCCGCAGAGCGAATACCGCACGGTCGCCCAGGATACGCTCTGGGAAATTGCCAGTCGCCACCAGCGTGGCAGCGCCACCGTGCAGCAGACCATGCTGGCCATTCAGGATCTGAACCCGGGCGCCTTCATCAATGACAACATCAACCTGCTCAAGACCGGCCAGGTGTTGCGCCTGCCCGACGAGCAGCAGATAGCGGCTCGTACCCGCCGCGAAGCAATTGCCCTGGTGGCCGAGCAGAATGCAGCCTGGCAGGCCTGGCGGCAGGCGCGCAGCCTGGCTGGCGGCGCGCGTCAGCTGGATGCCACCCGTCGCACCGTTGCGGGCCCTGCACCGGAGCGCGTGGAGCTCGGGGACAGCCTGCGACTGGTCGCCGGTACCGAGGGTAAATCTGCCGAAGGTCAGGATGCCGGCAGCGCTCTGGCCGACAAACTCGCAGTGGCTCAGGAAAATCTGGATACCTCCCGGCGCGCCAGCGCGGAGCTTGAAGGACGCATGGGGGATCTGCAGAGCCAGCTGGACAAGCTGCAGCGCCTGATCGAACTGAAGGACAGCCAGCTGGCGCGTCTCCAGGCTCGTCTGGCGGAAGAGGAGCAGGCCGCTCAGCAGGCGCCCGAGGTGACTGCGACTCCTGCGGCCGAGCAGTCGCCCGAGCTGCAGCAGCAGAATTCGGCGCCGCAGCAGTCGTCCCCGCAGCCATCGGACGGGGCGCAGACCACTGATGCTGCTCCAGGCGCCTTCGAGGCGCCGCTGCAAAGTGCCAATGAACAGCCGGCCCCTGCGCCGGCTGAAGTGCTTCAGAGCGTCGTGCCGGCCGCTAGTGCAGAGCCGTCCACGGCAAGCGACGCCGGCCTGCAAGGCTATGTCGATCGCCTGCTTGGCGATCCGCTGTTGTTGGGCGCCATTGGTGGCGGCAGCCTGCTGGCGCTGCTGCTGGCCCTGATGGCCCTGTCGCGTCGCAACGCCATGAAGGAAGCCGAACTGCAGGAAGGCCTGGGCCTGAGCGACGACGATCAGGCGTTCAGCGAGGAACTGGCGCTGCCCAGCAGCAGCTTCGATGATCTCGGTGGCGTTTCCCGTAACGGTCAGTCCAGCAAGGCAGGCGATGCAACCGATGTGCTGGGGGAGGCCAACATCTACATTGCCTATGGCCGCTTCAACCAGGCTGCCGAGCTGTTGCTCAATGCGCTGGACGAGGAGCCGGAGCGTCGCGACCTGCGCCTCAAGCTGATGGAAGTATTCGCCGAACAGGGTGATCGAGCCGGCTTCCAGCGCCAGGAAGCCGAGTTGCGCGAAGTCGGCGGTGCCGAAAGCGAGATCCGCAAGTTGAAGAGCCGTTACCCGGATATCGCCCAGGCGCCGGTGTCTCCGGCGACAGCGGGTGCGATGGCCGTTGCCGCCACTGCCGGAGCGACGACCCTGGCGGGCTGGCAGGATGCGGAAGAGGCGATCCCCAGCCTCGACGAGTTGAGCTTCGACGATGAGCTGCAGGTTTCCCCGGCGCTGGCTACTCCGAATGTCGCGGAAGACCTCGACAAGCCGTTGCCGGCCTATGACGACCTCGACTTCGACCTTCAGCTGGATAGCGAGCCCGCCCTGAACGTGACCGAACCGGTTGTTCCGACAGCTGTGGCGCCGATCGCCGAGCCGGCCGCTGAGGAAACGCTGGCCGATCTGGAGTTCACCCTGGACGATCCGTTCGAGTCGCTGGTCGGCGAAGACGAAGTCGAGAATGAAGATGATCTTCCCGAGTTCGAGCTGCCGACCCTGGATGCCATTGAGCCGCCGGCGCGCGATAACGAACTGTCGACCCTGCCGGAGGACTTCGACCTGTCCCTGGCGGAGGCCGAGCAGCTGCTGTCCGGTGACGAGCCGGAGCCGTCCGCGGTGGATGATTTCGAAGCCGAGCTGGAGCGTGTGAATGCTCAGCTCGATACGCTTACCGATGAGCTGGAGATGCCTGCCGTCGAGCCGCCGCCTTTCGACATCACGGACCTGGGGCCGCTGGAAGATGACGAGGACTTCGATTTCCTCTCCGGTACCAATGAAACCGCCACCAAGCTCGACCTGGCGCGAGCCTACATCGACATGGGTGACAGCGAGGGCGCTCGCGACATCCTTGATGAGGTGCTGGGTGAGGGTGACGACAGTCAGAAGAACGAAGCGCGGGAGCTGATGGCCCGCCTGAGCTGATCGATGAAACAAGCAGTAGCAGTACCGCCAGCGGCAGCCGAAACGGCTGCCGCTGGCGTTTACAGGATTGCCCTTGGTGTGGAGTACAAGGGGTCGCGTTATCGCGGCTGGCAGCGGCAGGGTGCCGGTGTGCCTTCCGTCCAGGAAGCGCTGGAGCGCGCCCTGGGCAGGGTGGCCGCCGAGTCGGTCAGCCTGCAGTGTGCCGGCCGCACGGATGCGTCTGTGCATGCCAGCGGCCAGGTGGTGCATTTCGATACGGCGGTCGAGCGACCGTTGCAGGCCTGGGTGATGGGGGCCAACGCCAACCTGCCGGGGGATATCAGTGTCTGCTGGGCCAAGGTCATGCCGGCCGACTTTCACGCGCGCTTCAAGGCGTGTGCGCGCCGTTACCGCTACGTGATCTACAACGACCCGGTGCGTCCCGCCCATATGGCCGAGGAGGTCACCTGGAACCACCGGCCCCTGGACGTGCAGCGCATGCGCGAAGCGGCCGCGCTGCTGGTCGGCACCCATGACTTCACTTCGTTTCGTGCCGTGCAGTGCCAGGCCAAGTCGCCGATCAAGACAGTTCATCACCTGAACGTCATCGAGCACGGCCGCTTCATCGTGCTGGATGTACGCGCCAATGCCTTCCTGCACCACATGGTGCGCAATTTCGCCGGTGTGCTCATGACTATCGGCGCCGGCGAGCGCCCGGTGGAGTGGGTCAGCGAGATCCTGGCCGCCCGGGACCGGCGTGCCGGGGGCGTTACGGCGCATCCCTACGGGTTGTATCTGGTGCGGGTCGAGTACCCGGAGGAATTCGAGTTGCCGCAGCGTTATCTGGGCCCGCATTTCCTCTCTGCGCTGCCCGAGTGACACCGGTCGCTGCCGCAGGGCCACTCTGCTAACATCCAGCCCCTGTTCAGAGGAGCCAATCGTGGTCGTTCGCAGCAAGATCTGCGGGATTACCCGTATCGAAGACGCCCTGGTCGCCGCCGAGGCGGGCGCCGACGCCATCGGGCTGGTGTTCTACGACAAGAGTCCGCGCGCCGTCGATGTGCGCCAGGCGCGCGCCATCCTCGCCGCCCTGCCGCCGTTCGTGACCAGCGTCGGCCTGTTCGTCAACGCCAGCCGCTGTTTCATTGGCGAAGTGCTGGATGCCGTGCCGCTGGATGTCCTGCAGTTCCATGGTGATGAAACGCCGGAACAATGCGAAGGGCATGGTCGCCCCTGGTTCAAGGCGCTGCGCGTGCGCCCGGGTGACGACCTGCGCGCGGAAGCAAGACGCTTTGCTGGCGCCCGGGCGATCCTGCTGGATGCCTATGTGCCCGGTGTGCCGGGAGGCACCGGCGAGCGCTTCGACTGGAGCCTTATCCCCGCCGACCTGCCCATGCCGCTGATCCTGGCCGGTGGGCTGACGCCCGACAATGTGACTGAAGCCATCGCTTCGGTGCGTCCGTATGGGGTGGATGTCAGTGGCGGTGTGGAGGCGGCCAAGGGAATCAAGGACGCTGCGAAAGTGGCGGCGTTCATCCGGCGCGTGCGCGGGGTTGGCGACCGCATGTGACGAGCGTGATGGCGCCGCCGTCATTAGCTCCAGTCGTCGGCAGTGCCGAGGCCCGGGGTGGACCTGGGCTGGCGCCGGCAAATACTGAGAATTCGCCCCAGGCGCCCGGCGCCTCGGGTATCGAAGCTGCGGAGAACAACGATGAGCAACTGGCTGGTAGACAAGCTGATCCCTTCGATCATGCGTTCCGAGGTTACGAAGAGCTCGGTTCCGGAAGGTCTGTGGCACAAGTGCCCCTCCTGCGATGCGGTGCTGTACAAGCCCGAGCTGGAAAAGAACCTGGACGTCTGCCCCAAGTGCGACCACCACATGCGCATCAATGCGCGCACCCGCCTGGACATGTTCCTGGATCCGGAAGGCCGCGAGGAGCTGGGCGTCGACCTGGAGCCGGTGGACCGTCTGAAGTTCCGCGACAGCAAGAAGTACAAGGACCGCCTGACCGCCGCCCAGCGCGACACCGGCGAGAAGGACGCCCTGGTGGCGATGCGTGGCCAGCTGCAAGGCATGCCGATCGTGGCGGCGGCGTTCGAGTTCTCCTTCATGGGTGGCTCCATGGGCTCGATCGTTGGTGAGCGCTTCGTGCGTGCCGCCAACGTGGCCCTGGAGCAGCGCATTCCCTTCGTCTGCTTCTCCGCCTCCGGCGGCGCGCGCATGCAGGAGGCCCTGATTTCCCTGATGCAGATGGCCAAGACTTCGGCGGCGCTGGCGCGCCTGCGCGAGGAAGGCATTCCGTTCATCTCGGTGCTTACCGATCCGGTCTACGGCGGCGTGTCCGCCAGCCTGGCCATGCTCGGCGACGTCATCGTCAGCGAGCCGCGCGCCCTGATCGGCTTCGCCGGCCCGCGCGTGATCGAACAGACCGTGCGCGAGAAGCTGCCGGAAGGCTTCCAGCGCGGCGAGTTCCTGCTGGCCCACGGTGCCATCGACCTGATCATCCCGCGCCATGAACTGCGCGCGCGCCTGGCGCGCCTGCTCGCCCAGTTCACTCACCAGCCGACCCCGGTGGAAGTGCCTCGCTACGCATGAAGACGCTTGCCGACTGGCTGAGCTACCTCGAACAGCTGCACCCCAGTGCCATCGACATGGGGCTGGAGCGTGCCGGCGAGGTAGCTCGGCGTCTGGGTCTGGGACGCCCCGCCTCGACGGTGATCACGGTCACCGGCACCAACGGCAAGGGCTCCACCTGTGCGTTGCTGGCTTCGCTGCTGCACGCGCAGGGGCACCGCGTAGGTGTGTACAGTTCGCCGCACCTGCTGCGTTACAACGAGCGGGTGCGCATCAATGGTCAGGACGCCGGCGATGCCGACCTCTGCGCCGCCTTCGAGGCAGTGGAGCAGGCACGTGGCGAGATTTCCCTGACCTACTTCGAGATGGGCACGCTGGCCGCCTTCTGGCTGTTCGAGCGTGCGGCGCTGGACTTCGCCGTGCTCGAGGTGGGCTTGGGCGGCCGCCTGGATGCCGTCAACCTGGTGGATGCCGACCTGGCGCTGGTGACCAGCATCGCCGTTGATCACAGCGAATGGCTGGGTAACACCCGCGAATCGGTGGCCGTCGAGAAGGCGGGCATCTTTCGCGCCGGCAAACCTGCCCTGTGCGGGGACCCCCAGCCTCCGGCCGTGCTTGAGCAGCGTGCGCACGCCCTGGGTGCACCTTTCTGGCTGCGCGGCCGCGATTTCGACCTGAGCATTCGAGCCAGCGACTGGGAGTGGCGGGGCAGGGACGCACGGGGTGCAGCCCTGACACTGCAGGAGATTCCCCTGTTGAGCCTGCCGATGCAGAACGCCGCGCTGGCGCTGCAGGCCTACGCATTGCTCGATCAGCCGTGGCAGCCGGAGCGCCTGAAGCAGGCGCTGCGCGAAGCGCGTGTCACTGGTCGCATGGATCGCCGTGCGCTTCGCTATCAGGGGCGAAGCGTGTCGCTGCTGCTGGATGTCGGCCATAATCCCCACGCCGCCGCCTATCTGGCCGAGCGGCTGGAGCGTTGCAACGGTCGCCGCCTGGCCGTGTTCGGCTTGCTGGCCGACAAGGACCTGGAGGGTGTGCTGGACCCGCTGCTCGCCAAGGTCGACCACTGGGCCGTGGCCGATCTGCCCACGGTGCGTACCCGCAGCGGCGCTGCGCTGGCGGCTGCGCTGCAGGCCCGTGGTGCGCAGGCCGCCAGTTACCCTTCGATCGCCGCGGCGCTGGATGCCCAGTGCGGCCAGGCGGGTGAGGACGACGAGGTGCTGGTGTTCGGATCGTTCTACTGCGTGGCCGAAGCCCTGGAATGGCTTGGCCAGGCTCGACGCGAAGATGCCTGATCGCGCTTCGCGCTGAACCGAGGAGTGTGAGATGGCTTTGCTGGACCGGGGACTCAAGCAACGAATCGTGGGTGCGCTGGTGCTGGTGGCGCTGGCGGTGATCTTCCTGCCCATGTTGCTGACCCGCGAGGACGAGCTGCGGCATGTGCGCGTCGAGGCCCCGCCCATGCCGTCGATGCCCGCGCTGCCTGACATCCGCACTGCGCCGGTCGCCGTTCCCGACCCGCTGCCGGACGAGCCGGTACCGGCGGCGCCTTCCGCTCCCATCGGTTCTCTGCCGCTGCCTGAGCCGGCTGCCTCCGACCAGCGGCAGGCTGTCCCAAAGCCGGTGACGCCCTCCGCCGATCCGGCGCCAGCCGCACGCAAGGCGCCCGAAGCGCGTCTGGATGCTAACAACCTGCCGGTGACCTGGAGTGTGCAGTTGGCCAGCCTGAGCAACCGCGCCAATGCCCTGGCCCTGCAGAAAACCCTGCGTGAACAGGGCTACAACGCCTATGTGCGCACCTTCGAGGGCAAGAACCGGGTGTTTGTCGGCCCAGTCATCGAGCGCGCCGAGGCTACCCGGTTGCGCGATCAGTTGCGCCGCCAGCACAAGCTGGATGGCATCGTGGTGCGCTTCCAGCCCGAGCGTGGCTGAAGTTCATTGCCCAAGGGCGCGGCTTACCGCTGGCCAACAGCTCTGTTAAAATGCGCGCCCCTTTTCCTCGCTGGCCTGTATCACCGTGTCGTTCTCCTGGGTCGATTGGGCAATCATCGCCATCATCCTTGTCTCCGGACTGATCAGTCTCAAGCGCGGCTTCGTCAGAGAAGCTCTGTCCCTGGTCATCTGGATTGTCGCCGGTGCCGTTGCCTGGCTGTTCGGCGGCGCGTTGGCCGAGCACCTTGGCGGTTTCATCGAAACGCCGTCGGCGCGCATCATCGCTGCCTGCGGCATCCTGTTCGTGGCCACGCTGTTGGTCGGTGCGCTGATCAGTTTCCTGCTCGGCGAGCTGGTGCGCGCCACGGGCCTGACGGGGACCGATCGCCTGCTGGGCATGGTTTTCGGTGTGGCCCGCGGCGCCCTGCTGGTGGTGGTTCTGGTCGGCCTGTTGAGCCTGGCGCCGGTGCAGCAGGACAGTTGGTGGCGGGAGTCGTCCCTGGTGCCGCATTTCCTGATGGTGGCGGACTGGTCCAAGAACCTGATCCTCAACAATGTCGGTCAGTGGATGATCGAAGGTTCAGCCGCCGCGCAGCAGTTCGGCGCGGCTGGTCGATAGGGCCCTCTTCCGTTTCGCGCGACTGCGGCGAGGCGGGAATGGACCCCAGAACGGGAGCTCCGGCTCCCTCCATGATTCATGAGTGAGGTTGCGTCACATGTGTGGCATCGTCGGTATCGTCGGCAAGTCGAACGTCAATCAGGCGCTGTATGACGCGCTTACCGTGCTCCAGCACCGCGGTCAGGATGCCGCCGGCATCGTGACCTGCGAGAACGGTCACCTGCACATGCGCAAGGAAAACGGCCTGGTGCGCGACGTGTTCCGTCAGCGCCACATGCAGGAGCTGGTGGGCGACATCGGCATCGGTCATGTCCGCTACCCGACCGCCGGCAGCTCCAGCTCCGCCGAGGCGCAGCCGTTCTATGTGAACTCGCCGTATGGCATCACCCTGGCGCACAACGGCAACCTCACCAACGTGGAACAGTTGGCCGAAGAAATCTACGCCGCTGACCTGCGCCACGTGAACACCAACTCCGACTCCGAAGTGCTGCTCAACGTGTTCGCCCACGAGCTGGCCCGTCGCGGCAAGCTGCGCCCCAGCGAAGAGGACATCTTCGCCGCCGTCGCCAAGGTGCATGAGCGCTGCCGGGGTGGTTATGCCGTGGTGGCCATGGTCACCGGCTACGGCCTGGTGGGCTTCCGCGACCCGAATGGCATTCGCCCGATCGTTTTTGGCCAGCGTCACACCGACGAAGGCGTCGAGTACATGATCGCCTCGGAAAGCGTTGCCCTGGATGTGCTCGGCTTCTCGCTGATCCGCGACCTGGCGCCAGGCGAAGCGGTGTTCATCACCGAAGACGGCAAGCTGTTCACCCGCCAGTGCGCGCAGAATCCGCGCCTTACCCCGTGCATCTTCGAATACGTCTACCTGGCGCGTTCCGACTCCATCATGGACGGCGTGTCGGTGTACAAGGCCCGCCTGCGCATGGGTGAGAAACTGGCCGATAAGATCCGCCGCGAGCGCCCGGACCACGACATCGACGTGATCATCCCGATTCCCGATACCAGCCGTACCTCCGCGCTGGAGCTGGCCAACCACCTGGGAGTGAAGTTCCGCGAAGGGTTCGTGAAGAACCGCTATATCGGCCGGACCTTCATCATGCCCGGCCAGGCGGCGCGCAAGAAGTCGGTGCGCCAGAAGCTCAACGCCATCGACCTGGAATTCCGCGGCAAGAACGTGATGCTGGTGGATGACTCCATCGTGCGCGGCACCACCTGCAAGCAGATCATTCAGATGGCCCGCGACGCCGGTGCCAAGAAGGTCTACTTCTGCTCGGCGGCGCCGGAAGTGCGCTACCCGAATGTCTACGGCATCGACATGCCCAGCGCCCACGAGCTGATTGCCCACAATCGCACTGCCGAACAGGTGGCCGAGCTGATCGGCGCCGACTGGCTGGTCTACCAGGATCTGGCAGACCTCAAGGACGCCGTCGGCGGCGGCAAGGTGAAGATCGACGAGTTCGACTGCGCAGTGTTCGATGGCAAGTACGTCACAGGCGACGTGGACGAGGCCTACCTGCAGCGGATTGATCAGGCGCGCAACGACCTGAGCAAGAGCAAGCAGAGCGCTGTCAACGCGATCATCGACCTGTACAACAACTGATCTGACGCACCCGGGCGGCGGCGCAGTCGCCGTGCCGAATGCGCCGCAACCCCAAGGTGTAAAGCAATGTTGAATGAATGGGATGCCGGCCGGCTGGACAGTGATCTGAGCGAGGCCGGGGCGGATACACTGGCCGTGCGCGCCGGCCAGTACCGCAGCCCCGAGGCGGAGCACAGCGAAGCGCTGTTCCTGTCCTCCAGCTATGTGTTCCGCAGTGCGGCCGATGCCGCTGCGCGCTTCGCCGGCGAGCAGCCCGGCAACGTCTACTCCCGCTATACCAACCCCACGGTGCGCACTTTCGAGGAGCGCATTGCCGCAATGGAAGGGGCCGAGCAGGCGGTCGCCACCGCTTCCGGTATGGCCGCCATCCTCGCCATGGTGATGAGCCTGTGCAGCGCCGGCGACCATGTGCTGGTGTCGCGCAGCGTGTTCGGTTCGACCATCAGCCTGTTCGACAAGTACTTCAAGCGCTTCGGTGTGGAGGTGGACTACCCGCCGCTGGCCGACCTGGACGCCTGGGCGGCGGCCTGCAAGCCCAACACCAAGCTGTTCATCGTCGAATCGCCGTCCAACCCGCTGGCCGAGCTAGTGGATATCGCCGCGCTGGCCCAGGTGGCCCACGCCCACGGCGCGCTGCTGGCGGTGGACAACTGCTTCTGCACGCCGGTGCTGCAGAAGCCGCTGGCGCTGGGTGCCGATATCGTCATCCATTCGGCCACCAAGTACATCGACGGCCAGGGCCGTTGCCTGGGCGGCGTGGTGGCCGGTCCGGCCAAGCTGATGCAGGAGGTGGTCGGCTTCCTGCGTACCGCCGGCCCGACGCTAAGTCCGTTCAACGCCTGGTTGTTCATCAAGGGCCTGGAAACCCTCAAGGTGCGTATGCAGGCCCACTGCGCAAGCGCGCAGGCCATCGCCGAATGGCTGGAGCAGCAGCCCCAGGTTGAACGCGTCTACTACGCTGGCCTGCCCAGCCACCCGCAGCATGAGCTGGCCAAGCGACAGCAAAGCGGCTTCGGCGCGGTGGTGAGCTTCGAGGTGAAGGGCGGCAAGGCGAATGCCTGGAAGGTGATCGATGCCACCCGCATGATCTCCATCACCACCAACCTGGGCGACACCAAGACCACCATTGCCCACCCGGCCAGCACGTCCCACGGCCGCCTCAGCCCCGAAGCGCGCGCCGCCGCCGGAATCAGCGACAGCCTGATCCGTGTCGCGGTTGGCCTGGAGGACGTGGACGACATCCGCAACGACCTGGCTCGCGGTCTGGCGTTGATCTGAGGTGGTGCACGAGGCCGGCTTGACGCCGGCCGACTGCGGCTGAGGGCGTGCCGCTCCGGTAGGGTGGACAACGTTTTCCTTGTCCACCACCGCGCCGGCACGGCACGTCTCGCGGCCTCGCACCGCGTCGGCGGATCAATGAAACCTGCTCCCGGGGGCTGCAGCCGCGAAGCGCGTAGGCGCAGGACTCAGCCTCGGGCGCCCTGCAGCAGCCGAACCCCCATCCCCAGACCGATCACTGCAAACAGCGCGGATACGCCGAACAGGCCTGCCAGGCCGCTCAACGGCACCAGCAGCCCCATCAGCGGGCCGGCCAGTCCCAGGGCCAGATCGAAGAACAGCGCAAAGGCGCCCAGCGCCGAGCTGCGGCTGGAGGCTGGCACCTGTTGGATGACTTCCACTGCCAGCGCTGGATACAGAAGCGACAGGCCCAGGCCGGTCAGGGCCGCGCCGGCAAAGACCAGTACCGGGCCCGGCGCCAGCCAGATCAGCAGCAGTCCGAGCAGCTCCACGCCCAGACAGGCCAGCGCCACCCGGTAACCACCCCAGCGGCCGATGCTGCCTGAGAACACCAGGCGCGCGCCAATGAAGGCGGCTCCGAAGGCGCTCAGCGCATAGCCGGCGCCGTCCCAGCCGCGGCTGGTGAAGTACAGCGCCACGAAGGTCGACAGGGTGCCGTAGCCAAGCGTGCCGAGCGCCAGGGTCAGGCCGCCGGGCAGCACCCGGCCGAACACGCGACGAAAGGGCAGGCGGGCTTCGCTGCTGACCGGCAGGGTCGCCTGTCGGCGGATCAGCAGCAGGCCGCCGAGCGCCAGTGCCAGGGTCACCGCGCCGAGGCTCCCGACGCCGAAGCGTTCGGCCAAGGCCATGCCCAGTGGGGCGCCGATGGCGATGGCGCCGTAGACGGCGACGCCGTTCCAGGAAATCACCCGGGCGGTGTGCTCCACCCCGGCGCGGGCGATGGCCCAGCTCAGCGCGCCGGTACCCATCAGTCCCTGGGCGGCGCCCAGCAAAACCCGCCCCAGCAACAGGGCGCCCAGCGTCACGATGGGCAGGTTGTCCAGGCTGATCGCCAGCCGCGTCAGCAGACCGCTCAGCGCGCAGGCCAGCAGGCCGTAGGTCACCGCGCGGCGCGAGCCCAGCCGGTCACACAGGCTGCTGGTCAGCGGCCGGGCGAGCAGGGTGGTGAGGTACTGGGCGCTGATCACCAGGCCGGCCACAGCCGAGCTGTAGCCGAGGCTGTCGTGTACATAGCCGGGCAGCACCGCCAGCGGCAGGCCGGTGCAGAAATAGATCAGGGCCGTGAAGACGATCAGGGCGAGAACTTGCGCGGGATCGCGCAATCGGACTGCGCTCATGGGGGCTGCACGCTGTGGCTGGGACGAACTGCCGCATGATGCGGCAGGTGGCGCCGAGAAAGGAAGCAGCCTAATGAAATTCTCGGTGATCGGTTGATCGCGACACCGACCGTAGAGTGGTCAACGCAACGCGTTGGCCACCGTTGGCGGCCGGAGACTCCCCTATTACCCCAGCCCCTTCAGGCTCTCGGCGATCATGAACGCCAGCTCCAGCGACTGGTCGGCGTTCAGGCGCGGGTCGCAGTGGGTGTGGTAGCGATCCGACAGGCTGTCCGCGGTGACCGGTCGGCAGCCGCCGATGCACTCGGTGACGTTCTGGCCGGTCATCTCGATATGGATGCCGCCCGGGTAGCTGCCTTCGGCGCGGTGCACGGCGAAGAATTCGCGCACTTCCTGCAACACGCTGGCGAAGTCCCGCGTCTTGTAGGCGCCGGCCTTGATGGTATTGCCGTGCATCGGATCGGAACTCCACAGCACCAGGCGCCCCTCTTCGGTGATGGCGCGGATCAGGCGAGGCAGGTGCTGCTCGACCTTGCCGGCGCCCATGCGCACGATCAGGTTGAGGCGACCCGGATCGTTCTCCGGGTTGAGGATGTCGATCAGCCGCAGCAGCTCGTCGGGCTGGGTGCTCGGGCCAATCTTCACGCCGATCGGGTTGCCGACCCCGCGCAGGAATTCCACATGCGCGCCGTCCGGCTGGCGGGTGCGGTCGCCGATCCACAGCATGTGCGCCGAGCAGTCGTACCAGTCGCCGGTCAGGCTGTCGCGGCGCACGAAGGCCTGCTCGTAATTGAGCAGCAGCGCCTCGTGGGCGGTGAAGAAGCTGGCCTCGCGCAGCTGTGGCACACCATCCAGACCGCAGGCGCGCATGAACGCCAGCGCTTCATCGAGGCGACCTGCCAACTGCTGGTACTTCTCGGCCAGTGCCGAGTTGGCGATGAAGTCCAGGTTCCACTGGTGCACCTGATGGACGTCGGCGAATCCACCCTGGGCGAAGGCGCGCAGTAGGTTGAGGGTGGCGGTGGACTGGTTGTAGGCCTGGACCAGCCGCTCCGGGTCGGGCACGCGGCTACGGCTGTCGAATTCGATGCCGTTGACGATGTCTCCGCGGTAGGCGGGCAGGGTGACCCCGCCCTGGGTTTCCTCCCCCGAGGAACGCGGCTTGGCGAACTGGCCGGCCATGCGGCCGACTTTCACCACCGGGCAGCCGGCGGCGAAGGTCATGACGATGGCCATCTGCAGCAGCACCTTGAAGGTGTCGCGGATCTTCGCGGCGGAGAATTCCGCGAAGCTTTCGGCGCAGTCACCGCCCTGCAACAGGAAGGCGCGGCCCTGGGTGACCTCGGCGAACTGGCGGCGCAGCTCGCGTGCCTCGCCGGCGAACACCAGCGGCGGATAGCCGGCCAGGGTGTTTTCCACACGGGCCAGATGGGCGGCGTCGGGGTAGATGGGTTGCTGCTGGATGGGCTTGCTCCTCCAGCTCTCGGGGGACCAGGGTTGCGACATCGATGCTCTCTTGGCGGATTGAAAAGGACGCCGCCTATGCTACTCCAATGCCGATGGCGCTCCGATGAAGGCTTGTGATTGTGTTTCCCGCGCGCTTTGGCAAGCATAGGCGCCCCTTCGGCCGCCCTGGCCGGTTGCAAGCAGGTTGTATGACGCGATGAGTAGTGAACAGACGCCGCTGTCGGGTGTGCCGGATGTGCAGGAAGAACGGCTGCTGGCCGAGGTGCGCGACGCCTATGGCGTGATCCGCGTGGTGGAAATGGGCGACTACCGCTTCCTGGAGTTCGGCGATCAGGTGGAGCAGAGCTGCGTGTTCACCGCCGATCCGGCCTGGCTGGAATACGACTACACCCGCGCCATGCTGCTCGGCGCCCTGGCCCACTCGGCGCCGGAATCCGCGCTGTTTCTCGGCCTCGGGGCAGGCACGCTGACCCAGGCCTGCCTGAAGTTCCTGTCGCTGGACGATGTCGAAGTCATTGAGCTGCGCCCGGATGTGCCGCGTCTGGCCATGGAGTTCCTCGGCCTGGACGATGATCCGCGCCTGACCATCCGCGTCGGCGATGCACTGGAGCTGCTCGACAGCGCCGAACGGCCGGACCTGCTGTTCGTCGACCTCTATACCGACCTGGGACCCGGTCCGGGCCATCTGGCCTGGAAATTCCTCGAAGCCTGCCAGGCCAAGCTCAATCCGGGTGGCTGGCTGATCATCAACCAGTGGGCCACCGACGATGGCAAGCCGCTGGGCGCTGCGCTGCTGCGCGGGCTGTTCCATCACCATTACTGGGAATGTCCGGTGAAGGAGGGCAATGTCGCCCTGCTGGTGCCCTCCGATCTGGAGCAGACGCTGGATCTTGACGCGTTGCGTGAGCGCACCCAGGCCCTGCAGCCGCGCCTGGGTTACAGCCTGGAATCGTTGATCGAGGCGATCCGCCCCGCCAGTTGATGTGCACGGTAATGGCGCATTGATATTGGGTCTCTCGCTCTCTGCGCCCTGAAACGGTGCGGAATTTGCCGTAAACGGGCGATTTTGGGGCTTTGCAGCTGGTCCGGGAATTGCTCTGCACCGAAGGTTACCGCTGTCGGTCGCAAGGAATTCCCCGATGTCCCATTCGAGTGCACACATGAATCTGTCGGCCGCCGAGCGCGGCTGGTTGCCCTGGTTCGGCAAGACCGGCCGCCTGGCCATGGGCTGGGCCTGCTGGCTGAATCGCGGACTGGCGGCGGAACTGGAGCAGACGTTCGAGGGCATCGCCCAGACGCGCATGAAGAAGCTCCAGCAGTGGACGGAAGCGCACTGGACGCGTCTCGGCGAACTGGCGCAGGGCGTGGGGGTGGACTGGCCAACGCCCGACGCGCAGCGCCTGCGGGAGGAGCTGCGGCAGTTGCCGGACTGCTCGGAGCTGTTCGTGGTGGACGCCGCCGGCCGGGTGCTGGCTTCCAGCAGCGAGGCGCGCCAGGGCCAGACGGACATCTCCCCGCGCGCCCTCGCCGAAGGCCTGAAGAAGCCGTTCCTGCTCGGCCCGTACCGCGATCCCTGGACCGAGCGCCTGGGCGCCAGCAGCTCCCGGTTCCACGACGCCGTTACGCTGATGTTCTTCCAGCCGGTCCAGGTCGAGGGCCAGGGTCTCGGCTGCCTGTGCGCGCGGGTGCCCAACGATGTGCTGGGCGATCTGATTCAGCGCGAAGCCGGGCATGTCTACCCGGACTCCGGCGACAACTACCTGTTCATGGTGGAGTCGCGGTTCGATCCGGCGATCACCGCCGGCACCGCGCTGTCGCGCTCGCGGTTCGAGGATGACACCTTCAGCCTCGGCGAGAACCTCAAGGGTGGCGTGCACACCGCCTGGGGCACGGTGCGCGTGCAGCGCCACACCGAGCTGGAGCTGCGCTTCACCGATCCGGCCAGCGGCGAGCTGCATCCCGGTGTGCGCGAAACCATCGCCCGTGGACAGAACCTGTTCGTCAGCTATCCGGGCTACTCGGACTACCGGCACATCCCGGTGATCGGCAAGGGCGTCACCTTCCAGCTACCCGGTTCGCCGGACCGCTGGGGCATGATGTGCGAGGCCGACTTGGAGGAAGTCTACCGGCGTCGCTCGCTGGCCTACGGGCTGATGAAGACCTACCTGGCCACCGTGCTGACGCTGTTCGGCCTGCGCGTCGGCCTGCAGCACCTCGGCGGGCTCTCCGGCTGGGCGCTGGATGCCGTGGATTTCGGCCTGCTGGTGCTGGGCGCCTGCGCCTTCGCGGCGTTCGGACCGAACCGCCTGGCCGCGCGCCTGCGGCGCATGACTGGTGTGGTGCGCACCATCGCCGAGGGCGGCGGCAACCTCAGCCAGCGTCTGGACCGGGCCCAGCTGGGCAGCGACGAAAGCGGCGAGATGGGCCGCTGGATCAACAGCCTGATCGACAGCCTGGACAACCTGGTGGGGCAGGTCATCGAGGTTTCCGCCCAGGTGCGCGACACCAACGCGCGCATGCTGGAGCGCAGCGGTGAGGCGGCTGGCACCAGTCGCGAGGTCAACGAGGAAATCCACCGGCTGTTGCTGCTGGTCGAGGAGCAGCTGGGCGAGATCCAGCAGGCGGCCAGCACGGCCGGCGAGATGAAGAGCGCCATGGACCAGGTGGTGGCCAGCGCCCGCGAGCGCTTCGAGCAGGTGCGCAGCGGCACCCGCTCGATCCGCGACGTGATGGAGCGTTCCGCCCTCGGCGTGCAGCGCCTGGACAGCCGCATGGCGGAGATCGACGGCATCGTCGGGCTGATCGCCGACATCACCGCGCAGACCAACCTGCTGGCCCTCAACGCGGCCATCGAGGCGGCGCGCGCCGGCGAGCACGGGCGCGGCTTCGCCGTGGTGGCCGGTGAGGTACGCACCCTGGCGCAGCGCACCGCCCAGGCCGCCGAGAACATCGGTACCCTGGTCGAAAGCCTGCAGGCTGAAACACGGCGCGAAGTGCAGAGCATGGAAGCCGGGGTCAAGGACGTCGATGCGCGCCTGCAGCACAGCGAGACAGAGGGCGCCGAGAATAGCGAGCTGCACGCGCGGGTGCAGCGCATGTTCGAAATCATCCAGCAGTTGAACCAGCGCAGCCTGCACTACGGGCAGACCATCCGCGGCGTGGAACAGGCCGCCGGCGACATGGGGCAGACCCTGGACGGGCTGGCCGGCAGCGCGGAGCGGGTGCGGCATACCGCCAATCGCCTGCAGCGACTGGTCGGCCAGTTCCGGGTCAGTAAACGGGGCGCCTAGGCAGCGGTACCGGCCCCCTGTGGGGTTGGACTGCTCGCACCCGGCACTGCGGGGCGGGGGATCGCCGGCCGTACCAGGTTGCGTCCCGGGTGGCGCCCGTCAAAGGGCGTCACGTCCGTCAAAAAAAACGCGCAGAGGCGCCAGGTTTCCGGTATAGTGCGCGCCGGTCGCAATTGCGGCTCCGATCAGGTTCCACGAAGCATCGCTTCGCTGCAGGTCCGCTACGCGGCCTACCTTCGTCGTTTCATTCATTCACATCGCAACTCCTCGCCGCCAGGCTGCCAGGGTGACCCACAAGGTCGATCACGGCATGCGCAGTCTTGCTCATGGGTGTTTGCGAATGCAAAGAGGCAACCCCATGACTCAGGAAACCGGCGGCTTCGCCGCGCTCGGTATTCATCCCGCCGTTCTCTCCGCCATCGTCGCGGCCGGCTACGAAGAACCGTCCCCCATTCAGGCCCAGGCCATCCCGGTCATCCTGGAAGGCCACGACATGATCGGCCAGGCGCAGACCGGTACCGGCAAGACCGCTGCCTTCTGCCTGCCGATGCTGTCCAGGATTGACCCGGCCCGCCGCGAGCCCCAGGCGCTGATCCTGGCGCCGACCCGCGAACTGGCCCTGCAGGTGGCTACCGCCTGCGAAACCTACTCCAAGCAGATGCCGGGTGTCGGCGTGGTCGCCGTCTACGGTGGCGCGCCCATGGGTCCGCAGCTCAAGGCGCTGCGCCAGGGTGCACAGATCATCGTCGCCACGCCCGGTCGTCTCGTCGATCACCTGAGCCGCAACGACCAGCTGCTGTCGACCATCGGCTTCCTGGTGCTGGACGAGGCCGACGAGATGCTCAAGCTCGGCTTCATGGACGACCTGGAAGTGATCTTCCAGGCCATGCCGGCCAGCCGCCAGAGCGTGCTGTTCTCCGCGACCCTGCCGCATTCGATCCGCGCCATCGCCGAGAAGCACCTGCGCGAGCCGCAGCACATCAAGATCGCCGCCAAGACCCAGACTGTGGCCCGCATCGAGCAGGCCCACGTGATGGTGCACGCTGACCAGAAGGTCGCCGCGGTGTGCCGTCTGCTGGAAGTGGAAGACTTCGATGCGCTGATCGGCTTCGTGCGCACCAAGCAGGCCACCCTGGACCTGGCCGCCGCGCTGGAAGCAAAGGGTTACAAGGCCGCTGCGCTGAACGGCGACATCGCCCAGGCACAGCGCGAAAAGGTCATCGAGTCGCTGAAGAACGGCACCCTGGACATCGTGATCGCCACCGACGTGGCTGCCCGCGGTATCGACGTGCCGCGCATCACCCACGTGCTCAACGTGGACATGCCCTACGATCCGGAATCCTACGTGCACCGCATCGGCCGTACCGGCCGCGCCGGTCGCGAGGGTCGCGCGCTGCTGCTGGTTACCCCGCGCGAGCGCCGCATGCTGCAGGTCATCGAGCGCGTCACCGGCCAGAAGGTTGCCGAGGCGCACCTGCCGGGCCCGCAACAGGTGCTGGATGCGCGCATTCGCAAGCTCACTGAGACCCTGCGTCCGCTGCTGGCCGAGGCCGAAGGCACCCATGGCGCACTGTTTGATCGCCTGCTGACCGATCTGGACTGCACCCCGCATGCCCTGGCCGCCGCCCTGCTGCGCAAGGCCACCAACGGCCAGTCGCTGAGCCTGGCCGATCTGGAGCGCGAGCAGCCGCTGGTGCCGGGCCCGACCCGCGAGCGTCGCGAGCGTGATAGCAGCGCCCGCAGCGAATACCGCGAGCGTGGCGAGCGTCGCGCTCCGGCGCCGATCGCCGAAGGCCGTGCCCGTTGCCGCGCCGCCCTGGGTACCCGCGACGGTATCGCCGCGAAGAACCTGCTGGGCGCGATCCTCAACGAAGGCGGCCTGGCCCGCGAAGCCATCGGCCGCATCCAGATCCGCGAAACCTTCAGCCTGATCGAGCTGCCGGAAGAGGGCCTCGACCGTCTGCTCGGCAAGCTCAAGGACACCCGCGTCGCCGGCAAGGCCCTCAAGCTGCGCCGCTACCGCGAGGATTGATCCTCCGTCGCTTCACCCGAAACCCCGCCTAGGCGGGGTTTCTTTTTGGGGCGGAGGAAATGACTAAAGACCATGAATTTATTGTGACTGTTCTGGACGGACGGTAGACTCGCGGCCTGTGATCCTGTTCACGAGTTTTTTCGACAGACGGATGAGTGCCCGCACACGCCGCCTGGACGGGGCTTGTTCCAGGCACGTCTATTTCGAGTGCCATGGCCTGATGGCCGTGGCAGCACCAAGAGCGGTTGATAAATGAGCAGTGCAGAAAGGCAGTCGCACGACACCCCGGCGCAGAAGCGCCCGTCCCGATCCCACAAGGCCGAGCCCACCCTGCGCGCCAGCGCGCTGTTCGCGCTGCGGGTCTACAACAGCCATATCCTGGAAGGTCTGCTCGACGAGCACATTCGCGCCGTCATGCACGCGCGCACCGAAGAACAGATCCGCGAAGTGATCGCCCTGGCGGACGGCCTGCTGCGCCGCTAACCGGGCGCCAGCTCCACGCGGTTGCGTCCCTGCTCCTTGGCGCGGTACAGCGCCTCGTCCGCAGCCTTGAGCACCTTCTCGGGGAAGCTGTTGGTCTGCGGGTAGTGCGCCACCCCGAAGGAGAGCGTCACCGGGCGTCCGGCGGTCGTGACGCTTTCCTCCATCAGGCGGCGCAGCCGCTCGGCGACCCGGGCGGCATCCTCCAGCTCAGTGTCCGGCAGCAGCATCATGAATTCCTCGCCACCGCTGCGGCACAGCACGTCGCTGGCCCGCGCCACCTTGCGCATCTGGCTGGCCAGGAACTGCAGCGTGCGGTCGCCCGCGTCGTGGCCGAACTGGTCGTTGACCTGCTTGAAGTGGTCGATGTCCATCAGTACCACGGCGAAGGGGCGGGCATCGTTCTCCCATTCCTCGAGGGACAGTTGGGCGCCGCGCCGGTTGACCAGCCCGGTCAGCGGGTCGGTGATCGAATCCAGGTTCAGCTTGCCGATCTTGCGGTTGAGCAGCTCCAGGCCGGCAAGGATCGAACGCTTGAGTTGCGCCGCCTCGTAGTACCACGACCTCACCTTGCGAACTTCCTGGGCCGCCAGCAGCCCGTCCGGCTGTTGCACGCTCCTGGCCAGCTGGCGCAGGGGGCGGGAAATGATCCAGGACAGCCACCAGATCACCAGCATGGTGACCAGCAGCACCGGCGTGACGAAGCCCGCCACTTCCCAGGCCAGGCTTTTCAGTTCTGCCAGGGTGACCTGCAAGGGGCGCTGGGTCACCACGCCCCAGCCCGCCCCCTGCACGGTGGCGTAGCCGGCCAGGACCTCCTCGCCCTTCTCGCTGAGCAGTCGCAGGCTGCCGCTGCGACCTTCTCGCACCGCCTGGGTGATTTCGCTTTCGTCCAGCTGCTGGCCGATCCAATGCGGGTCGTCGTGGTAGAGGACATGCCGGTCCGGGGAGAACGCGTAAAGGTAGGAGCCGTCGCGATGGTAATGCTCGCCCAGCAGCTTGTTGAGCACGCTGGGTTCGCGCAGGTAGATGGAGCCGCCCAGGTAGCCGAGGAAGGTCCCCTGGTCGTCGAACAGCGGCTGGGCAAGCGCCACCACCAGGCGTCCCCGGGCGGTAATGAACGGTCGCGAGACCAGCGGCTCACGACGCAACAGGATTTCTTCCGAGCCGGCGCTGATGCGATCCGCGATGCGCTGTGGGTCATGAGGGGAGAAGGCCCGCAGGCGCCCGTCGGCATTCACCAGGTAGACCGAGTTGAAGGTATCGAGCTGCACGCGCAGGCGTTCCAGCTCAGCGTCGATGAACGCCGGGTCGTCCAGTCGGGAGCGCAGCAGGTTGGCGCTGTAGGTCAGGCGTTGCTGCGAGGAGTAGAGGAAGTCTTCGGCCAGCTCCGCCAGTTTCACGGCGTAGATGCGATTGGTTTCCAGGGTTTGCTCGATCAGCAGGCGGCGTTGCAGCTGATAACCGGAATACAGCAGGAAGCCTTGCACCAGAAGCGTGGCGCAGATGCTCAGCAGGAGAATCAGACGGCGCAGATCGAGCGTTGGCATGGCGGCGTTCAAGGGCCAGGGTCTTCCGGCAGTCTGGCACGCCGCGCCTTGTCGGGCCCGGCGCACGGGCAGGAGAAGCGGGTGCCGCCCCGGGTGGACTCGGGGCGGCGGAAGATCAGTTCACGGCGTCGCGCAGGCCCTTGCCCGGCTTGAAGCCCGGCAGGCGCGCGGCGGCGATCTGCAGGGTGGCGCCGGTCTGCGGATTGCGACCTTCGCGGGCCGCGCGCTCCTTCACGGCGAAGGTGCCGAAGCCGACCAGCGAAACGCTGTCACCGTCGCGCAGGGCGCTGGTGATGGTTTCGGTCAGGGCATCCAGAGCACGGGCGGCGGTGGATTTCGGCAGATCGGCGGAGGCCGCGATGGCCTCGATCAGTTCGGCTTTGTTCATGAGGGGACTCCAGTGAGAAGGGTGGCCAGTATACGCAAGCTCGGATCGACAAGGATGCGACCTGTTCGACTCGGACCGGTTCGCTTTGTTCTGGCGGGCGGAAGGCGGCCTCGCTGCGGTATCCTGCGCGCCTGATGGTAATGCCGGCCGGGGTCGGCGTGGCACGGGCGGGAGACATATGGCGCGCAGCTGGGACGTTTTTTGTGCGGTAGTCGACAACTTCGGCGATATCGGGGTGACCTGGCGCCTGGCGCGCCAGCTGGTGGCCGAGCACCACCAGCAGGTACGCCTGTGGGTCGATGACCTGGATGCCTTCGCGCGCCTTTGTCCGCAAGCCGATGTACGGGCCTCGCGGCAGACCCAGGCCGGGGTGGAGATCCGCCACTGGGAGGCGCAGTGGGAATCGGTCGAGCCCGCCGATGTGGTGGTCGAGGCCTTTGCCTGCCGGCTGCCGGCGGATTTCGAGGTGGCCATGGCGCGTCGCGCGGTGCCGCCGCTGTGGCTGAATCTGGAATACCTGAGTGCCGAAGGCTGGGTGGCGGGTTGTCACCGGCTGCCATCGCTGCAACCCAACGGCCTGTCCAAGTACTTCTTCTTTCCGGGCTTCGATGCCGACACCGGCGGGCTATTGCGCGAACGCGAGCTGCTGGTGCGGCGGCGCGCCTTCCAGGCCGACCCGTTGGCGCGGCGCGCCTTCCTGCAGGGCCTGGGCATCGACGTCGCGGCGAACCAGCGGCTGGTCTCGCTGTTCAGCTACGAGCAACCGGCGCTGGGCGACTGGTTGCAGCCGTTGGTCGACCAGCAGCCGCCCACGCGTCTGCTGGTACCGGAGGGCAGGGTGCTGCCCGACCTCAAGGCCTGGCTGGGGGTCGACGCGCTGCGTGCGGGCGACTGCGTCACCCGGGGCCGCTTGACCGTGCAGGTCCTGCCATTCGTCTCCCAGGCGGCCTACGACACACTGCTCTGGTGCTGCGACCTCAACGGGGTGCGCGGCGAGGACTCCTTTGTCCGTGCGCAGTGGGCCGGTCAGCCGCTGATCTGGCACATCTACCCACAGGACGATGAGGCGCATATGCACAAGTTGGAAGCCTTCCTGGACCGCTTTTGCGTCGGCCTGGAGCCAGGACTGGCCGATGACCTTCGGGGCGTCTGGCGGGCCTGGAACCGTGCCGAGGCCCCCGGCCCGGCCTGGTCCGCCCTGCTGGCGCAGTTGCCCGCGCTACGGGCGCACGCCGAACGCTGGTGCGGGGCCCTGGCCGAGCAGGACGATCTCGCCAGTCAGCTGGTGGCCTTCGCCGCGAGGCAGGGCTGAGGAACGGTTGCGCAAAGCGAGCGGCGGCAGGTTACTCGCGGGCGGGAAATTGGCTATCATACGCGGCCTCTTTTTTGTCACTCATCCCAACGGATATCCGTATGAAAACCGCACAAGAATTCCGCGCCGGTCAGGTAGCCAACATCAACGGCCAGCCCTGGGTCATCCAGAAGGCCGAGTTCAACAAGTCCGGCCGTAACTCTGCGGTCGTCAAGATGAAGCTGAAGAACCTGCTCACCGGCGCTGGCACCGAAACCGTGTTCAAGGCCGATGACAAGCTGGAGCCGATCATCCTTGAGCGCAAGGAAGTGACCTACTCCTACTTCGCCGATCCGCTGTACGTGTTCATGGACAGCGACTTCAACCAGTACGAGATCGAGAAGGACGACCTGGAAGGCGTCATGGCCTTCATCGAAGACGGCATGACCGACGTCTGCGAAGCCGTGTTCTACGGTGAGAAGGTCATCTCCGTCGAACTGCCGACCACCATCGTCCGCCAGATCGCCTACACCGAGCCGGCCGTGCGCGGTGACACCTCCGGCAAGGTGATGAAGACCGCTCGCCTGAACAACGGTGCCGAGCTGCAGGTTTCCGCCTTCTGCGAAATCGGCGACTCCATCGAAATCGATACCCGTACCGGCGAATACAAGTCGCGCGTCAAGGCCTGATTCCCCTGGTGTGGCAGAAAGCCCCCGTCACCGGCCGGTGACGGGGGCTTTTCATTTGCGCCGGATCACTTTCTGGCCATGCGCCATCCTGCCTTCCGTCGGGTGGACGTCAACCGACAGGGTGCTTTTGTGATGCCACTCTCTGTTCCCGCACATGCACGCGACGCGCCGTCGCAGGGGCTGTCTACGCTTCTGGCACGTCACACGGAGCAATCAAGGAGGGAGGTATGCGGTGCTTACCCGAAGAAGCCGAGCGGCAGGCCATCAATGCCCTGCTCGATTGGCTGAAGGCCAGGCGGCGAGTCGCCGGCGGCATGGACCTGGCGCTGGCGGAGGCTGTGCTGGATGAGGCGGCGGTACGGATCGTTCTGTCCGGTGCCCGGCGTCTGCCACGCGAACATGTGGAGGCCATGGGGCTCGGCCTGGGCATGCCGGTGCGGCGCTGCCCGCCACGTCTGAGAGTGGTCTAGTGCAGGCCAGGGCAGCGCGGATAACCGGCGGTCATGCCGACGAAATGCGCTTCAGCTGGCCCGGCTCCTGCCTCTTCTGCGAGAACTTGTTCACATTGCGCCCGGGCTTCCGTCGAAACAGCTGCGGAACCCGGTCACACCCAGGTAATCGCCAGGTTTATCAGCCATTGAAGCGTAACTTATTGAAAAATAAGGATTTTATTTTTGGCTAAAAAATAGCCAATCCTTCTTCGGGCCTTTATCCACGGCCGTTTGCGCGCGTTGTTCGCAAACTTCCCCACAATGTTATCCACAGAAACTGTGGATGGCTTGTCTGCGGCTGTCTGGAACAAGCCCAACGCATTTTTACAAGTCTTTACCCACCGGGAAAAAGGAGTAGAGTGCGCGCCTCGTTCAAGGTACCCCCCCGATCACGCAATGAAGTTCCTGTCCGTTTCTACATCCGCACCGCGCGCACTCCTGTCCCTGCGAGTGGCTGGCTGGCTGTTGGATAATCCGCGCCTGCGACGGGCCGCGATGGCGCAACGACTGGCTGGCCAGTTGCTCAAGCAGCCGGCGCGCCGGGGCGTGGTGGAAGCCCAGAGCCGTCTGGGCCTGCTGCTGTGTCAGCATTGCGGCAGCCATCGGGACCGGCGCATCGGCCAGGAGTTCCTCCGCCAGGCCGCGCGAGCGGGCGACCCACGCGCCCAGCAGGCCCTGACCGGCGAAGCGGCTTCCTTCCTGTCCTGATTCCGTCCCTCTCCCGGATGGCCGATATACTGGCCGCCTCGTTGCTCAACCCCGGGAGTTCCCATGCCCTTGCATCCTCTGTCCCTGCTGGTCGGCCTGCTGCTTGCCGGTGTGCCGCTGCTCGGCCTGGCCTGGCACCTTCAGCGTCGCCTCGGTGAAGCGCGCAGCCAGGCGATGCTCCTGGAGGAGCGCGCCACCACCGCGCAGCTGGCCCAGGACCTGCTCAACGGCCAGCTGCGCGAATGCCGCGACGAGCTTGGCGAACTGCAGCAGCACAATGCCGCGCAGCAGGCCGAACTGGCCGCCCAGCGCCGCGAGCGGGAACTGCTGGTGCAGGAGCAGCACGCCTGGAAAGCGGAGCGCGAGCGCCAGGAGGTTACGCTGCGCCAGCTGGTGGGCGAACGGGCGGGACTCGAGGCCGAGCTGCGCGAGCAGCAGCAGGCCCACCAGCAGCGTCTCCTCGACCTGCAGGCCGCCCGCGACACCCTGAAAGCGCAGTTCGCCGAACTGGCCGGCAGCATCTTCGCCGAGCGCGAGCAGCGCTTCGCGGAGAACAGCCAGCAGCGCCTCGGCCAGCTGCTCGAGCCCCTCAAGGAGCGCATCCAGGCGTTCGAGAAGCGGGTCGAGGACAGCTACCAGCAGGAAGCCCGCGAACGGTTCTCGCTGGCCAAGGAACTGCAGCGCCTGCAGCAGCTCAACCAGCGCCTGGGCGAAGAGGCCAACAACCTGACCCGCGCCCTCGAGGGCCAGAAGAACCAGGGCAGCTGGGGCGAACTGGTGCTGGAACGCGTGCTCGAGCACGCCGGCTTGGCCAAGGGCCGCGAGTACCACACCCAGGTCAGCCTGCAGAGCCCGGACGGCCAGCGCTTCCAGCCCGACGTGCTGATCCAGCTGCCGGGCGACAAGCAGGTAGTGGTCGACGCCAAGGTCAGCCTGACGGCCTACCAGGCCATGCTCGCCGCCGAGAACGACAACGTGCGCGAGCTGGCACTCAAGCGCCACGTGCAATCGCTGCGTGGGCATCTGAAGGGTCTCGCGCTCAAGGACTACCAGCGGCTTGAGGGCCTGCACAGCCTGGATTTCGTGCTGCTGTTCGTGCCTATCGAGGCGGCCTTCGCCGCCGCGCTGCAGGCCGATCCGGGGCTGTTCCAGGAGGCCTTCGAGCAGCACATCGTGATTGTCAGCCCGACCACGCTGCTCGCCACCCTGCGGGTGATCGACAGCCTCTGGCGCCAGGAGCGGCAGAGCCAGAACGCCCGCGAGATCGCCGAGCGCGCCGGCGCGCTGTACGACAAGTTCGTCGCCTTCGTGCAGGACCTGGATGAAATCGGCACGCGCCTGCAGCAGCTCGACAAGGCCTACGCCAGTGCACGCAACAAGCTGGTGGACGGGCGCGGCAACCTGATCGGCCGGGTGGAAAACCTCAAGCTGCTCGGTGCGCGGGCCAGCAAGAGCCTGCCCAACGAACTGCTGGAACGCGCCGCCGGGCTGCCGGCGCTGGAAGATCAGGACGACTGACCGGCCTTCTCCACGTCGGCAACGAAGTCGCGCAGGCGGTCGGCCAGCTCCCCAGGCTGGGCCAGCAACTGCCAGTGTCCTGCCGGAGTGTCGCGCCTCATCAGCCGGGGCACCCAGCGTTGCAGGCCTTCGAACAGCTGCGGGCGGACGAAGCGATCGCGCAACGGCACGATCAGTTGCACGGCCACTGGGGTGTGGCGTGCACGGGGCCTGCACAGGCGTGGCATGAAGTTGGCCCGGTACAACGCCACCCCGTGCAGGCCATCGGCACGCTGGCTGGGATTGGGCGGCACGTCGCGCAGCCCTTCCAGACGCTGCAGCAGCCAGGGCCAGGCCCGATCCAGGCCCAGCCGCCAGCACAGCTCTGGCAGCAGCGGCAGATGGAAGAAGCCGATGTACCAGGAGCTGAGCCATTGTCCGCCCACCTGCCGCCAGGCACCGGCGCGCTTCTCGGCCAGGCGTTCGCGCATCCAGTGGCCGACGTGGTCGAGGCATGGGCCGGACACGCTCGTATAGGACGCCAGCAGGGGTTGGAGACGCGGTTCGGTGACCGCTTCCCAGCACTGGATCGAGCCCCAGTCGTGACCCACCAGGTGCACCGGGCGCTCCGGACTGGTGGCGCGAATCACCGCCTCCAGATCCTTGGCCAGCCGCTCCAGGCGGTACGCCCGCAAGCGCCTCGGCTTCTGCGAAGCGCCGAAGCCCCGCACGTCGTAGGCAATGATCTGGAAGTCGTCGGCCAGTGCATCGACCAGCGGCAGCCAGATGGCGTGGTTGTCCGGATAACCGTGCACCAGCAGCAGGACAGGGCCGTCGGCACGCCCCCAGCGGTAGGTCGCCAGATGCACGCCATCACCCGTCACCACCCGGTGGCGGATTGGCTGGCGTAGTGTGGGTGCACACGGAATGTTGCCGTCTGACATGCGGATCTCCTGCCGGTTTCCGCACAGTCTCGACGTCCGGCCGCCAGGTGCCCACCGATCGGAGGGTGGGAAGCAGGCAGTTCCGGCCAGGGGCGCCCTATACCAGCAGCACCACCGCACCGGCCAGCAGGCCGGCGAAGATGAAGGGCAGGGTGCGCACGGCCAAGGCGCGGCCGCCAATGGCGACGATCAGCCCGGCCTTCACCAGGCTGTTGCTCAGCGCGGCGAGGAAAATGCCCTGAACGGCGATCTGATTGCCCAGTTCGCCCTGGGCGTTGCGGGCCAGCGACAGGGTAATGGCGTCCACATCGGCCAGGCCTGACACCAGGGCCACCAGGTAGACGCCCACGTCGCCCATCAGGCGTCGTCCGGCCTCCACCAGGAACAGAATCAGCGCCAGCAGCAGGGCGAAACGCAGCGCCGGGGCCAGCTCGAAGGGGTTGCTCAACGGCGCCTCGCTTTCCGCGGCGGCCGGCTCGTGGGGACGGAAGAACCACCAGAGCGCCCCTAGCAGATAGAAGGCACAGGCGACCAGCAGCGGGGCCATCAGGCTGGGCAGCAGGGTGCGGTTGATCACCCCCACCTCCAGCAGCACGCGGGGGAACATCAGCGCCGAGGTTGCCAGCAGGCCGGTGGCCAGCAGGTTGTGCAGGCTGGTCTTGTCACGCAGTCGCGACAGGCTGATGGTCATCGCCGTGGAGGACACCAGACTGCCGAGCAGCGCGGTGATCAGCAGGCCGTGGCGGGTGCCGACCAACCGCACCGCCACATAGGCGGCGAAGCCGATGCCGGCGATCAGCACCACCATCCACCAGATGCTGTAGGGGTTGAACACCTCCCAGGGACCGTAGCCCTGGTTGGGCAGGGTCGGCAGCAGCACCAGGGAAATGAACAGCAGTTTCAGCGCGCCGCTCAGCTCCAGCGCGGAGAGCTTCTGCAACGCGGCATGCAGCTGGTCCTTGAGGCTCAGCAGCAACGCCACGATCACCGCGCAGCCGGCCGCCAGCATCCGCTGGTCGCTGAGCGCCAGGCTGCCGAGCAGGAAGGTCAGCAGCAGGGCGATCTCACTGGTCATGCCCAGGTCGCCCCGGCGCAGGTCGCCGAAGTAACTGACCAGCACCAGGGCGCCGAACACCGCCAGCACGGCGATCCAGGCGCCGACGCCGAATGGCTGGCTGAGCAGCGCGGCGAGCCCGCCCAGCAGGCCGACCAGCCCGTAGGTGCGGATGCCGGCCGCCAGTTGGCCGTCGGACACGCCGCGGCTGCGCCAGCCGCGCTCGATGCCGATCAGCAAGCCGATGGCCAGGGCGGTGACGAGATCCAGCAGTAACGGGGGCATGTTCATGGCAGAAAGCGTATCCGGTGATCGGCGGTGCGTCGGCAGCCGCTCTGGAATGCGGGTTTAGCGGCATTCTGACCGGCGTGGTGCCGGCTGCCAAGCGGCTGGGTGAATACGCTCGCGGCTCATCGACTCGCCCTGCGCGCCGTGCCGGCGCGGTGGTGGGCAAGGAAACGTTGTCCACCCTACGGAACTGCCGCAGGCGTAGGGTGGATCGCGCTGCATCGATCCACCAACGCGCCGCAGACGCGCCGTGCCGGCGCGGTGGTGGGCAAGGAAAACGTTGTCCATCCTACGGAACTGCCGCAGACGTAGGGTGGATCGCGCTCCATCGATCCACCAAAGCACCGCAGACTCGCCGTGCCGGCGTGGTCAGCGCAGGCGCAGGTGCCGGCTGATCAGCGCGCGCAGCGCGGCGGGCTTGACCGGCTTGGTCAGGTAGTCGAGGCCGGAACCATGCACCTGGGCCACCAGTTCCGGGCGACTGTCGGCGCTGATCACCACGCCGGGGATCGGCTCGCCGAGGCGGCTGCGCAGCCAGCTCATCAACTGGATGCCGGTGACACCGCCGTCCAGGTGGTAGTCGACCAGCACCAGCAGGGGCTTGCTGCCGTCCTTGAGCAACTGCTCGCACTCCTGGCGGTTGCGGGCCGTCCACACCTGGCAGCCCCAGCGCGACAACAGGCTGCGCATGCCGAGCAGGATGCTTTCCTCGTTGTCCACGCACAGCACCTGCGCACCGCTCAGATTGCCGGTGTCCGGCTGGAAGGCGCCGACGCGGGGTGCGGGCTCGGTCTTGCGCGCCAGCGGCACGGTGACGCTGAACACGCTGCCGCGGCCGATCCACGAGCGCACCTCGATACGGTGATCGAGCACCTTGCACAGACCGTCGGCAATGGCCAGGCCAAGGCCCAGACCCTTCTCGGCGCGGGTCTGGTGGCTGTCCAGGCGCTTGAACTCCTCGAAGATCTCCTGGCGCTTGTCCTCGGGGATGCCCGGGCCGCGGTCCCACACCTCCAGGCGCACCTGATCGCCCTGGCGACGCACGCCGAGCAGCACCTCGCCCTTGGCGTAGCGAAAGGCGTTGGTGAGGAAGTTCTGCAGCACGCGGCGCAGCAGCTTGGGATCGCTGTCGATGCGCAGGCGGCTGCTGCGCATGCGCAGGTCCACGCCCTGTTCCTGGGCCAGCGCGCGGAACTCCACGCCCAGGGTGTCGAACAGGCTGCTGATCGGAAAGGTCTGGCGATCCGGGGTGATGCGCCCGCTTTCAAGGCGCGAAATGTCCAGCAGGTCGCTGATCAGGTCCTCCACCGAGCGCAGCGAGCTGTCCAGGTGCTGCACCAGTTCGCGGGCTTCGGCCGGCAGGCTCTGTCCGGAGTGGGCCAGCGACGCGGAGAACAGTCGCGCGGCGTTGAGCGGCTGCATCAGGTCATGGCTGACCGCGGCCAGGAAGCGCGACTTGGACTGGTTGGCGGTCTCCGCGTTGCGCTTGGCGGCAATCAGCGCCTCATTCAGCTCGGACAGCTCGCGGGTGCGCTCGGCCACGCGCTGTTCCAGGCCCTCGTTGGCTTCCTTGAGCGCCGCCTCGGCCTTACGGAATTCGGTGATGTCGGTGAAGCTCATGACGAAGCCACCGCCGGGCATCGGGTTGCCGATCAGCTCGATCACCCGGCCGTTGGGGAACAGCCGCTCGGAGGTGTGCGGCGTGCCCTGGCGCATCCAGTAGAGGCGCTTGATCACGTGGGTTTCCGGGTCGCCCAGGCCGCACAGGCCACGCTCGGCGTTGTAGCGGATCACATCGGCGATCGGCCGGCCGACATGGATCAGGTGCTCGGGATAACCGAACAGCTCGATGTAACGGCGGTTCCAGGCCACCAGGCGCAGCGACTGATCGACCACACTGATGCCCTGGGTGATGTTCTCGATGGCGCCCTGCAGCAGCGCGCGGTTGAACTGCAGCACCTCCGAGGCTTCGTCGACGATGCGCACCACATCCTCGACCTGCATGTCGCGGCCCTCGATGGCCGCCTTGACCACCGCGCGGGTGGAGGAGGCGCCCAGCACGCCGGCCAGCAGGCGCTCGGTGTGCGCCGTCCAGGCCTCGTCGGCGGCATCGGACGGATTGAACGCCTTGCCCTGGCGCATGGCGAAGCGCATGAAGCTCTGCTCGGCGCGCTCCACACCGACGAAGCGGGCGGCCAGGGCCAGCAGGTCGCTGACCTGCACCGCCAGCAGCGCGCGGCTGCTCGGCCGGTGCAGTTCCTGGCCGATGAATCGGCTGGCCTGCCAGTACTCCAGCACCCGGGTGCGGGAGAACAGCGACACCAGGGCGAACAGCAGGAAGTTGCCGATCAGCGAGAGCACCAGGCCACGGGTCAGTGGGTCCACGTCGATCCACAGCGGGAAGTGCAGCAGTGTCTCCAGGCCGGGGAACAGCTCCAGCGACCAGCCGAGGCCGCCGGCCACCAGCGGCAGCACCAGGGTGTAGAACCAGATGATCGAGCCGGCAATCAGCCCGGCGAACACGCCGCGGCGGTTCGCCTGCTTCCACAGCAGGGCGCCGAGCATGGCGGGGGCCAGTTGCCCGATGGCGGCGAAGGACACCATGCCGATGGTGGCCAGGCTGGTATTGGCGCCCAGCAGGCGATAGCTGACATAGGCCAGCAGCAGGATGACCACGATGCTCACCCGGCGGGCGGTGAGCATCCAGCTGCGGAAGGCCTCGAACGGACGCTCCTCTTCCTTGCGGCGCAGCAGCCAGGGCAACAGCATGTCGTTGGAGATCATGGTGGACAGCGCCACGCTGGCGACGATCACCATGCCGGTGGCGGCCGAGGCACCACCGATGAACGCCAGTACGGCCAGGGTCGGGTTGTTCTGCGCCAGCGGCAGGCTGATCACGAAGGAGTCCGGCTGCATGTCGGACGGCAACAGCAGTTGCCCGGCCAGGCCGATGGGCAGCACGAACAGGGCGGCGAGAATCAGGTACAGCGGGAACACCCGGCGGGCCAGGGTCAGGTCCTGGGGCGCGTTGTTCTCCACCACCGTGACGTGGAACTGGCGGGGCAGGCAGACCACCGCCACCATCGCCAGGTAGGTCTGCACCAGCATCGCCGGCCAATTCACTTCTTCCTGCCAGAACGCTTCGAGCTCCGGCGACGCCTTGGCCTGCTCGAACAGGTCGGTGAAACCGTCGAACAGGCCGAAGGTGACGAACACCCCCACCGCCAGGAAGGCCAGCAGCTTGACCAGCGATTCGAAGGCGATGGCCAGCATCATGCCCCGGTGGTGCTCGGTGACGTCCAGGCTGCGGGTGCCGAACAGGATGGCGAACAGCGCCAGCACCAGCGAGACGAGCAGTGCGGTGTCCTGGGTGCGCAGGTCGTATTCGGCCGGGTCGGCGCCGATCAGCAGGTCGAAGCCCAGCACGATGGCCTTCAGCTGCAGGGCCAGATAGGGCAGCACACCGACCAGGCAGATCAGCGCGATGGCGATGGCCAGGGTCTGCGACTTGCCGTAGCGGGCGGCGATGAAATCGGCGATGGAGGTGATGTTCTCCTGCTTGGAGATCATCACCATCTTCTGCACCACCCAGGGCGCGAACAGCAGCAGGATCGGCCCCAGGTAGATGGGCAGGAAGGCCCACAGCTGCTCGGTGGACTGGCCCACCGCGCCGAAGAACGTCCAGCTGGTGCAGTAGACGGCCAGCGACAGGCTGTACACCCAGCCGCGCATGCGCGGCGACAGCGGCGTCTTGCGGCGATCACCGTAGAAGGCGATGGCGAACAGCAGGGCCAGGTACGCGAAGGCGATGAAGGCAATCAGCCCGGGGGACAACGACATGCAGACTCCGAAAAGCGAGGCGGGACTTCGATCGTCTGGCGGCGGCGCCCACCAGGCGACCACACCTTACAAGCCTGCCTGCGCCGAAAGAAGAAAGGATACGGAGGGGAATTCTCGCAGAAAGACCGCGAAGGGCACCGATCGTTGCGACCAAGGTCGCAGGGGGACGGACGGCACGGCGGAAATGTGACGGGCTTTGCATAATCGCTGTGTTTCTTGTGGTCGTACGCCTCGGTGGGCACGGCGGATTTACCGCTTGGCTATCGTCAAGGCCTCACATCGGAGAGTCGTGCAGATGTTCAAACCCCAGCCGGTCACCCTGCGACGCGGAGCCCTGTGCCTGGAACCCCTCGCTGAAGCGGACCTTGTGGAATTGCTGAGCCTGGCCGAAGCCAATCGGCAGTCGCTGATCTACATGAACGGCCCGCTACGCCCCGACTGGTATCGCCAGGGGCTGGCCGAGCAGCGTGAAGGACAGGCGGTGATCTATGCCGTGCGGCAGGATCACGCCCTGGTTGGCACTACCCGTTTCTTCGACTTCATGCCCGGACTGCCGGCGGTGGAAATCGGCGGCACCTGGCTGGCCGAGGACCGGCACGGCAGTGGCCTGAACGCGGCCATCAAGTTCCTGATGCTGCGCCAGGCCTTCGAGCAATGGGAAATGGTCCGCGTGCAGCTCAAGACCGCCGCCAGCAACCTGCGCGCCCAGCGCGCCATCGAGAAGCTCGGCGCCCGGCGCGAGGGCCAGCTGCGCAACCATCGCCGGCTGGCGGATGGCCGGCTCGACGACAGCATCCTCTACAGCATCACCGACCGCGACTGGCCGGAGATTCGCCGCACCCTGGAAACGGAGCTCAGCGCCGCCGCCCGCCCTTGAGGATCGCCAGGGTCAGCAGCCCGGCGACGATGCCCCAGAATGCCGAACCCACGGAGAACAGCGTCATGCCCGAGGCGGTGACCAGGAAGGTCACCAGCGCCGCCTCGCGCTCGCTGGGCTCGCTCATTGCCTGGGTCAGCCCGCCGATGATCGAGGCGAACAGCGCCAGGGCGGCGATGGACAGGATCAGCGCCGCCGGCAGCGCGGCGAATAGCGCCGCCAGCGTGGCGCCGAAGACCCCGGCGATGCCGTAAAAGATCCCGCACCACACGGCGGCGGTGTAGCGGCGGGCGGGGTTCTCGTGGGCTTCCGGCCCGGCGCAGATCGCCGCACTGATGGCCGCCAGATGAATGCCGTGGGAGCCGAACGGGGCGAGCAGCACCGAGGCCAGCCCGCTGACCGTCAGCAGCGGCGAGGCGGGCACGTCATAGCCGTTGGCACGCAGCACCGCCATGCCCGGCAGGTTCTGCGAGGCCATGGCGACGATGAACAGCGGAATGCCGATGCTGATGGCTGCGCCCAGGGAAAACTGCGGCGGGGTCCATTCCGGCACCGCCAGGCGCAGCTCGAAACCGGAAAAATCCAGCAACCCCAGCGCGCCGGCCAGGCCGCTGCCCACCAGCAGCGCCGCCAGGACGGCGTAGCGGGGCAGCCAGCGCTTGCCGAACAGGTAGGCCAGCAGCATGGCCAGCACCAACGCGGGCTGCTGCTCGGCCGCCACGCAGATTTCCAGTCCGATCCTGAACAGCACGCCGGCCAGCAGGGCGGCGGCGAGGGAGGCGGGGATACGGCGCATCAGGCGGTCGAAGCTGCCGGTCAGGCCGATCAGCACGATCAGCGCGGACGCCAGGATGTAGGCGCCAATCGCCTCGCCGTACGGCACGCCCGGCAGGCTGCTGATCAGCAACGCGGCCCCGGGCGTCGACCAGGCGATCATCACCGGCGCCCGGTAGCGCAGTGACAGGCCGATGCAGCACAGCGCCATGCCGATCGACAGCGCCCAGATCCACGAGGAGATCTGCCCGGCGCTCAGCCCGGCGTTCTGTCCGGCCTGGAACATCAATACCAGCGAGCTGGTGTAGCCGGTGAGCATGGCGATGAAGCCGGCCACCACGGCGGAAGGGGAGCTGTCGCGCAGGAAGTGCGCGGAGCGCAGGGAAGGCGCGTCCATGGCGAACCTCGTCGTGGAAAGGGATTAGCCCGGCAGTTTCTCGGCCAGAGCCTGATTGACGCGCAGCCAGCCGGCAACCGCCTCTTCGCCGACCTCGCCGAAGACCGCCTGCAGGGTGCGGATCTGTTCCTGGCGCAGCTTCTGCTCCAGCTTGGCGCCTTCCGGGGTCAGCGCCAGCAAGCGCTTGCGCTTGTCGTCGGCGGCCGGGGCGCTCTCCACCAGCTGCATCTCGACCAGCTGGCGCAGCGGGATGTTCAGCGCCTGCTTGGTCACGCCCAGGCGGATCAGCAGCTCGCTGACGCTCAACCCCGGCTGGTGGGAAATGAAGAACAGGATGCGGTGATGCACCCGCGACAGGCCCCGCCGCGCCAGCATTTCGTCCGGCTTGGCGGTGAAGGCCCGGTAGGCGCCGAAGAAGGCTTCCATGATCTGTCGCTGGCCGGTGCTTTTTTTTAGGTCAGTCATATTGACGTTTTCGCGAGCCGAGGCGTAATTTTCAGGTCAACAGGTTTGACCCAATTCTCTGCCTATCGCCCCGGTGACATCAATGGCTTTTTCCGAACGCATTTCTCGTCTCAAGAGCTCCCTCATCCGCGAAATCCTCGCCGCCGCACAGCGTCCGGAAGTGATGTCCTTCGCCGGTGGCCTGCCGGCCGAGCCCATGCTGCCGACTGTGGACTGGAGCGCCATGCCGGCCTCGGTGTCCCAGTACGGCATGAGCGAGGGCGAACCGGAGCTGCGCGAGCTGATCGCCGCCGAGGCCCGCTCGCTGGGCCTGGACTGCGAGGCGTCGCAGGTGCTGGTCACCTGTGGCTCGCAGCAGGCGCTGGACCTGGTCACCAAGCTGTATGTCGACCCGGGCACCGAGATCCTCGTTGAATCGCCCACCTACCTGGCCGCGCTGCAGTCCTTCCAGCTGTTCGGCGCCCAGTGCCTGGAAGTGCCCCAGGAAGCCGACGGCCCGAACATCGCGGCCCTGCGCCAGCGCCTGGAAAACCACAAGCCGGCGTTCGCCTACCTGATCCCCACCTTCCAGAACCCCTCGGCGGTACGCTACAGCGAAGCCAAGCGCGACGCTGTGGCGGCCCTGCTGGACGAGTTCGGCGTCACCCTGGTGGAGGACGAGCCCTACCGCGAACTGGTGTTCGATGACTACAAGGCTGCACCGATCACCAGCCGCCTGAAGACAACCGGCTGGATCTACACTGGAACCGTATCCAAGACGCTGCTGCCGGGGCTGCGCGTGGGCTATCTGATCTGCAGCAAGGAGCTGTTCCCGCACTTGCTGCGTCTCAAGCAGGCTGCCGACCTGCACACCAACCGCATCGGCCAGTGGCAGGCCGCGCAGTGGCTGGGCACCGAGAAATTCCAGCGCCATCTGGCCGAGCTGCGCAGCTTCTACCGGGTGCGCCGCGATGCCATGCAGAAGGCGCTGGAAGAGCACTTCGGCGAACTGGCCGACTGGAACATGCCGCAGGGCGGTCTGTTCTTCTGGCTGAAGCTGAAGAACCCGATCGACACCCGTGCGCTGATGCACAAGGCGCTGGCCGTGGATGTGGCCTTCATGCCGGGCGAGGCCTTCTTCATCGACCCGGACAGCAATCCCGGTTACATGCGACTGAACTTCAGCCATGTGGCGCCGGAGCGCCTGGGTGAGGGCCTGCGCCGGCTGGCCGGCGTGGTTCGGGAAGCCCAGGCCGCCAACGCATAGCCGTGTGAGGAGTATTGCGAGATGTTCAGGGTTTACGGGGATCACCGCTCGGGCAACTGCTACAAGGTCAAGCTGATGCTGCACCTGCTTGACCGGCCCTACGAATGGGTGCCGGTCGATCTGACCAGCGGCGAGACCCGCTCCGAGGCCTTCCGGGCCATCAACCCCAACGGCAAGATTCCCGTGCTGCAGCTGGAAGATGGCACCAACCTGTGGGAATCCAACGCCATCCTCAACTACCTGGCCGATGGCAGCACCTTCCTGCCCAGTGATCCGCGCCTGCGCACCCAAGTGCTGCAGTGGCAGTTCTTCGAGCAGTACAGCCACGAGCCGTACCTGTCGCGGGCCCGCTATATCAAGGTGTTCGAGGGCAACCCCGACGCTTGTCGCGAGGAGTACGAGGCCAAGTGCTACGACGGCTACCACGCCCTCGACGTGATGGAGCAGCAGCTCAAGCGCACCCCGTTCCTGGTCGGTGACGCCTGCTCCATCGCCGACGTGGCGTTGTATCCCTTCACCTCGCTGGCCGAGGAATCGGGTTTCGACCTGAGCAACTACCCGGCCATCCGGGCCTGGCTGCAGCGGGTGGCAGCCCTGCCGGGCTACATTCCCATCACGGCGGAATAAGGCGTGCCCTTCGTGGGAGATTCTATGTTGCCCTGCAAGCGCTTTTAGGCAGTTCGAGGGATGTAATCCTC
This sequence comes from Pseudomonas flexibilis, assembly GCF_000802425.1. GTDB lineage: Bacteria > Pseudomonadota > Gammaproteobacteria > Pseudomonadales > Pseudomonadaceae > Serpens > Serpens flexibilis. The sequence goes on along the minus strand of NZ_JRUD01000031.1, from coordinate 76 downwards.
CCGCTTCTTCATCAGGGCAAAGGCGATCCTGGCCAGCTTGCGGGCCAGGCACACCCCGCGCCGGGGTGTTACCGAC
>NZ_JRUD01000030.1 GCF_000802425.1 Pseudomonas flexibilis | reverse complement strand
AGATGTGTAAAAGAGACTACGGAGGAGCAGCGCCGAGTCCATTTCCCGCACGCCATTGAGCACGTAACGGCCGGCAGGGTCTGTTTCGTTTGCCCCGCTTGCCACAGATAGCATGGTCAGGACTACGAACAAGAGGAGTTTCATGGCTGGAACACCCCCTCGGCCTTGTTTGCGTGAATGGCGCGCTTGTTGTCCTTGGCGGGGCGATTGACGAAGTGGGCCGTCATGGCGCCGCTTTCCCCCGGGTAAATATTCCAGTGTGCAGACTGGTGCAGGTAGTGCGCCTTGAGCAAGGTGATCTCTTCGGGGGACAAGTTCAGAGCGGACTGGCCACGGGCGTAGGCCAGAAGCTTATCGGAAATTAGCGTTAGAGACGCCGGGATCGCGTTTTGGGGATCATGTTCCTCCAGAGCCTTAAAGGGCGCCCCGGCATCGCGAGCCAGTGCATGCATGAGGCGTAACGTGATGCGCCCGTATTCTCCACGCACCCGCCGCTCCAGCTTGATCTGTGCATAAACCGCCTTGGAGGGACGTGCCTCGCGTAGGTTGGACAGAACCTCCCAGCAGTCGATGTACAGGCGACCTTCCGGCTGCCAGGGGTCGAGCAGGCCTCGCTGCCGCCATTCCGCAAGAGCCTGTTCGGCGCGCCGCCAGGCCAGGCTTTCTTCCTTGCGCAGCCGCTCATCGACGATGTCGATGAAGGGGCGAGTCAGGAACAAATGCTCTTCCGCCACGGCTGGATAGCTCCCACCGATATCGCCGTGGGCGCCAGGTATAACGATATCCTTGAAGCCAGGACGGGTACTGTTGAGCGAGTAGTTGTGGCGATATTCATCGCCGGCCACCAGATGGATAACCGTGGGCGCGCTGTCCGGGGCCAGGTGAAGCCTGATATCACCGTTGCGGTCGTCATGCACATCCCAGCCGTCGCTGAAGGTACCGATGGCGGCCACGGTGTCGAACAGTCCTATCAGGTTGACACGCACGCCATGGCCAAATCGCCAGTCAAAGTCCATAGCCAGAGACTCCTCGCCGCGCAAGGTTTGCGCAAGCTGCGAGCTCCGGCCTCGGCGAAGATCGTTGACGAAATGCCGGGAGGCAGCAGCACCACGACTAAAGCCAAAGATGTCTATTTCAATCTTTGATACGGAGCATTGAGGGTTTGTTTTTGCAAATACATCAATTAGCTCAGAAAGCTGAGTTATTGAATACTCAAACTTTTCTAAAACTCCATTTCGGCCTCTACCAAGCGCCATATCCGGAAAAATCTTATCAGGCTGCCCAGCCTCAGTCCCCACGCCCTCGATATAGACTCTCAGCATGGCTTTGCGTTCATGCTTCTCTAACAACCGAGCTGAGTCATCCATGTAAAAATCAAACAACTTCGCGATGTTGGTTCTCTCCCGACCATAACTACTCATCGGATCCATCTGATGAGGCAAGCAATGGTCGAGCAGATTCTGTGCGTCCTGCGAATCAAGCCCCAACTGGCTGGCCCGGCACTGATTGCCGCGCGCGATATTGTCGGCATTGTCCCCGGTCCCGTCGAAGAAGAAACCGACACGCAGGGTAATGGCCTGGCGGCTCTCGGCGATCAGCTCTTCCTCCTCTTCTTCCTCCTCGAACGGGGCCTCCTCCAGTGCGGCATCCTGGTCGAAGCTCTCGGACTGACTGCTGGCCAGCCTGCTTTCGGCGGTACGCAGTGCCTGCGTGGCGGCAGGGGTGGATGTTGCTGCTGCACCCGCGCTCGCATCTGAGGTGGAGGATGTGCTGACGGAAGAAGATGCACCGGCCGCACTGTTGCCGATGATTACCGTGCCGGAGCCGCCGACGACCACGTTGCCGTGGCTACCCAGGCTGCCCAGCACGACGGCGGGCTGGCCATTGATCAACAGATTCGGAATGACATTGCCGTTCAAGGCGGCGCCGCAAGCAGTGGTGTCGCCCATACGCGCGGCGGGCAGACCGTCGATGAGGACGTCTGGCGAGCCGGTGGCGATGGGGCTGTTGCCGTGCCCCGGAAGTGGGCAGAGGGTGGCATCGCCCTGGCGGGCGGCGGGTTTTCCTGACATGACAGACTTCCTTGTGGATCCCGTTGGGCTCTGTGGGATCGGCGACGATTATTCGGTTTGAATTAGTTTTTCAAACCCTGTGATCCATTATAGTTGTGCAACTTTCTGCACAATTAACTGCAGGTAATATTCGCAAAAAATACTGTAGCGAAGAACTTGCTTTGTCAATGCAACACCAGGACCGGGATCAGGAAGTTGTGAAACTGGCGTTTTTATCGGCAATCCCGCAAGGCGAAACGAACGCTTGATTCGGCCAATTGACAGTCGGTTCTGCCCATCAGCATCGAGAACGCAATTCAATTGGGTGGCTCGCAAAAAAAGGCCCGTCGACTCCGGGAGCCGACGGGCAAAGAGGATGTACTCAGGGTTAACGCAGGATCAGTGGCTGGCGGCCACGCTGTCCGGGTTGTTGGACGCCACGGCGGCGTCGATCAGGTCCTTGCCGATCTCGGCTTCGAACTTCTTCCACACCGGCTTCATGGCTTCACGCCACTCGTTACGCTCTTGCGCCGTCAGTTCGATCATCTGGCTGGTGCCGGCCTTGACGATGGACTCGCGGGCTTCGCGATTGAGGTCGTCGGCCTGGCGGTTCACCTCCTTGGTCACATCGTTCAGCACGTCCTGCAGTTCGCTGCGGATATTCTCGGGCAGGCCCTTCCAGAACTTGGTGTTGGTGATCACCATGTAGTCGATGGCGCCGTGGTCGGATGCGGTGAAGTACGGCTGCACCTCATGCACCTTCTGGCTGAAGTAGTTCGACCAGGTGTTTTCGGTGCCGTTGACCACGCCGGTCTGCAGACCCTGGTACACCTCGGCGAAGCTCATCTTGCGCGGGTTGGCGCGAATGACCTTGAACTGCTCGTCCAGCACGTTGGAGGCCTGCACGCGGAACTTGAGGCCGCGGGCGTCCTTGGGCAGGCGCATCGGCTTGTTGGCCGACAGCTGCTTCATGCCGTTGTGCCAGTAGGCCAGGCCGGTGATGCCCTTGCCTTCCATGCTGCGCAGCAGCGCCTGGCCCTGCGGGCTGGCCTGGAAGCGATCCACCGCGTGGATGTCATCGAAGATGAACGGCAGGTCGAAGATCTGGATGGACTTGGCGTAGGGCTCGAACTTGGCCAGCGAGGGCGCCAGCATGTGCACGTCGCCGAGCAACAGGGCCTCCATTTCCTTGCCGTCGCCGTACAGCGAGGAGTTGGGGTAGACCTCGACCTTGACCTGGCCGGGCAGACGCTCTTCGGCCATCTGCTTGAACAGCAGGGCACCCTGCCCCTTGGGCGTGCTGTCCGCCACCACGTGGGCGAACTTGATGACGATGGGGTCCGCCGCCTGCACAAGGCCGGCAAAGGACAGGGACATGGCGCAGGCGAGCGCTTTGAAAGTGAAGTTGCGCATGGGGTGTTTACCTCATTGTTGTTGTAAGCGTTGAAGCCCTGACAGGGCAGCGGTCCCTCCCTGGTGTCTATTGCGCTCCTCTGAAAACGAAGGAATGGATGCGGGCGGCACATCGCCGCCCGCGCGAACGTTTACTGCTCTCCGGCACGCTCAAGCAGGCGCCGGGCACGGCCGACCACCGGCATGTCCACCATCTGCCCGTCCACCACGAACACCGCCTCGCCCCGGGCAAAGCCGGCCATGACGCGGCGGGCCCAGTCCAGCTCCGCTTCGCTGGGCATCAGGGTGGCGTGCACCACCTCCACCTGCTTCGGGTGGATGCACAGTCGGCCGCCGAAGCCCATGTCGCGGATGTCGGCGGTGTGGCGGGCCAGGCCGTCAGCGTCCTGGAAGTCGGGGAACACGCTGTCCAGCGGTGCGGCGAGATCGGCCAGGCGCGATTGCAGCAGGATGGCGTAGCGGGACTGATCGAGGATGCGCTCGGCCGCGGCAGTGCCGCTGGCCAGGCCCAGATCCAGACCCAGGTCCAGCGCACCGAAGCTCAGGCGCTCGACCCCCTTGGCGCGAGCGATCTCTTCCAGGCGCTGCAGACCCAGCGCGCTCTCGATGATCGGCCAGACCGGCTTGCCACATTCCGCCGCGCGCTCGACCTGGCGAGCGCTTTCGGCCTTGGGCAGCAGGATGCCCGCCACACCGGCATAGCGGCGGCAGACTTCCAGATCCTCCAGATGCTGGGCATGCAGGGAACCGTTGATCCGCACGAAGACGCGCACGTCGGGGTTGTCGTGCAGGTAGCGCTCCAGGTTGTCACGGGCCTCGACCTTCTGGGCCTCGGCCACGGCGTCCTCGAGATCGACGATGACCACGTCGGCGCCGGTGGCCAGGGCCTTGGCGATACGTTCCGGGCGGGTGGCCGGCACGAACAGGGCGGAGCGAACGATGCTGCTCATGAAGAATGTCCTTCTTGTAAGGGGATCAGACGGCGCCCTGCTGGCGCAGGCGCTGGATATCGCCCTCGGCGTAGCCCAGCTCGCCCAGCAGGCGCTCGGTATGCTCGCCGAGCGCGGGCACCGGGTCCATGCGCGGTTGGAAGGAGGCGTTGCGGCCCGGCGGCAGCAGCGCCGGCAATTCGCCGGCCGGGCTGCCCACCGTGGTCCAGCGCTGGCGGGCCTTGAGCTGCGGGTGCTCCCAGACGCCGGCCATGTCGTTGACATGGGCGTTGGCAATGGGCGCGGCATCCAGGCGGGCGATCACCTCGTCGGCGGTCAGGCTGCTGAACACCTCGACGATGATGGCGCGCAGCTCGGCGCGGTTTTCCGAGCGCTTGAAGTTGGCGGAGAAGCGCGGGTCCCGGGCCAGTTCCGGCTTGAGCAGCACCTTCTCGCAGAAGGCCACCCACTCGCGTTCGTTCTGCAGGCCCAGCATCACGGTCTTGCCATCGCCAGCCGGGAACGGGCCATAGGGGTAGATGGTGGCATGGGCGGCGCCGGCGCGCGGCGGCGGAGTGGCACCCTTGTAGGCGTAGTACAGGGGGTAGCCCATCCACTCCACCAGGCTTTCCAGCATGGACACGTCCACCCGGCTGCCCTTGCCGGTCTTGTCGCGCAGCATCAGCGCCGAGAGCACGCCGGTGTAGGCGTACATGCCGGCGGCGATGTCGGCGATGGAGCAACCGGCCTTGGCCATCTCGTCCTCGCCGGGCCCGCCGGTGACGGACAGGAAGCCGCCTTCGGACTGGATCAGCAGGTCGTAGGCCTTCTTCTGTTCGTAGGGGCCGCCCTCGCCATAGCCGGAGATGTCGCAGACGATCAGGCGCGGGTAGCACTCATGCAGCACCTCGAAGGACAGGCCCATGCGCGCGGCGGCGCCCGGCGCCAGGTTCTGCACCAGCACGTCGGCCTGGCTCAGCAGTTGGTCGAGCACCTGCATGGCATCGTCCTGCTTGAGGTCCAGGGTCAGGCTTTCCTTGGAGCGGTTGGTCCACACGAAGTGGGAGGCCAGGCCGTCGACGCGCTCGTCATAGCCCCGGGCGAAGTCGCCCGCGCCGGGACGCTCGACCTTGATCACCCGCGCGCCCAGATCGGCCAGTTGGCGGGTGCAGAACGGCGCGGCGATGGCGTGTTCCAGGCTGACGACGGTGATGCCGTCCAGCGGACGGATGTTGTTGTTCGGTACGGTCATATCCGGTGTTCCTGCAAATTCGGTTCAGTCCGTAGGGTGGAAAACGGCGAAGCCTTTTCCACGCGTTTCAAATCCATGCGCTCGGCATTCGGTGGAAAAGGCCTGGGGTCGTTTTCCACCCTACGGAAACGCTCCGGCCTTCAGGCCAGGCCGCCCAGGTCGTAGGTGTCACGCAGGCGCCAGACGCGGTCGATCAGCACGCCGGCCTCGGCGGCGCTGCGCGCGCCGGAGAAGGCCACCAGGCGGCGGAACTTGTCTTCCAGCTCGGCGCGGCTCAGGGTGTTGCCCGGATCGCCCTTGGGATCGTCCACGGCGGCAGTCAGGGTGCGGCCATCGACGGTGACCACCTCGACGCGGCCCAGCCAGCGCTGCGGGTAGGCGCCATCCACTTCCGGATCCAGCAGCATGCTGACCTTGTCGCGGAACTGGCCGACGCGGGGGTCGGTCAGCGCGTGGGTGTGAAATTCGGTCAGGCCGGCCTTGCCGTACAGGGCGATCAGGCCCAGCACGGTGCCCATGGAGAACTTGGCCTGGTGCACGGTCTGCGGCACCTGCACGCGACCTAGCACATCGATGGCGCCCTGGTGCACGCGGGTGGTCACCCGGGCGATCTCGTCGGCAGTCAGGTTCTCGCGCTGCATCAGCGCCAGCAGCGCGTCGGCGGCCGGATGGGTGTGACGGCAGGAGGCGTGGAACTTGAAGCTGGTCTCGGCCAGCGCCCAGCGCTCGCCCAGGCGGTCGGACAGCCAGCGCGGATCGGCGTCCTTCGACATCCCGGCGGCCATGCCCTGCTCGCCTTCCAGGATGTTGCGCGCCCCGCTCAGCCCATCGGCAGTCAGGTAGGCGGCCAGCAGACCGTCGGCGGCGGCCTTGGCGGTGTGCAGCTGCTTGGAATCGGCGGCGTCGCGCAGGAACTCCCACAGGCCGGCGGCCTGGGTGCCGGCGCTGCCCAGCAGATTGATGAACTGTTCCTTGTCGAAGCCCATCAGCTTGCCGACCGCCACGGCAGCGGCCAGGGTGCCGACGGTCGCGGTGGTGTGGAAGATGCGGTAGTGGGAGCGGCCGAGGAATTCGCCGATGCGAATACCCGCCTCGTAGCCGGCCAGCGAGGCCAGCAGCAGCTCGCGGCCGGACTTGCCGAGATCCTGCGCGGCGGCCAGCGCGGCCGGGAACACCACGGTGGCCGGGTGCAGCACGGAGCTGTTGTGCAGGTCGTCCTGCTCCACCAGGTGCGAGCTGGCGCCGTTGACCAGCGCGGCGAAGTAGGCCGAGCTGGAGCGGCGGCTGACCAGGATGCGGGAACGTCCTTCGGCCGGACCCATCTTCTCGGCGTAGCGCTCGAACAGCGGAATCGGGTGCGCGCCCTGGCTGGCCAGCGCCGAGCCCAGCCAGTCGAGGAACAGGTCTTCGGTGCGGTCGAGAACCGCGGCCGGCACCTGCTCGTAGCGCAGGTCGGCAAGGAAAGCGGCAAGAGCTTGGGTGTGCTGGCTCATTCGGCCATCTCCACGTAATTCGAGAGTTCGATGAGGTTCAGATCGGGGTCGAGCAGGTAGACGGAGCGGATCGGTCCCTGGGCGCCGGTGCGCATCACCGGCCCCATCAGCATCTCGACGCCGTTGGCCTGCAGCTGGGCGATCACCTGTTCCAGCGGCTCGGCGACGATGAAGCACAGGTCCGCCGAACCCGGCGTCGGGCGATGGGCGTGCGGTTCGAATTCCGCGCCGGCCTGGTGCAGGTTGATCTTCTGCTCGCCGAAGGCCAGTGCCTTGCGGCCTTCACCGAACACCACCGGCTGCATGCCCAGCACGCGGGTGTAGAAGTCGACGCTGCGCCCGATGTCCTGCACCGTAAGCACCAGATGGTCGAGATGGCTGATCTGCATAACGTCTCTCCGTCTTCATAACGCACCGTTCCGGCGCGGTGGTGGCCAACGGGTTGCGTTGACCACCCTACGGTCATTCGTAGGGTGGAGAACGACCGCCGGGTCTTTTCCACCGATGCCCGCCCACTGCTCCGTCTGGTGGAAAAGGCTGCGCCGTTTTCCACCCTACGGGTTCATCAGAACGAGCGCGGCAGCTCCAGCAGGTGTTCCGCGACGTAGGAAAGAATCAGGTTGGTGGAGATCGGCGCTACCTGGTACAGACGGGTCTCGCGGAACTTGCGCTCGACGTCGTACTCGTTGGCGAAGCCGAAACCGCCGTGGGTCTGCAGGCAGGCGTTGGCCGCTTCCCAGGACGCCTTGGCGGCCAGGTACTTGGCCATGTTGGCGGCGGCCCCGGCGTTACGGCCGGCGTCATACTCTTCGCAGGCACGCCAGCGCATCAGGTCGGCCGCTTCCAGCTCGATGTGCGCCTCGGCGATCGGGAACTGAACACCCTGGTTCTGGCCGATCGGGCGACCGAACACCACGCGGTCGCGGGCGTACTGGGCCGACTTCTCGGTGAACCAGCGGCCGTCGCCGATGCACTCGGCGGCGATCAGGGTGCGCTCGGCGTTCAGGCCGTCGAGGATGTAGCGGAAGCCCTTGCCCTCTTCGCCGATCAGGCTGCTGGCGGGGATTTCCAGGTTGTCGAAGAACAGCTCGTTGGTCTCGTGGTTGACCATGTTGGCGATCGGCTGCACGGTCAGGCCGTTGCCGATGGCTTCGCGCAGGTCGACCAGGAAGATCGACATGCCGTCGGCCTTCTTCTTCACCTCGGCCAGCGGCGTGGTGCGCGCCAGCAGGATCATCAGGTCGGAGTGCTGGATGCGCGAGATCCACACCTTCTGGCCGTTGATGACGTACTTGTCGCCCTGGCGCACCGCGGTGGTCTTGATCTTCGTGGTGTCGGTGCCGGTGGTCGGCTCAGTCACGCCCATGGACTGCAGGCGCAGCTCGCCGCTGGCCAGCTTGGGCAGGTAGTAGCGCTTCTGCTCCTCGCTGCCGTTACGCAGGAGGGTGAACATGTTGTACATCTGGCCATGGATGGTGCCGGAGTTGCCGCCGCAGCGGTTGACCTCCTCCAGGATGATGGAGGCTTCAGCCAGGCCCAGGCCCGAGCCGCCGTACTCTTCCGGGATCATCGCCGACAGCCAGCCGGCTTCGGTCATCGCGGTGACGAATGCTTCCGGGAAGCCCTTTTCCTCGTCGATCTTGCGCCAGTATTCGGCGGGGAACTCGGCGCACAGGGCGCGCACGCCTTCACGGATGGCGTTGTATTCGTCATTCAGGTACGGGTTCATTGCGGTTCCTCGATGTTCTTCTTGTTACCGACGGCTGTTGCTCGGGCCGCCACTCGGTGGCCAAGGCTGTACCTTGACCACCCTCCGGATAGCGCGGTGTTGGCCGCTTTTATTCGAATTCCACTTCGGCCTTCTGGGCGATGCCGTCGGCGTTACCGGCCCACAGCTCGGCCTTGCCGGGCGCGACGATGCGGCCGCCCACCTCGAACGGTTGCGGCGCGATCAGCGGACGCACGCCGCGATAGGCGAAGCGGCGCAGGCGGGCCTGCGGGTGGGCGCGGCAGAAGGCGCGCAGGTTCAGGGTGGCGATCAGCGGACCGTGCACCACCAGACCCGGGTAGCCTTCGGTCTCGGTCACATAGGGGAAGTCGTAATGGATGCGGTGGCCGTTGAAGGTCACGGCGGAATAGCGGAACAGCAGGGTCGAGCTGGGCGTGATGGACTCGTGCCAGTCGCCGGTGGGCAGCTCTTCGCCGCCGCCGAGCTTCGGCGGGGTCGGCTCGCGGTAGACGATGTCCTGTTCCTCGCGGATCGCCAGGCTGCCGTCCTGCAGGTAGTCGTGCTGCACGGTGACGAACAGCAGCGAGCCGGTGCGGCCATGCTTTTCCTCGATGTGCTTGATGGTGGAAACCTTCTCGGCGTTCGCGCCGGCCTGCAGCGGCTCGAAGAACTCCACGCGGCCGCCCGCCCACATGCGGTTGCGGTTGTCGGCCGGCGGCAGGAAGCCGCCACGCGCCGGATGGCCATCGGCGCCCAGGCCAGTCTCGAACACCGGGTCCTGGAAGAAACACCACTGCCACAGCGGCGGCAGCGGCTGGCCGTTGGCAGGGGTCTGCTCGCCCAGGGTGGCGGCGATGCGCTTGAGGAGGTTATGGCTCAGCTGGTCCTGGGCTTCTTCGGTGCGTCCGATCCAGGCAGTCAGGGCGGCGTCGGTCATTACGGGCATCCCGCGTGTGTCTTGTGGTTGTGACCGCAGGATGCATCGGCGCCTCGCGTTTCGTGAATCCGGATTTACAACCACCGGCATTCGGATATTCTGAACGCCTTTTCCGAGAGACGGTCCCACTTACCGCTGTTGTCCGGAGGACATCCATGCACTTCGATCTGGCCGACCTGCGCCTGTTCATCCACATTGCCGAATCGCCGAGCCTGACCCAGGGCGCGCGCCGCGCGCACCTGTCACCGGCTGCCGCCAGCGCCCGCATCAAGGCGCTGGAGGGCCAGCTGGACAGCCGCCTGCTGTACCGCGACAGCCGCGGTGTGGAGCTGACCCCCGCCGGCCACAAGCTGCTGCAGCATGCGCGGCTCATCATGCGCCAGGTGGACTACCTGAAAAGCGAGTTCACCACCTACGGCGCCGATAACGCCGGGCACATCCGCATCTTCGCCAACACCACGGCGGTCACCGAGTTCCTGCCCGAAGTGCTGGCCGGTTTCCTGGTCGAGCGCCCGGGCGTGACCGTGGACCTGCAGGAGCGCCAGAGCCGCGACATCGTGCGCGGCGTGCTGGACGGCACCACCGACCTGGGCATCATCGCCGGCCCGCTGGAGGTCAGCGGCCTGCAGGCCATCCACTTCAGCACCGATCGCCTGGTGCTGGCCGTACCCGAGGGCCATCCCCTGGCCGGCGAGAAGTCCGTGACCCTCTCGCAGACTCTGGCCTACCCGCATATCAGCCTGCACGAAGGCAGCACGCTGCTGACCTTCCTGCGCGACGAGGTGGAAAAACTCGGCCAGAAGCTGTCGCTGCGCATCCAGGTCTCCAGCTTCGAAGCCAGCTGCCGGATGATCGAGGCCGGCGTGGGCATCGGCATCATTCCCGAGTCCGCCGCCCAGCGGCACAGCCGCACCATGCGCCTGGCCACGGTGCAGCTCGACGAGCCCTGGGCGGTGCGCGAACGACGCATCCTGGCCCGCGACCTGAACGCCCTGCCCGGCATCCTGCTGGCGCTGATCGAGCGGCTCACCGGCCGTCCGGTCACCCAGGAGACCTGATATGCGCCGCGGCGCGTTCCTGCTCGTGCTCGCGGTACTGCTCGGCGGCTGCGGGGCGCCCCTGAAACAGCTGAGCGAGGAAGCACAACTGACCAGCCGGGAGGTCCGCGTGCTGGCCACCACCCCCTTCCCGCTGCAGGCGGTGCTGCCGCGCCGCGTCGAGGGCCACAGCCTGCGCGTGTACCTGGAGGGTGACGGCTATGCCTGGGCCACGCCCACCCAGCCCAGCCTGGACCCCACGCCCCGCGACCTGCTGGTGGCCCGCCTGGCCACCCTCGACCCGCTGGGTGCGGTATACCTGGCGCGGCCCTGCCAGTTTGTCGAGCACCCGGACTGCAAGCCGCTGCTATGGACCGACCAGCGCTTCAGCCGCCCGGTACTCAACAGCCTGCATGCGGCCCTCGACCAGTTGAAGCAGCGCTACGGCGTGCGCCGCCTGGAGCTGGTGGGGTATTCCGGTGGCGGCGCCCTTGCCCTGCTCCTGGCGGCCGAGCGCAACGACGTGGTTGCCGTGCAGACCCTGGCCGGCAACCTGCACCCCAGTGCCTGGATCGCCCATCACCGCCTCACGCCGCTGACCGGTTCGCTGGAGCCGCTGGCCTATCGCGAGCGCCTGCGCCAGATTCCCCAGCGGCACCTGACCGGACAGCGCGACAAGGTGGTGCCGCCCCCGCTGGCCTATCAGTACGCCGACAGCCTCGGGACGGCCGACTGCCTGGAGATCCGGACGGTGGATGCGACGCACAGCGAGGGCTGGGAAACGGCCTGGGCCGGCTTCCGGCAACGGCCGCTGGTCTGCGCGCCGGCTCAGAAACCGTAGGACAGGGTCACCGAGCCGAACTGGTCATGCCCCTGCTGGCCACGGAACTCGTGGGTGCGCCAGACACTGACGAAGGTCAGCTGCCAGCGGCTCCAGGTGAGTGCCAGGCCGGCCAGGGCATCGCCGACCCATTCCTCGCGATCCACCGAGTGGCTGGACTTGAAGGTGTTGCCGTCGAGCAGCAGGTTGTAGGCCATGTAGCGACCTTCCAGCCCCAGGAAACCGTACCAGGCGAAGTGTCCAAGCGGCGTGAAGTACTGGCTGCCGCTCTGCGCCGGGGTCACCGAGGGAATGCCCTGGCTGCGCTCCAGGTGCCGGCCGAAGCGCAACACCCCGCCGGCCGAGGCATAGGTGTAGAGATTGCCCAGCGCCAGGCCGGCGGTAGGCGCGTATTCGAGTTCCAGACCGAACAGCTGGCCCTGGCGCCACCACTGCTGCCCGTAGGCCACATTGAGGAAGGGTTCGTTACGCAGCTGGTGCTTCCAGCCGCGCGGCTCGGTGGCGTTGATGTGCTTGTGGATCCAGTGCTGCACCTTGCCAACCCCGGTGCCCGGCCCCACCAGGCCGGTGTCCAGGTGCAGTTCGCGGCTCACGCGCTGGTTCGTCTCGTCACGCTCCGCGTACATCGATACGCCGAGGAACAGCAAACCCGCGTAAGGCCGGTCGTCCTCGATCAGCTCGCGACTGCGCAGGTCCTCGGGGGTATAGCCCTGCATGCCGAACCGGTAGGCGAGGGTCTGCACCTCGTCGCCCGCCCAGCCCGGCAGGGCCTCGGCCAGGCCGCGCGCCCAGTGCCCGTTGTCGGGTTCGAAGGACCAGAACAGCTCCAGTCCGCCGCTGTAGTGGCCGTCGTCGTCCTCGTAGGACAGCAGGTCATTCTCGACCTTGATGGACAGCGAATCGGCCAGCAGCGGCACCGGCAGGCCGGCAATCAGCAGCAGGCCCAGTCGCAGCGATTTCCAACACACCATGTCGTCGCCCCGGCAGTCTCCAACGTTCGTTAGAGAGCCACCGGTTCGCAACGTTCCTCGCGATGCCTACACCCGGAAACGGCTCAGCAACGCGTCCAGACGCTCGGCCAACTGGTTGAGCGCCTGACTGGTGCCGGCGGCCTTTTCCGCCTCGCCGGCATTGTCCTGGGCCAGGCTGGCGGTCTGCGTCACGTTGCCGTTGATCTCGTCGACCACGTGGGATTGCTCCAGGGTGGCACTGGCGATCGAGGCCGCCAGGCCGCTGATGCTGCGCAGCGATTCGACGATCTGGCGCAGGTTGGCGCCGGCCTGGCTGGCCTGCTCGACGGTCTGTTCGGATTGCCGGCTGCTGTCCTGGATGACCTTTACGGCCGCCGCCGAATGGGTCTGCAGCTGCTCGATCATCGCCTGGATTTCCGCCGTGGACTGCTGGGTGCGCTGCGCCAGCAGGCGGACCTCGTCGGCCACCACCGCGAAGCCGCGCCCCTGTTCGCCCGCCCGCGCCGCCTCGATGGCGGCATTCAGCGCCAGCAGGTTGGTCTGCTCGGCCACCGCGCGAATGACTTCCAGCACACCACCGATCCGGGTGGTTTCATCAGCCAGCGCACGGATCACGTCCACCGCCTGCTCAATGCTGGCGGACAGTTGGCCGATCTGCGCCAGCGCATTGTCGATGCCCTGCAGTCCCTGCCCGGCCCGCTCCTCAGCGCTGCGTACATCGACGGCGGTGTGCTCGGCGTTCTTCGCCACGTCCTGCACGCTGTAGGCCACTTCATGGATGGCCGTGGCCACCTGCTCCACCTGCTGGGACTGGCGCGCGCTCTGCTCGCTGAACAGACGCGCCTGCTGGCCCAGGCCCTGGGCCGAGCGGCTGAGGATGCGTGCCGATTCCAGGGTTTCGCCGATCACCTGGCGCAGGCTGCCGGTGAAGCTGTTGAAATGCCCGGCCAGCTCGCTCAGCTCATCGCGGCCGTCGGTCTTCAGCTGGCGGGTCAGGTCGGCCTCGCCACTGGCGATGTCGGCCATGGCCCGCACGGTATCGCCCAGCGGTCGCGAAATGCTGCGGGCAATCAGGGCAATGATGCCGGCCAGCAGCCCAGCCATGAACAGTCCCAGCAGCGAGGCCTGGGCCAGCTCCTGGCGGAACTGGGCCTTCACGTCATCGATGTACACCCCGGTGGCGAGCATCCAGCCCCAGGGTTCGAACTGCGCCACGTAGGTGACTTTCTCCACCGGCGGCGTGCCGGGCCGTTTCGGCCACAGGTAGGGAACCGTCCCCGAACCCTGCTCACGCGCCGTGCGTGTCATTTCAGCCACGAAGGCAACACCCGTACTGTCCTTGAGCTGGCTGAGGTTCTGGCCGACCAGCTTCGGATCCAGGTGCATCAGCATCAGGCTGTCCAGGGTAGTGACGAAGAAGTACTCGCCCTCGGCATAGCGCAGCGTCGCCAGCAGGGCCAGGGCCTGCTGCTGGGCCTGCTCGCGGGTCAGCTCCCCGGCGCGCTCCCGCTGGTGGGCCTGCTGAAGAACGCCGGCAGCGGTCTGCACCACCCAGCTCAGTTGCTCGATCTTGCCGTCATGGAGGTTCCGATAGCTGCGCTGCAGCATCATCGCCGCCAACACCAGCAGCATCAGCACAGAGGCCAGCAGGATCAGCAACAAGCGACGGCTGATCATCAGATTGCGCAGTTGGAACATCGGACACCACCCTGGTAATACGTCACCGTTTTGACATGGAGTCTGGGTGCAGCAAGCAGCAGGCCAGGATTACGCCACTGCGACAAACGGGCACGGACAGCGAACAACACCCGTCCAGCCGGCTTGCCTGAACTCAACGCAGGACCGGTGGGTCCGCCGGCTGGAAGGTTTCGGTGCCCCGACACCCACACCTGAACAGGGGATCCAGTCCATGCAGATGTCCTATTGGCGCTTTGCCGCCATGATCGCCACCTCGACGCTGGTCATGTTCGGCCTGATGTATCTCAACACCTACGCCTTCGCGCATGTCCGCTGGAGCGAAACACGGCTTTGGATGGCGCTCCTGATGGGCGCGAGCATGGCGATGATCATGCTCAGCTTCATGCTGAACATGTATGCCAACAGGGCGCTCAACCTGGCGATCTACGCAAGCAGCCTGCTGGTCTTCGCACTCGCCCTCTGGCTGGTGCGCAGCCAGGCGACAATAGACGACCAGGACTACATGCGGGCGATGATCCCCCACCACTCCATCGCCATCATGACCAGCGAGCGGGCGCGGATCAGCGATCCACGGGTACGCGAACTGGCCGACGAGATCATCCGCGCCCAGCGCCGTGAAATCGCCGAGATGGAATATCTCATCAGCGACCTTGAGAAAAAGGACCGGGAGGGCGAATAAGGTCTTCGAGCCCAGGCCACTGGCAGCCAGGCAGGTAGGTACCGCCAGTGATTTTCTGCAGGCACAAAAAAAGCTGCCCTTGGCAGCTTCTCTTGTTCCACCTTCGATGAGGAAGGTGATCAGGTATGGCGCAGTGGACGGGACTCGAACCCGCGACCCCCGGCGTGACAGGCCGGTATTCTAACCGACTGAACTACCACTGCGTGTCGGCTGGACTTGCGTCCGATAACTCGGTTTCTGATCGAAGGCTTCGCTTCGATCTCAGCCCCGGACAGCGGGACTGGAGGAATAATGGCGCAGTGGACGGGACTCGAACCCGCGACCCCCGGCGTGACAGGCCGGTATTCTAACCGACTGAACTACCACTGCGCGTCGGCCGGACTTGCGTCCGAATTCACAAGGATATGGTGGCTGATGACGGGATCGAACCGCCGACCCCCTGCGTGTGATGCAGGTGCTCTCCCAGCTGAGCTAATCAGCCATCGCCTTGCGAGGCGCGCACTTTACGCAGGGGCCCCGATCAAGTCAACAGTTGCCAAAGAAATTTTTAAAAATGAATGGCTTACCGGCTTTTCACGGAACCGGCCGCAGACCCAGGCGGGCCACCACGGCCCCTTCACCATGCCGCTCCAGTCCCGCTTCCTCGATGCGGATGCCCTGCCGCTGCAGCACCTCGAACCAGGCGAGCAGCGTGGCGAACGGCGCCGGCTGCAGGCTGACCTGTACCCCACCCTCCCCTTCGGCATCCAGCCGTTCGATGGCCAGCCCCTGCTGCTCGGCGGCGGCGGTCACCAGGCGTTGCAGATCGGCCGGGGCCGGCCGCGCTGCTGCGCGCCCACTCAGCGCGCGGGCCTCCGGCGCCCGCGCCCGCAGGTAGGCCTGCAGTTCCCGCTGCTGCTGGAACCCGACCAGCGCCTCGGCGCGACTGCGCTCGACCGGGACCCAGAGTGCGCCATAAACCAGCAACGCCAGCAGTACCAACCCCAGGATCGACAACGCCAGCCGCTCGCGCCCCGCCAACTGACGCCAGCGCTGCAACAACGGTGAAGCATCAAGCAGCGCCAGCTGCGCCTGCAGCTTGAGTTTCAATGCGTGCATCTAGCCTCCGATCACCAATCGTGCACTCACGCCGGCGTCCTCGCGGTTCGCCGAACCGAGTTTGACCACCAGCCCGGCCTCTACCAGCCGCTGGCGCAGGCGATCCAGCGCTTCGAACCCGGGCGCCTGCACCTGCAGCGCCAGATCGCCGCGGGTCAGGCTGAAGTCCAATTGCTGCACGCTCACCTGCCGGCCCTCGGCGGCCAGCACCGGACCCGCGCGCCCCAGCAGGGCGAGCAGCCCCTCGCGGTCGCCCTGGCCGTCGGCCAGATGCTGGTCGAACTGCTGGCGCAGATTGATCAGCTTGCGATCCTCCGGGAACAGCTCGCGATACAGCTGCTCGCTGGCCTGCGCCTGCAGCTGGCCGGCGTGGCGCAGCTGCCAGGCCTGTGCCAGCCCGAAGCCCCACTGCAGCAGCAGACACAGGCCCAGCGCGGCAGCTGGCAGGCGCCAGCGCCGCCAGTCACCCGCCGGCTCGCGCACCGCGAACTCGCCTTGGGCCAGGTTGCAGCCGGCGGCGCAGCGGGTCAGCCAGCGATGCGGACTGGCCTCGCCCGCCGGGGGCGCACTGCTCGTCGGTAGCGGATCAGGCAGCAGCGTCTGCAGCACCGGCAGGTCCGCATCCTCCACGGCCAGCCGGACCGGCAGGTCGCCGCCCAGCAGCCAACGGTCGCCGAGCCGGCACAGCTGCGGACCGTCCACGGGCAGCAGATCGGCATCGACACGGATTTCCCGGGGCGGATGCGCGGCGCAGGCCTGCAACCAGTCACGCAGCCAGTCACGGCGCAGCGCGAAGACCCGATGGCGCCCATCGCCCAGGCGCTCCCCCACCGCCAGATGGAAGGCTTCCACCTCCTCGGCCAGCCACTCCTCGACGGCGAACGGCAAGGCCTTGCGCAACCAGCGCGGCTTCAGCGTGGGCAGGTTCACCGCGCAGACCGTCACCACCTCGGCCGGCAGCACCAGGCACCAGGGCTCCGCCAGCTCGGCCAGTGCCGTGGCGAACGCCACGGCGCCCTCCCCGTCGCCGGAGACCCTGCGCACGGCCAGATCGGCATCCACGCCCTGTGCCGCCTCCGGCGGCAGGAACAGCCAGGTTTCAAGCATCGTCGTCCCGCTCCTTGTGCATTCCCGCCTGGCCCAGATCGCGCGACAGCACCGTCAGGCCGCCATCGGCATCGCGCCGCAACAGGCTGACCAGCACCTGGCGGCGCCCGGCCAATTCCACCTCGCCGATCACCCGGAAATACCGGCTGCCCACCGCCAGCGGCTGGCCTGTCACGGTCTGTCCGGCGGCGCCCAGTTGGGCGATGAAACTTTCCACGCTGGCGAAGCCCTGCCCCTCGCGGGCAACGATCAATCCCTGGGCCAGCTGCGGCGACAGCCCCTCGGCCAGGCTGGCCAGTACCAGCGGCCCGGCACTGTTCAGGTTCAACCGGGCATCCAGCGGCAGCGCCGTGACGTGGGGCAGCAAGCGCCGGTAATCCACCTCGGCCATGTCCAGCAACAGACGCAGCTCGGAAGGCTCCGCCAGTATCCGGTTGGCCGCCCGGTACGCCGGCTGCAGCAGCAGGTAGTCGTTGTCCTCGGCGCCGCCGGGGCTGACCTGCTCATCCTCGTCGAGCCAGTCGCGCAGGCGCTCGGCATAGGGCGGGTCGATATCCAGCAGCCGCAGCAGCCGCTGGAACTGGGCAAAGGCCTGCAGCCCGGCGTTGTCCGGCAATGCCAGGGCATTGAGATTGAAGCGCCCGGTGGCGTCCTCGAGGCGCAGCTGCAGCGTGCCGCCTTCATCGAAGGGAAAGGGTTTCAGGGGCTGCGCCCAGGGCTCGGCGGGATGGTCGAGCGGCTGGCGCGCGTCACCCCGGCGCAGATCCTCGCGCAGGATCGCCTTGGCCAGCAGCTCGCCGCCCAGCGCGTAGTGCCAGGCCTGGTTGTGCACCAGCAGATTGCCGCTGCTGCGAATCGCCAGTTGCTGGCGGGCGATCAGCCCGGCACCCACCACGGTGACCAGCGCCACCACCAGCAGCACGGTGATCAGGGCCACGCCGCGCTGCCCGTTCATGCGCCCGCCTCGCTGCCCGCATCCGTGTCGGGCAGCCGGAACAGCCGGCGCAGCACGCCGTAATGCCGATGCTCCAGGCGCAGCTCCACGGCGCGCGGCAGCGAGCCAAGGCTCTGCTCGTCGACGCCACCAGGCCAGCTGTCCTGCCAGTTGCCGTCCTGGTCGAGGTAGCGCACCTGCCAGCCGCTCACGCCGTCGAGCACCTGCTGCACCTGCGGCTGGCTGTCCTGGGCCTGGTCGAGCACTGGCCAGTAGCGGCGCTCCCAGTAGCCATCGCGGACTTCCCAGCGCACCCGTTGCAGACGCGAGCGCGGACTGTCGGTGGGGTTGCGCCAGCCGGTGCGGGTGAACTCCAGCGTCTGCCGTTCGCGTCCCTCGCCGAGCAGCGCGGCCAGGCTGTCGCCGTAGGGCGCGCGCACCGGCCGCGCCAGCACCTGGCGCAGATCGCGTTCGAAGGCGGCCATGCCCCGGGTCAATTCGCGCAGGCGCTGCTCCTGTTGGCGGGTTGCCTCGTCGACGCGCAGCACGCTGTCCAGCAGCCGGTAGGTGCCCACCCCGAGCAGGGCGAACAGGGCGATGGCGATCAGCAGCTCCAGCAGGGTGAAGCCGCGTGTAGCCCTCATGGCGCAACCTCCAGGAATCCGCTCAGCGCCAGCAGTGCCTGTTCGCGTTCAAGGCTTTCGCCGCCCCGGGCGACCCACAGTTCCACCCGGCGCAGGGCCGGATGCGCCGTCGAACCGATGCGCGCCTGCCATTGCCAGGGGCGCCCGGCGTAGTCCAGCCGGCCCTGACGATTGCCCTCGCCCGGCGGCGGCTCTTCCAGCTGCAGCTCGATCAGCTGGTTGTCGGCGATCCACAGCGCCAGGGTCTTGTCCTCCAGGCGCGCGGCGGTCTGCAGGCTGCGCGCGCTGGCAGTGAGGATGCTGGCGGCGACCAGGGCGAAGATCGCCAGGGCGACCAGCACCTCCAGCAGGGTGAAGCCACGCGCCGATTTCATCCGCCCGCTCCGAGGGTCTGCACGCGGGGCAGACGAAAGCCGTCGCTGCTCAACTCCAGGCGCAGGCCAGCGGCGCGCCGCTCGGCCAGTTCCAGCCGAAACGGGCTGATCTCGCCGCTGGAGAGAATCAGCACCTGCGGGGCGGCAGCCGCCGGTCCCTTCGCACCGGCGACCCGCAGCGGCCGGCCCTCGATTTCCAGGCTGGCCTGCACGCCATGCGGCAACCGCTGCGCGGGCCGGTCTTCCCAGGGCGCCCAGCGGTCGCCGTCGTACGCCAGCACCTGCCACTGATCCGCGTCGATGCGCAGGCCGTACTCGCGGTTCTCCAGCACCGCTTCCTCGGCCAGCACGCCGATCAGCCCGGCCAGCCGCTCGGCCTCGCCACGCAGCTCGCGGGCCGGGCCGGCGAAGCCGCCACCGAGCACCGCCAGGCCGACCAGGCTGCCGATCAGCACCAGCACCACCAGCAGCTCGACCAGGGTGAAGCCCCGGCTGGCAGGTTGCGGGCGCATCAGATGTCCCAGTTGCCGATGTCGGCGTTCAGCTCGGCGCCGTCCTGCCGGCCATCGGCGCCCAGCGAATAGAGATCGAAGGCGCCCTTGCTGCCCGGCGCCAGGTACTGGTACGGATTGCCCCAGGGGTCCACCGGCAGGCGCTTGAGGTAGCCGTCGGGGTTCCAGTTGCGCGCCGTCGGGTTGCCGGAGGGCTTGCGCACCAGCGCCTCCAGGCCCTGCTGGGTGCTCGGGTAGCTGTAGTTGTCCAGCTTGTACATGTCGAGGGCGGCGGAAATGGCCTTGATGTCATTCTTCGCCACGGTGACCTTGGCCTGGTCCGGACGGCTCATGATCTGCGGCACCACCAGGGCGGCGAGGATGCCGAGGATGACCACCACCACCATGATCTCGATCAGCGTGAAGCCGTGCTGCGTGCGTCGTTGCATGGATTAGCCCACCAGTTGGTTGAGGGAAAGGATCGGCATCAGGATCGCCAGCACGATGACCAGCACCGTGGCGCCCATGAACACCAGCATGAAGGGTTCGAACAGGCCGACCAGCAGCGCCACCCGGGCGGCCAGGTCGCTTTCCTGGGTGGTGGCGGTGCGCGCCAGCATCTGATCGAGTTCGCCGGAGCGTTCGCCGCTTGCGATCATGTGCAGCATCATCGGCGGGAACTGGCGGGTGGCCTCCAGGGCGCGGGTCAGGCTGCCGCCCTCGCGCACCTTGCGCGCCGCCTCGCGTACCTCGCCGCGAATCAGCCGGTTGCCGATCACCTGGCCGGCGATGTCCAGCGCCTCCACCAGCGGCACACCGCTGCGGGTGAGGATCGCCAGGGTCGAGGCGAAGCGCGCACATTCGGCGGTGCGCAGCAACCCGCCGATCAGCGGCAGGCGCAACAGCAGGCGATGCCAGCGCAGGCGCAGCGCGTCGTCGCGCAGCGCCCGGCGCGCCGCAAACAGCGCGCCGCACAGCAGCGGCAGCGCCAGCCAGCCCCAGGCGCGCACCGCGTCGCTGACCGCGATCAGCCCACGGGTCAGCGCCGGCAGCGTCTGCCCGGAATCGATGAACACGCGCACCACGTCCGGCACCACGTAACCCAGCAGGAAACCCACGATGGCCAGCGAGGCGATCAGCAGGATCAGCGGATACAGCAGCGCCAACTGGATCTTCTGTCGCGACTGCTGACGCTGCTCGGTGTAGTCGGCCAGACGCTCGAGCACCGGCCCGAGATGGCCGGCGTGCTCGCCGGCGGCCACCGTGGCGCGATACAGCTCGGGGAAGGCGGCCGGAAAGGCTTTCAGACCTTCCGCCAGGCTATGGCCCTCCAGCACCCGGGCGCGCACCGCCAGCAGCATGGCCTGGATGCGCGCCGAGCCGGCCTGGGCGGCGGCCGCGCCGAGCGCTTCCTCGATCGGCAACGCGGCCTGAACCAGGGTGGCCAACTGGCGGGTCAGCAGCGCCAGGTCGCGCGCCGACAGGCCACGCACCAGCTGCCAGCCGCTGCCGCTGGCCTCGCGGGCCCGCGCGGCCTTGACCTCCAGTGGCGCCAGTTCCCTTTCGCGCAGCATCTGCCGCACCTGGCGACTGCTGTCGGCTTCCAGGATGCCCTTGCGCTGACGGCCCCGCGTGTCGAGGGCCAGGTATTCGAAAGCGGCCATCGGTTATTCCTCGCGGGTCACCCGCAGGACCTCTTCCAGCGTGGTCACGCCTTCGAGCACCTTGCGCCGGCCGTCCTCGCGAATGCCCGGCCCGAGCCGGCGGGCATGGCGAATCAGCTCCTGCTCGGCGGCGCCGTTGTGCACCAGGGTGCGCATGACATCGTCGAACACCACCAGCTCGTAGATGCCGGTACGCCCGCGATAGCCCTGCTGGTTGCAGGCGGCGCAACCGCAGGCGCGGTAGATGACCGGTGCCTGCTGCGCCTCCAGGCCGAGCAGCGCGCAGGCCGACTCGTCGGCAGTGATGGCTTCCTTGCATTCCGGGCAGAGCACGCGCACCAGGCGCTGGGCCAGCACGCCGAGCAGCGACGAGGCCAGCAGGAATGGCTCGACGCCCATGTCCACCAGGCGGCTGACCGCCCCCACGGCGCTGTTGGTGTGCAACGTGGACAGCACCAGGTGGCCGGTGAGCGAGGCCTGTACGGCGATCTCGGCGGTTTCCCGGTCGCGGATCTCGCCGACCATCACCACATCCGGGTCCTGGCGCAGGATGGCGCGCAGGCCGCGCGCGAAGGTCATGTCCACCTTGGGATTCACCTGGGTCTGGCCGATGCCTTCCAGGTGGTATTCGATGGGGTCCTCGACGGTGAGGATGTTGCGCGTGCGGTCGTTGAGGGTGACCAGGCTGGCGTACAGGGTGGTGGTCTTGCCCGAGCCGGTAGGGCCGGTGACCAGCAGGATGCCGTGCGGCTTGCGCACCGTCTCCTCCATGCGCAGGCGGTCGCGCTCGCTCATGCCCAGGTGCGCCAGGCTCAGGCGCCCGGCCTGCTTGTCGAGCAGACGCAGCACCACCCGCTCGCCGTTGGCCGACGGCAGGGTGGACACGCGGATGTCCACCTCGCGCCCGGCGATGCGCAGCGAGATGCGCCCGTCCTGGGGGATGCGCTTCTCGGCGATGTCCAGGCGCGCCATGACCTTGATGCGCGACACCAGCAGCGCCGCCAGCTCGCGTCTCGGTTCCAGCACCTCGCGCAGCAGGCCGTCGACACGGAAGCGCACCACCAGGCGCTTCTCGAAGGTTTCCAGGTGGATGTCCGAGGCGTTCTCGCGGATTGCCTGGCCGAGAATGGCGTTGATCAGGCGAATGATCGGCGCGTCGTCCTCCTGCTCCAGCAGGTCCTCGGTTTCCGGCACCTGCTCGGCCAGGGCGGCCAGGTCCAGGCTGTCCCCCAGGTCCTCGGCCAGCTGCATGGAGTTGGCATCCTGCTGGTAGGTGCCGGCCAACAGACGTTCGAATTCCTCGGCAGACAGCGGGCGCAACGGCAAGCGGCGACCGGCGAAGCGCCGGGCCTCGGCCAGGGCGAGCGGCTCGACACCGGGACGGAACCCCAGGCAAGCGGGCTGCGGATCCTCCAGCAGCAGCACCCCATGCCGGCGGGCATAACTGAACGGCAGCCGGCGCGGCGGCGAAGGTGCGGGCTGGGTCATCGGTCGGTCCCTCGACAGGCATGGCCTATAGGTTCTAGACGATTTTTCGCCGCCCGTTCGCGCACCGCCGTTCGACTCGCCCAAAGTTCGGCTTGTCGCTCTACGACGGCCGTCTATGCTCGATTCGCCACCCACGGACCCATAACAAGAACACGTGCAGGGAGCCTTTCTTGTCCCGATTCGGCAATGCGCACTGGTGGTCGCTGCAGGCCCCGCTTCTGCTCGCCATCGTCCTGCTGCTGGGCACCGCCGTTCATCTGGCCTGGCGCGGCAGCGCCTGGCTGAACCTGTTGCGCAGCGAGCCGGTGGTCGCACTGCCCCGCCCGCAGGCGCCGATCACCAGCGTCGCGCCGCGACAACTGGCCAACCTGTTCGGCCTACCGCCGCGCGCCGCACCGGTGGCGCCGCCCGCCACCACCCTGCGCCTGACCCTGCATGGCAGCTTCGTGCATCCGGACCCGGCGCGCTCGCGCGCCATCATCCAGCGCGATGGCGGCCCGGCCCGGCGCCAGACGGTGAACAGCCAGCTGGAGCCGGGCGTGCGCCTGCATGCGGTCTACCCGGATCGGGTGGAAATCGACCGCAACGGAAAACTGGAAACCCTGCCCTTCCCCCGCCGCCGACAGGCGATGGCCGGCAGCGGCGTCTCAGCCGTTCCCGCCTCGGCAGCGGCTGAGGCCCCGGCCGCCAGCAGCGAACAGCTGGCCATGCTGCAGGAAGAACGCTTCAGACAGCTGCGCGAACGCATGGCCACCCTGCGCCAGCGCATCCAGGGCAACACCGCCGAGGCTGATGTGCTTCCGCCTCCTACCGACTCCCCCACGCAAAGCGACTGACCGATGCCGCGCTCTCCCCTCGCCCTCCGCCTGGCCGGCCTGCTGCTGGCTTCGTTCCTTTCCCTGTCCGCCATGGCCCAGACAGCCGCCGTCGCGGATGGCCCGCCCGCCGAATACTGGACCATCAACCTCAAGGATGCCGACATCCGCGAGTTCATCGACCAGGTGGCGGAGATCACCGGGGAAACCTTCATCGTCGACCCGCGCGTGAAGGGCCAGGTGAGCGTGGTCTCTCAGGCGCGCCTGTCGAGCCGGGAGGCCTACCAGCTGTTTCTCTCGGTGATGTCCACCCACGGCTTTACCGTCATCCCCCAGGGTGACCAGGCGCGCATCGTGCCCAACGCCGACGCCAAGGCCGAGGCCGGCGCGCCGGCGGCGCTGGCCGACCAGTTGGAGACCCGCCTGATCCAGGTGCAGCACAACGCTGCCAGCGAGCTGCTGCCGCTGATCCGCCCGCTGGTGCCGCAGTATGGCCACCTGGCGGCCGTGCCCAGCAGCAACGCGCTGATCATCAGCGACCGGCGCGCCAACATCGCCCGCCTGGAGGAACTGATCCGCCAGCTGGACCAGAAGAACGAGAAGGACTACAGCGTGCTCAACCTGCGGCACGCCTGGGTAATGGACGCGGCGGAAACCCTCAACGCCGCCATCGCCCGGGGCCAGGCCGGCGGCGCCAACGGCACCCAGGTGATCGCCGACGGGCGAACCAACCGCCTGATCCTGCTGGGCCCGCCGGCCGCGCGCGCCAAGCTGGCCACCATGGCCCGGGCGCTGGACACGCCCAGCGTGCGTTCGGCCAACACCCGGGTGATTCGTCTGCGCCACAACGACGCCAAGACCCTGGCCGCCACCCTCGGCGAACTGGCGGCAGGCATGGCCAGCCCGGAAGGCGGCGGTGGCGCCGCCAGCCGGCCAAACAACATGCTGATCCGCGCCGACGAAAGCCTCAACGCACTGATCCTGCTGGCCGAACCGGAAACCGTGAACACCCTGGAGGACGTCGTGCGCCAGCTCGACGTGCCGCGCGCCCAGGTACTGGTGGAGGCGGCGATTGTCGAGGTGTCCGGCGATATCGCCGACGCCCTGGGCGTGCAGTGGGCCATCGATGCGCGCGGCAGCACCGGCGGGCTCGGCGGAGTGAACTTCGCCAATACCGGCCTGTCGGTCGGCTCCCTGCTGCAGAGCCTGCAGGATGAAAGCGTGCCGGAGAGCCTGCCGGACGGCGCCATCATCGGCCTGGGCACCGACAGTTTCGGCGCGCTGATCACCGCGCTGTCGTCGAACAGCAAGAGCAACCTGCTGTCCACGCCCAGCCTGCTGACCCTGGACAACCAGCGCGCGGAAATCCTCGTCGGCCAGAACGTGCCCTTCCAGACCGGTTCCTACACCACCGATGCCTCCGGGGCCGGTAATCCGTTCACCACCATCGAGCGGCAGGACATCGGCGTCACCCTCAAGGTCACCCCGCACATCAACGAAGGCGCCACCCTGCGCCTGGAGATCGAGCAGGAAATTTCCTCCATCGCACCCAGCGCCAGCCTGACCGCGCGGGCGGTCGACCTGATCACCAACAAGCGCGCCATCAAGAGCACCATCCTGGCCGAGGACGGCCAGGTGGTGGTGCTCGGCGGGTTGATCCAGGACGACGTGACGCGCAGCGAATCCAAGGTGCCGCTGCTCGGCGACATCCCGCTGCTCGGCCGCCTGTTCCGCTCCACCAAGGACACGCATGTCAAGCGCAACCTGATGGTGTTCCTGCGTCCCAGCGTGGTCCGCGATGCCGCCGGCCTGGCGGCGCTGTCAGGTCGCAAGTACGGCGACATCCGCGTGCTCAGCAACGGCAGCCGCAGCGCGCTGCTTCCGCCCAATGAGTACCAGTTGTTCGACGGGCCGGGGGATCGGCCGGTGGACCTGCGCGCGCCATAACAGACGCAAGCAATGGCGGCGTCAGAACCGCCGCCGCGCACCGCTGGCCTGACCGGGCCAGGCAAACGACAAGGGCCGCCTCCGGCCGGCCTTGTTCGTTCCCCCGCTCCGCAAGCCACTTCATGTCGCTGCGCTGGATACGGCGCGTGATGGGCAATCTGGCGTGCCGTTCCGGCACGACGGTGGACAAGAAAAACGTTGTCCACCCTACCTGTCGTCCCCGCTACCGCTGGTACGTCCCGCATAACACCGTCACGCCTGACGCCGGCACTCAAGCCTTTTGCGCCCACAAAACAAAAAGCCCCCGGCTCGCGCCGGAGGCCCTGTGCTGCCTACCGCTTTACTACTTGTCTTCGTGACGCTGGTGCTTGAAGAACACACCGGTGTCGCCGAAGGCCGAGGCGATGAAGGGCGAGGTCAGCTCGATTTCGCCGATCTTGCGCGCACTGCTGCGGCGCTCGTTGGCATAGCGCTGATTCAGCGACGGCAGGATCGAGGTCTTGATTTCCATCGAGGTGGCGTACACGTCATACAGCTTGGTGCCTTCCTCGATGCTCAGCAGATCCTCGCGGAAATCGTGCGGCGTGCTGGCGAATCGCGACTTCACCTCGGCGCGCGGCACGAAGTAGATCTGCGTCGGCGCCTTGGGGCTGCTGACAGCGCTGCCGTCCTGCTTGACCTTGGCCATGTCGTCGACCCGCAGCAGGGTCGGCTTCAGGGTGACCGCCGAGAACAGGATCGTGGTGCCCAGGGTTTCGTTCGCCTCGGTCTGAACGAACTGCGAGAGCTCGTTGGCGAAGAAGTTGTAGTTGCCGCCCTGGCCGGACAGGGTGTACAGCGCCGAGACGTTCTTCGACGGCTGGCCATCCACGAAGGCTTTCCAGGCCAGGCCCGGCGCGAAGCCGCGATCGGCCGGATCGCCGGTAACGGAGAGGCGCAGCAGGCTATGGTCTGAACCGCTGGCGAACAGGCCGGTATAGCCGTTGTTGGCAGTCGGCACGAAACGCACCTTGGCCATCACCCCATGCGGGTGGATCGGTTTGGAGTAGCCGACCGGCGCGACGTCGCTATTTTTCTTCACCTTGTCCCAGAGGATGGAGCCGATCAGGCCGCCGACATCGACCGGCACCAGCGGGGGCAGTTCGCCGTCCTGGTACTGGGTACGCAGGGCGCCGTTGACCCAGAGGTTCTCCATCTTGTTGGCCGCCGGCCAGCTCTCGTAGTCCGCCGGGATGTTCAGGCCCCAGGGCTTGAACGCGTTCTCAACGCCCACCAGGCTGCTGTTGAGCTGGGGATTGTGGCGCTTCAGGACGTCCACCATGGTGGTGTGCTCGACCCAGTCGATACCTTCCTGGGTGTAGACCTCGGGGCGGTAGTCCTGGGTGTAGAAGCGGTCAGCCATCAGGCGGCGCGAGGCTGCGGAGATGAAGATCTGGAAGGCGGTTTCACCAAAGGCGAAGCCATCCGGGCGCACGGTTTCGGCCAGTTGGCCGACCAATGCATCGATCTGCTCGATATCGTTGTTGTACAGGCGTTTCAGGTTGGCCAGGGTTTCCGGATCCTTGGTCAGGTCCTCGAACTTGGTGATCGGATTCAGGCCAATCTGGCGGCGGAACTCGTTGTAGCGCGGCACGCCGCGCTCCCGGTCACGCAGCACATCGATGGTCGCCATGTCGACGTTGCCTACCAGCGGCAGGGACAGGTCGCGCAGGAAACCCGGGTAGTTGTTGAGGGTGAGCGAGCCGGGGTTGGTGATGCCGAAGGAGTACCAGAGGCGCTCCGGACGCTCGGCGGCCAGCAGGTTCTCAGCCTCGCGGTCGATGGCGTTCTGCAGCGGAATGGTGCGCGAAACCAGGTTCGAACCGATGTCATACACCTCGATGTTGTCGCGCATCAGCGGGTGCATGCGGTAAACCGCGACGAATTCCTCCGACAGGCTGAACGGCACGCCGTAGTTGTTGGTGGCGGCCGAGCCCACGATGCCGGTCAGAGCGTGGTCGATGGCGCTGTTGCCCACGCCGTCGGAAAGGTTCGGGTCAAAGCCCAGGATACGCGTGATGAAGGAGTCGGACTTGGCCAGATCCTCACGCAGCTTGCGGACTTCCTCCTGGAAATCGCTACGCGGGCCGCCCTGGCCCAGCAGGCCCCACCAGTTGGAGTACATGGCGCGCTCGGTCACCGGGTTGGCGATCACCGCCGGCGTCCATTCCACGGTGTGGATCTTGGCCATCAGCGCGGAGTTGATCAGACGGGCCTTGTCGTACAGCCACTGGTCATCCTTGTCCGGGTAGCGGGCCTTCAGCCGGTCGGCGATGGCGTTGTGCTCCAGGGTGAATAGCTGGTGCAACATGCTCAGGCCCAGCCACCAGTTCTCGTTGAAGCCGGTGACCGGCTTGCCGCTGACGAACTCGCGGGGCAGGCGGTTGTTGGCATCGATCTTCAGCTTGCCATCCACGAAGGAACGGACCTTGTCACTGGCTTCCTTGCTGCTGCCGTAGAGTTGCGAACCGTCCCACCAGTGGGTGTTGTGGTTACGGAAGGTCTGCGGCAGGGCGGCTTCATCCGGGGTGCGGCTAGGGTCGGCCTGGGTACGGCGTACCGACATGGTGCCGGAGCCGAGCGGGTCGCCGGCCGGCAGCGGAATCTGAATCGGATCGGCTTCGGCGTTCGGGCCGTGGTCGAACCAGTCGTGGATCATGAACTGGATCCATGCAGCGGCGATGAAGTTGAGGCTGGGCGCGGGCTTGAACTCGTCGCGCGCCATCAGGACGTTACTGACCTCTCGCGGGTTGGGTGTCAGCAGCGTGTCGGTTTCGGCGTGTGCCGCGCTCAGGCCGACGTTACGGCTGAAGCGCATGTACACGGAACCTTCGGATGGGTTGGACAGGATGTTACAGGTGCCGTCCTCGGTACGTGCGATCTCGCTTCGCGGGTCGCAGGTGATATCGGCGTTGTGGCGCTCGTAGTTTTCTACGTCGATGAGGTTGTTTTCGAACAGCGCCTCGCGCTCCATCGCGAGCGTGATCAGGCCTGCGAAGATGCCTAGCGTTCCCAGCTTGGTGAGGGCTGGCCATGTTACCCAGACGGACATGCAGTATCTCCCTTGTTTTTATTGTGTGGTGCCGAGCGGTTCGGCGGCACCAGCTTAGGAAGGGAGGCCAGGGGCTGCCCCCCTCCCCAGGGAGGGGAAAGGGCGCATGGGCCTGCAGCTCGTCAGGAAACAGAGCGTGGCCGCGCACAGAGGATCGCCTCGGTGCGGTTGGCCACGTTGAGCTTCGCGTAGATGTTCTTCAGGTGCCACTTGGTGGTGGACAGGGCGATGCCGGTCCGCACGCTGATCTCGGTGTTGGAGAGCCCCTGTAGCAGACAGTCGAAGATCTCCACTTCCTTGCCGGTGAGCAGGCCGGCCAGCCAGGGCCGCTGCGCCGGCGGCCGGGGGGCCAGGAACTCGCCGAACAGCTGCCGATAGCGTTCGGGGATGTCCAGCCCGGTCGCATCGAGCAGCCCGAACACCCCTTCGCCGAACCCCGGCGCCTCGTCGAACACCGAGCGGTTGATGGTGACCAGCCCGTACTCCTCGACCAGGCGCACCAGCGCACTCAACTGTTCGGCGTCGTCGTGCTGGCGCGCCAGCAGCGTCAGCAGGTTGGCCTCGACGATCAACTGCCGCGCCCGCAGCTCGCCACGCCGCAGCGCTTCCAGCAGCACCCGCAGCACCCGCTCGGCGCGGCCGTGCTGGCCGCGCGCCTGGAGCCAGTACACCACGGCGAGCCCGCGGCGCTCCCAGCACTCGTCATGCTCGCGCACCCGCTCCCAGCTGCCCTCGGCCAGCGCCACGTCAAGCCGGTAGCGGCGCACCAGGCTTTCCAGCAGCGCCGTGCGCCCGGACAGCCAGGCCTGGCGTGCCTGCTCCTGGATCAACTGGCTGGAAAAACGCGTGTACTGCCCCAGTTGCAGCAGGCCCGCCAGTTGCTCCAGCAGACGGCTCGCCCGCTCGTGGGCCTGGCGGCGGAACAGTAGCCGCGACAGGGTGAGGTAGACAGTGGCGATGGCCTCGGTCGCCGACGACGCGCTGACCCGCGCCAGCAGCTGTTCGCACAGCGGTTCGGCGGCCTCCAGGCGATTCTGCTCATACAGCGCCACCACCATGGCCGTGGCCCGGTTGACCCAGGCCGGCCGAGAGGGATCGGTGCGCTGGAAATCCGCACTGACCTCGCGGCGCACCTGGGCAACCCGACCGGCCTGGCGGTGGCAGAGGGCGATCACCAGATCGGCGTAGCTTTCCAGGAACGCCAGTCCGGCTTCGGCCAGCAGCTCCTTGCCCTGCACGGCGAAACGCAACGCGCGCGCCAGCCGGCCGCCGAGCAAATGGTGATAGGCGCCTATCACCAGGGCGCGGGCGCGGATGGCCAACGGCTGTTCGGTGTCGGTCAGGCGTTCCCAGTTGGGCTCGGGCACGAAGTGGCGGTCCTGCTGGAACAGCTGCAGGTAGAAGGCCAGGCAGCGCAGGCTGGCCGGATCGGCGGACAGCGCGCAAGCCTGGGCGAGGTGGTGGCTGGCCTGGTGGAAACGCCTCGACAGGGTCAGTGCCTCCACCAGGCACAGCAGCAGGCGCGGGTCGCCGCGCAGCCGCTCTTCGGGGAGCCGCCCCAGCCAATGGATGATGGCGGCGAACTCGCCGCTGGCCAGCCAGGCCCCGCAACAGGCGCTCAGCACGGACTGGAACAGCGCGTCATCGGCGCTCTGCCAGGCATGCCTCACGGCCTGTTCATATTCGCCTCTGCGCAGGAAATGGGCCGCGGCGCGGCCATGCAGGTCGCCGACCCGTTCAGGCTGTTCGATGGCCAGGCGGCCGGCGAGAAAATCGCGCAGCAGCGCGTGATGGCGGTACCAGCCGGGCTCGGGCAGCGGCAGCAGGAACAGCTGACGTACCGCCAGGCGTTCCAGCTGCCGGGCGGCACCCTGGGAGCCCAGCACGGCATCGCAGGCGGGGCCGTCGAAACGCTCGAACACCGCCGAGGTGATCAACAACTGGCGACAGCTGTCCGGGAGGCCGCGCAGCACTTCCTGGTCGAAGAACGCGGCGATGCCCGCATGGCTGCCATCGAAGCGAGCCGGCACAGCATCGCCCTGCAGGGCACGCAGGCGTAATGCCAACGCGACGCCGGTGGCCCAGCCCTCGGTGATTGCCAGCAGGCTGGCGAGCGCCTGCTCGTCCAGCCGGCTGCCGCCCAGCCGCTCATGCAGCTCGCAAACCTCCTCTGCCGAGAAGCCCAGGTCGGCCGCGTCGACAAGCTGCACGCGGTTGGTCACCTGCAGGCGCACCAGGGGCAGATCCGGCCGCACCTGGCTGGCGATCAGCACCCGCACGTGGCTGGGCAGACGCTCCAGCAAGGCCGCCAGTCCGGCCAGGACGTCAGCGTCGCCGATGTGCTGAAAGTCGTCGAGGATCAGACACAGGGGCTCGGGACTACGCGCCAGGCGCACCGCCAGCCACTCCCCCAGTGCGGCCGGCGCCAAGCGCAGTACGCGCCCGATCATTCCGCCAACAGCCAAGCCCTCGACCTGTCGCTCCAGCGCTTCGAGCAGGCCGCGGAAGAAGCGCCGTGGCTCGTCGTCGCGCCGGGGAACGGGGTGGTAGATCTTGCGCACGTCGCCCGGGCCCTCGAGCCACTGCCGCAGCGCGGTGGTCTTGCCGGCGCCGGGCGGTGCCAGCATCAGGGTCAGCGGCACCCGCCTGCCCTGTTCCAGCAGCAGGACGAGACGCTCGCGGAATATCAATGGCGCGCTTCCTGCGGCCCCGTCATGGCGTTCCATGCAGACACTCCGAGGGACGCGCGCCGCCGCAAGCCGAAGCTACGGCGGCGCGGTCTTTCAGTCCGACTTGGCGGCGGCCAGCTCCTGTGTCACACCCCAGCCATCCAGCACGCCACCCAGCGGCTCGACCAGGTCCTCCAGCCCCTGCTCGAAATCGCCGATACCGGCGCGGGTGGCGAACATCACCTTGCTGACCTGCAAGTTCCAGGAACCATCGCTGCGCGCGCTGACCTGGGCATTGAGGGACTCGCCCCGAAAGTTGCGCGCCGCGCGGCGCGCCCCGTCCTCGTCGGGAAAGATGGCGTAGAACTCGATGGGATGGACGCGCGCGAAGTCGAACCCGCTTTCCTTCATGCGACGCAGAACCGTATTGCTGACATCTTCGTGCAAGGTCTTGCCCATGACTGAACGCTCCTCTCGATCGATCGTCTGTCGCACCGCAGAGGCCCATACGTGACAGGCTCGCACCTCGCCCGGCTACCAGACCGGGCAGGTGCCGGCGGGCTCTGTGCCAACGGCTTTGGAGAAGCAGACCGAAGCCGTCCATTGATCCTAGCCGTCCAGGCCGGCCTGCGCGCGGCCTTCCATCTTTTCACGGGCGTGCAACAACCGCTCGGCGGCGTCCAGGCGCAGACGCTCGCGTTCGTCGAAGCGCTCCTCGATCAACCGCTGCAACGCGGCCTCGCGCTCCGCGCCGCTCAGTCCGGGGTGCGTTTCGAGGCGTTGCTTCTCGGTCAGGTAGTCCTTCAGGCGCTGGCGCCATTGCTGTCGCTGGGCATCCAGCACTTCCAGGCGTGCGGTGGCCTCGGCGCCCACCAGTTGCTGGCGAAGCTGGCGAACCTGGGCAGGCGTGGCGTCAGGCCCGAGCCGTTCGGTCTGCACGCGCAACTCCTGCTGCAACTGCGGCAGCACATGCGCATGCAGCGCCTCGGGCAGTCCGGCGCGCAGCCGGTCGATGGCCTGCGCCTTGCCCGCATCGTCCAGATCGGGGTTCTGGCGGATGGCCAGGCGCTCCAGGCTGAAGCGATTGAAACCTTCCTCGCGGGCGAAGAACGCCTGGTGTGCTTCGGCGCTGAACACCCGGGCGCGCAGGGCCTGTACGGCAGCCTCGCGGCTGCGCAGACCATCCAGCGTGGCCAGCTGCGGCAGCTCCTGTTCCAGCTGGGCCAGTTGCTGCTTGTAGTCCAGGTACTGGTCGAGCAGCGCCTGTGCCTGATTGCGGGCGGGTGCTGCCAGGCTGGCGTCGATGTAGTCACGCAGGCGTTCGAGGGTGCGCTCCAGCGGCTCCTCGCCGATGGCGGCCAGGAAGTAGTCGAACAGGTGGCGAACCTCCTGGGTAACGATCAGATTGCCCGCCGCATCCACCTCGAAGCCGCCATCCACCTCGGTGCCGCGAAAGGACGGCGGCAGGCTGGCAAGCAGCGCCTCGGCAGTGCGCGATGGCGCTGACGCCGGATCCGGCGGCGACGCCACGGGGGCCGACACCCGCGGCTCAGCCCATTCCAGGCGCGGCGATGCCGCCGGCGTTGCGGACGAACGCCCGAGATGATGGAAGCCGGCATAGCTGACCAGAACAGCCAGCGGCACGACTATCAGCACACGCTTCATAAGCACCTTCCCTGGTTGTGGCGAGCGGCGGGTCCGGCCCTTGCAAGCCCTCAGCCTGAGGCGATTGGCATGCTGGCGGAAGACGGTCAACGAATCGGTATCTCCTTTGCGAAGCGAAGGGGCCGTCCCCGGCCCCTCCGGGGTCAGAGGCCGTCGTTCTTCAGACGGTTGGCATGCTGGCGGTAGACGGTGACCGGATCGGTCTCGAACAGGCTGGTGAGGCCGAAGAACTGGTTGACCTCGTCCAGGTGGTTCATCCGGTAGTTGTCGCGAATCACCTTGCCCAGGTGCGAGCTGCAGCGCCCGACCATACCGTCGTTGGCCTCGCCGCCGATGAAGGTCAGTGACGCCACGCCCATCATCCCGTCGCTGGGATCCAGCGGATTGGTCAGCGGGCTGGTGCCGCTCCAGGAGTAGTAGTTCACGCCATTGACCTTGTAGGCGCCCTCGCCGCATTTCCTGAGGGGCATGCCCTGCGGGAACTTGGCGTTGAAGCGCGCGGCGCCTTCGCTGTGCAGCGACTCCAGCGAGCCCAGGGAGTCCTGCGGGTTGGTGCTGGGGCTACCGGAGAGGAAATGGATCATCTTGCCGATCTGGTTGACCAGCTCGGAAACGATGGTCTGGGTCAGCGAGCCGTCCGGGAACAGCTTGAGGAAGTCGGCCAGGTCCGAACCAGTGTGCGGTGCGCCGACGCTGGTGGCGGAGGCGATCAGATCCGGGCGCATGGCCGCCACGTAGCGCACGGTGGGGCCGCCGTGGCTGTGGCCGATCAGGTTGACCTTGGGCTTGCCGCTCAGGGCGACGATGTCCTCGACCTGCTCGATCAGTTCCTCGCCGCGCACTTCGGAGGTGTTCAACTGGCTCACCTCGGTGGTGTAGACGCTGGCGCCGCCACTGCGCAACGCGCCGGGAATGCCGTACCAGTAGTCGATGCCAAGCATGCTGTCCCAGCCGAGCATGCCGTGGGACAGCACGATGGGGTAACGGGTCTTGGTGTAGTCGGATGTTCCAAACAGTCTGTCGAGCAATGAAGCGTGGGCGGCGCCTGTGGTCAGACAGGCCCCCAGGCCCAGGGCCAGCAGGGTGGTGGTCTTCTTCATGGCAATCTCGCAGCAGTTGATGTGAGGCGCAGCGTGCAATGGCCTCCCCGCAACGGGGCTGTACACATCAGCCGTGGGGAGATGGCAGGTTCCATGCCAGTCATCGTGCCTTTCGGCCGAACGCTCTGGCATCCGGGATACCCCCCCGGCAGCCGCCCCACCCAAGGATTGGCCTGTTACAACGGGGAACGCATGCCGGGCCGCGAGAGGCTCCGGCGGGCGTAACGTTTGCGACGGCGCCGCCGCAGCGCCTGGCACGAGCCCAACGAAGGTAGGGGCATGGCACGACACCGCTCGTTACGAAACCAGGCCTCATTGCGAACGGCGCATCGGTAACCGGCGGCCAGGCAGGCTACCGTGTTCTCACTCACGTTCCTGGAGCTTCTGCATGACTGCCTACGTCGACCTGCCCCATCCGCCCGGCACCGCACAACGCTTGCTGACCGGCGTCCTGCGCACCAGCCTGCGCCTGCTGTTCCGTGGCCTGATCCGTCCGGGCATGCCCATCGCCGGGCAACGCGCGGTGCTGCGCGCACTGACCAGCCTCACGCTACCGGCGCGCGGCGTGACCCGCACTGCGGGCCAACTGGGCGGCATTCCCTGCGAGTGGCATCGCCCGGCACGGGACAACGGCCAGGTCTGGCTGTACCTGCACGGCGGCGGCTATCTGCTGGGCTCGCCCGCCACTCACCGCGCCCTGTGCGGCGCCCTGGCCCGGCAGTGCGGGCTGAGCGTCTGCGCCATCGATTATCGCCTGGCCCCGGAGTACCGCTACCCGGCCCAGCTGATCGACGCCCTGGCAGCCTACCAGGCGCTGCAGGACCAGGGTTATCGACCGGAACAGATCATCCTCGGCGGCGATTCGGCCGGCGGGCATCTGTCGTTGACCACCACCCTGGAGCTCAGGGAGCGCGGCCAGCCGCTGCCCCGGGCACTGGTGTGCTTCTCGCCGGTCACCGACCTCAGCTTCGAGCAGCTGCATCGGCCGCCCGCCGGCGATCCGATGATCAGCCTGCCGTGGATCGAACAGGCCCGCGCGCTGACCGCCCAGCCCGGCAGCGACCCGCGCAAGCCCTCGCTCTCGCCAGTGTTCGCCGACCTCTCCGGCCTGCCGCCGCTGCTGCTGCAGGTGGGCGAGGACGAGCTGCTGCTCAACGACAGCCTGCGCCTGGCCGAACGCGCCCAGGCCGCCGGCGCGGCGTTACGCCTGGAGCGCTACCCCGGTTGCTGGCACGTGTTCCAGGCCCATGTCGGCGTACTCGACGTGGCCGATCTGGCGGTGCAACGGGTGGCGGAGTTCCTGGCCAATCCGTAGGGTGAACAACGTTCTTCTTGTCCTCCGCCGGCGGCCAGGAAAGCGCTGACCGCCCTGCGCACCCACCTGAACCACCCATAACAACAAGAAAGGACCTATCAGCATGCACAACATACTCATCACCGGCGCCGCATCGGGCATCGGCGCCGCCACCGCGCGGCTGTTTCACCGCCAGGGCTGGAGCGTCGGCCTGCTGGATATCGACCGGGGCGCCCTGACCACGCTGGCCGAGGAACTGGGCGGCGCCTGGCACCAGGCGCTGGATGTCACCGATGCGGACGCGGTGCGCGAAGCCCTGGAGGCATTCTGCGCCGGGCATGACGGCCAGTTGCGCCTGCTGTTCAACGGTGCTGGCATCCTGCGCTGCGGGCCGTTCGCCGAGCTGGCCCTGGAGGAGCACGCGCGCACCCTGAATATCAACGTGCTCGGCTTGCTCAACCTGTGCCATGCCGCCTTCCCCTACCTGAAGCGCACCGCCAACGCCCAGGTGATCAACATGAGCTCGGCCTCGGCGCAATACGGCGCGCCGACCATGGCCAGCTACTCGGCCAGCAAGTTCGCGGTGCGCGGGCTGACCGAGGCGCTGGAGCTGGAATGGCGCGAGCACGGCATTCGCGTCGGCGACCTGATGCCGCTGTTCGTGGCCACACCGATGGTCACCAGCCAGCGCTTCACCCCGCCGGTGATGCGCCGCTTGAGCGTGAAACTGAATGCCGAACAGATTGCCCAGGCCGCCTGGCAACAGGCCCACGGCCCGCGGGTGCACCGCCCGGTGGGCTGGCAGTTCCGCCTGCTGTACCTGAGCGGCCAACTGGCGCCGGCCTGGATGAATCGCCTGGTGATGGGCTGGCTGAGCCGGGCCTGAGGCGGGCAACCCAGGGCAGCGTGCGCAATGGCGGTCAGCGTTTTTCCTGGCCGCCGAGGCGGTGCCCACAGAGCAGCCGCAACTGCACAGACGGGCCTGCAATTGAATGGAATGTACCCGCGCGGAATAGTCTTCTGGCTCATGGAAGTTGCGTTCTGAATAAGATTGGAAACTCCAAAATCTTCTCCAAGCCGCAACTACCGCGCACGACCTCTTCGAAGACAAAAAACCCACCTGAACCCGCCCATCCCTCTCGCCAGATTCACTCCCGAACGCCGCGCAAGTTGCTCCGCCCACGAAATTTTCTGAACTTTTTCGATTTTCCCGAAGCCCCCGTGATACCTGGCCTCCAGGGGGAGTATGCAAGCCAGAACCGCGCCAGGCGCGGCCTCCAAGGGTTGACCAGCCCCCCCAACCCTTCTGTTAAGGTTTCGCAGCTCGATCGGATCGAGGTCCATTCACACTGTTTGCACAGGGTGAAATATTCAGCCCCAAGCGAGCGGACCCTGATCGCGAGAATAGAGCGTCAAGTTATTCAAGAATTAATGACGCCTGACGTTTTCATTTCGTTCTGCCCCACTCGAAGAACATTCGAATATGGCAAGAAACATTGAAACCGCACACTTCGAGGGGACTGGCACAGTTGCGCAACGTGGCCGCACGTTCTGCATCCGCCGTGTCTTGTTGTCGCGCACTCGTCTTGCCAGCCCCATTCATCATGCCCTCGCCAGCGGGCCGGCCGTGTGCCGTGTCCCGGCGACCATCCATGGCCGCGCGCCAGGCCTTGGATGAAGGGAGATAGCCAAAGGAGCCTTTCCATGTCGCATGGAAAAATCGTCGTCGAACATCTGTTCAAGGTGTTCGGCCCCGACCCAAAGCAGGCCATCCGCCTCCTCGAACAGGGCCATGACAAGGACCGCATCCTGGCCGACACCGGCAACGTGATCGGCGTCTGCGACGTCTCGTTCAGTGTCCAGGAAGGCGAGATCTTCGTGCTCATGGGCCTCTCCGGCTCAGGCAAGTCCACCCTGATCCGCCTCATCAACCGCCTGGTCGAACCCAGCGCCGGCGCCGTGTTCATCGACGGCCGGGACATCGCCACCCTGCCCGAGGCGCAACTGATCGAACTGCGCCGCCGCGACATGAGCATGGTGTTCCAGTCCTTCGCGCTGATGCCCGGGCGCAGCGTGCTGGACAACGCCGCCTTCGGCCTGGAAGTCGCCGGCGAGCCCCGCGCCGAGCGCGAAGCCCGCGCCATGGCGGTGCTCGAACAGGTCGGCCTGGCCCCCTTCGCCGACAAGTTCCCTCACGAGCTGTCCGGCGGCATGCAGCAGCGGGTCGGCCTGGCCCGCGCGCTGGCCGTGGACCCCTCGCTGATCATCATGGACGAGGCCTTCTCCGCCCTCGACCCGCTCAAGCGCCGCGAAATGCAGGACGTGCTGCTGGAACTGCAACGCCAGCACCGGCGCACCATCCTGTTCGTCTCCCACGACATCGAAGAAGCCCTGCGCATCGGCACGCGCATCGGGATCATGGAAGGCGGCCGGCTGATCCAGGTCGGCACGCCCCAGGAGCTGATCGACAACCCGGTCAACGACTATGTGCGGAACTTCTTCGATGCCGTGGATACCAGCCGCTACCTGACCGCCGGCCAGCTGACCAGCGATGACGTGCCGATGTTCGTGCACAACGGCAAGGCGCCCCGGGCGTCCACCGTGTGCCGTACCCTGGAGGAGCAGAACAAGGCGTTCGGCATCGTCATCGACGAGGACAATACTCTGCGTGGGGTGATCAGCCGTGAACAGGCCGCGCAGCTGGTCCAGGAAGACCAGGGCGCGCGCGTGCACAGCGAATCGCTGGAAAGTGTCGATCCCATGCCCGCCGACGCCTCGCTGGAACAGGTGATCGAGCGCCTGGTGGAAAGCCCCGGCCCGGTGCCAGTGGTCGATGAAGATGGCAACTACTGCGGCGCCATCAGCAAGACCGCCGTGCTCACCCAGTTGAAGGGGGGCCAGGCATGAGCGACAAGACCCTCGACCTCGGCAGCTGGATCAACGACGGCGTGCAGAACCTGCTGGACAACCATGGTGGCGCCTTCGACAGCGCCGGTCAGGTGGTCAGCGGCTTTTCCGAAGGCATCGAAGCGCTGCTGATGCTGCCCCCGGCCTGGCTGCTGATCGCACTGTTCGTAGCACTGGGCCTGTGGCGCATCGGCGTGCGCTTCGCGCTGTTCACCGCCGTGGCCTTCGCTCTGATCCTGCTGACCGGCTTCTGGGAGCAGACCCTGGTCACCCTCGGCCTGACCTTCTCGGCCACGCTGATCAGCCTGCTGCTGGGCGTGCCGCTTGGCATCTGGGCGGCGCGCAGCGACCGCGTGGCCGCCATCATCCGCCCGGTGCTGGACTTCATGCAGACCATGCCGGCGTTCGTCTACCTGATTCCCGCCGCCATGCTGTTCGGCCTGGGCCGCGTGCCGGGCATCCTCGCCACGGTGATCTTCGCCATGCCGCCGGCGGTGCGCCTGACCAACCTGGGCATCCGCCAGGTCAACCGCGAGCTGGTGGAGGCCGGCCAGGCATTCGGCTGCAACCGTCGCCAACTGCTGTTCAAGGTGCAGCTGCCCAACGCGCTGCCGTCGATCATGGCCGGGGTCAACCAGACCATCATGATGGCGCTGTCGATGGTGATCATCGCCTCGATGGTCGGCGCCGGCGGCCTGGGCAACGACGTGCTGGCCAGCATCCAGCGCCTGGACATCGGCCTGGGCTTCGAAAGCGGCATGGCCGTGGTGCTGCTGGCGATCATTCTCGACCGCATCACCGAAAGCTTCGGCACCCCACGTCCGGCGCGCGGCGCGTTGCGCGCCTGGTTCGATCGCCTGTTCACCTCCCGCTCCACGACACAGGAACCGTCATGAACAACCGCCTCACCCTGAGCGGCGCCGCCCTGCTGTGCGCCGCCCTCGCCCAGCCCGCCCTGGCCGCCGAGCCGGCCAGCTGCCAGCCGGTGCGCTTCGCCGAAATCGGCTGGGCCGACATCGCCGCCACCACCGGCGTGGCCATGACCCTCAGTGAAGGGCTGGGCTACCAGCCCCGCAAGGTGATGGCCTCGGTACCGATCGCCTTCACCGGCGTGAAGAACGGCCAGATCGACGCCTTCCTCGGCTACTGGGCGCCGTCCATGGACAGTATCGTGGAGCCGTTCCTGAAGAACGACGGCATCAAGGTACTGCCCACCCCCAACCTGGACGGCGCCAAGTACACCCTGGCGGTGCCCACCTACGCCGCCGAGGCCGGCCTGAAGAGCTTCCAGGACATCGCCCGCTTCAAGGACGCGCTGGGCGGCCGCCTTTACGGCATCGAGCCGGGCAACGACGGCAACCTGCTGATCCAGCAGATGATCGACAACGACCAGTACGGCCTGGGCGGCTTCCGCATGGTGGAATCCAGCGAGGCCGGCATGCTGGTGCAGGTTCAGCGCGCCATTCGCCAGAAGAAGCCGGTGGTGTTCCTCGGCTGGGCGCCGCACCCGATGAACACCCAGTTCGACATCACCTACCTGGATGGCGGCGACGACTTGTTCGGTCCGGACCATGGCGCCGCCAAGGTGTTCACCGTGGTGCCGCCGGACTACGAGACGCGCTGCCCGAACATGGGCCGACTGCTCAACAACCTGCAATTCAGCGTCGAGATCGAAAGCCAGCTGATGGAGAAGGTGCTGGACAAGCAGGACCCGCAGGTGGTCGCCCGCACCTGGCTGAAGGCCAACCCGGCCATCCTCGAGCGCTGGCTCGACGGCGTCACCACCTTCACCGGCGAGGACGGCCTGAGCGCCGTGCGCCGGCACATCGGCCTGTAAGGCTGTCGACAAGGAGACTTCCCATGCTCAAGAAAATCCTCTGCACCGCCGCCCTGGCCCTCGGCCTGACCGCCGGCGCGCACGCCGCCGACAAGCCCACCCTGACCTTCGGCTACGTCAACGGCTGGGACGACAGCGTCGCCACCAGCCACGTGGCGGCCGAGATCCTGCGCAGCAAGCTCGGCTATCCGGTGGAACTCAAGGCGGTGGAAGCCGCCATCATGTGGCAGGGCGTGGCGCGCGGCGACCTGGACGCCACCCTCTCCGCCTGGCTGCCGGCCACCCACGGCGAGTACTACGCGCGCCTGAAGGACAAGGTGGAGCTGCTGGGCGTCAACTACAGCGGCGCACGCATCGGCCTGCTGGTGCCCACCTATATGAATGTGCAGTCCATCGCTGACCTGAACAGCATCAGGAAGGACCTGCGCGGCCAGGTCACCGGCATCGACGCCGGCGCCGGCGTGATGCGTCGCACCGAGGACGCCATCAAGGCCTACGACCTGGACCTCAACCTAATGGCCAGCTCCGGCCCGGCGATGACCGTGGCCCTGGCGCGCGCCGTACAGGCCAACAAGCCCATCGTGGTCACCGGCTGGATTCCGCACTGGATGACCGCCAAGTGGGAGCTGCGCTTCCTGGACGACCCGAAGAAGGTGTTCGGCGATGCCGAGCAGGTGCACAACGCGGTCAATCCCGGCCTGCACGCCAAGGCCCCCGAGGCGGCCGCGTTCCTGAAGAAGTTCGCCTGGCAGGACAAGGAAATCGGCGCGGTGATGCTAGCCATCCGCGACGGCGCCAAGCCCGCCGATGCCGCCCGCGCCTGGGTGGAGCAGAACCCGGAGCGCGTGGCGCAGTGGTTGTGATGACTCAAGGAGCCCCCATGCCCCGCTTCGGCGAACAACTGCTTTACATCGCCGGCCGCCCGGTCGCGGCGACCTCCGGCACCCTCTTCGAATCCATCAACCCGGCCAACGGCGAAATCCTGGCCCGGGTGCACAGCGCCGGCCGCGACGACGTCGAGCAGGCCGTAACCAGCGCCCGCCAGGGCCAGCAGATCTGGGCGGCCATGGGCCCCTTCGAGCGCGCCCGCATCCTGCGTCGGGCCGTGGACATCCTGCGCGAGCGCAACGATGAACTGGCGCTGCTGGAAACCCTCGACACCGGCAAGCCGCTGTCGGAAACCCGGAGCGTGGACATCGTCACCGGTGCCGACGTGCTGGAGTACTACGCTGGGCTGATCCCGGCCATCGAAGGCGAACAGATCCCGCTGCGCGACACGGCCTTCGCCTACACCCGCCGCGAGCCGCTGGGCGTGGTGGCCGGCATCGGCGCCTGGAACTACCCGATCCAGATCGCCCTGTGGAAGTCCGCCCCGGCCCTGGCCGCCGGCAACGCGATGATCTTCAAACCCAGCGAAGTCACCCCGCTTTCCGCCCTGAAGCTGGCCGAGATCTACACCGAGGCCGGCCTGCCCGACGGCGTGTTCAACGTGCTCAACGGCAGCGGCGCCGAGGTCGGCCAGTGGCTGGTGGAGCACCCGGGCATCGCCAAGGTGTCCTTCACCGGCGGCACCGTCACCGGTCGCAAGGTGGCGGCCAGCGCCGGCGCCACGCTCAAGGAAACGACCCTGGAGCTGGGCGGCAAGTCGCCGCTGATCGTCTGCACCGACGCCGACCTGGACCGCGCCGCCGACATCGCCATCGCCGCCAACTTCTTCAGCAGCGGCCAGGTGTGCACCAACGGCACCCGGGTGTTCGTGCCGAGCGAGCTGCAGGGCGCGTTCGAGGAAAAGCTGCTGGAGCGCACCCTGCGCATCCAGCCCGGCGACCCGCTGGACCCGGCCACCCGCTTCGGCCCGCTGGTCAGCTTCGCCCACATGGAGCGCGTGCTGGAGCACATCAACAGCGGCGTGAACGAGGGCGCGCGCGTGCTGGTCGGTGGCGGCCGGGTGCGTGAAGGCGCCTTCGCCGAGGGCGCCTACGTGGCGCCGACCATCTTCAGCGCCTGCCGCGACGACATGCGCATCGTGCGCGAGGAGATCTTCGGCCCGGTGATGTGCGTGCTCGGCTACAACGATGAAGAAGAGGTCATCCGCCGCGCCAACGCCACCGACTACGGCCTGGCCGCCGGCGTGGTGACCCCCGACCTGGCCCGCGCGCACCGGCTGATCCACCGCCTGGAAGCTGGCATCTGCTGGATCAATACCTGGGGCGAGTCCCCGGCGCAGATGCCGGTGGGCGGCTACAAGCACTCCGGCATCGGCCGCGAGAACGGCCTGGCCGCGCTGGCCCATTACACGCGCATCAAGTCGGTGCAGGTGGAGCTGGGCGAGTTCGTGTCGCCGTTCGACTGAACCCGTGGCCGCGAGCGTTGCGGTGTAGGGCGGACAACGTTGTGCGGCCTCGGTCGGACGCCATCGGCGGACAGAAGAGCGCTGTCCGCCCTACACCCGAAAAGCATCGCGGCTAAAGCCCCTCCTACAGGGTCCGGGCAAGTCCAAGGCCCGAGCAAGCCCAAGGCCATGCAAGCCCGGGGCCCGTGCAAGCCGCCCGGGCGGCCGGAAAAGCGCCGACCGCCAGGCCCGCGCAATCACTTCACCGTAGGTGGCCGTCAATGCCATGGCCACCGTCTCGAGGAAAGGCAGTTCCCATGGAATTCGACTACATCATCATCGGCGCCGGTTCGGCCGGTAACGTGCTGGCCACGCGCCTGACCGAGGACCCCGAGGTCAGCGTGCTGCTGCTGGAAGCCGGCGGCCCGGACCATCGCCTGGACTTCCGCACCCAGATGCCCGCCGCCCTCGCCTACCCGCTGCAGGGCCGGCGCTACAACTGGGCCTACGAGACCGACCCGGAGCCGCACATGAACCACCGCCGCATGGAATGCGGACGCGGCAAGGGCCTGGGCGGTTCCTCGCTGATCAACGGCATGTGCTACATCCGCGGCAACGCCCTGGACTTCGACCACTGGGCCCAGGAACCCGGCCTGGAAGACTGGAGCTACCTCGACTGCCTGCCCTACTTCCGCAAGGCGGAGACCCGCGACAGCGGCGCCAACGACTACCACGGCGACAGCGGCCCGGTGTCGGTGTGC
This sequence comes from Pseudomonas flexibilis, assembly GCF_000802425.1. Classification (GTDB taxonomy): domain Bacteria; phylum Pseudomonadota; class Gammaproteobacteria; order Pseudomonadales; family Pseudomonadaceae; genus Serpens; species Serpens flexibilis. The sequence goes on along the minus strand of NZ_JRUD01000030.1, from coordinate 41,371 downwards.
ACGCCCAAGGCCGGTAACAACCCGCTGTTCCATGCCATGGTCGAAGCCGGCGAGCAGGCCGGCTACGCGCGCACCGACGACCTCAACGGCTACCGCCAGGAAGGCTTCGGGCCGATGGACCGCACCGTGACGCCCAACGGCCGGCGCGCCAGCACCGCGCGCGGCTACCTGGACCAGGCTCGCCAGCGGCCGAACCTGACCATCCGCACCCACGCCCTCACCGAGCGCATCCTGTTCGACGGCCTGCGCGCCAGCGGCGTGGCCTACCTGCGCGGCAATTCCAGCCAGCCGGAACAGGCCCGCGCCCGCCGCGAGGTGCTGCTGTGCGCCGGGGCCATCGCCTCGCCGCAGATCCTGCAGCGTTCCGGCGTCGGCCCGGCGCCGCTGCTGCGCGACCTGGACGTGCCGCTGGTGCTCGACCTGCCCGGCGTCGGCGAGAACCTGCAGGACCACCTGGAGATGTACCTGCAGTACGCCTGCAAGCAGCCGGTGTCGCTGTACCCTGCGCTGCAGTGGTGGAACCAGCCGGCCATCGGCGCCCAGTGGCTGTTCGCCGGCAGCGGCATCGGCGCCAGCAACCAGTTCGAGGCGGGCGGTTTCATCCGCACCGACGAATCCTTCGCCTGGCCGAACATCCAGTTCCACTTCCTGCCGGTGGCCATCAACTACAACGGCAGCAACGCGGTGAAGGAACACGGCTTCCAGGCCCACGTCGGCTCCATGCGTTCGCCGAGCCGCGGCCGGGTAAGCGCCCGGTCCCGCGACCCGCGCCAGCATCCGAGCATCCTGTTCAACTACATGAGCCACGCCCAGGACTGGGAGGAATTCCGCGCGGCGATCCGCATCACCCGCGAGATCATGGCCCAGCCGGCCCTCGACCCCTACCGGGGCCGCGAGCTGAGCCCCGGCGTGGACCTGAAGAGCGACCGGGAGCTGGACGACTTCGTGCGCGACCGGGCGGAAACCGCCTTCCACCCCTGCGGCACCTGCCGCATGGGCAGCGACGCGCTGGCGGTGACCGACGGCCAGGGCCGCGTGCACGGCCTGTCCGGGCTGCGCGTGGTGGACGCCTCGCTGATGCCGCGCATCATCACCGGCAACCTGAACGCCACCACCATCATGCTGGCTGAGAAGATCTCCGACCGCATCCGTGGCCGCGAACCGCTGCCGCGCAGCAGCGCCGCGTACTACGTGGCCGGGGATGCCCCGGCGCGGCGCTTGTAGGGAGGACAACGTCGTTCCGGGCGATATGCACTTCGGCGGCCGGAAAAGCACCGACCGCCTTCACAGAAGGTAGGGCGGACAACGCTTTACCTGTCCGCCGCTGCGCGCCGGGCCGGGGGCTGGAGTGGCGGACAAGAACGACGTTGTCCGCCCTACGCTGGCTTCGGCGGCCGAACGCGCCGCGCACGTCCTACGCCGGGCCTTTAGCTTGGCGGATCAGGGTGTCGCTCAGCGCCAGCGCGGCCTTGGAAAGCTGGTGGCCGGCCAGGTGCAGCAGGCCGATGCGGCGGGTGACCTGCGGTTCATCGAGCGGCAGGCAGCGCGCGCCCAGTTCCTCCATCTGCTCCCGGCACAGGCTCGGCACCGCGCTCACGCCGAGGCCTTCGGCGACCATGCGCCCGACCGTGACCAGTTGATGGCTCTCAAACGCCACCGGCAGCTTGCCGTGGCGGGCGATGATGCTGTCCTCGAGCAGCAGGCGCACCGCCGAGGGCCGCTGCAGGGTGATGAACGGCTCGCCGAGCAACTGCGCCCAGCTCAGCCGCTTCAGCCCGGCCAGCGGGCTGTGCGCCGGCACCATGGCGACAAAGCGGTCGTCATATAACGGTGTGAACTGCAGGCCATCGAGGGTGGCCGGTTCGAAGGCGATGCCCAGTTCCACGCGACGGTCGCGCACCATCTCCAGCACCTGTTCGTTGATCACGTCGTGCACCGTCACCCCGACCCGTGGATGGGCGGCGCGAAACGCCTTGAGCGCGGCCGGCAGGCGGTTGCCGGCGAACGACGGCATGGCCGCCAGCGCCACGCGGCCGAGCTGCAGGGTGAAATGCTGGCGCAGCAGATCCTCGGCGTTGTCCCAATCAGCCAGCAGGCGCGTGGCGATGGGCAGCAGGGTCTCGCCCTCCGGGGTGAGTGCCACACTCCGGGTGGTACGCACCAGCAGCTGGCCGCCCAGCGACTGCTCCAGGTTCTTGATCGCCAGGCTCAGCGCCGGTTGCGACAGGTGCAGGCGTTCGCAGGCCTGGGCGAAGCTCAGGGTCTGCGCCACGGCGAGGAAGGCGCGCAGCTGCTTGACGGTCATTGTTTTGTTTTCCTGATCAATGGCGAGGAAAAACAAACTTAACAAATAACACCCCAGCACCGAAGCTTGGGCGCACGCTTGGCAGCGCCCCTGCCCTCCCAACAACAACAAGAGGCACCCAAGAATGAGTGGACTCGACAAGCGCGTAGGCAGCTATGCGGAAGCCCTCGATGGCCTGCAGGACGGCATGACCGTGCTGGCCGGCGGCTTCGGTCTGTGTGGCATTCCCGAGAATCTGATCGCCGAGATCCGCCGCCGCGGCGTGCGCGACCTCACCGTGGTCTCCAACAACTGCGGCGTGGACGGCTTCGGCCTCGGCGTGCTGCTGGAAGACCGGCAGATCCGCAAGATGATCGCTTCCTACGTCGGCGAGAACGCCCTGTTCGAGCAGCAACTGCTCAGCGGCGAACTGGAAGTGGAACTCACCCCGCAAGGCACCCTGGCCGAAAAACTGCGCGCCGGCGGCGCCGGCATTCCCGCGTTCTTCACCGCCACCGGCTACGGCACCCCGGTCGCCGAGGGCAAGGAAGTGCGCGAGTTCGACGGCCGTCACTACATCCTCGAACGCGCCATCAAGGGCGACTTCGCCATCGTCAAGGGCTGGAAGGCCGACCACTACGGCAACGTGATCTACCGCCACACCGCGCAGAACTTCAACCCGCTGGCCGCCATGGCCGGACGCATCACCGTGGTGGAAGTGGAAGAGATCGTCGAACCCGGCGAGCTGGACCCGGCGCAGATCCACACCCCCGGCATCTACGTGGACCGCCTGATCCAGGGCACCTTCGAAAAACGCATCGAAAAACGCACGCTGCGCGGCTGAGAGGAGAAATCGCCATGGCACTGACCCGCGAACAGATGGCCCAGCGTGTGGCGCGCGAACTGCGCGACGGCTACTACGTGAACCTCGGCATCGGCATCCCCACCCTGGTGGCCAACTACGTGCCCGAAGGCATGCAGGTGCTGCTGCAGTCGGAGAACGGCCTGCTCGGCATGGGGCCCTTCCCCACCGAGGCCGAGCTGGACGCCGACATGATCAACGCCGGCAAGCAGACGGTCACCGCGCTGCCCGGCGCGGCGATCTTCGACTCCGCCGACTCCTTCGCCATGATCCGTGGCGGCCATGTGGACCTGACCGTGCTCGGCGCCTTCGAGGTCGACGTGCAGGGCAACATCGCCTCCTGGATGATCCCCGGCAAGCTGGTCAAGGGCATGGGCGGCGCCATGGACCTGGTGGCCGGCGCCGAGAACATCATCGTGGTGATGACCCACGCCTCCAAGGACGGCGAGTCCAAGCTGCTGGAACGCTGCAGCCTGCCGTTGACCGGCGCCGGCTGCATCCGCACCGTGCTCACCGACCTGGCCTGGCTGGAAATCGACAACGGCGCCTTCATCCTGCGCGAGCGCGCGCCGGGAGTGAGCGTCGAGGAAATCGTCGCCAAGACCGCCGGTAAACTGATCGTGCCGGACCAGGTCCCGGAAATGCAGTTCTGAACCCTCCCCGGGGCCCGTTTCGGCGCCCCGGACGCATGTCAGGAGTTCCCATGCAAGACGTTGTCATTGTCGCCGCCACCCGTACCGCCATCGGCGCCTTCCAGGGCAGCCTCGCCGAGATTCCCGCCCCGGAGCTCGGCGCCCTCGTCATCCGCCGTCTGCTGGAGCAGACCCGCCTCGACCCGGCGCAGGTCGACGAAGTGATCCTCGGCCAGGTGCTCACCGCCGGCGCCGGCCAGAACCCCGCCCGCCAGGCCGCGCTGAAGGCAGGCCTGCCCCACGAAGTCCCGGCACTGACCCTCAACAAGGTCTGCGGCTCGGGCCTCAAGGCCCTGCACCTGGCCGCCCAGGCGATCCGCTGCGGCGACGCCGAGGTGGTGATCGCCGGCGGCATGGAGAACATGAGCCAGGCGCCCTACGTGCTGCCCAAGGCGCGCACCGGCCTGCGCATGGGCCATGCCCAGCTGCAGGACAGCATGATCCTCGACGGCCTGTGGGACGCCTTCAACGACTACCACATGGGCATCACCGCCGAGAACCTGGTGGAGCAGTACGGCCTGAGCCGCGAGGCCCAGGACGCCTTTGCGGCCGCTTCGCAACAGAAGGCCCTGGCCGCCATCGAAGCCGGCCGCTTCGATGCCGAGATCACCCCGGTGTCGATTCCACAGCGCAAGGGTGAGCCGCTGGTCTTCGCCCGCGACGAGCAACCGCGCGCCGGCACCACTGCCGAGGCGCTGGCCAGACTCAAGCCAGCCTTCAGGAAGGACGGCAGCGTCACCGCCGGCAACGCCTCCAGCCTCAACGACGGCGCCGCCGCCGTACTGCTGATGAGCGCCACCAAGGCCCAGGCCCTCGGCCTGCCGGTACTGGCGCGCATCGCCGCCTACGCCAGCGCCGGCGTCGACCCGGCGATCATGGGCTACGCCCCGGTGCCGGCCACCCGCCGCTGCCTGGAGAAGGCCGGCTGGCAACTGGCCGACCTGGACCTGATCGAAGCCAACGAAGCCTTCGCCGCCCAGGCGCTGTGCGTCGGCCAGGCCCTCGGCTGGGACGCCGACAAGGTCAACGTCAACGGCGGCGCCATCGCCCTGGGCCATCCCATCGGCGCCTCCGGCTGCCGCATCCTGGTCAGCCTGCTGCACGAAATGCTTCGCCGCGACGCCCGCAAGGGCCTGGCCACGCTGTGCATCGGCGGCGGCCAGGGCGTGGCGCTGGCCATCGAACGCTGATTTCCAAAGGAGACCTGTAAGCGCCCGGCGTGACCGCCGGGCTGCGGCATACCCGCGCCGCACCCCTGGGCGTTACCGCGCCCGACCGATAAAGCCCAACAAACATAAGAAAGAGGCGTCACTCATGTTCAACACCCTCACCCGCATGAGCGTGGGTCTGGTGCAGCGCTACCTGCCCTCACCCTTCGTATTCTCCGCACTGCTCACCCTTGCCGTGCTGATCGCCGGCATGCTCTCCACCGACCAATCCCTGCCACGCATGGTGCAACACTGGAGCGGCGGCTTCTGGACCCTGCTCGGCTTCGCCATGCAGATGGCGCTGATCTTCGTCACCGGCCATGCCCTGGCCAGCGCTCCCATCGTCAACCGTCAGCTCGACCGCCTGGCCGGCATGGCCCGCACGCCCGGGCAGGCCATCATCATGGTCACCCTGGTGGCGCTGGTCGGCTGCTGGGTCAACTGGGGCTTCGGCCTGGTGATCGGCGCGGTGTTCGCCCGCGCCCTGGCCCGCCAGGTGCAGGGGGTCGACTACCCGCTGCTGGTGGCCTCGGCCTACTCCGGCTTCCTGGTCTGGCACGGCGGCCTGGCCGGCTCGATCCCGCTGTCGATGGCCAGCGGTGGCCCCGACCTGGCGCGCATGACCGCCGGTGTGCTCACCAGTCCGGTAAGCATCACCGAGTCGCTGTTCAGCCCGCTGAACCTGACCATCGTCGCCCTGCTGGTGATCGGCCTGCCGCTGCTCAACCGCGCCATGCACCCGCGCCAGGACGCCAAGGTGGCCGACCCGGCCAAGCTGGTGGAAGCGCGCGCCGAGCAGCCGGCCCGGGAAACCCCGGCTCAGCGCCTGGATGACAGCCGCATCCTCGGCCTTGCGCTGGTCGCCCTGGCGGCCATCTACCTGTTCAACCACTTCAGCAGCAAGGGCTTCGTGCTCGGCCTGGACGTGGTGATCGCCATCTTCCTGTTCTGCGGCCTGCTGCTGCACGGAACCCCGGAGCGCTACATGCGCGCGGTGGACGAGAGCGTGCGCGGCATCGGCGGCATCGTCCTGCTGTTCCCCTTCTACGCCGGCATCATGGGCATGATGATGGGCGCCAACGCCGAGGGCATCTCGCTCGGCCGGCAGATCACCGAGGCGTTCATCTCCTGGTCCTCGGCGGACACCTTCCCGCTGCTGGCCTTCCTCAGCGCCGGCGTGGTCAACGTGTTCGTGCCCTCCGGCGGCGGCCAGTGGGCAGTGCAGGGCCCGATCATGCTGCCGGCCGCCCAGGCCCTCGGCGTCTCGCCCACCGTGACCGCCATGGCCATCGCCTGGGGCGACGCCTGGACCAACATGATCCAGCCGTTCTGGGCGCTGCCGCTGCTCGGCATCGTCGGCCTCGGCGCCCGCGACATCATGGGCTACTGCCTGATGATGCTGCTGTACTCGGGCGTGGTGATCTGCGGCGCGTTCTACTTCCTGACCTGATCGCAGGCCGCACCTCCTTGCACCGGGGCGCAACCCCGGTGCATCCCTCATCGCGGCTGAAGCCCCTCCTACGGACCGTGGAGCGGCTTCAGTTACGCTGTGCTTTCAGCAGCGAAACCGCTGCGTGCGCACATGCAGCTCGCGAATCAGCACCGCCAGGCGCTTGGTGGCGGCGGTGGCCTGCTCGGCCATCACCACCGCCTGCTGGCCCTGGTCGGCCAGCGATTGCAGGCTGCGATGAGTGTCGGCCACGGATGCGTTCTGATCCTCGGTGGCCTCGGCGATCGAGCGGTTCATCTGGAACACCCGCTGCAGGCCGGTCTGCAACTGGCCCAGCTCATGGCGGGCCTGCGCCAGCTGCTGCATGCCTTCCTGGGTGCTCTGCGCACTCTCGGTGATGCGCTCGGCCATCTGGTTGGAGGCCTGGCGCAGCAGGTCGGTGGTCTGCTGGATCTCGGTGGTCGAGCTCTGCGTGCGCTGCGCCAGGGCGCGCACCTCGTCGGCCACCACGGCGAATCCACGGCCCTGCTCCCCGGCCCGTGCCGCCTCGATGGCCGCGTTCAGCGCCAGCAGGTTGGTCTGTTCGGAGATGCCACGAATCACCTCCAGCACATGGGTGATCTCGCCGCTGTGGGTCTGCAGCACCTGCAACTGCTCGATGTTGGCCTGCATGTCCTCGGTCAGCCGGGTGATCGCCGCATGGCTGGCATCGATCTGCCGATGGGCCTGCTCCAGCAGGCGGCTGCCCTGGTCGGACGACACCGCCGCTTCACCGGCGTGCCCGGCGATGCTGCGCACGCTCTGGCTCAGATGATCGAGATCCTGGTTGACCACCCGCAAGGTCGCCTGCTGATCATGGAACGCCTGGGTGGCCTGCACGGCGCCCACTTCCAGCTCGCGGGTGATGCCCTGCACCGCATCGCTGGTCTGGCGTACCGCGCCGAGGGTCTCGCGCAGCCGGCCGAGGAACTGGTTCAGCTGGGCGCACATCTCGCCGATCTCCGCCTGATCCCGGGTCTGCAGCGGCTGGTCCAGTTGCAGGCTGTCGCTGATGCGCTTGAGCTGGCTGCGCAGGTCGTCCAGCGGGCGGGTCAGGCGACCGGCCAGCGGATAGAGCACTAGCAGGCCCAGCACCAGCAGCGCCAGGCCCACCCCCAGCGTAAGGCGGCGGTTGGCGGTGATGCCAGCCACGGTGTCGCGCACCGGCTGGGTGACCACCAGGTAACGCTGCAGATCCGGCAGGTGCAGCGCGCCGACGAAGGCCGGCTGGCCAGCCAGCTCTATCTGCAGGATATGAAGCCCCTGATCGCGCACCTTCAGCCAGTCGTTGGCCATCAGCGCCCGGAAGCCCGACTGGCTGGAGAGGTCCAGGCTGCCGGCCTGGCGGGCATCCGGGTGGATATCCACCAGCCCGCTCGGCTGTACCAGCATCACCTGGCCGGACTCGCCGAAGCGGTAGTTGCGGATCATGCTGGCCAGCTGTTCCATGTTCATCGCCCCGCCGGCCACCAGCAACGGACGGCCCTGGTCGTCGGTCTGCGCGCCGCGGTAGTTGACGAAGATCTGCAGGCCCTGGGAACCGAGGGCGTTGGTGTCCAGGTTCAGCTCGTAGGGGGTGTTGCGCTTGAGGTACTCGAAATACCAGCCGTCGTCGGCATTGCCTTCCGACATCGGCCGCCACTGCAGCTTATTGCCTTCCAGATGGTGGTAGCGCACGCCACCATCCGGGGTGCGCACCGCCATGAACACCGCGTTGGCGCCCAGGGCTTTCAGCGTCTGCTCCATGGCCCGGCGCATGTCGGGCAGGCGATCCAGCGGCGCGCCGGCGCGCGCCCAGTCCTGGATGAACACGTTGTTGGCCAACGCCTCGGAACCGTTGATGGCCAGCGTGAGCTGACCGCGAATGCCTGCCGCGATGGTCTGCATGCGCCCCGGCAGTTCCTGCTCCTTCAGCCGGCGCAGCTGATCCTGGCTGGTCAGATACGACTGGAAGCCCACCACCAGCAACACCGTGAGCACCAGCACCAGCGAGGAAACCGCAAACAGGCGCGTGCGCAGCGCCAAACCCTGCCAACCCATCGAATTACTCCCTGAGATTCGAAGCCGTAATGGCCTTTTGATTTGCAGGGTTATCGCTGGGACGTAAGGAAACTGAATAGCGAGCCAGACAGTTATTTTCTGGCGTCAAAGGGCCTAAGCTCCACGCATGAACAGCACCCCCGTCCTTCATCTTCCCTTCCTGCCGCCCTGGGACTGGCAGCAGTTCCAGCGCCACTTCGCCCTGCGCCTGCTGCCCGGTGTGGAAACCCTCGACGCCAACGGCTATTGCCGCAGCCTGCGCATGGGTTCGGTGACTGGCTGGTTTGCGGTACGACCATTGCCGGAAACGAACAGCCTGGAATTGCGGATCAGCCCGTCCGCCCTGGCCGCGAGCGCCGCCCTCGTCACCCGGGTGCGGCGCATGTTCGATCTGGATGCCGATCCGCAGGCCATCGCCACGCATTTCGCCGGCGATGCCGTGCTGGCGCCGCTGGTGGCCCGAGCACCCGGTCTGCGCCTGCCCACCGCGTTCGACCCGTTCGAGCAGGCCGTGCGCGCCATCGTCGGTCAGCAAGTCACCGTCAAGGCGGCCGTGACCATCACCAACCGTCTGGTGGCGCGGCTCGGTGAGCCGCTGGCGGACGCGCCCGCGAGCGGTCCGCAGCGACTGTTTCCCACCCCCGAACAATTGGCCAACGCCGACCTCTCCGCCATCGGCATGCCTGCCAAGCGGGTGGCGGCATTGCAACACCTGGCCGCCGCCGTGGCCGATGGCAGCCTTGAACTGCATGTGGAAGATGGTGCCGACGCGCTGGTCGAGCGCCTCTGCGCATTGCCCGGCATAGGACCCTGGACCGCCGAGTACATTGCCCTGCGCGGCTTCGGCGCGGTGGATGCCTTTCCGGGCGCCGACCTGGGTCTGCTCAAGTCACCGGTATGGGGCCCGGGCGGGGTCAATGCACGGGAGCTGAAACGCCGCGCCGAGGCCTGGCGGCCGTGGCGGGCGTATGCGGCGATTTATCTGTGGGAGCGTTATGGGGCGGCGGGTGACGACTAGGCGGCGGCGGCCGCCTCACCCTAACAGCTCGGCCAGCAGCCGGGCATCCTGCAGCGCATGGTGAGGCGGCTCGTAGCCCAGATCATCGAACTCGATATCGCTGCTGATCCGCCCGGCCGTCACCCCTTCCGGCAGCCCATCGGAGCCGGCCAGCCACACCAGTAGCGGCCAGTCCCACATCACCGCATCACTGACGATCTCGACCGGCCCGAGCGCCAGCAGGAACTCTCGCAGCTCAGTGCGTGCCTGATCCGTCGTACGTCCGTGAACAGGTAGATCCAGCTGCGGCAGGACGATTTCCCGCACGAAGTCGGAGCACTCATCCTCGACCCAGTGGTCGGCAAGCTCCACATAGAACTCAGGGCCGTCGGGAACGACCAGGGCCAGGCTGATCAGCTTGTAGGTGAAGGGGTTGAGGTCGGTGAATTCGGTGTCGAGGTAGGCGCGGTGCATAAAGACAAACCCTCTATCAACCAGACCCAGGCCTGCTCAGGTGACTCGTATGAGACCGGGCAAGATCAGTGCTGCCAGATCAATCCTGACGATATCCGACCACAACGCTCAATCGCCGAGACCAAATAAGCCATTTTCCTTCAAAAAATCTATTGCTTGCGAATAATCATTATGGGCGGCCATTTTCATGTAACGCAGCGCTTCCTCCTCATCCACCGGCCCCCACGCCTGGTCCAGTAACATCACTGCATAGTGGTACTGAGCCCGGGACACACCCAAGTCTGCTGACGCTTGCATGTACTGTCTGGCTTTGATAAGCGACTCACACACACCCAAACCATTGGCGTACATGTTGGACAGCAAAAGACCCGCATTTGGGTTTTTCCCAATGCAAGCCCGCTTCAACCAGAAAACCGCCTCGTGGGTATTCTTTTCAATGCCTTTTCCTTCAAGCATCAAAGCGCCAATTGCCACTTGAGCAGCCGGCGAACCCTTGTAGGCATATTCCTTCATCACCTCAACCAGAGATCCAGCTCCTTTCTTCTTCTCCCGCAGCAAAGAAGCTACAAACTCAGAATCTGTCTTTTCAATATTATCCGAGAAGAAAGTGATAGAGCTTTCAACCCATTTATCATCCTCAGCATCCCAGGCAGCAAGAGAATCCAAAAACTCTTTAATCTTCTCAGGTTCCATTAAAAATCTCGCTTCAGTTAACCCTATAACGAAGTCCCGAGGAGCGCTGACGGACTTCGTGCCATTTAAATCACCTTCATTTAATACTCAGCAATAATGCTCCACCCCAAAAAACGCCCGGCAATCGTCTCTCCGGTCTCTTCGGCGACAACCCCTTCCGGCGCCAGGCGCACCGCCAGGCAATGCGGCTCTTCGCCCAGGCTCACCCAATGAGCCACGCCCTTCGGCACAACCAGCAGATCCCCACGCTCGCCCAGGAAGGCGAATACCGCGCCGTCCGCATGCAGGCTCACCAGCGCCCTCCCGCCCAGGAACAGCCAGGCGTGTTCACCGCCAAGGGTTTGCTCATTGGCGAAGCGGGCGTTGAGTTCGGCGGCCTGCTCGCTGCCCCGCTCCAGGCTGATGACTGTCTCGGCGGGCAGCTGCAGCTCAGCGGCTACACCTTGCAGCAGCGCGCCATATTCAGCGCGCACCTCGGCTTCGCTGGCGCCGGGGCGCAGGCCGCCGGCGAGTTCGCGCTGTTCGTAGCGCACACCCATCTCAGCCAGCGTGGCGGCCACGTCCTGAGGGTCGATGAGCATCTTGCTCGGGACTTCGGGGAGGGCAACGCTGTAGACGCTCAACACGCTCATGAATAAAGCCTCGTAATCATCGTCATACCGGCGGCGCGCTGTGCGGGGTGTCCTTCAATCGCTTGGCGATGATGAAGGCCGCCAGGGTCGCGCCGGCGGTGGCAATCAGGAAGGTGGGGCCGGCGCCCAAAGCACTCCAGCTGTAACCGGCATACAGCGCGCCCAGCGCGCCGCCCATGCCCGACACCGTGGCATAGGAGGCCTGCCCCCGACCCAGGTGGCGAATGCCGAAGGCGCGTTGCACGAAGTGCACGGCGGCGGAATGGAAGCAGCCGAAGCTGGCCGCATGCAGCAATTGCGCAAACAGCAGCACGAACAGCTCATCGGCCAGGTAGCCCATCAGCAGCCAGCGCAGTGCCGCCAGCAGCATGCTGAACATCAGCACCCGACGCAGGGAGAAGCGGTCGAGGATGCGCGCCATGACCATGAACACGCCGATTTCCGCGACCACGCCCATCGCCCAGATCAGGCCGATGGTGCCGCGCGGGTAGCCGAGGTTCTCAAGGTGGATGGTCAGAAAGGTGTAGTACGGGCCGTGGGAGGCCTGCATCAGCACCACGCACAGGAAGAACGCCGGCACGCCAGGCTTGAGCAGCAGCTTCCAGAAGCCCTCGTGCACGGTGGTGTCGCCGCTCGGCGACGGCGCGGCGTCCGGCACGCGCCAGGCGGTGACGACGATGGCCAGCATGATCACCAGCATGGCTGCGGGAAAGCTGTTCAGGCTCAACCAGTCGAACAGCCAGCCGAGGCCCACCACGGCGACGATGAAGCCGATGCTGCCCCACAGGCGCACGCGGCTATAGAAGGTTGGGCGTTCGCGCAGGTGGGCCAGGGTGATGGCCTCGAACTGCGGCAGGATGGCGTGCCAGAAGAAGGCATGCAGGGCCATGACCATGGCCAGCCACATGAAGCTCTTGTCGAACAGGATCAGCGCAAAGGCCAGCAGCGTGCAGACCGCGCCGAGGCGCACGATCGCCAGCCGACGCCCGGTGACGTCGCCCAGCCAGCCCCACACGAAGGGCGACAGGCAGCGCATCAGCAGCGGAATGGCCGCCAGTTCACCGATGCGCGCGGGCGAAAAGCCGAGGTGGGCGAAATACAGCGAGAGAAACGGCGCGGTCGCCCCGAGCAGGGCGAAGTACGCGAAATAAAAACCGGAGAGACGCCAATACGGGAGCGCGGAATCCATAGCCTTCAGCCGAATGTGCGAGCCGGAGTCGCTTACCCGGCTTCAGGCTCGCGGACTCAGGTTCAGAGTTGTCCTAACACTGGGGTGGAGACGCTCACCTCGGCGTTCTGGGCACGGTGGCGCAGCAGGTGATCCACCAGCACCAGCGCCATCATGGCTTCGGCGATGGGCGTGGCGCGAATGCCCACGCACGGATCGTGGCGGCCCTTGGTGATCACCTCGACCGGATTGCCATGCACATCGATGGAGCGACCCGGCGTAGTGATGCTGGAAGTGGGCTTGAGTGCCAGATGGGCGACGATCGGCTGGCCGCTGGAGATGCCGCCGAGGATGCCGCCGGCGTGGTTGGAGAGGAAACCCTCCGGGGTCAGTTCGTCGCGGTGCTCGGTGCCCCGCTGGGCGACGGCGGCGAAGCCGTCGCCGATTTCCACACCCTTCACCGCGTTGATGCTCATCAGCGCGTGGGCCAGCTCGGCGTCCAGGCGGTCGAAGATCGGCTCACCCCAGCCCGGCGGCACGCCCTCGGCGACCACGGTTATCCTGGCGCCCACGGAATCCTGGTCGCGGCGCAGCTGGTCCATGTAGGCCTCCAGCTCCGGCACCTTGTCCGGGTCCGGGCAGAAGAAGGCGTTCTGCTCCACCGCGTCCCAGGTCTTGAAGGGAATTTCGATCGGGCCGAGCTGGCTCATGTAGCCACGCACCTGAACACCCAGCTTGGCCAGGACCTTCTTGGCGATGGCGCCGGCAGCCACGCGCATGGCGGTCTCGCGGGCCGAGCTGCGGCCGCCGCCCCGGTAGTCGCGGATGCCGTACTTGTGGTGGTAGGTGTAATCGGCGTGGGCCGGGCGGAACAGGTCCTGGATGGCCGAGTAGTCCTTGGACTTCTGGTCGGTGTTGCGGATCAGCAGGCCGATCGGGCAGCCGGTGGTCTTGCCTTCGAACACGCCGGAGAGGATCTCGACTTCGTCGGCTTCCTGACGCTGGGTGGTGTGGCGGCTGGTGCCCGGCTTGCGGCGATCCAGGTCGCGCTGCAGGTCGTCCAGCGACAGCTCCAGCCCCGGCGGGCAGCCATCGACAATAGCCACCAGGGCCGGGCCATGGCTCTCGCCGGCGGTGGTAACGGTAAACAGCTTGCCGAAGGTATTGCCGGACATCCTGATGCTCCGCGATCAGCCTCTGGAAAAGGCCGGCAGTATACCCGAGAGCGGGCATTGTTCCGCAGGTCCCTCAAGCGGATCTCCACGCAGCCGATCTAACGAGCATTGGACAGAGGCTGTTGTGATGAAAACCATGCAAGACGCGCCCCCTTCTACCGAAACCTCGACGCCCCAGAGCGACAACCAGAAGCACATTCCCGCGCTCTGGCGACGCTTCTGGGCACGCACCTTCGACCTCTCGTGGCAGATGACCACTCTGGGCCTTGTATTCGGCTTCTTGCTGGCCAAGCTTGCGCCGGAGCTGATGGTGAAGCTGTTTTTCGTCGTTGATTCGCGCCAGTCGCTGCTGAACCCATGGTTCTACTCGCTCATTGTGTTTGTGCCGTTTGCCCTGTTGCTGGATGCGCTGATGTTGCGCTTCTTCGGCAACACACCGGGCAAGGCCCTGCTGGGACTTAAAGTGGTGCACTCCGAAAAGTCCCGCCCGACCCTGGGCCTGTATCTGCTGCGCAATCTTGGGCTCTGGGTACGCGGCCTGGGCTTTTCGATCCCCATCGTCACACTGTTCACCATGCTGCGGCAGTTCTTTCAGGCCAAGGAACATGAGCTGACCCATTACGATCTGAAAACCGGTTTCCGTGTCCTGGCCAAGCCGCTGCCTCTGTGGCGCAAGCTGGTGTTCGTCGTGCTGATGTGCGGTGTGTATGGCCTGAACTCCCTGTCCGCGCCGAATCAACCGCCGCCCAGGAACATGGCCCCGCTGTACTGGAAGAATCCTGAGACAGGTTATACGGCGGTATTGCCCGGGTATTGGCAGACCGAAGTCGGGCCGCTGCCTACTGGCCGGAACGGGTACGCCTTCCACGGCCCGCTGACCACAGTGTTCTTTTTGCCCGAGCGTGCGGCCGATGATGCTCCGTTCGAGGATCTGGTGTTCGCATTCATCATGGCCACGGCGAACAAGATGGAACTGAAGATGGGCTCCTACTCCGACTACAAAGGGCTACCGACATGGCGCACCAACGGCAGTCCCCTGGACGAGCCTGACCATCTGAGGCACGTGCAACTCATCCAAAGCGGCGACACCCTGTGGCACGTCATCACGGCCCAGCGACCGCCCTACCACCCCAACCCCGCTGAGGTGGAGCAGATCCAGACCCGCCTGCTCGATACCCTGCCGCGCAACCCGCCCCGCAACTACAGCCAGACATACCCGTGAGCTGCCCAATTTTTCGGCCGCAACACTGCAGGAAACGGCGTTGCGGCCGATAACGCTGAGGCAGACAGTCTGTGGGCACCGCAATGACCGACACACACACTCCCGAACAACCCGAACAGCAGGCGGCCGCTCCGGCCGAGCCGGACGCGCAGGCGCCCCAGGGCCATCCCTGGGAACTGCTGGCGCCCGAGCCCTACTGTCTGCTGCGCCTGTATCCGCAGCCTTTCGACCGGGCCACCGGCGCGCGGCCGCTGCGCTTTGCGCAGTTTTCGCGCATTGAGCGCCACAGCCAGAAGGAAAGCCTGCTGCGCCTGAGCGTCGAGCTGCCCGGCCAGTCGCTGAAGAAGGACCAGAACCGCCTGGATGTCTGGCTGGATCACCAGCAGAAGGAAATGCGCTTCGAGCCACTGCAGATCGACCCGCCGAACCGTGGCCTGGGACGTTTCCTGCTGGCCCAGGCCATCGAGTGGGCGCAGCAGAAGTGGTCGCACTACGCGGTGAAGTCCGGCGACCTGCCCTATCGCAACATGCTCAGCGAGGACGCCCGCCTGCGCCGCGACCATGCGCTGCGCCAGCAGGGTTTCGAGGTGCTGTACCCGGACGAGGGCCAACTGCGCGCCACCTACGGGGCCAAGCGGGTCAGCGAGCTGGAGGCCGAGTGGAACCCGGACAAGGTCCAGGTGCTCGACGAGCTGGATTGCGCCGCCATGCTGGAACAGGCCGACACCCAGCTGCGCGATCAGGAAGCGCTGATCCGCAAGCACGAGGAACGCATCACCTGGCTCAAGCGCGAAGACAGCGGCCTGCGCTTCACCGTCACCTGCCTGGTGGCGTTCGCGCTGTTCCAGGCGGGGCTGCTGATCTGGATTGCCACGCGGTAAGCGGTGCCCTGTAGGGCGGACAGCGCTTCACCTGTCCGCCGTCGCGTACCCAGCCGCAACGCTCGGCCAAGCGCCGCCTGGCGGACAAAAAACAACGTTGTCCGCCCTACGCTGCAGTCCCGCCTATGGCTGGTCAACTGCCGGTACATCGCCGGCCTCGCGGTGAGCGGTGCCCGGGCTCAGCGGTAGGGCGGACAGCGCTTCACCTGTCCGCCGTCGCGTACCCCGCCGCAACGCCCGGGCCAGCTGCCGCCTGGCGGACAAAAACAACGTTGTCCGCCCTACGCTGCAGTCCCGCCTACGGTTGGGTCAGCTGCCGATACAGCTGCGGCAAGCGGAACGGCAGCTGTTTCGGGTCGTGGATCAGCGTGAAGCCGTTCACCCCGAACATGTACGGCAGGTAGTCACCGGCCTCGCGGTCGATGGTGATGCAGAACGGCAGCAGGCCCATGCGCCGCGCTTCGATCACCGCCTGGCGGGTATCTTCCACGCCGTAGCGGCCCTCATACAGATCCAGATCGTTCGGCTTGCCGTCGGTGACCAGCAGCAGCAGCTTGCGCTTCTGCGGCCGCGCCGCCAGCGTGCGGCTGGCCTGGCGGATCGCCGCCCCCATGCGCGTGTAGTAGCCGGGCCGCAGCGCCTGGATGCGCCCGCGGGTGGTGTCGTCGTAGCGCTGGCGGAAGGTCTTCAGTTCCTGCAGGCGTACCTGGTTGCGGCGCAGCGAGGAGAAGCCGTACAGGGCGAACGGGTCGCCCACCGCGCTGAGCGCCTCGCCGAACAGCAGCAGGCTATCGACGATCAGGTCGATGACCCGGTGTTCGTCGTCCAGGTGCGCGTCGGTGGACATGGACAGGTCGGCCAGCAGCAGGCAGGCCAGGTCGCGGCGGCTCTGGCGCATGTCCATGAACAGGCCGCGCTCGACGCACTGGCCGTGCACGCGCTCGACGTGGAAATCCAGCCAGGCCTGCAGGTCCAGTTCGCTGCCCTGGGGTTGCTGGCGCAGCCACTGGCGGTCGTTGCGCAGGTGCTCGAACTGCCGGCGCAGGCGGCGCGCCAGCGGCGCCAGGTGCAGCGGCAGGCTCTTCGGCTCGGCGTCGCGCGGCAGCATCGGCTGCAGCAGCACGTAATCCTCGACCAGCGCCTGCTTGCGGTAGTCCCACTCGGGCAGGCGGATGCCCTCGCCGAACGGCACGTCGTCGTTTTCGGCGGAGGGCAGGTCAAGGTCGAGCTTCAGCCCACCGCCCTTGCTGGAGCGCTTGCGCGACACCGACAGGTGATCCAGATCGTCGGCCACGCGGGCGGCGTCCAGGTCTTCGGTGTCGTCGCCGCAGCGGTCCAGGTCGACGTGCTCGGACCAGCTGAACAGGTTCTCCAGGCGAAACAGCAGCAGGCCACCCTTGCCGGTGTTTTCCTCGACCCGCTCGGCACGCTTGCGCGGCGCCTTGCCTTCCTCGCTCGGCGGCTTCAGGCCGACGCCTTCTTCCTCCTCGCTGTCCTCCAGGCTGACGGCCTGCGGGTCGTCCAGGCGCTGCGGCGGATACAGCCACAACGGCAACGGCCAGGGCGAGCGCTCGCTGCGCGGAAATTTATCCACACTGCCGGGCTGGCGCAGCGCCTGGCGCAGGGCGCGCTCCAGCGCCGCCTCCTCGGCAGGCATCTGTTCCGGGGCGGGGCGCAGCGGCAACAAGGCTTCCACCAGGCGCTGGTAGCGCTTGCGCAGGGCCGGGTAGCGTTCCAGCAGTTCGGCGGTCCAGCGCTGATTGTCGCGACCCCAGTGGCGCATCGGTCCGGCGTGGGCGGCCAGCAGCGCCAGCCAGCGGTACAACTCGCGGTTCAGCGCCACATCCGGGAACACCGCCAGGCTGGCCGGCAGGCGCAGGTTGCCGGGGTCGCACCAGGCCACGGGGGCCTGCTGGCAGGTGCCGGCCACCTGTTGCAGCAGGCTGCGGCGCAGCAGCAGTTCGCGGGCGCTGGCGGCCGCCAGCTCGACACCGCTGGCCCCACCCAAGGCGCGGAACAGCACGGCCAGCGAGCGCTGCATGTCGGCCAGTTCCACCCGGGCTTCGGGGAATTCCGGGCTGGCACGCCGCGTGATGAAACGGTGCCAGATGCCGCCGACCCACTCTTCGACTTCGACGCTGAAGGCCATGACAGAATCCTCTTGTGTTGCTTGACGAGGCGAACGATCGCCCCTGAAACGCCACAGGGCGGCCCGCTGTTCCAGCCGGGCCGCCCTGCCTTACCTCAACGCGTCACTCAGGCCGTGGCCGGAGCCTGTACCGTGGCCTCGGCCCGCTGGCGGAAGCTCAGCAGGTAGCAGGCCAGGCCGACCAGGAACATCACACCGGCGACCAGACGCAGCCAGAAGAACACGGCCAGTTGGTCCATGGTGTTCATGAACGACATGGCGGCGCCGTCTGCAGGCATGCGCTGCAGCCAGACCTGCACCACGCCGGCGGCGGTCAGCAGCAGGGTGATCAGCAGCATGGCGCTGGTCATCAGCCAGAAGCCCCACAGCTCGACACTCTGCGCACGAGCGCTGGGTGCCTCGCCCAGGCCACGCAGGCGCGGCATGGCGTAGGACATCAGGGTCATGACGATCATCGCGTAGGCGCCGTAGAAGGCCAGGTGGCCGTGGGCGGCGGTGAGCTGGGTGCCGTGGGTGTAGTAGTTCACCGGAGCCAGGGTGTGCATGAAGCCCCAGACGCCCGCGCCGAGGAACGCCGTCACCGTGGTGCCGATGGCCCAGTAGGAAGCAGCCTTGTTCGGGTGCTGGCGACGACGGCGGTTCACCATGTTGAAGGCGAACAGCACCATGGCGAAGAACGGCAGCGGTTCCAGGGCCGAGAAGATCGAACCCAGCCACAGCCACACACCCGGTGCGCCGATCCAGAAGTAGTGGTGACCCGTGCCGAGGATGCCGGTGATCAGGGCCATGGCGATGATCACGTACAGCCACTTCTCGATGACTTCGCGGTCCACGCCGGTGATCTTGATCAGCACGAAGGCCAGCATCGAGCCCATGATCAGTTCCCACACGCCTTCCACCCACAGGTGCACCACCCACCACCAGTAGAACTTGTCACGGGTGAGGTTTTCCGGGTTGTAGAAGGAGAACAGGAACAGCACGGCCAGACCGATCAGACCGGTCATCATGACCACGTTGATGGCGGTCTTGCGGCCCTTGAGCATGGTCATGCCGATGTTGAACAGGAAGCCCAGGGCGACGATGACGATACCGATCTTGGTGATCGTCGGTTGCTCGAGGAACTCCCGTCCCATGGTCGGCAGCAGCTCGTTGCCGGTCATCTTGGCCAGGCCGGCATAGGGCACCAGCAGGTAGCCGAGGATGGTCAGCACGCCGGCGACGGCGAACACCCAGAACAGGATCATGGCCAACTTCGGGCTGTACAGCTCGCGGTCGGACTCTTCCGGAATCAGGTAGTAGGCGGCGCCCATGAAGCCAAACAGGATCCAGACGATCAGCAGGTTGGTGTGCACCATCCGCGCCACGTTGAACGGAATGGCCGGGAACAGGAAGTCACCGATGACGTACTGGGTGGCCATGATCAGGCCGAAGAGCACCTGGCCCACGAACAGGATCATGGCGAACACGAAGTACGGCAGCGCAACCTTCTGCGACTGGAATTTCAAATGCGGGTTCAAGAGGTTCATGGATCAACCCTCCCTGTTCGGCGGCCAGCTGAAGGTATCGATCTTCGAAGTCCACTTGAGGAACTCCGCCATATCGTTCACTTCCTGCTCGGTGAGGTTGAACTGCGGCATCGCACGGCGACCCGGAACACCCAGCGGCTGGGCCTTCATCCAGGCATGCAGGAAGCTGTTGAAGGCTTCTTCACCCCCGCGGCGGACGAACACGTTACCCAGCTCCGGCGCGAAGTACGCACCCTCGCCCAGCAGCGTGTGGCAGCCGATGCAGTTGTTCTGCTCCCAGACCAGTTTTCCGCGCACCACCGCTTCGGTCATTTCCGACTCGTTGGTGCGCTCTGGTATTTCCTTTTCTGTGTGGTAGGTCAGGCCCAGGAACACCAGGATGAAGAAAAGACTTCCTCCAAAGTAGATGTTCCTGGCCATGCCCTTTGTGAAGGTCTCTGACATCGTGACGCCTCCTGTTGGCTTGGCATGGCCATTCTAGGAACCGCCCCTTTCGATCCTGCTTGATGGCAATCAAGAAGCCC
The DNA here is from genome assembly GCF_000802425.1 of Pseudomonas flexibilis. Taxonomy (GTDB): domain Bacteria; phylum Pseudomonadota; class Gammaproteobacteria; order Pseudomonadales; family Pseudomonadaceae; genus Serpens; species Serpens flexibilis. The sequence continues at coordinate 21,355 of NZ_JRUD01000030.1, read as the reverse complement.
AAATGAATTGGTCAGGCATTCGGCCAGACTGACGCCCGGTAGTCCGCCGTAGAGCCGGCGTAGGGCGGACAACGTCGTTCTTGTCCGCCAGCCCAGACATCGGCCTGGCACCGCAGCGGCGGACAGGTGAAGCGTTGTCCGCCCTACGGTTCTCCGGTGTTGGGGATGTCCGTGATCGACCCGCCCGCCCAGTCAGCCGCATAAAGCCCCTCGCGCACCGCCCGGTGAAACGTGGAATAGGGCCAATCCGCCACGCGCCCGACATGACCGTGCTTGAGCGGGTTGATATGGATGTAATCCACGTGGCGGCGGTAATCCTCCTCGTCGCGGATCAGGTGTTCCCAATAGCGCCTCTGCCAGATCCCTCGTTCGCGGCCGCGCAGGTTGGCCACGGCAGGCGCTTCGCTCGCCGGCAGACGGCGGGAAAAGCGTGCCTTGAGCACCTTCCAGCGCAGCGCAAAATCAGAATCGCCAGCGGGCAGTGTCCACAGGCAGTGCATGTGATCGGGCAGGACCACCCAGGCATCGATTTCAAACGGATGACGGTTGCGGGTCACCCGTACCGCATCTCGCAGAAAATCCACATGCCGCGTCAGAAGATCCGAACGGCGATCCCGCAGATTGACCGTGAAAAAGTAGCTCGCACCCGCCACCCGGGCACGGCGGTAATTGGGCATTCGTCTCGTCCATGAGGGTCCGCATTCGGACGATGGTTATGGATAACGAAACGGGGGCTGTCCAGCGCAGGGCGGACAACGTCGCTCTTGTCCGCCGGCCCAGGCACCGGCCCGACACCGCAGCGGCGGACAGGTGAAGCGTTGTCCGCCCTACGTTCGTTCACCGGTATCGCCCGCCCAGCCGGCGTAGGGCGGACAACGTCTTTCTTGTCCGCCAGCCCAGGCACCGGCCCGGCGCCGCAGATGGCGGACAGGTGGGGCGTTGTCCGCCCCACGTTCGTTCACCGGTATCGCCCGCCCAGCCGGCGTAGGGCGGACAACGTTGTTCTTGTCCGCCAGCCCAGGCACCGGCCCGGCGCCGCAGATGGCGGACAGGTGGAGCGTTGTCCGCCCTACGTTCGTTCACCGGTATCGCCCGCCCAGCCGGCGTAGGGCGGACAACGTTGTTCTTGTCCGCCAGCCCAGGCACCGGCCCGACGCCGCAGCGGCGGACAGGTGAAGCGTTGTCCGCCCTACGTTCGTTCACCGGTATCGCCCGCCCGGCCGGCGTAGGGCGGACAACGTTGTTCTTGTCCGCCAGCCCAGGTACCGGCCCGGCGCCGCAGATGGCGGACAGGTGAAGCGTTGTCCGCCCTACGTTTGTTCTGCGGCATGTGAGACAAAAAAAGGCCGGCTTGCGCCGGCCCAACCCCTACAAAGGAACCCCTTACAACAACGTGAGCCACACCCCACCGGCCATGGCCAGCGGCCAGCCGAACAGCAGGACCCGCCAGAACAGCGGGGCGTGACGCAACTCCATGAAGCCGTCGGTGATCAGCCAGGCCTTGCCCAGCGCCACCGCCAGCATGCCGCCGGCCAGGGCCAGGCTGGTTCCCAGGCCTCCCAGGGCCACGGTGCCCACCGACAGCAGCACCAGTCCCAGCCAGCAAATCAGCAATGTCTTCGACGCGCTCACTCGCCCTCCTCAGCCCAACAGGTAGACCAGCGGAAACAGCAGCACCCACACCAGGTCCACCATGTGCCAATACAGCACCCCGGATTCCAGTCCGCTGCGCGAGGTCCCGGGCGCGTAGGCGCCGATGCGGCAGCGGTTGGCCATGTAGCCGAGGATCAGCATGCCCAGCAGCACGTGCAGGAAGTGAAAGCCGGTCAGCAGCCAGTACAGGGTGAAGAAGGTGTTGTATTCCAGTCCGTAACCCAGTCCGGCCAGATGCCCGTATTCCTGCAGTTTCAGCACCACATACACGCCCGCCGAGACCAGCGCGGCCAGCAGCAGCCAACCGGCCCGATCCTGGCGTGCGCCGCGCACCTGCTCCACCGCCAGGGCGGCGAACAGCCCCGAGGTCAACAGCCCCAGGGTCAGCGCCAGGCCGGTGGAGCTGTCCAGCGCCAGGCGGCTTTCGCGGAACAGATCGATATGCAGCATCTGCGTGACCGCGAAGGCGAGGATCAGGATGCCGAACACCGCCAGCTCGGCGAGGATGAAGATCCACATCGCCAGGTCGCCGGGCAGCCGGCGGGCCACCCCGGCGGACAGCACGGCCGGATCAGTCGAAATGGACATCGACCACATCCATCAGCGCCGCCACGGTCTGCGCGTCATCCGACAGCGGTTCGGCCAGGCACGCCAGACAGGCTTCGCGCGGCGTCAGGCCGGCCTTGATCATGCTGGCGGTGAAGATCAGCAGACGGGTCGAGGCCACTTCCTCCAGATCGTGCTGCTCCAGCCGGCGCAGCGCCTGGCCAAGCTTGACGATGCGCGCCGCCAGCAACTCGTCCACCCCGGACTCGCTGGCCACGATGCGGATTTCCTCGGCCTCGCTCGGGTAGTCGAAACGCATGGCCACGAAACGCTGGCGGGTGGACGGCTTCATGCCCTTGAGCAGGTTCTGGTAGCCGGGGTTGTAGGACACCACCAGCATGAAGCCGGGCGGCGCCTTGAGGGTTTCCCCGGTGCGCTCCAGATACAGCTCGCGGCGGTCGTCGGCCAGCGGGTGGAGGACCACGGCGGTGTCCTGGCGAGCCTCGACCACTTCATCCAGGTAGCAGATGCCGCCTTCGCGCACCGCGCGGGTCAGCGGGCCGTCCTGCCACCAGGTGCCCTCGGCGCCGATCAGGTGGCGACCGACCAGGTCGGTGGCGGACAGGTCGTCATGGCAGGCCACGGTATACAGCGGCAGCCCCAGACGGTGCGCCATGTGCTGCACGAAGCGGGTCTTGCCGCAACCGGTCGGCCCCTTGATGAGCACCGGCAGCCCCTGCTTCCAGGCCTGCTCGAACAGTGCCACCTCGTTGCCCAGCGCCTGGTAGAAGGGCGCCGTGCTCAGCTCCGGCTTCTCGATTGCATTCACGGAAATACCTCAGCGATGCGGTAGGTCATGGCCGCAACCTACCCGCGACAAGGCGTCACGCTCAAGGGTTTCCGAGCCCCCTCTTGATTGTCGTCAAGCGTCTCGTCAGATGCCTCTCTCTAGGATCGGCCCTGCCAACAAGAAGGTCCCGGTGGCAAACGCAGTCGTTCTACATGGAGCTGCCAACGCGCTCCAACAAGGAGAAGAACATGTCGATGTCGAGCACCGTAGCAAGACCCTTACTGGCTGGTCTGTTCGCCAGCCTTTCCCTGCTGAGCCTGGGTGTCGCCCAGGCGTCGGCACCTGCCATGACCGCGGCCGAGAAGGAAGCCGCCAAAAAAATCTACTTCGAGCGCTGCGCCGGCTGTCACGGCGTGCTGCGCAAGGGCGCCACCGGCAAGAACCTGGAGCCGCACTGGGAGAAGGTGCAGGCCGACGGCAGCAAGCTGGAAGGCGGCACCCTGAAGCTGGGCACCAAGCGCCTGGAAAACATCATCGCCTACGGCACCGAAGGCGGCATGGTGAACTACGACGACATCCTGACCAAGGATGAAATCAACCTCATGGCCCGCTACATCCAGAACGCCCCGGACGTACCGCCGGAGTTCTCGCTGCAGGACATGAAGGACAGCTGGAAGCTGATCGTGCCGGTGGACAAGCGGCCGAAGAAGCAGATGAACAAGGTGAACCTGAAGAACGTCTTCGCCATCACCCTGCGTGACGCGGGCAAGCTGGCGCTGGTCGACGGGGACACCCACAAGATCTGGAAGATCCTCGACACCGGTTACGCGGTGCACATCTCGCGCCTGTCGGCTTCCGGCCGCTACGTCTATACGGTTGGCCGCGACGGCCTGACCACCATCATCGACATGTGGTTCGAGGAACCCACCACGGTCGCCACTGTGCGCCTGGGCTCCGACGCCCGTTCGGTGGACGTCTCCAAGTTCGCGGGCTACGAGGACAAGTACCTGATCGGGGGCACCTACTGGCCGCCGCAGTACTCGATCATGGACGGCGAGACCCTGGAACCGATCAAGGTCGTCTCCACCCGCGGCCAGACCGTGGACGGCGAGTACCACCCGGAACCGCGCGTGGCTTCCATCGTCGCCTCGATGATCAAGCCCGAGTGGGTGGTCAACGTGAAGGAAACCGGGCAGATCCTGCTGGTGGACTACACCGACCTGAAGAACCTCAAGACCACCACCATCGAGTCCGCCAAGTTCCTGCATGACGGCGGCTGGGACGCCTCCAAGCGCTACTTCATGGTCGCTGCCAACGCCTCCAACAAGGTCGCCGCGGTGGATACCAAGACCGGCAAGCTGGCCGCGCTGGTGGATACCGCGAAGATCCCGCACCCGGGTCGCGGCGCCAACTTCGTGCACCCGAAGTTCGGTCCGGTATGGTCCACCGGCCACCTGGGCGATGACGTGGTCTCGCTGATCTCCACGCCGTCCGAAGAGAAGAAGTACGCCCAGTACAAGCAGCACAACTGGAAGGTGGTGCAGGAGCTGAAGATGCCGGGCGCCGGCAACCTGTTCGTCAAGACCCACCCGAAGTCCAAGCACTTCTGGGCGGATGCGCCGATGAACCCGGAGCGTGAAGTGGCCGAGTCGGTGTACGTGTTCGACATGAACGATCTGAACAAGGCACCCAAGCAGCTCAACGTCGCCAAGGACTCCGGCCTGCCGGAGAGCAAGGCGATCCGCCGCGCCGTGCAGCCGGAGTACAACGTGGCCGGCGACGAGGTGTGGATCTCCCTGTGGGGAGGCAAGACCGACCAGTCCGCCATCGTCGTGTACGACGACAAGACCTTGAAGGTGAAGCGCGTGATCACCGATCCGGAGATCGTCACGCCCACCGGCAAGTTCAACGTCTTCAACACGATGCACGACGTGTACTGATCGCCTGCCGCCACCCCCGCGCCCGGCGCGGGGGTGAGCCGAGGACCACACCATGAAAGACCCTGAAGTTCGCACGTCAGCGTTCAAGCGCCTGCTCGCCCTGCTGAAGCGGCCCAGCGCGCGTTACTCGCTCGGCGCCCTGCTGCTGGTCGGGTTCGCGGCCGGGGTGATCTTCTGGGGCGGGTTCAACACCGTCCTGGAAGCCACCAACACCGAAGCCTTCTGCCTCTCCTGCCATGAGATGCGCGACAACGTGTACCCGGAGTACCAGCAGACCATCCACTACAGCAACCGCACCGGTGTGCGCGCCACCTGCCCGGACTGCCACGTGCCCAAGGAGTGGACCTACAAGATGGTCCGCAAGATCCAGGCCTCGCGGGAGCTGTGGGGCAAGCTGGTGGGCACCATCGACACGCCCGAGAAGTTCGAGGCCAAGCGCCTGCAGCTGGCGCGCAGCGAATGGGCGCGCATGAAGGCCGCCGACTCGCGCGAATGCCGCAACTGCCACAGCCTGGACAGCATGAACGCCGCCAGCCAGAAACAACGGGCCCGCAAGCAGCACGAGATGGCCCGCGAAGACAACATGACCTGCATCGACTGCCACAAGGGCATCGCCCACCGCAAACCGCAGGGCATGACCGAGGAAGACGAAGGATAAGGACCGCCTGACGGACCACACAGCCTTGACGGAGAACCCCACCATGACGCTTTCCCCGCTGCATACCGCAATTGCCGGCGCCCTGCTGCTGACCACCCAGGCCGCCCTCGCCGCCCCGCCCGCCGACTGGAACGCGGTGCCGGCCACTGACATCACCCTGTTCTACCCGGGCGTCTCGCCGGTGGAATGGATCACCAAGGGCACCGAACACGGCGGCGCCCGCGCCCTGAAGAAAGGCGAGACCTGTGCCGACTGCCACTCCGAGGAAGCGGGCGACATGGGCAAGAAGATCGTCGGCGGCGCGAAGCTGGAGCCCAGCCCCATCGCCGGCAAGGCGCCCTTCATCAATGCCCGGGTACAGGCCGCCCATGACGGCCAGAACCTCTACCTGCGCTTCAGCTGGCAACAGCCGGCGGCGTCCGGCGCGGCGAAGATGGACGCCAAGAACCCGGTGAAGCTCGCCTACATGCTCGAAGCCGGCGCCCAGGTGGAACTGGCCGAACAGGGTGGCTGCTGGGGCAGCTGCCACAACGGCGTGCGCACCATGCCCGGCGGCGACGAACAGAAGACCAAGTACGTCAAGGACGGCTCGCTGGCGGCCGGCGTGTACTACGACCTCAACCAGTGGCGCAGCGGCGAGAACAAGGCCTACGACGGCCACATCGCCGAAGCGCGCGTGATGGAAGGCGGCAGCGCGCTCAAGGGCGCCACCGGCGGCCAGAACGGCGGCACCTGGTCGGTGGTATTCACCCGCGCCTTCGCCGGCGGCCAGGGCGACGTGACGCTCGAACCGGGCAAGGTCTACAACTTCGGCTTCGCCATCCACGACGACCACGCCAGCGGTCGCTACCACCACGTCTCGCTGGGCTACCAGCTGGGCATCGACGCCGAGGCGGGGATCACCGCCAAGCGTCTGTAAGAACCTCCCCCCGTCCCTTCAGAGACGGGGGGTACTCTTTCCGCGGCCGACCGGGACCCGGCCGCGGTTTTTTTCCCTTCCTTTATATCCAGAATTTCCACCCCTGCGCGGCTGCGATCGTGCATAGGTGACCCGTAGGGCGGACAACGTCGTTTCTGTCCGCCGGGCGCGGCTGCGGTCGGGCGCCATCGGCGGACAGGAAAGCGCTGTCCGCCCCAAGTTCTGACCGCCCTCGTGCGCGGGCAGGGCTTTGGAACCGTTTGATTATCGTCAAGGACCTCCCTCGGGCCCGCGCGCGATCCTAGCCCCGCATCACGGCGCCCGGCCTCGGTGTGAGGGGCATCGACCCGGAGCAAAGTTTTCACCAGACCCAAGGGCCAGATCGAAAACAGCCAGTTACCCAGAACAGAGAGTACCGATCCTAAAAAAATGTACTCACCGAGTACCCCCGTACCCGCTGTAATGGCCCGCCGCGATACGACCCAGGCCGGCCCTAAGGAGATTCGCATGAGCACCGCAAGCAAACCGCTAGTGACAGGGTTCATTGCCGCTCTTTCGCTGCTCGGCGTTGCCGTCGCGCACGCCAAGACCACTACCCCCGACAGCCCTGATGCTGCCTACACCAGCCAGGCCTCGGCCGTCGATCCGGCCAGTGCCCAGGTGGTACGCAGCCCCGGCGCACCGGACCTGACCGCCAACGAGTTCGAGAAGGCCAAGGAAATCTACTTCCAGCGCTGCGCCGGCTGCCACGGTGTGCTGCGCAAGGGTGCCACCGGCAAGCCGCTGACTCCGGACATCACCCAGCAACGCGGCCAGGCCTTCCTGGAGGCGCTGATCACCTATGGTTCGCCCGCCGGCATGCCCAACTGGGGCACGTCCAACGCGCTGACCAAGGACGAAATCACGCTGATGGCCAAGTACATCCAGCACACCCCGCCGACGCCGCCGGAGTGGGGTCTGGCCGAGATGAAGAATTCCTGGAAGGTGCTGGTCAAGCCCGAGAACCGTCCGAAGAAGCAGCTGAACAAGCTGGATCTGCCCAACCTGTTCTCCGTCACCCTGCGTGACGACGGCAAGATCGCGCTGATCGACGGCAAGACCAAGAAGATCGTCAAGACCATCGATACCGGCTACGCCGTGCACATCTCGCGCATGTCCGCCTCCGGCCGCTACCTGCTGGTGATTGGCCGCGACGCCAAGATCGACATGATCGACCTGTGGGGCAAGGAGCCGATCAAGGTCGCCGAGATCAAGGTGGGCATCGAGGCCCGCTCGGTGGAAACCTCGAAGTTCAAGGGCTACGAGGACAAGTACGTGATCGCCGGCGACTACTGGCCGCCGCAGTTCACCATCATGGACGGCGAAACCCTGGAGCCGCTGCAGATCGTCTCTACCCGCGGCATGACCGTCGGCACCCAGGAATACCACCCGGAACCGCGCGTGGCGGCGATCATCGCCTCCCACGAGCACCCGGAGTTCATCGTCAACGTCAAGGAAACCGGCAAGGTCATGCTGGTGAACTACGAGGACATCGACAACCTGTCCATCACCAGCATCGGCACCGCGCCGTTCCTGCATGACGGCGGCTGGGACGTCAGCCACCGCTACTTCATGACGGCGGCGAACAACTCCAACAAGGTGGCGGTGATCGACTCCAAGGACCGCAAGATGGCGGCCCTGGTGGACGTCGGCAAGATCCCGCACCCGGGTCGTGGCGCCAACTTCAACCACCCGAAATACGGTCCGGTGTGGGCCACCAGCCACCTGGGCGACGAGACCATCTCGCTGATCGGCACCGATCCGGAGAAGAACCCGCAGCACGCCTGGAAGGTGGTGGAAACCCTCAAGGGCCAGGGCGGCGGTTCGCTGTTCATCAAGACGCACCCGAAATCCCGCAACCTGTACCTGGATACCACCTTCCACCCCGACGCGGCGATCAGCCAGTCGGTGACGGTGTTCAACATCGACAATCTGGCGGCCGGCTACACCGTTCTGCCTATTGGCGACTGGTCCGGAATCAAGGAAGGTGCCAAGCGCGTCGTGCAGCCTGAGTACAATAAGGCCGGCGACGAAGTCTGGTTCTCGGTTTGGAGCGGTCAGGACGAGGAATCGGCCATCGTGGTGGTCGACGACAAGACCCTCAAGCTCAAAACAGTGATCCGGGACAAAAGGTTGATTACCCCGACGGGTAAATTCAACGTGCACAACACTCAGTACGACGTTTACTGAGGTACCTCCGCGGGACGGGTTCGCCGCCCGTCCCATTAGCCTTAAGGAAGTCTTTATATGAAGAAAGTCCTGCTCCCGATGCTCGCCCTGGGCGCCGCCATGAGCCTGCAGCCGGCCCTGGCCGCTGACGGTGAAGCGCTGTTCAAGAGCAAGCCCTGCGCTGCCTGCCACAACGCCGACATGAAGATGGTCGGCCCGGCCCTCAAGGACATCGCCGCCAAGTACGCCGGTGTCGCCGGTGCCGCCGACACCCTGGCCCTGCACATCAAGAACGGCAGCCAGGGCGTCTGGGGTCCGATCCCGATGCCGCCGAACGCCGTATCCGACGCCGAAGCCAAGACCCTCGCCGAGTGGGTCCTGTCGCTGAAGAAGTAAACCGCAGGGGGACGTCATGAACAGATCGCGATTGCTGAGTTTCATCACCGCCCTGAGCATGACGTCCCTGCTGTCGATTCCCCCGGTGTCGGCCGATGAATCCATCGACCGCCGCCAGCTGGAGCATCTGCTCCTGCAGGACTGTGGTTCCTGCCACGGCCTGCGCCTGACCGGCGGACTCGGCCCGGCCATCACCCCCGAGGCCCTCGCCGGCAAACCCCGCGACTCCCTGATCGCCACTGTCACCCACGGCCGCCCCGGCACCGCCATGCCCGGCTGGAACGCCCTGCTCAACGACGGCGAAATCACCTGGCTGGTCGATAGACTCCTGCAAGGAAATCCCTGACATGAAGCGCCCTTCCCTGCTGCTGGCCCTGGCCAGCCTGGCTCTCTGCGCCTGCGCGCAGCCCACCTTGCGCGGCACCGGTGATCTTGGCGTGGTGGTCGAACGCGCCGCCGGCACCCTGCAGCTCGTCGAAACCAGCGGCCAGACCCGCCTGGCGCGCATCGAGGGCCTGGGCGACCTGTCACACGCCTCGGTGGTGTTCTCTCGCGACCAGCGCTTCGCCTACGTGTTCGGCCGCGACGGCGGGCTGAGCAAGGTCGACCTCTTGGAACAGCGGCTGGTCAAGCGCGTGGTGCAGGGCGGCAACAGTATCGGCGGCGCCATCAGCCAGGACGGCACGCTGATCGCCGTGGGCAATTACGAACCGGGCGGCGTGAAGGTGTTCGACGCCGTCACCCTGGAACAGGTGGCCGACATCCCCGCCACCCCGCTGCCCGACGGCAGCCGCAATTCCCGCGTGGTCGGCGTCACCGACGTGCCCAACAACGGCTTCATCTACAGCCTGTTCGACACCGGCGAAACCTGGCTGCTGGACTTCAGCGAAAGCCGCACGCCGAAGGTCACCCGCTTCGAGAACATCGGCAAACAGCCCTACGACGCCCTGCTCACCCCGGATGGCCGCTACTACGTGGCCGGCCTGTTCGGCGAGGACGGCATGGCCAAGCTCGACCTCTGGCACCCCGAGCGCGGCACCGAACGCATCCTCGATGGCTACGGCCGCGGCCAGCAGAAACTGCCGGTCTACAAGATGCCGCACCTGGAAGGCTGGACGGTGGCCGGCGAGCAGACCTTCGTGCCCGCCATCGGCCAGCACCGCGTGCTGGTGGTCGACAGTCATAGCTGGAAACAGGTCGGCGCCATCGACGTGGCCGGCCAGCCGGTGTTCGTCATGGCCCGCCCGGACGGCCGGCAGATCTGGGTGAACTTCGCCCACCCGGACAACCACCTGATCCAGGTGATCGACACCGAAACCCGCAAGGTCATCAAGACCCTGGAGCCCGGCCCGGCCGTGCTGCACATGGAATTCACCGCGCGTGGCGACCAGCTGTGGCTGTCGGTGCGCGACAACAACGAGGTGCAGGTCTGGGACCCGTACCGCCTGGAGCTGATCCAGCGCCTGCCGGCCGACAGCCCCAGCGGCATCTTCTTCACCAGCCGTGCCCACGAGACGGGGCTGTGACATGGACCGCCTGGAGCCGCTGGACCGCCGGCTGATCGAACGCTTCCAGCACGGCATGCCGCTGTGCGCCGAGCCCTACCGGGCGATGGCCGAGGCACTGGGCTGCAGCGAACAGGCGCTGCTCGACAGCCTGCGCCGACTGCAAGAGCGCGATGCCCTGTCGCGCATCGGCCCGGTGTTCGAGCACAGCCGCGCCGGCGCCAGCACCCTGGTCGCCCTGGCGGTACCCGCCGAACGCCTGGAACAGGTGGCCGCGCGCATCAGCCAGTACCCGGAGGTCAACCACAACTACCGCCGCGAGCACGCCTACAACCTGTGGTTCGTGCTCACCGGGCCGGATCGGGCCAGCCTGGATCGCCTGCTCGCCGAGATCGAGACGGACACCAGCCTGGCCCCGCTCGACCTGCCGATGGAGCACTCCTACCGCATCGACCTGGGTTTTTCCCTGGAGAACCTGCCATGACGCCGCTCGACGACCTGCAGGCCGTGCGCCTGCGCCGCCTGCTGGAAGAAGGCCTGCCGCTGGAAGCCAGTCCGTATCGGCTGCTGGCCGAACGCATCGGCGCCACCGAAGACCGGGTGCTGGCACAAGTGCAGCAGTGGCAGCGCGACGGGCTGTTCCGCCGCGTCGGTCTGGTGCTCAAGCACCGCGCCCTGGGCATCCACGCCAACGCCATGCTGGTGCTGGACATCCCCGACGCCGAGGTGGACGCGGTGGGCGAACGGCTGTCCGCCGCGCCGGGCGTCAACCTCTGCTACCGCCGCCCGCGCCGCCTGCCGCACTGGCCCTACAACCTGTTCTGCATGGTGCACGGCCGCGAGCGGGCCAGCGTCACCGCGCACATCGCCGCGCTGCTGGCCGAACTGGGCCTGAGCGAGCGCCCGCACAAGCTGCTGTTCAGCACCCGCGCCTACAAGCAATGCGGCGGGCGCTTCGCGCCGGCCCTGGACCGCGCCCATGGATGACCTCGACCGCCGCCTGATCAACCGCCTGCAACTGGGCCTGCCGCTGGTGCCGCGCCCGTGGGAGGCGCTGGCCGAGGAACTGCACAGCGACGCCGCCACCCTGCGCGCCCGCGTGCAGGCCTTGCTGGACGACGGCACCCTCACCCGCTTCGGCCCCATGTTCGACATCGACCGCCTGGGCGGCGCCTTCACCCTGGCCGCGCTGTCGGTGCCGGAAGAACGCTTCGACGCCGTGGCCGCCATCCTCGACGGCCTGCCGGAAGTCGCCCACAACTACCGTCGCGAACATGAATGGAACATGTGGTTCGTGCTCGGCTGCGCCACCCCGGAAGGCATCAGCGACACCATCGCCCGCATCGAAACGCTGACCGGCCTGCCAGTGCTCAACCTGCCCAAGGAGGAGACCTACCATGTCGGCCTGCACTTCCCGGTATGACGGCGCGCTGATCCGCCGCCTGATGGAACTCACCCAGGCCGGCCTGCCACTGGTGGACAACCCCTGGGCGTGGATCGGGGAACAGCTCGGCCTCGACGAACAGGCCGTGCTCGACCTGCTGCGCCAGCTGCAAAACGACGGCGCCATCCGCCGCATCGCCGCCGTGCCCAACCACTACCGCCTCGGCTACCGCCACAACGGCATGACCGTGTGGGACGTGGACGACGCCGAACTTCCCCGCCTCGGCCCCCTGCTCGGCGCCCAGCCCTTCGTCAGCCACTGCTACCGGCGCCCCCGCCGCGACGGCTGGCGCTACAACCTATTCGCCATGGTGCACGGGCGCAGCGCGGAAGAGATCGAGGCGTACCGGGCGCAGATTCGCGAACTGCTCGGGGAGGCGTGCAGGGCGGATGAGATGTTGGTGAGTAGTCGGATATTGAAGAAGACGGGGTTGAGGATTTAGCCCGATCCCAGCGCCGGCTACCCTTCCGACAGCCTTCTGCCTGACCCAAATCCTTTCCGAACTCCCGCCTTAACGTCCGTAGGCTGGACAACGATGATGGCGAAACAGTAGCCTCAACCCAAGCGCCAAACAGGGATCGTCGCGTGCCTTCGCCTTCAGACCTTTCTCTACCCCTCTCATTGCTTTTACCAGCACGGACTGTTTCGTGTGCCGCGTGAAATTGCGCGCAAACAAATCCGCCCAATGTTCAATGGAATATCCTTCTCAATGAAAACGTCGAACCGTACCGCCCTGCTGTTCGCAGCCTTGCTGATTCCCTCCATTGCCCAAGCCGGTGACGCATCGCTAGTTGATACTTTCACGGAATTCACTGATTGTGATGCTGGTTTCTTTGCCAGCCTCCATGGCCACAGCGATATTTGGAAGGCCCATGTGCCGTTAGGCCATGGGGAAAATACAAGCTGGATTGCCGTTGAAAACCGAACCAGCAAGTCCGCCAATTCTGTCCTCATTCGAAATACGCCGGAGGTGGCTGGTTTAGAGCTGCTGTCCTATTTCGACGAAGTTTCAGATCTCGGCAGCCTGGGAGTTTACCTTTATTGGGGATTTATAGTTGAAGGCCGCACAGCAGAAGTGGCTAAACGCCTGACCCCGCTGATGAAGAATTCCGAACTGCTTCAACAGGTTGAATCATCTTATGTTCGTAGTGAGGTGAAAGAGGACGGTCGCTGGCAAACGATTAAGCCCACGCCTGGCGCACCTGGGACTACACGGCTGGAGCGCGTACTGATCCTCGAACCAGAAGGGCCGGAAGATGCACTAACACGTATTAGCTGCTCTCTGCAAGGAGCCGTTGATAACTCTTCACTTGCCGAATTGCGCCCGGACATCCCAGCCACGGATTATCCTCAAAAACTGACTGATACCCAGATTGATAATGTTGCCCTACCTGAAGGATTGCTAAAGAGCCTCAACTCTCCCCTGCTACAGCCTAAATTTATATCTTTGAAATATATCTACGAATCGAAAAAGAACGGCGGAAGTAGGGGCAATCCGGTTTCGGTAACACTTCACGCGGAGGACGGATTACTAAAGAAGACTGAAAATTACCGAACTTTCCAAGTTGAGCGCATTACTAAGGCAGATCTTGTTCAACTAAAATCAAAAATGAGTGGCATTGGCAACGAGCGAGTATTCCTAACTCGAGAGCTTGAAATTAATGCTCCAAAAAGCTGGGACACCGGCCAGAAGTTTACTGCCCGAATTCGTATGGAATATTTCCCAGCCAAACGTGGCGACAAATCATCCGAGAGACTGATAGCGTGCACGGTAGGCAAGAGTTTCCCTGCCCGGCAAGTATTCGACTCTCTCCCTGGAAACGCCTTTGAACTTATATGCAACCAAGGCAATTCGAGAACTTTAGAAGCCTTTATCGAAGATCTAGGTGTCGCCATCACGCTGGAATATACGGCAGCCTCAGAAAACTACGTTTACGAAATCAGCAGCCTAGAACTCGAACGCTGATAACAATTCTTAATCTATATCGATGGATTTAAATAGGGACGATGGTTTCGGCCAGCGACAATCAATATTAAATACTGGTAAAAATTATGATTAATTGCAATGCAAAGTATTTATTCATCCCGGCATTTTTTCTTGTTGCGTCATGCTCCAGCAAGGATTCTGGTACTGCTTCGGTGGAGAAAAGGATTTCGGGTGCATGGGACTGCATCTATAGCCTTGGCGAGGGCGCGACCAGGATGAGCCTGACAGCAAAAGAAACCTACATGATGAATGGCGTTTCAAATAGCATTGGATTATTTAAGGCCAAGTTCTCTTCGCGACTTCCTGAGATTGAGTATCGTCTGTCCGGCACATCGTCCTGGAAGGTGGAGGATGGCTTTTTGGTGAGCACGCTTAACAGCATTGATGTCGTCAATCTAAGCCATCCGGAATTTGATGACTTGATTGATTTAAAGGAAATCATGCCCCTGAATTTAGCTGATAGATCCGAGATTGTTGAGCTTTCCGACTCGAAGATGACCTTGAAAAGCGAGAGCGATAATGAGCTTTATCATTGCAAAAGAGCACTGACTCGTTAAACGAGTAGGGGACAGATTTATTTCCCTTCCCTAGGCCAATCAGCTAGCCGGAAAAAATAAATCTGTCCCCTTTTTGTTAGGTGAGCACGCTTAACAGCATTGATGTCGTCAATCTAAGCCATCCGGAATTTGATGACTTGATTGATTTAAAGGAAATCATGCCCCTGAATGTAGCTGATAGATCCGAGATTGTTGAGCTTTCCGACTCGAAGATGACCTTGAAAAGCGAGAGCGATAATGAGCTTTATCATTGCAAAAGAGCACTGACTCGTTAAACGAGTAGGGGACAGATTTATTTCCCTTCCCTAGGCCAATCAGCTAGCCGGAAAAAATAAATCTGTCCCCTTTTTGTCTTATTTCAATTAACTCTTTTATTATTCCACAAGGAAAACAAAGCCATAACAAACCCAGAAAGTCCACCAAACAAAAATCCAATAGGAAATAGATCGAAACGAAACATGAAAACCAGATCATGACCTCTAAAAATACTCAACACAAGCGGAGCTAGCAATCCCATCAAAAGAACACTACCCCCCCAGCAAATCGCCGAAAAAAAAGAAACATACAAAATCCTGAAAAATACAATCAACATCATTCCTCCCCATAAACATAGGAATTATAGGAATTAATAAAGGGGACAGATTTATTTTCTATTACCCCTTCAATACTCCACCCTCCCCCGCCCAGCCTTGATCGCCGCCCGCTGGCTCTTTCCTTCGAGCCGCCGCTTTTTCGAGCCAAGAGTCGGCTTGGTCGGGCGCCGGGCCTTTTCCACCTTGCCCGCGCTGCGAATCAGCTCGGCCAGGCGTTGCAGGGCATCCTCGCGATTCTGTTCCTGTGTGCGGTACTGCTGCGCCTTGATGACGACCACCCCGTCGGCGGTGATGCGGCTGTCGCGCAGCGCCAGCAGGCGCTCCTTATAGAACTCAGGCAGCGACGAGCCACGGATATCGAAGCGCAGGTGCAGCGCGCTGGACACCTTGTTGACGTTCTGCCCGCCAGCGCCCTGAGCACGGATCGCGCTCAGCTCGATTTAAGGAAAAGGGGACAGATTTATTTTCCATCCCTGGATTATCAGGCAGCCAGAAAAATAAATCTGTCCCCATTTCATGTTGTCCCCATTTCATGTTGATGCAGTCGAGCAGGTCAGGTCTGGATAGCAAGCTGGCAAACGTATCGACGTCCGTGCTGGCGGCAAGCCTCCAAGCGCGCTGTTGTTGATGAAGATCGGTTTGGCGCCTAGCATCCATGCGGGCTGCTCCTTGGTCTCGGTGTGTGTTCGCAACTATCAATAATAGCGGAGCCAAGGAAAGGAAAGGAAAGGAAAGGAAAATAAATCTGCCCCAACACTCACACAAAAAATATCGCAACATATACCGCAAAAATAATGCCCGCCATTACCGACCTACTCTCAGGATCAGCCTTTGCAGACACCACACCCCCTAAAAGGGTGAGCATGCGACCACCATTAAGATAAGCGTAAATCCCACGAGAAAGGGATATCTGAAGAATCAAAAAACTCAATAACACACCCCAATCAGGAAGAAATCTCACTGAGTTAGCGAAAGACGCAGCGACAAGGACCGAAAAAACAATACCTCTATACGCAACCAATAAATTAATCACCCAACATATTCCTTATATCTTCCAAGACAGAATCCCAAGCTCCGCTCAAGACTGCTATTGCAGATAACTTCTGTTCGATTTCATCGGTGGCGCTGCGCAGAACCGAATACTTTTCGACCGCCATCCCCGTCGCTTCATGCACCAACGCCTCTGGGAGCTCTCCTTCTATATACCCAGCAATTTAGCTAAAGGCCCGGCGGTCAAAACACCAACTACTACAACGACAAAGGGAACAGATATAAAAATATATCTGCCTCATCAATACTCCACCTTCCCCCGCCCGGACTTGATCGCCGCCCGCTGACTCTTGCCTTCAAGCCGCCGCTTTTTCGACCCGAGGGTCGGCTTGGTCGGGCGCCGGGCCTTCTCCACCTTGCCAGCGCTGCGAATCAGCTCGGCCAGGCGTTGCAGGGCATCCTCGCGATTCTGTTCCTGCGTGCGGTACTGCTGCGCCTTGATGACGATCACCCCGTCGGCGGTGATGCGGCTGTCGCGCAGCGCCAGCAGGCGCTCCTTGTAGAATTCCGGCAGCGACGAGGCACGGATATCGAAGCGCAGGTGCAGCGCGCTGGACACCTTGTTGACGTTCTGCCCGCCGGCGCCCTGGGCACGGATCGCGCTCAGCTCGATTTCGCTGTCGGGCAGCTCGACGGAGTTGGAAATGTGCAGCATGGCGGGCTCGGAGGAATGGCCGGGGCGACAGGATAACGCCGGCCCCGCCGGGCCGCGACCCGCGGTTCCGACCCGGTGTGGAACCCAGCGGCGGCCGGGAAAAGCGCCGGTCGCCCTACGCGATTCACGGCGCCGGGTTCAGAACCGCCATTCCGGTTTGAACAGGCCAACCACGAAGAACAGCGTGCTAAAGCCCCACGCCACCAGCGCATAGAGGCGGATCTGCTCGGCGTTCCAGCCCCACGCGAACCACTCCAGAAACACCATGCTCTTCCAGCCTTCGAGCCAGCGTGCGCCGCCCCAGCTGATGATCCATTTCCAGAACAGGCTGTTCAGGCAGTAGAGCGCAACGAATTCTCCGGTCTCCACGGATGCTCCTCGGCGATGGTCGGGGAGCCGGAGTCTATGCACAGCGGCCTGTGTCCGGATTGACGGCGATCTCGTTGCAGCCGGAACCCTGCGGCTTCGCTGCAATGCGCATCGGCGATCGTGAAAGCGTTGGCCACCGGGCGCGGCTTCGGTGCAACCCACATCGGCGGCCGGGAAAGCGCCGACCGCCCTGCCGGAACGCCGCCGTTACGCCTCTTGCAACACCACCACCGCCGACCGCCCTCGCCTCGCTCCACGGTCGAACAGGCTGTGGCACAGCACTTTGCTTGTTTCTGATCAAGGAGCGAGGCGGCCGGCTCGGCGATTCTCCCACGCAAAGGAGGCCTATTCGGTCTCGCGAGGAGAATTGCCCATGCTGCGAATCAGCCATTACCTGCGCGCGCTGGCCCGGCCGGAGGCCGGCCCGGTGCTGGGCGCGCGGGGCACGCCGGGGACCCGGCCGCCGGTGGTGATCTGGAACCTGTTGCGGCGCTGCAATCTCACCTGCAAGCACTGCTACGCCACCTCCGCCGACAGCGAGTTCCGCGACGAGCTGGACACCGCCGAGGCGCTGCGGGTGATCGACGACCTGCACGCCGCCGGGGTGAAGGTGCTGATTCTCTCCGGCGGCGAGCCGCTGCTGCGCGAGGACATCTTCGAGCTGTCCGCCTACGCGCGGGACAAGGGCTTCTTCGTCGCACTGTCGACCAACGGCACGCTGATCGACGCGGGCAACATCGACCGGATCGTCGCCGCCCAGTACGACTACGTGGGCATCAGCATCGACGGCCTGGAAGCGGTGCACGACGACTGGCGCCAGCTCAAGGGCAGCTTCGCCGCCTCGATGCACGCCATCGACCTGTGCCGGGCGCACGACATCCGCGTCGGCCTGCGCACCACCCTCACCCAGTACAACTACCCGCAACTGCCCGAGATCCTCGCGCTGATGCGCGAGCACGACGTGCAGAAGTTCTACCTTTCGCACCTCAACTACAGCGGGCGCGGCAAGCGCAGCCGCAAGGCCGACGCCCACCACCGCATGCCCCGCGACGCCATGGGCCAGCTGTTCGAGCAGGCCTGGGCCGACGTGGTGAACGGCCGCGACACCGACTTCGTCACCGGCAACAACGACGCCGACGCCATCCTGTTGCTGCAGTGGGTGCGCGAGCGCCTGCCGCAGCACGCCGCGCGTCTGGAGAAGATGCTGCGCGCCTGGGGCGGCAACGCCTCGGGCAGCGGCATCGCCAACATCGACAACACCGGCGCCGTGCACCCGGATACCTACTGGTGGCAGCACACCGTGGGCAACGTGCGCCAGCGCAGTTTCCGCGACATCTGGCTGGACAACCCCGATCCGCTGCTGCTGCGCCTGCGCGAACACCCGCGCGCCGTGGAAGGCCGCTGCGCCGAGTGCCAGTGGCTGTCGATCTGCAACGGCAACACCCGTACCCGCGCCTGGGCCGAAGGCAACCTGTGGGGTGAAGACCCCGGCTGCTACCTGAGCGACACGGAAATCGGCCTGCCGGAAACCCGATGCATTCCCAGCGTGCAGCTCGCCTGACCGCATCCGACACAAGCGGCCGCCAGAGCCGCCGATGAGACGAGATAAGGAGTCCGCATGGACCAGCTCACCCTCCCCCCTGCACTGCACGCGTCCCTCGTACCCGGCGAGGTCGCCCTGGTCGGCGCCGGTCCCGGCGATCCCGGCCTGCTCACCCTGCGCGCCTGGAGCCTGCTGCAACAGGCCGACGCGGTCGTCTACGACCGCCTGGTCAGCGACGAACTGCTGGCCCTGCTGCCGGTGCGCTGCGCCCGCCATTACGTCGGCAAGGCCAGCGGCTACCACAGCCTGCCCCAGGAGCAGATCAACCAGCTGCTGCTGGACCTGGCCCGCGACCGCCTGCGCGTGGTACGCCTGAAGGGCGGCGACCCGTTCATCTTCGGCCGCGGCGCCGAGGAGCTGGAGTTCCTGCTCGATCAGGGCGTCGACTGCCAGGTGGTGCCCGGCATCACCGCCGCCTCGGGCTGCACCACCTACGCGGGCATCCCGCTCACCCATCGCGACCTGGCGCATTCCTGCCAGTTCATCACCGGCCACCTGCAGAAGGACGGCGAGCTGAAGCTGCCGTGGAGCAGCCTGGCCAACGGCGGCCAGACCCTGGTGTTCTACATGGGCCTGGCCAGCCTGGGAGTGATCGCCCGCCAGCTGATCGCCGCCGGCCTGGCCGCTGATACCCCGGCCGCGCTGATCAGCCGCGGCACCCATGCGGATCAGCGCGTGGTGCGCGGCACGCTGGCGGAGCTGGAGGAAATGGCCTGCAGCAACCAGCTGAGCGCGCCAGCGCTGACGGTGATCGGCAAGGTGGTCGGTCTGTTCGCCGAGCGCACTCCGCAGTTCCCGGCGCGCCTGGTCGCCACGGAGGAAGACCCATGCGACTGATCATGACCCTGCTGGCCATCGCCGCCCTGCCGGCGGCGACCTTCGTGGCCCTCGACCTGTGCATCCCCAAGGCGGCCGCCGCGACGTCGGACGCCGATGCCCTGTACCGCCAACACTGCCTGGCCTGCCACGGCGAGAACCGCCTGGGCGGCGCCGGCCCGGCGCTGCTGCCGGAAAGCCTCGGCCGCCTGAAGCCCGCCGAGGCGAAGAAGGTCATTCGCGATGGCCGCCCCGCCAGCCAGATGGCCGCCTACGGGCACCTGCTGGACGACACCCAGATCCAGGCGCTGACCGACTACCTGTACACCCCGCCCGCCGTGGCGCCGCAATGGACCGACGCCGACCTGCGCGCCAGCCACCGTCTGCTGGCCGACGTGCGCAAGCTGCCGGACACCCCGCAGCACGGCGCCGATCCGCTCAACCTGTTCGTGGTGGTGGAAGCCGGCAACCATCAGGTGCGTATCCTCGACGGCGACCGCTTCGAGGAGCTGGCGAAATTCCAGTCGCACTTCGCCCTGCATGGCGGGCCGAAGTTCTCGCCGGACGGGCGCTTCGTCTACTTCGCCTCCCGGGACGGCTGGATCAGCGTCTACGACCTGCACAACCTGACCATGATCGCCGAGGTGCGCGCCGGCCTGAACACCCGCAACCTGGCGGTCAGCAACGACGGCCGCTGGGCGCTGGTGGGCAACTACCTGCCCGGCGAGCTGGTGGTGCTCGACGCCCGCGACCTGTCGCTGGTCAAGCGCATCCCGGCCAAGGGTCTGGACGGCACGATTTCCCGGGTCAGCGCCGTGTACACCGCGCCGCCGCGCGACAGCTTCGTGGTGGCGCTCAAGGACGTGCAGGAGGTGTGGGAACTGTCCTACGCCGGCCAGCCGACCTTCGAGCCGCGCCGTATCCCGGCGGCGGACTTCCTCGACGACTTCTCCTTCACCCCGGATTACCGCCAGCTGCTGGCCACCTCGCGCAAGGCCAAGGGCGGCCAGGTGATCGACCTGGACAGCGGCAAGGCGCTCACCGACATCCCGCTGCCGGGCATGCCGCACCTGGGCTCGGGCATCTACTGGCAGCGCGACGGCCAGTGGGTGTTCGCCACGCCGAACGTCAGCCAGGGGCTGATCTCGGTGCTGGACATGCAGAGCTGGAAGCTGATCGAGGAGATCCCCACCGAGGGCCCGGGCTTCTTCATGCGCAGCCACGCCGACTCGAAGTACGCCTGGACCGACGTGTTCTTCGGCCCCAACAACGACGCCATCCACCTGATCGACAAGCAGTCCCTCAAGGTCGCCCACACCCTGCGGCCGATGCCCGGCAAGAACGCCGCCCACGTGGAGTTCACCCGCGACGGCAAGCACCTGCTGCTCAGCGTGTGGGACACCGACGGCGCGCTGCTGGTGATCGAGTCCGACACCCTCAAGGAGATCAAGCGCATCCCGATGAACAAGCCCTCGGGCAAGTACAACGTGGGCAACAAGATCGGCTTCGTGGAAGGCACCTCGCACTGAGCCCGGCGGTTGCCGAGCCTGATGTTGGGCGGACAACGCTTCACCTGTCCGCCGCCTCGGCGCTCCGCCGTTACGGCTGTCCGGCGGACAAGAACTTCGTTGTCCGCCCAGCCCCGTTCCCGTAGGGCGGACAACGC
>NZ_JRUD01000029.1 GCF_000802425.1 Pseudomonas flexibilis | reverse complement strand
AGCGCGGCTCGTTCAGGCGCAAGTCGGTGGTGACGATGGCCGGCAGGCTCAGCGCCACGGTCTGCAGACCGCCGTCGATCTCGCGGGTGACGTTGACCTTGTCGCCAGCCACTTCCACCTTGGAGGCGAAGGTGCCCTGGGCGTAGCCGGTCAGCGCGGCCAGCATCTGGCCGGTCTGGTTGTTGTCGCTGTCGATGGCCTGCTTGCCGAGGATGACCAGCTGCGGCTGTTCCTTGTCGACCACCGCCTTGAGCAGCTTGGCCACGGCCAGGGAGTTCAGCTCCTCGTTGCTCTCGACCAGGATGGCGCGGTCGGCGCCCAGCGCCAGCGCGGTGCGCAGCTGCTCCTGGGCGGCGTTCGGGCCGACGGACACGACGACGATTTCGCTGGCGATGCCCTTTTCCTTCAGACGCACCGCTTCTTCCACGGCGATTTCGCAGAAGGGGTTCATCGACATCTTGACGTTGGCGAGGTCGACGCCGGAGTTGTCCGCCCTGACGCGAACCTTGACGTTGTAGTCGACCACGCGTTTGACGGTTACCAGGACTTTCATAATGTCTCCGATTAGCGGCAATCAGTTGTTGCGTAACGATTGAATGTAGCGGTGCAGCGCAAAGCCCAGGGACAGCAGGGTCAGGGCGATGAAGAACCAGTCGATGGGGCTGCGCACGAACACATCGAAACTGTGGTTGCTGATCAGCAGGGAACGCCGGAAGTTGTCCTCCAGCATCGGCCCGAGGATGAAACCGATCAGGAACGGCGCGGCGGCAAACCCGGTGCGGTTGAAGATGAAGCCAACCAGACCGAACACCAGCATAACCGCGATATCGAAGGTGCTGTTGTTCACGGCGTAGGCGCCGTAGATGCAGAACATCAGCACGATCGGGAACAGGATCTGCTTGGGCACGTCGGCGATGCGCGAGAAGTAGCGGATCGCCAGCTTGCCGGTGCCGAACAGCACCACGGAGCTGAGCATGATGCCGCAGAACAGCGCATAGATCAGGTTCATGTTCTCCTGGAACAGGATCGGTCCGGGAGTCAGGCCGTGGATCATGAAGGCGCCGAGGATGATCGCGGTGATCACGTCCCCGGGAATGCCCAGCGACAGCAGCGGGATCATGGTCGCGCCGGCCACCGCGTTGTTGCCCGACTCGGCTGCGGCCACACCCTCGATCTCACCCTTGCCGAAGTTCTCCCGGTTGGGCGAATTGCGGCGGGCTTCCGAATAGGAGATGAACGACGCAGCCGTCGCGCCGGTGCCGGGAATGGCACCGATGATCACGCCAATGAAGCTGCCGCGAATGATGGTGCGCATGCTGCGCTTGAGTTCCTGCCAGGTCATGTCGGCACCCGCCACGGCGGTCTGGATGTGCTCGCGGGCCCTGGACAGGTAGAACTCAAGAATTTCGGGAATGGCGAACAGGCCGATCAACAGCGGGATGAAGTTGATGCGGTCCATCAGGTTGAAGTTGTCGAACGTCAGGCGCTCGGTGCCGTACACCGGATCCATGCCCACCAGGGCGAGGATCACGCCCAGGGCGGCGGCGACCAGCCCCTTCATCACCGAGTCGCCGGATACGGAAATGATGATGGTCAGCGAGAAGCAGATCAGCCAGAAATACTCCGGCGGCCCGAAGCTGAGCGCCAGCTGAGCCAGGAAGCCCGCCAGGAAGATCAGCGACAGGTTGGAGATGAAGTCGGCGATGCAGGACGCGTACAGCGCCATGGACAGCGCCTTCTTCGCCTCGCCCTTCTGCGCCATCGGGTAGCCGTCCAGCAGGGTGCTGGCCGACGCCGGCGAGCCGGGGGTACGGATCAGAATGGCGGTGATCGAGCCGCCGTACATGCCGCCCTTGTAGATGCCGACCAGCAGCAGGATCGCGGTGACCGGTTCCATGCCGAAGGTAAACGGCAGGGCCAGGGCCACCGCCATGGTGGCGGTCAGGCCGGGAATGGCGCCGATCACGACGCCGATGACCACGCCAAGCGCGATCATCAGGATGTTTTCCACGCTCAGGAAAAGGCTGAGCACCTCGAGGATCTGGTCCATCTCATCGTCTCATCAAGCGGGAACTCAATATCCCCAGAGGCTGCCGTACGGCAGGGGAACGTTCAGGCCATAGTCGAAGGCCAGGCAGATGCCGACCGGCATCACGACACCCAGCAGATAGATGCCGATGTGCCGCACGCCCATGGCGACGAACAGCAGCAGCGTGGCCAGCACACCGCACACCGCCGCGCCCAGCGCCTCGAAGCCGAAGTAGTAGACGGCGAAGGCCAGCAACGGCAGCAGCCATTGAATGACCGGCAGGTCACGCAGCGGGGTGCTCTTTTCCACCCGCTCGCGCTGCGGGCCGAACAGCGTGCCCAGCACCAGGCCGACGCCCAGCAACAGGATCATCCAGCCCATGATCTGCGGAAGGATCAGCGGCGACAGCAGCGGAGACTGCAGTCGGCGCGGCTCCACGATGTATTCGGGAATCAGATAAAAGAGAAACGTCAGCGACGTTGCGATCAGAACCAGGCTGATGACGGCCTCGCCGCTGGCGAGCCTGCGCATCTTCTGGCGAATAACGGTGTTGTTCATACGTCTACCAAGTCAGACAGGGGGCGCCGCGTACCGCGACGCCCCGTGGAGCTGCAGGCGCTTATTCGCCGAGGCCGGTCGCCTCGACCAGAGCGGCCCACTGGTTGATGTCGCGTTCGACCATGGCCTTGAAGGCATCGCCCGATTCCTTGCCGGCAATCGCACCCAGCTGCGGCAGGAAATCGTTGAAGGCCTGGCTCTGCATGACGTTGTTCACCGCCACCTGCAGCTTGCCGTAGGCCTCGTCGGACATCGAAGCGCTGCCGATCAGGCCGAACCAGGCGGAGGTCGCGAAGTCGCCCAGCCCGTGGGCGACGCCCGCGGCCTTGACGGTCGGCACTTCCGGCAGGAACGGCGAGGGCTCGTTGGTGGTGACCGCCAGCACGCGCAGTTGACCGGACTTGATCATCGGGTAGACGGTCGGCAGGTTCTCGAACGAGAAATCCACGTCACCGGCCAGCAGCGCCGGCAGCGCCTCGCCACTGCCACGGAACGGCACGTGGGTCATGTTCGGCGCGCCGATCTTCGACTTGAACAGTTCACCGGACATGTGGATCGAGCTGCCGATGCCGGGCGAGCTGTAGGAAGTCGCCTCGGTCTTGGCAGCCGCAACGAACTCTTCGAAGGTCTGGTATTTGCTCTTGGCCGGCACGACCAGCACGTTGGGGATGTCGATGACGTTCTGGATGAAGCGGAAATCCTTCACCGGGTCATACGACAGCGGATAGAGGCTGGCACCCACGGTGTGTCCCGGGGAGGACATCAGCACGCGGTAATCGGCATCGCGCTTGGACACACGGGCCAGTTGCGCGGTGGCGACCGTGGTGCCGGCACCGGGACGGTTCTCGACGATCACGGTGACGCCCAGCTCGGTGCCCAGCAGGTCGGCCACGCGACGGGACAGGATATCGGTGGTGCCACCGGCGGCGTAGGGAACCACCAGGGTGACGTTCTTGGCGGGCCAGTCCGCGGCCTGGGCGCTCGTGCCCATCAGCGGAAGGAACACGGCAGCACCTGCCGCCATCAGCATTTTCATCAACGGTTTCATATTGTCTCTCTTGTGGTTGCGTGTTGCTGACCCGGCCGCGTCGCTACACGACCGGGGACTTCCAGCTCAGGCAGTGAGCCAGCGATTACTTCAGCTGCTCGATGATTCCCTTGTCCTTGAGCAGCTCCAGGGCTTCGGCGGACAGCCCCAGGCGGGTGCTGAGCACCTCGTCCGTGTGCTCGCCGAGCATCGGCGCCGGCCGCTTGTACTCGACCGGGGTGTCGGACAGCTTCACGGGGCTGCCGACCATCCTGAAGTCCGGGTTCTGGGCGTGCGGGATGTTGACCAGCATGTCGCGGGCCAGCACCTGCGGTTCGGCCAGGGCGCGGCCGATGTCGTTGATCACACCGACCGGCACCTTCACGGCGTGGATCTTCGAGACCCAGTTCTCGGCGGTGTCGGTGAGAAAGTGCTCGGACAGGATGCCGACGATGACGTCACGATTGCGCACGCGGTCGGCGTTCTTGGTGAAGCGCGGGTCCAGCGGCAGCTCCGGCAGGCCGATGGCGTCGCACAGGGCGACGAACTGGGTGTCGTTGCCGCAGGCGATGATGAAGTCCATGTCCTTGGCGGTGAACACCTGGTACGGAACGATGTTCACGTGGGCATTGCCCTGGCGGCCCGGCGAACGGCCGGTGCTCAGGTAGTTCTGGCTCTGGTTGCCCAGCGCCGCCACTTGCACGTCCAGCAGCGCCATGTCGCAGTGCTGGCCGCGGCCGGTCTTCTCGCGGGCCAGCAGCGCGGCCTGGATGGCGATGGTGGAGTACAGGCCGGTCATCACGTCGGCCACGGCCACGCCCACCTTCTGCGGGCCGGCGCCGGGCACGCCGTCCTTCTCGCCGGTGATGCTCATCAGGCCGCCCATGCCCTGGATGATGAAGTCGTAGCCCGGCTCTTCGGCGCGCGGGCCGGTCTGGCCGAAGCCGGTGATCGAGCAGTAGACCAGGCGCGGGTTGAGCTTCGACAGGCTTTCGTAGTCCAGGCCGTACTTGGCCAGCGAGCCGGCCTTGTAGTTCTCGATCAGCACGTCGGAGGTGGCGGCCAGTGCACGCACCAGCTCCTGGCCTTCCGGCGTGGCGATGTTGATGGACACCGACAGCTTGTTGCGGTTGGCGGACTGGTAATAGGAGGCCTCGGCGCTGTTCTCGCCTTCCGGGGTCTTCATGTACGGCGGGCCCCAGCCACGGGTGTCGTCACCCACGCGCGGACGCTCGACCTTGATCACTTCAGCGCCCAGGTCAGCCAGGATCTGGCCGCACCAGGGGCCTGCCAACACACGACTCAGGTCCAGTACCCGAATCCCACTCAATGCACCCATGTCTCTTACCTTTTCAACGCGGCCGGCGGGCAATGCCGCCGACCTGGTTTAAATGGCCGAAAGGGCCGTGTTCTCAGACGCGCTCGATGACCATGGCCAGGCCCTGGCCGACACCGATACACAGGCTGATGACCGCGTAGCGCTTGCCGCTGCGCTGCAGTTCGCGCGCGGTGGACAGCGCCAGACGGGCACCGGAGGCGCCCAGCGGGTGACCCACGGCGATGGCGCCGCCGTTCGGGTTCACGCGCGGGTCGTCGAAGGCGACGCCCAGGCCCTTCAGGCAGCCCAGCACCTGGGAGGCGAAGGCTTCGTTGATCTCGATGATGTCCATGTCGGCCAGGGTCAGGCCGGCGCGGGCGACGGCCTTGTTGATGGCCTCGACCGGGCCGACACCCATGATGCGCGGCTCGACGCCGGCGGCGGCCGCCGACAGGATGCGCGCCATCGGCGTGAGGCCGTGCTTCTCGCCGGCGGCCTGGCTGCCGATCAGCAGCGCGGCGGCGCCATCGTTGACGCCCGAGGCGTTACCGGCGGTGACCACGCCGCCCTCGAACAGCGGACGCAGCTTGGCCAGCGCGGCCAGGTCGGACTGCGGACGCGGATGCTCGTCCTCGGCAATGATCGCCGGCGGGGTCTTGCGGCCGGTCGGCACGCTCACCGGGAGGATTTCCTCGGCGAAGAAACCGGCCTGGCGGGCGGCTTCGAACTTGGCCTGGGAGGCGGCGGCAAAGGCATCGGCTTCTTCGCGGCTGATGCCGAAGTCACGGGCCACGTTGTCGCCGGTTTCTGGCATGGTGTCGTTGCCGAACTGGGCGATGATCTTCGGGTTCGGGAAGCGCGCGCCGATGGTGCTGTCGTATACGGTGAAGTCGCGGCTGTAGGCCTTCTCCGCCTTGGCCATGACGAACGGCGCGCGGGACATGCTTTCCACGCCGCCGGCGACGAACAACTCGCCTTCGTTGCAGGTGACAGCGCGGGCGGCGTCGATCACTGCGGCCAGGCCGCTGGCGCACAGGCGGTTGACGGTCTGACCGGGCACGGTGACCGGCAGGCCGGAGAGCAGCACGGCGTGACGGGCGATGTTGCGGCTGTCTTCGCCGGCCTGGTTGGTGTTGCCCAGGATCAGGTCGTCGACGGCGGCGCCGTCGATACCGGTGCGGGCGATCAGCTCGCGGATCACGTCGGCGACCAGGTCGTCCGGGCGCACCGGCGCCAGGCCACCGCCGTGGCGACCGAAGGGTGTACGCAGGCCCGCGTAGATGTAGGCGTTGAGCATGTTGAAACCTATATAGAAGAAGGATTAGACGGCGGACGGCTCTGCCTGGCGCAGCGACAGGCCCAGTTGGGCACGGCGACGCAGCCAGGGGCTCGGGCGGTAACGCGGGTCGCCGGTCATGTCCACCATGCGCTCCAGTATGGTCAGCAGGCGACGCGGACCGAGACTATCGCCCCAGGCCAGCGGACCCTGGGGGTAACCCAGGCCCAGGCGCACGGCCTGGTCGATGTCTTCGGGGCTGGCGATCTGCTGCTGGGCGATGTCGCAGGCCAGGTTGACCACCATGGCCAGCACACGCTGGGCCACGAAGCCGACGCTGTCACGGATCACGGTCACGCCCACGCCATCGCGGGCGAACAGCGCATGGGCGGCGTCGCGCATGTCGGGACGAGTGGCCGGAGTCATCATCAGGGTGCGGTGACGGGACAGGTCGGTGAGCAGATCGATACAAACGGTGCGCGCCGCATCCACGCCGAAGCAGGTGGCGGCGGTGGTGGCGTCATCGCCATAGGGCGCGATCAGGCACAGGGCCTCGTCGGAAGGACGCTCGCCCTCCTCCACGCGGGCACCGAGCGCTTTCACCAGCGCCACCAGCTTCTGCTGGTCCCCGGCGTTCTCGCTCATCACCCACACCGGCGGCAGCTGCTCGACGGTCGGCACCGGCTGCGGCTGCGGCGCGTCGACCATCTGGCCGTTCTCGTAGCGGTAGAAGCCCTGGCCGACCTTGCGGCCGACGCGGCCGGCCACCAGCATCTGGCGGGTCAGCGGCGAGGGACGGTAGCGGGGGTCGTGATAGAACTGGGTGTAGATGGATTCCATCACCGGATGGGAGACATCCAGCGCGGTCAGGTCGAACAGCTCCAGCGGGCCCATGCGGAACCCGGCGCCTTCGCGCAGGATGCGGTCCACATCACCCTTGGGCGCCACACCCTCGCCGAGGATCTTCAGGGCCTCGGTGCCGTAGGCACGGCCGGCGTGGTTGACGATGAAGCCAGGGGTATCCTGAGCGCGCACGCCGGTGTGGCCCATGCGCTTGGCCAGGTCCAGCAGCGCGTCGCTGACGGCGGGTTCGGTGGCGATGCCGTCGATGACTTCGACGACCTTCATCAGCGGCACCGGGTTGAAGAAGTGGAAACCGGCCACGCGCTCGGGGTGCTGGCAGGCGGTGGCGATGGCGCTCACCGACAGCGACGAGGTATTGGTCGCCAAGATGCACTCGGCATCCACGATGCCTTCCAGCTGGGTGAGCAGGCCGCGCTTGACGTCAAGGTTCTCGACGATGGCTTCCACCACCATGTCGCAACCGGCCAGTTCTTCGATTCGGGTGACCGGCTTGAGCAGCGCCAGGGCCGCATCGGCGGATGCCTGGGTGATCTTGCCCTTGGCCACCAGCTTGGCGAAGGTACCCGCCAGGTTGTCGCGGGCGGCCTGGGCCGCGCCTTCGCGGGCGTCGAACAGACGGACTTCCACGCCGGCCTGGGCGGCGATCTGGGCGATACCGGCGCCCATCACGCCGGTGCCGACCAGCCCCATGATTTGGATCGAACGGGCCATGCTTACTCCCCGCGATAGGTAGGTTTGCGCTTCTCGAAGAAGGCGGCGGCGCCTTCCTTCTGATCGGCGGAATCGAACAGCAGCTGGAACGCCTTGCGTTCCAGGGTCAGTGCGCTGTCCAGCGGCAGGTCGGCGCCAGCCAGCATCACTTCCTTGATCTGTTGCACGGCCAGCGGCGGCAGTGCGGCGATTTCGCTGGCCAGGGCAAGTGCCCGCGTCAGGGTCTGATCATCCGGCACCACTTCGCTGACCATGCCGATGGCCAGCGCTTCGGGAGCCTTGACCATGCAGCCGGTCAGAGCGATGCGCATGGCCTGGAACTTGCCGACCGCGCGAACCAGCCGCTGGGTGCCACCGGCGCCCGGCATCAGGCCGAGCTTGACTTCCGGTTGGGCGAATCGGGCGGATTCACCGGCGACGATGATGTCGCAGTGCATCGCCAGCTCGCAGCCGCCGCCCAGGGCGAAGCCGTTGACCGCCGCGATGACTGGCTTCGGGCAACGGGCAATCGGGTCCCACAGCAACTCGGTGTGACGGCCATACATCTCAATCGGCGAGGCGGTTGCGAACTCTTTAATATCCGCACCGGCCACGAAGAACTGCTCGCCCCCGGTCAACACGATGGCGCGGATGTCGTCGCGCCGGGCCAGCGCCCGGAAGTGTTCGGCCAGCTGATGACGAACGGCCGAATTGAGCGCGTTCTTGGCTTCGGGACGGCTGATGCGCACGACGGCGACGCCGTCGACGGGATACTCCAGCAGCACGACTGGATCGGTGGATTGGCTCATCTCTGCTCCGGTTCTGACCATGCAGCAATGTCCGCTATGCGAAATTGCATTTCACGTTTCGCCAGAATGATAGGTTCGAAGTTCGTTTTCTGTAAATGTCACTCCTCGGACCTACGACTTTGGTCGAACGAAACCGCTGCAATTTGGCCAGCAAACCGGGGAAAATCCGCCAAGCTCGCGGCTCTTGCTCAATGTCCGCTATGCGGAATACAATTTCGAAAATTTGATTTTAGGAAAATGGAGGCTCTACCATGCAGCGCAAGATCAGGGATCGGTCCCCTGAGCAGGAGACCGGTTCGGACGTCGAACGGGTGCTGCTCGACCCGATGTCCGCCTTCGAAGAGGAGGAAAAGGACCGCCAGTTCGTCACGGCGCTGGCCCGTGGCCTGGAGCTGCTGCGCTGCTTCAGCCCGCGCGAGAGCGTGTTGAGCAATCAGGAGCTGGCCCGCAAGGCCAATCTGCCGAGGCCGACCGTGAGCCGGCTGACGTACACCCTGACGCGCCTGGGCTACCTCAAGCAGTTGCCGGGTGGGAAATACCAGCTGGACGTCGGCGTCATGTCGTTCGGCTACGCGATGCTCTCCAACCTGTCGATCCGGGCGGTGGCGCATCCGTTGATGGAGCAGCTGGCCAACCACGCCAACGCGGCGGTGGCCATGGCGGCCCGGGACCGGCTGCAGATGGTTTACCTGGACGTGGTGCACGGCCAGGGCAACCTCACGATGCGCCGCCAGGTGGGTACCCACCTGCCCCTGCATCTGAGTGCGGCGGGACGCGCCTGTCTGGCCGGACTGCCAGAGAGCGAATGCGACTTTCTGCTGGACCACATCCGCACGCGACACGCGGAGGACTGGCCGAAGATCCGCAAGGGACTGGAAAAGGCCTTCCGGGACTACGCCGACTACGGCTACTGCCTGTCGATCGGCGAATGGCACCGGGATGTGAATGCCGTGGCCGTGCCCATGGTGCACGCGCAGCACGGGCTGCTGGTGTTCAACTGTGGCGGCCCGAGTTTCCAGCTCTCGCGCGAAAAGCTGGAAGAGGACATCGGACCGCGACTGGTCCACATGGTTAGCAACATCGAGGCCAGTACCCGCTGATAGCGACGCGGGTCATGCCTCGTCGATATGACACGTCCGACTGATCGGACCCCGAGGAGTACACATGATCCGCGATCCGGAAACCCTGCAAATCCTGCTGGATACCATCCGCCAGTTCGTCAACGAAACCCTCATTCCCCGTGAGAATGAAGTGGCCGAAACCGACGAGATGCCGGCCGATATCGTCCAGCAGATGAAGGACCTGGGCCTGTTCGGCCTGACCATTCCGGAGGACTTCGGCGGCCTGGGCGTCACCATGGAAGAAGAGGTGAACATCGCCTTTGAACTGGGCCGCACCTCCCCGGCGTTCCGCTCCTACATCGGCACCAACAACGGCATCGGCTCCATCGGCATCCTGCTGGACGGCACCGACGAGCAGAAGGCCAAGTACCTGCCCAAGCTGGCCGCCGGCGAGTTCCTCAGCTCCTTCTGCCTGACCGAGCCGGATTCGGGTTCCGACGCCGCTTCCCTGAAGACCACCGCCGTGCGCGATGGCGACTTCTACGTGATCAACGGCACCAAGCGCTTCATTACCAACGCCCCGCACGCCGGCATCTTCACCGTGATGGCCCGCACCAACCCCGAGATCAAGGGCGCGGGCGGCATCAGCTCGTTCATCGTCGAAGCCGGCACCCCCGGCGTCACCGTGGGCAAGCGCGACCACAAGATGGGCCAGAAAGGCGCCCACACCGCCGACGTGATCTTCGAGAATGTCCGCGTACCGGCCGAGAACCTGATCGGTGGCAAGGAAGGCGTCGGCTTCAAGACCGCCATGAAGGTGCTCGACAAGGGCCGCCTGCACATCGCCGCCCTGTCCGTGGGCGCCGCCGAGCGCATGCTGGCTGACTCCCTGCAGTACGCACTGGAGCGCAAGCAGTTCGGCCAGGCCATCGCCGAGTTCCAGCTGATCCAGGGCATGCTGGCCGACAGCAAGGCCGAGATCTACGCCGCCCGCTGCATGGTGCTCGACGCCGCGCGCAAGCGCGACGCCGGCCAGAACGTCAGCACCGAAGCCTCCTGCGCCAAGATGTTCGCCACCGAAATGTGCGGCCGCGTGGCCGACCGTGGCGTGCAGATCCATGGCGGCGCCGGCTACATCAGCGAATACGCCATCGAGCGCTTCTACCGCGACGTGCGCCTGTTCCGCCTCTACGAGGGCACCACGCAGATCCAGCAGGTGATCATCGCCCGCAACATGATCCGCGAAGCGCAGCGCTAACCCGACCCGCGTCCGGGCGCTGGACTTCGGTTCGCCGCCCGGGCTTCCGGGCGGCGCGTCCGGATGGGATTCACGCGGGGAATCGCTTCCCCGTATCGCAGATAACTACAAAAGGTTTCGGTCGTAATGAGCACCACGACGAGCACGCTGCCGGGCGACGCAGCCCCGCAGAGCAAAATCTGGATCATCGTTTTCATCTTCTGCTTCCTCGGTCTCTTGATCGACGGCGCGGATCTGATGCTGCTGTCCTACAGCCTCACCAGCCTCAAGGAAGAATTCGGCCTGACCAACCTGGAAGCCGGCAGCCTGGGTAGCTTTACCCTCGCGGGCATGGCCATCGGCGGCATCTACGGTGGCTGGGCCTGCGACCGCTTTGGCCGCGTCAAGACCGTGGTCTGGACCATCGTCCTGTTCTCGGTCGGCACCGCCGCACTGGGTATGACCCAGAGCTACTGGCAGTTCGCATTCTTCCGCTTCGTGTCTTCCCTGGGACTGGGCGCACTGTACGTGGCCTGTAACACCCTGATGGCCGAGTACGTGCCCACCAAGTACCGCACCACCGTACTGGGCACCCTGCAGGCCGGCTGGTCCGTGGGCTACATCGTGGCCACCCTGCTCGCCGGCTGGCTGCTGCCGACCTACGGCTGGCGCTACCTGTTCTACGTCGCCATCATCCCGGTGCTGCTGGCCATCTTCATGCAGCGCCTGGTTCCCGAGCCGGCCGCCTGGGTCAAGGCCAAGGCCGAGCAGGCCAAGAAGCTGGCCGAAGGCGTGAAGGACACCGCTGCCGCTCCGGAAAAGCGCGAAAGCGCCTACAAGATGATCTTCGGCGACCGTCAGGCCCGCAGCATGTTCATCTTCTGGTGCCTGACCGCGGGCTTCCTGCAGTTCGGCTACTACGGCGTGAACAACTGGATGCCGGCCTACCTGCAGACCGAAATGGGCATGAACTTCAAGTCCATGACCGCCTACCTGGTCGGCACCTACACCGCGATGATCCTCGGCAAGATCCTGGCCGGCATGGCCGCGGACAAGTTCGGTCGCCGCGCCGTGTACGCCTTCGGCGCCATCGGTACCGCCGTGTTCCTGCCGATCATCGTGCTGTACCACAGCCCCGACACCATCCTGTGGATGCTGGTCGTGTTCGGCTTCCTGTACGGCATCCCCTACGGCGTGAACGCCACCTACATGACCGAGTCGTTCCAGGCCAAGTACCGCGGCACCGCCGTGGGCGGCGCCTACAACATCGGTCGTATCGGTGCGGCCATCGCCCCGGCCGCCATCGGCTTCCTGGCCACGCAGTACTCCATCGGCCTGGGCTTCCTGGTGATGGGCGCGGCCTACTTCATCTGTGGGGTGATCCCTGCCCTGTTCATCAAGGACAAGCAGTTCGACCCGCAGAAGCAGTAACCGAGTGATCCCTGCGCGGCTTCCATGCACAGCCGCGCAGCCCACGCGAACACCCCGCCGGCCTGCGCCGCCGGGGTGTTTTTTATTGGATGCACCCACCCCCGTAGGCTGGTCAACGCAACGCGTTGGCCACCGGACGAACCACCGGTTCCCTCGGCTCCATGCACCCGTCCCTTGCAAACCCCCACCCCGCCCCCATCTTCCTGCCATCCTCCCAACCGGAAATACAGGGATCTTCCATGCCCACCCTTTTTACCCCCGTCACCCTCGGCGACCTCGCCCTCAACAACCGCATCATCATGGCGCCCCTCACCCGCTGCCGCGCCGACGCCGGCCGCGTGCCCAGCGCGCTGATGGTCGAGTACTACCGCCAGCGCGCCAGCGCCGGGCTGATCCTCACCGAAGCCACCGCCGTCACCCCGATGGGCGTCGGCTACCCGAACACCCCCGGCATCTGGAGCGCCGAACAGATCCAGGGCTGGCGCACCGTAACCGACGCCGTGCACGCCGCCGGCGGCAAGATCGTCCTGCAGCTGTGGCACGTGGGCCGCATCTCCGACCCGATCTACCTGGACGGCCAGTTGCCCGTCGCCCCGAGCGCTCTCAAGCCCGCCGGCCACGTGAGCCTGCTGCGTCCGAAGAAGGACTATGAAACCCCGCGCGCCCTGGAAACCGCCGAGATCGCCGGCGTGATCGAAGCCTTCCGCAAGGGTGCAGAAAATGCCAAGGAAGCCGGCTTCGACGGCGTGGAACTGCACGCCGCCAACGGCTACCTGATCGACCAGTTCCTGCAGAGCCGCACCAACCAGCGCACCGACGCCTACGGCGGCCCGGTGGAAAACCGCGCCCGCCTGCTGCTGGAAATCACCGACAAGCTGATCGAAATCTGGGGCGCCGGCCGCGTCGGCGTGCACCTCGCCCCGCGCGGCGACAGCCACGACATGGGCGATGAAAACCCGGCGGAAACCTTCGGCTACGTCGCCCGCGAACTGGGCAAGCGCAAGATCGCCTTCATCTTCACCCGCGAGAAGGAAGGCGAAGACAGCCTCGCTCCGCAACTGAAGCAGCAGTTTGGTGGTGCGTTGATTGCCAACGAAGGCTTTACCAAGGAGCAGGGCAATGCCTGGCTGGCGGCCGGCAAGTGCGATGCGGTGAGCTTTGGTGTGCCCTTTATTGCCAACCCGGATTTGGTGAAGCGACTGGAGCAGGATGCGCCGCTGAATGAGCCGAAGTTCGAGACCTTCTACGGCTCAAGCCCTGAGGGTTATAACGATTACCCGACGATGTAATTACGACTAAGTGCGGCAAAAAGCCCGACCTAGAGGGATGCAGGTCGGGCTTTTCTGCGCACAGTAGCACCAGGCTGATATAGGCCAGCACGCTTACAACCAGCGTGCGTATCAGAGCTGTTCCGCTACTGAAAAACATGCCTTCCATGATCGCCTCCGCATATAGGCCATGCAGGGTGGACAGGACTGTCAGCAGGAAATTTCAGCCAGAGCGAATGACCAACCGTCAGACGGCGCCAGTAAGGCCATTGGAGGGAATCGAAGCAAGACAGCATCGCGCACATTTCTTAATGACGCGAAACTCCCCGGTCAGGCTAATACTTCCAAATTTCCGAGGAGGCTCAGGATCTTCCTGTCATTTGCAGCGAAGGACGTCTCGCCACGCTGCGCATGAACCTGCAACTGCCTTTCCCAGTGCGCAATGAAATCCAGCGGCATGTCGGGTTGCTGAACAGCACCGGGCAGCGCATGGCCCAGATCAGGCTGAAACGACAACAAGGCGTGATCCTGGAAGGAGATAAAGCCGCCTTGAAACAGCTCCTGACTCATCGATGCCATTTCGCGGGGAGACATGCTCCGAACATCATATTTCTGGGCGATAGAGGAGAGCGCCGCTACGGTTTCAAGGTTCGGAAATGCTTGATCCGAACCAATCGACTCAGTGGCTTGTTTGGGATGAGGCAAAACTTTGCCGCCATCGGCAGGCTTTGGGGAGAAAACAGTCGAAATGGCGTGCGACGAAATACCCGAGATCATTGAATTTCCTCAAGAAATGGCCCTACCGCATTCAGGCAAGCAACCCACATGCCACCTTACCTCCGGAATCTGCCCGCGTGACCCTCGGCTGTGCCAGGCCCAGCCCCCGCCAACGAACCTCCCCCACCCCACCCGACTCTTAACCTACATACCCCTCCTCCCCCGGTGGCATTTGCATGGATTTGGTCGTTGCCCGCCCGGAAGGGCTGTACTGTCCGGCCGGTGATTTCTACATCGACCCCTGGCGCGGGGTGGATCGTGCGGTGATCACCCATGGCCATGGGGATCATGCGCGCTGGGGCAGCCGGCACTATCTGGCGGCGGCGCCCTCCGAAGGCGTGCTGCGGGTGCGACTGGGGTCGGACATCAATCTGCAGACGCTGCCTTATGGCGAGCGCATCGAGCATCAGGGCGTGACCCTCAGCTTTCACCCCGCCGGCCATGTGCTGGGCTCGGCGCAGGTACGGCTGGAGTACCGTGGCGAGGTCTGGGTGGCCTCGGGCGATTACAAGGTGGAGCCGGACGGCACCTGCGCGGCGTTCGAGCCGGTGCGCTGTCACTGCTTCATCACCGAATCCACCTTCGGCCTGCCGATCTACCGCTGGGCGCCGCAGGCGGCGATCTTCGCCGACATCAACGCCTGGTGGCGCGCCAATGCCGAGGCCATGCGGGCCAGCGTGCTGTTCGCCTATGCGTTCGGTAAGGCGCAGCGCATTCTGCACGGCATCGACGCCGGCATCGGTCCGCTGCTGGTGCATGGTGCGGTGGAGCCGTTGAACGGGGTGTACCGCGCCGCCGGGGTTTACCTGCCTGAAACCCAATACGCCGGCCATTTCCGCAAGAACGATCCGGCGCTGCGCCAGGCCCTGGTGATCGCCCCGCCCTCGGCCGGCGGCAGTCCCTGGATGCGCCGTTTCGGCGATTGCAGCGACGCCTTTGCCAGCGGCTGGATGCTGTTGCGCGGCACGCGCCGGCGGCGTGGCGTGGACCGGGGCTTTGCGCTGTCCGACCACGCCGACTGGCCCGGCCTGCTGTGGGCCATCGCGCAGACCGGCGCCGAGCGGGTGATGGTCACCCATGGCCAGGTGGAGCCGTTGGTGCGCTATCTGTGCGAACAGGGCCTGGACGCGCGGGCGTTTGCCACCGAGTACGGCGAGGAGGACGACACGCCCGTCAGCGAGGCGGCCACATGAAGGCCTTTGCCGAGCTGTACGCCCAGCTGGACGCCACCACCTCCAGCAACGCCAAGCTGCACGCTCTGCAGGCCTATTTCAGCCAGGCCGAGCCGGCCGACGCGGCCTGGGCGGTGTACTTCCTGGCCGGCGGCAAGCCGCGCCAGCTGGTGCCGACCCGCCTGCTGCGCGAGCTGGCCACCCGCCAGGCGCAGTTGCCCGACTGGCTGTTCGAGGAGAGCTACCAGGCGGTGGGCGACCTGGCGGAAACCATCGCCCTGCTGCTGCCCGAAGCCGGCCCCGGCAGCGAGCGCGGGCTGGCCTGGTGGATGGAGCAGGCGCTGCTGCCCCTGCGCAGTCTGCCACCGGAAGAACTGGCCGAACGCCTCGCCGCCCTGTGGACGCAGCTGGACCGGCCGAGCCTGCTGGTCAGTCTGAAGCTGATCACCAGCGCTTTTCGCGTCGGGGTTTCCAAGTTGCTGGTCACCCGCGCCCTGGCCACCCTGGCCGGACTGGATGCCAAGCGCGTCGCCCAGCGCCTGGTCGGCTACACGGACCTGGCGCACCGCCCGACTGCGGCCGACTATCTGGCGCTGATCGCGCCGGAGTCCGGCGATGAACATGCCCAGCGCGGCGGCCAGCCCTACCCGTTTTTTCTCGCCCATCCGCTGCAGGAGCCGGTGGAGCGCTTCGCGGCGCTGCTCGGCCCGCCGGAGGAGTGGCTGGTGGAATGGAAGTGGGACGGAATCCGCGCGCAGCTGATTCGTCGCGACGGGCAGTCCTGGTTGTGGTCGCGGGGCGAGGAGCTGATCACCGAGCGTTTCCCCGAGCTGCAGGCGTTGGCCGCGGCGCTGCCGGACGGTTGCGTGCTGGATGGGGAAATCGTCGTCTGGCGCGATCCGCCGCCGGGCAACGACGCGGCCTTCGGCATCCTGCCCTTCGCCTTGCTGCAGCAACGCATCGGCCGCAAGACGCTGAGCCGCAAGCTGTTGGACGAGGTGCCAGCAGTGTTGCTGGCCTATGACCTGCTCGAGTACCAGGGCGAGGACTGGCGCAGCCGCCCCCAGGAAGACCGCCGGATGGAGCTGGAGCGGCTGGTGGCCGCGGTCGCGCATCCCGCCCTGCGCCTGTCGCCCCAACTGAGCGGCGACACATGGGAAGCGCTGGCCGAGCAACGCGAAGCCTCGCGCAGCCTCGGCGTGGAAGGGATGATGCTCAAGCGCCTCGACTCGCTGTACGGCGTGGGGCGCACCCGCGACCTGGGGCTGTGGTGGAAGTGGAAGATCGATCCGTTCTTCGTGGATGCGGTGCTGATCTACGCCCAGCGCGGCCACGGTCGCCGGGCCAGCCTGTACACCGACTATACCTTTGCGGTGTGGGACGATTCGGCGCCCGGCGAGCGGGTGCTGGTGCCCTTCGCCAAGGCCTATTCGGGGCTGACCGATGCGGAGATCCGCCAGGTGGACGCCATCATCCGCCGCACCACGGTGGAGACCTTCGGCCCGGTGCGCAGCGTCGCCCCGACGCTGGTGTTCGAGCTGGGCTTCGAGGGCATTGCGCTGTCCAAGCGCCACAAGAGCGGCGTGGCGGTACGCTTTCCGCGCATCCTGCGCTGGCGTACCGACAAGCGCGTCGAGGAAGCCGACACCCTGGCGACCTTGCAGGGACTGCTCTGACGACGAGCGCACCTCATTACCCCCCCTAGCGGAGTCCCCATGACCAACGATGTGTTCAACCTTTCGCGCTTCATCGAAGCCCAGCACGCCTCCTACACAACGGCGCTGGCCGAGCTGCGTGCGGGCCGGAAACGAACGCACTGGATCTGGTTCGTGTTTCCCCAGCTCAAGGGGCTGGGGCGCAGCGTCAACGCCGACTATTACGGTTTGAGTGGACTGGCCGAGGCGCGGGCGTATCTTGCGCATCCGCTGCTGGGCCAGCGGCTGCGCGACGCCACGGCAGCCATGCTGGCGCACCAGCCCCTCGGAGCGGAGTTGGTGCTGGGCGAGCTCGATGCGCTGAAGTTCCGCTCGTGCATGACCCTGTTCGCCCGCGCCGATCCCGACGAGCCGGTTTTCGGCGCTGCGCTGGAACGTCTCTTTGCAGGAGAGCCGGATGCGCGGACACTCCGGTTGCTGGGCGAGGCAGGTAGCGTTGCTCCTGATGCGCAAGGGCCCGAGCCGTAAGCACTCAATTGAGGAATCTACCCATGGACATCCCGCGCATCTTCAACATCACGGAAAGCGCTCACCGTATCCACAATCCGATCACGCCCGACAAGCTCGCCACGCTCGGTGCGGCGCTGCGCCTGGAGCCGGGTGCCCGGGTACTCGACCTGGGCAGCGGTTCGGGGGAGATGCTCTGCACTTGGGCGCGCGATCACGGCGTGGTGGGCACCGGCGTCGATCTGAGCCAGCTGTTCAGCGAGCAGGCGAAGCGCCGTGCCGTGGAGCTGGGCGTGGCCGATCGGGTCACGTTCGTCCACGGCGATGCCGCCGGCTATGTCTCCGATGAGAAGGTCGATGTGGCCGCCTGTGTCGGCGCCAGCTGGATAGGCGGCGGCGTCGCCGGCACCCTCGCGCTGCTGGCACGCAGTCTGCGCAGCGGAGGAATCATCCTTATCGGCGAACCCTACTGGCGACAGCTACCGCCGTCGGAGGACGTGGCCAGGGGCTGCCAGGCCCATTCGATGGCCGACTTTCTCCTGCTGCCGGAGCTGCTCGCCTCGTTAGGCCGCCTCGGCTATGACGTGGTGGAAATGGTGTTGGCCGACCAGGACGGCTGGGACCGATACGAGGCGGCCAAATGGCTCACCATGCGCCGCTGGCTGGCCGCCAATCCCGGCGACGAGCTGGCGAACGAGGTGCGCGCCCAACTGACCTCGGAACCGGTGCGTTATGCCACGTATACGCGCGAGTACCTGGGCTGGGGCGTATTTGCACTGATGGCGCGGTGATGCAGAATCCGCGCGCCGCTCGGCCCCTTACAGGTAGTCAACGTATGCAGAACCCCCTTCCCCTCCAACGCTGTCCGCTGTGTGGCGGTGCGAATCAGTGCGCGCCGGCCGCCGCCGGGCATTTCGACGCGGAATGCTGGTGTCGACAGGTGACGGTGAGCCCGGAAGCGCTGCAACGGCTGCCGCCGGATCAGGTGGACCGGGCCTGCCTGTGTCCGCGTTGTGCGGTCGGGTTCGAGGCTCGCGACTGAAGTTCGCTTGTATGTTTGTGCCTGTCGGGGATGAGGGACCAAGTTCGCATCTGACGCAAGTACAGAC
>NZ_JRUD01000028.1 GCF_000802425.1 Pseudomonas flexibilis | reverse complement strand
CGACGGCACCTTTGCGGCCAGCCTGGCCTACGGCAACGTCGAGGGGCGGGTGCAGGGTCGCTGGCAGCGGCAGGGCGAGACCCTTATCTTGCAGGGCGCTCAGGGCCATCCCGAAATCGCCGAGCTGATCAACGGTACCCGTCTGACCCTCGATGGCGCCTGCCTGCTGCGTGACATGGGCGAGTACCAGGCCTGCTACCTGCGTCAGCCCGAACTGCCCTATGGCGCCTGGCGGTTGGGCTACTTCGCACCCGATTACATGGACGTCTGGGTGGAGACCACCGACATCACCGATGTGCGCGGCATCACTTCCCGAGGTGCCGTAACGGGGACCGTGTCCATACGACAACCTGAGAACGGCTCGGGTAAGCCAGCGGGCTGGCCAGAGCGTTTCGGCTGGGGTGCGGGCCGTTATTTATCTGGGCTGGATTTACCTCGGCGCATCGCCATCCGGTGGCAGTCCCTGGCAGAACCACAAACCTACCGCGTCAGTCTGGAAATCACGGACTCCACACGAGAAATCATGCGGCGCAAGGAAACGGCGGAGTGCCCGGCCAGCGGTCGTACCGAGGATTACCGCAAAGCCATCGTCATCGGTCTGGCGCCAGGCGGCATC
This sequence comes from Pseudomonas flexibilis, assembly GCF_000802425.1. GTDB lineage: Bacteria > Pseudomonadota > Gammaproteobacteria > Pseudomonadales > Pseudomonadaceae > Serpens > Serpens flexibilis. Next base: position 2,156 of record NZ_JRUD01000028.1, on the reverse strand, counting down.
GCTCGTGCGTGGGTAATGGGACCCTGCCTGAGCCCCGTTGAAATCCTCCGCGCTCAGGCTGAAATTGAGCCGCTGGGGCCGTATGGAGGGCGTTCAGGAGGCAAGCACCGACCGTTGGAGCCCGCTGCCAAGGCCTATATCGAAAAGCACGGCATTCCCTATGGCTCCTGGTAAGCGCCTGCTGGGCTGTTTGCTGCTGGTTCTGTCCATGGCAGCCAGCGCCGCCAGCCAAACCGACCCCGCTGGCCGCTACGTGCTCAATGGCGTGCGCGAAATGGACTCGGCGCTGCTTATCCGTAGCGACGGCACGTTTGCGGCCAGCCTGGCCTACGGCAACGTCGAGGGGAGGGTGCAGGGTCGCTGGCAGCGGCAGGGTGAAATTCTCATCCTTCAGGGCGCCCAAGGTCACCCCGAAATCGCCGAGTTGATCAACGGCACCCGTCTGACCCTCGATGGCGCCTGCCTGCTGCGCGACATGGGCACCTATCAAGCCTGTTACCTGCGCCAGCCTGAGCTGCCTTATGACGATTGGCGCCTGGGCTTCTTCGCGCCCGACTACATGGATGTCTGGGTGGAGACCACCGACGTCGCCGACGTGCGCGGCATTACTTTTCGAGAAGCCGTGGCGGGGAGCGTTTCCATTCGGCAGCCCGAAGACGGCTCGGGTGAGCCAGCGGGCTGGCCCGGTCCGTATATCCGTGGAAAAGGGCGTAACTTCCAGGGAGTCGACCTTCCCGCTCGCATTTTCATCCGCTGGCAGTCCCTGGCCGAACCGCAAACCTATCGCGTCACCCTTAGTATTCCCGCCGAAGCACGCGAGCTGATGCTGAAGCCGGAAAGGGTCAAATGCCCGATATCGGGTTGGGGTGTCCGTTACCGCAACGCCATAACCATCGGCCTGGCGCCTGGTGGCATCGTCAAGCTCTGGGTGAACGGCGCCTGCTTCCCAGCCACTGAAATCCTCCGCGCCCAGGCTGAAATCGAGCCGCTGGGGCCGTATGGAGGGCGTTCAGGAGGCAAGCACCGACCGTTGGAGCCCGCCGCCAAGGCCTATATCGAAAAGCACGGCATTCCCTATGGCTCCTGGTAAGCGCCTGTTGGGCTGTCTGCTACTGGCTCTGTCCCTGGCAGCCGGCGCCGCCAGCGAAACCGACCCCGCCGGCCGCTACGTGCTCAACGGCGTGCGGGAAATGGGCTCTGCGCTGCTTATCCGTAGCGACGGCACGTTTGCGGCCAGCCTGGCCTACGGCAACGTCGAGGGGAGGGTGCAGGGTCGCTGGCAGCGGCAGGGCGAGACCCTTATCTTGCAGGGCGCTCAGGGCCATCCCGAAATCGCCGAGTTGATTAATGACACCCGCCTGACCCTCGATGGCGCCTGCCTGCTGCGCGACATGGGCACCTATCAAGCCTGCTACCTGCGTCAGCCTGAACTGCCCTTTGATGACTGGTACCTGGGCTACTTCGCGCCCGACTATATGGATGTCTGGATAGAAACTACAGATGTCACCGATGTGCGTGGAATCACTTCCCGAGGCGCTGTAACGGGCCTTGCTTCCATCCGACAGCCCGAAAACGGTTCGGGTAAGCCGGCGGGATGGCCAAAGTCCCTTGGTTTTGGCGCGGGGCGTCATCTCAGCCAACTGGATCTGCCTGAGCGTATCCATATCCGCTGGCAATCGCTGGTTGAGCCTCAAACCTACCGCGTCACCCTTAGTATTCCCGCCGAAGCACGCGAGCTGATGCTGAAGCCGGAAAGGGTCGAATGCCCGATATCGGGTTGGGGTGTCCGTTACCGCAACGCCATCACCATCGGCCTGGCGCCTGGTGGCATCGTCAAGCTCTGGGTGAACGGCGCCTGCTTCCCAGCCACTGAAATCCTCCGCGCCCAGGCCGAAATCGAGCCACTGGGGCCCTATCAGGGAAAGATGCAGGGCCGCTATGCACTTCCCTTGGAGCCCGCCGCCAAGGCCTACATCGAAAAGCACGGCATTCCTTATGGCTCCTGGTAAACGCCTGCTGGGCTGTTTGCTGCTGGTTCTGTCCCTGGCAGCCAGCGCCGCCAGCGATATCGACCCTGCAGGCCGCTACGTGCTCAATGGCGTGCGCGAAATGGACTCGGCGCTGCTTATCCGTAGCGACGGCACCTTTGCGGCCAG
>NZ_JRUD01000027.1 GCF_000802425.1 Pseudomonas flexibilis | reverse complement strand
CAAAAACCTTTGGTTTTTCCCGTCTTTTATTTTTGATGCTGTTAATTTTCGGCCTATCACTCGATGCATCCACAAGCACCCACACGAATTGCTTGATTCAGTTGTTAAAGAGCGTTTCGATCTGACCGAAGGTCTCAACCGAGGCCGCGCATTCTACAGCGGCCGTTTTGCCTGTCAAGCGTTGATTTGAACTTTTTCGTTTCATCTCAACCGCTTACCACCCAGAGCCGGTTCAACCAGACTCTGCAGCGGGAGGCGAATCATACAGCGCCAAACGACACTGTCAACCCCGCCTCGACCAGCAGCCCGCTTCCTCTAGCGAGCCCCACCAGGCAGATCCGAACATCCAACTCGTTGATTTACAAGGAGTTTTCAGCAGCTCTGCGCTGGAAGTGGGGCGCATTATAGGGGCGCCCCACACAATCGTCAACCCTTATTCAGGCTAATGCGTGCGAAAGCCTTCTTCCCTGCCTGGCAGACATGCGTTGCGCCCAGCTTGAACTGAAAGCCCCGGCCTACCACAGCTCCATCGATCCGCACGCTACCGGCGCTCAGCAGGTCGCGCGCGCCCGCCGCATTCTTTACCAGGCCCGCCTGGTTGAGAACGGCGGCGATAGGCATATCCTCGGCCGACTGCAGTTCAATTTCCGGCAGATCCTCGGGCAGTTCGCCATCTTTCATGCGATTACCTGCGGAACGGTGCGCGCTGGCTGCCGCTTCCTCGCCATGGAAACGAGCGACAATCTCTTCAGCCAGCTTGATCTTGATGTCGCGAGGATTCGCCCCTTCCGCCACGTCGCGCTTGAAGCTTTCGATCTCCTCCATCGAGCGGAAGCTGAGCAGCTCGAAGTAGCGCCACATCATGGAGTCCGGCAGCGAAACCAGCTTGTTGTACATAACGCCCGGTGCTTCCTGGATTCCTACATAGTTGCCCAGCGACTTGGACATCTTCTTCACGCCATCCAGCCCTTCCAGCAGCGGCATGGTCAGGATGCACTGCGGTTCCTGTCCATAAGACCGCTGCAGTTCGCGCCCCATGAGTAGATTGAACTTCTGGTCGGTACCGCCCAGCTCGATATCAGCCTGCAGCGCCACCGAGTCGTAGCCCTGGACCAGCGGGTATAGGAACTCATGGATGGCGATCGGCTGATTGCTGGCGTAGCGCTTGCTGAAATCATCCCGCTCCAGCATCCGCGCCACTGTGTAGTTGGAGGAAAGCCGGATGAAGTCAGCAGGAGACAACTTGTCCATCCAGGTCGAGTTGAAGGCGACCTCGGTGCGCTCCGGATCGAGAATCTTGAACACCTGAGCCTTATAGGTTTCCGCGTTCTCCAGCACCTGCTCACGGGTAAGGGGCGGCCGGGTGGCGCTCTTACCAGACGGGTCACCGATCATCCCGGTGAAGTCACCAATCAGGAAGATCACTTGATGGCCAAGCTCCTGGAACTGGCGGAGCTTGTTGATCAGTACCGTATGACCCAGGTGAAGATCCGGAGCAGTCGGGTCGAAGCCAGCCTTGACGCGCAGCGGCTTGCCCCGTCGCAGCTTGTCTACCAGCTCCGCCTCCACCAGAATCTCATCCGCCCCGCGCTTGATCAGCGCCAACTGCTCTTCCACAGACTTCATAGACGCCTCGGCACCCTGAGTTTGAAAACCCGTAAAGATACAAGATCGGGGCCCAAAAAAGAATTTGTCAGCGGCGCAGCGAGTTACCACACGTCACGCCGGCCTGGGTCAAGGTTGCCCCGGCTTTTCTTTGCTTATATTTTCGTCAGTCATTTTGGTAAGAATTCCGTCATCCCGTCATGCAGCCACTCAAGACCCGCCGCCCGCTATACCCCAAAGGCCATTTGCTGGCCGCCAGCGGCATTGCCGCGCTGCTGAGCCTGGCGCTGCTGGTGTTCCCCTCCCGCGAGGTGGAAGCCAAGAAGACCTATCTCAGCCAGGAACTGGAACTGGCCCACAGCTCCTTTCTTCAGGAGGCCGTGCCACCCACGTCGCCGCTGGAACTCGAGGAGCCTCAGGAAGATCCCTTTGCACAGATCGCGAGTGAAGAGGGTGCGAACGAACCTGAAGTACCTTGGCAGATGCGCGTCACGGTGAGCCGCGGCGACACCCTGTCTACCATATTCAGCCAGGTGGGCCTGTCGGCCGGCTTGCTGCACGAGATGCTCAACAGTAGCAAGGAGGCTCGCCAGCTGGGTCGCATACGGGAAGGCCAGGAACTCGATTTCCACTTCTCTCCGGACGGACAGCTGCAACGCCTGAGCTCACCGCTGTCCCAGCTTGAAACCATCCAGATCCAGAAGACCGAAACCGGCTATACGTTCGAACGCGTCCTGGCCGATCCGGAGATGCGCCAGGCCTACGCCCACGCGACCATTACCAGCTCACTGTTCGATGCCGCCAACCAGGCCGGGCTTAGCCACAGCCTGATCATGGACCTGGCCAATGTCTTCGGCTACGACATCGACTTTGCGATGGACATCCGTGAGGGCGACGAGTTTGACGTGCTCTACGAGCAAAAGACGCTGAACGACGAGGTCGTCGGCAGTGGTGCGATCCTGGCTGCCCGCTTTGTCAATCGCGGTACGACCTATACCGCGGTGCGCTACACCACCAGCAAGGGCGAAACCGGGTATTACACGGCCGAAGGCAACAATGTACGCAAGGCCTTCATCCGCACCCCGGTGGACTTCGCGCGCATCAGCTCGCGTTTTTCAAAGGGCCGCAAGCACCCCATCCTGAACAAGATCCGCGCCCACAAGGGCGTGGACTACGCTGCGCCGCGCGGCACGCCCATCAAGGCAGCCGGCGATGGCAAGGTCATTCTGGCCGGGACCAAGGGCGGCTACGGCAACACCGTGGTTATCCAGCACGGCTCGCGCTACCGGACCCTCTATGCCCATATGCAGGGCTTCGCCAAGAATGTACGCACAGGCTCCACCGTGAAGCAGGGGCAGATCATCGGCTACATCGGCACCACGGGACTGTCCACCGGACCGCATCTGCATTATGAGTTCCAGGTTAACGGCACCCACGTTGACCCCCTGAGCCAGAAGCAGCTGATTGCCGATCCGCTCAGCGGCAAGGAAAAGCAGCGCTTCCTCCAGCACAGCACCCCGCTGATGGCTCAGCTGAATCAGGAGCGCTCCGTCATGCTGGCACGCAAGGACTGAGTATGCCTCTCTATCTCGGCGTCATGTCCGGGACCAGCCTGGACGGTCTGGACATAGCGCTGGTCGAGCAGCACGACCGCACCCGGCTGCTCGGCCACCACTATATTCCGATGCCTTTGGCCCTTCGCGAGCAACTGCTGTCCCTGTGCTGCTCCGGAGACGACGAACTGGCCCGCGCCGCGCTGGCGGAACAGCAGTGGGCATCTCTGGCTGCCCAAGGCATTGCATCGCTGCTCCGTCAGCACAACCTCAAGCCGCGGCAGATCCGCGCCATCGGCAGCCACGGCCAGACGGTTCGCCACGAACCCGTCCGGGGATTCACGATCCAGATCGGCAACCCCGCCCTGCTGGCCGAACTTACGGGCATCACGGTGGTAGGTGACTTCCGTCGTCGCGATGTCGCTGCTGGCGGACAAGGTGCCCCCCTGGTGCCAGCGTTCCACGAAGCACTGTTTGCCGATACCGGCACGGCGCGCGCGGTACTGAACGTCGGGGGCTTCAGCAACCTGACGCTGCTGCACCCTGACCAGCCGGTAGCCGGTTTCGATTGCGGTCCGGGCAACGTGCTGCTCGATGCCTGGATTCAGGTATGCCGGGGCGAAGCTTTCGATAACAACGGCGATTGGGCCTCTTCAGGGGAATTGAATGCGCCGCTCCTCCAGAGCCTGCTCGATGAGCCCTTTTTCGCCCAAGCCGGTCCGAAAAGTACCGGTCGCGAGCTGTTCAACCTTCCCTGGCTGCAGGCGAAGCTGACCAAGTTCCCGACGCTGGCCGAGGCCGATGTGCAGCGCACGCTGCTGGAGCTGACGGCCTTAAGCATTGCCGACGCGCTGCTGAAGCGTCAGCCCAGCACCCGGGAACTGCTCGTCTGCGGCGGAGGCGCCCATAACCGCGCGCTGCTGGAGCGCCTGGGCAGCCTGCTGCCTGGCATGGACGTTTGCATTACGGATGAGCGCGGCGTGCCTGCGGACTGGATGGAGGCCATGGCATTCGCCTGGCTGGCCCACTGCTGCCTGGAGCGTATTCCCGCCAATCGGCCAAGCGTGACCGGGGCGCGCGGCCTGCGCATCCTAGGCGCCATCTACCCGGCCTGAGTGACAAAACAAAAACGCCGCGCCCGAGGGCACGGCGTTTTAACCGACAGTCCTGTTCAGATGGAGAAGGATTGCCCGCAGCCACAGGTGGTGCTCGCGTTCGGATTGTTGATCACGAACCGCGAACCCTCGAGGCCTTCCTGGTAATCCACCTCAGCGCCAGCAAGGTACTGGAAGCTCATGGGATCAACCACCAGACTGACCCCTTCACGCTCGACGACGGTATCGTCATCGGCGATGTCTTCATCGAACGTGAAACCGTACTGAAAGCCGGAGCAGCCTCCGCCGGTCACGAACACCCGCAGCTTCAGGCGCGGATTGCCTTCTTCCTCGACCAGGCTCTTCACCTTATGTGCCGCCCCCTGGGTAAAAATCAGCGGACTGGGGGTGAAGGATTCAACACTCATGCTGGAAATCTCCCGGCATCAAGCCAAACAACGTGGCCGGCATTATCCGCTTACCCGAGTAAACCAGTCAATTATTCGGCGACGACTTCCGCAGGCGCCGGCAGCTCCAGCGGTGCATCGCCTTCGCGAATGGCGTACAGGCGCCCCTCAATCTGTGCACCCATGGCCATCTCCATCAGCCCGTAGTAGAGGTTGCCGCGCAGGCGGGCACCGCTTCCAAGCTCGACGTGCTCGGAAGCATGGACATCGCCGGTCACCTCGCCATCCAGGATGACGTGCTGAGCGTGAATCTCGCCCTCGACCAGACCACCCGTGGAGACCCGTACCAGTCCTTCCTCGGCGATCAGATTACCCTGCAGCCGGCCATCCAGCTGAACAGCGCCCTTCACGCGCAGATCGCCTACCAGCAGTGCGCCAGCGGCGATGATGCTGGTCTTGCCGTTATAGCGCTGCAGATCGGCAGACGCCGGCTTGTTCTTATTGCTGTTGCTCCACATGGCCATTACTTCTTCTCTTCATTCCAGTTGTAAGTACGTTCCAGCGGTTGGCGCTGGCCCTTGATATCGGCGCGTACCTTGACCTGACTGGGGGTGAAATCCTCAGGCAGGTTCAGCTCGGCATACCGTGCACCTTCCGGGAAGGCTTGCAGGTGGCGGAAGGCGAAGGATGTGGTGCTTGTCCACTCCTTGGAAAGTTCGGCAAGGTCCAGCTCCACCTCTGCGCCCTGGCGTTCGCCGACCACGCTGATGCGCACCTGCCCCTCCAGCGGCTTGTCATCCGTGCCCACCCGACTCAGCAGCAGCTTGTAGCGATACAGCAGCGGATCGTCCGTGCTCTGCAGCTCGAACGAGCGGATACGCAGACCCTCGCGGCGGCTGGCCGGCGCCAGTACCCCCTTGTAGAACGCCAGGTCCTGCTGCAGCTTGTAGATCTGCTCTTCCAGAAGCTTGATGGTCTGCCGGCTCTGCTCGTTGGCCTGGCGGCCCAGGCGCTCGCCGCTGGACAGCACGGCCTGCATCTGCTGCGACTGCTCCAGCTCGCGGCTGACCTGCTCGTAATGCTCTTCCAGAGCTTCCAGCTCGCGAATACGCTCTCGGCTATCCTCGCCCCCTTTCCAGTAGGCACCCAGCACCAGCAGCGGCAGGGAGAGCAGCAGCACCGTCAGTAGAATTCGCTTGCGGCGCTGATGACGCGGATCCAGCGTTTTGACTTCCCACATCATCAGGGCAGCATCCCCGCATGACTCAGGCCGAGACGCTCATCCAGGCCGAACATGATGTTCAAGTTCTGTACCGCCTGGCCGGATGCGCCCTTGACCAGATTGTCGATCACCGACAGCACCACCACCAGGTCGCCCTGCTGCGGCCGGTGCACGGCCAGGCGGCAGACGTTGGCGCCGCGCACGCTGCGGGTTTCCGGATGACTGCCAGCCGGCATCACATCCACGAAGGGCTCGTTGGCGTAACGCTTTTCGTAGAGTGCCTGCAGGTCGACGGAGCGGTCAGCCACACGGGCATACAGGGTGGCGTGGATACCCCGGATCATCGGTGTCAGGTGCGGAACGAAGGTCAGTCCGACCTCTCCACCGGCTGCGCGACGCAAGCCCTGGCGAATCTCCGGCAAGTGCCGGTGGCCCTTGACCGAGTACGCCATCATGCTTTCACCGGCCTCGCAGAACAGAGAGCCCACCTTGGCGCCACGACCGGCGCCACTGACGCCCGACTTGCAGTCGGCAATCAGCGTGGTGGGGTCGGCCAGACCCGCTTCCAGCAAAGGCAGCAGACCCAACTGGCTGGCGGTCGGGTAGCAACCCGGCACGGCGATCAGACGCGCGCCGCGAATCTGCTCGCGGTTGACTTCCGGCAGGCCATACACGGCTTCGCCGAGCAGCTCGGGCGCTCCATGGGGCTGGCCATACCAGGCGGCCCACTCCTCGGCATCCTGCAGGCGGAAATCGGCGGAGAGATCGATCACCCGGGTGCCCGCAGCCAGCAACTCGCCGGCCAGCGCATGCGCCACGCCATGCGGCGTCGCGAAGAAAACCGCATCGCAGTCGCCCAGCGTGGCGCTGTCCGGCACACTGAACGCCAGGTTGTCGTAGTGGCCGCGCAGGTTGGGGTACATGTCCGCCACCCTGACGCCAGCTTCGGAGCGCGAGGTGATCACCGCCACCTCGACCTGCGGATGCTGGGCCAACAGCCGCAGCAGTTCGACCCCGGTATACCCGGTGCCCCCAACGATTCCGACTTTGATCATTTCACGCCCCTCAGTCGAGCCACACAAAGGCCGCCGATGATAAGACCGTCGCGTGTCGCGGCCAACCACTGAGATGACGCCCACCCGGTTTGTTACTACTATCGGCAGCCCTCTCGAAAACCTTAAGGACGCCGCTCGATGCTCTATCTCTGGCTCAAGGCCCTGCACATCATTGCCATGGTGTGCTGGTTCGCCGGTCTCTTCTACCTGCCGCGCCTGTTCGTCTACCACGCCATGAGCGATGACCAGGCCAGCCGTGATCGCTTCTGCATCATGGAGCGCAAGCTGTATCGCGGCATCATGCTGCCCTCCCTGCTTGCCACGGTGATCCTGGGTATCGCCATGCTCGCCCTCAATCCGGGCCTGTTCGCCACCGGCGGCTGGATGCATGCCAAGCTGACCCTGGTGGTACTGCTGATCGGCTATCACCACATGTGCGGCGCCCAGCTCAAGCGCTTCGCCCGGGGCGAAACCCCGCACGGCCATGTGTACTATCGCTGGTTCAACGAAGTCCCGGTGCTCTTCCTGCTGGCGATTGTCATCCTTGTGGTGGTCCGGCCGTTCTGAACGGACTGGCGGCATGGGCGATTCCTGATCGCCCTCACTACACTGGGAGTTCCCGCCTGTCCGGAGCCCCACCGTGGAGTGTCTGTTCTGCAAGATCGCTGCCGGGGAGATCCCCGCGCAACGCCTGTATGAGGACGATCTGGCGATCGCCTTCCAGGATGTCAATCCGCAGGCGCCGGTGCACTTCCTGGTCATTCCCCGGAAGCACATCGCTACCCTGCATGACCTGGATGAACAGGCCGACAAGTCGCTGGCCGGCCATCTGCTCCTCGTCGCCCAGCGGCTGGCTCGGCAGCTGGGTTGCGACAAGGGCTTCCGCGTGGTGATCAACAGTGACGCCCTGGCCGGGCAAACGGTGTTCCATCTGCACCTGCACGTACTCGGCCAGCGCCCCTTGTACTGGCCGCCCGGCTAGTCGCTACCCCAGCCGGCGCGCTGACGCGAATCAAAACCGCAATGCCGCGATGCAGTACACTCTGCCGCCAGTCGACCCGGAGACCCTCATGGCCAGCGAACGTCACTATTCCCCCGCAGATCGCCTGCTGCAGCAGGTCGACACCGTGCTGCGCACCCTGCTGCCCTTCAGCGGACCGTCCACGCGGCCTTCGCCGGCCGTCCTGGAAGAGGAGACCAGCCTGGACGAGCAGAGCAAACGCCACATTGCCGGACTGATGCGCATCAATCACACCGGCGAAGTGTGCGCACAGGCGCTTTACCAGGGCCAGGCGCTGACCGCCAAGCTGCCGCACATTCGCGAAGCCATGGAGCAGGCCGCTGATGAGGAGATCGATCACCTGGCCTGGTGCGAACAGCGTGTCCGTGAGCTGGGCAGCCGCACCAGCCTCCTCAATCCGCTGTTCTATGGCTTGTCATTCGGCATCGGCGCCACTGCCGGCCTGATCAGCGACAAGGTCAGCCTGGGCTTCGTGGCCGCCACCGAGGACCAGGTGGTCAAGCACCTCGACGAGCATCTGGCGCAGATTCCCCGCGAAGACGCCAAGAGCCGCGCCATCCTCGAACAGATGCGCACCGACGAGCAGCTGCACTCCAGCAATGCCCTGGCAGCCGGTGGCTATCGCTTCCCCGCCCCGATCAAGTTCGGCATGTCACTGATGGCCAAGGTCATGACCAAGAGCACGTACCGGATCTGAATCCACCGGCCCACGAAAAAGGCGCCCGCAGGCGCCTTTTTCGTTCTTGCGGCCATCAGCCCAGCTCGACGATCTCGTAGCTGTGGGTGATATCTACGCCCGCACGACCCAGCATGATGGATGCCGAGCAGTACTTTTCGGCGGACAGCTCCACCGCCCGCTTGACCTGCGGTTCCTTCAGCCCACGCCCCTTCACCACGAAGCGCAGGTGGATCCGGGTAAACACCTTCGGGTCCTCCGTGGCGCGCTCGGCGTCCAGAAACGCCTCGCAGCTCTCCACCGCCTGGCGGGACTTCTTCAGGATGCTTACCACGTCGAAGCTGGAACACCCACCCAGACCCAGCAGCAGCATCTCCATGGGCCGCACGCCCAGGTTACGACCGCCGCTTTCCGGCGGACCATCCATCACCACCACATGCCCACTACCCGATTCGCCGAGAAACATGGCCTCGCCGGCCCATTGGATGCGTGCTTTCATTCGTCCCGCTCGTCCCACTGGAAAAGGCGCGCAGCTTAGCACAGCGCGCGTGGGCCTCTTGGCCAAAGCACTGTGACCCAGGCGACGTGTTCCGTGTGATTACCCTCACGAAGGTTTAACATCGCCCCCTGTTGGCTGTTAAGTTGCCACTACTTAAATGGCACACTCACCGGGCATAACTAAAACAAATACGTTCCACAGGACGTACCACGTATTGGGGATTCAGGGCATGGTCGCTATCAGTCTCGCTTCCAAGAACAAACATCTGGACAAGCTGCTCGTGCATTGCCACCGGCGGCGTTACACCGCCAAAAGCACGATCATCTACGCGGGGGATCGCTGCGAAACGCTGTTCTTCATCATCAAGGGCTCGGTCACCATCCTCATCGAGGATGACGACGGTCGCGAAATGATCATCGCCTATCTCAACACCGGGGACTTCTTCGGCGAGATGGGGCTGTTCGAGAAGGAAGGTTCGGAGAAGCCGCGCAGCGCCTGGGTTCGTGCCAAGACCGAGTGCGAAGTGGCGGAATTGAGCTACGCCAAGTTCCGCGAACTCATCCAGCAGGACCCGGAAATCATGTTCGCCCTGGGCAGCCAGATGGCCGAACGCCTGCGCAACACCACCCGCAAGGTCGGCGACCTGGCCTTCCTCGACGTCACCGGCCGCGTCGCGCGCACCCTGCTCGATCTGTGCAAGCAGCCTGACGCCATGACCCACCCGGACGGCATGCAGATCAAGATCACCCGCCAGGAGATCGGCCGTATCGTCGGTTGCTCGCGGGAAATGGTCGGCCGCGTGCTCAAGTCCCTGGAGGAACAGGGTCTGGTGAACGTGAAAGGCAAGACCATGGTGGTGTTCGGCACCCGCTGAAACCCAGCCATAAAAAAACCGGCCTCAGGGCCGGTTTTTTTATGGCTGGGTTTCAGCGCGCGGGAAAGAACAGGCGCTTGAGCTCGGCCCCCGGGTCCTCGGCACGCATGAACGCCTCGCCGACCAGGAAACCATACACCCCGTTGGCCTCCATCCGCTCGACGTCGGCGCGGCCAAGAATGCCGCTTTCGGTGATCACCATTCGGTCGGCCGGCACCCGCTCCTTGAGCGCTAAGGTGGTGTCGAGGCTGACCTCGAAGGTGTGCAGGTTGCGGTTGTTGATGCCCAACAACGGGGTATCCAGGCGCAGCGCACGCTCCAGTTCGGCGCCGTCATGCACCTCGACCAGCACATCCAGCCCCTGCGCCTTGGCCACCGCCGCCAGCTCGGCCATCTGGCCGTCCTGCAGGTTGGCGACGATCAGCAGCACGCAGTCGGCGCCCAGCGCGCGGGCTTCGACGATCTGGTACGGATCGATCATGAAGTCCTTGCGGATCACCGGCAGCGAACAGGCGGCGCGCGCCTCCTGCAGGTAGGCGTCGCTACCCTGGAAGAAATCGATGTCGGTCAGCACCGACAGGCAGGCGGCGCCGCCGGCCTGATAGCTGCGGGCGATCTCCGCTGGCGCGAAGTGCGGACGGATCACGCCCTTGCTCGGCGAGGCCTTTTTCACCTCGGCGATGACCGCCACCTCGCGGCGCGCGGCACGCTCCTGCAGGGCACGGGCGAAGCCACGCGGCGCATCGGCCTGCTTCGCCAGGCGCTCCAGCTCGTCCAGACTCACCCGGCCACGGCGTTCAGCGACTTCTTCGGCCTTGCGGGCAATAATCCGCTCCAGCACGCTCAGGCTCATTGCGCAGCCTCCTGGCGGAACACGGCGGTGAAGGACACCAGCTCCTGCAGCTTGTCCAGGGCCAGGCCGCTGTACAGCGCATCGTGGGCCATGTGGATGCCATCCTTCAGCGTGCCGGCCACACCGGCGACATACAGCGCCGCACCGGCGTTGAGCACGATCATGTCTGCGGCCTTCTGACCGTTCTCGGTCTTGCGCCGACCCAGCGCGTCGGTGATCAGCGCCAGCGATTCCTGGGCATCGTTGACGGTCAGGCCGATCAGACTCTGGCTCCTGATGCCGAAGTCCTCCGGCAGGATGTCGTACTCGCGGATTTCCCCGTTGCGCAGCTCGGCCACGTGGGTGGGTGCGGCCAGACTGATCTCGTCCATGCCGTCCTTGGAATGCACCACCATCACGTGCTCGCTGCCCAGCCGGCGCAGCACCTCGGCCATGTGCCGGCACAGTTCCTTACTGAACACACCCAGCACCTGGCGTTTGACGCCCGCCGGGTTGGACATCGGCCCGAGGATGTTGAACAGCGTGCGCAGACCGAGCTCGCGGCGGGCGTTGCCCGCATGGCGCATGGCGCCGTGGTGCGCCGGGGCGAACATGAAGCCCACGCCCACGGTGTCCACGCAACGCGCCACTTCCTCGGGCTTGAGGTCCAGATACACGCCGGCGGCTTCCAGCAGGTCGGCACTGCCGCTCTTGCCGGACACCGCTCGGTTGCCATGCTTGGCCACCTTGCCGCCGGCCGCCGCCACCACGAAGGACGCCGCGCTGGAGACGTTGAAGATGTTCATGCCGTCGCCGCCGGTGCCGCAGTTGTCGACCAGGTTGGCGCCCGGCACGTTGACCGGGGTGGCCAGTTCGCGCATCACCTGCACGGCACCGACGATCTCGTCGATGCTCTCGCTCTTCATGCGCAGGCCCATCAGGAAGGCGCCGATCTGCGCGTCGGTGCACTGGCCGGTCATGATCTGGCGCATCACGTCCTGCATTTCCTCGGTGCTCAGGTCCAGGTGGTTGACCACCCGGTTGAGGGCATCCCTGATGTTCATTGGCGCACGCCTCCGGACTGTTTCAGAAAGTTGGCAAAGAGCTCGTGGCCCTGTTCGGTGAGGATGGATTCCGGGTGGAACTGCACGCCCTCGATATTCAGGGTCTTGTGGCGCAGGCCCATGATCTCGTCGACGCCGCCGTCGTCGCGTCGCGTCCAGGCGGTGATCTCCAGGCAGTCGGGCAGGCTGTCGCGCTCGACCACCAGCGAGTGGTAGCGGGTCACGGTCAGCGGATTGTTCAGCCCGGCAAACACGCCCTGGTCCGCGTGGAACACCGGGCTGGTCTTGCCATGCATGGCTACCCGCGCGCGTACCACCTTGCCGCCGAACGCCTGGCCGATGCTCTGGTGGCCCAGACATACCCCGAGGATCGGCAGCTTGCCGGCGAAGTGCAGGATCGCCTCGATGGACACGCCGGCTTCGGTCGGCGTGCAGGGCCCCGGCGAGACCACGATGCGCTCGGGCTTGAGCGCTTCGATCTGCGCGATCGTGAGCTCGTCATTGCGGATCACGTGCACATCGGCACCCAGCTCGCCCAGGTACTGCACCACGTTATAGGTGAAGGAGTCGTAGTTATCGATCATCAACAGCATGGCTTACGCTCCTTCCGCTTCGGACGAGGCCAGCGCCACCGCGCGAAACATGGCGCGGCGCTTGTTCAGGGTTTCTTCCCACTCCAGCGCGGGCACCGAGTCGGCGACGATGCCGGCGCCGGCCTGCACGTGCAGCTCGCCGTCGCGGATCACCGCCGTGCGGATGGCGATGGCGGTATCCATGTTGCCGTTCCAGGCCAGGTAACCCACCGCGCCGCCGTAGATGCCGCGCTTGACCGGCTCCAGCTCGTCGATGATTTCCATGGCGCGCACCTTCGGCGCCCCGGACAGGGTGCCGGCCGGCAGAATGGCGCGCAGCGCATCCATGGCCGACAGCCCGGGTTTCAGCTGACCGGTGACATTGGAAACGATGTGCATCACGTTGGAATAGCGTTCGATCACCATCTTCTCGGTGACCTTCACCGAGCCGGTGTTCGACACCCGGCCCACATCGTTGCGGCCCAGGTCGATCAGCATCAGGTGCTCGGCCAGCTCTTTGGCGTCGGACAGCAGGTCCTGCTCCAGGGCGCGGTCGGCCTCCTCGTTGGCGCCGCGCGGACGGGTGCCGGCGATCGGCCGCACGGTGACCTCGCCGTCCTCGACGCGCACCAGCACTTCCGGCGAGGAGCCCACCACGTGGAAGTCGCCGAAGTTGAAGAAGTACATGTAGGGGGTGGGGTTGAAGCAGCGCAGCGCGCGGTAGAGATCGATGGGGGCGGCCTGGAAGGGAATCGACATGCGCTGGGAGATCACCACCTGCATGCAGTCCCCGGCCAGGATGTATTCCTTGATCTGCCGAACCGCCTGCTCGAAGGCCTCCTGGCTGAAGCTGGAGCGGAACACCGGCTCAGGCCCCTTCGCCCGGTCGAAGTCCAGCCCCGGACGTGGCGTGATCGGCTGGCGCAGCCGCTCGCGCAGGGCCTGCAGACGCTGCTTGCCGGCGTCGTAGGCATCCGCCTGCGCCGGATCGACCAGCACGATGCAGTGCAGCTTGCCGGCGAGGTTGTCGAAGACGACCACCGAGTCGGACACCATCAGCAGGATATCCGGGGTGCCCAGCGGATCGGGATTCGGGCATTGCGCGAGCTTGCGCTCCACGTAACGCACGCTGTCGTAGCCGAAGTAGCCCACCAGGCCACCGTCGAAGCGCGGCAGGCCGGGCAGGGTCGGCACGCGATAGCGCGCCTTGAACTGCTCGACGAAGTCCAGAGGATCGTCGACCTCGGCCTCTTCGACCAGCGCGCCGTTGTCGTGCACCTGAACCTGGTGGCCGTGCACGCGCAGCACGGTGCGGCTGTACAGACCGATGATGGAGTAACGCCCCCATTTCTCACCGCCCTGCACGGATTCGAGCAGGTAGGTATGTGGCTGGTCGGCCAGCTTGAGGTAGAGGGAAAGCGGGGTATCGAAATCAGCCAGCGTCTCGAACGCCAGCGGGATGCGGTTATAGCCGTCGGCGGCCAAACGCAGGAATTCTTCGCGGGTCATGTCAGCCTCGTGGTCGGAGGGGCAAAACAAAAGGTCGGGCAAACGGGCCGGCGCGGCCGGCAGGAGAAAGTCAGGCGCGCCAGCGCCAACGGGCCAGGGCCTTGAGAACTTTCATCCACTGTTTGCGGGTGACCACCACGATCTGATCTCTTCCAGGGGGTGATACGGTGCCGGCCACACTAGCGCAGCCCCGCAACGCTGGCAACAAGCAGGCGCAGATCGTCGAGAACCCGGTCGGGCATCTCCTCGGCGATGGGCCGGCCATGGTTGTAACCGTAGCTCAGGGCCACGCAGCGCACGCCGGCGGCACGTGCGGCCAGCACATCGTTGCGCGAGTCACCGATGAACAGAGAATCGGCGGGCGATACCCCGGCCTTGTCCATCACCCAGAACAGCGCGGCGGGATCGGGCTTCTGCACGGGCAGCGTGTCGCCGCCCACCGTCCAGCGAAAGTGCTGCGCCAGGCCCTTTTCTTCCAGCAGCGGAGCGACAAACCGGCTCGGCTTGTTGGTGATCACGGCCAGCGAGATGTCATGGGCGCTCAGCCATTCCAGGCATTCCGGCACGCCGGGGTAGACGCTGGTCAACGCATGGCTGCCGGCGTAGGCCTCGGTGAACAGCGCCAGCGCCGCCTCGGCCTCCTCGTCGGACACTCGAGTATGGTCCAGCTGCCCGGCCAGGGCGCGGCGCACCAGCACCGGCGCGCCATTGCCGACCCAATCACGCACCTTTTCGATGCCAGCCGGAGCCCGGCCCAGCTGGCGCAGCATGCTGTCCACGGCGGCGGTCAGGTCCGGCACGGAATCCACCAGCGTGCCGTCCAGGTCGAACATCACCAGGCGCGGCAGCCGGCCGCCGAACAGTGCTTCCAGCAGGGTCATCGCGCGACGTGCGCCAGCTCGGCGCGCATGGCGTCGATCACCGCCTTGTAGTCGGGCTGGTTGAAGATTGCCGAGCCGGCGACGAAGGTATCGGCGCCGGCCTCGGCGATGGCGCGGATGTTCTGTACGTTCACGCCGCCGTCGATCTCCAGGCGGATGTCGTGGCCGCTGGCATCGATCAGCGCCCGCGCCTCGCGCAGCTTGTCCAGGGTGCCGGGGATGAACTTCTGGCCGCCGAAGCCGGGGTTGACGCTCATCAGCAGGATCATGTCGACCTTGTCCATCACGTACTTCAGGCAGTCCAGCGGGGTGGCCGGGTTGAACACCAGGCCGGCCTTGGCGCCGCCGCTCTTGATCAGCTGCAGGGAGCGGTCGATGTGCTCGCTGGCTTCCGGGTGGAAGGTGATGTAGCTGGCGCCGGCCTCGAGGAAGTCGCCGATCAGGCGGTCGACCGGCTTGACCATCAGGTGCGCGTCGATGGGCGCGGTGATGCCGTACTTGCGCAGCGCACTGCAGACCATCGGGCCGATGGTCAGGTTGGGCACGTAGTGGTTGTCCATCACGTCGAAGTGCACGATGTCGGCGCCGGCGGCGAGCACCTTGTCCACCTCTTCGCCGAGGCGGGCGAAGTCGGCGGAGAGAATCGACGGAGCGATGGCGAAGGGTTGCATGGGACGGACCTCGGCAGGGCAATTCCGGAAAAGCGCGCATTGTACTCCCGCTGGCGGGCTTGCGCTGTCCGCCGACACCTTGCCTGACAAGCCGGCAATTGCCCTTTAGACTCCGTGCGTCTCCCCATCGCCGGTTCGTTGCCATGCTGCGCCACCCTGCCGCCCTGCTTTCTCCTCTGACCCTGGCTGTGCTGTTGCACGGCCTGCCAGCCCTGGCCGAGGACAACGCAGCCACCGCCCCTGAAGCCGCGCCTCTCAGCGTTGAGCCCGCGCCACGCAGCGTGCCGCCGCGCCCCATGCTGGACAGCCGCAGCGAGGCGCAGCAGCAGGCCTTGCAGCGCCAGTTGCCGGCGCGCCAGCAACTTACCCTCGACGGTGGCGCCGATCCGTTCCTGTCCCTGTGGCTGCCGGCCAACCAAGCGCAGCCCGCCGGGCTGGTGATCCTCCTGCCGGGCGAGGGCGAAACCGCAGACTGGCCCACCGCAATTGGTCCGCTGCGCCGCCAGTTGCCGGACCTCGGCTGGAGCACCCTGAGCCTGACCCTGCCGGACGGCCCGAACGCCGGTGTGAAAGCACGCAAGGGCAAGCCGGTGACCGTGATGCTGGAAGGTGTGGAAAAAGTGGAAGCACCCGAAGCGCTGGAAACGGAGGGCGAGCCGGCAGCCGAAACGGCCCGCGCCGAGCAGGAGGCAAGCACCCCGACCGTTGCCGCCGAATTCACTCCCGACACAGCCAGCGCCAGCGCGGCGCTGGACGACCTGGCCCCGGCGGAACCGGACCACGCCCAACGTGTGCAGGCACGCCTGCGCGCCGCACTGGAGTTTGCGCGCCAGCAGCAGCCGCGCACGCTGGTCCTGCTCGGCCACGGCACCGGCGCCTACTGGGCCGCGCGCTTCCTTCAGGAGCAGCAGCCGGGCGAGGTGGCGCAACTGGTGATTGTCTCCCCCCGCGAACCCGGGGACGCCAAGACAGGACTCGACGAGCTGCTGCCGCAGCTGCGCCTGGCGACCGCCGATTTCTACTACCGTGACCAGGCGCACCAGTCGACTGCCGCCCGTGAACGCCTGAACGCCGGCAAGCGCCAGCAGCATCCGGCCTATATGCAGGTCGGCTTGCAGAGCCTGCCGAGCGACGCTCGCGCCGAGCAGGAGCAGTTGGTACGCCGCGTGCGCGGCTGGCTGGAGCTGGACGCACGCTCGGCGCAGCGCTGAACCAGGGCAGACCGCTTAGAACCCGTGGCGCTCGCGCACCAGCGTGTAGGCGCTGTGCAGTTCGCGGGTCTTTTCGGTGGCCTGGCGCACCGCGTCGGAGCTGGCGCCGGCGCCGGCCAGCTTGTCCGGGTGGTACTGACTGAGCAGGCGACGGTAGGCGCGCTTGATCTCCCCGGACTCGGAGGTTTCCCGCACACCGAGCAGCTGCAGGGCTTCCTCGTAGGGGTTACGCGCGCGCGGCGCCACCGCCGATTCACGCGCCTTGCCGGGATTGTGCTGGCTGGCGGTCGGCTGCAGATCCAGCACCTCGCCCGGTGTGCAGCCGGCCCAGCGGCCCCAGAGCAGAATCAGATTGCGCTTGCGCTCGCTGATCTGCGGCTCGGCAGCCGCCAGCCGCCAGCAGCTGGAAAGCACACTGCGGACCTTTTCGGGCCGCTTGCGCAGCCGACGCAACGGCAACAACAGGCCGTCGTCGCCGGTCTTACCACGATTGAACGCTTCGATGGCGCGGCGCTGCTGCTCGGTGTCCAGGCTCAGGCGGCGCATTTCCGCACGGGTCTGGGCGATGTGCGCCTCCTGGACCCGCCCGTCGCTCTTCGCCAGGCGCCCAAGCAGGATGAACAGCAGGTCATTGTCATCCAGCTCGCCACCGCTCCAGCCCAGGCGCTGGATAAGGCCCTTCCAGGAGCGGATCTGCAGACGGCGATCCAGGCTATGGCCGAGCACGCCACCCAACAGCGCGCCGGGAATGCTCGCCAGCGCCAATCCGGCGGCTGCGCCCAACAGGGTGACAGGCCAACGCATGTTCAAGACTCTCCCGCCAGCAGGCGCTCCGCCTGCGCCAGACGCTCATGGGTGCCGACGTCGATCCAGCGCCCGGTGAAATGTTCCGCACTGGCCGCTCCCTCAGCCTGCGCGCGGCGCAGCAGCGGAGCCAGTTTGAAAGCTCCTTCCGGACTGCCCGCGAACAGCCGGGGATGCAGCACCGCGATACCACTGTAGGTCAGTCGCGCCACATCCTCCCGGTCCGCCACCAGCCGACCCGCGCGCCAGGCGAAATCCCCATCGGCATGATGCTCAGGGTTATCGACCAGAACCAGATGGACTGAAGCGACCTCAATGTCGCGCAGCCGGGCGAAATCGTAGTCGGTGAAGATGTCGCCGTTGACCACCACGAAAGGCTGGTCGCCGAGCAGCGGCAAGGCCTTGCGGATGCCGCCGCCGGTTTCCAGCGGCTCGCCTTCGGCGGAGTAGGCGATACGCACGCCAAAGCGCGCGCCATCACCCAGATACTCTTCGATCTGTGCGCCAAGCCAGGCATGGTTGATCACCAGCTCGCGGAAACCGGCGTGGGCCAGCGCCTCGATGTGGTACTCGATCAGCGGCTTGCCACCGACGCGCACCAGCGGCTTGGGGGTATGCAGGGTCAGCGGGCGCAGGCGTTCGCCCTTGCCGGCGGCCAGGATCATCGCCTTCATGCAGAACACCCAGCCGGTCGCCCCGACAGCTCTTCCAGCAGCTCGCGCAGTTCAGCAAGCTCCGGGCGCCGCGCCGTCACGGCATCGATATAGGCGAAGAAGCGCGGCACGTCGCCCAGGTACCTGGGCTTGCCATCGCGATGGCAGATGCGCGCGAAGATGCCGATCACCTTGAGGTGACGCTGCACGCCCATCAGGTCGCAGTCGCGCAGGAAATCCGCAAACCGTTCCGGCACCGCGATGCCGGCCGCACGCGCCCGCAGCCAGTAGCGCTCCAGCCAGGCATCCACGCGGTCCAGCGGCCAACTGAGGAAGGCGTCCTTGAACAGGCAGGTGATGTCGTAGCTGACCGGGCCGTAGACGGCGTCCTGGAAGTCCAGCACGCCGGGATTCGGCTCGCTGAGCATCAGGTTGCGCGGCATGTAATCGCGGTGCACCAGCACGCGCGGTTGCGCCAGGGCACTGTCGATCAGCACGCGGCAGCTGCGCTCCCAGGCCGCCTGCTGTGCAACACTCAGGCTCACCTGCAGCTCGCAGGCCAGGTACCAGTCGGGGAACAGCTGCAGCTCGCGGCGCAGCAGGGCTTCGTCATAGGCGGGCAGACCGGCATCCTGCGGCAGCTGCTGGAAGGCCAGCAGCGCGCGGACAGCGTCGTCGAACAGGCGATCCGCGTTCTGAGTGTCGATCACCTCCAGGTAAGTCTGGCGGCCCAGGTCATCGAGCACCAGGAAGCCCTCTTCGAGATCGCTGGCCAGCACGCGCGGCACATGCACACCGGCAGTGGCCAACAGGCCGGCTATCTTCACGAAGGGGCGGCAATCTTCCTGCGGCGGCGGCGCATCCATGAGGATCAAGGTGCGCTCACCACCCTGCCAGCGGAAATAGCGGCGGAAACTGGCGTCGCTACTGGCCGGGGTCAGCTCACCCGGAATCACGTCTCCCCAGCCCTGCGACGCGAACAGTGCAGGCAAAAGCCGGTCGAACCAGGCACTCAGCCGCTGGAGGCGGACATCGTGATCAATCATTCGGGAGTCTCCGACGGCGCTGGCCGTTGTGCAGGTCATGTTTTATCATCCAACGCCTTTTATCAGCCCATCGAGAAGCATGCGACAGCTCTTCGCAGGCCCATCGCGCAAAGCAGTCGGACCCGAAAGATGGCCGTAAGAATCTTCGCATTTCGCAGGAAATTTCCCTTGCTGGCCGGCGGTCTGCTGGCGCTGCAACCGCTGACGAACAGCTTCGGGGCGGAGGAACAATTCGATTGCCGAAGCGCCGAAGATGGCACCTGGGTCTGTGCCGCCGAGCCTGCTCCGGCCGACCTTCCGCCGCGGCCGGAGCATAGCAGTTCCGATGGCGCGTCGGCAGCTGCGCCAGCGCCGCAACGCGCGCCCTCCTCACGCCCGTCGTTCAACCCGCACCAGCATCTGGACTGGGTGCCACGTGACCAGCTGACGGCCGAACAGCAGGCCGAAATCGGCCCCTGGTGCCGGGGCGGCTATGTGGAGCCGGCGCGCCCGGGCATGGATGACCGCACCCCCGCCGACGAAGCCCCGACCTACGCCTCGGCGGACAGCTCCAGCTACGATCAGCGCAACGAACGCACCGTCCTGCAGGGCGATGTGGTGCTGCGCCAGGCCGGCCTGCAGGCCGAGGCACAGACCGCCACCCTCGACCAACAGACCGGCCAGGGCGAACTGGAGGGCCAGGTGCGCCTGCGCGACCGGGGCATGCTGGTGCTGGGCGATCGGGCCGAGCTGCAGCTCGACTCAGGCCAGGCCCGGGTGGACAACGCCGAGTACGTCATGCATCCCGCCCACGCACGGGGCACCGCGCTCTATGCCACCCGCGACGAAAACGCGGTAATCCGCCTGAAGGACGGCACCTACACCAGCTGCGAACCGGGCGAGAACACCTGGGAGCTCAGGGGCAACAACGTCACCCTCAACCCGGCCACCGGCTTCGGCACCGCCACGAACGTCACGTTGCGGGTCAAGGACATCCCGGTCTTCTACACGCCCTACATCTATTTCCCGATTGATGACCGGCGCCAGTCCGGCTTCCTGCCGCCGAGCCTCAGCAGCACGGACGATAGCGGCATCGCGCTGCAGACGCCCTACTACTTCAACCTGGCGCCGAACTACGACGCCACCCTGTATCCGCGCTACATGACCGAGCGCGGCCTGCAGATGGAAGGCGAGTTCCGCTACCTGACCCGCGACAGTCGCGGCCAGATGGGCGCCGCCTGGCTGGATGACGAAAACGACGACCGCCGCCTGCAGTCGGAGTACGAAGCCACCCGCTGGCTGTACAGCTGGCAACACACCAGCGACTTCACACCGCGCCTGCGTGGAGAGGTGGATTACACCACCATCAGCGATCCCTACTATTTTCAGGATCTGGATACCAATCTGGGAATCAGCACGCCGGACTACCTTAACCAGCGCGCCGGATTGAACTGGCGAGGTGACAGCTACACCGCAGCTCTGAACGTCCACGCCTTTGAGCGCACCTCGGTAGAGGACGTCACCCCATACGATCGTCTTCCGCAACTCACCCTGAACGGCCGTCTGCCGTTCAACCCGGGCGGATTGGCGCTCAACTATGAAACGGAATATGTGCAGTTCCAGCGCAGCCTGCGCAGCGGGAATTTCACGGCGGAAGACGGCAGCACATCGCCCTGGTACGACAATAACCTGACTGGACTGAAGCGCGCCGAAGGCTCCCGAATCCATCTTGAGCCAAGCCTCAGTCTGCCGCTGGAGTGGACCTGGGGCTTCCTCAAACCAACCGTCAAATACGCCCATACACAGTACGACCTGGACCTCGATCAGCGCGGCTTCGACACACTGCCCGCCGGAACGGCTTTCAACGACTCCCCAGACCGCGGCCTGCCTATCGCCAGCCTGGACGCCGGTCTGTTCTTCGACCGCGACACCCGTCTGTTCGGCCAGGATTTTCGCCAGACGCTCGAACCGCGCCTGTTCTACCTCTACGCCCCCTACGAGGAGCAGGATGAGATTCCGATCTTCGATACGGGCGAGACAACGTTCAGCTACTCCTCGCTGTGGCGCGACAACCGCTTTGCCGGCAAGGACCGCATCGGCGACGCCAACCAGTTGTCCCTTGGCCTGACCAACCGCTGGATCCAGCCCAACGGTTTCGAGCGCCAGCGCTTCTCCATAGGGCAGATTCTGTACTTCCAGGATCGCGAAGTGCAGATGCCGGATATCGACTACCGCACCCGCGACGACGCACAGGCGTCGGTATCGCCCTACGCCCTTGAGTACCAGTACCGCTTCAATCAGGACTGGCGACTGACGGCCAACTTCAACTGGGATCCGGACGTGCACCGCACGCGCTCGGGCAGCGCATTCTTCCATTACCAGCCCGCCGATAACCCCAACAAGATCTTTAACCTGGGTTATCGCTACAGCAACGAGACCACGCGTCTCGATCCCCTGACCGGGCGCTATGTGACCGACCCGGACTACGGCACCCCAGGACAGGACAATTACATCAAGGACTACTACAAGG
Source organism: Pseudomonas flexibilis (assembly GCF_000802425.1). Classification (GTDB taxonomy): domain Bacteria; phylum Pseudomonadota; class Gammaproteobacteria; order Pseudomonadales; family Pseudomonadaceae; genus Serpens; species Serpens flexibilis. Next base: position 96,509 of record NZ_JRUD01000027.1, on the reverse strand, counting down.
TCAGCCAGCATGATTTCTCGGTGGTCTGGCCGATCGTCCCGCAATGGAGCCTGCTGGCCCGCTGGCAGTACGACTACGGGCGCGAACGCACGCTGGATGCCATCAGCGGCTTCGAATACGACAGCTGCTGCTGGAAACTGCGCATGGTCTACCGCCAGTGGATCGACCGCGACGAAACCAGCCTCAATCCGGCGCTGAACGAGGAAACCGATCACGGTTTCTTCGTGCAGATCATTCTCAAGGGGCTCGGCGGCGTGACCGGCAACAGGTTAGAGTCCTTCCTCGATCAAGGCATTCAAGGTTACCGAAGACGTGAAGAACAAGCTCGCTGACTGTCTGCGCCCGCTGCTGCTGGGTGCCCTGCTGTTCACCGCCGCCGCCGGCGCCGAGGTACGTCCGCTGGATCGTGTGGCCGCCATCGTGGACGGTGATGTCATCATGCAGAGTCAGCTTGAGGCCCGCCTGCGCGAAGTGCAGCAGACCATCGGCCGGCGCGGCGCGGCCCTGCCGCCCGAGCATGTGCTCACCCAGCAGGTGTTGGAACGCCTGATCATCGAGAACATCCAGCTGCAGATCGGCGAGCGCTCCGGCATTCGCATCGGCGATGCCGAGCTCAACGAGGCCATGGCCAGCATCGCCCAGCGCAACGGCCTGAGCCTGGACCAGTTCCGTGCTGCACTGGCGCGCGACGGGTTGTCCTATGAGGACGCTCGCGAGCAGGTGCGCCGCGAGATGATCATCAGCCGCGTACGCCAGCGCCGCGTCGCCGAGCGTATTCAGGTCAGCGACCAGGAAGTGAAGAACTTCCTCGCCTCCGATCTGGGCAAGCTGCAACTGTCCGAAGACCTGCGCCTGGCCAGTATCCTGATCCCGCTGCCTGAAGGCGCCTCCAGCAGCGCCATCCAGAACGCCGAGCGCCAGGCGCGCGAGATCCATGCCCAACTGCGCCGTGGCGCCGACTTTGCCCAGCTGGCCATTGCCCGCTCGGCCGACGAGAACGCCTTGGAAGGCGGCGAGATGGGTTGGCGCAAAGCTGCCCAGCTGCCCCCGCCGCTGGACGCCATGGTCTCCTCCCTGAAAGTCGGCGAAGTGACCCAGCCACTGCGTACGCCGGGCGGCTTCATTCTCATCAAGCTGCTGGAGCGCCGCGGCGGCGAAGGCGAGCAGATGCTGCGCCAGGAAACCCGTGTGCGCCACATCCTGATCAAGCCCAGCGAAATCCGCAGCCTGGAAGACAGCCAGCGCCTGGCGGAGCGTCTCTACCAGCGCATCCAGAATGGCGAGGATTTCGCCACCCTGGCACGCCAGTTCTCCGAAGACCCGGGCTCGGCCCTCAATGGCGGGGACCTCAACTGGGTCGACCCGAATGCGCTGGTGCCGGAATTCCGCAGCGTCATGGGCAACACCCCGGTGGGCCGTCTGTCGCGACCGTTCCGCAGCCCGTTCGGCTGGCACATCCTCGAAGTGCTGGACCGCCGCTCGGTGGACAGCAGCGACCAGTTCCGCGAGCAGCAGGCGCTCAACGCCTTGCGTGGCCGCAAGTATGACGAGGAACTGCAGACCTGGTTGCGGCAGATCCGCGACGAGGCGTATGTCGAGATCAAGATCTAGCTGCCAGGCCGTTTCACCTCTCCCCCGGCCCCTCTCCCCCGATCAGGGAGAGGGGATTCTGCAACAGCCTGGCTCCGTCGGTCAGCGCCCTCCACTGAGCCCTGACGTCAATCCAAGCCGGCCGGCATCCGCTGGCCTTACGGGTATCCATCATGTCCTGCCGCCTCTTTGCCCTCACCCCCGGCGAGCCCGCCGGCATCGGTCCCGACCTCTGCCTGCTGCTGTCCCGCGAGGCGCAGCCCCATGCCCTCGTGTCCATCGCCAGTCGTGAGCTGCTGCGCCAGCGGGCCGGCGAGCTGGGCCTGGAGATCACCCTGCTCGACGTCGGCCCGGGGCGCTGGCCGCAGGAACCGGCCCCGGCCGGCAGCCTGTATGTCTGGCACACGCCGTTGCAATCCCCGGCGCAGCCCGGCCGCCTCGACCCGGCCAACGCCGGCTATGTGCTGGAAACCCTGCGCCGCGCCGGTGAAGGCTGCGTGGCCGGGACCTTCGCCGGCATGATCACCGCGCCGGTGCACAAGGGCGTGATCAACGAAGGCGGCGTACCCTTCTCCGGGCACACCGAGTTTCTCGCCGAGCTGACCCACACCGAACAGGTGGTGATGATGCTCGCCACCGAAGGTCTGCGCGTCGCCCTGGTGACCACCCACCTGCCGCTCAAGGACGTGGCGGCGGCCATCACCCCCGAGCGCCTGACGCGCGTCACGCGCATCCTGCATGCGGACCTGCGCGACAAGTTCGGCATCGCCCGGCCACGCATCCTGGTCTGCGGCCTCAATCCGCACGCGGGCGAGGGCGGGCACCTGGGCCGCGAGGAGATCGAGGTCATCGAGCCGACCCTGGAGCAGCTGCGCCAGGAAGGCATGGATCTCGTGGGTCCGCTGCCGGCCGACACCCTGTTCACGCCCAAGCATCTGGAGCACTGCGACGCGGTGCTGGCCATGTATCACGACCAGGGCCTGCCGGTGCTCAAGTACAAGGGCTTCGGCGCAGCGGTGAATGTCACTCTGGGATTACCGATCATTCGCACCTCGGTGGATCACGGTACCGCCCTGGACCTGGCCGGCAGCGGACGCATCGATACCGGCAGCCTGCGCGTGGCATTGCACACCGCCTACCTGATGGCGGACAGCCGGCCATGCTGAAAACGCAGCGGCGCTCTGGCGCCGCTTTTCCGTCAGCCGATCTCACCTGTTAAACTGCGCCCCTTTCGCTTTGCGCAGTCAGCTTCCGGAACCCTGTCATGTCCGACTACCAACACCGCGCCCGCAAGCGCTTCGGCCAGAACTTCCTGCATGACATGGGGGTGATCGACCGCATCCTGCGCGCCATCCGCCCGCGTGCCGGCGAGCGGCTGGTGGAAATCGGCCCCGGCCAGGGCGCGCTGACCGAGGGCCTGTTGGACAGCGGCGCCAACCTGGAAGTGGTGGAGCTCGACCTGGACCTGATCCCGATCCTCAACAGCCGCTTCGCTGGCCGGCCGAATTTCCACATCAACCAGGGCGATGCGCTGAAGTTCGACTTCGCCACCCTCGCCGATGGCCCGCACAGCCTGCGTGTGGTCGGCAACCTGCCGTACAACATCTCCACTCCGCTGATCTTCCACCTGCTGGATCACGCCCATCTGATCCGCGACATGCATTTCATGCTGCAGAAGGAAGTGGTCGAGCGCCTGGCTGCCGAGCCGGGTGGCGGTGACTGGGGCCGCCTGTCGATCATGGTGCAGTACCACTGCCGCGTGGAGCATCTGTTCAATGTCGGCCCGGGCGCGTTCAATCCGGCGCCCAAGGTGGATTCGGCCATCGTTCGCCTGGTGCCCCACGAAACCCTGCCGCACCCGGCGCAGGATCCGCGCCAGCTCGACCGCGTGGTGCGCGCGGCCTTCAACATGCGCCGCAAGACCCTGCGCAATACCCTCAAGGGGTTGCTCAGCGCCGAGGACATCGAGGCGGCTGGCGTGGAGGGTTCGCTGCGCCCGGAACAACTGGATCTGGCCGCCTTCGTGCGCCTGGCCGACCGCCTGGCCCTGCAGGCGCCCCGCGACGAAACTTCCTAGTCCCGACCACAGGCAGATATCCCACGCGCATGACCGAAAGCCCTCGCATCGACATCCAGGTCGTCACCCGCTACCTCTCCGATCGCTCGCAACCGGAGTCGCAGCGCTATGCCTTCGCCTACACCATCACGCTGCACAACAGCGGTCAGATCGGCGCCCAGTTGCTGGGCCGCCACTGGATCATCACCGACGGCGACGGGCAGGTTCAGGAAGTGCGCGGCGAGGGTGTGGTCGGCCAGCAACCGCATCTGCAACCCGGCGAGAGCTACACCTATACCAGTGGCACCCTGCTGCACACCGAGGTGGGCAGCATGTATGGCAGCTATCAGATGCTCGCCGACGACGGTTCCCGTTTCGAAGCGCCGATCCCGCCCTTCCGTCTCGCTGTTCCCGGAGCGTTGCACTGATGGCCCTGTACGCCGTGGGCGACATCCAGGGCTGCCTGGAGCCCCTCAAGTGCCTGCTCGAACGGGTGGATTTCCAGCCCGCAAGGGATCACCTGTGGCTGGTTGGCGACCTGGTCAACCGCGGCCCGGACTCGCTGGGCACCCTGCGCTTTCTCTACGCCATGCGCGACTCGATCACTACGGTGCTGGGCAATCATGATCTGCACCTGCTGGCTGCCGCCTACAACATCGAGCGTCTGAAGAAGCACGACTCGCTGCGCGAAATCCTCGAGGCGCCCGATCGCGATGACCTGCTCGACTGGCTGCGCCGGCAGAAGCTGCTGCACTACGACGCCGAGCGCGACATAGCGCTGGTGCATGCCGGCATTCCCCCGCAGTGGACGCTGAAGAAGGCCCTGCTGCGCGCCGCCGAAGTGGAAGAAGTCCTGCGGGACGACAACCGCATCCGGGAATTCCTCGACGGCATGTACGGCAACGAGCCCGCTAGGTGGAGCAAGAATCTGCACGGCATCGAGCGCCTGCGGGTCATCACCAACTACTTCACGCGCATGCGCTTCTGCACCGCAGACGGCACGCTGGACCTGAAGAGCAAGGAAGGCTTGTCCAGCGCACCGGCGGGCTTCGCCCCCTGGTTCAGCCACCCCAAGCGCAAGGCCCGCGGGCAGAAGCTGATCTTCGGCCACTGGGCGGCACTCGAGGGGCGCTGCGATGAGCCCGGCCTGTATGCGCTGGATACCGGCTGCGTATGGGGCGGCGCCATGACCCTGCTCAACGTCGACAGCGGCGAACTGCACCACTGCGATTGCCAGAAGTCGAAGCGGGAAAGCCACGACGAGCCTTCTGCCTCGCCACCCCAGCCGGAACAGGGCGAGGGCACCTCCCTGCTCGCGACCGGCCTCAACCACCTGTCCCGCCTCTTCAGGAGCCGTCCATGACCGACACCTTCCAGCGCATCGCCCCCGAGCAGGCCCGTGAACTGCTGGAGCAGGGCGCGCAACTGGTCGACATCCGCGATGCACAGAGTTTCGCCAACGGGCACATCCCTGGCGCCCGCCACCTGGACAACCACTCGCTGCACGACTTCATCGCCCAGGCAGACTTCGACCAGCCGCTGATCGTCAACTGTTACCACGGTATCTCCAGCCAGAGCGCCGCGAACTACCTGGCCCACCAAGGCTTCAGCCAGGTGTACAGCCTGGACGGTGGCTTCGAGCACTGGCGCAGCCTCTATCCGCAGGCGGTGAGCCGCGGCAACGACTGAGCCCTGCCCCCTTCCGGCCGCCCTCCCGGGCGGCCACCCGCCGACCGCTTCGGACGGCCCGCCATTGACCGCCACGATTACGAACTATCCTTGCTCCCAGACCATCGAAAAATGGAAGAGCCGGTCCACCGGCTCCCGGCGTAAGCGACCTTAGGTTCTGGGGGATTTGACCTGACCGAGTCCTCGGCAGGCAGCCAGCACCCGCAAGAACGAGCCGCGCCGGCTCTATCAATCGAGCGAGGTGACGTCATGAGCATTTTCAGCCACTTCCAGCAGCGATTCGAAACGACTCGCGAGGAAGAATATTCCCTGCAGGAGTATCTGGACCTCTGCAAGCGCGACCCCAGCGCCTACGCCAGTGCTGCCGAGCGCCTGCTGCTGGCGATCGGCGAGCCCGAACTGGTCGATACCGCCAGCGACCCGCGCCTGTCGCGCATCTTCTCCAACAAGGTCATCCGCCGCTATCCGGCCTTCGCCGACTTTCACGGGATGGAAGAAAGCATCGAGCAGATCGTCTCGTTCTTCCGCCATGCTGCCCAGGGTTTGGAAGAGAAAAAGCAGATTCTCTACCTGCTGGGTCCGGTGGGCGGCGGCAAGTCCTCACTGGCCGAGAAGCTCAAGCAACTGATGGAAAAGGTGCCCTTCTATGCCATCAAGGGCTCGCCAGTGTTCGAATCGCCGCTGAGCCTGTTCAACGCCAGCGAGGATGGCGCCATCCTCGAAGAGGAATACAACATCCCGCGCCGTCTGCTGAGCAACATTATGTCGCCGTGGGCCACCAAGCGGCTGCAGGAATTCGGCGGCGACATCAGCCAGTTCCGGGTGGTCAAGCTGCACCCCTCGATCCTCAACCAGATCGCCATCGCCAAGACCGAGCCGGGCGACGAGAACAACCAGGACATCTCCTCGCTGGTCGGCAAGGTGGACATCCGCAAGCTGGAGGACTTCCCGCAGAACGACGCCGACGCCTACAGCTACTCCGGCGCCCTGTGCCGGGCCAACCAGGGGCTGATGGAGTTCGTCGAGATGTTCAAGGCCCCCATCAAGGTGCTGCACCCGCTGCTCACCGCCACCCAGGAAGGCAACTACAACAGCACCGAGGGACTCGGGGCGATTCCGTTCAACGGCATCATCCTCGCCCACTCCAACGAGTCGGAATGGCACAACTTCCGCAACAACAAGAACAACGAGGCGTTCATCGACCGTATCTACATCGTCAAGGTGCCCTACTGCCTGCGCGTCACCGACGAGATCAAGATCTACGACAAGCTGCTGGCCAGCAGCACGCTGTCGCGCGCCCACTGCGCCCCGGACACCCTGAAGATGCTCGCTCAGTTCTCGGTGCTGTCGCGCCTCAAGGAGCCGGAGAACTCCAACATCTATTCGAAGATGCGCGTGTACGACGGCGAGAACCTCAAGGACACCGATCCCAAGGCCAAGTCGATCCAGGAATACCGCGACGCCGCCGGCGTCGACGAGGGCATGACCGGCCTGTCCACCCGCTTCGCCTTCAAGATCCTCTCCAAGGTGTTCAACTTCGACCCGCACGAGATCGCCGCCAACCCGGTGCATCTGCTCTACGTGCTGGAACAGCAGATCGAACAGGAACAGTTCCCGCCGGAGGTGCGCGAGCGCTACCTGCGTTTCCTCAAGGAATACCTGGCGCCGCGCTACATCGAGTTCATCGGCAAGGAAATCCAGACCGCCTACCTGGAGTCCTACAGCGAGTACGGGCAGAACATCTTCGACCGCTACGTGCTGTACGCCGACTTCTGGATCCAGGACCAGGAGTACCGCGACCCGGAAACCGGCGAGATCCTCAACCGCATGGCCCTCAACGAGGAACTGGAGAAGATCGAGAAGCCCGCCGGCATCAGCAACCCGAAGGACTTCCGCAACGAGATCGTCAACTTCGTGCTACGCGCGCGCGCCAGCAACAACGGCAAGAACCCCAGCTGGCTGAGCTACGAGAAGCTGCGCGTAGTGATCGAGAAGAAGATGTTCTCCAACACCGAGGACCTCCTGCCGGTCATCAGCTTCAACGCCAAGGCCAGCAAGGAAGACCAGAAGAAGCACAACGACTTCGTGGTGCGCATGGTCGAGCGTGGCTATACCGAGAAACAGGTGCGCCTGCTGTCCGAATGGTATCTGCGGGTACGTAAATCGCAGTAACGCAGCTGACGCCTGAAGCTGGACGCCTGTGCGCACCGCAGCGCACTGCCAGCTTCCGGCCTGCAGCTTCCCGCTAGCCCGGAGCGCGTATATGAGCTACGTCATCGACCGCCGCCTGAACGGCAAGAACAAGAGCACGGTGAACCGCCAGCGGTTCCTGAGCCGTTACCGTGGCCATATCAAGAAAGCCGTCGAGGAAGCCGTCGGCCGGCGTTCCATTACCGACATGGAGCACGGCGAGCAGATCACCATCCCCGGCCGCGACATCGACGAACCCATCCTGCACCACGGCCGCGGCGGCCGGCAGACCAGCGTGCACCCGGGTAACAAGGAGTTCGTCGCCGGCGAGCGCATCCCCCGTCCGCAGGAGGGCGGCGGGGGCGGCGGCGGCCGGGGCCAGGCCGGCAACAGCGGCGAAGGCATGGACGACTTCGTGTTCCAGATCACTCAGGAGGAATTCCTCGATTTCATGTTCGAGGACCTGGAACTGCCCAACCTGGTCAAGCGCCACATCACCGGCGCCGACAGTTTCAAGACCGTGCGTGCCGGCATCAGCAACGAAGGCAACCCATCGCGCATCAACATCGTGCGTACCCTGCGCTCGGCCCATGCGCGGCGCATCGCGCTGTCCGGCAGCAGCCGCCTCAAGCTGCGCGCCGCGCGCGCGGAACTGGAGCGCCTGCGCCGCGAGGAGCCGGATAACTTCAGCGACATCCAGGCCACCGAGGCGCTGATCGAAAAACTGCGGGCGCGCATCGACCGCATTCCGTTCCTGGATACCTTCGACCTCAAGTACAACCTGCTGATCAAGCAGCCCAACCCGACCTCCAAGGCGGTGATGTTCTGCCTGATGGACGTCTCCGGGTCGATGACCCAGGCCACCAAGGACATCGCCAAGCGCTTCTTCATCCTGCTGTACCTGTTCCTCAAGCGCAGCTACGACAAGATCGAGGTGGTGTTCATCCGCCACCACACCAGCGCCAAGGAGGTCGACGAGGAGGAGTTCTTCTACTCCCGGGAAACCGGCGGCACCATCGTGTCCAGCGCCCTGAAACTGATGCAGGAGATCATGGCCGCCCGCTACCCGGTGCACGAATGGAACATCTATGGCGCCCAGGCCTCCGACGGCGACAACTGGAACGATGACTCGCCGCTGTGCCGCGAGCTGCTGGAAGAGAAGATCATGCCCTTCGTCCAGTACTTCACCTATGTGGAGATCACCCCCCGCGAACACCAGGCGCTCTGGTACGAGTACGAAACGGTGCATGAGGTGTACCCGGACAGCTTCGCCCAGCAGCAGCTGATCTCGGCCGCCGACATCTATCCGGTGTTCCGCGATCTCTTCCAGCGGAGGATGGCCTGATGGGCAGCAAGAAGCGCCAACCGCTTTCCACCGGCTCGGAATGGACCTTCGAGCTGATCCAGGCCTACGACAAGGAAATCGGCCGGCTCGCCGCCGGCTTCGGCCTGGACACTTACGCCAACCAGATCGAGGTGATCACCGCCGAGCAGATGATGGACGCCTACGCCTCGGTGGGCATGCCCATCGGCTACCACCACTGGTCCTACGGCAAGCATTTCCTGGCCACCGAGAAGGGCTACACGCGCGGGCAGATGGGCCTGGCCTACGAGATCGTCATCAACTCCGACCCGTGCATCGCCTACCTCATGGAAGAGAACACCATGTGCATGCAGGCCCTGGTGATCGCCCACGCCTGCTACGGCCACAACAGTTTCTTCAAGGGCAACTACCTGTTCCGCAGCTGGACCGACGCCAGCTCGATCATCGACTACCTGGTATTCGCCCGGCAGTACATCAGCGAGTGCGAGGAGCGCCACGGCATCAAGGCGGTGGAGGATCTGCTGGACTCCTGCCATGCGCTGATGAACTACGGCGTGGACCGCTACAAGCGCCCCTACCCGATCTCCGCCGAGGAGGAGCGGCTGCGCCAGAAGAGCCGCGAGGAACACCTGCAGAAGCAGATCAACGACCTGTGGCGCACCATTCCACGCGCCGCCGACAAGGGATCGCAGCGCGACGCCAACCAGCGCTTCCCGGTCGAACCGCAGGAAAACATCCTCTACTTCGTCGAAAAGCACGCGCCGCTGCTGGAGCCCTGGCAGCGCGAAGTGGTGCGCATCGTGCGCAAGATCGCCCAGTACTTCTACCCGCAGCGCCAGACCCAGGTGATGAACGAGGGCTGGGCCACCTTCTGGCACTACACGCTGATGAACGCGCTGTACGACGAGGGGCTGGTCACCGACGGCTTCATGATGGAGTTCCTGCAGAGCCACACCAATGTCATCTATCAGCCCGCCTTCGACAGCCCCTACTACAGCGGCATCAATCCCTACACGCTGGGCTTCGCCATCTACAGCGACCTGAGGCGCATCTGCGAGCACCCCACCGACGAGGATCGCCGCTGGTTCCCGGACATCGCCGGCGGCAACTGGCTGGAAACGGTCAAGTTCGCCATGGCCAATTTCAAGGATGAAAGCTTCATCCAGCAATTCCTCTCACCCAAGGTGATCCGCGATCTGCGTCTGTTCAGCGTGCTGGACGACGATCAGCAGGACGAGTTGCTGGTGCCGGCCATCCACGATGAGGCGGGCTACCGGGCGATTCGTGAACAGCTGGCCGCGCAGTACAACCTGGGCAACCGCGAACCGAACGTGCAGGTGTGGGACGTGGACCGACGGGGCGACCGCTCGCTGACGCTGCGTCACATCCAGCATGAACGCAAGCCGCTCGGCGATTCCACCCAGGAAGTGCTGAAGCATCTGCATCGTTTGTGGGGTTTCGATGTCCATCTAGAGACGGTGCGCGGCGACAAGGTCATCCAATCCCAGCACATGCCCCCGCAGGGGACCGGCGAGGAGTACCCGCATCTGGACCTTGCCCTGCCGCCGATCTGACCGGGCTCCGGCCGGAGCCCTCCCGAGGAGGCTCCCATGCGCCATACCGCCGTCCTCCTGCTCGGCATCGGCCTGTACGCCTGCAGCACGCCCGATCCCGCCCAGGTACAAATCCTCCACGACGCCAGCGACTTCGGTGCCCGACGCGAGTACCAGCTCATCGCACCCTATGCCGACATGCCCGGCGCCGAAGCCACACTGCTCGCCGAGTCGCTGCAGCGCAGCCTCGCCCGCCATGGCTATCGACAGGGCGGCAGCGATGCGCCGCTGCTCATCCAGTATCGATTGACCAGCGCCAGCCAGCCGCTGACCTACCCGGTCGATGTGCCACCACCCAGCCCGCTCGGCCCGTATCAGGTGATCCATCGCTTCGAGGACGTGCGCGGCCTGTTGCACCTGCGTGTGACCGATCGCAACGAACAGCTGCTCTGGGAGGGCGCCGCACGCACCGAGCTGAGTCCGGAGCGCCAGCGCCAGCAGCAGATCGACCGGGCCGTGGACGCTCTGGTGCAAAAGCTGCCGGTAGCGCGCTGAACCTCTGCCGGCCGCGCCTGTTATCCTGCGCGGCCACGGAGGTGAGCGATGCAAATCTACAAAGTCGGCGGCGCGGTGCGCGACCGCCTGCTGGGCCGGCCGGTCAGTGAAATCGACTGGGTGGTGGTCGGCGCCAGCGCCGAGGAAATGGCCGCGCTGGGCTACCGCCCGGTGGGCGCGGACTTTCCGGTGTTCCTGCACCCGCATACCGGTGAGGAGTATGCGCTGGCGCGCACCGAGCGCAAGAGTGGGCGCGGCTACGGTGGCTTCACCTTCCACGCCAGCCCCGAGGTCACCCTCGAACAGGACCTGCTGCGCCGCGACCTGACCATCAACGCCATGGCCGAGGACGAACACGGCCAGGTCATCGACCCCTATGGCGGGCTGGGCGATCTGCAGGCGCGAGTGCTGCGCCATGTGGCGCCGGCCTTCGCCGAGGATCCCTTGCGAGTGCTGCGGGTGGCGCGCTTTGCCGCCCGTTACGCGCCGCTCGGCTTCACGGTGGCCCCGGAAACCCTGGCGCTGATGCGCCAGCTCAGCGAATCCGGCGAGCTGCGCGACCTGACCCCGGAACGCAGCTGGAAAGAAATATCCCGGGCGCTGATGGAGTCGCGTCCGGACGTCTTCGTGCAGGTGCTGCACGACTGCGGTGCGCTGGCTGAGCTATTGCCGGAAGTGGATGCGCTCTTCGGTAGCGACCGGGCTGAAGCGCTATTGAAAACGCTGCGCGCCTGCGCCGAGCGCGAGCAGCCGCTGGCGGTGCGCTGGGCCTGCCTGCTGCTGGATACCGGCGCGGAACAGATTGCCGCCATCAACAGCCGCTGCAAGGCACCGCGTGAATGCGCCGAGCTGGCGTTGCTGGCCCGTCAGCATCGCGGTGCATGGCAGGACGCGCTGGAACTGTCCGCCGAGGCGTTGCTGGCCTTGCTGCAGGGCTTCGACGTGTACCGCCGTCCGCAACGCTTCGAACAGTTCCTGGCCGCCTGCGAAATGGCGGCGCGCGGTGCCGGACAGGAGCATGAGTTTAGGCAGTCCGCCTACCTGCGCGGCGCCGCCGACTGCGTGCGGGGCCAGGCCATCCAGCCGCTACTGGAACAGGGCTACCAGGGCGCCGCCCTGGGGCAGGCCCTGGCGCGTCAGCGCCTGGAGGCGCTGCAAGGCTACCGGAAAACCGGGCACGTGTAGGGTGGTCAAGGCTCTGCCTTGGCCACCGCTCGGCGGCCAGGAAAAGCGCTGCCCCCCTACCGAGCTGATCAGGCTGGACGCGGATACCGTTCGACCAGCGCCGCCGGCGTCAGCTCGCGGCCACGCCACTGGAAGGGCACCGGCCACAGCTGTTGGTCGATGCGCGCCTGCGCCCACAGCTCGGCGAAGGTCTGGCCGGCCACCGGGTGGCGGCGTTCGGGCGCCAGGAGCGCCAGCGGCCAGAGCACGAAGGCGTTACGCAGGATTTCGGCGCGCGGCAGGATCAGGCCATGGAAGTCGCCGATGCAGTCGTCGAACAACAGCACGTCGATATCCAGGGTCAGGCCCTTGCGCTCCGGAGCATAGCGGCCGTTGTCGGCTTCGATGAACTTCAGCCGGCGGTCCAGCTCCGTCAATGGCAGGCGGCTGATGCCGCTGACCACCATGTTCAGGAACGGCCCGCTGCGGATGCCCACCGGCAGGCTCTCGAACACCGGCGAGCAGCGCAGGTCGTCGAGCACCTCATCCAGCGCCTCCAGACCGGCGCGCAGATGGATTTCCCGGTCCGTGTTACTGCCCAGGCCGAGCAGCACCTGGTTCAGCGACATCCGCGTTCGATCTCCACACCCACCCCGGCAGCTGCCGGCACGGCGCCCGGCTTGGTGATCTTCAGGCGCAGCCAGGGAATCTGGAAATCGGCCATCAGCACGGCAGCCAACTGCTCGGCGAACGTTTCCACCAGCTGGTAGCGCGCCTGGGCGGCGAAGGCCTGGATGCGCTCGGCCAGCGCGGCGTAATCCAGCGCCAGATTCAGATCGTCGCCCGCAGCGGGGCGGCGATTGTCCCAGGCGCAGACCAGGTCCAGACGCAGGCACTGGCGGATCTCCCGTTCCCAGTCGTAGACGCCGATGACGGTGTCCACTTCCAGACCCTCGATAAACACATTGTCCAACTGCGCTCTCCGCGGCACGACAAGGGGCGTGCGACCCCGCTAGAATCGGGACTCCCTCGCCCCGGATCGGCTCTCATGTTCTGGTTGCTGGCAATCCTGGCCTACCTGTTGGGCTCGCTGTCCTTCGCCATCCTGCTCAGCCAGCTGAGCGGCGGCCCGGACCCGCGTGCACAGGGTTCCGGAAATCCCGGGGCCAGCAACATGTTGCGGGTCGCCGGTCGGCGCCTGGCCATCCTCACCCTGCTCGGCGACCTGCTCAAGGGCTGGCTGCCGGTGGTGCTTGCCCAACTCGCCGGGCTCAGTATCCAGCAGCAGGCCTGGGTCGGCGTGGCCGCCGTGCTTGGGCACCTGTTCCCGGTGTTCTTCCGCTTCCGCGGCGGCAAGGGCGTGGCCACCGCAGCCGGCCTCTTCATCGGCCTGTACCTGCCCGCCGCCCTGCTGGCGATCGCCACCTGGCTGCTGGTGTTCATACTGACGCGCATCAGCTCGCTGGCGGCATTGATCGCCACGCCCTTGACCCTGCCGCTGCTGGCCTGGCAAATGCCGGCGGCACTCTTGCCTGCGTGTGTGCTGACGCTCCTGATCGTCTGGCGCCACCGCGCCAACCTGCGCGATCTGCTGGCCGGCCGCGAACGGCATTTCTGATCAGGTTAGATCGCCGGCAGGGTGTCCATTGGCCAGCGCGCCCGCACGTCGATGCCCGGCCCGTCCTGCTGGCCGGCCAGCAGCCGCTGACAGCCGGCGTAGGCGATCATGGCGCCGTTGTCGGTGCAGAAGCGCGGGCGGGCATAGAACACCTGCCCCTTCATGTCGCCGAGCATCTTTTCCAGCGAGCGACGCAGCGCCTGGTTGGCGCTGACGCCGCCGGCGATCACCAGGCTCTTCAGGCCAGTCTGCTTGAGGGCGCGCTTGCACTTGATGGTCAGGGTCTCGACCACGGCGGTCTGGAAGGCCAACGCCACATCACAGCGACTCTGCTCGATCTCGCCGCCGTCGGCCTGGCAGCGCTGCCAGGTGTTCAGGGTGAAGGTCTTCAGGCCGCTGAAGCTGAATTCCAGGCCCGGCCGATCGGTCATCGGCCGGGGGAACACGAAGCGTCCCGGCGTGCCGCGCTCGGCCAGCCGGGCGATCTCCGGGCCGCCCGGGTAGGGCAGCCCCATGAGCTTGGCGGTCTTGTCAAAGGCCTCGCCGGCGGCGTCGTCCAGGGACTCGCCGAGCAGCTCGTATCGGCCGATGCCATCGACGCGCACCAGCTGGGTGTGACCGCCGGAGACCAGCAAGGCGACGAACGGGAACTGCGGCGGCTGCTCTTCCAGCATCGGCGCCAGCAGGTGGCCTTCCATGTGGTGTACGCCGACCGCCGGGATGCCCCAGGCGAAGGCCAGCGCCTGGGCGCAGGAGGCACCCACCAACAGGGCGCCGACCAGGCCCGGACCCGCGGTGTAGGCGATGGCGTCGATGGATTCCGCCGCACAGCCGGCCTCGTCGAGCACCTGACGGATCAGCGGCAGCATGCGCTTGACGTGGTCGCGCGATGCCAGCTCGGGCACCACGCCGCCGTAGACGCGGTGCAGGTCGATCTGACTGAACAGCGCATCGGCCAGCAGGCCCTGCTCGCTGTCATAGAGGGCGACGCCGGTTTCGTCGCAGGAGGTTTCCAGTCCCAGCACGCGCATGGGGTACACCGCTTCCAGCCTGGCAAATAATGGAGGCGCGCATGATAATCCCCACCCCCAGCCCCGACCAGCGCTTTTCGATGAAGGCCCTTTGCATTCCGCAGGGCGAAGGGGTAACATCCGCAACCCTTGAAAACCGACGTCCTCCAGTGCCGCTTGCAGGAGAGCGTTCACCACACCTGGTAATTGAAAGGTACGACCTGGATGCCCGCCGTCAAAGTTAAAGAGAACGAACCCTTCGACGTAGCCCTGCGTCGCTTCAAGCGCTCCTGCGAAAAGGCTGGTGTTCTGGCCGAAGTCCGCAGCCGCGAATTCTACGAAAAGCCGACCGCCGAGCGTAAGCGCAAGGCTGCCGCCGCCGTGAAGCGTCACGCCAAGAAGGTTCAGCGCGAACAGCGCCGTCGCGAGCGCCTGTACTGAGTTACAGCGCTGGCTGATCACAACGCCCGGCTCCGCCGGGCGTTGGCATATCTGGATGCCACGCAAGCCTCGTCCTGCGGACGAGGCTTTTCCGTTTCCGTCTGCACGAGCGTATCCTGACGCCCCATGGCCGGCCTGATCCCACAGTCCTTCATCGATGATCTGCTCAACCGCACCGATATCGTCGACGTGGTGGGTTCGCGCGTCCAACTGAAGAAGACCGGCAAGAACTACAGCGCCTGCTGCCCGTTCCACAAGGAAAAGACCCCCTCCTTCACGGTCAGCCCCGACAAGCAGTTCTACTACTGCTTCGGCTGCGGCGCCGGCGGCAATGCCCTGGGCTTCGTGATGGACCACGACCACCTGGATTTTCCCCAGGCAGTCGAGGATCTGGCCAAGCGCATCGGCATGGACGTGCCCCGCGAGGAGCGCGGCCCCGGGAATCGTTCCCGGCAGCCGGTCGATTCGCCGCTCTACCCGCTGCTCGCCGCCGCCAGTGACTATTACCGCCAGGCACTCAAGAGCCATCCGGCACGCAAGGCGGCGGTGGACTACCTCAAGGGTCGCGGCGTGTCCGGGATCATCGCCCGTGACTTCGCGCTCGGCTTCGCCCCACCTGGCTGGGACGGCCTGCTCAAGCACCTGGGCGAAGACCCACTGCAGCAGAAGGCGATGATCGACGCCGGCCTGCTGATCGAAAACACCGAAACCGGCCGGCGCTACGATCGCTTCCGCGACCGCATCATGTTCCCGATCCGCGACAGCCGCGGCCGGGTGATCGCCTTCGGCGGCCGCGTACTGGGCGACGACAAGCCCAAG
Source organism: Pseudomonas flexibilis (assembly GCF_000802425.1). Classification (GTDB taxonomy): domain Bacteria; phylum Pseudomonadota; class Gammaproteobacteria; order Pseudomonadales; family Pseudomonadaceae; genus Serpens; species Serpens flexibilis. The sequence continues at coordinate 80,500 of NZ_JRUD01000027.1, read as the reverse complement.
TATCTCAACTCGCCGGAAACCCCGGTGTTCCACAAGGGCCAGGAGCTCTACGGCCTGTTCGAGGCGCGCCAGCACAACCGCAACCTCGACGAGATCATGGTGGTCGAGGGCTACATGGACGTCATCGCCCTGGCCCAGCTCGGCCTGCGTAACGCCGTGGCCACCCTGGGCACCGCCACCAGCGAGGAGCATCTCAAGCGCCTGTTCCGCCTGGTCCCCAGCGTGCTGTTCTGTTTCGACGGTGACAGCGCCGGCCGCAAGGCGGCCTGGCGCGCACTGGAAGCCACCCTGCCCAACCTGCAGGACGGACGGCGCGCGCGCTTCCTGTTCCTGCCCGAAGGCGAAGACCCGGACAGCCTGGTACGCCGCGAAGGCACCGAGGCCTTCCAGGCGCGCATCCATCAGCAGGCGCGCTCGCTGGCCGACTACTTCTTCGAGCAGCTCAGCGAGGAGGCCGACCCGCGCTCGCTGGAGGGCAAGGCACACCTGGCGACCCTGGCTGCACCGCTCATCGAAAAGATTCCCGGCGCCAACCTGCGCACCCTGATGCGCCAGCGCCTATCCGACCTGACCGGGCTCGGCGGCGAGGCCCTGCAGCAGCTGCAGCCCGCCCCTCCGGCACCCACGCAAGCTGCGCCGATGGATTCCCCGCCGCCCTACGGGCAGCCGCGCAGCGAACGACCGTCCATGGGGCAGCGCCGTTCGTCGCCACGTGCCTCGCGTGCCGCGAGCGGCGTCGAACCCCCGAACCTGAGCGCATTGCGCACTCTGCTGCATCACCCGGAATTGGCTCAGAAGGTGGAGAACGCCGGCAGCTTCGCCGCCGAGGACGATACCTATGCCCAGTTACTGGTGGCGCTGCTCGAAGCCCTGCAGAAGAATCCGCGCTTGCGGGCCCTGCACCTGATCGCCCGCTGGCATGGCACCGAACAGGGTCGCCTGCTGCGCGCACTGGCCGAGAAGGAGTGGCTCATTGCGCCGGACAACCTTGAACAACAGTTTTTCGACACTATAACTAGGCTCGTAACCCGCCAGCGCGAACGCCGCCTTGAACATCTGCTGCAGAAAGCACGTCTAACCGACCTGAGCGCAGATGAAAAAGACCAGTTGCGCAGGCTGTTGAGCCGCGACAACGAAGCCGCTCCCGCAAGCACATCTGGCTTGTAAGCGCGGTTTTCGGCTATAATCCCCGGCTTGTTTTCAGCCCGCCAGACCGTCAGTGGATAGGGTGCCATGTCCGTAAAAGCGCAACAGCAATCTCGCCTGAAAGAGTTGATCGCCCGCGGCCGCGAGCAGGGTTATCTAACCTATGCCGAGGTCAACGACCACCTGCCGGAGGATATTTCCGATCCGGAACAGGTGGAAGACATCATCCGCATGATCAACGACATGGGGATCAACGTCTTCGAAACGGCCCCCGACGCGGACGCCCTCCTGCTGGCCGAAGCCGATACCGACGAAGCTGCCGCTGAGGAAGCGGCGGCCGCGCTGGCGGCTGTGGAAAGCGACATCGGCCGCACCACCGACCCTGTGCGCATGTACATGCGTGAGATGGGTACCGTGGAGCTGCTGACCCGCGAAGGCGAGATCGAGATCGCCAAGCGTATCGAGGAAGGCCTGCGCGAAGTGATGAGCGCCATTGCCCACTTCCCCGGCGCCGTCGACGGCATCCTCGCCGAGTACCAGCGCGTGGTCAGCGAAGGCGGCCGCCTGTCCGATGTTCTCAGCGGCTACATCGACCCGGATGACGGCACCCTGCCGGCCGAGGAAGTCGAGCCGGTCATCGTCAAGAGCGGAACCCCCGCCGCCAAGGACGACGAGGACGAGGAAGAAGAAAGCAGCGAGAGCAGCGACGACGAAACCGAGACCGATGGCGGTCCGGATCCGGAAGAAGCCGCCCGCCGCTTCAATGCCGTTGCCGAGCAGCTGGCCGTCGCCAAGAAGGCTCTGGCCAAGCATGGCCGCAGCCATCCGACCAGCGTTGCAGAACTGCTCGCCCTGGCCGAGCTGTTCATGCCGATCAAGCTGGTGCCCAAGCAGTTCGACGCCCTGGTCGAGAAGGTGCGCAGCGCACTGGAGCGCGTGCGTCAGCAGGAACGCGCGATCATGCAGCTGTGCGTGCGCGACGCGCGCATGCCGCGTACCGATTTCCTCAAGCTGTTCCCGGGCAACGAGGTCGACCTCGACTGGAGTACCCAGATTGCCAAGGGCAAGGCCAAGTACGCCGAAGCCATTGGCAACCTGCAGGACGACATCAAGCGCAACCAGCAAGTGCTGATCGACCTCGAGAACGAGGTCAGCCTGACCATCGCCGAGATCAAGGACGTCAACCGCCGCATGTCCATCGGCGAGGCCAAGGCCCGTCGCGCCAAGAAGGAAATGGTCGAGGCGAACCTGCGTCTGGTGATCTCCATCGCCAAGAAGTACACCAACCGCGGCCTGCAGTTCCTCGATCTGATCCAGGAAGGCAATATCGGCCTGATGAAGGCGGTGGACAAGTTCGAATACCGTCGCGGCTACAAGTTCTCGACCTACGCCACCTGGTGGATTCGCCAGGCGATCACCCGCTCGATCGCCGACCAGGCCCGCACCATCCGTATCCCGGTGCACATGATCGAGACGATCAACAAGCTCAACCGCATTTCCCGGCAGATGCTGCAGGAAATGGGTCGCGAGCCCACGCCGGAAGAGCTGGGCGAGCGCATGGAGATGCCCGAGGACAAGATCCGCAAGGTGCTGAAGATCGCCAAGGAACCGATCTCCATGGAAACCCCGATCGGTGACGACGAAGACTCGCACCTGGGCGACTTCATCGAGGACGCCACCATGCAGTCGCCCATCGAGGTGGCCACGGTGGAAAGCCTCAAGGAAGCGACCCGTGACGTGCTCTCCGGCCTTACCGCCCGCGAAGCCAAGGTGCTGCGCATGCGTTTCGGCATCGACATGAACACCGACCACACCCTCGAGGAAGTCGGCAAACAGTTCGATGTCACCCGCGAGCGGATTCGCCAGATCGAGGCCAAGGCGCTGCGCAAGCTGCGCCATCCGACCCGCAGCGAACACCTGCGCTCGTTCCTCGACGAGTGATCGACAAACCCCCGGCCCTGCCGGGGGTTTTCGTTTGTGGCTCAAGCAGTTGGCCCCGGGCGAGGCGACCGTTATACTCCGCCCCTCCTGCTGAGGGCCTGTAGCTCAGTCGGTTAGAGCAGAGGACTCATAATCCTTTGGTCCTGGGTTCGAGTCCCAGCGGGCCCACCATCTTCAAAGCCAGTTCACAGCCGCGCATCACCCCCACGCCCTGACCTCAAGCTGTAACCTGCGTCCTGTACATACGCTGCCAACATTCCTGGCAGCGCAAGCAGTTATGAGCACGCTTACCGAACTGGCCCAGCACATCGCCCAGCTTTACCCTCTCACCGACAAGTCCGCCGGCCGCCGCTATCGCATCGTCAGCCAGCTGGCCGGCCTCACCGAACTGGAGGACACCAGCGGCCGGCCCCGCTACGTCGCCTCGCGGCAGCTGCGGGACCGCAGTCGCTGGGATATGGCCAGCTAGAAGCCCCAGGTCAGCGACAGGTTGGCGCCATGCTGGCGCTCTTCGGCGTCGCGCAGCTGATAGGCCAGACGCACCTGGAAGGCCTGACCAATCTCGGTGGCCACGCCAAGGGTCGCCAGGGTGTGGTCGCGATGCGGGGTGTAGCCCTGCAGGCCGTAGTCGAAGCCGGGCACCGACACCAGCCCCATGTCGACCACCCGCGCTTCGTCCTCGAACTCCCGCTCCCAGGCCACCTCACCGAACAGCTCGGAACGGCTGCCAATGCCAATGCGCGCCTCCACCCCGACACCGGCGCGCTTGCTGTCCCGGGTCTGGTCGTCGTAGCGCAAGGCGCTGGAGCTGTCGCCGCGTTCCCGCCAGGCATCCATCTCCACCCGCGCATACTCGGCGCTGATGAACGGGCTGAACGACCAGGCCCCACGGCGCCCCAGGGCATAACCCAGACGCAGCGTGGCGCCGCCTACCGCACCGTCCGTCTCGCTCTTTTCCACCCGCTCGCTGATGCCCAGCGCGAAGCGCCGCTCCAGGTCGCGGTAGTCGAGCTTGCCGTAGGTCAGGCCGACATCGGCCCACAGCCGGCTGCGCTGGTACTGCAGGAAGGTGCTCAGCAGGTAGGCATCCAGCTTGTAGCTGGAGTCGCTCGGCGTTTCCAGGCGCTGATCCTGCAGGCCCAGCGAGAAGCCCCAACGCCAGGCGTCGGCCAGCCGGTAGCTGCTGCCGAGGGTGATGCCCAGGCCGTCGTTGTCCGCCTCGCTCACCGCGGCGCCCGACTCGAAATCGCGGCTGTGGCCGGTGGCCGCGACAAAGGTGTGCCAGTCACCCCGACGCTGCCAATCGCCACGCGCAGACTGCCACTCGTGACGCAGCTGCTGCTGATGGGACATCAGACCGCCCAGCGCAATCTCGGGCAGCAGGCTGATTTCCCACGGTGCGGAGAGGATCGAATGGATGTAGTCGGCATTGATGGCATGCACGGCGGTGGTGGGGTGCACGCCGTCGTAGAACATCAGCCGATCGGGATCAGCGGTCGGACTGGTGATACCCCAGGTGGGATCCATCTGGCACTGATTGCCGTTGAAGCAGACATCCGTCTGTACCACGGCGGGATCGAAGCCGAAGCGCGCCGGATCGGCGACCACCTCCGCCACCAGCCCACGTACGTTGAGGAGAATGACCGAAGCTCCCTGGACAGCCAGCTGGTCGCGTAGCGACTGGTTGAAGGCAGCGGAAAGACTACTCCACTGGGCACGATCGCCGGACGCGGCGCCGGCAGGCGTCAGGCCCACGTCCGGCAGATCCGAGACAATGATGTAGCGCGCTCCGGCCTGGCGTAGCGCCGCGACCCCGGTCACCAGGTCGGCAGACGCGACCGCAGCGCTGGCGGCATCCACCACGCGACCCTGGAACAGGTCGTTGCCACCGCCGTTGATCAGGAACAGGGTGTTGGGGTCGACCCTCGGCTTATCGACCAGGTAGCCGTCACGCTCGCGCAAGGTGACACCGGCGCGCTCCACCACCGAGCCATCGGGCTCGATGATCGAATCGAGGATGTTGTCGGTACGATAGCCGGCCACGGCATAGTTGGTGCCGTCGGGGTTGTCGTTGTTCTGCAGCGCCGGAGTGGACGGCAATGCCGCCAGGCCCAGACGTTGCGCCAGATACTGCGGCGCGACGGCGGCGAATGCCTCGTCTCGATTGTCGCGATAGGTGGGACCGGTGCGGTTGGTCATGCGCAGCCCGCCGATGGGCTCGACGCCATCCAACGGACCGAGCAGGTCCGGGAACTGTCCGCTGTCGCTCAGCGAATCGCCGAAGATCACCAGCTGGGAATAGGGGGAGGCCAGGGAAAGCGTGGGCAGGACCAGCAGCAGGCTGAGGCCCAGAGGGTGTCGGAAGGGCATGAAGCGACTCCTGTCAGGGTTGTCGGAACAACTTCCAGAGCGTTGTTCGTAACGCACTCACCCAGACTAGACCCTTGTTCGCCCCGCACAATTCATCCGACCCACCGGTGCGCCCCCGTCAGCCCGGCACGCCCAGCTCCGCAACAGGCTGCGCCTGCTGCACTCCCAGAAAGGCGCGTAGCGCATCCCGCCGCGCCATCGCATCCCGGTAGCCAAGCTCCATGAGTTCGTTGCAGTAGTCCGGCTCGAACAGCAGGTAACTGAGCACGCCGGCGCCACCCGCCTGGGTCGCGCCCGGCCCGCGCAGGAAGGTGCGCAGCGAGCGTGGCAGGGCCTTGCGGTGCCGCGCGGCGATGGGCTCCAGGGGCTGGCTGGGGTTGATCACCAGCACATCCACGTTGCGCAAGCCCAGCTGCCGCCTCTCGCGCCCTGGCGGCAGGATCTGCCCGATATGGTTGAGGCGCTCCAGCAGCTCGATGTCCGACTCCAGGTTGTCGACGAAGGTGCTGTTGAGCAGGTGGCCACCGATGCGCGCCAGGCTCGGCGGCTGGTTGCTGGCCGGGGCCGCGGCATCGTCCCGCTCCGGGTTGCTGCTTACCCCCACCACCAGGATACGCGTGGCGCCCAGGTGCAGCGCCGGGCTGATCGGCGCCACCTGGCGCACCGCACCGTCGCCGTAGTACTCGTGGTTGAGACGCACCGGAGGGAATACCAGGGGAATCGCCGCACTGGCCAGCAGATGATCCGCGCCGAGGCGCGTCGGCACACCGACCCGCCGATGGCGGAACCAGGGATCGATCGCGCCCCACCCCTGGTAGAAGGTCACCGCATGGCCGGAATCGTAGCTGAACGCAGTGACCGCCACCGCCCGCAGGCTGCGCTGGCGGATCGCCGCGGCTATGCCATTGAAATCCATCTCCCGCTCGATCATGCCGCGCAGCGGGGAGCTGTCGAGCAGCGACAGGGGCTTGTCGCGGCGCATCCCGAGAAGGCCACGTCGCACGAAACGCCCGGCCTGCAGGAACAGACCAGGCCAGTCACTACGGAACACCTGATCGCAATGCAGGTTGTGCCAGACCGTGCGGATGCGCTCTACCGCCTCGCCAAACTGCAGCGCGCCACAGGCCAGCCCCACGGCGTTGATCGCCCCGGCCGAGGTACCGACGATGACCGGAAAGGGATTGTGCGTGGCATCGGGCAGCAGCTCGGCAATTGCCCTCAGCACGCCGGCCTGATATGCCGCGCGCGCGCCGCCGCCGGACAGCACCAGGCCGGTGACGCCGGTGTCGTAGCTTCCTTCGCGTTCCATCTGAATCCGACCTGTGACTACCTGTTCCGGAGGCGGATTCTACGCACGAACGCAAGGGCTATGGCATTACGCCATGGTCGGCGTGACACTGCCGTCTCGACCGCCCCCTACCCCTAATTGCCGCACCTCGACCAAAGTCCATAGCTAAAGGCCATCATGGCACGCTAGTCTCCGCGCTCCGGCCTGGAACGCCGGCCCTCCTGGCCAGACAAAAGGGAACGTCGATGTTGGCTGCACGTGTTCATTCGCCATGCCCGCTCAAGCGGTGCCTCGCTTTGCTGATCCCGCTGCTCTTCACTTCGCTGGCCACTGCCTCCCCGGCTCTGGTGGTCGCCAACTGGAACGACTATATCCATCCCGATCTGGTCGCCCAGTTCACCGCAGAAACCGGCATCCCGGTCGACTACCGCACCTTCGAAACCGATGAAGACGCCGATGCCTTGCTGCGTCAGGAGTTCCCGCCGGATGTGCTGGTGCCGGACAGTCATTACCTGCCAGGCCTGATCCGAGACGGCTTGCTGAAGCCCATCGCGATACGCTCGCTGCCGATGTACGAAGACATCGATCCGCTGATCCTCAGCCGCTTGAGCAGCACCGATCCCGGTCGGCGCTACGCCATGCCCTATCTCTGGGGCCGCGTCGGCATCGTCATGGATCGCGAACGCGTCGCGCAGGCGCTCGGCCATGCGCCGGGAACCTCGTGGGGCCTGTTGCTCGATCCGCAAACCCTGGCGCGATTGTCCAGCTGTGGCGCGTCCATCCTGGATGCTCGGGCGGAGTTCTTCACCATCTGGATGAACTGGCGCGGCGCGCTGGCCGAGCGGCCTTCCGGACGCGACCTGCATGCCTTCCAGCAAGCCCTGGTCGATCTGCGACCGCACCTGAACAAGGTGGATAACCTGGCCTATCTGGAGGACGTCCCTGCCGGTCGCCAGTGCATCGCCATGGCCTGGGAGGGCGATGCCCGCGCCATGCTCAGTGCGCATCCGCGCCTGGAGTTCTTCATCCCCGACGAGGGCAGTACCCTGTATGTCGATGCCCTGGTGGTGCCGGCCAAGTCGCGAATGGCCGAGCAGGCCTGGCGCTTCATCGAGTTCATGTCCCGGCCGGAGATCGCCTACCGCAATGCCGAGCATGTGCAGTACAACTCGCCGTACAAATCGGTGAACCGTCGCCTGGTGCGCGCCAAGGGCGACCAGGCGGGCTGGCGCAATCTGCGCCCGGTCGGCGCCGGCAAGTCGGTGAGCCTGCCGATCGGCGCGGGCGAGCGCCGGCAGGACGTGAGCGACTCCTGGGCTGCGTTCGTGGGCCAAAGCGAAGAAGGCCTGGCAGTGGGCGCGCGGGATTGAGTACTCGCGCAAAGTGGCGCGGCTTGCGCAGGGCATGGGGCATGGGGCATGGGCAAAACATCGCGCCTGAACGCCAGCGCCATGAAGATCCGCCCTTGCCAATAAGCATAAAAAAACCGCCGGTATCGCTACCGGCGGTTTTTCATTTCAGCCCTGGCTAAATCAGACCTTGCTGCGCTCGAAGCGCTTGCGGTCGTTTTCGTTCAGGTACTTCTTGCGCAGGCGGATCGACTTCGGCGTCACTTCCACCAGCTCGTCGTCGTCGATGAATTCCAGCGCCTGTTCCAGACTGAACTTGATCGGCGGCACCAGGGCGATGACTTCGTCCTTGCCGGACGCACGCATGTTGTCGAGCTTCTTGCCCTTGGTGGGGTTGATCACCAGGTCGTTGTCGCGGCTGTTGATACCGCACAGCTGGCCTTCGTAAATCTCCTGACCGGGCTCGAGGAACAGCTTGCCGCGGGCCTGCAGGGTTTCCAGCGAGTAGGTCAGCGCGGTACCGGTAGCCATGGAAACCAGTACGCCATTCTGGCGGTTGGTCACTTCGCCGGCCTTGATCGGACCGTAGTGGCTGAAGGTCGAGGTCAGGATGCCGGTGCCCGAAGTCAGGGTCAGGAAGTTATTGCGGAAGCCGATCAGGCCGCGCGCAGGGATGGTGTATTCCAGACGCACACGGCCCTTGCCGTCGGGCATCATGTTGGTCAGATCGCCCTTGCGCAGACCCATCTGTTCCATCACCGGGCCCTGGTGCTGCTCTTCGATGTCGATGGTGACGTTCTCGTAGGGCTCCTGCTTTTCGCCGGCCTCGTTCTCGATGATCACCACTTCCGGACGGCCAACGGCCAGTTCGAAGCCTTCACGGCGCATGGTTTCGATCAGCACCGACAGGTGCAGTTCGCCGCGACCGGAAACCTTGAACTTCTCGGGAGAATCACCTGGCTCGACGCGCAGCGCCACGTTGTGCAGCAGTTCCTTCTCCAGGCGATCCTTGATGTTGCGGCTGGTGACGAACTTGCCTTCCTTGCCGGCGAACGGCGAGTCGTTGACCTGGAAGGTCATGCTCACGGTCGGCTGGTCGACGGTCAGCGGCGGCAGTGCCTCGACGTTGTTGATGTCGCACAGGGTGTCGGAGATGAACAGCTCTTCCATGCCGGACACACAGACGATGTCACCGGCTTCGGCTTCCGGCACCTCCACACGCTGCAGACCGGAGTGACCCATGATCTTCAGGATGCGGCCCTGGCGCTTCTTGCCGTCGGCGCCGATGGCGACCACCGGGGTGTTGGCCTTGATCTTGCCGCGCTTGATGCGGCCTACGCCGATCACGCCGAGGAAGCTGTTGTAGTCCAGCTGGGAGATCTGCATCTGGAACGGGCCGTCCAGGTCGACCTGGGGCGCCGGCACGTGGTCGACGATGGCCTGGAACAGGGGGTCCATGTTGTCTGCCAGGTTCTCATGGTCCAGACCGGCGATGCCGTTCAGGGCGCTGGCGTAGACGATCGGGAAGTCCAGCTGTTCGTCGGTGGCGCCCAGGTTGTCGAACAGGTCGAAGATCTGGTCCACAACCCAGTCCGGACGCGCGCCGGGCCGGTCGATCTTGTTGACCACCACGATCGGGCGCAGGCCGGCCTTGAAGGCCTTCTGGGTCACGAAGCGGGTCTGCGGCATGGGGCCGTCCTGGGCGTCGACCACCAGCAGCACGGAATCCACCATGGACATCACGCGCTCGACTTCACCGCCGAAGTCGGCGTGGCCGGGGGTGTCCACGATGTTGATGTTGTAGTCGTTCCATTTCAGCGCGGTGTTCTTGGCCAGGATGGTGATGCCACGTTCCTTTTCCTGGTCGTTGCTGTCCATGACGCGCTCGTTTTCCAGCTCCTTGCGGTCCAGGGTACCGGACAGGCGCAGCAGCTTGTCGACGAGGGTGGTCTTGCCATGGTCGACGTGGGCGATGATGGCGATGTTGCGGAGTTTTTCGATCACGGTTCTATCTCGATGTAAACGGCGGGCAGGCGGCCCCCCGTCTGAAGGCGTTCCCCCCGCTCGACATGAGCGGAGGCCAGATCAACAAGGTTCAGGACAGGTCGGGAGGGCGGTGGCGAATGCTGCCACCGAACAGGCCCGGCTGCTTAGGCCGGACGGTAAACGCGCACATTGGCATGCCCCTCGCTGAGCAGGTGGTGGGCATGCAGGCGGCTCATCACGCCGCGATCGCAATACAGCAGGTACTGGCGATTGGCGTCGAGATCCTTGAACTGGCTGTTGACGGCATAGAACGGCATGGCCCTGACTTCGACGCCCGGCAACTGCAGGGGTTCGTCCTCGGCGGCATCCGGGTGGCGGATGTCCAGCACGATCTGCCCGGGCAGCGCTTCGCGGACCTCCTCCACGGGCACATCCTGGCCGAGTTCGTCGATGACCTTGTCGATGGCCACGAAACGGGCGCGCTCGATGGCCCGTTCGAGGATGGCCATATCGAACTGGCTTTCCTCGTATTCGACCCGGCTGCGCTTGGCACGGGTGGTCGGGTTCACCGAGATCACGCCGCAGTATTCGGGCATGTGCTTGGCGAACTCGGCGGTGCCGATGCGCGTGGCGGTGTCGATGATGTCCTGCTTGTGCGCGGCGATCAGCGGGCGCAGCACCAGGGTGTCGGTGACCGAATCGATCACCGACAGGTTCGGCAGCGTCTGGCTGGACACCTGGGAAATCGCCTCGCCGGTCACCAACGCGTCGATGTGCAGGTTCTCGGCCACCTGGCTGGCGGCGCGCAGCATCATGCGCTTGAGCACCACGCCCATCTGGCTGTTGTCGACCTTGCCGAGGATCTCGCCGACCACTTCCTCGAATGGCACGCTGACGAACAGCACGCGGTGCGAGCGGCCGAATTTTTCCCACAGGTAGTGGGCGACTTCCATCACCCCCAGCTCGTGGGCGCGGCCGCCGAGGTTGAAGAAGCAGAAGTGGCTGAGCATGCCGCGGCGCATCATCTGGTAGGCGGCCACGGTGGAATCGAAGCCACCGGACATCAGCACCACCACCTGCTCCACCGAGCCCAGCGGGTAACCGCCCAGGCCTTCGTGCTGCGCATGGATGATCAGCAAACGGTCGTAGCGCACCTCGAAGCGCACCTCGACGTCAGGATGCTTCAGGTCGATACCCGCCGCGCCGCACTCGCGGCGCAGGCGGCTGCCCACATGGCTGGCCAGCTCCACCGAGGTGAAATCGTGGGTATTGCCGGCACGCTTGCAGCGCACGGCGAACTGCTTGCCGGCCAGCTGATCGCCATAGTGCTCGCGGCACTTCTCGAAGACGTCGTCGAAGTCCACATAAGGGTATTCATGCACTTCGAGGAAATGCGCGATGCCCGGCATGTTGCGCAGGCGCTCGAACATGGCCTGGTGCACACGGCGATCCCGGACGGCGGTGATCACGTCCAGGTTGTCCCACTCGCCTTCGACGCTGAGGGCCGGATCCAGGTCCTTCAGCACCGCGCGGATATTCTTGGCCAGCTGCCGGATGAACTGCTTGCGCACCGGACGGCTCTTGATGGTGATTTCCGCGAAGGGCTTGACGATGAGTTTCATGAAGAACGCTGGCGGGAAGAGCCGAAAAAGAGGGGCGCGGAGTATACCGGAAATTGCTCACCCCTTGATCAAGAATTTGCAGGGGCCCATGGGCCGCACCAATTTGCGCCGGACCTTTACGGGGCGCACCAGCTTGGTGCGTTTATCGTGCGTGCGCAGGCGCGGAAAGCGCATCAGAACCGCGCCACCCGCCAACTCCGGTGCATTCGGGTGCGCTGGCACACTAATTGCTCCCTTGTGAGGCAGGTTGCCCTGACGGATGATCCCGCCCCGGCATCACCTATCCCCTGGGGCGTCAGCCTGGTTGGCGAACCCCCAGATCGATTCCCCTGGAGGACACCATGTCGAAGTCGCTTCAACTGATCAAAGAACACGATGTGAAGTGGATTGACCTGCGCTTCACCGATACCAAAGGCAAGCAGCAGCACCTGACCATGCCGGCCCGCGACGCGGATGACGACTTCTTCGAGCATGGCAAGATGTTCGACGGTTCCTCCGTCGCCGGCTGGAAGGGCATCGAGGCCTCGGACATGATCCTCCTGCCCGACGACAGCACCGCCGTGCTCGACCCCTTCACCGAAGAACCGACCCTGATCCTGGTCTGCGACATCATCGAGCCGAGCACCATGCAGAGCTACGATCGCGACCCGCGCGCCATCGCCCGCCGCGCCGAGGAATACCTGAAGTCCACCGGCATCGGCGACACCGTGTTCGTCGGTCCGGAGCCCGAGTTCTTCATCTTCGACGAAGTGAAGTTCAAGTCCGACATCTCTGGCTCGATGTTCAAGATCTTCTCCGAGCAGGCTTCCTGGAACACCGACGCCGACATCGAAGGCGGCAACAAGGGCCACCGTCCGGGCGTGAAGGGCGGCTACTTCCCGGTACCGCCGGTCGACCACGACCACGAAATCCGTACCGCCATGTGCAACGCCCTGGAAGAAATGGGCCTGGTCGTCGAGGTGCACCACCACGAAGTGGCCACTGCCGGTCAGAACGAAATCGGCGTGAAGTTCAACACCCTGGTCGCCAAGGCTGACGAAGTGCAGACCCTGAAGTACTGCGTGCACAACGTCGCCGATGCCTACGGCAAGACCGTGACCTTCATGCCCAAGCCCCTGTATGGCGACAACGGCTCCGGCATGCACGTGCACATGTCCATCTCCAAGGATGGCAAGAACACCTTCGCGGGCGAAGGCTATGCCGGCCTGTCCGAGACCGCCCTGTACTTCATCGGCGGCATCATCAAGCACGGCAAGGCCCTGAACGGCTTCACCAACCCGTCGACCAACTCCTACAAGCGTCTGGTCCCGGGCTTCGAAGCCCCGGTCATGCTGGCCTACTCGGCCCGCAACCGTTCCGCTTCCATCCGTATCCCGTACGTCACCAGCCCGAAGGCCCGCCGCATCGAGGCGCGCTTCCCGGACCCGGCGGCCAACCCCTACCTGTGCTTCGCCGCCCTGCTGATGGCCGGCCTGGACGGCATCCAGAACAAGATCCACCCCGGCGACGCCGCCGACAAGAACCTGTATGACCTGCCGCCGGAAGAATCCAAGCAGATCCCGCAGGTGTGCGGCAGCCTGAAGGAAGCCCTGGAAGAGCTGGACAAGGGCCGCGCCTTCCTGACCAAGGGCGGCGTGTTCTCCGACGACTTCATCGATGCCTACATCGAGCTGAAGTCCGAGGAAGAGATCAAGGTGCGCACCTTCGTGCACCCGCTGGAATACGACCTGTACTACAGCGTCTGATCGCCTCCCCGGCATGACGAACCCCCGCCCGGCCCTGCCGCGCGGGGGTTTGTTTTATCTCCACCACATTCCGCGCCGGGCGTCCTTGCCAGTCCCGCCTGCCGGTGCAAGGCTTGTCCCGAATCCGTGGAGATGCCCCATGCGCCTGTTCACCGCCTGCCTGCTCGGCCTGCTGGCCGCACCGGCCGCCGCCGAGATCTACCGCTACACCGACGCACAGGGCCGCACGGTGTTCAGCGACCGCCCGCCGCAAGGGCAGCCCGCCCAGCGCGTCGAACCGTCGCCCCTCACCCCCATCGCCCCACCTGCACCGAGCACACCCGCCGAGCGCCCCGCCCTGCCGACAACCCAGCGCTACGCACGGCTGGAGATCATCAACCTGCCGGATGACGAGGCACTGCGCGCCAACAACGGCACCTTCGATGTCGAGGTCGCCGTGGAGCCACCGCTGTTCCGGGGACACAGTCTGCGCCTGCTGCTGGATGGCAATCCGCACGGACCCGCGACCCAGGGTACGCCCCTGACAGTCCGCCAGGCCGACCGCGGCACCCACAGCCTGGTGGTGCAGGTGCTGGACGCCCGCGGCCGGCCGATTCAGCAAAGCGATGCACTGACCTTCACGGTGCAGCGCATCAGCGTGAACAGCCCGGCGCGACCAGCCCCGCCTCGTCCGACCCCAAACCGGCCCGCCCCCTGATGCGTCACACTCTCTGGTTACTGGCCCTGCTGCCCGGGATCACCCTGGCCCAGGTGTACAGCTATCGCGACGCCAGCGGCGCCCTGATGTTCAGCGACCGCCCGCCCCACGATGGCGCACAACCGCTGGCCCCGCGTCCCATCAACCGGATGCCCGCGCTGTCCGCACCCGCAGCGCCCACCACGACACCCAACCTGGTGCGCACGCAGCAACGCTCGCCCTATCGGCACCTGGCCATCCTTTCCCCGCGCCCGGACGCCGCCCATCCCGACGTTTCCGGCGACCTGCGGGTGGAACTGGGCAGCGAGCCGCCGCTGCTGCCCGGCCATGCCTATCGGCTGATGCTCGATGGTCAGCCGCAGTCCGGCCTGCAGCTGCGCAACCTGGACCGCGGCAGCCATCGACTGGTCGCACAGATCATCGATGAAACGGAACGCGTGCTAGCCGCCAGCGCCGAACAGATCGTCCATATCCAGCGCCCCTCGCTGATCCAAAAGCGCCGACTGCGGCCCTGCGCGGCGGATGGCGAGGATCACGAGCGCCCCGAATGCGATCCCCGCCATCTCCCGCCGACGAAACCCGCACCATAAACAGGCATCGCGCACCATTGTGGTGCATGATTATTCGCGACCTGACCGCCGATGCACATCCATCAGGCTTGCCGGCGCCGATTTGCGCCCTTTTCGGGCCTGCTGGTTTGCTTCTTGCATTTTTACGAGGCCTCGAACGAGATAAGCGATCGCCATGTCCAACGACGCCCCACACCGGCTGCTGCTCGACAACCTGAACACCGCCACGCTTCTGCTGGACGAGCGGCTGTGCCTGGAATACATGAACCCGGCCGCCGAGATGCTGCTGGCGGTCAGTGGGCAGCGCAGCCATGGGCAGTTCATCAGCGAGCTCTTCACCGAATCGCCGGAAGCGCTGGGCGCCCTGCGCCAGGCGGTCGAACAGGCGCACCCGTTCACCAAGCGCGAGGCCACCCTGGTCACCCTCGGCGGCCAGCCGCTGACCGTCGACTACGCCGTAACGCCCATCGTCGAGCACGGTCGCAACCGTCTGCTGGTGGAAGTACACCCGCGGGATCGCCTGCTGCGCATCACCAAGGAAGAGGCGCAGCAATCCCAGCTGGAGACCTCGCGGATGCTGGTGCGCGGCCTCGCCCACGAGATCAAGAACCCGCTGGGCGGCATTCGCGGCGCGGCGCAGCTGCTGGCCCGCGAGCTGCCCGACGAGGCGCTGCGTGACTACACCAACGTGATCATTGAAGAGGCCGATCGACTGCGCAATCTGGTGGACCGCATGCTCGGCACCAACAAGCTGCCGCTCCTGCGCCCGGCCAACATCCACGAGGTGCTGGAACGCGTCGCCAGCCTGGTCGAGGCGGAAAGCCAGGGACGCGTGCCGCTGTTGCGCGACTACGACCCGAGCATTCCCGAGGTGCTGATCGATCAGGAGCAGATGATCCAGGCGGTGCTCAACATCGCCCGCAACGCCTTGCAGGCCCTCGGCGATAGCCGCCAGCCGGCGCCGCAGATCACCCTGCGCAGCCGCGCCCTGCGCCAGTTCACCATCGGCCACCAGCGCCACCGCCTGGCGGTGCGCATCGAGATCATCGACAACGGCCCGGGCATTCCGCCCGAGCTTCAGGAAACCATCTTCTACCCCATGGTCAGTGGCCGCCCGGACGGCACCGGCCTGGGCCTGGCCATCGCCCAGAGCATCATCAGTCAGCACCAGGGATTGGTGGAATGCGAGAGCCAGCCCGGGCATACCGTGTTTTCCATCAGCCTGCCGCTGGAACAAGGAGCAGCCCCCTCATGAGCCACAGCGAAACCGTCTGGATCGTCGACGACGACCGCTCCATCCGCTGGGTACTGGAAAAGGCCCTGCAACAGGGCGGCCTGACCACCCAGAGCTTCGACAGCGCCGACAGCCTGCTTGGCCGGCTCAGCCGCCAACAGCCGGACGTGATCATTTCCGACATCCGCATGCCGGGCACCAGTGGCCTGGAAATGCTCGCGCAGATCCGCCGCCAGCATCCGCGCCTGCCGGTCATCGTGATGACCGCCCACTCTGACCTCGACAGCGCGGTGGCCTCCTACCAGGGGGGCGCCTTCGAGTACCTGCCCAAGCCGTTCGACGTGGACGAGGCCGTATCGCTGGTCAAGCGCGCCAGCCTGCACGCCCGCGAGCAACAGAGCCAGGCCGCTCCGGCCGTACAGCCGCATACCCCGGAAATCATCGGCGAGGCGCCGGCGATGCAGGAGGTGTTCCGCGCCATCGGCCGCCTGTCGCAGTCCAACATCACCGTGCTGATCAACGGCGAATCGGGTACCGGCAAGGAGCTGGTCGCGCATGCGTTGCACCGCCACAGTCCGCGCGCCCATTCGCCGTTCATCGCCCTCAACATGGCCGCGATTCCCAAGGACCTGATGGAGTCCGAGCTGTTCGGCCACGAGAAGGGCGCCTTCACCGGCGCCGCCAACCAGCGCCGCGGCCGGTTCGAGCAAGCCGATGGCGGCACGCTGTTCCTCGACGAGATCGGCGATATGCCTGCCGACACCCAGACCCGCCTGCTGCGCGTGTTGGCCGATGGCGAGTTCTACCGGGTCGGCGGCCACACGCCGGTCAAGGTGGATGTGCGCATCATCGCCGCCACCCACCAGGACCTGGAAACCCTGGTCCGAGAAGGCAAGTTCCGCGAGGACCTGTTCCACCGCCTGAACGTCATCCGCATCCACATCCCGCGCCTGGCCGACCGCCGCGAGGACATTCCAACGCTGGCCCGGCACTTCCTGGCACGCGCCGCCCGCGAACTGTCCGTGGAGCCCAAGCTGCTCAAGCCGGACACCGAGGAGTACCTGAGCAATCTGCCATGGCCCGGCAACGTGCGCCAGCTGGAGAACACCTGCCGCTGGATCACCGTGATGGCCTCCGGTCGCGAGGTGCACGTCGATGAGCTGCCGCCTGAGCTGCTCAGCCAGAACCAGGAGCCGCAGCCCGCTGGCAACTGGGAACAGGGTCTGCGCCTGTGGGCCGACCAGGCGCTGGCGCGCGGCCAGAGCAACCTGCTGGATGTCGCCGTGCCGGTGTTCGAGCGCATCATGATCGAGACCGCCCTCAAGCACACCGCCGGCCGCCGCCGCGACGCCGCACTGCTGCTCGGCTGGGGCCGCAACACCCTCACGCGCAAGATCAAGGAACTGGGCATGAACGTCGCCGGCGGCGACGAGGATGACGCGGACGAGGCCTAGGCTCGTGCGAACTTTGCTTTTGTAGGAGCGACTTCAGTCGCAAGCTTCTGGCTGCGGCCCGCCTCAAAAACATCGCGGCCAAGCCGCTCCTGCGGATGCCCCGCCGTATCCCCTGTGGGGCCGACGCTCGTAGGCACGGCATCCAGGTGCGAGATGCGGGCCTCGCCGGCCGGCGTAAAGCCTGCCCCACAGGTCCACAGCAGGGCGCCATTCCCCGCGCCATGCATCCAAAGCGTGCGAAGCCATTTCTGCCTGAACCAACAACCCGGCGCCATTCGCGCATCCAGCGCCGATGCCAGCTGTCACGAAACTGGCACATTCTCTGCTTAATATCCTGCGTCAGTTTCTGGGGACCTCGGTACTAGGCAGGCCGGGACTCCCCCTTTTATTCCGCACCAGCGAGGCGCAACTCCAGGCGCCACTGGCCGCCGCGCGCCTCGCCCCGCCACTCGGCCCGCAGCGGCCGGGTGGCGACGAACGACAGCAGGAGCGCCGAATCCGCCATTCGCAACCGCCAGCGCACTTCGCCCTGGTCCAGCGCCAGGCGTCCTGCCTGGGCAGCGCCCTGGGCGTCGTCCAGCTGCACCAGCAACGCACCATCCAGCGTTTGCAGACGCGGCGCCAGCGGCTCGCGATCGAACCACAGCACCAGCCCATTCGGCGCTTCGCGCACCTCCAGCAGGTAGGCCGGTCCCGGGCTAAGCCATTTGCCGAGCATCAGGCCCACCAGCAGCCCGGTGGCTGCCAGCCCCAGCAGAAAGCGCGGCCAGACGCGCCGCCGCGGATCCACTTCGGCGCTAGAATGCGCACCTTCCTCGCGTCCCGAGTCCTGCATGTTCCACGTCATCCTGTTCCAGCCGGAGATTCCACCGAACACCGGCAACATTATCAGGCTGTGCGCCAACAGCGGCAGCCACCTGCACCTCATCGAGCCCCTGGGTTTCGAGACCGACGACAAGCGCCTGCGGCGCGCCGGCCTCGACTACCACGAGTTCGCCACGCTCAAGCGTTACCCCGACCTGCAGCGCTGCCTCGACAGCCTCGGGCTGACGCTCGGCGCGCCTGCCCAGCCGGATGCGCCGCGCCTCTACGCCTTCACCACCAAGGGCTCGCAGCCGTTCCATGCGGTACAGTACCGACCCGGTGATGCCTTTCTGTTCGGACCGGAAAGTCGCGGGCTGCCCCCGGAGATCCGCGAAGCCCTGCCGCCCGAACAGCGCGTGCGCCTGCCCATGCGCCCGGGCTGCCGAAGCCTCAACCTGTCCAACACCGTGGCGGTGACGGTCTATGAGGCCTGGCGCCAGCAGGGCTTTGCCGGCGGCGAATGAAGGTGCCGTGCCCGGCCCACTGCCGCCGGGGCATAAACGAAAAAAGCGCCCGCAGGCGCTTTTTTCTTCAGCGAAACCCTTACTGCTGGGTCGCACCCTGGGCTTCGGCGTTGACCCGCGCCATTTCCTGCGCGTACAGGGCGTCGAAGTTCACCGGCGCCAGCATCAGGGCCGGGAAGGAGCCACGGGTCACCAGGTTGTCCAGCGCCTCGCGGGCATAGGGGAACAGGATGTTCGGGCAGAAGGCGCCGAGGGTGTGGCTCATGGACGGTGCGTCCAGGCCCTTGATCAGGAAGATCCCGCCCTGCTGCACTTCGGCGATGAAGGCCGTTTCCTCGCCGGTCTTCACGGTCACGGAGAGGGTTAGCACCACTTCGTGGAAATCGTTGTCCAGGGTCTTGGTGCGGGTGTTGAGGTCCAGCTGAACGCTCGGGTTCCATTCCTGGCGGAAGATCTCCGGGCTCTTCGGGGCTTCGAAGGACAGGTCCTTGACGTAGATGCGCTGCAGGGAGAACTGCGGAGTTGCTTGTTCGGTCATTGGCTGAGCCTTGTTGTCATTGAGGTTGAGCGAGCAGCGCGTCCAGACGGCCGGCGCGCTCCAGCGCATGAAGATCGTCGCAACCACCCACGTGCTGCTCACCGATCCAGATCTGCGGCACCGAGGTGCGGCCGGCCCGGGCGGCCATTTCCGCGCGCAGGCTCGGGTTGCCATCCACGGCGATCTCCTTGAAGGCCACGCCCTTGCGCTGCAGCAGTTGCTTGGCGCGGATGCAGTAGGGGCACCAGGCGGTGGTATAGATCACCACGTCGTTCATGTCATTTCACCACGGGCAGGTTATCGCCACGCCAGCTGCCCATGCCGCCCGCCAGCTTGGCCACGGTGAACCCGGCCTTTTTCAGCTGGGCGCACGCCGGACCGGCCGTCTGGCCCATGGCGCACACGACGATCAGGGTCTTGTCCTTGTGCTTCTCCAGCTCGACCATGCGGGTGGCCAGCTTGTCGTAGGGGATGTGCACGGCGCCGACGATATGGCCGGCGTCGAAGTCCTTCTTGGCGCGGATATCCAGCACCAGGCCCTGGTCGCTGTTGACCAGCGACGTCAGCTCGCGGTTGCTCAGGCTGCGGCCGCCCTTGTTCAGCTCGTTGAAGGCAAACAGGATCAGCAGCACGACCAGCAGGGTGCTCAGTACATAGTGGTTAGAGACGAATTCAATCAGCTGCGCAAGCATCTACAGGTTCCCGGACGGTAAAATGCCGGCAGTATACACAGGGCCCCTGGCGGGCGGCACCCTGCCCCTGCCGTGACGCAGCGCGCTACAGCGCTTAGAATCCCCGCCCTTCGCATCCACGTGCAGCCGCCGAGCGAGTCGACCCATGCCTACGCCCAAACCCCTGGTTCTGATGATTCTGGATGGCTTCGGCCACAGCGATCGCCCCGAGTACAACGCCATCCACGCGGCCAGCACGCCGGTCTACGACCGTCTGCGTGCCACCCAGCCGCATGGGCTGATTTCCGGCTCGGGCATGGACGTGGGCCTGCCGGACGGGCAGATGGGCAACTCCGAGGTCGGCCACATGAACCTGGGCGCCGGCCGGGTCGTCTATCAGGACTTCACCCGCGTCACCAAGGCGATCCGCGACGGCGAGTTTTTCGAGAACCCAGCCATCTGCACCGCCGTGGACAAGGCGGTGACCGCCGGCAAGGCAGTGCACATCATGGGCCTGCTCTCCGATGGCGGCGTGCACAGCCACCAGGACCATCTGGTCGCCATGGTCGAGCTGGCCGCCCGCCGCGGCGCCCAGCACATCTATCTGCACGCCTTCCTCGACGGTCGTGACACTCCGCCGCGCAGCGCGCAGCCGTCCATCGAGCTGCTCGACGCCACCTTTGCGCGCCTGGGCAAAGGCCGCATCGCCAGCCTGATCGGCCGCTACTACGCCATGGACCGCGATAATCGCTGGGACCGCGTGGAGCAAGCCTACAACCTCATCGTCGACGGCCAGGGCCAGTTCCAGGCCGCCAGCGCCGTGGCCGGTCTGGAAGCCGCCTACGCCCGCGAGGAGAGCGACGAGTTCGTCAAGGCCACCGTGATTGGCGCACCGGTGCGCGTGGAAGATGGCGATGCCGTGGTGTTCATGAACTTCCGCGCCGACCGCGCCCGCGAGCTGACCCGCGCCTTCGTCGAGAAGGACTTTGCCGGCTTCGCCCGCGCCCGCGTGCCGCAACTGGCGGGCTACGTGATGCTCACCCAGTACGCCGCCAGCATCGACGCGCCGAGTGCCTTCGCGCCGGAGCCGCTGACCAACGTGCTGGGCGAGTACCTGGCCAACCAGGGCAAGACCCAGCTGCGCATCGCCGAGACCGAGAAGTACGCCCATGTGACCTTCTTCTTCTCCGGCGGCCGCGAGGAACCCTTCCCCGGCGAAGAGCGCATCCTGATCCCCTCACCGAACGTCGCCACCTACGACCTGCAGCCGCAGATGAGCGCGCCGGAAGTCACCGACCGGATCGTCGACGCCATCGAGCACCAGCGCTACGACGTGATCATCGTCAACTACGCCAACGGCGACATGGTCGGTCACACCGGCGTGTTCGAGGCGGCGGTCAAGGCGGTGGAATGCCTGGATGAATGCATGGGCCGCATCGTCGCCGCACTGGACAAGGTCGGCGGCGAAGCGCTGATCACCGCCGACCACGGCAACGTCGAGCAGATGGAAGACGAAGTCACCGGCCAGGCGCACACCGCCCACACCTGCGAGCCGGTGCCCTTCATTTATGTCGGCAAGCGCAACGTCAGCATCCGCGCAGGCGGCGTATTGGCCGACGTGGCGCCGACCATGCTGAAACTGCTGGGCCTGCCGCAGCCCAAGGAAATGACCGGCACCAGCATCATCGAACTGCACTAAGCTGGAAGGCCGAGGGGGATTGCCCCCTCGGCCCGCTACGTCGCCGGCTTGCCGCTCAGGCTGCGTTTGCAGGCATACTTGACGCCCCAGATCCAGGTGCCGTGTCCTCCATGTTCCGAGCCCTTTTCCTTGCCCTTCTGACCTGCCTCGCGCTGCCCGCTGGCGCCGATTCCAAGGTGCAGACCGAGCAGCAGCTGGAAGCCGCCCGTAAGGAAGTGCTGGAGCTGAAGAAAATGCTCGAGCAGTTGCAGCGGGAAAAATCCCAGGTGCAGCAACAACTGCGCCAGACGGAAACCGAGGCGGGCGCGCTGGAGAAGCAGATCCGCGACCTGCGCCGCGAAGCCGGCGACAACCAGAAGCAGCTTGATGACCTCGAGCGGCAGAAAAAAAAAATCGATGAATCGCGCCGCGAACAGCAACGACTGATCGGCCAGCAGGCCCGCTCGCTGTACCAGAGCGGTGGCGCCGAACCCCTCAAGCTGCTGCTCAACCAGCAGGATCCCGCCACCTTCTCCCGCACCCTGACCTATTACGAGTACCTGAACCGGGCACGCCTGGAGCAGCTGGCCGACTACGCCCGCACCCGCGAACAGCTGGGCGAGCTGGAGCGCCAGCGCACTGTCCACAGCGAGGCCCTGGCCCGCCAGCAGCAGGCGCTGGGCGAGCGCCAGGCGCGCCTGGCCGAGGTGCGCAAGGAACGCCAGCAGGTGCTGGCGCGCCTGAACCGCGACAGCGCCAACCGCGCCGACCGTCTGCAGGAACGCCAGCGTGAACAGGCCGAGCTGCAGCAGGTGCTCAAAACCATCGAGGAAACCCTGGCCCGCCAGGCCCGTGAACGCGAGGCGGAAGCCGCGCGTCAGCGGCAGCTTGCCGAGCAGCGCCGCCAGGCACCCGCCGACGAGGCGCCCTGGCTGAGCAATACCGCGGTGCGCTATTACGGCGGCCCCTTCGGACAGGCCCAGGGCAAGTTGCCCTGGCCGGTGGAAGGAAGGCTGATCGCCCGTTTCGGCGCGCCACGCGGTGAGGACTCGCGCACCACCTGGGACGGCGTGCTGATCGGCGCATCGGCCGGCCAGCCGGTGCGCGCCGTGCACGGCGGCAAGGTGGTATTCGCCGAATGGCTGCGCGGCGCCGGCCTGCTGCTGATCCTCGACCACGGCGGCGGCTACCTGAGCCTCTACGGCCACAACCAGGCGCTGCTCAAGGAGGCCGGCGACATCGTTGCCGCCGGTGATACCATCGCCACCGTCGGCAGCAGTGGCGGGCAGAGCGTTCCCGCGCTGTACTTCGCCATTCGCCAGCAAGGTCGCCCGAGCGACCCGGCCCAGTGGTGCCGCGCGCAAGGCTGAGCGCGCCATCCCGCAAACCTGGAGTTTCCCCATGCAGCAGCGCCCCATTTTCCGCACTACTACACAGAGCCTGGCCCTGTGCCTGGCGCTGGCAGCAGGGGGAGCCTACGCGCAGAGCAGCGCACCCACCGATCCGTCCACCAGCACGGCCGCCCGCGCGCAGTTGCCGCTGGACGACTTGCGCACCTTCGCCGAGGTCCTCGACCGCATCAAGAGCGCCTACGTCGAGCCGGTGGACGACAAGACCCTGCTGGAAAACGCCATCCGCGGCATGCTCAGCAACCTGGACCCGCACTCCGCCTATCTGGACCCGCAGGCCTTCCAGGAATTGCAGGAAAGCACCAGCGGCGAATTCGGCGGACTGGGCATCGAAGTGGGCATGGAGGACGGCTTCATCCGCGTCGTCTCGCCCATCGACGACACTCCCGCGTCGCGCGCCGGCATCGAGGCGGGCGACCTGATCGTGCGCATCGATGGCCAGCCGACCAAGGGCATGAGCATGCAGGAAGCCGTGGACATGATGCGTGGCAAGCCCGGCAGCAAGGTGGAGCTGACCATCGTGCGCGAAGGCGGCCAGCCGTTCGACGTGACGCTGACCCGCGCGGTCATCAAGGTGCAGAGCGTGCGCACCGAGATGCTCGAGGACGGTTACGGCTACCTGCGCATCACCCAGTTCCAGGTCAACACCGGCGCGGAAGTCGGCAAGGCCCTGGCCAGCCTGCGCAAGGACAACAAGGCGCCCCTGAAAGGCCTGGTGATGGACCTGCGCAACAACCCCGGCGGCGTGCTGCAGGCGGCGGTGGAAGTCGCCGACCATTTCATGACGAAAGGGCTGATTGTCTACACCCAGGGTCGCATCGCCAACTCCGAGCTGCGCTTCTCGGCCGACCCGGCCGATGCCAGCCAGGGCGTGCCGCTGGTGGTGCTGATCAACGGTGGCAGCGCCTCGGCCGCCGAGATCGTCGCCGGCGCCCTGCAGGACAGCCGCCGCGCCGTGGTGATGGGCACCGACAGCTTCGGCAAGGGCTCGGTGCAGACCGTTCTGCCGCTCAACAACGACCGCGCCCTGAAGCTCACCACCGCGCTGTACTACACCCCCAACGGACGCTCAATCCAGGCCCAGGGCATCGTGCCCGACATCGAGGTACAGCGTGCGCGCCTGACCCGCGAGGACGAAATGGCCGGCGTGAAGGAAGCCGATCTGGCCGGTCACCTGGGCAACGGCAATGGCGGCGCAGACCGTCCCAGCAACGGCAAGGCCGTCCGCACACCACGCCCGCAGGATGAGGATTACCAGCTGGGTCAGGCGCTGAATCTGCTCAAGGGGCTGAATATCACCCGCGGTCAGTGATGGGCGGCCTGTTGCGGCGGCCGTGGCGGCCGATACAGAGGCAATTCCGTCACGAATGAGGTTTCCTATGCCTTGGCGCGCGTTGTGTGTCGCGCTCGGCCTGCTGTTCGCGGCCGTTACCCAGGCAGCACAGCCGGTGCGCCTGAGCCTGATCATCGATGACCTGGGCCATGACCCGGAGCGCGACCGGCGCGTGCTGGCCCTGCCCGGCCCGGTCGCCCTGGCCATACTGCCGGACGCGCCGCACGCGACCAGCCTGGCGCGCGATGCCCACCGCGCCGGGCGCACGGTGATGCTGCACATGCCCATGGCCCCCGCCGACGGCGCCTTCGCGTGGCTGCCCAACCAACCGCCCTTCGTCTGGCTGGAGCGCCTGGAGGCGGCACTGCGCGAAGTGCCGCATGCCAGCGGGCTGAACAACCACATGGGCAGCCGCATGACGGCCGATGACGCCGCCATGCAGGTGCTCATGCCGGAACTGCAGCGCCGCCACCTGTTCTTCGTTGACAGCCGTACCACGCCGAAGACCGTGGCAGCAGCCAACGCCCAGCGCATTGCGCTGGCCAGTCTGTCCCGCGATCTGTTTCTGGATCACGACAGCCGCCCGGAAGCAGTCGCCGCCGCCTTCCAGCGCGGCCTCGACATCGCCCGCCGCGAGGGCTCCGTGGTCATGATCGGCCACCCGCACGCCAGCACCCTGGCGGTGCTGGAACGCGAGCTGCCCAAACTGGCCGCCCAGGGCATCGACTGGATCGACGTGCCGCCGATGATTGCCCTGCGCGGCAACCAGGCCATGCCGGCGCATGGCGCGAAGGGCGTGTATCGATAGGTGTGCACACCCGAAGCCTCGCCGGCCGGCATCACAGTATGGGCGGGATCTTGCAGGAGGGGCTTTAGGCGCGACGCGATGCCCGGGCCGGCGCGCGGGTCGCGGCTGAAGCCCCTCCTACAGGCAGCCAGAACCCTCTGCTCTCAGCGCACCACGATGCCACGTGCGGCCATATAGGCCTTGGCTTCCGGCACGGTGTACTCGCCGAAGTGGAAGATACTCGCCGCCAGCACCGCGTCGGCCTTGCCTTCAAGAATGCCATCGGCCAGGTGCTGCAGGTTGCCGACGCCACCGGAGGCGATCACCGGAATGCCCACCGCCTCGCTGATCGCGCGGGTCACGCCCAGGTCGAAGCCGCTCTTCATGCCGTCCTGGTCCATGCTGGTCAGCAGGATCTCGCCGGCGCCCAGGTCTTCCATCTTCTTCGCCCACAGCACGGCATCCAGGCCGGTGGGCTTGCGTCCGCCGTGGGTGAAGATTTCCCAGCGCGGCGTTTCGCCCGGCGCGGAAACCTTCTTGGCGTCGATGGCCACCACGATGCATTGCGAGCCGAAGCGCTGGGCGGCCTCGCCGACGAACTCCGGGTTGAACACCGCGGCGGTGTTGATCGACACCTTGTCGGCGCCGGCGTTGAGCAGGTTGCGGATGTCCTGCACGGTGCGCACGCCACCGCCCACGGTCAGCGGGATGAACACCTGGCTGGCCATGCGCTCGACGGTGTGCAGCGTGGTGGCGCGGTTGTCGACGCTGGCGGTGATGTCCAGGAAGGTGATCTCGTCGGCGCCCTGCTCGTTGTAGCGGCGAGCGATCTCCACCGGATCGCCGGCGTCGCGGATGTTCTCGAACTTGACGCCCTTCACCACGCGGCCGTTGTCCACGTCGAGGCAAGGGATGATGCGTTTGGCGAGGGCCATAACAGATATCTCTCGTAGGGTGGACAACCGCGCAGCGTTGTCCACCGGGTCACCAGGTATGCGGTGGACAAGCAAAGCGTTGTCCACCCTACGGCTCACATCAGCCCTTGAAGCCGTCGCACAGCGCCTGGGCTTCAGCCACGTCGAGGGTGCCCTCGTAGATGGCGCGGCCGGTGATGGCGCCGATGATGCCCGGCGCGCGGGCATCCAGCAGCTTCTGGATATCACCCAGGTTGTGGATGCCGCCGGAGGCGATCACCGGGATGCGGCTGGCGGCGGCCAGCGCGGCGGTGGCCTCGACGTTGCAGCCCTGCATCATTCCGTCCTTGGCGATGTCGGTGTAGACGATCGCGGACACGCCGTCAGCCTCGAAGCGACGCGCCAGGTCCACCGCCTGCACGCTGGACACTTCCGCCCAGCCGTCGGTGGCTACGAAACCGTCCTTGGCATCCAGGCCGACGATCACCTTGCCGGGGAACGCTTTGCAGGCCTCGCTGACGAATTCCGGCTGCTTGACCGCCTTGGTGCCGATGATCACGTAGCTGACGCCCGCCTTCACGTAGTGCTCGATGGTTTCCAGCGAACGGATGCCGCCGCCGATCTGGATCGGCAGGTTCGGGTAACGCCTGGCGATGGCAGTGACCACCTCGCCGTTGACCGGTTGCCCCTCGAAGGCGCCGTTCAGGTCGACCAGGTGCAGGCGGCGGCAACCACCTTCCACCCACTTGGCAGCCATGCTCACCGGGTCGTCGGAAAACACCGTGGAGTCTTCCATGCGGCCCTGGCGCAGGCGCACGCAGGCGCCGTCCTTCAGATCGATAGCGGGGATAATCAGCATTGCTCGGAACCTGCTCGAATCGGTAATCGGATAATCGGTAATCGATGGAAGAGGGGGCGTCAGCTCTTCTCGAGTGCCCAGACATCACTTTCGATGCTGGCGAAGCGGTCGGCCAGCAGCGCCTGCACGTCGGCAATCGCCCTGTTGTAGTAGTGCGGGGCGACTTCGCGGCCAATCAGCTCGAGGACTTCCAGTACCTCGAACGAGCCCAGCTCCAGCTCGAAGCGCTCCTCCAGGAAGCGCTTGAGCACCTGCGCGGCGGCCTGCTCCTGGGCGGCCTCCAGCTTCAGCGCCCCCAGCGCGCCCTTGCCGCGGCTCACCAGCGCCCGTCCCAGGCCACGAAGTTCTGCAGCAGCTGCAGGCCGTGGGTGTGGCTCTTTTCCGGGTGGAACTGCACGGCGAAGCGCGAACCTTCGGCCAGCACGGCGGCGAAATCCACGCCGTAATGACCACGGCCCACCACCTGGCGCGGATTGCCGGCCTCGATGTAGTAGCTGTGCACGAAGTAGAAGCGCGCCCGGTCGGGAATGTTGTGCCACAGCGGATGGCTGACCACCTGCTCGACCTCGTTCCAGCCCATGTGCGGCACCTTGAGGTGCTCGCCGTCCTCGTGCAAGTCCTTGCCGAAGAAGCGCACCTGGCCGGGGAACAGGCCGATGCAGTCGACGCCGCCGTTCTCCTCGCTGCGCTCCATCAGCGCCTGCATGCCGACGCAGATGCCGAGGAACGGGCGATCCTGGCTGACCTCGCGCACCAGCGCGTCGAAGCCCAGGCGGCGGATTTCGGCCATGCAATCGCGGATGGCGCCCACGCCGGGGAACACCACGCGATCCGCCTCGCGGATCACCTGGGCGTCGCTGGTCACCAGCACACGGCCGGCACCGACATGTTCCAGGGCCTTGGCCACCGAGTGCAGGTTGCCCATGCCGTAGTCGATGACGGCGACGGTCTGCATCACAGGCATCCCTTGGTGGAGGGCATCTGCCCGGCCATGCGCTCGTCCAGGGTCAGGGCCATGCGCAGCGCGCGGCCGAAGGCCTTGAACACGGTTTCGATCTGGTGGTGGGTGTTGCTGCCACGCAGGTTGTCGATGTGCAGGGTCACCTGGGCGTGGTTGACGAAGCCCTGGAAGAATTCCTGGAACAGGTCCACATCGAACTTGCCGACCGTCGCGCGGGTGTAGGGCACGTTCATGACCAGGCCCGGACGCCCGGAGAAGTCGATCACCACGCGCGACAGGGCTTCGTCCAGCGGCACGTAGGAATGCCCGTAGCGGGTCATGCCCTTCTTGTCGCCAACCGCCTTGGCGAACGCCTGGCCGAGGGTGATGCCCACGTCTTCCACGGTGTGGTGGTCGTCGATGTGCAGGTCGCCCTGGCATTCGATGTCCAGATCGATCAGCCCGTGGCGGGCGATCTGGTCGAGCATGTGCTCGAGGAAGGGCACGCCGATGGCGAAGTTCGCCTTGCCGGTGCCATCGAGATTGACCGCCGCCTTGATGCGGGTTTCCAGGGTGTTGCGTTCGACGAACGCCTTACGTTCGACCATGACCAGCTCCGCAAAAGAACAGAGGGCGCCGTGGACGTTTTCCACAGCCCGAAGGGCGCGCATTATAGGCCGGAACCCGCGCGCCGGGGAACCGCGCGGCCCTTGGGCAGCCGGCGCGCGGCTTGCTACCCTAGCCGCCTTTCTTTTCCGCAGCGATGCCGCCATGCCTGTCTACGTCGAATGCCCCGCCCAGCTCACCGAGCAGGACCGCCAGGACCTGCTCAACGTCTATGCCGACGCGCCCGACTGGCTGCTGCCGCCGTTCGCCGCCGGCGCCGCGCTGATCGAGCAGTGCCTGGCCGATGGCAGCCTGCGCGTGGCGCGCTTCAACGGCCGCCTGCTGGGCGCTGCGCGCCTGCGGGCCGGCGGCGACTTCCTGCGCCTGTCGCACCTGTGCGTGCGTGCGCTGACCCGCGGTCGCGGCGTGGCCCGGCGCCTGGTCGACGAGGCGCGCCGCGAAGCGCAGCAGCAGGACCTGCTGCTGGTGCTGGCCGCCGATCCGGCCCAGGAGGTCGCCGAGCAGTTGGCCGCGCACCTGATGCTGCCGTTGAGGGCGCTGTGAACACTCACCCGTTCGCCACGCTCGGCCCGGACCAGGTGCTCGATGCGGTGGAAAGCCTGGGCCTGGTCAGCGACGCCCGCGTGCTGGCGCTGAACAGCTACGAGAACCGCGTCTATCAGGTGGGCATCGAGGATGGCGAACCGCTGATCGCCAAGTTCTATCGCCCGCAGCGCTGGAGCGATGCGGCGATCCGCGAGGAACACGCCTTCACCGAGGAACTGGCCGAGGCCGAAGTGCCAGTGGTGGCGCCATTGCGCCGCGATGGCGAGAGCCTGTTCGAGCACGGCGGCTTTCGTTTCGCGCTGTTTCCGCGCCGGGGCGGTCGCGCGCCGGAGCCGGGCGATCTGGACCAGCTGTATCGCCTCGGCCAGCTGCTTGGTCGCCTGCATGCCATCGGCGCCAGCCGCCCGTTCCGCGAACGCGAAACGCTGACCGTGGCGAACTTCGGCCACGCCTCGCTGGCCACCCTGCGCGACAGCCCGCTCCTGCCTGCCAGCCTGCGCGCCGACTATGTGGCCGCCGCCCAGGCGCTGCTGGAACGGCTGGACCGGCTGTTCGCCGCCACGCCCTACAGCGCCATTCGCCTGCATGGCGACTGCCACCCGGGCAACCTGCTGGAGCGCGATGGCAGCTTCCATGTGGTCGACCTGGACGACTGCCGCATGGGCCCGGCCCTGCAGGACCTGTGGATGCTGCTGTGCGGCGACCGTCAGGAACGCCTGCGTCAGCTCTCCGAGCTGGCCGACGGCTATGCGGAATTCCATGACTTCCCGACCCGCCAGCTGCCGCTGCTGGAAGGCTTGCGCAGCCTGCGCCTGCTGCACCACAGCGCCTGGCTGGCGCGACGCTGGGACGACCCGGCGTTCCCGCCGGCCTTCCCCTGGTTCACCACGGAAAACTACTGGCGCCAGCAGATCGGCCTGCTGCGCGAGCAACTGATGGCGGTGGATGAGGAGCCGTTGCGGGTGTATTGAGGCGCCACGCCAGGCTTCGCTAACTGGCACCCCTGTAGCGCCCGTCGCGATGATTGAGCGCCAGCACCAGGTTGAGCGACACCGCCCCCAGCACCGACAGCAGCACCCGATCCGCCGGCACGATGGCGATGGCCGCCAGCACGATCAGCGCGTCCACCGCCATCTGCACCTGCCCGGCGCGCAGGCCGAAGCGTTCCTGCAGAAACAGCGCCAGGATGTTCACCCCGCCCAGGCTGGCGCGGTGGCGGAACAGCATGAGCAGGCCGACGCCAATCATGAAGCCGCCGAACAGCGCGGCGTACAGCGGTTCGACATGGGAGAAGGCGACCCAGCCGGGGGTCAGCTCGACGAACAGCGAAACCAGCGCCACCGCGCAGAAGGTGCGCAGGGTGAACTTCCAGCCCATGCGCCACAGTGCCAGGGCATAGAACGGCAGGTTGATCAGGAAGAACATGCCGCCCAGCGGCCAGTCGCCCCAGTAGTTGAGCAGGAAGGCCAGCCCCACCGTGCCACCGCTGAGGAGCCCGGCCTGGGCGAAGAAGCTGATGCCCAGGGCGATCAGCGCGCAACCCAGCGGCAGGGCCTGGATGTCCTCCCACCAGGCATGGCGCACGGCCGCGTCACTCATGCGCGGCGGCGACTCCAGGCTTCGAAGGCGTAGGCCGGCGCGTCACCCTCGGCGGCATGCGCTGCATGGCTGTCGCGTTGCCACTCGTGGTCCAGCCATTCCGGGAAGTGCGCATCACCGGCCGGCTCCAGCTCGATGCGGGTCAGGTACAGGCGCTCGGCCAGCGGCAGCGCCTGGGTATACAGCTGCGCGCCGCCGATCAGCATCAGTTCGTCCACGCCCTGCTCGCGCGCCCAGGCGTCGGCGCGCACCAGGGCATCCTCCAGCGAGCCGAACACCTCGGCGCCCTCCAGACGCAGGTCCGCCTGGCGGCTGACCACGATGTTCAGCCGGCCGGGCAGCGGACGGCCGAGGGAATCCCAGGTCTTGCGGCCCATGATGATCGGCTTGCCGAGGGTCATGGTCTTGAAGTGCCTGAGGTCGGCCGGCAGGTGCCAGGGCATCTGGTTGTCGAGGCCGATCACCCGGTTGCGAGCCAGGGCGGCGATCATGGCGAGGGGAAGGCGAGTGCTGTTCATGGGGCGCGAGAATAGCGCCGGAAGGTTTGCAGTGTGAACAGATCGCGGGGGAAATGTTTGGCACTGCCAACACTTTCGGGAGCGGTTATCCTCGACGCCAGTTTCCACTGCGAGTGTTGCCGTGTCCTCTGCACCCCTCTCCCACCTCGACCGTCTCTGGCTCTGCGAAGCGATTCGCCTGCGCGAGGAGCAGTCCGGACCGCTGGAGGACGGCGAGATCAACCGGCGTGCCCGCCTCGCCGGCCCGTCCCTGGAAACGCGCATCGAATCCCGCGCCCTGCAACTGGCCGAGCGTGACGGACAGCGCGGCGCTCTCGGTCACTGGCGCCAGGGGGCACGGCTGGGTCTGCTGATCCTGCTCCTGCTGGCCGTGCTCACCGGCGCCGGTCTGGCATTCGCCGCCCTGGGTGACGGCCAGCGTCCGGTCAACGTGTTCTGGGCGCTGGGCAGCCTGCTCGGCCTGCATCTGCTTACGCTGTTTGGCTGGCTGCTCGGGCTGCTGCTGACCCGCGACGCGGGCGGGGCTTTGGGGCGGCTCTGGCTGTGGCTCAGCGAACGGCTGGCGCGGGACGCCCAGGCCGTGCAACTGGCGCCGGCGCTGATGATCCTGCTGCGGCGCCGGCGGCTGGCCCGCTGGGGACTGGGCACGCTGGTCCATGGCCTCTGGCTGGTGACCCTGCTCAGCGCGCTGGCGATGCTGCTGGCCATGCTGTCCACCCGGCATTACAGCTTCGTCTGGGAAACCACCCTGCTGGGCGCCGACAGCTTCGTGAGGCTGACCCAGGCGCTGGGCGCCCTGCCGGCGCTGTTGGGCTTCGGTCTGCCGGACATCGAACAGATCCGCGCCAGCGGTGCGTCCCCGCTGCGCGAGGACAGCGCCCGCCAGGCCTGGGCAGTGTGGCTGCTGGGCGTGCTGCTGATCTACGGTCTGCTGCCACGCCTGCTGTTGGGACTGCTCTGCCTGTGGCGCTGGCGTCACGGTGTGCGACGTCTGCGCCTGCCCCTGGACGCGCCCGGCAACGCCCTGCTCCGTGAGCGCCTGCAACCGCCCAGCGAACGGCTCGGCGTGCAGGACGCCGCACCCACCGCGCTGCCGGAATCGCGCGCCGGCGCGTTCGCCGCCGAAGCCGAGGGCCGGCTGCTGGTCGGCATCGAGCTGGACCCTGCCTACCCCTGGCCGCCGGCGCTGCCCGCCGGGGCCGGCAACGCCGGCGTGCTGGACAGCCGCGAACAGCGGCGCCAGCTGCTGGAACGCCTGGCCCAGCGCCCGGCCGCGCGCCTGCTGCTGGCCTGCGACCCGCGCCGCTCGCCGGATCGCGGCACGCTGGCGCTGCTCGGCGAACTGTCGCGCAGCGCGGCGGCCACCCGCGTCTGGCTGCTGCCGGTGGATACCGATGCCGCGCGCCTGGACGACTGGCGCGCCGCGCTGCAGCGCCTCGGTCTGGCCGAGGCGTCCCTGGACTGGCTGGAGAAGGGCCATGACTGAGCCGCTGAAACTGGCCGTGGTCGGCCACACCAATGTCGGCAAGACCTCGCTGCTGCGCACCCTGACCCGCGACGTCGGCTTCGGCGAGGTCTCGCACCGGCCGAGCACCACGCGCCACGTCGAGGGCGCGCGGCTGTCGGTGGATGGCGAGACGCTGCTGGAGCTGTACGACACGCCCGGATTGGAAGATGCCATCGAGCTGCTCGACTACCTCGAACGCCTGGCGCCCTCCGGTGAACGCCTCGACGGTCCGGCCCGCGTGGAACGCTTCCTCGCCGGCCCCGAGGCGCGGCAGCGTTTTGAACAGGAGGCCAAGGTGCTGCGCCAGCTGCTGGCCTCGGACGCCGGGCTGTATGTGATCGACGCCCGCGAGCCGGTGCTGGCCAAGTACCGCGACGAGCTGAGCGTGCTGGCCGACTGCGGCAAGCCGCTGCTGCCGGTGCTCAACTTCGTGCGCGACCCGTTGCAGCGCGAGGAGGAATGGCGCGCCGCCCTGGCACGGCTGGGCCTGCATGCGCTGGTGCGCTTCGACACCGTGGCGCCACCCGAGGACGGCGAGCGGCGTCTCTACGAGAGCCTGGCGCTGCTGCTGGAGTCCGCCCGAGCGCGCCTGGAGCGGCTGATCCAGGCCCACGAGCAGCAGGCTACGGAACGCCTGCAGGCGGGACGCCAGCTCATCGCCGAGCTGCTGGTCGACGTGGCCGCCGGCCGCCGCCGCGTGCCGGACGACCCCGAGCGGGAGCGCCGCGCCACCGGCGAGCTGCGCGAGGCCGTGCGCCAGCGCGAGCAGCGCTGCGTGGAGGCGCTGCTGCGGTTGTACGCCTTTCGCAAGGACGACGCCGATGCCGGCGAGCTGCCACTGCTGGACGGCCGCTGGAGCGACGATCTGTTCAACCCGGAAACCCTCAAGCAGATGGGCGTGAAGATCGGCACCGGCATGGCCGCCGGGGCCGCGGCCGGCGCCGGGGTCGACCTGATGGTCGGTGGCATCACCCTCGGCGCCGCCGCGCTGCTTGGCGCGCTGGCCGGCGGCGGCGCGCAGACCGCCCGGCACTATGGCAATCGCCTGCTGGGCAAGCTCAAGGGCGAGAAGGAACTGACCGTGGACGACGCCGTGCTGCGCCTGCTGGCCCTGCGCCAGCGCCAACTGCTCGATGCACTGGCCACCCGTGGCCATGCGGCGCAGCAGGCCATCCGCCTGGAGTCGCCCCAGGAACAGGCCTGGAAGGCGGGCAAGCTGCCCAAGCCGCTGTCGGCAGCGCGCGCGCATCCCGAGTGGTCATCGCTCAACGGCAAGGTGCGCGGCGAGGAAGACCGTCAGCAGCTGATTGATGCGCTGGCCAAGCGAACGTAGCCGCCATGCGGATCCCGCACGGCGGCCAAGGAAAAACGTTGCCCGCCCTGCAGCGCTGAGAGACCAGGCTTCATGCCGGCCTGCTGGGCGTTGGGTGGATCGCGCTTCACCGATCCACCAACGCGCCGCCAGGCGCGGCCGGCCAGGCGCGGCCGGCTAAGCGCGGACCCCCAGGCGCGCCGTGCCGGCGCGATGGTGGACAAGGACAACGTTGTCCACCCTACGGACGCTGCGGCTTACACCGCCACCGGCGCCTTGATATGCGGGTGGCTCTGGTAGCCGACCAGCTCGAAGTCCTCGAAGCGGAAGGCGAACAGGTCCTTCACCTCGGGGTTCAGCTTCATGGTCGGGAGCGGCAGCGGCTCGCGGCTCAGTTGCAGGTCGGTCTGTTCCAGGTGGTTGGCGTACAGGTGGCAGTCGCCGCCGCTCCAGATGAACTCGCCCGGCTCAAGGTCGCAGACCTGGGCGACCATCAGGGTGAGCAGCGCATAGCTGGCGATGTTGAAGGGCACGCCGAGGAAGATGTCCGCCGAGCGCTGATACAGCTGGCAGCTGAGCTTGCCGTCGGCGACGTAGAACTGGAACAGCGCGTGGCAGGGCGGCAGGGCCATCTGGTCGACCAGCGCCGGGTTCCAGGCCGAGACGATCAGCCGGCGCGAGTCCGGGCTCTTCCTGATCATCTCCACCAGCTTGGCGATCTGGTCGATGGACTCGCCGTTGGGTCCCGGCCAGCTGCGCCACTGGTAGCCATACACCGGCCCCAGCTCGCCGTTCTCGTCGGCCCACTCGTCCCAGATGGAGACGCCGTTTTCCTTCAGGTAGCGGATGTTGGTCTCGCCCTTCAGGAACCACAGCAGCTCGTGGATGATGGACTTGAGGTGGCACTTCTTGGTGGTGACCAACGGAAAGCCGTCGGCCAGGTCGAAGCGCATCTGGTAGCCGAACACACTGTAGGTGCCGGTGCCGGTGCGGTCGCTCTTGAAGGTGCCGTGCTCGCGCACGTGGCGCATCAGGTCGAGGTACTGTTTCATGCTGGGCCCGGTAAAAACGCGAATGGGGCGCATGGTATCCCATGTGCCCCATTCATCGCTTGAAGCGGTCGCCAATCGGTCAGGCGCCGCGGCCCTCGCGCTGGTACGCCCAGACCATCATCCCGGCACCGATCAGCACCATCGGGATGCACAGCAGCTGGCCCATGGTCAGCCAGCCGAAGGCCAGGTAGCCGAGCTGGGCGTCCGGCACGCGCACGAATTCGACGACGAAGCGGAAGATGCCGTAGCACACCGCGAACAGGCCGGACACCGACATCACCGGACGCGGCTTGCGGGTGTACAGCCAGAGGATGACGAACAGCGCCACGCCTTCCAGGGCAAACTGGTACAGCTGCGACGGATGGCGCGGCAGCTGCGCCGGGTCGGTGGGGAAGATCATCGCCCAGGGCAGGTCGGTGGCCTTGCCCCACAGTTCGGCGTTGATGAAGTTGCCGATGCGCCCGGCGCCCAGGCCGATCGGCACCAGGGGGGCGATGAAATCCATCAGGGCGAAGAAGGACTTGTCGTTGCGCCGGCCGAACAGCCACACCGCCAGCAGCACGCCGATCAGTCCGCCGTGGAATGACATGCCGCCTTCCCACACACGCAGGATCTTCGCCGGATCGGCCAGGTAGGCCGCCAGGTCGTAGAACAACACATAGCCCAGGCGACCGCCGAGGATCACCCCCAGCGCCACCCAGAACACCAGGTCGGACAGCTTGTCCTTGTTCCACTCCGGCGCGAAGCGCTGCACCCGCCGCGAGGCGAGCAGCCAGGCACCACCGATGCCGATCAGGTACATCAGCCCGTACCAGTGGATCTTCAGGGGACCGATGGCGATGGCCACCGGATCGATCTGCGGATAAGGCAGCATCCGACACTCCTCAAATCAGGAAATTGGTGCCCACACACACCAGCAGCACCGCGAACAGGCGCTTGAGCATCAGCGGGGACAGACGATGCGCCAGGGTAGCCCCGAAACGCGCGAAGAACATGCTGGTCAGCGCAATGCCGACCACCGCCGGCAGGTAAACGTAGCCGACACTCCATGCCGGCAGGTGTGGGGCATCCATCCCGACCACCATGAAGCTGATGGCGCCGGCGATGGCGATCGGCAGGCCGCAGGCGGCGGAAGTGGCCACTGCCTGCTGCATGGGCACGCTGCGCCAGTTGAGGAACGGCACGGTCAGCGAGCCGCCGCCGATACCGAAGATCGCCGAGGCCCAGCCGATCACGGTGCCGGCCACACTCAGGCCGACCTTGCCGGGCACCGCGCCGCCGGCCTTGGGTTGCAGGTTGAAGCCCATCTGGATGGCCATGCTGATGGCGAACACGCCGATGATCTTCTGCAGCACCTCGCCCTGCAGCCAGTCGGCGGTGAGGCTGCCCAGCGCGGCGCCGACCACGATGCCTGCGGTCATCCAGCCAACCAGCGGCCAGAGCACCGCGCCGCGCTTGTGGTGCGCGCGAATGGAATTGATGGAGGTGAACACGATGGTGGCCAGCGAGGTGCCCACCGCCAGGTGGGTGAGCACCTCGGGGGCGAAGCCCTGGGCGGTGAAGCTGAACACCAGCACCGGCACGATGATCAGCCCGCCGCCGACGCCGAACAACCCGGCCAGCACACCGGCACAGGCCCCCAGAACGAGATAGATTAGAAATTCCATGCCAGCCCCCGGAAACGAAGCCGGCATGGTAGAGCAAAGCGCCCGGCGGCAGCTACCGGCAGCCCTTGCCGTGACACCGACCCGGCGGCAAGCTGGGCCGGTCATCGCTCTGGGTAATGCACATGTGTCTGATCCTGTTCGCCTGGCGCCCCGGCCACGCGCTGCCGCTGGTGGTCGCCGCCAACCGTGACGAGTTCCATGCCCGTCCCAGCCTGCCGCTGGCGCACTGGGACGAGGCGCCCGGCGTGTATGCCGGGCGCGATCTGGAAGCAGGCGGCACCTGGATGGGTGTCGGCCCCGACGGCCGTTTCGCCGCGCTGACCAATATCCGCGATCCCGGACAACCGCTGGGACTGCGCTCCCGGGGCGAGTTGGTGGCGGGCTTCCTGCGCGGGGACTGCTCGCCGCAGGACTACCTGGCCGAGGTTGCACGGCGCACCGGCGAATACAGCGGCTTCAATCTGCTGGTGGGCGATACCGAGCGACTCTGTTACCTGCACGCACGCGAAGCTCAGCCTCGCGAGCTGGGCGCCGGTGTCTACGGCCTGTGCAATGCCGCCCTGGATACGCCGTGGCCAAAGCTGGTACGCGCCCGCCAGGCCCTGGCGCAGCGCCTGGACACGCCGCACCCCGGGAACCTGATGGACCTGCTGGCTGATCCCACACCGGCCGACGACGCCCACCTGCCGAACACCGGCGTCGGCCTGGACACCGAGCGCCTGCTGTCCAGCGTGTTCATCGCCAGCGCCCATTACGGCACCCGGGCCAGCAGCGTGCTGATCGTGCAAGCCGACGGCCGGCGCGAGTTCCACGAACGTCGCTTCGGCCCCAATGGCGCCCGGCTCGGCGAGGTTTCTCTGACGCTGTGAGTTATGCCCAGCTTCGTTGGATCATCCTGTGGACAAGCTGTTGACCGGCTCCCTTGAAGCACAGCTGCCGGGGGCTGGCCGGCGGCGGACGTTTTTTCACCCGCCCATGGTCGGTTTCCCACCGTTTCCGGGGAACAATCTGTGGATAAGCTGTTGAGCCGGTCAATGCGCCGCTCTGCACCGGGGCTTAGCGTAAGTCGTTGAAATTTCGACCAGTCCGCCTGCGGTTATCGGCCCACCGGAGCCCCTCGGGAGCGCATTCCGAACGGCGCCGCCCTTCTGCGGTTTTCCCCACAGGCGGGGGATAGCCCTGTGCATAAGCTGTTGGCGCGCCGCTGCGCATGCGATGGCCTGTGCGCCGTAGCCATCTGGCTTTTTTTTGGCCATCCCTGCTGCGACCAGATGCCACTCTGCCATCTTCGTTGATCCAGCTCATGATTTTCCACGTAAGTCTGTGACAGGTTAGGCAGATACGGCATCCGATCCGAAGGGTACGGTCATGCCTGGCCTTACTCCTTGCGTGCGAGCGAAACGCTGCGGTGCCGCCAGCCGGCACTGCGGGTGGGTTAAGGACCTGAAGGAACCAGTCCCCAGCCCGCTGCGGCAGGGTTTTGCTCGGATGCAGCGCCCAATCACGTGAAGGTCCAACAATAAAATGCCCAAGCCCTTCGATCTGCTCATCCGGCGTCTTGCCTCGCTGCTGCCCAACGAGCTCAAGGCCGTCGAGTTTCCGCAACTGCTGCTGCCGAACCGCCATTCGTTACTGCTCAGCCAGCGCCGAGCAACCATGATCGTCAATCGCGTGCGCCTGTTTGCCTTCCTGTTCGCGCTGCTCACGCCGTTGTGGAGCGTGATCGACCTCATCGTCTTCGATTACCCGCTGTGGTCCAGCCTGGCGGTGTCCCGCCTGCTGGCCTCGATGGCCTTCGCCAGCCTGCTGGTGTTCTATCGTCCCAATGGCAACCTGCTGGATGCCTACCGGGCCATCGCCATCCTGTTCTTCATCCCCACGGTGTTCTACGTGGTGTCACACACCCTGATCACCGGGCACCAGCTTGAACCCTTCTCGGCGGCGGTGGCCACCGGCTACGCCTTCCTGCCCTTCGTGCTGATGGCCGGCCTGGCCATCTTCCCGCTGACCCTGGCGGAGAATCTGGTTCTGGCCAGCACGCTGCTGCTCGCCCAGGGCCTGGCCGGCTTCCTGAATTGGCCGGTGCTCAACTGGCCGTCCTACGCCGGCGGCTACTGGCTGCTGGTGCTGATCGCCGGTGTCACCGCGCTGGCCTGCATGAGCCAGCTGGCCTTCATGATCGCCCTGGTGCGCCAGGCAATCCGCGATCCGCTGACCGGCATCCTGTCGCGCGGCAGCGGCACGGAAATCCTCCACCTGCTGTGGAGCAATGCCGAGCAGAACAATGGCTGCCTCGCGCTGGCCTTCTTCGACATCGATCACTTCAAGGCAATCAACGACACCTACGGCCACGAAGCCGGGGACCGGGTGCTGCAGGCGTTCACCAACAACCTGCAGACGCGCATGCGCGGCTCCGACACCCTGCTGCGCTGGGGCGGCGAGGAGTTCCTGCTGGTGATGCCCAACACCGACATGAACCAGGCGCGCCGCGCCCTGCAGCGCCTGACCGAATCCGGCCTGGGCGTGCGCCCGGACGGCACGCGGCTCACCGCCAGCATCGGCCTGTCGGAGCGCTGCGCCGATCGCGTGGCGTCCCCCACCGCATTGCTGGAACTGGCCGACCACCGCATGTACCGCGCCAAGACCGGCGGGCGCGACCAGATCTGCTCCACCCCGGACGGCCAGCCCGAGCCGGAGTCCTGCGCCCAGAGAGCCTACTGCTGAGGCGCGGCGCTGAGCGCATCGGCTCGACGTCCGAGGCGCCAGCCCAGCCAGCCCCATAGCGCCGCACACCCGGCGCCCACCAGGGCCACCGGCAGCGGCCCGTGACCCAGGGCATCCAGACCGCTCTTCAGCCAGGCGCTGGCCACGTCGCCGCCGCGGTACACCAGCGTGTCGATGACATTCTTGGCCCTGTACTTGCTCTGCGCATCCAGCGGCGCGAAGAGCATTTCGCGCCCCGGTCGGACGAAGGCATATTCGCCGATGCGTCGCACCACCATCAGCGCCGCCAGCAGCGCAAACACCGGCGCCAGCGCCAGCCCGAGAAAGCCCAGACACACCAGCAGGGGCACCACCGAGAGCAGCACGCGCACGCCCAGGCGCTTGGCGACCCGCCCGGTGATGAACAACTGGGCGATCAGCGCGCCGGCCTGCACGATCAGGTCGATCAGCGCGAACACCCGCACCTGGCTGGCGCGCTCAGGAAACAGCGCGCCCACCAGGCGGGCCTGCTCGAAATACAGGAAGGTGGTGGTGGTCGACAGCAGCACCACGAACAATGCGATGCCCGCCAGGTAACGGGAGCGCAGCAGCAGGGTCAGGCCACTGAAGGGATTGCCGGGAATCGGCCGCCGACTGCTCTCGGCGGGTGGCGCGCCGGGACGCCCGGCGCCGTCCCGCTCGCGCCAGCCCATCAGATAGTGCTTGCAGCCCAGCGCCAGCAGCAGCAACAGGGCGGCCAGCACCAGCAGCCCGGCGGTGCCCAGGCGCCCCACCAGCAGCGCGCTCAGCATGGGGCCGAGCAAGCCACCGACACTGGCACCGGCGGCGATGAAGGCGAACAGCCGCTTGGCTTGCTGCCCGTCGAAGACATCCGCCATCAGGCTCCAGGCCACGGAGATCACGAACAGGTTGTAGACCGAGATCCACACGAAGAAGGCGCGCGCCAGCCAGACGTGGTCGGGCTGCACGGCGAACAGCAGCGCGAAGCCCGCCAGATGCGTGGCGAAGAAGCCGTATACCCAATCGAGGTAGCGCACCCGTGGCACACGGGCGCTCAGCCAGGCAAACAGTGGCACGGCCACCAGCATGCTCAGGAAGGTGGCGGTGAACAGCCACTGCAGGTGCTCGACCCCGCCCTGGATGCCCATGGCCTCGCGCAGCGGCCGCAGCATGAAGTAGCCCGAGAACAGGCACAGGAACAGCGCGAAGCCGACCAGCGCCGCCGGCAGCTCGGCCCGTCGCGCGTCGATCAGCCGCGCCAGCCGCTCGACAGGCTGCCGACCGTCAGGCGAAGGCCGCGACGATCCGCTCACGCAGCCTCGCATCCGGCAGGCGCCCGCGCCCGGCAAGCAGGTTGTCGGCCATGTAGCGCGGGTTGGAGGTGGCCGGGATCACCGCAGTCACCGCCGGCTGCGCGAGGATGAACTTGAGCAGCAGTTGCGCCCAGGAGGTGGCATCCACCTCCATCGCCCAGTCCGGCAGCGGCCGGTCCCTGACCCGCGACAGCAGCTGCCCGCGCGCGAACGGCCGGTTGATCAGCACGGCGATGCCGTGGTCCGCGCACCAGGGCAGCAGGCGCTGCTCGGCCAGCCGCTCGCCCACCGAGTAGTTGATCTGCACGAAGTCGATGCCCGGCTCCTTGGCCAGCACGTCCAGCACGTCCTGTTGGGCGGCCTCGCGGTAGTGGGTGATGCCGAGGTAGCGGATGCGCCCAAGCGCCTTCTGTTCGCGCAGCAGCTTCAACTGGGTGCGCGTGTCCTGCAGATTGTGCACCTGTACCAGATCGATCTGCGGAGTCTGTAGCGCCCGGAAGCTGGACTCCAGCTGACGGCGACCGGCCTGCTCGCCGCTCGCGGAGACCTTGGTGGCGAAGAACACCTTGTCGCGCACCGCCAACTGCTCCACCAGACGCCCGCACACCCGCTCGGCATTGCCGTAGCTGGGCGCGGTATCGATCAGCCGCGCGCCGCCGTTGACCAACGTCTTCAGTACCTCCAGCAACGGCTGCAGGGCCTCGTCATCCAGCGGCACATCATGGGTACGCGAGGTGCCCAATCCAATCACGGGCAGCGGCTCGCCAGTAGAGGGAATGGCGCGCTGCTGCAGCCGCGTCTGCGCCCACAGGGGGCCGCACGGCAGTTGGGCGAGGGCGGCCAGCAGGGTGGCATTCAGGAGGAACTGGCGACGGCTCGGCATGACGGATCCTCGGCAAGCAATGCCTGTGTGACAGCAGTCCCCGACACGCATTCACCCCGGCGGATTACCGCGCGGCTTGCGACTAGACCAAACGGTCTATAGAGTTCCGTCCATGAACGCATCCATGACCTCCCGGGACCGGCTGATTGCCGCCATGGCCGACGCCCTGCAGCGCAAGGGTCTGCATGGCGTCGGCCTCAACGAACTGCTCAGCCAGGCGGCCAGCCCCAAGGGCGTGCTCTATCACCATTTCCCCGGCGGCAAGACCGAATTGGCGGTGGCGGCCATCGACCGGGTGGTGACGCGCCTCGAAGGCTCGCTGGCCGCACTGGCCGAACAACCCGAACCGCTGCAGGCGCTGGCCGACTGGCTGGGCCAGGCCGAGCGACTGCTGCGTGACAGCGGCTTCGAACGGGGCTGCCCGCTGGCCACCGTCGCGCTGGAATCCACGGCGGACGACGACATGCTGCGCGGCGCACTGGCCCAAGGCTTCGCGCGCCTGCGCCTGGCCGTGAGCGGCTTGCTGGAGCGCCTCGGCATTGCACCGCCCCGCGCCCAGGCGCTGGCCACGCTGGTGCTCTCCGCCTACGAAGGCGCCCTGCTGCAGGCGCGTGTCGCCGGCGATGGCGCGACCATGACGATCACCACCGGTCTGCTGCTGGACCTGCTGCAGCACGAACGAAACAACAAGAACCCGGAGTCCCCATGAACAGCTGCGTTGATAGCGCCCCGCGCACCGAGACCGTCACCTTCAACGCCCTGGACGGCTACCCGCTGACCGGTACCCGCTTCGCCGCCAGCGGTCCGCTGCGCGGCACGCTGCTGGTAGCCGGCGCCACCGGGGTGCCGCAGGGTTTCTACCGCCGCTTTGCCGAATACGCCAGCGGCCACGGCTACGCGGTGCTGACCTTCGACTACCGCGGCATCGGCCGCTCCCGGCCCGCCAGCCTGAAGGGCTTCGAGATGGAATACCTGGACTGGGCGCGCCAGGACCTGGCCGCCGCCGTCGAACAGGTCGACGCAACGCAGGGGCCGCTGTTCCTGGTCGGCCACTCCTTCGGCGGACATGCCTTCGGCCTGCTGCCCAGCCACACAAGATTCGCCGGCGCCTACCTGTTCGGTACCGGCGCCGGCTGGCATGGCTGGATGCCGCTCGGCGAGCGCCTCAAGGTGATGCTGATGTGGAATCTGATCTTCCCGGCACTCAGCGCCTGGAAGGGCTATTCGCCCTGGAAGATGCTGGGATTGGGCGAGGACCTGCCGATGGGCGTGTATCGCCAGTGGCGCCGCTGGTGCAAGTTCCCGCGCTACTTCTTCGACGACCCGCAGATGCGCGGCATTGAGGAACCCTTCGCCACGGTGCGCACGCCGATCGTCGCGGCCAACACGCTCGACGACCTGTGGGCGCTGCCACGTTCGCGCGATGCCTTTGTGCAGGCCTACCGCAACGCACCGCTGCAGCGCCGCGACATCGACCCGACCCCGTTCGGCCATATCGGCCACATGGGCTATTTCCGTCCCGCCGCCCAGCCACTCTGGGACGAGGCGCTGGACTGGTTCGCGCAGCAGGCTTAGCGCCCCGGCGGCCGCGGCCGCATCACCGCAGGGCGGTCGAGGCAACGCCTTGGCCGCCGAACGCGGCGTCGATGCACACCGCATCGCCGGCCGGAAACACGCCACCCACGAAAAAGCCGCCCGAAGGCGGCTCTTTCATCAGCAGGTGGCGCTTACAGCTGCGGACCGGCGTTACGGATGGCTTCGCTCACCTCGAACTTCTGGAAGTTCGTGACGAACTTGCCGGCCAGCTCGCGGGCGGCGGCATCGTAGGCAGCCTTGTCGGCCCAGGTGTTGCGCGGATTGAGCAGCTCGGTCTCAACGCCGGCGACGGCCTTCGGCACGTCCAGGTTGATGATCGGCAGGTGCTCGGTTTCCGCGCCCACCAGCGAGCCGTTCTGGATCGCAGCGATCACCGCACGGGTGGTCGGGATGCTGAAGCGCTTGCCGACGCCGTAGCCGCCACCGGTCCAGCCGGTGTTGACCAGGTAGACCTTGGAGCCGAATGCCTGGATGCGCTTGATCAGCAGCTCGGCGTAGACACCGGCCGGGCGCGGGAAGAAGGGCGCGCCGAAGCAGGTGGAGAAGGTGGACTTGATGCCGGCACCCGAACCCATTTCGGTGGAGCCGACCAGAGCGGTGTAACCGGACAGGAAGTGGTAGGCAGCCTGCTCGTTGTTGAGGATCGACACGGGCGGCAGCACGCCGGTCAGGTCGCACGTCAGGAAGATCACCGCCTTCGGCTCGCCACCCAGGTTCTTCTCGCTGCGCTTCTCCACGTATTCCAGCGGATAGGCGGCACGGCTGTTCTGGGTCAGGCTGTCGTCGGCATAGTCCGGGATGCGCTTGTCATCCAGCACGACGTTTTCCAGCACGGTACCGAACTGGATGGCCTTCCAGATCACCGGCTCGTTCTTCTCGGACAGGTCGATGCACTTGGCATAGCAACCGCCTTCGATGTTGAACACCACGCCTTCGCCCCAGCCGTGCTCGTCGTCGCCGATCAGGTAGCGGCTCGGGTCGGCGGACAGGGTGGTCTTGCCGGTGCCGGACAGGCCGAAGAACAGGGTGACGTCGCCGTCTTCGCCGATGTTGGCGGCGCAGTGCATCGGCAGCACGTCCTTCTCCGGCAGCAGGAAGTTCTGCACCGAGAACATCGCCTTCTTCATTTCGCCGGCGTAG
This sequence comes from Pseudomonas flexibilis, assembly GCF_000802425.1. GTDB lineage: Bacteria > Pseudomonadota > Gammaproteobacteria > Pseudomonadales > Pseudomonadaceae > Serpens > Serpens flexibilis. Next base: position 36,158 of record NZ_JRUD01000027.1, on the reverse strand, counting down.
CGCATGCCGGCGATCAGCACCTTCTTCTGGGCGAAATTGATGATCACGCAGCCATCGGAGTTGGTGCCGTCACGCTCGGGCACGCACTCGAAGTTGGCGACATTGAGCACCTGCCACTCGTCCTTGCCGGCCGGGTTGTAGGTGTGCGGGTTGATGAACAGCTGACGGCCGAACAGGTTCTGCCAGGCGGTCTGGGTGGTCATCTTCACCGGCAGGTAGTGCTCACCGGCGGAACCGACATGCACATGGGAGACGAAATGATCCTGGGCGTTGTTGAAAGCCACGACGCGGTCCCACAGGGCGTCGAACTTGTCGGCCGGGAAGGGACGGTTGATGGCGCCCCAGCCGATCTGTTCGCGGGTGCTCGGCTCTTCGACGATGAAACGGTCGGCCGGGGAACGACCGGTGCGGTGACCGGTACGGACAACCAGTGCACCGTTGGCGGCCAGTTGGCCTTCGCCGCGGCGCAGCGCTTCCTCGACCAGCTGGGCGGGGCTGATATCGGTGTAAACAGTAGTGTTACCTTGCGTCATGTGCGTCCTCGTCGGCGGCTGCCGAGCCCTCTCTGTTGCTGTGTAGTGCCCCCAGGGTTCCACTACAGAAAAAAGTGCCGGGGATTATGCCAGAAACGCAGCGCCTTAGGGAGCGCTTCAAATGAAGCCTGGCTATCGCTGCGATTGAGCAAATCTCTCGTGAATGCCCTTCAATGCCGCGTGGACGACGGCTCGTCACTGCCTCCGCCAGCGAACAGCTGGGCGATATCGGCGGCATCGAAGAGATAACGGTGATTGCAGAACTGGCAGTCGATGCTCAGCGTGCCGCCTTCCTCTTCCAGCAAGCGGCGCGCATCCTCCTCGCCCAGGCTGACCAGCGCCCGCGACGAGCGCTCGCGCGAACAGCTGCAACGGAACTGCAAGGGTAGCGCGTCGAACAGACGCACCTGCTCCTGGTGATACAGGCGATGCAGCAGGGTTTCGTTGTCCAGCTTCAGCAGCTCTTCGGCGCGCAGGGTATCGGCCAGCGTAGTGACGTGCTCCCAGGCGGCCTGACGCTCCTCCGGGTCGCGCAGCCGGTCGGCAGGCAGCGCCTGGAGCAGCAGCCCGCGTGCGCGCCGGCCGTCGGATTGCAGCCAGAACTTTGTGGGCAGCTGCTCGGAATTGACGAAATACTGGCTCAGGCATTCGGCCAGGTCGGCACCGTCCAGAGCGACGATCCCCTGGTAACGCTGGCCATCCTTGGGGTCCACGGTCAGCGCCAGCACACCCTCGGGCATCAGCTCGCGCAAGCCGGCCTGCGCGTCGATCTGCTCGGCATGGTAGCGGGCAATGCCACGTACCTCGCGCTCGCTGGAGCATTCCACCATCAGCAGCGGCACCGGACCGGACGAGCGAGCCTGCAGCACCAGCAAACCTTCGAATTTCAGATTGCCGGCCAGCAGGGCGGCCGCCGCCATCATCTCGCCCAGCAGGCGGGCTACCGGCTCGGGATAGGCGTGCTTGGCCAGCACCTGCTGGTAGCTGTCTTCAAGCGCGACCAGCTCGCCACGCACGTCGTTGTCATCGAAGAGAAACCGCTGGGAAAAGTCGAAATCGGACATCGGCAAGCCCTTGTGAGACCGCCGCACAGGCGGTGTCACGCTGCAAGGAAAACGCGAATTCTAGGTGCTTTCGCCTCCGCCTTCCAAGCTGCCCGGGACCGGCGACTTTTTTCACCATTCGTCGCCTGCAAATTTTCTGCGCTCGTCTACGCTGCCCAGCTCCGCTTGCAGGGGGTCCGTTGCCTTGACAGTTTCCCGGACCCATCACCTATACCTGTAGGCGCAACACACACCTTGCCGAAGGGGCGCTAGACATGGATGTAAGCGTTTTCGGTACCGGCTACGTAGGATTAGTCCAAGCCGCTACCATGGCCGATGTCGGCCACCGCGTGGTTTGCGTCGACATCGACGCCAACAAGATCAAGCAACTGCAGCGTGGGGTCCCCACGATCCACGAGCCAGGCCTGTCAGGCCTGCTTGAGGACAACCTCAAGGCCGGCCGCCTGTCGTTCAGCACCCAGGCCAGCGATGCCGTCACCCATGGCGAGCTGATCTTCATTGCCGTGGGCACGCCGCCCGACGAGGATGGTTCTGCCGATCTCAGCCATGTGCTGACCGTCACCCGCGAGATCGTCGCGCAGATGACCGACGACCGCACCCTGATCATAAAGTCCACCGTGCCGGTGGGTACCGCCCATCAGGTGGAACAGACCGCTCGGGACGAACTGGTCCGCCTGGGCAAGCAGCACCTGCGGGTGCGCGTGGTCTCCAATCCGGAGTTTCTCAAGGAGGGCAGCGCGGTCGCCGACTGCATGCGCCCCGACCGCATCATCATCGGCACCGAGGACGAGCAGGCCCGTGCGCAGTTGGCCGAGCTCTACGCGCCGTTCTGTCGCAACCACGACAAGCTCATGTGGATGGACAACCGCAGCGCGGAACTCACCAAATACGCCGCCAATGCCATGCTGGCCACCCGTATCAGCTTCATGAACGAGCTGGCCAACCTCGCCGAACGCCTGGGCGCCGACATCGAAGCGGTGCGCAAGGGCATCGGCTCCGACCCGCGCATCGGCTACCACTTCATCTACCCCGGCTGCGGCTTCGGTGGCTCCTGCTTCCCCAAGGACATCCGTGCCCTGCTGCACACTGCCGAACGCAGCGGCATGCCGCTGCGCCTGCTGCAGACCGTCAGCGACATCAACGACAGCCAGCGCCATATCCTGCTGGCCAAGCTGCGCCAGCACTTCCCCGAAGGCCTGGCCGGCAAGGCAATCGCCCTCTGGGGTCTGGCCTTCAAGCCCAACACCGACGACATGCGCGAAGCGCCCAGCCGCTACCTGATGGAAGCGCTGTGGCGCGAAGGCGCCACGGTGCGCGCCTATGACCCGGAAGCCATGGCCGAATGCCGACGCCTGTACGGTCATCGCAACGACCTGGTGCTCTGCCCGACCCGCGACGACACCCTGCTGGATGCCGACGCCCTGGTCATCTGCACCGAATGGAAGACGTTCCGTGTGGTGGATTTCGACTGGCTGGCCAGCCAGTTGCGCGCTCGCCTGATCGTCGACGGACGCAACCTCTACAACCCGGCCCAGGTGGCAGGTGCCGGCCTGCACTATCTGGGCATCGGCCTGCCACACATCGCCCCCGCCAGCCAAGCGAGCCCGCAATGAAGATCCTGCTGACAGGAGCCGCCGGCTTCATCGGTGCGCATTGCGCATTGCGCCTGCTGCGCGATGGTCACCGGGTGGTCGGCGTGGACAATTTCAACGACTACTACGACCCCGCCCTCAAGGAGGCTCGGGTCGAGTGGGTGCGCGAACAAGCGGGCGACTTTCCGCTGCTGCGCCTCGACCTGGCGGATGCCTCCGCCACCGCCGAGGTATTCGCGGAGGTCCAGCCCGATGCCGTCATCCACCTGGCCGCCCAGGCCGGCGTCAGGCATTCGCTCAGCCACCCGCGCGCCTACACCCGCAGCAACATCGAAGCGTTCCTGAACATTCTCGAAGGTTGCCGCGCCAACCCCGTGGAACACCTGCTGTACGCCTCGTCCAGCTCGGTATACGGCGCCAACCAGCACACGCCCTATTCGGTGCACCATCCGGTCGACCATCCGCTCTCGCTGTATGCGGCGACCAAGAAGGCCAACGAGGCGATGGCTCACGCCTACAGTCACCTGTTCGGCATTCCCTGCACCGGGCTGCGCTTCTTCACCGTGTACGGTCCCTGGGGCCGACCGGATATGTCCCCCGTCCAGTTCGCCCGCGCCATCAGCACGGGGCAGCCCCTGCAGCTGTTCAACCACGGCCAGCATCAGCGCGACTTCACCTACATCGACGACATCGTCGAGGGCCTGGTGCGCCTGCTCGACCATCCGCCGAGCCCGGACTCCGCATGGGACCGAGACCGGCCCGACCCGGCCAGCAGCATGGCGCCCTGGCGCCTGCTCAACATCGGCGGCCAATCGCCTGTGGAGCTGCTGGAGTACGTCGCAACCCTGGAAAAACACCTTGGGCAGAAGGCACAGGTACAACTCAGGCCCCTGCAACCCGGTGACGTGCTGAGTACCTGCGCGGATGCCGGCGAGCTACAGCAACTGACTGGTTTTTCGCCACGGATCGGCCTCGACGAGGGAATCGCCCGGTTCGTGGAGTGGTTTCGCGCCTACTACCACCCGGACGCATCTGCCCGATCCGGCGCCGTTTCGCCCGGGCAGATCGCCCTGACTCGTTGAGGAGACCGTTCGGCATGACTGCTTCGCATAGCAAACCGCTGCTGGGAACCCGCGAAAAGCGCCTTGATCCTGCACTGCGCAAGACGATCGGCGAAAGTCTCTATATCCAGGATCGGGGCTGGATCACGGGGCGCGCCGGTGGCCGGCCCTGGAACCTGTCGCATACCAAGCGCTGGCTGGACGCCGGCGGCGCCCTCCTGCTGCTGCTGGTGCTCTCCCCCTTACTGCTCGGCATCGCCTTGCTGATCAAGCACCACAGCCCCGGCCCGGTGTTCTTCGTGCAACAACGCACCGGCTACCGCGGTAGGCGCTTCGGCATGATCAAGTTCCGCACCATGGTGGCCAACGCCGAGGCGCTCAAGGAGTCCCTGCGCCATCTCAACAAGCACGGTGCCGATTCGGTCGACTTCAAGATCGACAACGACCCGCGGGTCACCCCGATCGGTCGCTGGCTGCGCAAGACCAGCCTCGACGAACTGCCCAACCTGGTGAACGTGGTGCTCGGCGACATGCGCTTGGTCGGACCGCGCCCCACCTCCTTCAACGCCTCGCGCTACCACCGCCACCACCTCGGGCGGCTCAGCACCTATCCGGGCATGACCGGGCTCTGGCAGATCTCCGGGCGCAGCGACGTCGATTTCGACGACCGCGTGAACCTGGACATGCAATACATCCACCAGCAGGGGCCGCTGCAGGATCTGCAGATCCTACTCAAGACCCCCGCCAAGGTGCTTTCCGGCCATGGCGCCGGCTAGCCCCTCAATCGCCTCGTTTTTTATCTGGAGCAGCCGTCCATGAAAATGCTCAGCGCCAACGAAGTCGGGCTCCCCGTGGAGCGTGACAAACCCATTCTCGAAGCCAGCGAGAGCAACCTCATCGCCACGGTCCTGAACCCGGCCTGCCGTACGCTGCTGATCACGGCGCCCAACGCCGGCTGCGGCGGGACCACCAGCGCGCTGACGCTCGCGCAACAGCTGGCCATGTCCAGCGCCGGCAGAGTGCTGCTGGTGGATGCCAGCCCGTCACCCCGCGGACTGACCTCCCTGTACCAGCTCAACGGATCGCCCGGACTGCTTGATCTGCTGGCCAGCGACGATATGCCGGGGCTGCTGAACCAGTGCGTGTACCCGCACCCCGACCTGCCTTTCGATCTGTTGCCACTGGGCGTTCCCCATGGGCATGGCAGGCATCTGCTGCACGAGCAGATTCCCCAGCTGTTCAGCGTGCTCTCCGCGGGCTACCGCTTCGTGGTGATCGATGGCGAAGCCATCTATTCCAGCAGCTACAGCCTCGGCCTGGCCGCACGGGTCGACGGCGTGATTCTGGTGGTGCGTGGCGAGGAAACCCGCTGGGAAGTCGCCCAGGCTGCCGTCCAGCGCCTGCGCCAGGCCAATGCCAATCTGCTGGGCAGCATTTTCAACGCACGTCGTTACTACACGCCGAAATGGCTGTATCGCTATCTGTGAGGGAGACAAGGATGAACGTCACGAAAGGACTCGCATCAGCTCTGCTGCTGGGCACCCTGCTGGGCTGCAGCAGCCAGGAGCGCATCATGCAGGCCCAGATCCTCTCCGCCCCCGAGGAGATGGCCGGGCGCACCGAGATCCTGCCGATCCGGCAGGTACTGCGCCCACATGACGTGCTGGAGGTGATCTACCACATCGCACTGGACTCCAACGCCGCCTACCGCATCCAGAGCGGCGACCAGTTGGACCTGAACTTCATCTCCGCCCGAGGCATGAGCGGCTCGAAGACGGTCATGCCGGACGGCACGGTCAGCCTCGAGTACGTGGGTTCGGTGAAGGTCACCGGCCTGACCGTCAAGGAAGTCGAGGCCAAGCTGACCGAGCTGTATGCCCAGACCCTGCGCAACCCGATCATCTCCGCCTCGGTACCCCGGGCCCAGAGCAACCTGCAGAACCTGCGCGACACCCTGTTCAGTCCCGGCAGCGGCATGAGCCGTGACATCACCATCGGCCCGGACGGCCGGGCGACCTTCCCCATGCTGGGCAGCATGACACTGTCGGGTGTCACCCTCGACGAGCTGCAGAAGACCCTCAGCCGCCGCTATGCCTCGGAGGTCGGCCCGCTGAAGGTGGACGTGCTGCTCAAGAGCAGCGCGGCCAACGAGGTCTTCGTCCTCGGCGAGGTGGGCCAGCCGGGGGCCTATGCGGTCCGCCGCCCGATCTCGGTGCTCGAGGCGCTTACCCTGGCCCGCGGCTATACCCCGCGCTCCAACCTCAGCGAGGTGATGGTGGTCAATCGCCAGGGCGAACAGGTCATCACCCGCACCTACGACATCAAGTCGGTACTCAAGGACAAGGCCGCAGCGATGGCCTACCTGCAGCCCGACGACCTTCTGTTCATCCCCAAGACCGGGTTGGCCGAGGCCGGCGACACCATCCGCCAGCTGTCCGACCTGATCCTCTTCAGTGGCTTCAACTTCGGCTTCAGCTATGAAGTCAACAACGGGAACGACTAGACGTCATGAACCAGACCGAAAACTACCTGCATGAATTCCTGCGGATATTTTTTGCCAACCAACGGCTGATCAAGCGGGTGTTCCTGTTCTTCGCCGCGATCACCCTGCTGATCCCGGTGCTGGCCAAGCCGACCTTCGACATCACTGCGGAAGTGCTGGTGCAGTCGAAGAAGCTTCCCCAGATGGATCCCAGCGGCGGCGCGCTGAACAAGCTCAGCGACGTGTTCGTGCCGCCGACCCTGATCGACATGGAAACCGAAAGCAGCATCCTGCGCTCGCCGGCGCTGGTTCGCCGCACCGTCGAGCAGCTGTATGCCGAAGGGCACTTCCAGGAGGAGCCGGGGCTGCTACAACGCTGGGTGAGCGATCCCTGGCGCCGCCATGTCAGCGAGCCCTTCCAGGCCCATGTGCTTAATCCGCTGCGCGAGCTGTTCGGCATGGAGGTCGAGCCGATCCGCGACAACCTGCTCGATGCGCTGGCCATGATGGTGCTGGAAGACCTGGAGATTCAGACCCTGCCCGGCTCGAACGTGATCAGCGTTGCCTACAGCGCCGGCGAGCCGGTGTTCGGCACGCTGCTGATCAATCGCCTGCTGGACACCTACCTGATCCATCGCCAGGAGCTGTACTCGAACGACCTGCCCCTGGACTTCTACGAGCAGAAGAAACTGCAGTACCAGGAACGCCTGAAGGGCCTGGAAGAGCAACGCCTGACCCTGCTGGAAGGCGCCAAGGCCGCCAACCCGGACGAGGAGATCACCTTCCTGCTCAGCGCCATCAACCAGGAAGAGCTGAACCTCAGCCAGTACCGGGACCGGGCACTGGAAGGCAACCGCTGGCTCGACTACCTGCAGAAGAGCCTCAACGTGGCCAGCCAGGCACGCCTGAACGACTACAGCTTCCCCTACACCTTCGCCCAGACTCTGGAGAACGCCACCTACGACGACCGCGAGATCCGCCAGCTCGGTGACCGCCTGATCGAGCTGGTCAGCCAGTACGGCACCGAAAGCGACATCTTCCAGGCCGACAGCGTACCGATGCAGACCCTGCGCGCGCAGATCCAGCGCGCCCGCCAGCAGTTCCTGCAGGTGGTGAGGAACCGGATCCAGGAGCGGGAGAAGAATCAGGAAATCGTCACCGGGGTGATCGCCCAGAAAAGCGAGCGCGTCGCCGAATACAAGAGCCGCATCCGCGATCTGCAGGGCATCCAGTCGCAACTGCGCCAGCTGAACACGGAGATCGAGGCGCTGCATCAGGCGTTCTTCGCCTATACCCAGCGCTACGAAGAAAGCCGAACCAGTGACGTGCTGGGTGCCCTGTCCAATGCGCGCATCCTGACGCGGCCGTTCGAACCCACCGAAGCCACCTTCCCGGTGCCCTCCAAGGTCATTCCGCTGGGCTTGCTGACCGGACTGCTCCTGGCCATCGCCCTGGGCTACATCCGCGAGTTCTTCGATCACCGCTTCAAGCACCCGGGTCAGGTCGGTGAGCAGCTGGGCCTGCCGGTACTCATGACCATCGACGCCGATGATCCCGACCAAACCGACCCGCACAAGACAGGACGTCTGCCATGGATTCGGCACTGGGCTGCCAGCTGACCGCAACACGGGACGCGCCACAGCGCATCGTGCACCTGCTCGGCAGCGGCGGTTTCTACGGACTGGAGCGCATGCTGCTCGACCACTGCCTGCATGTGCCGGGGAAACATCAGGTGTGGCTGCTCAGCGGTCCCGACAGCCTGTTCCAGCGTTTCGCCGCAGCCGGCGTGGAGATCCGCCGCTGCGGCGGCGGGCTGCGCGAATTGCTGCAGGCCATACGTCAGACGCAATTTGACCCGGCCGGCCCCCGGCTGCTGATCAACGCCCACGGTTTCAAGGGCCTGGTGCTCGGCTGGCTGGCCGCTTGCCGTTTCGGCCTGCCGCTGATCGCCACCCAGCACGGCTTCACGCCCAGCAACCGCAAGCAGCGCGTATACACCTGGCTGACCCTGCAGCTATGCCGCACACCGCAGGTGAAGGCGGTGGTCTGTGTAGCCGACAGCATTGCCCGCCTGTTGCGCAAGGCCGGCGTGCGCGGACACAAGCTGCATGTGCTGCCCAATGGCCTGCCGGCAAGTGCTGGACAACCGGTCGGACGTCCGGCTGCAGCCCCACCGGCGCCGCTGCTGGGCTTCGTCGGTCGGCTCAGCCTGGAAAAGGGACCGGACCTGTTCGTCGAGCTGGCCATCGCGCTGTGTCGACGCCATCCGGCGCTGTCAGTGGTACTGCTGGGTGAAGGTCCGCAGCGCGCAGAACTCGAAGCACGCATCGCGGCGTCCGGCCTCTGCGGACGCATCCTGCTCCCCGGCTACCAGGAGCGGATGACCGACTGGCTGAGCGCGCTGACCGTGCTGGTCCTCAGCTCGCGGACCGAGGGAACGCCCATGGTGCTGCTGGAAGCCATGCAGCTCGGTACTCCCATCGCCACCTTCGCGGTAGGCGGGATTCCCGACGTGCTCGTCCATGAGCAGTCCGCACTGCTCAGTCCGGCCGAGGATCTGCCCGACCTGATCACCCAGACCGAACGCCTGCTCAACGACCCGTTGCTGCGCCAGCGCCTGGCCGAACGGGCCCGTCAGGTTCAGCAGGAACGCTTTCACCTACCTGGCCAGACCGCACGCTGGGACCAGCTCTATCGTCGCGCGGGAAACCCTTCATGGCATTGATACTTCCGCTGTCCCTGCTGCTCGGCCTGACCATCGCCGTCCTGTTGGCCGGTCCCCTGCCGTTCGTGGCGCCGCTGCTGGCGCCCGCACTGATCGCGCTCGGCGTGCTGTACAAGCATCCCGCCTGGGGCATTCTCGGTCTGGTGGCGATGATTCCGGTCGAGGGCCTGTTCCCGGAGGGCAGCGCCATCACCGGCGGCAAGCTGGTGGGCTACACCCTGATCCTGGTGGTGGCCTTGCAGCTGCTGCTGCGCCAGCTGCCCGAGCAGCGCCTGCGCAGCAACCTGTGGAAGCTGCTGCTGCCATTTCTGTTCTGCTATGTGCTGAGCATTCTCTACAGCCGGCACATTCCCCTGTCGCTGGAAACCCTGCGCCAGCTGTCGGTCGGCCTGTCACTGTTCGGCCTGACCCTGCTGCTCTACAAGGAGCTCGACCTGCTCTGGCTGGCCCGTCTGATGGTGCTAGGCGTCAGCGTCAGCGGCGTCATCGCGCTGGACAACATCGACGAGCGCACCGGCCGCTCCCTGGGATTGCTCACCGATCCCAACTATTTCGCCCTGCTGCTGACCACCGCCATTCCGCCCGCACTGCTGCTGGCCCTGCGCGCCCGCCATCTGCTGATGCGCCTGTTCTGGCTGGGCCTGATGGTGTTCCTGATCTTCGGCCTGACCAAGACCGGCTCGCGTTCGGGCTTCCTGATCTTCCTGCTCTGCCTGTTGGGGGCGCTCTGGCACTTTCGCGCCTACCGCCGCTACATCCAGCCGCGCCACTTCGGCTTCATTCTACTGGCGCTGATGATCGGCGCCCCGCTGGCCTTCCAGGCATTGCCCGATGAGTACGTCGAGCGGGTCAAGACCCTGGCCTTCATCAAGCAGGGAGTGCGTTCCTACGACGACCCCTCTCTGGGCCGCCGCACCTCCTATCTGGTCGTCGGCAGCCAGGTGATTGCCGAGCATCCGTTGCTCGGTTCGGGGCCGGGCACCTTCCCGCTGGAATACGCCGAGTCGGGCTTCGCCGTGGCTTTCTCCCTCAGCCCCAATGACCCCAACCTGCACCGGGTCGCCCACAACACCTATATGGGCATGCTCAGCGAGGTCGGCCTGCCCGGTGGCCTGCTGTTCATCGCCCTGGTGCTGCTTGGCCTGAAGAACTTTCAGCACGCCCGCGCGCACTGGCTCCAGGCTGGCGACAACCATCGCGCGCAGCTGGCGGCCTTCATGGGGCTGACGTTTCTGGCCCTGAGCGTGTTCCTGCTGTTCCTGAGCATCCCCAACAGCAAGCTGCTGTGGATCCTGCTGGCCATCTCCAGCGGCATGCGCCTGGAAACCACCGAGGCGACCGCGGCGGCCACCCTGCCGGAGGCACGTCCCGCATGAGCCAGGCCATCAGCGTCGTCATCCCGATGTTCAACGAGGCTCGGCACATCACCCGCACCCTACAGGCCGTGCGAGCGGCCGCCGAGCGCGCCGGGTGCGAGTGGGAAGTGATCGTCGTCGACAACGGTTCCAGCGACGACGGTCCGCGGATCGCCCGGGAGCTCGGCGCCAGGGTACTGGACTGTCCTCGCCTCAGCATCGCCGCCCTGCGCAACCGGGGCGCGGCGGCCTCCCGACACGCGTGGCTGGCGTTTCTCGATGCCGACATGCAGGTGCCGGAAAGCTGGCTGCTGGAATGGAACAACGTTCGCCAGAAGGACTGCGCCGACGTGCTCGGACTGGTCCATCAGCCGCCACCGCAAGCGCCCTGGTACGCCCGCGCCTGGCTGCACAAGGTGGCCGCCGAGCGTGATCGCGCCACCCTGCTGGACTGGCTCCCCACTGCCAACCTGTGCCTGGAGCGGCACTGGTTCGAGCGGGTCGGCGGCTTCGATGAGCGTCTGCGCACCGGCGAGGACAAGGACTTCAGCCTGCGCCTGGGCCGCGCCGGGGCCCGCCTGCTCAGCCTGCCCACTCCCACGGTGCTCAACTGGGGCTTTGAAACCAGCTGGCGCGAATGGCTGGGCAAGGAGCTCTGGCGACAGAACAGCCTGGTTCAGCTGCTGCGTGGCAACCAGCTCAATCCACGCCTGCTGCGCTTTCCACTGCTGGCGGCTGGCCACTGGGCGGTTACCGCATTCGCACTGCTCCTCCTGCTGCTTGGTCAGCCGCTGACGGCTCTGGGCGTCTTCGCCCTCGGCTGGTTGCCAGCCGCCCTGCTGACACTGCGCCATCGCTACAACCGCCGACGCCCGCTGCTGGCGCTGCGTCTGCTGCTGCTGCACTGGCTGCGCATGCACGTGGCCGGACTGGCCCTGCTGCTCGGATTCCTGGACTTGACCGCACGGAGGCCCTCACGTGGCTGAAGCACTGTTCTGGCTCTGCCTTTTCCTGCCCTTCTTTGCCTACCTGGGCTATCCCGCCCTACTGGCGCTCTACGGCTTGCTGCAGCCGCCGCCCCGCATGGCGCTCCCCGCCGAGCGCCCGCGGGTAAGCCTGATAGTCGCCGCCTACAACGAGGAGCGGCACATGCAGGCCAAACTGCAATCGCTGCTCGACGCCGATTACCCGCACGAGTTGTGCCAGATCATCATCGCCAGCGATGGCTCCAGCGACGCCACCGTGTCGCTGGCTCAACGCTTCGCCGACGAGCATCCCGACCACGACATCCGCGTCCTGGACCTGCCCCGCGGCGGCAAGGCCGAGGCCCTGAACGGGGCGGTGTCGGTTGCCGACGGCGATATCCTGGTGTTCAGCGATGCCGACACGCTCTGGGAGCCGGACACCCTGGCGCAGCTGGTGCAGCCATTTGCCGATCCCCGCGTCGGCGCCGTGGCCGGCAACGTGGCCATTCCCTCGTCCGGCCGGGCCCTGGCCATCGGCGACCGCCTCTACCGCGCCTACGAGTCCTGGCTGCGCCGCCTGGAAAGCCGTACCGGCTGCATGGCCTCCGCCGATGGCGGATTGCAGGCGCTGCGCCGCGAACTGTTCCAGCCCGTGCCGGGCGATGTGACCGACGACTTCTTCCTGACCACCTGCGCCTCGGTGGCCGGCCGGCAGATCGTCTTCGCCGAAAACGCCCGGGTCGTGGATACCGGCGTGGAAACCGCCGGCAACCAGTTCCGACGCCGGCACCGCATCACCACCCAGGGCCTGCAGAGCCTGGTGCGCCGCCGCGAATTGCTCGATCCGCGTCGCCACGGCTTCTTCGCCATCGGCCTGCTGACCCACAAGCTGCTCCGCCGCCTGGTGCCGATCCTGCTGATTCCGCTGCTGCTCAGCAATCTCTGGCTCTGGGACAGCGGCGCGTTCTATCGCTTCACGCTGCTCGCCCAGCTGAGCGGCTACGCCGTCGCCCTGGTCGGCCTGCTGGGCCGTCATCACCGCCTGCCGAAGCCCTTCCGCCTGGCCGCCTACGTGCTGGTCACCCTCACCGCCATCGGCGCCGGCGTCTGGCACTTCGCCAGTGGCCAACGCTTCAGCCAGTGGAATCCGCAACAGAATCGCTGAGTAACCTCCATGAATTTGAAACAGGCTCTCAAGGCCGGTGCCGGCTGGTGCTATCTGCACAACCCCCTGTCCCGACGCCAGCAGGCCGAGGGCGTCATTCTCATGCTGCACCGGGTCATTCCGGACGACCGGGAAGCCGCCCTGCCGCACCGCCGGGAACTGTGCATCGGCAGTCCGGCCTTCGAAAGGCTGTTGCGCTGGTTGCGCAGCCACTTCGAGTGCGTGCCCCTCATGGAGCTGCTCGACCCGCATGCCGGACCTTCGGATCGCCTGCGCGTGGCGCTGACCTTCGATGACGGCTGGCGAGACAACGCCAGCCAGGCCTTTCCGCTGTTGCAGCGCTACGAAGTGCCGGCCAGCATCTTCCTGTCCACCGACTTCATCGGCACGCGACGCCACTTCTGGTGGGAAAGCCTTGGGGAAACACTCTGGGGCCGGCACGGCACGGCCGCCTGCGGACAGCTCTGCACCCGTCTGCGCGAGATGGGCGCATCACCCCCACCGGCCATTCTCGACGCCAGCGACCCACTGACGCGCAGCACCGCCCTGGGCCTGTTCCTGCAAAGCCTCAAGCGGCTGCCGGGCGGCGCCCTGCAGGCCCTGGCCGACAGCTGTCCGGCGGATGCCGAGCCCCATGCCCTCGACTGGGAGCAGGTGCGCACCCTGGAAGCCTCCGGCCTGGTGCGTTTCGGCCCCCATGGCGCCAGCCACAGCATCCTCACCCAGCTCGACGCGCAGCAGTTGGAACGGGAACTGCACGACAGCACTGCGCTGCTGCAACAGCGCTGCCGCAACCCGCTGCCGGTGTATTGCTATCCCAATGGCGACCATGACGAAACCGTGAGGCGCCGGCTCGGCAGCCACCGTTACCGCTATGCCCTGAGTACCCGGCCCGGCCTGTTCAGCGGCCGGGACGACAGCCTGGCGTTGCCACGTATCGGTGTCAGCCAGCTGAATGCCGTTCGACCGTCGTTGCTGGCCTGGCGAATGATGCAGGGTGAGCGGGCATGAGCAAGCGCCACTTCCTGCGCCAGATGCTGCAGAGCGTGGGCACCAGCCTGGCCATGCTGGTGCTGCGCCTGGCACGTAACATCCTGCTGGCACGCATTCTCGGCCCCGCCGACCGGGGCCTGTTCGCATTGCTCAGCGCCATGCCGGAAATGATCGGCGGCATCACCAGCGGCGGTCTGAACACGGCGCTCGGCTATCAATCGGCGCGCCAGCGTCCGATGGGCGCCCTGCTGGCCCTGGTGCTGGTGTATGGCTGCCTGTTCTCGGCGCTGGCCACCCTGGTGGGTGTCGTCCTGCTGCGCAGCCTCGGCCAGGATCTGGACCTGGCCCAGGAGCTGGGCCTGCTGGCCTGGCTGCTGTTGCTGGTGGTGCCCCTGTTCGTACTGAAAAGCGCGCTGTTCAATCTGCACAACGCCGATGGCCGCGTGGGCGCCTTCAACAGCCTGCGCCTGATTGAATCCCTGACCCCGCTCGCGCTGTTCCTGGCGTTGTTCTGGATCTGGCAGGACATGGCGCTGGAGGCGGCGGTGATCAGCTGGATCGGCGGGCTGTCGCTGGCAGTCGTGGTCGGCCTGTGTCTGCTGGCGCGCTTCCATGACCTGCACCTGCGTTGGAACCGCGAAAGCCGCCGGGAGATGCTCAGCATCGGTGGCAAGAGCCACCCGGACATCCTCTTTCAGCAGTTGCTGATGCGCGCCGATTACCTGCTGATCGGCCTCATGCTCGACAGCACCGCACTGGGCTATTACGCCATGGCGAGCGCGGCGGCCGAACTGCTGATCATCGTGCCGGAGGCGGTGACCACGCCCCTGATGAAAAAACTGCTGCAGCAGGGCGAGGGCATCGACGAACTGACCCCCCTGGCCCTGCGCCTGACCGGCACGGCCATGCTCGGCGCCTGCCTGGGCATGGCGGTGCTGGGCGAATGGCTGATCGTGCTGCTGTTCGGCGAGGCCTATCGGCCGGCCTACCCGGCCCTGCTCGCGTTGCTGCCGGGCATCTTCAGCCTCTGTTACGCCAGCATTCTGCACCTGGACCTGGTCGGCAAGGGTCGCCCCGGGACCCTGTCGTGGATGGCCGGCTTCGCCGCCGCGCTCAACCTGGCCATGAACGCGGTGCTGATTCCGCAGATGGGCATCGTTGGAGCGGCAATCGCCTCATCCACCGCCTACAGTGTCCTCACGTTGTCCATGCTGGTGCTCTATACCCGGCTCAGCCGGGTACCCGTCGGCAAGACCCTGCTGATTCTGCCCAGCGACATTGGCTTCCTTTCTTCCCATCTGCTGGCACGGAGGTCGGCATGCGAACCCGGCGGGCTCTGATCGGGCTGCTGCTCAGCAGCCTTCCCTCCCTCTCCCTGGCGCTGGAATGGTCGGGCATCCGCGACGGCGCGGTACATGTCTGGCCCACTCGGGAGGAACTGCTGCACATCGAATGGAGCCCGGCCTGGCAAGCCGATGCCAATCAGGAGCAGCTGTATCTGCAACGCGGCAACGGGCAGCTGGTGCAACGCTTCGCAATCCCTGCCGAAGAAGTGCAGGGACGACGCGAATGGCGGATAAAGCCCGACGACGACGGCTATCGTCTGGAGATTCCCGGCTATAGCTTCCGCCACTACCGGGTCCGCCATCCCGACACGGCCGCCTCGCTGTTCGAACCCGTCAAGCACCACTTCAGCCTGGAAACCGGCCGCGAGCTGGAGCTGTATTTCCGCGTTCCGGCCGGGGTCGGCGCCCAGCTGGGCGGTAAGCACCATGACGGGGTCAGGGCGTTGCACGCCGAACGCCTGAGCGACGGCAAGGCCCTGACGCTGCAGCTCAGGCGCCACGGCCTGTACCCGCGCCACGATCTGCTCTCCCTGCCGGTATCCGAGCGCGACGAAATCTGGCGCCTGCGCCTCGTTGGCACGGGCAAGGCCGCCTTCTGGCTGGACAACACCGACAACCTGTTCGCCCAGCGCCCCGAGGACCTGCAACGTCGCCCCAGCCAGGCCGAGGGTCGCGTCAACCTGACGTTGCGCGACAGCGTGGTTGGCCCGCCGGCGCGCCTGGGCATCGGGCTTCCCTACACGTTGCCGGAGGATGCCCAGTTGATGGGCGAGCTGCGTCCGCAGACGGCCGGCCACTACAGCTTCGTCAACGTGATGGCGCGCAACCCGGCACACGAACAGCGCTTCCGCCCCCAGTACCGGCACCGCTACGGCATCGACCACGACATTACGCTGATGGCCAAGACCGGGCGCGTGCACCTGCTGGACTTCGACGCCACCAGCCGAGCCGGCCTGAAGGCCTGGCTGGACAGCACCATCAGCCTGGGCAAGGGGGGGATCCATTACCTGTCGCCAGCGGACGAGCCCAACCTCAACTACCCCAGCTATGCGGCGTTCTCACGCTACTTCGCCCAGATGGCGCGACAGGTGCGCGACGACCCGCGCGCCCAGGCGGCGGGTATCCGCATCGCCATGCCGGCGTCCTCCCGACTGGTCAACGGCCCCACCATGCAGGGCGCACGAGACCGGCGCGGCCTGGACTGGGCGGCCCGATTGCTGGCCGAGCATGAGCCGCTGATCGACGCGCTGGCCTGGCACGAATGGTTCATACGCGACCTGCGCGCCACCGAGTGGTACCGCTACAGCGTGCGCCAGGCCGCCGACCTGGTCGGCTACACCCCTCAAGGGCGACCCCGCAAGGCCCTGCTGATCGACCAGACCAATCTGTCCAGCGGCAATACCGTCAGCCCCTACGAGCAGGAAACCCGGTTCGCCGCGCTGTG
This sequence comes from Pseudomonas flexibilis, assembly GCF_000802425.1. Lineage (GTDB taxonomy): Bacteria > Pseudomonadota > Gammaproteobacteria > Pseudomonadales > Pseudomonadaceae > Serpens > Serpens flexibilis. The sequence goes on along the minus strand of NZ_JRUD01000027.1, from coordinate 19,433 downwards.
GTGGGCCTCGGTGGCCATCCAGGCCTCGCAGGATGGCTTGCTGGACATGCTCAACTGGTTCCTGCTCGCCGACGACGACCATCACTTCAAAGGCCTGCTGAAGCTGGAGGCCGGTGATCGCTACAGCCTGCGGCCGGTCGGGCAGGCCATGGTGTTCATGCTCGAGCACTGGGGTGATCAGGTGCTCAAGCTCGACAACGACGCCTTCGAGATCGATGCCCTGGCCATGCGCAGCGGCGTCAGGATGAATCTGCTGGGGGTGAACAAGGTAGCCCGCAACCAGCAGGTGCGCTTCGATCTGGACGGCACCCCCTGCTCGGGACTCGACCCTCCGCACCTCACCCTGTTCGGCGATGGGGCCACCCCCTCGTCGCCCCGCTGTGAGGACACCGCGTGGCGTTTCGAGGTTCCGGGCGAAACCCTGTTCGCATTGACCTGGGAGCAGCCATGAAACTTCAGGAGCTCAACCGCAAGCTGCGGCGCAAGGGATGGATGGGTACGCTGCGCCTGTTCCGGGAACGCTTCATCTATGCGCACAACGAGCTGCACTGGTTCGCCCGCGAGCTGAGCCAGACGCCAATGAAGCTGCCGCGCCGGCACGCCTGGCGCTATGTGGATATCAGCCCTCGCCTGCTGCCGGCCTTTCGGCGCCACTTCCCCGAGCAGGTGGGGGTGATGGCCGACCTGCTTGCCCAGCCCGACCTGCACGGCTACGCCGCACTGGACTCCTTCGGAGACGTCTGCGCCTTCATGTGGATCAGCCCGCGCGACTACTACGATGGCCATTACTTCCGCAGCTGGTTCCCGGTGACACCCGGCGATGCTTATCTGTTTGCCCTGGAGATCGCACCGACCCATCGGGGCAGCGCCCTGTTCCTGGGCGGACAGGACTATCTCTGGCAACTGCTGGGCAGTCGCGGCTACAAGCGCGCGGTCGCCGTGGTGGACTGTCGCAACCGCATCATGCTGCGGCTCATGGAGCGCCTGGGCTTCCGTGAGGACGGCCGCAAGGTGCATGCCCACACCTTCTTCGGCGGCCTGCGCTTCACCGTACAGCCCGCCCGTCCCCAGCCACCCATCCCGGTCGAACGACCGGGCCTGCTGCCCAGCGGCAAATCCAGCGGCTGGTGGTGAGACTCAAGGCGCGCACCCGGGTCTCGGACCCGGGGCAACCGCTCAGGCCGTACGACCCGCTTCTTCCAGGCGCCAGCGTTGACGCAGACGCTTCAGGCCACTCGACGCCATCAGGCCTGCCCACGCCAGACCCTGGGGGCAGATGGTCAGGTCGCTCAGGCTGCGGCGGCCCGGGTAGAGTCGGTTGAGGAGCGCGTTATCCGGTGCCGCGCAGGAATCCAGCCATTCCACGCCACGCGGGTCCTGGAAGCTGAGGGTGGCGTTTTCGATTTCCAGCAGGACGCCCGGCGCAAAACGCGAGTAGTCCTCATCGTAGGCGGTCTTGAAGGCATAACGCCCCGGCGGCGCCAGCAGGTCGCAGAGCATGGCCAGCGGCTTGCCGTCCAGGCTCATACGCATCATCACCAGCAGGCCTCTTTCGTGGGCGCTGCGCGCGGTTTCCTCGAAGAAGCGCCGGCACTCGGGCCGGCTGCCAAGGGCAGTGCCTTCGCGCCCTTTCCAGCCCTTGAGCTCCAGCGCGACAAAGGCATCCAGCCAGGACTGCAGATCCCGCGCGCCCGGCCGCAAGACATCGACCTGCAGATCGCCCAGCCCAGCCAGACGCTCCCGCAGGCGTCGATACTCCTTGCGCTTCTTGGCCGGCGTACGCTCCAGGAACGCCTCGAGACCACCCTCAAGGGGTAGCAGTGCGCGCTGCACCGGGGCGGCTGGCAGAAAGCGCAACCCGCAGCGCTGCAGGGCGGGGCGGAGCTCGCGCAGCCAGGCACCCTCGGCATCCAGTCCCCGCAGGCTCAGCAGTGGGTAGCGAAACTGCCGCAACCAGGCGACAAAGCTGTGCGCCACCTCGCTTTCCCGGCCGCGGCGCAGCAGGGGTTCGGCGGAGAAGCAGTAGCGATGCCGGTACGTGTGCAGGCAGGCGAGCAGCCTGCCGTAGCTCCTGCCGAACAGGGGCAGGATGCCATCGAGCACCGTCCGCTCACTGTCCCGAAAGAACAGCAGCACGCGGACCGCCTGCCCTCCGCGTAGATGGCGCAACGCCGGCAACAGGGCCCAGGGCTCATAGAAGGCATTGGGCTCGGCGGCCTGTTCGACCAACTGTTCCCAGGCTTGCAGATGGTGGGCCAGCTCGTTGGGCTCGGCGACCACGACGATCCGGTGCACAGGTTCCGTCGACACGGGAAGATCGGCAGCCAGTGCGGAAAGGTCTGTCATTTCATGCGTCCTTGCAGAAATAGAGGCGTTCTCATCCCCGTGAAAGACAGCCCACGCCAGGGATTGCGCGAACTCTAGCCAAGCTCTGGCAGGCCCGTGCGAGCCGCCGACAAATGTCAGTTTTTCGTAAAGCGCAATGTGTAACCCATCCTTTCGAGGCGCCTGCCGGTCGAAACACTGCTATAACAGGTGCTGCCCATGCAGCAGGACGTCGCACGGGCTCGTTTGCATAGCTCACTTTCCAAACAGCCAGAGCGATCGGTCATGGATTACCGCTTCCAATGGTGTGATTCGCTGTCCGCACCCGACTTCCCCGTCCAGGCTTATGCGCAACTTTGCGAGCGCCTGTCCCACAGCACCCCGTTCAATCACCTGACCTGGCTGCTCGCCGCTGAGCACAACCTGGAGCCGGACCAGCCGCTGCATGTCCTGCTGGCGTGGAAGGGCGATCAGTTGTCCCTGTGCCTGCCGCTGGTGGCGTTCCGCGAATCGCGTTTCGGACTGCGCTGGCGCACCCTGCGCCACCTCGGTTATCCGATGAGTGATCGACTCGCCCTGCTTTGCCAGCTCGACGACAGCGGCCTGACCCAGGCGCTGGAAGAAATACGCCGCCGGCTGCCGCATACCCTGTTGCAGCTGAACGAACTCACCACCGACGCCAACACCCAGCGCTGCATGCAGCACTGGGCTCACCTGAGTTCAAGCCACCACTGCCACCTGAGCTGTCGTGCTCCCTACCACCTCATTTCCCCGCAGGACCGCCAGGAACCGCACCGCAACGTGCGCTACAAACTGCGCAAGGCACGCAAGCGCAGTGATGAGATCGGCGCCACGGTGCGCCGGGTAGCGCCGGATGCCACCAGCATTGGCGCTCTGCTGGATAGCCTGGCCGCAGTGGAAGAACGCAGCTGGAAAGGCCAGGAGGAAGTGGGCATCTTCTGCGAACCCCGACGCGGCTGGATGCGCGAAGCCTTCACCGCCCTTGCCGCCGTCGATCTGGTGCGGGTGGTCATGCTCGAGCATGAGGGACGCTGCATCAGCTATCGCCTGGGCCTGCTGCACAACGGCCGGCTGTACGATTACAACCTGGCGTTTCTGCCGGAGTACGCCGAGCTGAGCGGCGGCCGCCTGCTGCTGGACGAATGGATCCAGTGGGGCCTGGAAGAGGGCTGGCGCTGGGTCGACGCCTCACGGATCAGCCGCAGCGGCTCCACCCACCAGTTGCACGAACGCATGAACGGCCAGGTCGAACACCTGCGCTGGAGCTTTTACTCCTGGCGGCCTTCCGGGATTCTCATGGGCCTGGCACACCGCGCCTGGGAATGGCGCAAGCAGCGGCGCAGCGGGGAGCCCCTGGGCGGCGACCTGCTGCAGGGAGCCGGCCAATGATCCAGCGCGTCATCATCAATGCCGATGACTTCGGTCTCAGCCACGACGAAAACCGCACCATCATCGCTGCCTTCCAGCAGGGACTGATCAGCTCGGCCACCCTCATGGCCAACATGCCGGCCTTCGTCGAGGCGTGCGCGCTGACCCGCGAGCACGGCCTGCAGGGGCGCGTCGGCCTGCACTTCAACCTCACCTACGGGCGTCCGCTGAGCACGGCCATCCGCGCCCAGCCGCGCCTGTGCAACGCCGCCGGGGAGTTCGACCTCAACCTGCCGCGTCATCGGCTCTGGCTGCCGCGGCGCACTCGCCAGGCCATCGAGGCGGAACTGCAGGCGCAATGGCAGCGCTGCCTCGAGCACGGCGTCCGCCCCAGTCATATCGACTCGCACCAGCATGTGCACAACATCCTGCCGGTCGGCGAGGTGGTGGCCCGCTTCGCCGCCCACCAGGGCGTGCCGGTGCGTCTGGCCCGCAACCTGGGACGCAACCTCACGCTGCCCAAGCGCCTGTTCAAGGCGCTGCTCAACCAGCGACTGCGCCGCCTGGGCCATGCCAGCGCGGACCACGTCTGCACACCGTTGGACCTGCACCATGGCCTGCTCCCCGGCAACGGTGTGCTTGAGGTCATTGCCCATCCCTATCCCCTGCAACAGGGCTTCGGCGATGCCTACCTGGCGGAGGGCCAGTCGCTGGGCGAGGTGCTGGCCCGGCGCCTGGAGGGCGTGCCGCGCATCGCCTACAGCGCACTGGCTCAGTAGTCGTCGAGGAAACGGTGAATCTGCCGGCGCTGTTTCTTGGTCGGCCGTCCGTCGGTCTCGATGCCCAGGGCGCCGGCCTTGCGCTGCCGCGCGGCCTCCTCGCGCCGCGCGATGCTCTCCTCGGTTTCCTGGTACAGCAGCTGCGCCTCCGGCGCACCGCGACGCACGTCGGAGAGCGCCAGCACGCGCACCGTGCGCTCGTCGAACCCGGTGCGGATCAGGTATTCCTCGCCGACCTTCGGCTCCTTGCCCGGCTTGCAGCGCTCGCCCCGGTGCTGCACCTTGCCGCCCTCGATGGCCGCCTTGGCCAGGGCGCGGGTCTTGAAGAAACGGGCCGCCCACAGCCATTTGTCCAGGCGGACCTTGTCATCACGATCGTTCATGCTCTCTCCAGGCTCGTTCGCGGATGAACGCCGTCCCTGTACAACAGGTGTGCGGCCCGCAGCGGGCCACTAGAATGCCGGAAATTTACCGGGGAGGCCGCCATGAAGACGTTCGACCACCTCAGCGTCATCGGATTGCACGAATGGATCGGCCTGCCGGACCTGGGTCTGCTGGGCCTGCGCGCCAAGATCGACACCGGCGCCGGCACCTCGGCGCTGCATGCCACCGATATCCAGCCCTTCACCCATGGCGGCGAGGACTGGGTACGCTTCACCGCGCATATCGGCACCCTGGTGCAGCGCCGGCATCGCTGCGAAGCGCCGCTGGTGGCCGTCAAGAAGATCAAAAGCTCCAACGGCCAGACCCAGTTGCGCTATATGATCCGCACCCGCCTGACCCTGGGCGACCGCACCTGGCCGGTGCACTTCACCCTGACCTGCCGCCGCAACATGCGCTTTCGTGTACTGCTCGGCGCCAAGGCGCTGATCGACGGCCAACTGGTGGTCAACCCCGCCCTTGCCTATGTCCAGGACAAGCCCCAGCTCCCCAATCTCTCCGGTGCGCAATGAAGATCGCCATCCTGTCACGCAACCCCAACCTGTATTCGACGCGCCGTCTGGTGGAAGCCGGAGTGCAACGCGGCCACGAGGTGCAGGTGATCGACACCCTGCGCGCCTACATGAACATCGCCAGCCACAAGCCGCAGATCCACTACCGCGGCCGGGCGCTGGAAGGTTTCGACGCGGTGATTCCGCGCATCGGCGCCTCGGTGACCTTTTACGGCTGCGCGGTGCTGCGCCAGTTCGAAATGATGGGCGTGTTTCCGCTCAACGAGTCGGTGGCCATCAGCCGATCGCGGGACAAGCTGCGCTCGCTGCAGCTGTTGTCGCGCAAAGGTATCGGCCTGCCGGTGACCGGTTTCGCCCACTCGCCGGACGACGTACCGGACCTGATCCGCATGGTCGGTGGCGCGCCGCTGGTGATCAAGGTGCTGGAAGGCACCCAGGGCATCGGCGTAGTGCTGTGCGAAACCGAGAAGGCCGCCGAATCGGTGATCGAGGCCTTCATGGGCCTCAAGCAGGACATCATGGTGCAGGAGTACATCCAGGAGGCCGGCGGCGCCGACATCCGCTGCTTCGTGGTCGGTGACAAGGTGATCGCCGCCATGAAGCGCCAGGCCAAGCCCGGCGAATTCCGCTCCAATCTGCACCGCGGCGGCAGCGCCAGCCTGATCAAGATCACCCCGGAGGAGCGTTCCACCGCCATTCGCGCGGCGCGGGTGATGGGCCTGAACGTCGCCGGGGTGGACATCCTGCGCTCCAATCATGGCCCGCTGGTGATGGAGGTGAATTCCTCGCCCGGCCTGGAAGGCATCGAATCCACCACCGGCAAGGACATCGCCGGCCTGGTCATCGAGTACCTGGAAAAGAACGCCTGCCCCGGGGCTACCCGCACGCGCGGCAAGGGCTGATTGAAGGACGCTGCGGAACCTGCGGGAGCAACCTGTTGGAGCGACGTCAGTCGCGAGCTTTTGGGTGGGGTCGACAAGAAAAGCTCGCGGGCCAGTCCGCGCCCCCGGCTCTCTCGGCTCAACCCGCCTCGCGCGGCAGCAGCAGCCCCAGCGGCAGGCACACCCGCGCTTCGAGTCCGCCGCCTTCGCGGTTGCGCAGTTCCACGTGGCCGCCGTGCAATGCGGCGATGCGCTTGACGATCGCCAGGCCCAGCCCGGTGCCGGTGCCGCCCCGGGCGCGGTCGCCACGGATGAAGGGATTGAAGATGTCGCTCAGCTCGTGCTCCGCCAGGCCGGGGCCACGGTCCTGCACGCTCAGCAGCACGAAGGGCGCGCCCGGATCGCCGGCCAGCCGCGCCTCGACGCGCACCTCCTGGCCGCCGTAGCGCAGAGCGTTCTCGATCAGGTTGGTGAGCAGGCGCTTGATGGAGATACGGCGCAGCGGCACGGGAGGGATGCCGGCCTGCACCGCCAGCTGCACCTGCTCGCGCTGCTGGTTGTAGGGGGCCACGGTCTCGCGCACCAGCTCAGCCAGGTCCAGATCCTCCACCGGCTCGTCGCGCCCGTCGCGGATGAAGGCCAGGAACTGATCGAGGATGGCGTCCATGTCCTCGATGTCGCGCACCATGTCCTCGGTCAGTTCCGAGTCGGTGCCCAACAGCTCCAGCGACAGGCGCAGACGGGTCAGCGGCGTGCGCAGATCGTGGGACACGCCGGCCAGCATCAGTTCGCGCTCGCTGGCGGCCTTCTCCACGTCCGCCGCCATCTGGTTGAACGCCCGGTATACCTCGGTGAGCTCGCTGGGCGTGTCGCTGATCGGCAGGCGCACGCTGCGCCCGCGGCCCACCTGGCGGGCGGCGAACACCAGGCGCTTGAGCGGCGCGTTGAGCATGCGCACGAAGATCCAGGCCGCCGCGGTGGACAGCAGGCCGATGGCCAGGAACCAGCCGAGCACGTTCCAGATGCGCTGGCCACGCAGCGGGGAGGGGTACATGGGCACCCGCAGCCAGTCCGGTCCCAGGCTTGGTGCGTGCACCCAGAGCGCCGGCGAGCCGAGCGCGCGCAGGCGTACCTGGGTCTCGGGGCCCAGCTCGTCCTGCATCTGCCGGGCGAAGATGTCGCTATACGGCCAGTGATGCTCGCCGTCCGGCACCTGGGCGCGCGGTGCGATGCGCAGACCCGCCGCCTCGGCGATCTTCGGCCGGTCCGCCTCCGGCGCCGCCCAGTAGGCGCGCACGGTCAGCGCCGCGCCGTGGCTGTACTGGCGATCGAACAGCACGTCCTCGTTCATCATCAGGTACACCAGCGTGAGTACCTTGGAGAACAGCACGACGATCAGCACCATCCACAGGGTGCGCGCAAAGAAGCTCTGCGGAAACCAGAACGGCGCGTTCATGCCGGAGAGGCTCGGCTCACTTGTTGCCGTCCGGCACGAACACGTAGCCCACGCCCCACACCGTCTGGATGTAGCGCGGCTTGGACGGGTCCGGCTCGATCAGTCGGCGCAGGCGCGAGATCTGCACATCGATGGAGCGCTCCAGGGCGTCCCATTCGCGGCCGCGCGCCAGGTTCATCAGCTTGTCGCGGGTCAGCGGTTCGCGGGCGTGCTGCACCAGGGTCTTGAGCACGGCGAACTCGCCGGTGGTGAGCATCTGCACCTGGTCGCCCTTCTTCAGCTCGCGGGTCGCCAGCGACAGCTGGTAGTCGCCGAAGCTGACCACCTCGTCCTCGCTGGCCGGCGCACCGGGCACCAGCGGCGCCTGGCGGCGCAGCACGGCCTTGATGCGCGCCAGCAGCTCGCGCGGGTTGAACGGCTTGGCCAGGTAGTCGTCGGCGCCGCCTTCCAGGCCCTGGATGCGGCTGGCCTCGTCGCCCTTGGCGGTGAGCATGATGATCGGGATCTGGTTGTTCTTCTCGCGCAGCCGGCGACAGGCCGACAGGCCATCCTCGCCGGGCAGCATGAGGTCCAGGACCACCAGATGGAACAGTTCGCGGGCCAGCAGACGGTCCATCTGCTCGACGTTTTCCACGGTGCGGACCCGGTAGCCCTGTTCGTCGAGGAAACGTTCCAGCAGACGGCGCAGGCGCGCGTCGTCATCGACTACCAGGATCTTTTCGCCATCGCTGGCGGTTGCCGTGCTGCTCATCGGAACTCCCGAAATAATGTGCGGCGCATTATGGCGCAGCCCCATCGGCGCCAAGTCTGGCCATTGTTAACAGATTTTTCCTCTGTTGGCCTTGCCGCTGCGTTTGCCGCGCGGGACACGCGGCTGCTTTATACTCCCGCCCTTTCGCGCAGGCCCGACCTGCAGGCTTTGTTCGACGCAAGGTACCTACATGGACATCAATTCCCGCATCGCCGAAGAACTGGCTGTACGCCCGCAGCAGGTGGCCGCCGCCGTGGCCCTGCTCGACGAGGGCTCGACCGTGCCCTTCATTGCCCGCTACCGCAAGGAAGTCACCGGCAGTCTCGACGATACCCAACTGCGCCATCTGGAAGAGCGCCTGCGCTACCTGCGTGAACTGGAGGAGCGCCGCGGCGCGATCCTGGCGAGCATCGAGGAACAGGGCAAGCTGACCGCCGAACTGAAACGCGAGATCCTGCAGGCCGACACCAAGACCCGCCTGGAAGATCTCTACCTGCCCTACAAGCAGAAGCGCCGCACCAAGGGCCAGATCGCCCTCGAAGCCGGCCTGGGCGAGCTGGCCGACGCGCTGTTCGGCAATCCGGAACTGAATCCGGAACAGGAAGCCGAGCGCTTCATCGACGCCGAGAAGGGCTTCGCCGATGTGAAGGCGGTGCTGGAAGGCGCCAAGTACATCCTCATGGAGCGCTTCGCCGAGGACGCCACGCTGCTCGACCGGCTGCGTACCTTCCTGAAGAACGAAGCCACCCTCAGCGCCCGCCTGGTCCCCGGCAAGGAAACCGAAGGCGCCAAGTTCAGCGACTACTTCGAGCATGACGAACGCCTCAAGGGCGTACCGTCGCACCGAGCCCTGGCGATCTTCCGCGGCCGCAACGAGGGCGTGCTGAGCATCGCCCTGAAGGTGGGCGACGAAGCGCCCGGCACCATGCATCCGGGCGAACTGATGATCGGCGAGCATTTCGGCATCAGCAACCAGGGCCGCGCCGCCGACAAGTGGCTGTCCGAGGTGGTGCGCTGGACCTGGAAGGTCAAGCTCTACACCCACCTGGAAACCGACCTGCTCGGCGAGCTGCGCGAGCAGGCCGAGGACGAAGCCATCAGCGTGTTCGCCCGCAACCTGCACGACCTGCTGCTGGCCGCGCCGGCCGGCCCGCGCGCCACCCTGGGCCTGGACCCGGGCCTGCGCACCGGCTGCAAGGTGGCCGTGGTGGATGCCACCGGCAAGCTGCTGGACACCGCCACCGTCTACCCGCACGCGCCGCGCAACGACTGGGACGGCACCCTCGCGGTGCTGGCCAAGCTGTGCGCCAAGCACGGCGTGGACCTGATCGCCATCGGCAACGGCACTGCCAGCCGCGAGACCGACAAGCTGGCCGGCGAGCTGATCAAGAAGGTGCCGGGCCTGAAGCTCACCAAGATCATGGTCAGCGAAGCCGGCGCCTCGGTGTATTCGGCCTCCGAACTGGCCGCCCGCGAGTTCCCCGAGCTGGACGTGTCGCTGCGCGGCGCGGTGTCCATCGCCCGCCGCCTGCAGGACCCGCTGGCCGAGCTGGTGAAGATCGAGCCCAAGGCCATCGGCGTCGGCCAGTACCAGCACGACGTGTCGCAGCTCAAGCTGGCGCGCTCGCTGGACGCGGTGGTCGAGGACTGCGTGAACGCCGTCGGCGTGGACGTGAACACCGCTTCCGCCGCGCTGCTGGCGCGCATTTCCGGCCTCAACGCCACCCTGGCGCAGAACATCGTGCAGTTCCGCGATGCCAATGGCGCGTTCAAATCCCGCGCCGACCTGAAGAAGGTGCCCCGCCTGGGTGACAAGACCTTCGAACAGGCCGCCGGCTTCCTGCGCGTGATGAGCGGCGACAACCCGCTGGACGCCTCGGCCGTGCACCCGGAAACCTACCCGCTGGTGCAGCGCATCGCCGCCGATACCGGCCGCGACATCCGCTCGCTGATCGGCGACTCCGCGTTCCTCAAGCGCCTTGATCCGGCCACGTTCACCGACGAGCGTTTTGGCCTGCCCACCGTCACCGACATCCTCAAGGAACTCGACAAGCCCGGCCGCGACCCGCGCCCGGAATTCAAGACCGCCGAGTTCCAGGAAGGCGTGGAAACCCTCAAGGACCTGGTGCCCGGCATGGTGCTGGAAGGCGTGGTCACCAACGTGACCAACTTCGGCGCCTTCGTTGACATCGGCGTGCACCAGGACGGCCTGGTGCACGTCTCGGCGTTGTCCGAGAAGTTCGTCAAGGACCCCTACGAAGTGGTCAAGGCCGGCGACATCGTCAAGGTCAAGGTCATGGAGGTGGACATCCCGCGCCAGCGCGTCGGCCTGTCCATGCGCATGTCCGACACCCCCGGCGAAAAGGTCGACGGGCCGCGGGGCGGACAATCCCGCAGTGGCAGCCGCGGCGGCCAGCCGCGCAGCGAGCGCCACGCCACACAGGACAAGCCGGCCCCGGCCAATGCCGCCATGGCCGCGCTGTTCGCCAACGCCAAGCAGCTGAGGAAGTAACGTGAGCCTGCAAGACGAAGCCATCGGCAAGAGCAGCGCCTTCGGGCGCCTGCTGGGCCTGGAAATCATCACGGTGGAGAAGGGCGAGGCGCTGCTGCGCCTGAACATGCACGACGGGCTGCGCAACCTGCACGGCAAGCTGCACGGCGGCGCGCTGTTCTCGCTGATCGACACCACCATGGGCCAGGCCAGCCACAGCCTGAACGACGGGGTACCGAACACGGTCACCCTGGAGTGCAAGGTGAATTACATCCGCAGCGTGAGCGACGGCGAGCTGGTCTGCCGCGCCTGGGTGGTGCATGCCGGTCGGCGCACCCAGGTCATCGAAGCGGACGTGCACCAGAACGACAAGCTGGTGGCCAAGGCGCAGGCCACCTTCGCCTGCCTGTAACCTTTTCCCGTTCGGCGGCCTGTTTGCGCGGGCCGCCGCGCTCTTGTAGTCGCGAAGGTCCAACCTCATATTGGGTCGATCTTCGCGCGTAGGAATTCAGAACATTGAGCGATCTACTCACCCGTCGCCTGGCCCTGCTGGGCGAGCCGGCGCATCTGCCCCTGCTCGGCCAGGCGCTGCACGGCATCGAACGCGAGACCCTGCGGGTCGATGAACAGGGCCAGCTGGCGCTCACGCCGCACCCGGCGGCACTGGGCTCGGCCCTGACCCACGACCGGATCACCACCGACTATTCCGAAGCGCTGCTGGAATTCATCACCGGCACCAGCACCGATCCGGCGCAGACCCTCGACGAGCTGGAACGCATCCATCGCTTCACCTGCGGCAAGCTGGACGGTGAGTACCTGTGGAGCGCCTCCATGCCCGGCCCGCTGCCGGCCGAGGAAGACATCCCGATCGCCCGCTACGGCAGCTCGCACACGGGTCGCCTGAAGTACGTCTACCGCAAGGGCCTGGCCCTGCGCTACGGCAAGACCATGCAGTGCATCGCCGGCATCCACTACAACTACTCGCTGCCCGAGGCGCTGTGGACCCTGCTGCGGACCGCCGAGAACGACAGCCGCGACGCCCGCGACTACCAGTCGGCACGTTACATCGGCCTGATCCGCAATTTCCGCCGCTACAGCTGGCTGCTGATGTACCTGTTCGGCGCCTCGCCGGCGCTGGATGCCAACTTCCTGCGCGGGCGCAACCACCAGTTGCAGCAGCTGGACGCCGACACCCTGTACCTGCCCTGGGCCACCAGCCTGCGCATGAGCGACCTGGGCTACCAGAACAGCGCCCAGGCCGGCATGACGCCCTGCTACAACGACCTGGCCAGCTACACCGAGAGCCTGCTGAACGCCGTGTCCACGCCCTACCCGGCGTATGCGGCGATCGGCACCCGGCGTGACGGCGAATGGCTGCAACTGAACACCAACCTGCTGCAGATCGAAAACGAGTACTACTCCAGCATCCGCCCCAAGCGCGTCACCGCTCCCGGCGAACGCCCGCTGCAGGCCCTGCTGGCGCGCGGCGTGCAGTACGTGGAGGTGCGCTGCCTGGACATCGACCCGTTCCTGCCGCTGGGGATCGATCTGACCGAGGCCCTGTTCCTCGACACCTTCCTGCTCTATTGCGCGCTGCAGGACAGCCCGCTGCTGATGGATGGCGAGTGCGGCCGCTGCACCGCCAACTTCCTGAAGACCGCCACCGAAGGACGCCGTCCCGGTCTGCAGCTGCAGAACGGCAAGCAGTCCGTGGAGCTGCACCAGTGGGCGACTGAGCTGCTGCAGGACATGCGTCCGGTCGCCGAGCTGCTCGACCACGCACGCGGCGGCCAGGGCCACGTCAACGCCCTGCAGGCCCAACAGGCCAAGGTGGAGGATGCCGAGCGCACGCCATCGGCGCGGGTTCTGGCGGCCTTGCGCGAGCGTGGCGAAAGCCACACCGCGTTCGCCCGCCGGCAGAGCCATGCGCATGCGCAAACGCTGCTCGCCGCGCCCCTGGCGACGGACGAGCAGGCACGCTTCGAAAGCCTGGCGCGCGAGTCGCTGCTGGCCCAGCAACGCATCGAGGCAGCGGACGAAGGCGATTTCGACAGCTTCGTCGCGGCCTATCAGGCGAGCCTGCTGAATATCGCCCACTGACGTGCGTGGCCGTGCCGGGCGTGTGGGCGGTCAGCGCTGTTCTGGCCGCCACGGTGGCCAACGCATAGCGTTGACCACCCTAGGTTCCGGCTACGGATTCAACGGCTTTTCGAACACCTTCGACTGGCGCTGGTAGTTGTACAGCGAGGCGCGCGCGGCCGGCAGGCGTTCCACGCCGCTGGCCTTGAAGCCGCGTTCCTGGAACCAGTGCGCGGTGCGGGTGGTGAGCACGAACAGGGTTTTGAGCCCCAGGGCACGGGCGCGGTCCTCGATGCGCTCGAGCAGCGCATCGCCGCGATGACCATGGCGGTAGTCGGGATGCACGGCCAGGCAGGCCAGCTCGCCCCAGTCGGAGTCCGGCACCGGATACAGCGCGGCGCAGGCGATGATCAATCCGTCGCGCTCCACCACGCTGAACTGGCCGATCTCGCGCTCCAGCACTTCCCGCGAACGCCGCACCAGAATGCCCTGCTCCTCCAGCGGGCGGATCAGCTCCAGCAGGCCGCCAACATCCGCGATGGTCGCCTCGCGCAGCGACTCGAACTGTTCCTGGTCGATCAGCGTGCCGCTGCCGTCGCGGGTGAACAGCTCGTTAAGCAACGCGCCGTCCTGGGCGTAGCTGACCATGTGGCAGCGCTTCACCCCGCCCCGACAGGCGCTCGCGGCGGCCTTGAGCAGGCTGGCCTGGTCGCTGGCGCCGAGGCGCAGCAGATGCTGCGGCACCTGCTGGGGACGCAGCTCGCGAATCAGGCGGCCACTGTCATCCAGCAGTCCCTGTTCGGCGCCGAACAGCAGCAGCTTGTCGGCGCCCAGCTCCACGGCGGCCCGGGTGGCCACGTCCTCGCAGGCCAGGTTGAAGATTTCACCGGTAGGCGAGTAACCGAGCGAGGACAGCAGCACGATGCTGCGCTCGTCCAGTTGGCGACCGACGCCCTTGCGGTCGATGCGGCGTACCTCACCGGTGTGCTGGTAGTCGACGCCGTCCAGCACGCCGATCGGTCGCGCGGTGACGAAGTTGCCGCCGGTCACCCGCAGGCGGGCGCCCTGCATGGGCGAAGCGGCCATGTCCATGGACAGCCGCGCCTCGATGGCGATGCGCAGTTGGCCGACCGCGTCGATCACGCACTCCAGGGTGGGCTGGTCGGTGATGCGCAGATCCTTGTGGAAACGCGGCGTCAGCCCGCGCTGCGCCAGGCGCGCCTCGATCTGCGGCCGCGAGCCGTGCACCAGCACCAGGCGCACACCGAGGCTGTGCAGCAGCACCAGGTCGTGGACGATGTTGCCGAAGTTGGCGTGCTCGACGGCATCGCCCGGCAGCATGACCACGAAGGTGCGCTCACGGTGCGCGTTGATGTAGGGCGAGGAATTGCGGAGCCAGCTGACGTAGTCGTGCATGAAGGATGGGACCTGTCGAATGGGGCGTGATCAGGTGGACGGTTGCAGGCAATAGTGCTCGATCAGCCGGCGCAGCAGGTGCACGGTCGGCTCGATGCGCTCCAGGGCCAGGTATTCGTCCGGCTGGTGGGCGCAGGCGATATCGCCGGGGCCGAGCACCAGGGTCTGACAACCGAGCTGCTGAAGATACGGCGCCTCGGTGCCGAACGCCACCGCCTCGGCCGCATGCCCGGTGAGTCGCTCGGCCAGGCGCACCAGCTCGCTGTCCGCGGACTCCTCGAAGGGCGGCACCTCCGGAAACAGCGGCGCGAAGTCCATGCGCACCTGGTGCCGCTCGGCCACTGGCCGCAGCCGCTCGCGGATCGCTGCGCGCAGACTGTCGGCGTGCATGCCCGGCAGGGGCCGCAGGTCGAATTCCAGTGCGCAGCGACCGCAGATGCGATTGGGGTTGTCGCCGCCGTGGATGCAACCCAGGTTGAGCGTCGGCACTGCGACCCGGAACAGCGGGTTGTGGAAGTCGCGCTGCCACTCGGCACGCAGTGCCAGCAGCTCGCCGATGGCCGCGTGCATGGCCTCCAGTGCGCTGTGGCCAAGGCTGGGATCGGAGCTGTGGCCGCTCTGGCCGGTGATGTCCAGCCGCTCCATCATCACGCCTTTGTGCAGGCGGATGGGCTTGAGGCCGGTCGGCTCGCCGATCACCGCCGCGCGCCCCAGCGGCCGGCCGGCCTCGGCCAGGGCGCGGGCGCCGCTCATGGAGCTTTCCTCGTCGCAGGTGGCGAGAATCAGCAGCGGCTGGCGGAACGGTCGGTCGAGCAGACCGCGCACGGCCTCGATGACCAGCGGGAAGAAGCCCTTCATGTCGCAGGCGCCCAGGCCGTACCAGCGGCCGTCGCGCTCGGCCAGCCGCCAGGGATCGCTGCGCCACAGTGCCGGGTCACAGGGCACGGTATCGCTGTGCCCGGCCAGCACCAGCCCGCCGGGACCGCTGCCGCGACTGGCCAGCAGGTTGAACTTGCCGGGCTGCACCTGCTGGACGTCGCAATGAAAGCCCAACGCGCCGAGCCAGCTTTCCAGCAGGACGATGACCTCGCGGTTGGACTGATCGAGGGACGGCTGAGTGCAGCTCACCGAGGGCGCGGCGATCAGCGCGGCGAATTGCTGCTGGAGCGAGGGAAGGGGCATCGACCATCTCCGTGCGTGCGATCAAGCCCGGAGTGAAGCACGAAAGACGCCATGCCGGCGAGGCATGGCGTCTGCGGGCGGTCAGGTGAAGATCGCGCGGAAGATCAGGAAGAACAGGATCGACAGACCGGCACCGACCGGCAGGGTCACCAGCCAGGAGGTGAAGATCTTGCCGATCACGCCCAGGTTCAGGGCGCCGATGCCACGGGCAATACCGATACCCAGCACCGCACCCACCAGGGTGTGGGTGGTGGAGATCGGCAGGCCGAGGGCGGAGGCGGCCACCACGGTGGTGGCGGTGGCCAGCTCGGCGGCGAAACCGCGGCTGGGGGTCAGTTCGGTGATGCCCTTGCCGATGGTGGCGATCACCTTCCAGCCGTAGGTGGCCAGGCCGATCACGATGCCGATGGCGCCCAGCAGCAGCACCCAGCCCGGCACGGCGGACTTGGCACCGACCAGCATGTCGCCACCGGCCTGGATGGCGCCCACCACGGCGGCCAGCGGACCGACCGCGTTGGCCACGTCGTTGGCACCGTGGGCGAAGGCCATGGAGCAGGCGGTGAAGATCATCAGCACCGCGAAGACCTTCTCGACGCTGGCGTAGTGGAAGGCCTTGTCGGCTTCTTCATCGACCTTGATGCGGCTGAGCAAGGCGATGCCGATCAGGGCCACCAGCAGGCCGACGCCGATGGAGAGCAGCAGGCTTTCGGCGGACGACAGGTTGATGCCGACGTGCTTGAGGCCCTTGCTGAAGGTCATGATCGAGACCATGAAGCCGGTCAGGAACATGTACACCGGCACGTAGCGCTTGGCCTTCTGGAACGGGTTGTCGGTGTTCATGATCAGCGCCTGCACGCTCATGAACAGGCCGAAGGCGATCACCCCGGACATGAAGGGCGTCACCACCCAGCTGGCGACGATCGGGCCGATGGCGCCCCAGTTGACCGCATCGACCGACACGCCGACGGCGCCGAAGCCGATCACCGCACCGACGATGGAGTGAGTGGTGGACACCGGCCAGCCCTTCACCGACGCGATCATCAGCCAGGCACCGGCGGCCAGCAGCGAGGACATCATGCCGAGGATGAACAGGTCAGGCGGGATCTGGGTGGCGTCGAGGATGCCGTTCTTGATGGTTTCGGTCACTTCACCGCCGGCGAAGTAGGCCCCGCAGAACTCGAAGACCATGGCGATGAGAATCGCCTGCTTGATGGTCAGCGCCTTGGAACCCACCGAGGTACCCATGGCGTTGGCCACGTCGTTGGCACCCACCCCCCAGGCCATGAAAAAACCGAACGCGCAGGCGAGCACCAGCAGCACGAAGCCGTAGTCCGCGACAAGAGACATAACGAATTACCTGTAAATACCTAAAAAAGGACGCTGGCGCTTAGCGCGCCAGCAGTTGTTCCAGACGATTGCCGACACGCTCGGCACGGTCGGCGACATCCCCGACCCACTCGATGATCTTGTACATGAACATCACATCGACGGGCGGAAGGTCCTTTTCCAGGGCGTACAGCGCGCGCCGAATGGTGATCTGCATGCGATCGGTGTCGCGCTCGATCTCCTCGAGTTCCTCGACCATCTTCTCGACCAGCGCCACCTCGCGGCCGCTGAAGCCGGTCTCGAGCAGCGAATCCAGCTCCTTGAGCGCCTTGAGCGCCTGGGCGCTGGCTTCTACGCAGCGGCTGACATAGTTCAGCATCGGCGCCTGCAGCGGCTGGGGGATGACCATGGTGCGGCCGAGCATCAGTCCGGCGATGTCCTTGGCGCGGTTGGGAATCTTGTCCTGCACGCTGAGCAGGTCGAGCAGGTCCGAACGCGGCACCGGCAGGAACAGGCTCTTGGGCAGGTGCTGGCGAACGTCCTTCTTGAGCTTGTCGGCCTCGTTCTCCATCCGGGCCATGTCCTTCTGGAGCAGCTCGACGCGCTCCCAGTCCTCGGCGATCACCGCCTGGAAGAAGGGGACCAGTTGGGCCGCGCATTCGTGCGCCTTGGCCATATGCTGCTGCATGGGGCCGATGGGCGAACGCCCGAACAGGCTGACGAAGGGGTTGGTTGGCATAGGGGGGACCCTGTTTGAAAGATGGCGGATTATAAGAGCCGCCTCGCGTTGCCGGCCAGTTCGTGTCACTGATCTGAAACAATTTTACGCATGTGACGCCTGCCGCTCGTGCTGCCCGTACAATGCACGCCATTTTCGCGAGACTCCTCCATGAACAAAGAAACCGAAATCAAACTGCGCGCCAGCCGCGCCTCCCTGGCGGCGCTGCGCGACCATCCGCTGCTGGCCGGGCGCAATCGCAGTGGCTGGCGGCGCGTCGAGCTGTACAACCAGTATTACGACACCGCCAGTCGGGATTTGGCTCACGCACGGGTCGCGCTGCGCCTGCGCCGCGACGGCGAGCAGTTCATCCAGACCCTGAAGAGCCGAGGCCAGAGTGTGGCCGGGCTGTCCGAGCGCAACGAGTGGGACTGGTACCTGCAGCGCCCCGAGCTGGACCCGGCGCTGCTCGGCGACGACTGCTGGCCGGCCAGCCTGGCCGAGCTGGACAAGGCCAGCCTGCAGCCGCTGTTCACCACCGATTTCGTGCGCGAGAAGGCCGACATCGGCTGGGGTGAAGGCGAGGAGGAGGTGCTGATCGAGGCCGCCCTGGACCTCGGCAAGGTGCTGGCCGACGGTCGCGAAGAAGAGATCTGCGAGCTGGAGCTGGAGCTGCGCAAGGGCCGACCCGAGGCGCTGCTGGAGCTGGCCATGGGCCTGGCGACCGACCTGCCGCTGGTGCCCTGCGACATCAGCAAGGCCGAGCGCGGCTACCGGTTGTTCGATACCGGCAGCTACAGCCTGAGCCTGCCGGCGCCGACGCTGCACGCCGAACAGCCGCTGGACGAGGTGTTCGCGGCGCTGGCCTGGCACCTGCTGGGCAGCAGCCAGCGGCTGGCCGAGCAGTACCGCTTCACCGGCCACTGGAAACTGCTGGAGCAGTGGCTGCAGCAACTGATCGACCTGCGCGCGCTGCTTAGCAGCCTCGGCCAGGCCGCGCCCCGGGTGAGCAGCCACGCGCTACGCGAAGCGCTGGACGCGCTGCTCGCCGAGTGGCGCCCGCGCGTCGTCGCCGGACAGCTCGACGAAGCGGCGCGCCAAGTCGCGCCGCAGCAGTTCGCCGCCGAGCTGGACGACACCCGCTGGGGTCTGTTCTCGCTGCAACTGGCGCACTGGCTGCTCGCGCGCAGCTGGACCCAACAACGCAACCCGCGCGGCACGCGTGCCGGCGCGGCGGCCATCGGCCGCTGGCTGACCCAGTTCCTGCACGAGGAGATCGGCGCCCTGCCGCTGGAGAACTACCAGCGCCAACCGAGCGAGCTACCCGAGCAGCTGCCGCGCCTGGAACGCATGCTGGTCTGGCTGCGCCTGGCGCGCGGCGTACTGGAGGTGACCGAGGCCGATCGCCTGTACGGCGAGCTGCACAAGCTGCATGAGCTGGCGCTGCAACCGGTGGGCGTTGACGACGAGACCACTTTGCCGGCCCGCGCCGAGCAGGCCAAGCGCGTGTGGATGCTCAAGGCCTGGAAGGCGCTTAAATAGCGGACAGCCGCCCGCTTTTCGTGGGAGATTCTATGTTGCCCTGCAAGCGCTTTTAGGCAGTTCGAGGGATGTAATCCTCCCGCTTCTTCATCAGGGCAAAGGCGATCCTGGCCAGCTTGCGGGCCAGGCACCCCCGCGGCCGGGG
>NZ_JRUD01000026.1 GCF_000802425.1 Pseudomonas flexibilis | reverse complement strand
CGGAATAGGACGTTGTTGGTTGTTTCTGTCGCTGAGCGTGTCCAGAGAGGTACTAGACGTATTGATGTGTGCGGCGTGGTCAGATGTGTATAAGAGCCAGGCGCAAGGGCCACTGGAAGCAGTTGTACGAGCAGTATCAGGCGCGTGGCCTGAGGAAGACCCAGGCGCTGGTGATCCTGGCCCGCAAGCTGGCCAGGATCGCCTTTGCCCTGATGAAGAAGCGGGAGGATTACATCCCTCGAACTGCCTAAAAGCGCTTGCAGGGCAACATAGAATCTCCCACCCAGTTGCGTGGGGCGCGGGTGTCTAATTGCTCAGCTTCAGCCCGATCAGTCCCGCCACCACCAGCGCCACGCTGATCAGCCGCAGCGGCGCCACGGATTCGCCGAACAGGAAGATGCCAGCGATCACCGTGCCCACCGCGCCGATGCCGGTCCATACCGCGTAGGCGGTACCCAGCGGCAGGCCCTTCATGGCCCAGCCGAGCAGCACGACACTGATGACCATGGCCGCCAGGGTCAGGGCCGAGGGGATCAGGCGGGTAAAGCCGTCGCTGTACTTCAGGCCGATGGCCCAGGCGATTTCGAACAGGCCGGCAAAGAAAAGAATGAGCCAGGACATGGGGCGTACTCCAGGGTTAATGGGGTCGTCCCCGCAGGCAGGGCGTTGCGTCCTTGGGGAGGAGGCAGCGCTGGCGGGGTCGTCCCCGCCAGGCGCCTATTCTGCACATCAGGGCCGGGTGGGCAAGTCGTCCGCGCTGCGATCCTGCATACGCCGGTAGACGGTGGCCAGCAGCGGGCCGGACAGGTTGTGCCAGACGCTGAACAGCGCGCTGGGCACCGCCGCAAGCGGGGTGAAGTGCGCGCTGGCCAGCGCAGCGCCGAGGCCGGAGTTCTGCATGCCCACCTCGATGGACAGCGTCTTGCGCTGCGCCAGCGGCAGGCCGAACAGCCGGCCGGCGAGGTAGCCGAGCGCCAGGCCCAGGCCGTTGTGCAGCACCACCACCGCCATGATCAGCAGGCCGGACTCGGCGATCTTCGCCTGGCTGGCCGCCACCACGCCGGCGACGATGGCGACGATGGCCACCACCGACACCAGCGGCAGCACCTCCACCGCCGCCTGCACCCGCGCGCCGAGCAGGCGCTGGGCGAGCAGGCCGAGCACGATGGGCAGGATCACCACCTGCACGATGGACCAGAACATGGCGGCGAAATCCACCGGCAGCCAGGCCGAGGCGAGCAGCCAGATCAGTGCCGGGGTGACCAGCGGGGCGAGCAGGGTGCTCACCGAGGTGATTGCCACCGACAGCGCCACGTCGCCCCGGGCGAACCAGGTGATGACGTTGGAGGCGGTGCCGCCTGGGCAGCAGCCCACCAGGATCACGCCCACGGCGATCTCCGCCGGCAGGCCGAGTGCCTGGCAGAGCAGCCAGGCCAGCGCCGGCATGATGATGAACTGGGCCAGCACGCCGATCAGCACCCGCAGCGGACGGCGCGCCACCTCGGCGAAGTCGGCGGTTTTCAGGGTCAGGCCCATGCCGAACATCACCAGGCCGAGCAGCGGCACGATCCAGCCGCCCTTGGCGATCGGCAGGAACACGGAGGGCAGGTAGAAGGCCAGAACGGCGAACAGCAGAACCCAGAGGGCGAAGGTATTGCCGGCGAAGCGGCTGAGAGCGGCCAATGCACGCATGGGGTGTTTCCTTGGTTCGTACTAAGGGAAGGCCCGCGCGCTTCCCGGCATGGCGGAAAGTGGCCGGCCGGGACTGGGCGGCGCGGGTGGCGCCGGCAGGGCCCGGGCTGGCCGCCACGCGCCCGGGGTAAGGGCAGCGTGGCGGTTGCGGGTGGTAAAGAAAGCGATCAGACCGCCTGCGCGATGTCCTCGCCGCCGAGCGCCTCGAACAGCTGCGGCAGGAAGTCGTTGAGGGTCAGCATCATCAGGGTGAAGCTGGCGTCGAACTGGCCCTGGTCGTCCTCGCCGCCGTCCTGCTCGGCCTGCTCCTGCAGCAGGTCCTCGAAGCGCAGACGCTTGATGACCAGCTTGTCGTCCAGCACGAAGGACAGCTTGTCCTCCCAGGCCAGGCTCAGCTTGGTGGCCAGCTTGCCGGCGGCGAGGTGGTTCTGTACTTCTTCGCTGGCCAGGTCCTGGCGCTTGCACTGGATGATGCCGCCGTCCTCGTGCGGATCACGCAGCTCGCATTCGTCGCGCAGCTGCAGGCCGTGGCTGGCGGCGTTGTTCTTCACCCAGCCGGTAAAGGTGGCGATAGGCGCCTGCTTGACGTTGACCGGGCGCACCGGCAGCGAGCCCAGCACTTCGCGCAGGGTGGACAGCAGGTCCTCGGCGCGCTTGGCGCTGGAGCTGTCCACGAGGATCAGGCCCTGGGCCGGGGCAATGGCCGCGAAGGTCTTAGACTTGCGGATGAAGGCGCGCGGCAGGAAGGCCTGCACGATCTCGTCCTTCAACTGCTCGCGTTCCTTCTTGTACACCTTGCGCATCTGCTCGGCCTCGATCTCCTCGATCTTCTCCTTCAGCGCATCGCGCACCACGCTGCCCGGCAGGATGCGTTCTTCCTTGCGTGCCGCCACCAGGTAGAAGCCCTGGCTGACATGCGCCAGCGGCGCGTCCGGGCCATTGCCGCAGGGCGGAATGAAGCCGTAGGTGGCCAGTTCCTGGCTGGCGCAGGGACGGGCGGGCTTTCCGGCCAGTGCGGTTTCCAGGGCCTCGGCATCGAAGCGGTAATCCGGGGACAGGCGATAGACGAGCAGGTTGCGGAACCACATGGCGGGGGCAGTCTCCTGAAGGCGCAAAGGGGCGCATTATTCCCCCTGCGCCGGAAACAGGCCAACCCCGGGGCTGGCGAATGTCGCGCAATCGGATGAAACAGCCGGATTTTCCTAAGTCGTTGGAACCTCTGAAAAAATTTTTCAAAGGGGGGGTTGCCAAGCGGTTCGGGCCTCTCTAGAATGCGCCCCACTTCGAGAGCAAATGGGTGGTTAGCTCAGCCGGGAGAGCATCTGCCTTACAAGCAGAGGGTCGGCGGTTCGATCCCGTCACCACCCACCACTCGAGGTAACGCGCAGCGGTAGTTCAGTCGGTTAGAATACCGGCCTGTCACGCCGGGGGTCGCGGGTTCGAGTCCCGTCCGCTGCGCCATATTCGAGCAAGGGTCAGACTGAAGCCCTTGCCACACAGAAAAAGCGACCTCAGGGTCGCTTTTTTTGTTTTCGCCTTCTGCGCTCGCGGCGTACCTCCATCGGGGAATGGGCGCCGTGTCGCCTTGCGTGCAGTCTGCTCATTGAATCTTCAGGAGACTGCCATGGCCCATCTTTCCAGTGCCGACTTTCAGCCTCTGCGCATCGCCGTGCTGACGGTCAGCGACACCCGTAATCTGGACACCGATACCTCCGGACACACCCTGATCGACGGCCTGCAAGGCGCCGGGCACCAGTTGGCCGACCGCGCGCTGGTACGCGACGACATCTGGCAGATCCGCGCCCGACTCTGCGCCTGGATCGCCGACCCCGCCGTGCAGGTGGTGTTGATCACCGGGGGCACCGGCTTCACCGCCCGTGACAACACCCCGCAAGCGGTCGCACCCTTGCTGGACAAGAGCGTCGACGGCTTCGGTGAGCTGTTTCGCCAGGTCTCGCTGGCCGACATCGGCACCTCCACCATCCAGTCCCGCGCCCTGGCAGGGATCAGCAACGGCACCCTGGTGTGCTGTCTGCCGGGCTCGCCGAACGCCTGTCGCACGGCGTGGGAGAAGATCCTGCTCGGCCAGCTGGATGCGCGCACCCGGCCCTGCAATTTCGTGCCGCACCTCAAGCGCCTCGATGAGCAGCCCGCCAGTTGCTGCGGGAGCCGCTCATGAGTGCCTGCGGCTGTGACAGTCACGGCCTGCGCCCGGTCGATGAAGCCATCGCCGCGCTGCTCGAACGCGTCCCGGCGCCGCCGGCGGTGGAGGAAATCGCGCTACGCGATGCGCTCGGCC
The DNA here is from genome assembly GCF_000802425.1 of Pseudomonas flexibilis. Lineage (GTDB taxonomy): Bacteria > Pseudomonadota > Gammaproteobacteria > Pseudomonadales > Pseudomonadaceae > Serpens > Serpens flexibilis. The sequence continues at coordinate 38,858 of NZ_JRUD01000026.1, read as the reverse complement.
GCGTGCTGGCCGAAACCCTGAGCGCGCCCTTCGATGTGCCGGCCTGGGATAACAGCGCCATGGACGGCTACGCGCTGCGCGTCGCCGACCTGCCGGCCGAGGGCGGCGCGCTGCCGCTGGCCGGACGCATCGCCGCCGGCGATACCGCGCGGCAACCGCTGCCGGCGGGGCACGCGGTGCGCATCTTCACCGGCGCGCCCCTGCCGCCCGGCGCCGATACCGTGGTGGCCCAGGAAGCCTGTCGCATCGAGGGCGAACGGGTCTGCTTCCCGCCGTTGCAGGGCGGCGAAAACGTGCGCCGGCGGGGCGAGGAGCTGCTCGCCGGCGCTCCGGTATTGGAACAGGGCAAGAAGCTGCGCGCCCAGGAGCTGGGCCTGCTGGCCAGCTTCGGGCTGGCGCGGGTGAAGGTGTACCGGCGCCTGCGCGTCGCCGTGCTGAGTAGCGGCGACGAGCTGCGCGAGCCGGGCGAGGCGCTGCAGCCGGGCCAGCTGTACAACGCCAACCGCTACAGCCTGCTGGGCGTACTGCGCAGCCTCGGGTGCGAGGTCAACGACCTGCCGGTGATGCCCGACGACCTGGCGCTGACCCGCGACGCCCTGGCCCGCGCGGCGGCCGAGCACGATGTGCTGGTCAGCTCCGGCGGCGTCTCGGTGGGCGAGGAGGATCATCTCAAGCAGGCGGTGACCGAGCTGGGCGAGCTGCACCTGTGGCGGCTGGCCATCCAGCCCGGCAAGCCGCTGGCCTTCGGCAGCGTGCAAGGCACACCCTGGCTCGGCTTGCCGGGCAACCCGGCGGCGGCGCTGATCACCGCGCTGGTGGTGGCGCGGCCGTTCCTGCTGCGCGCCCAGGGTTGCGTCGAGGTGCTGCCGCAACCGCTGCGCCTGCCCGCCGGTTTTGCCTGGCGCAAGGCCAACGGCCGTCGCCAGTACCTGCGCGCGCGGCTGGAATCACGCGACGGAGCCTTGCAGGTGGTGCAGCACCCGCGCCAGGGCTCGGCGATGCTGACCTCCGCCAGCTGGGCCGACGGCCTGGCAGTGGTCGACTGCGGCCGCACCCTGGACATCGGCGAGGCGGTGGAATACCTGCCGTTCAGCTCCCTGCTCGGGTGAGCGAAAAGTTCGCGGACAAGTCCGCTCCCACGGAACAACGGCCTCGCACAAACCCGTGGGAGCGAATTCATTCGCGAGCTTATGGGCGCGGCCGCACCTAGCCGGCCGCACCTAGCCGGCCGCCAAAAAGCTCGCGGACAAGTCCGCTTCTACAGAAGAACGGCCCCGCGCAAACCCTGTGGGAGCGAATTCATCGCGAGCTTCTGGGTGCGGTCGGCCGCTTGGCCGCCCGATGCAGAGCTTGCTTCTTGTGCACCAGGTCCGCCTCCGCCGGTCTGAAGTTGATCGAGGTCAATGGCATTCTTGTGCTTCGCCACTAGATTCAGCACAACATGTTGTGTTTTGAGTTTTCGTTGAATCTATATGTAGGAGTGAGGAGCAGATGCCGGACAGGGTGATCAGGCGCAGCGGCGAGCGCGTGCCGTTCGACGGCGAGCGTATCCGCCTGGCCATTGCCGCCGCGGGGCGGGCCAGTGGCGAGTTCGACGATCGGCAGGCGGCGCAGTTGGCGCAGGGCGTGGTGGCGCGCCTGCCGGCGACGGGTGCGGTGGAGCTGGAGGCGGTGCAGGACCTCGCCGAGCAGGCGCTGATGGAGGCCGGCCACTACGCCAGCGCCAAGGCCTTCATCCTGCATCGGGCCCGCCACGGCCGCTTGCGCCGTGACCGCAAGGCGCTGGTCGACGTGGCCGCCTCGATGAACGAATACCTGTCGCGCGAGGACTGGCGGGTGCGCGCCAACGCCAACCAGGGCTACTCGCTGGGCGGGCTGATCCTCAACGTGTCCGGCAAGGTCACCGCCAACTACTGGCTGGACGAGGTGTACAGCCCGGCCATCGGCGCGGCGCACCGCGAGGGCGACCTGCACATCCACGACCTCGACATGCTGGCCGGCTACTGCGCCGGCTGGTCGCTGCGCACGCTGCTCAACGAGGGCTTCAACGGCGTGCCTGGCCGGGTCGAGGCGGGGCCGCCGAAACACCTGTCCAGCGCCCTGGGGCAGATGGTCAACTTCCTCGGCACCCTGCAAAACGAATGGGCCGGCGCCCAGGCGTTCAGCAGCTTCGATACCTACCTGGCGCCCTTCGTGCGCAAGGACCGCCTGGGCTACGAACAGGTGCGCCAGGCCATCCAGGAGTTCATCCACAATCTGAACGTGCCGTCGCGCTGGGGCACCCAGACGCCGTTCACCAACCTGACCTTCGACTGGGTGTGTCCCGAGGACCTGCGCGAGCAGATCCCCTGCATCGGCGGCGAGGAAATGCCCTTTGCCTACGGCGAGCTGCAGGCCGAGATGGCGCTGATCAACCGCGCCTACATCGAGGTGATGATGGCCGGCGACGGCCTGGGCCGGGTGTTCACCTTCCCGATCCCGACCTACAACATCACCCACGACTTCCCCTGGGACAGCGACAACGCCACGCGCCTGTTCGACATGACCGCGCGCTACGGCCTGCCGTACTTCCAGAACTTCCTCAACTCGGACATGCAGCCCAACCAGGTGCGCTCCATGTGCTGCCGCCTGCAGCTGGACGTGCGCGAGCTGCTCAAGCGCGGCGGCGGGCTGTTCGGCTCGGCCGAGCAGACCGGCTCGCTGGGCGTGGTGACGATCAACTGCGCGCGCCTGGGCTATCTGTTCCGGGGCGACGAGCCGGGCCTGTATCGCCAGCTCGACCTGCTGCTTGACCTTGCCTACGAGAGCCTGGAGGTCAAGCGCAAGGTCATCCAGCAGCACATGGACAACGGCCTGTACCCCTACACGAAGCGCTACCTGGGCACCCTGCGCAATCACTTCTCCACCATCGGCGTGAACGGCCTGCACGAGATGCTGCGCAATTTCACCGGCGACCGCGAAGGCCTGCATACCGAGGCTGGCCGGCAACTGGCGCTGCGCCTGCTCGACCACGTGCGCGGGCGTCTGGTGCAGTTCCAGGCAGACAGCGGCCACCTCTACAACCTGGAGGCCACGCCCGCCGAGGGCACCACCTACCGGTTCGCCCGGGAAGACCGCAAGCGCTACCCGGACATCCTCCAGGCCGGCAGCGTCGAGGCGCCGTACTACACCAACTCCTCGCAGCTACCGGTGGGCTTCACCGATGACCCCTTCGAGGCGCTGGAGCTGCAGGACGCGCTGCAGTGCAAGTACACCGGCGGCACCGTGCTGCACCTGTACATGGCCGAGCGGATTTCCTCCGCCGAGGCCTGCAAGCAGCTGGTGCGCACCGCGCTGAGCCGCTTTCGCCTGCCGTACCTGACCGTCACGCCGACCTTCTCGATCTGCCCGGTGCACGGCTACCTGGCCGGCGAGCACGAGTTCTGCCCGCGCTGTGACGAGGCACTGCTGCGCAAGCAGGCGTGCTGCGCCTGAATCGACTTCCCCCAACCCAAGGAGATCTCCATGAGTACGCAACTTCCCCAGGAACAACGCCAGCGCTGCGAAGTCTGGACCCGGGTGATGGGCTACCACCGTCCGGTGGCGGCCTTCAATCCCGGCAAGCAGTCCGAACACCGTGAGCGCCGCCACTTCACCGAGTCGGCGGCCAACGGTCGCTCCGCGTGAGCACCACGCTCAGGGTCGGGGGGCTGGTCCCCCTGACCACCCTCGATTTCCCCGACCACCTGGCCTGCGTGCTGTTCTGCCAGGGCTGCGGTTGGCGCTGCCGCTACTGCCACAACCCGCAGCTGATCCCGGCGCGCGGCGACACGTCACTGGCCTGGGCGGACCTGCTGGCCTTCCTGGAGCGGCGCGTTGGCCTGCTGCAGGCGGTGGTGTTCAGCGGCGGCGAGCCGACCCAGCAGGCGGCGCTGGCCGCCGCCATGGCCCAGGTGCGCGAGCTGGGCTTCAAGGTCGGCCTGCACAGCGCCGGCATCAAGCCGCAACGCTTCGCCCGGGTGCTATCGCAGGTGGACTGGGTGGGCTTCGACGTCAAGGCGCCGCCCGGGCATGGGCAGACGATCACCGGGGTGGCGGACAGCGACCGCGCCAACTGGCAGAGCCTGGAACGGCTGCTGGACAGCGGCGTCGCCTACGAATGCCGCACCACCTTGCACTGGCAACTGCTGGACGCCGAGCGCCTCTGGGCTCTGGCCTGCCGGTTGGCCGAATGCGGTGTCCAGCGCTTCGTGCTGCAGCCGGTGCGCAGCGCGCGGATGCTGGACGCCAGGCTGGGCCCGAGCCTCGCGCCGGCCGATTGGCCAGCGCTGCGTCAGCGGCTGGAAAACCTATTCCCGGCCTTCGAGGTGCGCGGCTGACTCACTTCACCACGCGCAGTTTCGGTTTCGGCTCCGGTGGCGGCGGGGTGGGGCGCATGCGGTCGCTGGCGATGATCTGGCGCATCTCCTCCAGCAGCTCGTCGGCCTGTTCGCTGGAAAAGTCCTCGTGGTGGCGCTTCTTCAGGCCGTAGGAGCTGAGCACCACGTGCACGTTGGCGGTCACGCCGTGCTGCTCCAGGCAGGCGCGCACACACTGCAGCTGGCAGCCATCGATGGCCAGGATCGGTCGCTGCGAGTTGGCCTTGCTGACCAGCGAGGCGACCCGGCCGCCCACCCCGGCGATGCAGGACATTTCCGCCAGGCCGCCACGGTCCAGGCGCACTGCCAGGGTGTTGGCCAGCTGCGCAACGTTGGAACAGCCGGAGCAGGAGTAGACCAGGGGGAGCTTGGGATCGGGCATGACGCGCCTCCTGCTGGCGAGCTACTGAATGAAACCGGTCAGGGCGGGCGTGTCCAGCACGCGGATGCTGCGGCGTTCCATGGCGATGATGCCGGCGTCCATCAGGCGGTGCAGGATGCGCGAGAAGGTCTCCGGCTGGATGCCCAGCTGCGAGGCGATCAGGCGCTTGGGCACGTGCAGCTGCACCAGGTTGGCGCCGTCCTGCAGTTCCTGGTTGAGGTAGCGCGCCACCCGCTGGCTGGCGTTGGCCATCGCCAGGGTGTCGATCTCGTCGAGGAACTGCTGCATGCGCTGGCTGAAACGCCCCAGCAGGTTCAGGCACAACTGCGGCTGTGCTTCCAGCAGGCGTCGGTAGTGCAGGCTGTCCAGGCTCACCAGCGAGCTGGTCTTCAGGGCGCTGGCGCTGAACGGGTTGCACTCCTGGCCGCTGAACATCAGCGTCTCGCCGAAGCTCTGTCCGGGCTGGATGATCTCCACCAGCTTTTCCTGGCCTTCCATCAACACGCGGGTCAGCTTCATCTGGCCCTGCACCAGCACGTAGAAGCGCTCGGCCGGCTCGCCCTGATGCAGCAGGCATTCGCCAGCGTCCAGCCGGCGCTGGATGGCCAGCCGGCAGACTTCCTGGAACGGTCCCTCCGCCAGCCCTTCGAACAGCGGATGATGGCGGAGCGTGGTGAGTATTTCCGTGTCGGTCAGCATGCGCACCTCTAGGATCGGTTCCCGTTTCGGCGTCGGTCGTGAAGCCGTGCCAAATGGCGCCATGCCATACGACCGGATGGGCCGAGCCCATGCTAGGGAGGCGTTGGCGAGGCGACCATTCCCCCGTGGCACTACCTCCAAAGGGGCATGGCCAGTGGGTGCGACCTAGTGTCGCCGCTCCGGTGCGCGAATCCGCTTGATCTTGATCAGTTTGCTCGGATTTAGCCGAGGGGCATCGACCGGGCGACCTTGACCAACGACAACGGCGGCCCGCCGGACGCGTGCTAATCAGGCCGCGATTCTTTCGGGAGTAGGCCCATGGACATTCACCAACTGCTGGACAACAACCGCCACTGGTCGGCCACGCTGCGCGCCCGCGACCCCGAGTTCTTCGCCCGGCTGGCCCGCCAGCAGCGGCCGGAGTTTCTCTGGATCGGCTGTTCGGACAGCCGCGTGCCGGCCAACGAGGTGGTCGGGCTGCTGCCCGGTGAACTGTTCGTGCACCGCAACGTCGCCAACATGGTGGTGGCCACCGACATGAACCTGCTGTCGGTGCTGCAGTACGCCGTCGATGTGCTGCGGGTGCGCGAGATCATCGTCTGCGGCCACTACGGCTGCGGCGGCGTGCGCGCCGCCCTCGGACACGCCGCCCTGGGACAACTGATCGACAACTGGCTGCGCGCGATCAAGGCGCTCTACCACCAGAACCTGGAACGTTTCGCCGGGCTGGACGAGGAGCAGGCGGTGAACCTGCTCTGCGAGCTGAACGTGCAGCGTCAGGTGCGCAACGTCTGCCACACGCCGATCGTGCAGGGCGCCTGGCTGCGCGGCCAGCCGCTGGCCGTGCACGGCTGGATCTACGGGCTGGACGACGGACGGGTGAAGGACCTGGAGGTCACCGTGGACAGCCCGGCGCAGCTGGACGAGACCTTTCGCTACGAACCGTAGGGTGGCTTGCGCGTTATCGATCCACCGTGCGTGCCATAGGCGCGCCATGCCGGCGCGTTGGTGGACAAGGAAAACGTTGTCCACCCTACCGGTCCCGACAGCCCGGCGCAGATCGTAGGGTGGATCGCGCTCCACCGATCCACCGTGCGTGCCGCAGGCACGCCATGCCGACGCGATGGTGCGGGGTGGGGGGCGCTAGCGCAGATGCTCCAGCGCCCACACTGCCGCTTCCACCCGGCCGCGCAGGCCGAGTTTGTGCAGCAGGTTCTTCACGTGCACCTTCACCGTGCCCTCGGTGATGCCCAGCTTGTTGCCGATCATCTTGTTGCTCAGGCCGGCGGCGATCATCTTCAGTACCTGGCGCTCGCGGTCGGTGAGGTCGGCCTGGCTCGGTCCCTGGGGGCTGCGCAGCGCCTGGGCCAGCACGCTGGTCAGGGCCGGGCTGATCGCCATCTGCCCCTGTAGCACGCGGTGCAACTGGTCGATCAGCTGTTCGGGCTCCATGTCCTTGAGCAGGTAGCCATCGGCGCCGAAGCGCATGGCGTCGCGCACGTCCTCCTCGGCGTCGGAGACGGTGAACAGCAGCACCTTGCCGGTGAAACCGCGCTCGCGGATCTTCTTCAGCGTCTCCACGCCGTTCATCTGCGGCATGTTGTTGTCCAGCAGGATCAGGTCCGGCTGGAGCTCGGCCAGCGAGTCCAGGGCCTCCTGACCGTTGCCCGCTTCGCCGACCACCTGCAGGTCGTCCTCCAGTTCCAGCAACTGGCGAATGCCGCGGCGCATCATCGGGTGGTCGTCGACCAGCAGCAGGCGGTAGGTCATGTCAGTCTCTCGTGGGGAATCAGGCTCAGGAACACCGGGCGGAAGCGCAGTTGCACCCGGGTACCGCGCGGTTCGCCGGGGCCGATGGCCAGGCTGCCGCCCAGGCTGCGGGCACGTTCCTGCATGATGGTCAGGCCATGGTGCTGGCGCTGGTCGTACTCGCCGGACAGGCCGCGGCCGTTGTCTTCGATCAGCAGCTCCACCTGCTCGCCATCCTGGCGCAGGGCGACCGTCACCTGGTCTGCGCCGGCATGCCGCGCACAGTTGGACAGCGCCTCGCGGGCCACCTGCAGCACGTGGATCTGCTCGCTGGCCGACAGGGTGAAGGCCAGCGGCTGAACCTGCAAGCGCACCTGGAAGTCACCCCGCTCGGCGAATTCCCGGGTGGTGTCCTGCAGCGCCTGTTCCAGGCCGCCCTCCTGGATGGACAGGCGGAAGGTGGTAAGCAGCTCACGCAGCTGGCGGTACGCCGAGTTCAGGCCCTCGCGGATCTCCTCGCTGACCGCCTCCAGACGCTCCATGGGTTCGCCCCGGCGCATCAGTGTCTGCAGGCGGCTGACCTGCAGCTTCATGTAGGACAGCGCCTGGGCCAGCGAATCATGCAGCTCGCGGGCGATCACCGCGCGTTCCTCGAACAGCAGCAGGCGATGTTCCTGCTCGCGCTGGCGTTCCAGCGACAGCGCGGTGCCGATCAGGTTGGCCAGCGCCTGGATCAGTTCCGCTTCCCAGTCCCGCGCCGGCCGGCCGGCGAAGCTGGCGCGCAGCTCGCCCAGCTCGCTGCCTTGGTTGACCACCGGGCAGGACAGCAGGTTGGGGCTGCCGCGCAGGGTGCACAGGGCGCAGTCCTCCGGTGCGCAGATCTCCCGCACGCGGTCGCTGTGCAGCGCCACCAGCTGCTCGGCCGGCTGGCCGGGCTCGCCGTGCAGGCACAGCGACAGCTGCAGACCGGGCAAGCGGCTGCGGAAGTCCTCCAGCAGGCTGCCCAGGGCATTGGCGTCGGCGGCACCGCTGGCCAGCCGGCGGCTGCTCTGGTAGAGCAGCTGCAGGGCGGCGTTGGCCTGCGCCAGGTTGGCGGTTTCCTCGGCCACCCGGCGCTCCAGGGTCTGGTGCGAGCGCTCGATGGCCTCGGCCATGGCGTTGAAGCTGGCGGCTACCTGGCCGAGCTCGTCCTCGGCGTCGTACTTCACCCGTACCCCGAGATCGCCGGAGCGGAAGCGCTCGTTGGCGGCGACCAGTTCCTGCAGCGGCGCCAGCACCGTGCCCTGCAGCTGGTAGATGCCGACCATCAGCACCACCACGGTGACGAACAGCGCCAGGCCCTGGATGGTCTGCACCCAGCCCTGCTTGGCCTCGCTGCGCTTCTGCAGCAGCAGCACGAAGGCATTCAACTGCTCGACGAAGTTTTCCGCGCGTGGCGGGAAGTCGTCGAAGTCTCCGCTCAGCAGCGCCGGCTTGAGTTCCTCCCGCCAGCGTTGCTGCAGCGCCAGGTAGGCGTCATGCAGATCGGCATTGCTCTTCAGCTCCAGGGTCAGCGCCGGGCTGGCCAGGCGTTCCTCGAACTGCGTGGCCAGCTGGCGCACCTGCTCCGGGCTGTGCTCGGCCTCCAGCTTCCAGGTCATGCGGTAGATGGCCATGCGCAGCGAGCCGGCGGTATTGATGGCCGCGGCATCGCCTTCGCTGAGCTTGGCGATCAGCCCCGAGCTGAGGGCGCTGGCCAGCGCGAAGATCACGATCAGCGACACCGCGACCCCGGCCCGGGCCGGCAGCGAGCCGTTCCACCAGCGTTTTGCCACAGCTACCTCCAAAGAGTTCACGGTGCCGGCGTGGCACCCGGAATGAACCGAAGCGTAAAAGCAAGTCATTGAAAAACAAGGCATTTTCCGAAGAAAACGGGGTTACCTCTTTCGGGGTAAGCCGGCCGATCCTAGGAGTGCCACCCCCACGGCCACCATGATTTTCGTCAAGGTTGGCCAGGCCGCCGCGCCCAAGATGGCACCCACACAAGGAGCCTCGGCGAGGTGGATTATGAGTCGTGCGAAGGTACAGCAAGCCCTGGTGCTGAGTATGAGCACCCTGGCGTTTACCGTCTGCTTCATGGTCTGGATGATGTTCGCGGTGCTCGGCGTGCCGATCAAGGAACTGCTCCAGCTCAACGAAACCCAGTTCGGCCTGCTGGCCGCCACGCCGGTGCTCACCGGCTCGCTGGTGCGTCTGCCGCTGGGCATGCTCACCGACCGCTTCGGCGGGCGCGTGGTGTTCTTCCTGCTGATGCTGGCCTGCGTGCTACCCATCTACTTGATCGCCGAGGCCACCGCCTACTGGCAGTTCCTGGTGCTGGGCCTGTTCGTCGGCCTGGCCGGCGGCTCCTTCTCGGTGGGCATCGCCTATGTCGCCAAGTGGTTCGACAAGGACAACCAGGGTCTGGCCATGGGCATCTTCGGCGCCGGCAATGCCGGCTCGGCGCTGACCAAGTTCCTCGCCCCGGCGCTGATCGCCTGGGGCAGCTGGCAGCTGGTGCCGCAGGTGTTCTCGGCGATCCTGTTCATCACCGCGCTGCTGTTCTGGTTCCTCACCAGCGACAACAAGGCCCACCGGGTGGCCAGCAGCGTGTCGCTGCGCGAGCAACTGGCGGCGCTCAAGGACCCGGCCGTGTGGCGCTACTGCCAGTACTACTCGATCGTGTTCGGCGGTTACGTGGCGCTGGCGCTGTGGATGACCAAGTACTACGTGCAGGAATACGGCTTCAGCCTGCAGACCGCCGCGCTGCTGGCCGCCTGCTTCTCGCTGCCCGGCGGCGTGCTGCGCGCCGTCGGCGGCTGGATGTCGGACAAGTGGGGCGCGCAGAGCGTGACCTGGTGGGTGCTGTGGGTGAGCTGGGTGTGCCTGTTCCTGCTTTCCTACCCGCAGACCGATTTCACCATCCAGACGGTGAACGGCCCGAAGACCTTCCACATCGGTCTCAACGCCTGGGTGTTCACCGCACTGATGTTCGTCATCGGCATCGCCTGGGCATTCGGCAAGGCCTCGGTGTTCAAGTACATCGCCGATGACTACCCGCAGAACATGGGTGCCATCTCCGGCATCGTCGGCCTGGCCGGCGGCCTCGGCGGCTTCATCCTGCCCATTCTGTTCGGCGCCCTGGTGGACCTCACCGGCGTGCGCTCCTCCGCCTTCATGCTGCTGTACGGCGTGGTCTGGGTCTCCCTGATCTGGATGTACTTCAGCGAAATCCGCAAAACCCCCCTCATGGGCCGGGTCAGCGCCCTTGCCCAAGGAGAATGACGATGAGCGTCCTTGAAAAATCCGTCGCCGGCCTGGGTATTCCCCAGGGCCCGGTGCTGCGTGACTGGCGACCCGAAGACCCGGTGTTCTGGAACGCGGTGGGCCAGAAGATCGCCACCCGCAACCTGTGGATCTCGATTCCCGCGCTGCTGCTGGCCTTCGCCGTGTGGATGGTGTGGAGCACCGTCACCGTGCGCCTGAACAGCGTTGGCTTCAGCTTCAGCACCGACCAGCTGTTCCTGCTCGCCGCGCTGCCCTCGGTGTCCGGCGCCACGCTGCGCATCTTCTACTCGTTCATGGTGCCGATCTTCGGCGGTCGGCGCTGGACGGCGCTGAGCACCGCCTCGCTGCTGATTCCCTGCCTGTGGATGAGCGTCGCGGTGCAGAACCCGGACACGCCCTACAGCGTGTTCGTGATCATCGCCCTGCTGTGCGGCTTCGGCGGCGGCAACTTCTCGTCGAGCATGTCCAACATCAGCTTCTTCTTCCCCAAGGCGCGCCAGGGCACCGCCCTGGGCCTGAACGCCGGCCTGGGCAACCTGGGCGTGTCGGTGATGCAGTTTGCCGTGCCGCTGGCGGTGCTCGGCGGGCTGTTCGGCAGCTTCGGCGGCGAGCCGCAGCAACTGAGCGACGGCGGTCAGCTGTGGCTGCAGAACGCCGGCCTGATCTGGGTGCCGTTCATTGCCGCGGTGTCCCTGGCCGCCTGGTTCGGCATGCACGACATCGCCGACGCCAAGGCCTCCGTGAAGACCCAGGCGGTGATCTTCCGGCGCAAGCACAACTGGCTGATGTGCTGGCTGTACGTGGGCACCTTCGGCAGCTTCATCGGCTTCTCCGCCGGCTTCGCCATGCTCAGCAAGACCCAGTTCCCGGACATCAACCCGCTGCAGTTCGCCTTCCTCGGCCCGCTGGTCGGCGCCCTGAGCCGCACCCTGGGCGGCATGCTGGCCGACAAGTTCGGCGGCGCGCGCATCACCCTGTGGAACTACGCGCTAATGGCCGGCTTCGTGTTTGTGGTCATGGCCTTCCTGCCGGGTGAAGGCAGCGAAGGCAACTTCTGGGGCTTCCTGGCCGCCTTCATCCTGCTGTTCTTCTTCGCCGGCATCGGCAACGGCTCCACCTTCTGCATGATCCCGGCGATCTTCCGTGGCGAGTGGGAGGCACGCCGCCAGCGTGGCCAGGCCACCGAGGAGCAGGTCAACAAGAACGCCAGCATCGAATCGGCCGCAGTGATCGGCTTCAGCGCCGCCATCGGCGCCTTCGGCGGCTTCTTCATCCCCAAGGCGTTCGGAACCTCGCTGGCCATGACCGGCAGCGCCGAGGCCGCCCTGTACCTATTCATCGCCTACTACCTGAGCTGCATCGCCGTGACCTGGTGGTGGTACGCGCGCCGTGGCGCGGAACGCCCCTGCTAGAGCAACCCGTTTAGTTCATGACAGGGCGCTCCGGCGCCCAGCCTGAGAGGAAACAACGACATGAGTCATCTTCTTGACCAGATGCGCTTCTTCAAGCGCAAGCAGGGCGAGTTCGCCAACGGACACGGCGAAACCCGCCAGGAGTCCCGCGACTGGGAAAACGTCTATCGCAACCGCTGGCAGTACGACAAGATCGTGCGCTCTACCCACGGGGTGAACTGCACCGGCTCGTGCAGCTGGAAGGTCTACGTGAAGAACGGCCTGGTCACCTGGGAAACCCAGCAGACCGACTACCCGCGCACTCGCAACGACCTGCCCAACCACGAACCGCGCGGCTGCCCGCGTGGCGCCAGCTACAGCTGGTACATCTACAGCGCCAACCGCCTGAAATACCCGAAGGTGCGCAAGCCGCTGCTCAAGCTGTGGCGCGAGGCGCGTCGCCACATGGAACCGGTGGAGGCCTGGGCGAGCATCGTCGAGGACCAGGCCAAGGCCGAGTCCTACAAGAGCAAGCGCGGCCTGGGCGGCTTCGTGCGCTCCAGCTGGAACGAAGTCAACGAGATCATCGCCGCCGCCAACGTCTACACCGTCAAACAGTACGGCCCGGACCGCGTGGTCGGCTTCTCGCCGATCCCGGCCATGTCGATGGTTTCCTACGCGGCCGGTAGCCGTTACCTGTCGCTGATCGGCGGCGTGTGCCTGTCCTTCTACGACTGGTACTGCGACCTGCCGCCGGCCTCGCCGCAGGTGTGGGGCGAGCAGACCGACGTGCCGGAGTCGGCCGACTGGTACAACTCCAACTACATCATCGCCTGGGGTTCCAACGTCCCGCAGACGCGGACCCCGGACGCGCACTTCTTCACCGAGGTGCGCTACAAGGGCACCAAGACCGTGGCCGTCACCCCGGATTACGCCGAGGTCGCCAAGCTCACCGACCTATGGCTGAACCCCAAGCAGGGCACCGACGCGGCGCTGGCCCAGGCCTTCGCCCACGTGATCTTCAAGGAATTCCACCTCGACCAGCCGAGCGCCTACTTCCGCGACTACGCCAAGCGCTACACCGACCTGCCGATGCTGGTGCTGCTCGATGACATCGAAGGCGGCTACCGCGCCGAGCGCTTCCTGCGCGCCTCCGATCTGGACAACGCGCTGGGCCAGGACAACAACCCCGAGTGGAAGACCGTCGCAGTCGACGCGTCCGGCGAGCTGGTCTCGCCGCAGGGTTCCATCGGCTACCGCTGGGGCGAGAAGGGCAAGTGGAACATCGAGGCCCGCGAGGGCAAGGACGGCCGCGAAACCGACCTGACCCTCAGCCAGATCGACGGCGGCGAGGCGGCCGAGGTGGGCTTCCCGTACTTCGGCGCGCAGCAGCACGACTTCTTCCCGAACGTCGCCGGCGACGCCGTGCAGTTCCGCCGCGTGCCGGTGCGCAGCCTGAAACTGGCCGACGGCCGCAGCGTCAAGGTCGCCACCGTGTTCGACCTGATGGCCGCCAACTTAGGGATAGACCGTGGCCTGGGCGGCGCCAACGTGGCCGTGGACTACAACGACGTCAACGTGCCCGGCACCCCGGCCTGGCAGGAGCAGATCACCGGTGTGTCCCGCGAGAAGGCCATCCAGGTGGCCCGCGAATTCGCCGACAACGCCGACAAGACCCACGGGCGTTCCATGATCATCGTCGGCGCGGCGATGAACCACTGGTACCACATGGACATGAACTACCGCGGGCTGATCAACATGCTCATGCTCTGCGGGTGCGTCGGCCAGACCGGTGGCGGCTGGGCCCACTACGTCGGCCAGGAGAAGCTGCGTCCGCAGTGCGGCTGGCTGCCGCTGGCCTTCGGCCTCGACTGGCATCGCCCGTCGCGGCAGATGAACGGCACCAGCTTCTTCTACAACCACAGCTCCCAGTGGCGCCACGAGAAGATGAGCATCCACGAGGTGCTCTCGCCGCTGGCCGACAAGAGCCAGTACCCCGAGCACATGCTCGACTACAACATCCGCGCCGAGCGCGCCGGCTGGCTGCCCAGCGCGCCGCAGCTCAACCGCAACCCGCTGCAGATCGCCCGTGACGCGCACGCCGCCGGCATGGAACCGAGGGACTACGTGGTCAAGGGCCTGCAGGACGGCAGCCTGCGCTTCGCCTGCGAACAGCCGGACAGCCCGGAAAACTTCCCGCGCAACATGTTCATCTGGCGCTCCAACCTGCTGGGCTCCTCCGGCAAGGGCCACGAGTACATGCTCAAGTACCTGCTGGGCACCACCAACGGCGTGATGAACGAGGACCTGGGCAAGCGCGCCGACGGCTTCAAGCCGACCGAGGCCGAGTGGGTGGACGAGGGCGCCATCGGCAAGCTCGACCTGGTCACCACGCTGGACTTCCGCATGTCCTCCACCTGCGTGTACTCCGACATCGTCCTGCCGACCGCCACCTGGTACGAGAAGGACGACATGAACACCTCGGACATGCACCCCTTCATCCACCCGCTGTCCGCGGCCATCGACCCGGCCTGGGAGGCGAAGTCCGACTGGGAAATCTACAAGGGCATCGCCAAGGCGTTCTCGGCCATGGCCGAAGGGCACCTGGGCGTCGAGCGCGACGTGGTGACCGTGCCGCTGCTGCACGATACCCCCGGCGAGCTGGCCCAGCCGTTCGGCGGCACCGACTGGAAGACCGCCGGCGAGGCGCCGGTGCCCGGCAAGAACGCGCCGAACATCGCCGTGGTCGAGCGCGACTACCCGTCCACCTACAAGAAGTTCACCGCCCTCGGCCCGCTGCTCGAGAGTCTGGGCAACGGCGGCAAGGGCATCAGCTGGAACACCGAGGACGAAGTGAAATTCCTCGGCGAGCTGAACTACCGGGTGCGCGAGGAGGGCGTCAGCCAGGGCCGGCCGAAGATCGAAACCGCCATCGACGCCGCCGAGGTGATCCTCTCCCTGGCGCCGGAAACCAACGGCCACGTCGCCGTGAAGGCCTGGGAAGCGCTGTCGGAATTCACCGGCCGCGACCACAGCCACCTGGCGCTGCCCAAGGAGCACGAGGCGATCCGCTTCCGCGACATCCAGGCCCAGCCGCGCAAGATCATCTCCAGCCCCACCTGGTCGGGCCTGGAAGACGAGCACGTCAGCTACAACGCCGGCTACACCAACGTCCACGAGTACATCCCGTGGCGCACCCTCACCGGCCGCCAGCAGTTCTACCAGGACCACCCGTGGATGCAGGCCTTCGGCGAGCAGTTGATGAGCTACAAGCCGCCGATCAACACTCGCTCGCTCGGCTATGTGCAGGGCAAGAAGCCCAACGGCAATCCGGAGATCGCGCTGAACTGGATCACCCCGCACCAGAAGTGGGGCATCCACAGCACCTATACCGACAACCTGATCATGCTGACCCTCAGCCGCGGCGGCCCGATCGTGTGGATGAGCGAAATCGACGCGAAGAAGGTGGGCATCGAGGACAACGACTGGATCGAGTGCTTCAACGCCAACGGCGCGCTCACCGCCCGCGCGGTGGTCAGCCAGCGCGTCAAGGAAGGCATGGTGATGATGTACCACGCCCAGGAACGCATCGTGAACGTGCCCGGCGCCGAGAGCACCGGCACCCGCGGCGGCCACCACAACTCGGTGACCCGCGTGATGCTCAAGCCCACCCACATGATCGGCGGCTACGCCCAGCAGGCCTACGGCTTCAACTACTACGGCACCGTGGGCTGCAACCGCGACGAGTTCGTCGTGGTGCGCAAGATGAACAAGGTCGACTGGCTGGACGCGCCCTATGGCGATGACCTGCCGCAACCGCTGCCGCAGGACATTTGAGGAGTACGCCATGAAGATTCGTTCACAAGTCGGAATGGTCCTGAACCTGGACAAGTGCATCGGCTGCCACACCTGCTCGATCACCTGCAAGAACGTCTGGACCAGCCGTGAAGGCATGGAATACGCCTGGTTCAACAACGTCGAGACCAAGCCGGGCATCGGCTACCCGAAGGAATGGGAAAACCAGGAGAAGTGGAAGGGCGGCTGGGTGCGTAACCCCGACGGTTCGATCAACCCGAGGATCGGCGGCAAGTTCCGCGTGCTGGCGAACATCTTCGCCAACCCGGACCTGCCGAGCATCGACGACTACTACGAGCCGTTCGATTTCGACTACCAGAACCTGCACACCGCGCCGCTGGGCAAGCACCAGCCGGTGGCGCGGCCGCGCTCGCTGATCTCCGGCAAGCGCATGGAAAAGATCGAGTGGGGTCCCAACTGGGAGGAAATCCTCGGTACCGAATTCGCCAAGCGCCGCAAGGACAAGAACTTCGACAAGGTCCAGGCGGACATCTACGGCGAGTACGAGAACACCTTCATGATGTACCTGCCGCGTCTGTGCGAGCACTGCCTCAACCCGGCGTGCGCGGCCTCCTGCCCGAGCGGCGCGATCTACAAGCGCGAGGAGGACGGCATCGTCCTCATCGACCAGGAGAAGTGCCGCGGCTGGCGCATGTGCATCAGCGGCTGCCCGTACAAGAAGATCTATTACAACTGGAAGAGCGGCAAATCCGAGAAGTGCATCTTCTGCTTCCCGCGCATCGAGGCCGGCATGCCGACCATCTGCTCGGAAACCTGCGTGGGCCGCATCCGCTACCTGGGCGTGCTGCTGTATGACGCCGACCGCATCCACGAAGTGGCCAGCACGCCGAACGAGCAGGACCTGTATCCCAGGCAGCTGGAAATGTTCCTCGATCCCAACGATCCGGCGGTCATCGAGCAGGCGCTGAAGGACGGCGTACCGCTGTCGGTGATCGAGGCGGCGCAGAAGTCGCCGGTCTACAAGCTGGCGGTGGACTGGCAGCTGGCCCTGCCGCTGCACCCGGAATACCGCACGCTGCCGATGGTCTGGTACGTGCCGCCGCTGTCGCCGATCCAGAACGCCGCCCAGGCCGGCCACGTGAGCATGGACGGCGTGCTGCCGGACGTGGACAGCCTGCGCATCCCGGTGCGCTACCTGGCCAACCTGCTCACCGCCGGCGACGAGAAGCCGGTCAAGCTGGCCCTCAAGCGCCTGCTGGCCATGCGTGCCTACAAGCGCGCCGAGCAGGTGGACGGCGTGCTCGACCTCAAGGTGCTGGAGCAGGTCGGCCTGAGCCGCGACCAGGCCGACGACATGTACCGCTACCTGGCCATCGCCAACTACGAGGACCGCTTCGTGATTCCCTCCGCGCACCGCGAGGAGGCCATGAGCGACGTGTTCGGCGAGCGCTCCGGCTGCGGCTTCAGCTTCGGCAGCGGCTGCGGCGGCGCCTCGGACACCAACATGTTCGGCGCCAGGAAGGCCAACCAGCGCGACATCATCAAGACCGTGCAGCTGTGGGAGGACTGACCATGCAGATTCTCAAGGTGATTTCCCTGCTGCTCGACTATCCCGCCGAGCCGTTGCGCGAGGGCTACCTGGAGCTGGCGAAAGCCATCTCCGGCGCCCGCGAGATCAGCCCCGAGCAGCGCGGCGAACTGCGCCTGCTGCTCGAGGAACTGACCGGCGGCGAGCTGATGGACGCGCAGGAGCGCTACAGCGAGCTGTTCGACAAGGGCCGCGCGCTGTCGCTGCTGCTGTTCGAACACGTGCACGGCGAGTCCCGCGACCGCGGCCAGGCGATGGTCGACCTGATGGCCCAGTACGAGGCTGCCGGGTTCGCCATCGGCGTGCGCGAGCTGCCGGACTACATCCCGCTGTACCTGGAATTCCTCGCCACCCGCGAGGACCTGGAGGCCCGCGAGGGCCTGGCGGATGTGGCGCACCTGCTGGCCCTGCTGGCGGCGCGCCTGGTCGAGCGCAAGAGCCCCTACGCGGCCTGCTTCCGCGCCCTGCTGCAGATCGCCGGCCAGCCGCTGGAAAGCGTGGCCGAGTTGCGCGAGCAGGTGGCCGGCGAGGAACGCGACGACTCGCTGGAAGCCCTTGACAAGGTCTGGGAGGAGGAACAGGTGAACTTCCTGCAGGCCGAGCAGCAGGAGCGCTGCCCGTCGCAGGCGAGCCTGCCGGGCAAGGCCCGCGAGGAAGGCGCGGTGCCGCTGCACTGGGTGGATTTCAACACGGGGCCCGCTGCGCCGGGCCGGGAGACGGCAAATGTCTAACTTCAATTTCCTGCTGTTCGGGGTCTACCCCTACATCGCCCTGGCCATCTGCCTGATCGGCAGCTGGGCGCGCTTCGACCTGGCCCAGTACACCTGGAAAACCGGCTCCAGCCAGATGCTGCAACCCAAGGGCATGCGCCTGGCCAGCAACCTGTTCCACATCGGGATCATCTTCATCCTGTGTGGCCACTTCGTCGGCCTGCTGATGCCGGAAGCCCTGTACCACTCGTTCATCAGCAGCGCCGACAAGCAGTTGGTGGCCATGGTCTCCGGCGGCTTCTTCGGCATCCTCTGCCTGATCGGCCTGGTGATGCTGATCCAGCGTCGCCTGGGCGATGCCCGGGTGCGCGCCACCTCCAGCCGTTCGGATATCGCCATCCTGTTCGTGCTGCTGGCGCAACTGCTGCTCGGCTTGGGCACCATTGTCGCCTCCACCGGCCACCTGGACGGTTCGGTGATGGTGCTGCTCGGCACCTGGGCGCAGAGCATCGTCACCCTGCAGCCGGTGGCCGCCGCCGAAGCCATCGCCCCGGTGTCGCTGGTCTACAAGCTGCACGTGTTCCTCGGCGTCACGCTGTTCGTGCTGTTCCCCTTCACCCGCCTGGTGCACATCGTCAGCGCCCCGGTGTGGTACCTGGGCCGGCGCTACCAGATCGTGCGCGTCAAGCACAGCGGCCGCGCCGTGCCGCCGGTGCAGGCCCCGGCCGGCTACCGCGCCCCCGCCAAGGCCGCCCCGGCCAAGGCACCGAAGAAGGCCGGCCAGCCGGTGGCCTGATTGCCTGAATGTAGGGTGGACAGCGCTTCACCTGTCCACCATGGCCGGGCCCAGCCCAGCCCCAACCAGCGAGGAACACGAACATGGCATGCGGATGTGGTGGAAGTGAAAGCGGCGGCGGCTGCGGCGGACAGGCCCACGCCGAGCCGGTGGTGCAGCAGATGCCCGAGGCGGTCGCCCCGGTCGAACTGATCGCCAGCAGCGACCAGGAATGGCCGCGCATCAGGGTCAACGGTGTGGTCATCACCCCCGAAGCGATGGCCCGGGAAATCCAGTACCATCCCGCGCCCAGTCGCGACGATGCGCTCTATCTCGCCTGCCAGGCGCTGGTGATCCGCGAGCTGCTGCGTCAGCGCAGCGCCGAGCTGGGCATCCCGGTGGCGCCGGTCGCCGGGGAGAGCGAGGAAGAGGCGGCGACTCGCGAGCTGGTGCAGCGCGAGGTGCCGGTGCCGCAGGCCGACGAGTCGACCTGCCGGCAGTACTACGAACGCAACCGCGCGCGTTTCGCCAGCGCGCCGCTGGTCATGGCCCGGCATATCCTGCTGGCTTGCCCGCCGGACGACGCCGAGGCGCGCAGCGCCGGCCGCGAACAGGCCGACGCGCTGCTGGCCGAGCTGCGCGGCGCACCGCACCGTTTCGCCGACCTGGCGCGGGCCCATTCGGCCTGCCCGTCGAAGGGGCAGGGCGGGGCGCTGGGACAGATCAGCCAGGGCCAGACCGTGCCCGAATTCGAGCGCCAGTTGCTGCGCCTGCCGGTCGGCCTGGCGGCCCAGCCCCTGGAAAGCCGCTACGGTTTTCATCTGGTGGAGGTCGAACAGCGCATCGAAGGGCGCCAGTTGCCCTACGAGGCAGTGGCCGAAGCCATCCGCGCTGAGCTGGATCAACGGGTCTGGCAGGTGGCGGTGGCACAGTACCTGCGGTACCTGGTGGGCGCGGCGGATATCCAGGGCATACACTTGGAAGGCGCCGAAACGCCGCTGATGCAATAGCGGCTTTAATGCAGCAATGCCTGTCGGCCACCCGAAGCCAGAGGAACGATCATGAGCACTTTGCAAGACGGCTACGGACGCGGCATCGAGTACCTGCGGTTGTCGGTGACGGATCGCTGCGACTTCCGCTGCGTGTACTGCATGGCCGAGGACATGACGTTCCTGCCGCGCCAGCAGGTGCTCACCCTGGAGGAGATCCAGCGGATCGCCGCGCTGTTCGTGGCCAACGGCACCCGCAAGATTCGCCTCACCGGCGGCGAGCCGCTGGTGCGCAAGGGCATCGTCGAGCTCTGCGCGAAGATCGCCGCGCTGCCCGGCCTGCGCGAACTGGTGATGACCACCAACGGCTCGCAACTGGTGAAGATGGCCCGACCGCTGGCCGACGCCGGCGTGAAGCGCCTGAACATCAGCCTCGACAGCCTGGACGCGGAGCGCTTTCGCGCCATCACCCGCGTGGGCGACCTGCGCCAGGTGCAGGCCGGCATCGACGCCGCCCGCGCGGCCGGCTTCCAGCGCATCAAGCTCAACACCGTGGCCATGAAGGGCCGCAACGCGGACGAGATCCCGGACCTGGTCGCCTATGCCGTGGAGCGCGGTCTGGACATCACCTTCATCGAGGAGATGCCGCTGGGCGACGTGGGCCGCTCGCGGGGCGAGAGCTACTGCTCCAGCGATGAAGTGCGCGAGATCATCGCCGGTCGCTACACGTTGATCGACAGCGCCGAGCAGAGCGGCGGACCGGCACGCTACGCACGCCTGAAGGAATTTCCGGAGAGTCGCATCGGCTTCATCTCGCCGCATTCCCACAATTTCTGCGCGACCTGCAACCGCGTGCGCCTGACCGTGGAAGGCCGCCTGCTGCTGTGTCTGGGCCACGAGAATTCCATCGACCTGCGCGCGCTGCTACGTCGCTACCCCACCGACGATCAGCCGCTGCTCGACGCCGTGCGCGCCGCGCTGCAACGCAAGCCGCTGCGCCACGAGTTCAACCTCGACGAGGTGCAGGTGGTGCGCTTCATGAACGCCACGGGCGGGTAGGGCGGACAACAGCTCGCGGACAAGTCCGCTCCCACAGGCCCTGCGCCTTACCCGCCGTTGACCATGGTCAAGTCCCGCTGCCATCAGGCCCGTTACCCTGCGCATATCTTCCGGCCGGTCGCCTGTTTTGCGGATCGGCCCTCTGACCGGCCATAATCCGGCCCATCCAGCAGTGAGGCGGTCGCGCGAGCGGCGGTCTTCGATGTACCACTTTCCTTTCAAGGCGGGTCGAACGTGGACCACATGACTTTCAACCGAGCCCTGGTCGAGAAATACGATCGCCCGGGCCCGCGCTACACCTCCTATCCCACCGCGCCGCAGTTCCACGAGGCTTTCGCCGAGGACGACTACTTCCAGGCCGCCGCAGCCAGCAACAAGGCGTCGGCGCCCAAGCCGCTGTCGGTGTACATCCATATCCCGTTCTGCCAGAGCCTCTGCTACTACTGCGCCTGCAACAAGATCATCACCCAGAAGACCCACCGCGCCGTCGAATACCTCGACTACCTCAAGAAGGAAATCGCCCTGCAGGGCGCGCTGTTCGACAAGTCCCGCAAGCTCACCCAGCTGCACTTCGGCGGCGGCACACCCACCTACCTGACCAGCGAACAGCTGGGCGAGGTGATGGACGCCCTGCACGAGGCGTTCAACATGGACGACAGCGACAACCACGAGTTTTCCATCGAGGTCGATCCGCGCACCATCAGCCCCGAGCGCATCCACACGCTGCGCCAGCAGGGCTTCAACCGCCTGAGCTTCGGCGTGCAGGACTTCGACGAGCAGGTGCAGGCCGCCGTCAACCGCATCCAGAGCGAACAGCAGGTGCGTGACCTGATCGAGGCCGCCCGCGCCGCGCGCTTCAAGTCGATCAGCGTGGACCTGATCTATGGCCTGCCGCTGCAGACCGTGGAAAGCTTCGACGCCACCCTGAGCAAGATCATCGCCCTGCGCCCGGACCGCATCGCCGCCTACAGCTATGCGCACCTGCCCGAGCGCGTGCGCGCCCAGCGGCTGATCCGCCCGGAGGACATGCCGCCGCCCGAGCGCAAGATGGAGTTGCTGGAGCTGACCATCCGCCGCCTGACCGACGCCGGCTACGTGTACATCGGCATGGACCACTTCGCGCTGCCCGACGACGAGCTGACCCTGGCCCGCGCCAACGGCACGCTGCAGCGCAACTTCCAGGGCTACTCGACCCACGGCGACACCGACCTGATCGGCCTGGGCGTGTCCTCCATCGGCAAGGTGGGCGACAGCTACAGCCAGAGCGTCAAGCTGCTTTCCGAGTACTACGCGCGCCTGGACCAGAACCGCTTGCCGGTGCAGCGTGGCTACACATTGAGCGCCGACGACGTGCTGCGCCGCGAAGTGATCCTGGCGCTGATGTGCCACAACCGCGTCGACTTCGCGCCGTTCGAGCGCGCGCACGGCATCGTCTTCCGCGAGTACTTCGCCGACGCGCTGGCGCAACTGAAGGAGATGGTCGAGGACGGGCTGGTGGAAATCCACGACGACGCCATCGTGCTGCTGCCGCAAGGGCAGCTGATGATGCGCAACGTGGCCATGACCTTCGACGCCTACCTCGGCAAGCAGACCGTGCGCTTCTCGCGCACGGTCTAAGCAGCGGAACGAACGTAGGGCGGTCAAGGCCTAGCCTTGGCCGCCGGACACGGCGTCGGTGCCATCCGCAGCGCAAACACACGTATCGGCTTGTGTGACGCTATTCGCGTTTCTCGGCTATCGCTTGACCACGGTCATTCACCCGTCGCACTCCTGCGGTCAAGGTAGGTCCACTAGGCGTCACCGCCGGAAGGACTGCCCATGACCTACGCCCTGCTGCACACCCTGCACCTGCTCAGCGCCATCTTCTTCATCGGCACGCTGTTCGTCGAAGTGGCCACGCTGGCGCAGGCCAAGCGTTCGCTCGACCCCGCCGCTCGGGAAACCTTCGAGCGCGCGCTGGGGGCCCGTTCGCGGGTGGTGCTGCACTGGGTGGTGCTGTTCGTCTACGGCGCCGGCATCGGCCTGGCCTGGTTCCACCGGGGCGCCCTGGCGGATCCCTTCGCCAGCAGCTTTGGCCTCATGCTGAGCCTGAAGATCCTGCTGGCCATCGGTGTTTTCCTCTCCTTCGGCCTGGTCGCCATCCTGCTGCGCCGTGGTCGGATGAGCCCGGCACGCTATCACAGTCTTCACGTTGTGATCCTTGCGCAGATGGTCGCCATTGTTCTGCTCGCCAAAGGCATGTTCTATCTGGCCTGGTAAGGCGTGTCTGCGACCCTGCGTCACACCCCGGCGCACGTGCTTCTTGATTGATATCAAGCGTGCCTCATGTCAGTGGGGCCTACCATGACCACACAGAAACCAGCATTTGGTAAGACCATGATTTATATGGGTTTTTGGCTTGAAAGGGTGCGTCGCGCAGGAATGCCGGCGTTATTTTTCCTGCTGCTGATGGCGCTGGGAGCGCCGCAGGTGGTTCAGGCCAAGGACTACGGCGCGCTGGAGCGCGAGCGCATCGACCTGGTCTTCCCGGAGGCCACGGCGGTGTCCGAGCCGGAAGGCGACTACGGCGTGCGCACCATCCGCCAGGGTGACGAGGTGCTCGGCTACGCCTTCCAGAGCATCCGCGTCACCGACATGCCGGCCTACTCCGGCAAGCCGATCAACCTGCAGATCATCCTCGACGCCACGGCGACCATCCGTGATGCCTACATGCTCGAACACCACGAACCCATCGTGCTGATCGGCATTCCCGAGCAGAAGGTCCACGACTTCAACGCCCACTACACCGGCATCAAGGTCGACCAGCGCGTGGTGGTCGGCCGCTCCGGCGACAAGAGCGCGGTGACCATCGACGCCGTGACCGGCGCCACCGTGACGGTGATGGTGATCAACGAGATCGTCATGCGTTCCGCGCACACCGTGGCGGTGGACCTGGGGCTGATCGAGGCGGGCGCCAGCGCGCGGCCGAAGATCGCCCTGGTGCGTGACGTCTACCAGCCGAGCAACTGGGCCGAGCTGACCGGCAACGGCGCCATCCGCCGCATGCACCTGACCCGCGGCCAGGTGGACGATGCTTTCATCGGCACCGAGGCCGAGGGCGTCGAGGTGGCCGCGCCTGAGCAGCGTGACGAGACCTTCATCGACCTGTACGCCACCCACCTGAATGTGCCCACCATCGGCCGCAACTTGCTGGGCGAGCGCCAGTACGCCGAGCTGATGGCCGAACTCAAGCCGGGTGAGCACGCCTTCGCGGTGCTGGCCAATGGCGAATACTCCTTCAAGGGCTCGGGCTACGTGCGCGGCGGCATCTTCGATCGGGTGCAGCTGCGCCAGTTCGGCGACATCATCAGCTTCCGCGACCTGGACTTCATCCGCCTGTCCGACGTGTACGCCGAAGGCATGCCGGACTTCTACGAGATGGCGATCTTCATCGCCCGCGAGCAGTACCGCTTCGATCCGGGCTCGGCCTGGAACCTGGAACTGCTGGTGCGCCGCCAGGTCGGTCCGGTGGAGAGCATCTTCACCAGCTTCGAGATGCCCTACCTGATGCCCGAGGACTACATCGAGCGGCCGCCGCTGACCGCCGAGGAGCTGGCCGCCATCGAGGAAGCCAACCGTCCGCTGTGGGTCAACATCTGGTACCAGAAGAGCTTCCAGATCGGCGTGCTGTGCGCCGCCCTGGGCCTGCTGACGGTGATCCTGTTCCTGCAGGACAAGTTCACCCAGAAGCCGCAGTTCCTGCACTGGCTGCGTCGCGGCTACCTGATCTTCACCGTGGTGTTCATCGGCTGGTACGCCCTGGGTCAGCTGTCGGTGGTCAACGTGCTGACCTTCGTCCACGCGGTGTTCCAGGATTTCCGCTGGGAGCTGTTCCTCACCGACCCGATCATCTTCATCCTCTGGGTGTTCACCGCCGCCAGCATCCTGCTGTGGGGCCGGGGCGTGTTCTGCGGCTGGCTGTGCCCCTTCGGCGCCCTGCAGGAACTGCTCAACGAGCTGGCACGCAAGATCAGGATCCCCCAGTACGAGCTGCCCTTCGCGGTGCATGAGCGCCTGTGGGCCATCAAGTACATCATCCTGCTGGCGCTGTTCGGCATCTCCCTGGAATCCATGATGCTGGCCGAGAAGGCCGCCGAGGTGGAGCCGTTCAAGACCGCCATCACCCTGAAGTTCGACCGCCAGTGGTGGTTCGTGCTCTACGTGGTGATCCTGCTGGTCGTGAACCTGTTCACCCGCAAGGTCTACTGCCGCTACATCTGCCCGCTCGGCGCGGCCCTGGCGGTGCCCAGCAAGTTCCGCCTGTTCGACTGGCTCAAGCGTCGCAAGGAATGTGGCAACCCCTGCCAGCTGTGCGCCGTGGAATGCGAGATCCAGGCGATCCACCCGGATGGGCACATCAACCACAACGAGTGCCACTACTGCCTCGATTGCCAGATGACCTACCACAACGACAACAAGTGTCCGCCGCTGATCAACAAGCGCAAGAAGCGCGGCAAGAAGGCCGCTCCGGACGCTCCCGAACTGATTCCCGCTGTACAGGTGACTGAACCCTGAGTCTTGCTCGCGCGAGGTTCGGGAAAGGCGAAGTGTTGTACCCATAGGAGCAAAACCCCATGAGCGACAAGCAAAACGAAAAGGAAGTGAAGGGCGGTCTCAGCCGTCGTGGCTTCCTCGGCGCCAGCGCCGTGACCGGTGCCGCGGTGGCGGCCACTGCCTTCGGCGGCGCGGTGATGTCCCGCGAAACCTGGGCAGCCGCGGTCAAGGAAGCCAAGAACAAGGTGCATGTGGCACCGGGCGAGCTGGATGAGTACTACGGCTTCTGGTCGGGCGGCCACCAGGGCGAAGTGCGCGTGCTGGGCATTCCCTCGATGCGCGAACTGATGCGTATCCCGGTGTTCAACACCGATCCGGCCACCGGCTGGGGCATCACCAACGAAAGCCGCAGCATCATGGGTGAGTACTACCCGAACGGCGACTGCCACCACCCGCACATCTCGATGACCGACGGCCGCTACGACGGCAAGTACCTGTTCATCAACGATAAGGCCAACACCCGCGTCGCGCGTATCCGTCTGGACATCATGAAGACGGACAAGATCACCAGCATCCCGAACGTCCAGGCCATCCACGGCCTGCGTCTGCAGAAGGTGCCGCACACCAAGTACGTGTTCTGCAACGGCGAGTTCTTCATTCCGCACCCGAACGACGGGTCCAGCTTCGACCTGCAGGCCGACAACAGCTTCACCTGCTTCAGCGCGGTGGACGCCGAGACCATGAAGGTGGCCTGGCAGGTCATCGTCGACGGCAACCTGGACAACACCGACGCCGACTACACCGGCCGCTTCGCCGCCTCCACCTGTTACAACTCCGAGCGCGCCCTGGACCTGGGCGGCACCATGCGCAACGAGCGTGACTGGGTGGTGGTGTTCGACGTGCACGCCATCGACAAGGCCATCAAGGACAAGAAGTACGTGATGATGGACGGCGTGCCGGTGGTCGACGGCCGCAAGGCCAAGAACAGCCCGTTCACCCGTTACATCCCGGTGCCGAAGAACCCGCACGGCTGCAACACCTCGCCGGACGGTAAGTACTTCATCGCCAACGGCAAGCTGTCGCCGACCTGTACCGTGATCGCCATCGACAAGCTGCCCGACCTGTTCGCCGGCAAGCTGAAGGACGAGCGCGACACCGTGGTCGCCGAGCCGGAACTGGGCCTCGGCCCGCTGCACACCACCTTCGACGGTCGCGGCAACGCCTACACCACCCTGTTCATCGACAGCCAGCTGTGCAAGTGGAACATCGATGAAGCCATCCGCGCCTACAAGGGCGAGAAGGTCAACTACATCAAGCAGAAGCTGGACGTGCACTACCAGCCGGGCCACAACCACGCCTCGCTGACCGAGTCCCGCGACGCCGACGGCAAGTGGGTGGTCGTGCTCTCCAAGTTCTCCAAGGACCGCTTCCTGCCGGTCGGCCCGCTGCACCCGGAGAACGACCAGCTGATCGACATCTCCGGCGACGTGATGAAGATCGTCCACGACGGCCCGACCTTCGCCGAGCCGCACGACTGCATCATGTGCCGTCGCGACCAGATCAAGACCAAGAAGATCTGGGACCGCAAGGATCCCTTCTTCGCGGACACCGTGGCCCGTGCCAAGAAGGACGGCGTCAATCTGGAGACCGACAACAAGATCATCCGCGACGGCAAGAAGGTCCGCGTGTACATGACCTCCATGGCACCGTCCTTCGGCATCACCGACTTCACCGTCAAGCAGGGCGATGAAGTCACCGTGACCATCACCAACATCGACCAGATCGAGGACGTGTCCCACGGCTTCGTGATGGTCAACCACGGTGTGAGCATGGAAATCAGCCCGCAGCAGACCTCTTCGGTCACCTTCACTGCCGACAAGCCCGGGGTGTTCTGGTACTACTGCAGCTGGTTCTGCCACGCGCTGCACATGGAGATGATGGGCCGCATGATGGTGGAAAAGGCCTGACGGCCGGGCGAGGGCCGGACGGCTGAATGTCCGGCCCTCTTGCCGTGTACGCGGCCGGCGCTGATGATCGCCGGCCGCCTCCCCGCCTGACCCTGAAGAGGTATCGAGTTGCTCAGATCTCAGGCTGTACACGGGGCGCTGTGTGCCCTCCTGTTTTTCGCGGGGTCCGCGCTGGCGAACCCGCGCCCGATTACCGACCTGCCGCTGCGCGCGGAAGGCGACAACCGCTGGACGCTACCGGCCGGCGAATATGTCGGCAACTTCCGCATCGACCGGCCCCTGCACCTGCGTTGCGAGCCTGGCGCCGTGTTCAGCGCGGCGGGGCAAGGCAACGCGCTGTCCATCGGTGCCAGCGACGTGCTGGTCGAGGACTGCGACCTGCGCGACTGGGGCCACAACCTCACCGACATGGACTCGGGCATCTTCATCGAAGGCGGCGCCAAGGGCGTGACCCTGCGCAACAATCGCCTGCGCGGCGTGGGCTTCGGCATCTGGGCCGACCGCTCGGAAAACGTGCACATCCTGGACAACCAGGTCCATGGCGAGCCTTCGGTGCGCTCCCAGGACCGTGGCAACGGCATCCACCTGTTCATCGTGAAAGGCGCCGTGGTGGCCGGCAACCAGGTGCGCGAAACCCGCGACGGCATCTACATCGAGACCTCCAACGGCAACCGCATCGAGAACAACCTGCTGGAAGACCTGCGCTACGGCATCCACTACATGTTCTCCAACGACAACCATGTGACCGGCAACATCACCCGCCGCACCCGCACCGGCTACGCGCTGATGCAGAGCCGCAAGCTGACGGTGATCGGCAACCGCTCCGAGCATGACCGGAACTACGGCATGCTGATGAACTACATCACCTACTCGACCATCAAGGACAACTTCGTCACCGACGTGCAGGCCGGCGACACCGGCGGCGACAGCATGATCCAGGGCGGCGAGGGCAAGGCGCTGTTCATCTACAACTCGCTGTTCAACGTCATCGAGCACAACCACTTCGAGCACAGCAACCTGGGCATCCATCTCACTGCCGGCTCGGAAGACAACCGCATCGTCGACAACGCCTTCGTCGGCAACGAACAGCAGGTCAAGTACGTGGCGGTGCGTACCCAGGAATGGTCCGCCGACGGGCGCGGCAACTACTGGAGCGACTACCTGGGCTGGGACCGCAACGACGACGGTCTGGGCGACGTACCCTACGAGCCGAACGACAACGTCGACCGGCTGCTGTGGATGTACCCGCAGGTGCGCCTGCTGATGAACAGCCCCGGCATCGAACTGCTGCGCTGGGTGCAGCGCGCCTTCCCGGTGCTGAAGTCCCCCGGCGTGCAGGACAGCTTCCCGCTGATGCAGCTGCCCACCGAATCCTTGTTGAAGAAAGAACCCGCACAGGAGCCGCTGTCATGAAGGCCGTCGATATCCAGGGCGTCAGCCAGCGCTACGGCAGCATGACCGTGCTGCACGATCTGTCCCTGCAGCTCGCCGAAGGCGAGGTGCTCGGGCTGTTTGGCCACAACGGCGCCGGCAAGACCACCACCATGAAACTGATCCTCGGCCTGCTCGCCCCCAGCGAGGGCCAGGTGCGCGTGCTGGGCCAGGCGCCGAACGATCCGCAGGTGCGCCGCAGCCTGGGCTACCTGCCGGAGAACGTGACGTT
This sequence comes from Pseudomonas flexibilis, assembly GCF_000802425.1. Taxonomy (GTDB): domain Bacteria; phylum Pseudomonadota; class Gammaproteobacteria; order Pseudomonadales; family Pseudomonadaceae; genus Serpens; species Serpens flexibilis. The sequence continues at coordinate 9,834 of NZ_JRUD01000026.1, read as the reverse complement.
CTACCCGCAGCTCACCGGCCGCGAGACGCTGACCCACTTCGCCCGCCTGAAGGGCGCCGACCTGTCCCAGGTGAACGCGCTGTTCGAGCAGGTGGGCCTGGCCCACGCCGCCGACCGCCGGGTGAAGACCTATTCCAAGGGCATGCGCCAGCGCCTCGGCCTGGCCCAGGCGATCCTTGGCACGCCGCGCCTGCTGCTGCTCGACGAGCCCACCGTGGGTCTCGACCCCATCGCCACCCAGGACCTCTACCGGCTGATCGACCGCCTGCGCCAGCAGGGCACGGCGGTGATCCTCTGTTCCCACGTGCTGCCAGGCGTGGAGGCGCACATCAACCGCGCGGTGATCCTCGCCAAGGGCCGCCTGCAGGCCAGCGGCAGCCTGGCGGCGCTGCGCGCCGAGGCCGGTCTGCCCGTGCGCATTCGCGCCAGCGGCCTGGCCCAGAGCGACGGCTGGGTGCGCCGCTGGAGTGAGGCGGGCCATGCGGTGCAGGCCATGGGCGAGGCGGGCCTGGAGGTGCAGGCGCACAACGGCCACAAGGTCGAGCTGCTGCGCGAGCTGCTCGGCGAAGCGCAACCCCATGACCTGGAAATCCTCCAGCCCTCGCTGGAAGACCTGTACCGCTACTACACGACCCGCGCCGACGTTCGCGAAGAGGGCAGACCATGAACCCGATCTGGAATATCGCCAGCAAGGAACTCAGCGACGGCCTGCGCAACCGCTGGCTGCTGGCCATCAGCCTGCTGTTCGCCGTGCTTGCTGTGGGTATCGCCTGGCTGGGCGCCGCGGCGGCCGGCACCGTGGGCTTCACCTCGATTCCCTCGACCATCGCCAGCCTGGCCAGCCTGGCCACCTTCCTGATGCCGCTGATCGCGCTGCTGCTGGCTTATGACGCCATCGTCGGCGAGGACGAGGGCGGCACCCTGATGCTGCTGCTCACCTATCCGCTCGGCCGTGGCCACATCCTGCTCGGCAAGTTCGTCGGCCACGGGCTGATCCTGGGCCTGGCGGTGCTGATCGGCTTCGGCTGCGCTGCGGTGGCCATCGGCCTGCTGGTGGAGGATGTCGACCTCGGCATGCTGTTCTGGGCTTTCGGCCGCTTCATGCTGTCCTCGACCCTGCTTGGTTGGGTGTTCCTGGCCATCGCCTACGTGCTGAGCGGCAAGGCCAGCGAGAAGTCCACCGCCGCCGGCCTGGCGCTGGGCGTGTGGTTCCTGTTCGTGCTGGTCTTCGACCTGGCGCTGCTCGGCGTGCTGGTGCTCAGCAAGGGCGCGTTCAGTCCGGACCTATTGCCCTGGCTGCTGCTGCTCAACCCCACCGACCTGTACCGGCTGATCAACCTGGGCGGCTTCGAGGGGGGCGCCAATGCCATGGGCGTGATGGCCCTGGGCAACGACCTGCCCATGCCCACCGCCGCGCTCTGGCTGTGCCTGCTGTTGTGGGTCGGCCTGCCGCTGGCGCTGGCCTGGCGGGTGTTCAAGCGCCGCCAGGTGTGATCCGTTTCTTTGAGTGCCCCTAGGAGTCCCGAATGAAGTCCCTGTACCTGAGCGGCGCCCGCGCCCTGTCCATCGCTGTGCTGAGCTTCGGCCTGGTCGCCTGTGGCGGCGAGGAAGAAATTGCCAAGACCTTCGACCCGGTGGCTTTCCACCCGGATGACGAATGCCACGTGTGCGGCATGATCATCGAGGAATACCCCGGCCCCAAGGGGCAGGCGGTCACCGACAAGCAGGCCCGCAAGTTCTGCTCGGTGGCGGAAATGTTCGGCTGGTACTTGCAGCCGGAAAACCAGCACCAGAACTTCACCCTGTACGTGCACGACATGCAGCACGGCAGCTGGGATGAGCCTTCCGACGAGCACCTGATCGATGCCAGGCAGGCCTACTTCGTGGTCGCCAGCACCCTGCAGGGCGCAATGGGCGCCGCGCTGGCCAGCTTCGCCGACGAGCATGCCGCCCAGCAGTTCGCGGCCGAGCAGGGCGGCCAGGTGCTGCGCTTCGCCGACATCGACCAGGCCCTGCTGCAAAACGCGGCCGGTACCATGCACGGCATGCCCCATGGCATGTCCCACGGCATGCAACATCACTGAGGAATTCCCCATGTTTGGCATCAGCATCTGGCAGCTCCTGATCATCCTGTTGATCGTGGTCATGCTGTTCGGCACCAAGCGCCTGAAAAGCCTGGGCTCCGACGTGGGCGAGGCCATCGGCGGCTTTCGCAAGTCGCTGAAGGACGACAAGGAAGGCAGCGCCTCGTAGGGCGGACAACGCTTCACCTGTCCGCCGCCTGGCACCCCGTCGATACCGCTGTCTGGCGGACAAGAACGACGTTGTCCGCCCTACGTCTTGCGGCACCGTAGGGCGGACAACGCTTCACCTGTCCGCCGCCCGGGCGCCCGCCGATACCATGTCTGGCGGACAAGAAGGGCGTTGTCCGCCCTACGCCCTGCGGCCCCCCGTAGGGCGGACAACGCTTCACCTGTCCGCCGCTTGGCACCCCGCCGATACCGCTGTCTGGCGGACAAGAATGACGTTGTCCGCTACGTCTTGCGGCCCCCGTAGGGCGGACAACGCTTCACCTGTCCGCCGCCTGGCACCCCGCCAATACCGCTGTCTGGCGGACAAGAACGACGTTGTCCGCCCTACGTCTTGCGTCCCCGTAGGGCGGACAACGCTTCACCTGTCCGCCGCTTGGCACCCCGCCGATGGCGGACAAGAACGACGTTGTCCGCCCTATGTCTTGCGGCCCCGTAGGGCGGACAACGCTTCACCTGTCCGCCGCCTGGCACCCCGCCGATACCGTTTTTGACGGACAAGAACAACGTTGTCCGCCCTACGCCCTGCGGCGCCTCTCAAGTTGCCTTCTTTTTTCCGAAGCTGATTGCAATCAAGTCGCAACGATACGCTCGCCCGGTAAAAATACGTCACCGCGACCGGTTTCCGGCGCGGCATGTGAGTCCCGTCTTTAGTGAACCGTTGGGTCTGCTCGATTATGCGCACGGACGCTCGCCAGGTTGTCGCCTGGCGCCGTGCCCTCGTGCCGACCCGCGGTCGCTAGCGGTAGCGGGCGCAACAGCTTGTCAGGAGGCCTGCCATGCAAGTCATCGATCGGCGCAAGGCGCTGAGTATTCCGCCCATCTGGCGCTTGGCCTTCCGGCCGTTCTTCCTCGCCGGCAGCGTCTACGCGCTGTTTGCGGTTCCCCTGTGGATCCTGGCCTGGGGCGGCCTGATCCCCGACTGGCAACCGGCGGGCGGCTGGCTGGCCTGGCACCGTCACGAGATGGTCTTCGGCTTCGCCACCGCCATCATCGCCGGCTTTCTGCTCACCGCCGTGCAGACCTGGACCGGCCAGCCGAGCCTGTCCGGCAAGCCGCTGGCGGTCATCGCGCTGATTTGGCTGGCCGGGCGCCTCGGCTGGCTGCTCAACCTGCCGCTGGTGGTACTGATTCCCCTGGACCTGCTGTTCCTCGTCGCCCTGGCCGTGCAGATGGCCCGCTTGCTGCTGGCCGTGCGGCAGACGCGCAACTACCCCATCGTGGTGGTGCTCAGCCTGCTGGCCGCCGCCGATGCGCTCACGCTGGCCGGGCTGGCCAACGCCCAGGACGCCTGGCAGCGCCAGGGCAGCATGGCCGGCCTGTGGCTGGTGGGCGCGTTGATGACGCTGATCGGCGGCCGGGTGATTCCCTTCTTCACCCAGCGCGGACTCGGGCACGTCCAGCAGGTCAAGGCCTGGCCCTGGCTGGACTGGTCGCTGCTGGTCGGCACCGCGCTGATCGGCGTGCTGCATGCCTTCGGCTGGGCGCTGCAGCCGCAGGCGCTGATCGGCGTGCTGTTCCTGGCGCTGGCCGCCGGGCACCTGCTGCGCCAGGCGCGCTGGTACGACACCGGTATCTGGGGCGTGCCGCTGCTCTGGTCGCTGCACCTGGCGATGTTCTGGCTGGTGGTGGCTTGTGCGGGGCTGGGGCTCTGGCACCTGGGCGTGCTGCAGCTGTCCAGCCCCTGGCTGCACGCCTTCACCGTCGGCTCCCTGGCCGGCCTGATCCTGGCGATGATCGCCCGGGTCACCCTCGGCCACACCGGGCGGCCGCTGCAGCCGCCGGCCGGCATGGCCGCCGGTTTCATGCTGCTCAACCTGGGCACGGTTGCACGGGTATTCCTCACCCAGACCTGGCCGCTGCACGGCATGTGGCTGGCGGCGGCCTGCTGGGCCCTGGCCTTCGGCATCTATGCCTGGCAGTACGCGCCGATGCTGTGTCAGACGCGGGTCGACGGCCATCCCGGCTGAGTCGACCGGTTCTTTCCTGATTGTTCGCCGCCCGCGCTGCGGGCGGCCTGACCGAGCCCCGGTGCCAGCACCGGAAGCGGGAGGTGGTGATGAAGATCGAATTGGAGAATCGCCTGGCGGTGATCACCGGAGCCAGCTCCGGGATCGGCCTGGCCCTCTGTCGGTTGCTGCTGCAGGGCGGTGCCCGGGTGCTGGCGTTTTCCCGCACCCCGGGCGGCCTTGGCGAGCTGCTGTCGGTCTACCCGGACCAGCTCGTCTGGCAGCCGGGCGACGTGACCAGCCAGGAAGATCTGCAAGGCCTGGCGCAACGGGCGGCCAGCCTGGGGCCGGTGGATTTCCTGGTGCCCTGCGCGGGCCATGTGGAACTGGCCAGCGCGCTGGACCTGGCCGCCCAGGAGCGCCAATGGGCCGTGAACGGCGCCGGCGCGCTGAACACCCTGGCGGTGCTGGCCAATCAACTGGCGACCCAAGCGTCGGTGGTATTCCTCGGCAGCTTCCTGTCGCGCTGCACCTTCGCCGGGCTGGCCGGACACATCGCCGGCAAGGCCGCGCTGATGGCCCAGGCGCGCAACCTGGCGAAGGAGTTCGCGCCCCTGCAGGTACGCATCAACATGGTGTCGCCGGGGCCGACCGCCACCGGCTTCTGGGAGCAACTGGGCCTCAACGACGACGAGCTGGATGCCCTGGCCGAACAGGTCGGCCGCCGGCTGTTGCCCGGCCATTTCCTCGAGGCCGCCAGTGTGGCGCGGGTGATCGTGTTCCAGCTCAGCGAAGGCGCCCGTGGCGTCTATGGCCAGGACTGGGTGGTGGACAACGGCTATACGCTGGGTTGATGACGCATGTTCAAGTGGAAGCGGGAAGCCGCCCAGTGGCGGGATGAATGCACCCGCCTGCGCGGTGAGCGGGATGCGCTGGCGCAGCGTGTGCGGGCGCTGGAAGAGGCTCAGGCGGCGGCACGCGAGGCCGCCCGGCAGCAGCAGCGCCGGCAGGCGTTCCAGCAGGGCCTGGCCGGCCATCTGTCCAGCTTCGGTGACTCGCTGGGGGCGCTCGGCGACTCCTTCGACTACCTGGCCGGCCAACTGGCGCGTGACCGCGGCGATGCCGACCGGGTCGCCGAGGCGGCGCTGGACAACCAGCGCCAGTTCGACGTGCTGCAGGACCGGGCCTCGGACATGGAGAGCGGCCTGCACGAGGCGGCTCGCCAGGTGGAGGCACTGACCGGACGTTCCCGGGAGATCAACCGCATCGTCGAGCTGATCGCCGGCATCGCCGCGCAGACCAACCTGCTGGCCCTCAACGCGGCCATCGAGGCGGCGCGCGCCGGCGAAGCCGGGCGGGGGTTCGCCGTGGTGGCCGGCGAGGTGCGCCAACTCGCGGAAAAAAGCGCCCAGGCCACCCAGGAAATCGTCGCGCGCATCGGCGAGGTGCAGAGCAATATCGACGAGGTCAACCAGTGCATCGAGGCGCAGGGCCGCCAGGCCCGGGGCTTCAGCGACACCACCGGTGCGGCGGTGACGGCGATGCACGGGCTGCACGCGCTGGCGCTGCGCATGCGCCAGGGCATCGAGGCGTCCGCCCGCCGCGCGGCCATCGAACGCGCCAACCTGGATGAGCTGGGACTGAAGTTCGTCGTCTACAACCACCTGCTGGGCAACGGCGCCGACACGCCGCAGCTGCCGGATGAGCACGCCTGCCGCTTCGGCCAGTGGTACTACGCCGAGGATCGTCGCGACCGCGAGGGCGCGCTCCGGCAGATCGAGGCACCGCACACCGCCGTGCACGACGAGGCCCGGGCCGCGCTGGCCGCCTACGATCGCCAGGCCCTGGAGGACGCCCTGCGGCACCTGGGCGGCATGGAGCAGGCCAACCGCGAGGTGATGCGCATCGTCAACCAGCTGGTGGCGGAGCGCGAAGCGCACGGTGCCTAGGGGGCATCGCCGTCAGAAGGAGTGCAGGATGCGCCCCAGCACGTCCATGGCCCGCTCATGGACCGGGCTCCACGGATGGCCGTGGTTGAGCCGGGCACAGTGGCCGAAGCCCTGGCTGGCGGAGAAGATCGGCCCCGGCGCCAGGCTGATGCCCTGGGCCAGCGCCAGTTTGAACAGCACGAGCGCGTCGACCTGTTCGGGGAATTCGAACCACAGGAAGTAGCCGCCGGTGGGCTGGGTGACCCGCGTGCCCGCCGGGAAGTGCCGCGCCGCCGAGGCCAGCATCGCGCCCTGCTGCGTTTCCAGCGCGTGGCGCAGGCGCCGCAGATGCCGGTCGTAGCCGCCATGCTGCAGGTAATCGGCGATCGCCGCCTGGGCGGGAACCGACGGCGACAGGGTGGTCATCAGCTTGAGCTTGGCGATGCGCTCGGCATAGCGCCCGGCCGCCACCCAGCCGACCCGGTAACCCGGTGCCAGGCACTTGGAGAACGAGCTGCAATGCAGCACCAGCCCCTCGTCGTCGAAACTCTTCACCGGTCGGGGCGGCTGGTTGCCGTAGTACAGCTCGGCATACACATCGTCCTCGATCAGCGGCACCTGGTGGCGCTTGAGCAACTGGCAGAGTGCGCGCTTCTTGTCGTCGTCCAGGCTCGCGCCGAGCGGGTTCTGCAGGCTGCTCATGAACCAGCAGGCGCGGATCGGCATCCGCTCCAGGCGCTCGGCCAACTGGTCGAGATCGATGCCGGTGCGCGGATGCACGGGAATCTCCACGGCCTTGAGCTGGAGGCGTTCCAGTACCTGCAGGCAGGCATAGAAAGTCGGCGACTCGATGGCCACCAGATCGCCCGGCTGGGTGACGCATTGCAGGGCCAGGTTGAGGGCTTCCAGCGCGCCATTGGTGATGACCAGCTCCTCCAGCGTCAACATCACACCATGCACCATGTAGCGCAGGGCGATCTGCCGGCGCAGGTCGGCATTGCCGGCGGTCATGTCGGCAATCACCTCGTGGGGCGACAGGTGGCGCAGGGCGTGGGCCATGGAGCGCGCCAGGCGTGGCAGGGGGAACAGGTCGGGGCTGGGAAAGGCCGAGCCGAACGGCACCGTGTGCGGGTCCTTGAGCGAGCCCAGCACCGAGAACACCAGTTCGCTGACGCCGACCTCGGTGGCCTGCGCCGACGGCGGCCCCGGCTCGGGCATCGGCAGCGGGCCCTGCTCGCGCACGTAATAGCCCGAGCGCGCCCGGGCCTGGATCAGGCCCCGGTCCTCCAGCAGGTAATAGGCCTGGAACACCGTGGACGGGCTGACGCCGTAGGTGCGGCTGGCATGCCGCACCGAGGGCAGCTTTGCGCCAGCGGCCAGCACGCCGGTGTGGATGAGTTCGGCGATCTCGTCGGCGAACTTTTCGTAGCGCTTCATGCGGTCCTGATCCGTTGCTGGGTCGGCGGCACTCTAACAGGCCGCCGGCGGTGTCAGCGCTGCGGTGCGATGAAGGTGGAGGGCGTGTCGACCCGGCGCTCGGGATGATCGAGGTCGCGCAGCGCGAAGCGGATCTCCGTGGTCATGCCCTGTCCCCGGTCCGAGACGCGGGTGATGCTGACCGGAATATCCAGGATCTCGCCGGCCGCCAGCCGGAACTCGGCCGGCGCGTTGAGGCGCAGCGCGTCGCCGGCGTCCAGCGCCAACTGGTAACGGGCCGGGCTCTGGGTCTTGTTGATCAGCTTGAGACGGTAGATGTTCTCGATCTGCCCCTCGGTGTTTTCCCGGAACAGGCCACGGTCGCGGGTCACGTCCAGCGACAGCAGCGGCCGCGCGGCCAGCGCCCAGATGAACAGGGCGATCATCACCGACAGGGCAATGGCGTAGCCGACCAGGCGCGGACGCAGCCAACGGGTGCGCCCGCCGTCCAGTTCGCGTTCCGAGGTGTAGCGCACCAGGCCGCGCGCATAGCCCAGCTTGTCCATGACGGTGTCGCAGGCGTCGATGCAGGCGCCGCAGCCGATGCATTCCAGCTGCAGGCCGTCACGGATATCAATGCCGGTGGGGCAGACCTGCACGCACAGCGTGCAGTCGATGCAGTCGCCCAGCCCGGCGGCGCGCGGTTCGCTGTCCTTGCGGCGCGCTCCGCGGGGCTCGCCACGGGCGCTGTCGTAGGCGATCAGCAGGGTATCGCGGTCGAACATCACGCTCTGGAAGCGCGAGTAGGGGCACATGTCGCGGCAGACCTTCTCGCGCAGCCAGCCGGCATTCAGGTAGGTGGCGGCGGCGAAGCCGACGACCCACAGCACGCCGGCATCGAGCAGCCGCAGCTCAAGCAGGTCCTGGAGCAGGCCGCGAATCGGCGTGAAGTAGCCGACGAAGGTCAGCCCGGTGACCAGGCTGATGCCCAGCCACAGACCGTGCTTGGCGCCGCGCTTGCGCAGCTTATTCCATGACCAGGGCGCCGCGTCCAGCTTGATGCGCTGGTTGCGGTCGCCCTCGGTGACCTTTTCCACCCACATGAACACCCAGGTCCACACGCTTTGCGGGCAGGTGTAGCCGCACCACACCCGGCCGGCGGCCACGGTGATGAAGAACAGGCCGAACGCGCAAATGATCAGCAGCGCCGACAGCAGGATGAAGTCCTGCGGCAGGAAGGTGGCGGCGAAGATGTGGAACTGGCGGTTGGCCAGATCCCAGAGCACGGCCTGGCGGTCGTTCCAGGTCAGCCAGACGGTGCCGAAGAACAGCAGGAACAGAAACCCCGAGCCGAGCATGCGCAGCGTGCGGTAGCGGCCGGTGAAGCTGCGGGTGTGGATGGCGCCTTCAAGCGGGCGAGCCGGCTTGCCGGGGTCGATGGTCTCGATGACCCGGGCAGGGATGCGTTCGTTCATGGGAGGTTCCCGACAGTCGTAATGGGCTGCGGGAATGATCGGGGGCGGGTTGGTTTAAAAACAGGCTCAGGTTTTTGATAAAAAACCGTATCAGATGGAGCCGGCGGGACCTTGCGTCCCGCCGGCGGCAGCGCCGCTGCTACTGAATCACCCCACAGGCCACCCGGGCTCCGCCGCCGCCCAGCGGCTGCGGATGATCGGCGTGGTTGTCGCCGCCGGCGTGCACCATCAGCGAGCGGCCCTTGATCGCCTCTTCTTTCTTCAGGCGCGGGGCCAGCACCGGCTGGCGGGCGTTGCCTTCCTCGTCCACATACAGGGCCGGCAGGTCCCCCAGGTGGCCGTCGCCCCACGGCGTGCCGTGCTTGCCGGTGTTCTGCGGGTCGTAATGCCCGCCGGCGGCTGCCGCCGCGGTGGCGGTGCCGTTGACCTCGGCCGGTTCGCAGCTGGGATTCTGATGCACATGAAACCCGTGCAGCCCGCTGGGCAGCCCGTGCAGGTTGGGGGTGAACACCAGGCCGTATTCGGTGGTGGTGATGGTGACCTCGCCCAGCGCCTGACCGACGCCATGGCTATCGACCGCGTTCAGGGTGACGGTGGTATCGGCAACGGCGGCGCCGCTGCCAAGCAGCAGGGCCAGCAGGGTGATGTTCGGCTTCATGGGCTCTCCTCAGAGGGGTTGTGAACCCAGAGAGCATAGCGACGGGATCGGGAATCGCCGGCGCTCGACGATGAACCCGGTGGGAGATTCTATGTTGCC
>NZ_JRUD01000025.1 GCF_000802425.1 Pseudomonas flexibilis | reverse complement strand
GCTGCTGCACATCGCCTATGGGGTGCTCAAATCCGGCCAGCCCTTCGACCCCAAACTGGCGCTTGCGCGGTAGGGAGCAAGACGGTATCTACGACCTACCAACTATGCATGGGCTGGTCAACGTGACGCGTTGGCCCGCATGGACAGTACCCATGGCCAATTACCTGCCGCGCAGGAACAGCTTATCCAGGTCGTCCATACCCAGCTGCGTCCAGGTCGGCCGACCGTGGTTGCACTGGCCGCTGCGCTCGGTGTGTTCCATATCGCGCAGCAGGGCGTTCATCTCCGGCACGGTGAGGCGGCGGTTGGCACGCACCGCGCCGTGGCAGGCCATGGTCGCCAGCAGCTCGTTGAGGTGTGCCTGGATGCGGTCGCTGCTGCCGTATTCCAGCAGATCGGCCAGCACGTCGCGCACCAGCTGTCCGGCCTGGGCCTGCTTGAGCAGTACCGGGATCTGGCGGATGGCCAGGCTCTCCGGCCCCAGGCGCTGAAGCTCGAAACCCAGGCGCTGGAACCAGGCATGGTGTTCCTCGGCGCAATCCGCCTCGCGCTGGCTGACCGCCAGGCTTTCCGGCACCAGCAACGGCTGGCCGCGTAACCCCTCGCTGGCCATGGCGGTCTTCAGCCGCTCGTAGGTGATGCGCTCGTGGGCCGCGTGCATGTCCACCAGCACCAGACCCAGGGCGTTCTCGGCCAGGATGTAGACGCCCTTGAGCTGGGCCAGGGCGTAGCCCAGCGGGGGAATGTCACCGCTGGATTCCGGCAGCGGCGCCACCTCGGCAGCTGGCAGCGGGGCGAAGTATTCGCGGTAGGCGCCCTGCAGCTCAGCCGCCGGCACCGGCTGCACGCCGCGCGGTGCATAGCCGCCCCCGTTGGCGGGTCGCCAGGCGGGGACGTCGGCGGGCCGCTCCAGCACCGTGGCGGCCAGACTCATTTCCGCCTGCGGGCCGAATTCGCCGGCGTCCAACCCCGTGGGGCGGACCATCGGCGCGACAGCGGCCGGTGCGGCCAGCTGATCCTCCGGACGCACCTCGCCCAGGGCGCGATGCAGGGTGCCGTAGAGAAAGTCGTGAATGGTGCGGCTGTCGCGGAAGCGCACCTCGTGCTTGGTCGGATGCACGTTGACATCCACCGTCGCCGGATCGAGCTCCAGGAACAGCACGAAGGTCGGATGCCGGCCGTTGTAGAGCACGTCGCGGTAGGCCTGGCGCACCGCGTGAGCAACCAGCTTGTCGCGCACCATGCGACCGTTGACGTAGAAGTACTGCAGGTCCGCCTGGCTGCGCGAGAAGGTCGGCAGGCCGACCCAGCCCCACAGGCGCAAGCCGTTGCGCTCGATCTCCACCGGCAGCGCCTGCTCCAGGAAGGCCGGCCCGCACACCGCCGCCACGCGGCGCGCACGGGTCTGTGCGTCGGATGCTTCATGCAGCGCCAGCACGCTCTTGCCGTTGTGGCGCAAATGGAAGGCCACATCGAAGCGCGCCAGCGCCAGGCGTCTGATGACTTCCTGCAGGTGCTCGAACTCGGTCTTCTCGGTGCGCAGGAACTTGCGCCGCGCCGGGGTGTTGAAGAACAGGTCGCGCACTTCCACGGTGGTGCCGACCGGATGCGCCGCCGGCTGCACGCGCGCCTCCATGTCACGCCCCTCGGTTTCCACCTGCCAGGCTTGGCCGGCATCGGCGGTGCGCGAGGTCAGGGTCAGGCGCGACACCGAACTGATCGAGGCCAGCGCCTCGCCACGAAAGCCCAGGCTGCTGACCGCTTCCAGATCGTCCAGCTCGCGGATCTTGCTGGTGGCATGGCGCGCCAGGGCCAGCGGCAGGTCGTCGGCCGGAATGCCGCCGCCATCGTCACGCACGCGCAACAGCTTGATACCGCCCTGTTCCACATCCACGTCGATGCGCCGGGCACCGGCATCCAGGCAATTCTCCAGCAGCTCCTTGATCACCGAGGCCGGGCGCTCGACCACCTCACCGGCGGCGATCTGGTTGGCCAGCCGCGGACTGAGCAGCTGGATACGACGAGTTTCACTCATGGCTGCACCGCCAGGCTGGTGGCGGGGATGCGCAGGGACTGGCCAATGCGGATCATGTCGCTATTCAGGTTGTTGGCTCGGCGCAGGCTGGCCAGGCTGACCTGGTAGCGCTGGGCGATCTGCAGCAGGTTCTCACCGGCGCTGACCACGTGGGTGCGCGCGATCGGCGCGGCTTCGGCCAGCAACTTGGCGTCCCGTTCCCAGGCCAGCAGCGTGCCCGGCGGCGGGCTGGCATGGAAGAACTGGCGGATGCCCTGATGAATCGAACGGGCCAGTGCCTGCTGGTGGCTGGACTTCTGCAGCTTGCTGGCCTCGCCCGGATTGGTGATGAAGCCGGTCTCCACCAGAATCGAGGGAATGTCCGGGGACTTGAGCACCATGAACCCGGCCTGTTCCACGCGCCGCTTGTGCAGCGGCGTGACGCGGCCCATCTGCGTCAACACCTTCTGGCCGACATCCAGGCTGGAGGACAGCGAGGCGGTCATCGACAGGTCGAGCAGCACACCGGCCAGCATGGGGTTCTTGTCGTCCAGACTGACGCCACCGTCGCCGCCGATCAGGTCTGAGCGGTTTTCCGTGTCGGCCAGCCAGCGCGCGGTTTCCGAGGTCGCGCCCCGGTCGGACAGGGCGAACACCGATGCCCCGGAGGCCGAGGTGCGCGGTGCGGCATCGGCGTGCACGGAAACGAACAGGTCGGCGCCCATCTTGCGGGCGATCTCGGTGCGCTTGCGCAACGGAATGAAATAGTCGCCGGTACGCACCAGCTGGGCCTTGAAGCCCTTTTCGGCGTTGATCTGGCGCTGCAGCTCGCGGGCGATGGCCAGCACCACGTCCTTCTCGCGCACCCCGCGCGGCCCCAGCGCGCCGGGATCTTCCCCGCCATGTCCGGCGTCGATGGCAATCAGCACGTCACGCTTGGCACTCGGCGAGGGGGCCAGCCGGACCGGTGGCACGGCCGCCGCGGTCGCCGTTGCAGCAGGGGTCTCCGGCGCCGCGCCTTCGTCGTACAGGTCCACCACCAGGCGATGGCCGTACTGCTGGTTGGGCGGGAGGGTGAAGCTGCGGGGCGTCACCCGTGCGCCCAGGTCCACGACGATGCGCAGTTCACTGGGCGTGCGCTGGGCGGAACGCAGCCCCTTGATGGGGGTGTTCTCCACGGAGAGCTGGTCCAGCGCAGCCTTCATCTGGCCGGCCGGAATGTCGATCACCAGGCGATCCGGCGCGCTGAGCGTGAACACGCTGTGTTCGGTCGGGCCGCCGAGGTCGAAGACCAGGCGGGTATTGTCCGGAGCCCGCCACAGGCGCACGCCCCGCACCTCGACGGCCATGGCTTCCGCCGTCAGCCCCAGGAGCATCGCAATCCCGACGAACGCAGCGGCGACTCGCATCAGTTTCTCCATCCGCTTGCTCATTCCGGCAGCGCCAGCGCTCGACACCAGGCCTCGCCGCGCGGGCTACGCGGGCTCAGGCGCAGCGCGCGACCGGCTTCATGGGGGGTAATGGTAATGTCCAGGTCCGCCCTTGGCAAAACGCCGGCGCCGCGCTGCGGCCACTCCACCAGGCACAGGGCATCACCGGTGAAGTAGTCGCGAATGCCGAGGAACTCCAGCTCCTCGGGGTCGACCAGGCGGTACAGGTCGAAGTGATAGATGCGCGCCGCGCCCAGCTCATAGGGTTCCACCAGGGTGAAGGTCGGACTCTTGACCGCCCCGGTATGCCCGAAGCCGCGCACGATGCCGCGCGACAGCGTGGTCTTGCCGGCGCCCAGGTCGCCGTGCAGGTAGATCACGCCCCGGCCCTCGCTGACCGTCGCCAGGCGCGCGCCCAGGGCCAGCATGGTCGCTTCGTCGGCGGCATACAGCATCAGTTCAGACATGGGGCATGCTCCTCCAGCACTTCTCGTATGACAGTCATCAGGTCGCGGGCAGCCAGCCCGCGACCGCCGGCGCCGAGCCGGACTCCCGCGCGGGCATGCAGCCAGACACCGAGAGCGGCGGCCTCGAAGGCCTGTAATCCCTGGGCACGCAACGCAGCCAGCAGGCCGGCCAGCACATCGCCGAGCCCGGCGCTGGCCATTGCCGGATGGCCCTGATCGCAGAGCACCAGCCGACCGTCCGGCGCGGCGACCAGGCTGCCGGCCCCCTTGAGCACCACCACGGCGCCGTAGCGCCGGGCCAGTGCCAGCGCCGCTCCGCGACGGTCGGCCTGGATCTCCCGGGTATCGACACCCAACAGCCGCGCCGCCTCGCCGGGATGCGGCGTCAGCAGCGCCTCACTCGGCAAACGAGCCGCGCCCGCCGCCAACAGGTTCAGCGCATCGGCATCCCAGACCTGCGGCTTGCCAGAGGCCGCCGCGGCGGACAGCAGGCTACGCCCCCAGGCGCCCTGCCCCAGCCCCGGCCCGACCACCAACTGACTGGCGCGATCCAGCAACGGCATCAGTTGGTTGGCGGAGGACACGCCGGCGGCCATCACTTCGGGACAACGCGCCAGGGAAGCGGCGGTGTTATCCGGCCGGGTCGCCAGCGATACCAGGCCCGCACCGCTGCGCAAGGCCATTTCCGCCGCGAGCAGGCCGGCGCCGCCGGTGCCGCGTTCGCCGCCCACCACCAGCACATGACCGAAGCGGCCCTTGTGATCGGTGGGCCGACGCGGCGCCAGGCGCGGCACCACCGAGCCATCCAGGCGTTGCGCCAGCCAGGGTGTGGCCGCGACCAGCGCCGCGTCGGCCTGCAGGTCGGCGAAGCGCAGCTCGCCCACCACGTCCGGGCCCACGCCGCTGAACAGGCCGAACTTCAGACCGATGAAGGTCACTGTCAGTTGCGCGCACACCACACTGCCCAGCGCCCGGCCGCTGTCGGCGCACAGACCCGAGGGAATGTCCACGGCGAGAACCGGCAGGCCGCTGGCGTTCATGGCGGCGATGGCGGCGGCATAGGGCTCGCGCACTTCGCCCTGCAGGCCGGTGCCCAGCAGCGCATCGACCAGCACGCCGGCCAGGTTCGCATCGGCCCGCCAGGGCTCGATTGACGCGCCGCCCTGGCGGGCCTCGGCATGCGCCAGCGCGGCATCGCCCCGTAGCTCGGCGGGATCGCACACCGCCAGCACGCGCACCTCAAGTCCGGCACGCACGGCCAGGGCCGCCAGCAGATAACCGTCGCCGGCATTGTTGCCGCGTCCGGCCAGCACGGTCAGTTGCCGGGCATCCGGCCAGCGCTGGCGCAGCGCGCGCCAGGCGGCATGCGCGGCGCGCTGCATCAGTTCGAACCCCGGCGTGCCGGCGGCGATCAGCCGGGCGTCGAGGTCACGCACCTGAGCAGCGGAATAGAGGGGAATGGGCAGTGGGTCGCGAGCGGGTGCCATGGGTAGCTCCGATGTCTGGCAGAATTATACGCATCTTCACCAGCCCGCCGCCCCGCCATGTCCGCCACGTTTCCCGATCTCGACACCCTGGCCCGGTCCATCAAGGACTGGGGCCGCGAGCTGGGCTTCCAGCAGGTAGGCATCGCCGATGTCGACCTCGGCACACATGAGCAATATCTGCAGGACTGGCTGGCCGCCGGCTACCAGGGCGAGATGGACTACATGGCCGCCCACGGTCACAAGCGCTCACGGCCAGCCGAACTGGTGGAAGGCACCCGCCGGGTGATCTCGGTACGCATGGACTACCTGCCCGGCGACACCGGCATGGCCGAACGCCTGGCCGACCCGGAGCAGGCCTATGTATCGCGCTACGCGCTGGGCCGCGACTACCACAAGCTGGTGCGCAAGCGCCTGCAGCAACTGGCCGAGCGCATCCAGGGCGTGGTCGGTCCGTTCGGCTATCGCGCCTTTGTGGACAGCGCACCGGTGCTGGAGAAGGCGGTGGCCCAGCAGGCGGGCCTCGGCTGGATCGGCAAGAACACCCTGCTGCTGAACCGCCAGGCCGGCAGCTGGTTCTTCCTCGGCGAGCTGTTCGTCGACCTGCCACTGCCGATGGACGAGCCCCACAACCGCGAGCACTGCGGCTCCTGCCGGGCCTGCCTGGACATCTGCCCGACCGGCGCGTTCGCCGGGGAACGCTTGCTGGATGCGCGACGCTGCATCTCCTACCTGACCATCGAGCTCAAGGGGGCGATTCCGCTGGAGCTGCGACCGCTGATAGGCAACCGGGTGTTCGGCTGCGACGACTGCCAGCTGGTCTGCCCGTGGAACCGCTTCGCGCGCCCCACTGGCGAAAGCGATTTCCTGCCGCGTCACGGCCTGGACAACAGCCAGTTGGCCGCGCTGTTCCGCTGGAGCGAGGAGGAGTTCCTGCAGCGCACCGAGGGCTCGCCACTGCGCCGCGCCGGCTACCAGCGCTGGCTGCGCAACCTGGCGGTGGGGCTGGGCAATGCGCCGAGCACCATCGCGGTGATCGAGGCGCTGGAGCTGCGGCGCGACGACCCGTCGGAGCTGGTGCGCGAGCATGTGGCCTGGGCGCTGGCGCGGCACGGGCGGGGGTAGCGTTCGGAAAGCTCGCGCTCCCACAAAAGGCGGCACCGAGTTCAACCGGTGGGAGCGAATTCGTTCGCGAGCGTTTGGGTTCGGTGCGCACCCGGCTGGCGGCCAGAAGAACGCTGACCGCCCTACGCGGCCCTCACGCCTTGATGAAATGCTCGCGGTAGTGGCGCAGCTCGGCGATGGATTCGCGGATGTCGTCCAGTGCCAGGTGGCTGCCCTTTTTCTGGAAGCTTTCCTTCACAGCCGGCGCCCACAGGTCGGCGAGGATCTTCAGGGTGGAGACGTCCAGGTTGCGGTAGTGGAAATAGGCTTCCAGGGTCGGCATGTGGCGGTAGAGGAAGCGGCGGTCCTGGCAGATGCTGTTGCCGCAGATCGGCGAGGCGCCCTTGGGCACCCATTCCTCCAGGAAGGCCAGGGTTAGCGCCTCGGCCTCGGCGGTTTCAATCCGGCTTTCGCGCACGCGCTGGGTCAGCCCGGACTGGCCATGGGTGCGGGTATTCCATTCATCCATGCCGGCGAGGATGTCGTCGCTCTGGTGGATGGCGATCACCGGGCCTTCGGCCAGCACGTTTAGCTGGCTGTCGGTGACGATGGTGGCCATTTCGATGATCTGATCCTTGTCCGGATCCAGTCCGGTCATTTCCAGGTCGATCCAGATCAGGTTCTGGGCATTCAGCATGACGGGGCTCCTTGGGTCGGGGCGGCGCAGTCTAGTGGTCCGACCGTCCGAATCAAATACTCCGCTTCCTGACGGCGCTTTGCCAGAACGAATCGTCGCACCCCGGGCGCCCCGGCGCGCCGTGATAGAATGCCGGCCTTTCTCCGACCAGGCTCCAGCATGTCCAAACGCCAACTCTCTCGCCGGCAAAACTGGCGCATCGGCAAGATCCAGGAAGAGCGCGCCGCACGCGCCGCCAAGCGCGAGGAGCGCATGCTCGACGAGCTGGAAGGCGGCGACCTGGGCCCGGAACAGCACGGTCTGGTGATTGCCCATTTCGGCGTGCAGGTGGATGTCGAAGACGGCCACGGGCAGATCTGCCGCTGCCACCTGCGCGCCAACCTGCCCACGCTGGTCACTGGCGACCGGGTGGTGTGGCGTGCCGGCAACCAGGGCCAGGGGGTGATCGTCGCCCAGCTGCCGCGCAGCAGCGAACTGTGCCGGCCGGACAGCCGCGGCCAGCTCAAGCCGGTGGCGGCGAATGTCGATCAGATCGTCATCGTCTTCGCGCCACTGCCGCAGCCGCACGCCAACCTGATCGACCGCTATCTGATCGCCGCCGAGCACGCCGGCATCCGCCCGTTGCTGCTGCTCAACAAGGCCGACCTGCTCGATGAGGACAACGCGGCGTTCATCGACAGCCTGCTGACCACCTATCGGCAGCTCGACTACCCCTTGCTGGAAGTTTCCGCCCACGAAGGCGCCGGTATGGACCAGCTGCGCGCGGCATTGGATGACCGCATCAGCGTGTTCGTCGGCCAGTCGGGGGTGGGCAAGTCGTCGCTGGTCAACAGCCTGCTGCCGGGGGTCGACCTGAAGGTCGGCGCGCTCTCGGAACTGACCGGCAAGGGCACGCACACCACCACCACGGCGCGGTTGTTCCATTTCCCGGAGGGCGGCGACCTGATCGACTCGCCCGGCATCCGCGAATTCGGTCTGGGCCATGTCAGCCGCGACGATGTGGAAGCCGGCTTCATCGAGTTCCGCGAACTGCTCGGTCGCTGCCGCTTCCGCGACTGCCGCCACGACCGGGAACCGGGTTGCGCCCTGCTGCAGGCGCTGGAGGAAGGACGCATCCAGCCGCAGCGACTGGCCAGCTACCGGCACATCATCGCCAGCCTGCCGGAACGCGAGTACTAGCAGCGCAACACCCCCCTTCCCCTCGCGGGAGAGGGTCGGGGAGAGGGGGACTGGCCTTATTGCTGCTTCAGCTCATCCATCTGCAGCGGGCCGTCGCGGAACAGGTCCATGCGCTGCTTCACCTCCTCGGCCGGCACCGGCGGCGGCGGCGTCTCCTGCGGCGCAGGGAGGCGGCCACCCGAGCCATCCGGCTCGCCTTCCATCGCCCGCTGCGCCTTACGGGTCAGCACCACGATATCGATGCGGCGGTTGGCCGGACTGTAGGGATCGGCGCGGTTGTACAGCGCCGCTGAGGCGTAACCGACCACCTGGGCAACGTTCTCCTCCGGATAGCCACCGGCCACCAGCGCCCGGCGGGCGGCGTTGGCGCGCTGGGTGGACAGCTCCCAGTTGCCCTCGAAACCGCGCGCCGCCGAGTACTGACGAGCATCGGTATGGCCGCTGAGGGTGATCTTGTTCGGCACGGTGACCAGAGTGTCGCCCAGGGCCAGCAGGATGTCCTCGAAGTACTCTTCCATGCGGTCGCTGCCTAGGGCGAACATCGGGCGATTCTCCGAATCCATGATCTGGATGCGCAGCCCGTCGCGGGTGCTCTCGATCAGGATCTGGTCCTTGAAACGCTGCAGCTCGGGGCTTTCCTCGATGACGTTCTGCAGCTCCAGGCGCAGCATTTCCAGACGCTCGAAATCCAGCTCGGCGGACAGGTTGCTGATCTCGTCGACGTCCACCGGATTGCTCAGTCCCTCGCTGAGCGGACCGTTCAGCTCGACGTTCTGGGTGCGATCCGGCGCCGGGTGCGGCGAGCCGCCCAGGTCGATGACGTGCTTGCTGGTCGAGCCGCTGAAGCCGATCGGGTCCTTGAAGTAGCCGGAGATGATCGCCCGCTGCAGCGGCGTGGACACCGACATCAGCCAGAGCACCAGGAAGAACGCCATCATGGCGGTCATGAAGTCGGCCAGGGCGATCTTCCAGGAGCCACCGTGATGGCCGCTGTCATAGCGCTTGATGCGCTTGATGATGATGGGCTGGTTGTTTTCCATCGCCTGTCATCAGCTCCCGCGCATCGCCTGTTCCAGCTCCTGGAAGCTGGGCCGATGCCCCGGCAGCAGCACCTTGCGTCCGAACTCCACCGCCAGGGTCGGCGGCAGGCCGGAGGCCGAGGCGATCAGGCTGGCCTTGATGGCCTCGTAGACGTTCAGCTCCTCGCGGGCGTCCTGCTCCAGGCACACCGACAGCGGGCCGATGAAGCCGTAGGCGGCCAGGATACCAAGGAAGGTACCCACCAGCGCCGCCGCCACGCTTTCACCGATGCGCGCCTGCTCGGCTTCGCCGAGCAGGGCCATGGTCATCACAATGCCCAGCACTGCGGCGACGATACCGAAGCCCGGCAGCGCGTCGGCCACCTTGCCCACCGAGTGGGAGGGGTGGTGCAGCTCTTCCTTGAGGCTGGCCAGCTCCATTTCGAAGAGGTTTTCCAGCTCGTGAGCGGCCATGTTGCCGCTGGTCATGATGCGCAGGTAGTCGCAGATGTACGCCACCATGCGCTCGTCGTTCAGCACGCTAGGGTACTTGGCGAAGATGGGACTTTCGTGGGGTTCCTCGATGTCGCCCTCGATGGCCATCATGCCTTCACGCCGGCTCTTGGTGAGGATGTCGTAGATCAGCCGCAGCACTTCCAGGTAATAGGCCCGGTTGTAGCGCGAGCTGAACATGCGCAGCGATTTCTTGATGATGCGCCACGAGTTGTGGCCACGGTTCGACTGGATGAACGCGCCCAGCGCCGCACCACCGATGATGATCAGCTCGAACGGATGGATCAGCGCCATGATCTTGCCGCCCGCGAGCGCGAAGCCGCCCAGCACGCTGCTGAATACGACGAGAATACCGATGATTTTTGCCATGACTGAAGACTACGAATCCTGGAGGAAGCGGACGACCGGTTATGCCCTAGTGGTTATCGGCGCCCTTCAGGCAAACTGAAGGCGAATTTTTCAGGTACGCGCCAATGCCCATGCCAGACCCTTCCGCGCCGCCCCGCAGCCTCGACGCCTGGCTTGAACGCCTGGACGCGACGAGCCTGCCCATTTCCGACCGGCAACGCGAGCAGTTGCACCGCGAACTGCGCCGTGGCGACCGTCCGCTGCGCATCATCGCCCAGCGACTGCAGACCTGTCCGGCCCTGACCCTGGCCCTCTTGCGCGAAGCCAATCGCCACGCACCCGGCCCGCTGGGCAGTGACAGCGAGCACCTGGAAAGCGCCCTGGTACGCCTCGGCCTGAGTCGCGCCGCGACCATCCTGCAGGAACTTCCGGAACGCAACGCGACCACCCTGCCGCCGGCCCTGATCCAGTTGCTGCTGATCAGCCAGCACGCCCAACACCAGGCCGCCGGCCTGTTCGCCACCCGCATGGCGCGCCTGGAGGGCGAGATTCTCTGCGCCAGCCTGCTGTTCCTGGCGCCGTTCTGGGCGCTGGCCCAGGCCTTCCCCGACCTGCTGCAACGCTGGGAAGCGCGTGTGATCGGCGAGCACCAGCCGGCCCGCACGGTGGAACAGGATCTGTTCGGCGTGCCGCTGGTGGAACTGGGCCAGGCGCTGGCCCGGCGCTGGCGACTGCCCGAGGCGGTGATCCTTAGCTACCAGGCGCTGGGCCAGGAGCGCGACGCCCTGATCCGTTGCCTGCGCCTGGCACGGCGGCCCGGCACGCACCCGCTGCAGCGCCTGCAGGACGAGGACTCCGAGCAGTTGCGCTGGCTGACCCGCCCCAGCCACAGCGCCCTGTTCGCCAACGCCCTCGCGCTGGCCGCCCACAGCGCCTGGGATGATGCCCGCAGCCTGCGCTGGCAGCGACTGACGGCGCTCTATCTCGACCTGCCCCTGGCGCGCGTGCAGACGCAGACTCACGGCCTGGCGGCGGACAGCGCCCGCCTGCTGCCGGCGGGCCCGGCCTGGCACCCGGCCCAGGCGCTGCTCTGGCCGGCAGGCTGCCGCAGGCCGCCACCCCCTGAGCCGCCCTCGCTGCTTTCCAGCTTCTTCCGCCCGGAACAATGGAGCCGCCTGTGCGAGCGTTTCAGCCAGCAGCCGAGCGCCTTCGCCAATCTGCCACACCTGCTCGCCAGCGCCGCGCAAGCCCTGGAACTGTGCGGGCTGCAGCGCTTCGCCCTGCTCTGTACGGACCGCCAGGGCCAGTTGATCGCCCTGCATCAGCAAGGCCTGCCGCCCCGCACGCCCCGCCTGAAGGCCGACCCGGGGCATTGGCCGCTGTTGCCGCAACTGATTGCGCAATCGGTGCTGGTGCACGTCTCGCCGCAGCGCAACGCCGGGCTGTGTCGCAAGCTGCCGCCGGCCATCCGCGAACAGTTCGATGGGCGCCATATGGTCATGCGCGGCTTCGATCTGGGCGGGCGCAACGGCCTGGTGCTGTTCGGCGACCAGCACGGCATGCCCTTCTCGGATCGCCAGCTGGAGCTGCTGGAGAAGACCGCGCGGGTGATCGAGCGTGGCACGCTGGCCTTCGGTCGGCGCGGCGCGCCAGCCACTGCGGCAGCCGTACCGCCGGCGCCCTGACCGTCTCGTCGGCGGGCCCACTGCCGTACGGGCGGCTTTTCGCTACAATCGCCCGCCCTTTTCCTGGAGAGCCGCCGTGAGCGACGTCTTTTCCGAACTGCCGCTGGTGATCGAACCGTCGGACCTGCTGCCGCGCCTGTCGGCGCCCGAGCTGATCCTGGTCGACCTGACCAGCAGCGCCCGCTATGCAGAGGGTCATATTCCCGGCGCTCGCTACATCGACCCCAAGCGCACTCAGCTTGGCCAGCCGCCGGCGCCCGGCCTGCTGCCGCCCCGCGAGCATCTGGAAGAGCTGTTCGGCGATCTCGGCCACCGGCACGGTGCGGTCTACGTGGTGTACGACGACGAAGGCGGCGGCTGGGCCGGCCGCTTCATCTGGCTGCTGGACATCATTGGCCAGCGCCGTTACCACTACCTGAATGGCGGCCTGCATGCCTGGTTGACCGCCGGCCTGCCGCTCAGCCACGACGTCCCGCCGCGCGCCGGCGGCCCGGTGCAGCTGCGCCTCGACGAGACACCCATCGCCAGCCTCGACTACCTGCAGAGCCGCCTGGGCGCCGACGACCTGGTGATCTGGGACGCCCGTTCGCCCGCCGAATACCGGGGCGAGAAGGTGCTGGCTGCCAAGGGTGGGCACATCCCGGGGGCGGTGAACTACGAATGGACCGCCGGGATGGATGGCGCGCGTGCCCTGCGCATTCGTGCGAACATCGCCGAACAGCTGCAGGCCCTGGGCATTACCCCGGACAAGGAAATCATCACCCACTGCCACACCCATCACCGCTCGGGCTTCACCTATCTGGTGGCCAAGGCGCTCGGCTACCCGCGCGTCAAAGGCTATGCCGGCTCCTGGTCGGAATGGGGCAACCATCCCGACACGCCCGTCGAACTCTAGGCTCAGACCCAAGGAACCTTCATGTCCTTCAAAGACCGCCTGTTCATCCTCAGTCAGTACCTGACGCCCCATCACCTGCTGTCGCGCCTGGCCGGCTGCCTGGCCGAATGCCGGATCGGCTGGGTGAAGAGCACTTTCATCCGCCGTTTCGCCGAGCACTTCCAGGTGGACATGAGCCAGGCCCAGGTCGAGGACCTGAACGCCTACGCCCATTTCAACGATTTCTTCACCCGCGCCCTGAAGGAAGGCGCCCGCCCGCTGGACACGACGCCCGGCGCCATCCTCTGCCCGGCCGACGGCACCGTCAGCCAGCTCGGCGCGATCACCGACGGGCGCATCTTCCAGGCCAAGGGCCACAGCTTCAGCGCGCTGGAGCTGCTGGGCGGCGACGCCGAGCGCGCCGCGCCGTTCATGGGTGGCCAGTTCGCCACCGTCTACCTGTCGCCGCGCGACTATCACCGCGTGCACATGCCGCTGGGCGGCACCCTGCGCGAGATGGTCTACGTGCCCGGTCGACTGTTCTCGGTCAACCAGACCACCGCGGAAAACGTACCCGAGCTGTTCGCCCGCAACGAGCGCGTGGTCTGCCTGTTCGACACCGAGCGCGGGCCGATGGCCGTCGTGCTGGTCGGCGCCATGATCGTCGCCAGCATCGAAACGGTCTGGGCCGGCCTGGTCACGCCGCCCAAGCGTGCGCTGAAGAGCTTCCGCTATGACGAGGCGGCCCGCGCACCCATAAGCCTGGAGAAAGGCGAAGAAATGGGCCGCTTCAAGCTGGGCTCGACCGCCATCGTGCTGTTCGGACCCAACCAGGTCGACTGGGACGAACAACTGGCCGCCCTCAGCCCCGTGGTCATGGGCCAGCGACTGGGCATGGCGCACGACGGCGCCCAGTAAGCCTGCCGGGCCGGGTTCATCCCGGCCCACCCCGGCCAGCCCGATTCCGCGCGGCCGACATAACGCCTCCCCACCCGGCCTGCCGCACCCCAAGCGACCCACGTCACAGCTTCGGCCGGGCGTTTTGACGCGCCGCGCGCCGCGCCGCAAGATTCCGGGCACACCCTCCAGCGTTATTCGCCCGCCCGGGCCGCGTCCTCTCCATGACCATCGACAAGAAGACCATTCGCCTGCTGCTGCTCGAAGACTCGCAAAACGAGGCCGAGCGCCTGGTCAGCCTGTTTCGCAACGCCGGGCGCGCCACCCGCGTGCAGCGCCTGACCTCGGCCGAAGACCTGCAAAGCACCCTGCAACAGACCTGGGACCTGCTGATCTGCGCACCCAGCAGCCAGCTGCTGCCCCCCGAGGAGGTGGTGCACGCCATTCGCCGCCAGGCCAAGGACCTGCCGATCATCCAGTTGGTGCCCGCCGGCATGCCGACCCGCGACATCAGCGACGCGATTGTCGAGGCCATGAGCCTGGGCGCTCAGGATGCCCTGCCGCAGGGCGAGGACGAACGCCTGATGCGCGTCGCCGAGCGCGAACTGGCCAACCTGGAGGAGCGTCGCGCCCGCCGCGCCGCGGAAGTGGCGCTGCACGAAGCGGAGAAGCGCTGCCAACTGCTGCTCGACAGCTCAGTGGATGCCATCGCCTACGCGCATGACGGCATGCATATCTATGCCAACCGCGCCTACCTGGAGCTGTTCGGCTATGCCGACGCCGACGAGCTGGAAGGCATGCCGATGATCGACCTGATCGGTGCCAGCGATCAGAGTGCCTTCAAGGACTTCCTCAAGGGCTACCAGAGTGGCAATGGCCGCAGCGAACTCAACTGTGGCGGCGTGCGCACGGATGGCGAGACGTTCCGCGCCCGCATGCATTTTTCCCCGGCCAGCTATGACGGCGAGCCCTGCATTCAGGTGGTGATCCGCCGTGATGCAGACAACGCCGAGCTGGAGGAGCGGTTGCGCGAGGCGAGCACCCTCGACCCGCTGACCGGCCTGTACAACCGCCCGCATTTCCTGGAGCTGATGGATGCCGCCGCCGAGCGCGCGGTGAATGCCGGCCAGCCGTCCGCCCTCGCCTACCTGCAACTGAACCACTACGCCCAGTTGCTCAGCGAACTGGGTGTCACCGACATCGGCCTGCTGCTGACCGAGCTGGCGCGCTGGCTGCCCGGCCAGTTGCCCGCCGAGGCGTACCTGGCGCGCTTCAGCGACGAGGTCTTCACCGTCCTGTACACCGGGCACACTCCGGAGCAGCTGCAGACGCCGCTGGAGGCGCTGCTCAAGCGCCTGGAGGGCCACCTGTTCGACATCCACGGCCGCAGCGTGCAGGCCAGCCTGGGCATCGGCCTCGCCGGCCTGAGCGAAAAGACCGCCCGCGCCCAGGACGTGATCGACCGTGCCCACCGTTGCGCCGACAGCCTGGAGGGACGCGCCGGCCTCAAGCTGCACGACCCGACCGAGGAGCTGGCCGCCGAAGCCAGCCGCGGCAACCTGGAGGCCATGGTGCGCCAGGCACTGGATAACAACGGTTTCCGGCTGCTGTTCCAGCCGATCATCAGCCTGCGCGGCGACACCCAGGAGCACTACGAAGTGCTGTTGCGACTGGCCTCGCCCCAGGGCGAGGAACTGTCGCCGCCGGACTTCCTGGACGCCGCCCGCCAGGCCGGACTGGCGGTACGGATCGACCGCTGGGTACTGCTCACGGCGGTCAAACAGCTGGTCGAGCACCTGGCCAAGGGACACAGCACGCGCCTGTTCATCCACCTGAGCGATGCCAGCCTGCAGGACCCCGGCCTGCTGCCCTGGCTCACCACGGTGCTCAAGGCCGCACGCCTGCCCGCCGACAGCCTGGTGCTGCAACTGCGCGAAACCGATGCCGTCAGCTACCTCAAGCAGGCCAAGGCGCTGGCCGAAGGGCTGCACGCGTTGCACTGCAAGGTCGCCCTGGTGCAGTTCGGCTGCGCGCTCAACCCGCTCAACACCCTGCGCCACCTGGCTGCCGACTACGTCAAGCTGGACGCTTCCTTCACGCGCGAGCTCGGCCAGCCGGAGCAGCTTGAAGGCATCAAGACCCTGCTGGCCGGCCTGCATGCCCAGAACCGGCTGAGCATCATGCCCGCAGTGGAAACCGCCAGCGCGCTGTCCAGCCTCTGGCAGGCCGGGGTGAACTATATCCAGGGCCATTACCTGCAGAGCCCGGCTGCCACCATGAACTACGACTTCGCGGCCGGCGAGGAGTAACCGCCCGGCGCGCGACAATGCACCGCCGCGACCGGGGGCCATTCCTGGGACTAGAGTGTCCTGACACTCTTCCCTACCCAGGAGCGTGCCATGGCCATGATGAAAGCCGCCGTGTTCGTCGAACCCGGCCGCATCGAACTGCAGGAAAAACCCATCCCAGAGGTCGGTCCCAACGACGCGCTGCTGCGCATCACGACCACCACCATCTGCGGCACCGACGTCCACATCCTCAAGGGTGAATACCCGGTGGCGCGCGGCCTGACCATCGGCCACGAACCGGTCGGCATCATCGAGAAACTGGGCAGCAACGTGAAGGGCTATCAGGAAGGCCAGCGGGTGATTGCCGGCGCAATCTGCCCGAGCTTCACCTCCTACGCCTGCCAGGACGGCGTGCCGAGCCAGGACGGCGGCTGCAGCTGCCATGGCTACAAGCCGATGGGCGGCTGGCGCTTCGGCAACAGCATCGATGGCGTGCAGGCTGAATATGCGCTGGTGCCCGATGCACAGGCCAACCTCGCACCAATACCGGACGGCCTCAGCGACGAGCAGGTGCTGATGTGCCCGGACATCATGTCCACCGGTTTCGCCGGCGCCGAGGCGGCCCATATCCGTATCGGCGACATCGTCGCGGTATTCGCCCAGGGGCCGATCGGCCTGTGTGCCACCGCCGGTGCGCGCTTGCGTGGCGCCAGCACCATCATCGTGGTGGACGGCGTGGACCAGCGCCTGGAAGTCGCCCGCCGCATGGGCGCCGACGTGACGCTGAACTTCCGCAACGTCGACGTGGTAGACGAGATTCTGAAACTGACCGGCGGGCGTGGCGTGGACGCGTCCATCGAGGCGCTGGGTACCCAGACCACCTTCGAGCAGGCGCTGCGGGTGCTCAAGCCCGGCGGCACGCTGTCCAGCCTGGGGGTCTATTCCCAGGACCTGAGCATTCCACTGGGCGCCTTCCATGCCGGCCTGGGCGACCACAAGATCATTACGTCGCTGTGCCCGGGCGGCAAGGAACGCATGCGGCGGCTGCTCAATGTGGTGGCCTCCGGCCGGGCGGACTTCGGCGCGCTGGTCACCCATCACTACCGGCTGGACAACATCGTCGAGGCCTACGACCTGTTCTCCCACCAGCGCGACGGGGTGTTGAAGGTAGCGATAAAACCCTGAGGTCCTAGAGCGGTCGGCGTTTTTCCGGCCGCCGTCGGGGGGGGGCGACGCCAGACGTCACCTGGCCTCAGTGGGTACGGGCGACCGCGAAGCGGGTCAGTTCTTCCAGGGCCTGGCGATGCTCGGAATCCGGCAGCACCTCCAGGCAGGCAATGGCACGATCGGCATACTCGCGGGCCAGCCTGGCGGTGTAGTCCAGCGCGCCGGCGGCTTCCACGGCCTCGCGGATGCGCTCCAGGTCCTCGATGCCGCCCTTCTGGATAGCCTGGCGCACCAGCGCGGCCTGTTCGGCGTTGCCTTCGCGCATGGTGTAGATCAGCGGCAGGGTCGGCTTGCCTTCGGCCAGATCGTCGCCGACGTTCTTGCCCAGGGTTTCGGCGTCGCCCTTGTAGTCCAGCAGGTCGTCGACCAGCTGGAAGGCGATGCCCAGGTTGTCGCCGAACTGGCGCAGCGCTTCAGCCACGTCCGCCGGGGTCTGGGTCAGCACCGCCGCGCTGTGGGTCGAGGCCTCGAAGAGCATCGCGGTCTTGCCGCGGATGACTTCCATGTAGGTTTCTTCGGTGGTGCTGGCGTCGCGCACCTTGGACAGCTGCAGCACTTCGCCTTCGGCGATCACCCGGGTGGCCTGGGAGATGATGCGCATCACCGGCATGGAGCCCAGCGTGACCATCATTTCGAACGAGCGCGCATACAGGAAGTCGCCGACCAGCACGCTGGGCGCGTTGCCCCACAGCGCGTTGGCGGTGGAACGGCCACGGCGCATGCCGGACATGTCCACCACATCGTCATGCAGCAGGGTCGAGGTATGCAGGAACTCGATGATCGCCGCCAGCAGGCGCAGATCGTCCTGGCGGTAACCGAGGGCGCGCCCGGCGAGCAGGACCAGCAGCGGGCGCAGGCGCTTGCCGCCGGCCGAGATGATGTAGTCGCCGATCTTTTCCACCAGGGGAACGCGCGAGCTGAGCTGCTGGCGGATGATCTCGTCGACGGCGGCGAAATCGTCCGCTACCACGCGATGGAAAAGTTGCGGTTGCACGGCGTATCTCACACTTGCAGGATTGCGCGGCATGCTAGGGGCCGCCCCAGACACTGTCAAGGCGAGGCCCCGCGCCGCTTGCGCCGCCTGGGTGCCTTGCGTACAATCGCGCACCCTGAACTTTCCTGGGCAATTTCCCTGCCTTACGCAAATGCTCGGCGACCCTTCGAACCCGAGCAGCCATGCCAGCCAATACCTCCTCCTATAAAGCGCTGGGTGAGCAGGATCAACGGAGATATTCCATGTACGCTGTAATCGTTACCGGTGGCAAACAATACAAGGTCGCCGAAGGTGAATTCCTGAAGGTCGAGAAGCTGGAAGTCGCCACTGGCGAATCCATCAGCTTCGACCGCGTGCTGCTGGTCGGCAACGGCGACGACGTCAAGATCGGCGCTCCGGTCGTAGAAGGCGCCAAGGTGACTGCTGAAGTCATCGGCCAGGGCCGTCATGACAAGGTGACCATCATCAAGTTCCGTCGCCGCAAGCACCACATGAAGCGCCAGGGCCACCGTCAGTGGTTCACCGAAATCAAGATCACTGGCATTCAGGCCTGATCCCTTTAGGAGGATTTGACTCATGGCACACAAAAAAGCTGGCGGTTCTACCCGCAACGGCCGCGACTCAGAAAGCAAACGCCTTGGCGTGAAGCTGTTCGGCGGCCAGGCTGTCAAGGCCGGCAACATCATCGTGCGTCAGCGCGGCACCCAATACCACGCTGGCTACGGCGTGGGCATCGGCAAGGATCACACCCTGTTCGCGAAAGTGGACGGTGCGATCAAGTTCGAAGTGAAGGGCGCCTTCGGCCGTCGCTACGTGAGCGTCGTGACTGCCTAAGTCCGCGCTTGCTGAAAAAGCCCCGTCCGTGCGACGGGGCTTTTTTGTTTCTGTATCCTAGTGGCCGCCAGGAGCCTGTCGGACGTTCGACAGGCCCTCAGGCCCTGGGCTGATTCACCCGATTCATACTGCCCGCCCACGGGCGGGAGGCGCTCCATGAAATTCGTCGATGAAGTATCGATCTCTGTAAAGGCCGGCGACGGCGGCAATGGCATGATGAGCTTCCGCCGCGAGAAGTTCATCGAAAAGGGCGGCCCCAACGGCGGTGACGGGGGCGACGGCGGCTCCGTGTACCTGGAAGCCGTGGAAAACTTCAACACCCTGGTGGACTACCGCTATACCCGCCGCTTCCAGGCCCAGAATGGCCAGAAGGGCGGCAGCACCGACTGCACCGGCGCCAAGGGCGAGGACCTGATCCTGCCGGTGCCGATCGGCACCACGGTGATCGACGCCAACACCCAGGAAATCATTGGCGACCTCGTCAAGGCGGGGCAACGCCTGCTGGTCGCTCAGGGCGGCTGGCACGGCCTGGGCAACACCCGCTTCAAGTCGAGCACCAACCGCGCGCCGCGCCAGACCACACCCGGCAAGCCCGGCGAATCCCGCGACCTCAAGCTGGAGCTCAAGGTGCTGGCCGATGTCGGCCTGCTCGGCCTGCCCAACGCCGGCAAGAGCACCTTCATCCGCGCAGTGTCCGCCGCCAAGCCGAAGGTCGCCGATTACCCCTTCACCACCCTGATCCCCAACCTGGGCGTGGTCAGCGTGGCCCGCTACAAGAGCTTCGTGGTCGCCGACATTCCCGGCCTGATCGAAGGTGCGTCGGAGGGCGCCGGCCTGGGCATCCGCTTCCTCAAGCACCTGGCGCGCACCCGCCTGCTGCTGCACCTGGTGGACATCGCCCCGCTGGATGAGAGCGACCCGGCTGACGCCGCCGAGACGATTCTCAACGAACTGGGCAAGTTCAGCCCGGCGCTGCTGGAGCGTGAACGCTGGCTGGTGCTGAACAAGGCCGACCAGATCCTCGACGAGGAGCGCGAGGAGCGTCTGAAGCACATCGTCGAGCGCCTGGACTGGAAGGGCCCGGTCTACGTGATCTCCGCGCTGGAGAGCGAAGGCACCGACGCGCTGAGCAAGGACATCATGCGCTACCTGGACGAGCGCGATCAGCGCATCGCCGAGGATCCGGAGTACGCCCAGGCGCTGGAAGAGCTCAACCAGCGTATCGAGGACGAGGCGCGCGCCCGCCTGCAGGCACTGGACGACCGCCGCGCCCTGCGCCGCGCCGGCCTGAAGAGCGTCGACGACGTGGACGACGACGATTTCGACGATTACGAGGACGACGAGGACGGTCCGGAAATCATCTACGTCAGGGACTGACGACAAACCCACGGCGCCGCTTCTCCAAGCGGCGCCGTGCTGATTGACTCACGGCTTTGCGAAGGCAGAACAAAGACATGCGCGACAAGGTGACCGGCGCCAGGCGCTGGGTAGTGAAGATTGGCAGCGCCCTGCTGACCGCCGACGGCAAGGGGCTGGACCGGGCGGCAATGGACACCTGGGTGAAGCAGATGGTCGCCCTGCGCCAGGCGGGCGCGGAACTGGTGCTGGTATCCTCCGGCGCGGTGGCGGCCGGCATGAACCGGCTTGGCTGGGCCGAACGCCCCAAGGCCATGCACGAGCTGCAGGCCGCCGCCGCGGTGGGCCAGATGAGCCTGATCCGCGCCTGGGAAAGCAGCTTCGCCGAGCACGGCCTGCAGACTGCGCAGATCCTGGTCACCCATGACGACCTGTCGGACCGCAAGCGCTACCTGAACGCCCGCACCACCCTGCGCACCCTGGTGGACCTGGGCGTGATCCCGGTGATCAACGAGAACGACACGGTGGTCACCGATGAGATCCGCTTCGGCGACAACGACACCCTGGCCGCGCTGGTGGCCAACCTGGTGGAAGCCGATCTGCTGGTGATCCTCACCGACCGCGACGGAATGTTCGACGCCGACCCGCGCCACAACCCCGACGCCAAGCTCATCTACGAAGCCCGCGCCGACGACCCGCAACTGGACGCCGTGGCTGGCGGCAGCGCCGGCGCCCTGGGGCGTGGCGGCATGCAGACCAAGCTGCGTGCCGCGCGCGTGGCGGCACGTTCCGGCGCCTACACGGTGATCGTTGGCGGCCGCATCGAGAGCGTTCTCGATCGCCTCAAGACCGGCGAGCGCCTGGGCACGCTGCTCAGCCCCGAACAGAGCCGCCACGCCGCCCGCAAGCAGTGGCTGGCCGGCCACCTGCAGATGCGCGGCACGCTGACGCTGGACGCCGGCGCCGTGCGCGCCCTGCGCGACGGACACAAGAGCCTGCTGCCGGTCGGCGTCAAGGCCGCCTCCGGCAACTTCCGGCGCGGCGAGATGGTGGTCTGCGTCGGCCCGCAGGGCGAGGAGGTCGCCCGCGGACTGGTGAACTACAGCGCGGCGGAGACCCAGAAGATCATCGGCCATCCGACCACCGACATCGAGGAGCTGCTTGGCTACATCGACGGCCCCGAGCTGATCCACCGCGACAACCTGATCCTGGTCTGAGGACACATCCATGCGCGCACTGGCCCTGGCCACCCTGCTCTTTTCGCCCCTCGCCCTGGCCGAAACCATCGGCGAGGTTTCCACGGTGTTCAAGTGGCTGGGGCCCAACGACAAGGTGGTGGTCGAGGCCTTCGATGACCCCAAGGTCGAGGGCGTGACCTGCTACCTGTCGCGCGCCAAGACCGGCGGGGTCAGCGGCGGCCTGGGCCTGGCCGAGGATCGCTCCGAGGCCTCGCTCGAATGCCTGCAGACCGGCGCGATCCGCTTCAAGGGCGAGCTGAAGGATGGCGAGGAGGTGTTCAAGGAGCGTACTTCGCTGGTCTTCAAGAGCATGCAGGTGGTGCGCTTTCACGACCAGAAGCGCAACACGCTGGTGTATCTGGTCTACAGCGACCGGATCATCGAAGGCAGTCCGCAGAACTCGCTGACGGCGGTGCCGATCCGGCCCTGGTAGCCCCATGGCCTATGCAGGGGGCGGACTTGTCCGCGCGCTGTTCGCGCAGGCCGCCGCCAGAAGCTCGCGAATGAATTCGCTTGTATGTTTGTGCCTGTCGGGGATGAGGGACCAAGTTCGCATCTGACGCAAGTACAGACCGTGGGAGAGATCGTCCCGCC
>NZ_JRUD01000024.1 GCF_000802425.1 Pseudomonas flexibilis | reverse complement strand
TTATTTCTTGTTGTTGTGGTTGCCGTAATAAAGTACTACACGGAGATGTACACGTAGGGGGTCGTCGGCATCGTCAGATGTGTATACGGTACAGAGATACAAGGGCGGTCAGCGCCGTTCCGGCCGCCGCCCCTGCGGACCAGCCAATAAAAAACCGCGCCGAAGCGCGGTTTTTCCATAACAGCCAACCTTATGCCGCCAACGAACCCTTGAGCTTGTTCATGGCGTTCTTTTCCAGCTGGCGGATGCGCTCGGCGGAAACGTTGTACTTGGCGGCGAGTTCATGCAGCGTGGCCTTCTCCTCGGCCAGCCAGCGCTGGTAGAGAATGTCGCGGCTGCGTTCATCGAGCCCCTCCAGCGCCTCGTGCAGGCTGGCGGTGGAACTGTCGCTCCAGTCAGCATCCTCCAGCTGGCGGGCCGGATCGTAGCGGTGGTCTTCGAGAAAGTGTGCCGGCGACTGGTAGGCGCTGTCGTCGTCGGCGTCGTTGGCCGGGTCGAAGGCCATGTCGTGGCCGGTCAGGCGGCTTTCCATCTCGCGCACTTCGCGCGGGGCGACGCCCAGGCTGTCGGCCACCCGCTCGACTTCATCATTGCTGAGCCAGGCCAGACGCTTCTTCTGGCTGCGCAGGTTGAAGAACAGCTTGCGCTGCGCCTTGGTGGTGGCGACCTTGACGATGCGCCAGTTGCGCAGGATGAACTCGTGAATCTCGGCCTTGATCCAGTGCACGGCGAACGAGACCAGGCGCACGCCCATCTCAGGGTTGAAGCGCTTGACCGCTTTCATCAGGCCGACGTTGCCTTCCTGGATCAGGTCGGCTTGGGCCAGGCCATAGCCGGAGTAGCTCTTGGCGATGTGTACCACGAAGCGCAGGTGAGCCAGCACCATCTGCCGGGCCGCTTCCAGATCCTGCTGGTAGAACAGACGCTCCGCCAATTCACGCTCCTGCTCCTGCGACAGCAACGGAATGCTGTTGACAGCATGCACGTAGGCCTCGAGGTTCGCGCCAGGAGCCAGGGCATAGACAGGTTGCAGAGAAGTTGACATGCAGGTCCTCCAAAGACGATGCCGGGGCAGTGTAGCACCGAGCGCTGAGACAGTGAATTGACCCCAAAAGTTCCCGAAGCCAGGGCGGCCGACCCGTCTGGTCCGGCCCTCCAGGCTAGCGGGGCGCCAGATCCCGCAGGTGCCGGGCCACCGCCAACCAGGCGCCGATATAGCCCAGCAGCACCGCACCAAGCACCAGCGATACGCCATCGGCCAGCGGCACACCGACCAGGCTGAAGTCGCTGTCGTAAAGCCCGGCCAGGCGTACCACCGCCGCGTTGAGCCAGGCCAGCCCGAAGGCCAGCACCGCCCAGGCCAGCAGGCCCGCCCCCAGCCCGTAGAGGGCGCCAAGGTAGAGGAACGGACGCCGCACGTAGCCATCGGTTCCCCCCACCAGCTTGATGACCTCGATCTCGGTACGGCGATTCTCGATGTGCAGCCGTATGGTGTTGCCGATTACCAGTAGCAGGGTCAGCACCAGCAGCACGGTCACGCCGAACAGGAAACGGTCGCCCAGCGCCAGGATGGCACCCAGGCGCTCGACCCACAGCAGATCGAGCTGCGCGAGCTCCACCCCCGGTAGCTCCGCCAGACGCTGGCGCAAGGTTTCCAGCTCGGTCTTGTCCACGGTGGACGGCGTGACCAGGACGCTGCCCGGCAAGGGGTTGTCCGGCAGCTCGCGTAGCGCCTCCGCGAGACCGGAAACCGCCTGAAAATCCTTCAGTGCCTGCTCGCGGCTGATCCAGTCGGCCTGCTCCACCTGCGGCATACCAGCGATGTCGTCGCGCAGCGTCTGGCCTTCGGCGTCGCTGACGCTCATCTCCAGGAACACTGATATGCGCGCGGCGTGCTGCCAGGTGCCGCTGAGCCGTTCGACATTATCCAGCAGCAACGCCAGCCCCATGGGCAGGCAGAGGGCGATGGCCATCACCAGGCAGGTGAAGAACGAGCCGAACGGCTGCTGCCACAGACGCCCAAGGCTGTCACGCAGACTGCCGCGATGGCTGTCCAGCCAGCCGTGCAACTGGCTGGACAGGCTCGGGCCACGGCGTACGGGTTTATCGGCGCCGGCGTCCGTACGGCGAGTGGCGCCACGTCCGGCGGGTCGCAAGTTGGGTTGGCGGTGGACAGTCATTCGGCGGCTCCATCGCCGATCAGGCGGCCACGCTGCAGGGTCAGCATGCGGTGACGCATGCGCGCGATCAGCGCCAAGTCGTGGCTGGCCACCAGCACAGTGGTGCCCAGTGCGTTGATGTCTTCGAACACGCCCATGATTTCGGCTGCCAGGCGCGGGTCCAGGTTGCCGGTGGGCTCGTCAGCCAGCAGCAGCGCCGGTTCATGCACCACCGCGCGGGCAATGCCGACGCGCTGCTGCTGGCCGGTGGACAGATCGTTGGGGAAATCCTTGGCCCGGTCGCGCAGGCTTACCCGGGCCAGCGCCGCATCCACGCGCTCGGCGATCTCCTGGCGGGACAACCCGAGAATGCGCAGGGGCAGGGCCACGTTGTCGAACACGCTGCGATCGAACAGCAGCTTGTGGTTCTGGAACACCACGCCGATCTGCCGGCGCAGGAAGGGGATCTCGGCGGTGGTGATGGTGGACAGGTCCTGCCCGGCCAGCAGCACCTTGCCCGTGGACGGCCGCTCCATGGCCAGCAGCAGGCGCAGCAGCGTGCTCTTGCCCGCGCCGGAATGCCCGGTGATGAACAGGAATTCCCCCGCTTCGACCTGGAAGGACAGCTCGTGCAGGCCGATGTGGCCGTTGGCGTAGCGCTTGCCTACCTGATCGAAGCGAATCATCCAGTTTCCTTTTCGGCGAACAGGGCGCGCACGAAGTCATCGGCGCGGAAGTCGCGCAGGTCGTCGATGCCTTCGCCGACCCCGATATAGCGGATCGGCAGGCCGAACTGCTTGGCCAGGGCGAAGATGACCCCGCCCTTGGCGGTGCCGTCCAGCTTGGTCAGCGCCAGGCCGGTCAGGGTCACCGCCTGGTCGAACTGGCGGGTCTGGTTGATGGCGTTCTGACCGGTACCAGCGTCCAGCACCAGCAACACCTCATGGGGCGCCGTCTCGTCCAGCTTGCCGATCACGCGGCGCACCTTCTTCAGCTCTTCCATGAGGTTGTCCTTGGTGTGCAGACGGCCGGCGGTATCGGCAATCAGCACGTCGACGCCGCGGGCCTTGGCGGCCTGCACCGCATCGTAGATCACCGATGCGGAGTCCGCGCCGGTGTGCTGGGCGACCACCGGGATGCGGTTGCGCTCACCCCACACCTGCAGCTGCTCGACCGCGGCAGCGCGGAAGGTGTCGCCGGCAGCGAGCATGACCTTCTTGCCGTCCTGCTGGAGCTTGCGCGCGAGCTTGCCAATGGTGGTGGTCTTGCCGACGCCATTCACGCCAACCACGAGGATCACGTAGGGATGCTTGGCGGTATCGATGACCAGCGGCTGCTCGACCGGAGCGAGCAGGGCGCCCAGCTCGGCCTGCAGCGCCTTGTACAGGGCCTCGCTGTCGGCCAACTCCTTGCGGGCGACGCGCTTGGTGAGGTTTTGCACGATGGCGGTGGTGGCTTCGACACCGACGTCGGCGGTC
The DNA here is from genome assembly GCF_000802425.1 of Pseudomonas flexibilis. Taxonomy (GTDB): domain Bacteria; phylum Pseudomonadota; class Gammaproteobacteria; order Pseudomonadales; family Pseudomonadaceae; genus Serpens; species Serpens flexibilis. Next base: position 207,737 of record NZ_JRUD01000024.1, on the reverse strand, counting down.
AGCAGGCGGGTTTCCAGTTCGTCGAGCAGGTCATCGTCGATGGCCTTCTTGCCCAGGAACAGGCTGGCCATGCCTTCGCCCAGACTGGAACTGGTCTTGGACAGGCCCTGCTTCAGCCGTGCGAAGAAGCCCACCTTGTCCCCGGCGGGCTTGACCGGCTCAGCCGCGGGCGCTTCCGGCTCAGGCTCCACGGCAGCACTGGGTTCGGGTTGCATGATCTCAGCCACCGGCTCCACGGGGACGGCAACCGGCTCGGCCTCGGGGATCGGGGTTTGCTCGGGGGCAGGCGTGTCAGCTTCCGGTTTCGCTGCGTCCTGCGGTTTCTTGCGCCACCAGCCGAACAGGCCTTTCTTCTCGCCAGCGTCGGGCTGGGGCTTCTTGTCGTCGTTGGAACCAAACATTGCCGGACTATCTCAAAGGTGCGCCACGCTCGGGCATGGCCGCCGGGAAACGGGATTGGGTATCCTAGCACCTCATCGCCCGGCGGCGTTAAACCTCCCGGGCCGCCGCACAGGTCCCTTTCAAGGTCTCCTCATGAAGCATGTGATCCTGCGCCGCGCCGCGCTGTTGCTCGGCTGCCTGTATTGGCCCCTGATGGCTGTTGGGGCAGCGCCCCAACCCACCCATGAATTCACCCTCGACAACGGCCTTAAGGTCATCGTCCGCGAAGATCATCGTGCGCCGGTAGTGGTCTCCCAGCTCTGGTACAAGGTTGGCTCAAGCTACGAGCAGGCCGGGCTGACCGGCCTGTCTCATGCCCTGGAGCACATGATGTTCAAGGGCAGCGAGAAGCTCGGCCCGGGCGAATCCTCGCGCATCCTGCGTGAACTGGGCGCCGAGGAAAACGCCTTCACCAGCGACGACTACACCGCCTATTACCAGGTGCTGGCCAAGGATCGCCTGGCGGTGGCCTTCGAGCTGGAGGCCGACCGCCTGGCCAGCCTGCAACTGCCCGCCGACGAGTTCGCCCGCGAGATCAAGGTCATCCAGGAGGAACGCCGCCTGCGCACCGATGACCGGCCCAGCTCGCTGGCCTACGAACGCTTCAAGGCCATGGCCTATCCGGCCAGCGGCTACCGGATTCCCACCATCGGCTGGATGGCCGATCTCCAGCGCATGACCGTCGACGACCTGCGCGCCTGGTACCAGCGCTGGTACGCGCCCAACAACGCCACGCTGGTGGTGGTCGGCGACGTCACCCGCCACGAGGTGGAGCAGCTGGCCCGCCGCTACTTCGGCCCGATTCCGGCCCGCGACCTCGTTCCGGCCAAGCGTCCGTTGGAACTGACCGAGCCGGGCGAGCGGCGCCTGACCCTGCACCTCAAGACCCAGCTGCCCAGCCTGCTGATGGGCTTCAACGTGCCCGCCCTGGCCACCGCCGAGAATCCCCGCGACGTGCACGCCCTGCGCCTGATCGCCGCGCTGCTCGACGGTGGCTACAGCGCCCGCCTGGCCAGCCGCCTGGAGCGCGGCGCCGAGCTGGTGAGCGGCGCCTCCGCCTGGTACAACGCCCACGCCCGTGGCGACAGCCTGTTCGTGCTGTCCGCCAGCCCCAACGTGCAGCAGAAGCGCACCCTGGAACAGGTAGAGGCAGCCCTGTGGGAGCAGCTCGACCTGCTCAAGCGCGAGGCGCCCTCGGCCGAGGAACTGCAGCGGGTGCGCGCCCAGCTGATCGCCGGGCTGGTCTACGAGCGCGACTCGATCACCGCCCAGGCCACCACCATCGGCACCCTGGAAACGGTCGGCCTGTCGTGGCGGCTGATGGAGCGCGAACTGGAGGAACTCGAGGCAGTGACCGCCGAGGACATCCAGCGCGCCGCGCGCACCTATTTCACCCGCACGCGCCTCAGCGTCGCCCATGTGTTGCCCGAGGAGGCCCCCCGATGAAATCGCTTGTGAGTCGCAGCCTGTGCGGGCTGCTTGCCCTGGCACTGCTCGGCGGCTGCGCCAGCGGCACCGAGCCGCGCTTGGCGTCGCTGGCCGCGCTGAAGGATGAAGCCCCCGCCCGACGTGATCTGGACATTCAGCAATGGCGCACCGCCGAAGGCGCCAAGGTGCTGTTCGTCGAAGCGCGCGAGCTGCCGATGTTCGACCTGCGCCTGACCTTCGCCGCCGGCAGCAGTCAGGACCGCGGCGTACACGGCCTGGCCCTGCTGACCAACGCCATGCTCAACGAGGGCATCCGAGGCCAGGATGCCGACGCCATCGCCGCCGGCTTCGAGTCCCTCGGCGCCGAGTTCGGCAACGGCGCCTACCGCGACATGGCGGTGGCCAGCCTGCGCAGCCTCAGCGACCCCGCGCGCCGCGAGCCGGCGCTGACCCTGTTTGCCGACGTGGTCGGCCGCCCTACCTTCCCCAACGATGCCCTGTCACGTATCCGCAACCAGCTGTTGTCGAGCATCGAGTTCAACAAGAAGAATCCGGGCAAGCTGGCCAGCCAGGCGCTGTTCGAGGAACTCTACGGCGCGCATCCCTACGCGCATCCCAGCGAAGGCACCGCCCGGTCGCTGAACGGCATCCGCCAGGCCCAGCTGCGTGACTTCCACCGCCGCGCCTACACGGCCAGCAATGCGGTGATCGCACTGGTCGGCGACCTGTCGCGCAGCGAGGCCGAGGCCATCGCCGCCCAGGTGTCGCAGGCGTTGCCCAAAGGTCCGGCACGCCCCCGGACCGCCGAGCCCGTGGCGCCCGCACCCGGCCATCGGCATGTCGAGTTCCCCTCCAACCAGACCCACCTGCAGATCGCCCAGTTGGGTATCGCCCGTGGCAACCCGGACTACGCGGCGCTGTATCTGGGCAATCAGGTGCTTGGCGGGGGCGGCTTCGGGTCGCGGCTGATGGAGGAGGTGCGCGAGAAGCGCGGCCTGACCTACGGCATCTATTCCGGCTTCAGCCCCATGCAGACACGCGGGCCGTTCATGATCAGTATGCAGACCCGCGCCGACTACAGCGAAGGCTCCCTGGCACTGATCAAGGAGCTGGTGCGCCAGTTCCTCGCCGAGGGCCCGAGCGAAGCCGAGTTGCAGCAGGCCAAGCGCGAGCTGGCCGGCAGCTTTCCGCTGAGCACCGCCAGCAACGCAGCCATCGTCGGCCAGTTGGGCGCTATCGGCTTCTACGATCTGCCGCTGGACCACCTGGAACGTTTCGTGGAAGAGGTGCAGGGGTTGAGCGCAGAACAGGTCAAGGCGGCCATGAACCGCCACCTGGATCCGGACGCCTTCGTGGTGGTCACCGTCGGCCCGACGGTGGCGCAGAGCGAACTGCCGCCGCCCACCGGGTCGACCCAGCCGCAGCCCGCCGGAGTACCGCACTGATGCGCCGACCGAACACCCCCGCGCCCAAGGCGCACGGCGGCACGGGCCAGTTGCGCATCATCGCCGGCGACTGGCGCAGCCGCCGTTTCAGCTTCCCCGACGGCCCCGGCCTGCGCCCGACTCCGGACCGGGTGCGCGAAACCCTGTTCAACTGGCTAGCCGCGTATGTGCCGGGCGCCCGGGTGCTCGACCCGTTCGCCGGCAGCGGCGCGCTCTTCCTTGAAGCCCTGTCGCGCGGCGCCGGACAGGCTCTGGCGCTCGACCTCAACCCCGCCTCGGTAGCCTCCCTGCGCAGCCATTTGCAGACCCTGCAGTGTGCCGATGGCCAGGTGCAGCAGGCCGATGCACTGCGTTACCTGGCCGAGCAGCCGGCGCAGGCGTATGACCTGGTGTTTCTCGATCCGCCGTTCCACCAGAACCTGTTGGTGCCAGCCTGCGAGCTGCTGGAGGAACGCGACTGGCTGGCCCCCGGCGCCTGGATCTACACCGAAAGCGAAGCCGTCCCCTCGGCCCTCGGCCTGCCGGCCAACTGGCGACTGCACCGCGAGAAGCATGCCGGGCAGGTGTACTACAGCCTCTGGCAGCGCCAGGCGTAACGCCGGCAGCGTGCAAGCGTTTGCATAGCGCCCGGCCGGTCCATCGCACCGGAGCGTGGCGGCCATGGCCGGCGCGCTGCTGCGCAACAATCCGCTGGGCCTGAGCAATGCGTTGCGCACAATTGAGTGCGGCCACGCGCAAAAGCCCGCCCACGCCGGCCGATGAAGTCGGCCAAGCCCTTGAACCGCGGGGGATACGGGAAGCTGGCACGCTCCTTGACTCAATTCCAGCCTGGTTCCCGAGCGATCCGCTCGGCATCCGGCGAACGGAGCGCGTGACTCCGCCCGCCTGATCGCGCCCATGGAACGGGGCGTTTCTGCGACGAGGGATAGTCATGTCGAGCACCCGCCTTTCTGTGCAACTGGCCGACCGGGATTGGCGAGTCCTCGCCTTCGAGGCCCAGGAAGCCATCGGCGAGCCGTACCGCATAGTGCTGCGCCTGGTGGCCGAGCACTCCGACCTGCCGCTGGACACGCTGCTGCGCCAGCCCGCCTGGCTCGACCTCGGCAACGGTCGTGGCCTGCACGGCCTGGTCTGGCGCGCCACGCAAGAAGAAACCGGCAAGCGCCTGAGCCATTACCGCATCGAGCTGCGCCCGGCGCTGGCGTGGCTGGAGCAGCGCCACAACTGCCGGATCTTCCAGCAACGCAGCGTGCCGCAGATTCTCGCCGCGCTGCTGGCCGAGCATGGCATCCAGGGCGACGCCTGCCGCTTCGCCCTGGGCAGCGAGTATCCACCGCGCGAGCACTGCGTGCAGTACGCCGAGAGCGACCTGAACTTCCTGCAGCGCCTGTGTGAAGAGGAAGGCCTGCATTTTCACTTCCAGCACCAATCAACCGGCCACGCACTGGTGTTCGGCGACGACCAGACCGTCTTTCCGCGGCTTGAAGCCACCCAGTGCTACCAGCCCGAAGCCGGCGCTCCCTCGCTCAGGCGCTTTGGCGTGCGCCTGGAAACCCGCAGCGCCAGCGTCACCCTGCGCGACCACGACTTCAACCAGCCGCGCCTGCTGCTGGAGGCCCAAGCCTCGGTTGAAGACCGGCAAGCAGCCGGCCTGGAGCTGTACGCCTATCCGGGCCGTTTCGATGACCGCAGTCAGGGCCGCCTGCGCGCCCGCCGTTTGCTGGAAGCCACGCGCCTGGACTGCCGGCAGGCCGAGGGCAGCAGCGACCAGCCACTGTTGGCCTGCGGTCACTTCATGGACGTACGCAACCACCCGCGCGAAGACTGCAACCAGCTCTGGCTGTTGACCGGGCTGCAGCACCACGGCTACCAGCCGCAGGTACTGGAGGAATATGCCGAAGCCGACCCGCAGGGAACCGCTGGCCAGCCTGGCTACCACAACCGTTTCACCGCCATACCCTGGGACGTGCCGGTTCGCCTGGCGCCTCGGCATTTGCGACCGCGCGTGCCGGCTACGCAAAGCGCAAGAGTGCTTGGCCCGGAGAACGAGGAAATCCATTGCGATGCCGAAGGCCGCGTGCAGGTGCAATTCCACTGGGAGCGCCAGCCGCAGGACTTGAACACACGCGCCTGGCTGCGCGTGGCCAGCGGCTGGGCCGGCAACCACTACGGCGCCTGGCTCCTGCCCCGGGTTGGCATGCAGGTGCTGGTCGGCTTTCTGGACGGCGAGCTCGACCAGCCGCTGATCACCGGCTGCCTGTATGACGCCGAGCACACGCCGCCCTATCCGCTGCCCGAGCACAAGACCCGCAGTGTCTTGCGGACCCGCAGCACGCCGGACGGCCAAGCGGGCAACGAGCTGAGCATCGATGACCGTGCGGGTGCCGAACAGCTCTACCTGCACGCCCAGCGTGACTGGGAGCAGCATGTGCGCCACAACCTCGGCATGCGCATCGGCAACCGACATCGGGAAACGGTGCAGGCCAACAGTCACAGCGAACGCCGGGGCGAGGAGCAGCGCATCATCCACGGCAACCGCCTGGTGGAACTCAAGGCCGACGACCACCTGAGCACGCAGGGCAGCCAGCACGTGAAGCTGGGGCAGGGGCAGTTCATCGAGGCGGGCCGGGAGATCCACCTGAACGCCGGGGAAAGGCTGGTGATCGAGGCGGGCAGCGAACTGACCGTGCAGGCCGGCGGCAGCTTCATCAGGCTGGATGCCGGGGGCGTGAGCCTGGTCGGGCCGCAGGTCAAGCTGAACGCAGGAGGCAGCGCAGGACAGGCCCGTACCGCCCAACCGCGGCTGCCCACACCCCCGCAGATGGGGCAAACAGCCACAGCCGTAGCCACCCCATCCTGCTCGGCCGAGCGCCCACCGGCGCCTTCGGCACCTCCGCAACCCTCCCAGAGCCAGATGGCGGCCGCGCGGATCACGCGGGAGCTGGGCGCCAGCCGCTGCCCGGTGTGTGAATCCTGCGGCGAGGGACAGTGCCAGCCATGACCACCTCGCCCGCCCACTGGCTCAGTGAACAACAACGTCTGGGCCGCGACCTGTACCTCATCCTCGACCCGCTTGCCGAGGCCGAGCTGAGGGCCAGCCGCCCGGCGTCTGGAACGAGCCTTAACCTCTATGAGGGCAGCGAAGTGTCCCACCTGGCGGCAATCGGCCCCCGTCTGGTCGGCGTGGAGGATGCCGAGGCGGATTGGCTGCGAGCCTGGCTGACGCAGCCGGAGCGGAATTGGGGATGGCTGCTCAGCGCCAAGCCGCTCGACCTCCAGCGGCTGGCCAGGCACTGGACGCAACGGTCGGTGGTGCGGGAGCAGGGCCGGCGTGTGCTGTACCGCTTCCAGGACAACCGCGTGATCGCCCGCCACCTGCAAGCCCTCGAGCCCGAACAGCGCCCCCTGCTGCTGGGCCCCTTTGCCAGTGGCCTGGCCTGGGACGGCCAGCGTTGGCAGCGCTTCGACAACCCCGCGCCCGGCCACTACCCGGTGCCGGGTGACGCGCCCTGGCTGCAGCTGCCAGAGCCCGGCGCGGTCGCCCAGGCCATCCGCCGCCACAACCTCGAACAATGGCTGTGGCAAAGCCACTGCGCTGCGGTCTGCCGCCTGCTCGAAAAGCGGGACCTTGTCTCCTGGCTGGACGAACAGCTGGCCCAGGCCGACATCTGGGGCTGGCACACCAACGAAGCGGTGAAGTTTCTGCTGGCCCATCAATTGCAGCCCGCGTGGGCCGGGCACGCCGCCTGGTCACCGCGCGAAGGCGAGCTTCCCGAGGCTCATCTGGCGCGTTGCCGCCGCACCTTTTCCGAGGCCATGGCATGAACCGATACCTGTTACGCCCCCTTTGGCTGGCCCTGCTGGCTGCGCCCCTGGGCGGCTGCGGAACTCTCGGCAGCCTGTTTGCCGAGCGCTTCACCTTCGAAGGCGAACTGCCCGCCGATTTCGCCCTGCGCGCCCAGGCGCACTACTACGTCGCCGAGTCCAATTGCCCGGGGCTGGTGTCGCGCAGCCAGCTGACCAAGAGCTTCGAGACGGCGTTCCACTCCGAACCGCACGGCTACCGCTTCGCCATTCCGGTGGGCTATCGGGTGGGGATATGCCAGGCCAGGCTCGCGCGGGTCGGCCTGTACATCAAGGGGCGCTACGGCGATGAACGCTGGCAGCAGACCTACGACAACGGCGAGCTACGCGTGGTGGATGAGCTGCCGGAAGGCGCGGCGACCTTCCAGCCCGACGGCCACCTCAACAAGCAGGCGGTGTGCGGCTGGTTGTTTCAGATCAGCGCGCTGCGCTACGACATATCCAAATTGCTGAACTGCAAGGGGGCTGGCGCGTATCTGCGGCGAGAGGACCTGCCGGGCAAGACGCTGCGCCTGGATTTTTCGGTGGATCCGGAGGAGAAGCCTGCCCGGGACGATACTTGGATCAGGTTTCCCAAAGGCTGGAAGCCCTGTCTGCCAAAGCCAGGATGGCAGCGCTGCCAGAGTCCTCCCGCTTTCAAAACGTTTGAAATGGACGGGCGCGAATGCACCGTTTATCCCAACTGCACGGAGTAAGCACGGATGCCTACACCAGCCAATCAGGTTGAGGCCTTGGATTGCCCGTTACGCAGCCACTGGGTCAGTTTCCGCGTAGTGAACGAACATGCCCAAGGGTCACCGTATGCCGGCCTTTCCTATCAGTTGCACGGCAAAGAAGGACAGATCTACACGGGCACGCTCGATAACGACGGCTTCGCACGGGCGGACAATTTGTTCTGCGGTGTTCTGAGACTGGACCTCTCGACTCCTTGTAATGGAGCATCCGGGACATGGTACGAAGAGCTAATCATCAGACCAGAGTTCAAAATTCCCCTGACAGCCTTGCAAGTCGCCGCCGAGCAGTCTCCCTTCGGCCCGCGCCATAACGGCCAGACCTATCTGGCCAAGGAGCTCGCGGTCGCCGAAGGCGCCAAGTTCTTTCGAGTGGAAGTCAGCGATTTCGTCGAAGCGGCGGCGCATCTGCCGGACCCGGACTCCGGATGGGCCCCCAGGCCACCGAAACTGATAAACGCCACAGACCAGCAGCAGTTAGGCGTTGATCTGGAGCCCAATCGACATCACGTACTGGAAGTAAAGGCCTTACGCGCCTACCGCCCACTGCTCTCCCGGGACAAGGCTTTCTGTGCATTGAACGCCTATCACCTGGCGGTGATGAGCACCTTCGTCTATGCCCCGTTCAGCAAGGAAGCACCGTTCGGCACGCCGTACCAATCCGCTCCACCTCCTTACAAGGAGCCCGGCAGTATTGGTCACGTGCTGCGCGAAGGCCTGTCATGCGGAAAGCGGCCGACTCAGTTCAATACCGCAGGGCCGTATCACCTGCTGTATGAGGAAGTTCCTTATTCCAAGCGCCTGGAGGTCATGCCTTACGACCCCAGCCGTTACCGGGACGAGGCACTGCGAGGCTGGAATAACCCGGAGGATGTGCATTTCCTCTACCACGAGGACAGCGGAACCCAGGGGTTCATTACCCACAGCGACCGGGTGATCTTGATCTCCATACGTGGCACTCAGGGCCTCAAGGACATTCTGACGGACCTGGATGGCCGCCAGGAACCATTCAGCGGGGGCGTGGGGCAGGCACATCGAGGGTTTCATGGCGGCTTCAAAGCTGCTCGGGCCTTTGTGCAGCGCTATCTGGATGCGTTTTATCACCCCGACCACAGCATCATGGTCTGCGGCCACAGCTTGGGCGGCGCCATCGCCTTGTTACTCGCAGAGTGGTTACGGCGGGAACCGAAACAACCTCAAGTTCAGCTCTACACCTTCGGTGCTCCCCGTGCCGGCGACCGGACCTTCGTACAGGGCGCGCAGGAGCTGATTCACCACCGCCTGGTCAACCACAACGACCTGATTCCGGGCGTACCCACTCCATGGCTGGATGCCGAGTGGAAGTTGCTGATGGCGGGCACCGCAACCCTGCATCTCTCCCCCCTGGGCGGGGTCACGCTGCTGTTGGCTGGACTCCTCAACCTGAAGGGTGACCCTTACGAGCACCATGGCGAGCAACGGCATTTCATGCCCCGCAAGAAGGACGCCAAGAGCGAGGCCTCGATACTCTGGCAACCGGGTTGCGAAGCCCTGGAAAGCCTGACCTGCGCCCAATACGCTGGCCTTCTCGACTTGCAGGGCGACATGCCGCAACGCGGACAGCCCTCCCTGGCGGAACACTCCAGCGATACCGGCTACAGTCGGGCGGCTCTGACAACCCTGCTGCGCTGGACTGCCAGCCTGGAGCGGGACGGCGAACTGTTCAGCCGAGAGGAAGCCGACGACCTGGCCGAGCAAGTTAAGGCGCTCGAGCGCGCACTGGCGGACTGGAGGCCTGGGAGCTACCTGCAGTTCCGCCGCGCAGTCCGCTTGCGACATGACCGCCGCTTCTACAACAAAAGCGAGGAGGAGCTGCGTCGCCTTTACAATCAAGGCGTCCTGCTGGCCAGCCAGCTGGCCCACAGCCAGCGGCAACAGCTAACGCGCACCCTGCTGCGCCTGCAGACGCAAGGCCAACGCCTGATTACTCCGCAGGCCGTGTTCGGCGAATTCGCTCAGCGGCCCGATCTACCGGAGCTGGTTTCGCAGTGGCGGACGGCGAAGGAGAACCGCCATGCCGAGCGCTTGGCCCGCTTGCCGGTGCCACAAGAGCGTGTCTACGGGTGACTCCGGAACGCCTATGCCGCCCCAGGGGCTCAGTAGAACGCCACCACCTGCCCATCCCGATCAAACCCCAGGAATTGGCCAATGCTGCCGCTCTCAATGGCGGCCACCATCTGCTTGAGCGGCTGCTCGGCCGCGTCGCTGGAGGGCGCGACGCCACCGCGCCCGGAAAGGCCGGCGACCAACACCAGGTCCCAGCCGATGCCGGTGCGAGCGGCCTCGTCGCGCAAGGCGGGGAAGTCGGTCAGCTCGGCGGGCAACTTGTCCACACAGAGCACCGGGCGCAGGTTACCCCCCGCGCCGGCCTCGAAACGGCGACGCTCCTCGGCCGTGGCATCGGCGGGCAGCTCCGCACTGACGAACACCATCAGCAGACGTTGCGGCTGTGCCTGCTGCTCGGCGGCGCGCAGCAGATCGGCAAATTCGACGATATTCATGCAGGAAATTCTCTTTGGAAGCGGGCAGCGAGACTCTAGCATCCGGCCCCGACCGTCCCCATCTCTCCAAAGACATAGACCGCCGCGCCGACAACCGCGCTTCCCCTCACTCCGCTGCGCTTCTACGCTGAACTTCCGAGCACGAACGATTCAAGATTCCGACATGCACCCGTTCCGTCCCGCCTGGTGGCTACCTGGCCCGCATCTGCAGACCCTCTGGTCGCCGTTCTTTCGTACACCACCGCAACTGGCGCGCCAGCGCGAGCGGCTGTGGCTGGCGGATGGCGACTTCCTCGATCTGGACTGGCACGGCCCCCACGATGCCCGGGCACCGTTGGTGCTGGTGCTGCACGGACTGACCGGGTCGTCGTCCTCGCTGTATGTGCTCGGCTTGCAGCAGCGCCTGGCGGAGCAAGGCTGGGCGAGCGTCGCACTGAACTGGCGGGGCTGTTCCGGCGAGCCGAACAGCCTGCCGCGCGCCTATCACTCCGGCGCCAGTGACGACCTGGCCGAGGTTGTCGCCCACCTGCGCGCGCAACGGCCGCTGGCTCCGCTTTACGCGGCCGGCTATTCGTTGGGCGGCAACGTGTTGCTCAAGTACCTGGGCGAAAGCGGCAGCGACTGCCCACTGCAAGGCGCGGTGGCGGTGTCGGTGCCATACCGCCTCGACCAGTGCGCGGACCGCATCGCCCTGGGCTTCTCACGCGTGTACCAGCGCCACTTCATGCAGGCCATGCGTGCCTATGTGCAGACCAAGCAGCAACACTTCCGCGAACAGGGCCTGCAGGAACATCTGCGGTGTCTGGAGGCACTCGGACCCCTCACGCAGCTGCGCACCTTCTGGGACTTCGACGGCCGGGTGACCGCGCCGCTGCATGGCTTCGCCGACGCCGCCGACTACTACCGCCGTGCCTCCAGCCGTTACTACCTGGGCGGTATTCGCGTGCCCACGCTGCTGATCCAGGCGGAGGACGATCCTTTCGTGTTTCGCCACAGCCTGCCGGAGGCCGGTGAGCTGTCCCTCACCACACGCTTTGAGCTCAGCCGCCAGGGCGGGCATGTCGGTTTCATCGAAGGCACGCCCCGCCAGCCCGACTACTACCTGGAGCGGCGCATTCCCGCCTGGCTGGGCGAAGTGCATGGGCGCGCGCAGGCACCCGAACGCCTGCCCAGCGCCAGCGAGCGACCTGCCTGAACCCTGCTCAGGCGTCCAGCAGCCGCTCCATGTACGCCTGTACCGCCTCGCGGAACCCGTCGCTCAGGTAGCCTTCTTCCAGGGCAAGCAGCTGATAGAGCCCGCGCCGCAGCTCGGCTTCATCCAGGCTGGCCGCCGACGCCGTGGTGCACAGGTAACGCACCCAGGACGTCGACAGAATCCAGGCGTTGAGGGCAAGCGCGTCCACTTGGCGCGCGGTCATGCACAGGATGCCGGCATCGACGAAGCCCTGATAGACGTGCCGGGCGTGTTCCAGGCTCTGCGCGGCGAACGTCCGGTAGCGCTCGGCCAGCTGCGCGTCACTGTCCAGCAGGTGTTCCAGGTCGCGGTGCAGGAAGCGGTAGCGCCACATGGCATCCAGCAGCGCCTGCAGGTAGCCAGCCTTGTCGTCCAGGGTCAGCCCGCGCCCGGCGGGCACATGCAGGAAGGTCCGCACCTCCTGCTCATAGACGGCGAACAGCTCGGCGATGATCGCCTGCTTGTTGCGGTAGTGGTAATACAGATTGCCCGGCGAAATGCCGAGGTGGGCGGCGATGTGATTGGTGGTAACGCTGCGCTCGCCCTGGCTGTTGAACAGCTCCAGGCTGGCCTGGACGATGCGCTCGCGGGTACTGAGGGCTGGTGACATGGCGGACTCGGTAGCAAAGCGGTCGGGCTACGTTACACCGTCCGCACTCGTCGGGTTGCGAACGGCAGCCGAACGCCGACGGCCAGCTTTTCGTTGGGCTGTGATCCATCACAGGGCTTGGCATGCTGAATTGACAGTCTAGAGCATTTACTCTAAACCAGGCATACACAGGCGCGCCTGCCGGCCGCCACATAACAAGGAGACGTGCCATGCCTGCCGATCTGGCCTTTGCCGCGGACGCCGCTGCCTCGACCCAAGCCTCGCTGGAGGGTCTGCTGGCTCGCCAGCGCAGCGCCTTCCTCGCCGATCCCAACCCCAGCGCCGAACAGCGCCGCGCCTGGCTCAACGCCCTGCGCCGGCTGCTCGTGGACGAGCAGGAAGCAATCATCGCCGCCATCAGCCAGGACTTCGGCAACCGCAGCGCCGATGAAACCCGCATGGCGGAGATCATGCCCAGCGTGCTGGGCATCCATTACGCCAGCAAGCACCTCAAGGGCTGGATGAAGCCGTCCAAACGCAGTGTCGGGCTGCCGTTCCAGCCGGCCGCCACCCGGGTGCTCTACCAGCCGCTGGGCGTGGTCGGCGTCATCGTGCCGTGGAACTACCCGCTGTTCCTGGCCATCGGCCCGCTCACCGGCGCGCTGGCCGCCGGCAACCGGGTGATGATCAAGATGAGCGAGTCCACTCCGGTCTTCTCCCAAGTGCTCAAGGAGCTGCTGGCGCGCATCTTCCCCGAGGACCTGGTGGCGGTGGTCACCGGCGAGGTAGATGTCGGCGTCGCCTTCTCCAGGCTGCCGTTCGACCACCTGCTGTTCACCGGCGCCACCAGCGTCGGCAAGCACGTGATGCGCGCCGCCGCGGAGAACCTCACCCCGGTGACCCTGGAGCTGGGCGGCAAGTCGCCAGCAATCGTCTCCACTGACGTGCCGATGAAGCACGCCGCCGAGCGCATCGCCTGGGGCAAGACCCTGAACGCCGGGCAGACCTGCATCGCGCCCGACTATGTGCTGGTGCCCGAATCGCGGGTGGAGGAGTTCGTTACCTGCTACCGCGAAGCAGTGCAGCGGTTTTTCCCGCGCCTGGCGGACAACCCCGACTACACCTCGATCATCAATGAGCGCCAGCTGCGCCGCCTGGAGGGCTACCTGAGCGACGCCGAAGCCCAGGGGGCCCGTCGCGTGCCGCTGTTCGCCGAGCACCAGGCCCGCCGCCTGCCGCACTGCCTGCTGCTTGACACCCGCGATGACATGCAGGTGATGCAGGAGGAGATCTTCGGCCCGCTGCTGCCGGTGCTGCCCTACCGCAGCCTCGACCAGGCGCTGGACTACATCAACGACCGACCGCGCCCGCTGGCGCTCTACTACTTCGGCTACGACAAGGCCGAGCAGCAGCGCGTACTGGAGAACACCCGCTCGGGTGGCGTGTGCCTCAACGACACCCTGTTGCACGTGGCCCAGGACGACGCGCCATTCGGCGGCGTCGGCGCCTCCGGCATGGGCCACTACCATGGCCGCGAGGGCTTCCTGACCTTCAGCACCGCGCGCACGGTGTTCAGCAAGCAACGCTTCAACGCCGCCCAGCTGATCTACCCGCCGTACGGCAAGCTGCTGCAGAAGCTGGTCTACCGGCTATTCATCCGCTGAGCCGGAGGATTGACGATGACCACCCTGACCGCACCTGTCATCGGCCGCCGCAGCCTGCTCAAGATCGGCCTGCTCGGCGGCGCCGTGCTGGCCACCGCCGGCGTCACCGTCGCGCTGGTGGATCGTTTCGCCAGCGCACCTGCCGAGGGCTACCAGGCGCTGCGCCCCGCCGACCTGCCGGTCCTCGCCGCCCTGGTGCCGGTGATGCTGGAAGGCGCCGTGGAGCTGCCCCGCCTGGCGGACGCCTCGGCCGCCACCGTTCAGGGGCTGGATCATCAGCTCGCCCACCTGTCGCCGGAAATGCTCAAGCTCACCCGACAGATGCTTGACGTGCTGGCACTGCCGGTCACCCGGGGGCCGCTGACCGGCATCTGGGGCGGCTGGGAAACGGCCAGCCCCGAGGCGGTCCGCAACTTTCTCGCCCGCTGGGAAAACAGTTCGCTGGCGTTGCTGCGCATGGGTCATGCCTCGCTGCTGCAGTTGGTGATGATGGCCTGGTACGCGCGCCCGGAATCCTGGGCGCGTTGCGGCTACCCCGGCCCGCCGACCGTCTGAATCCCGGCCATAACAAGAACACGAGGGCGCCTCTGCCATGCCTGTACCCGATCTGTTCGCCGACGGGATTGCCCGCGGCTGGAAAACCCACGACGGCTCGCGTCTGGAAAACGACCTGACCCTGGAAACCGATGTCGTGATCGTCGGCAGCGGGGCCGGCGGCGGCACCAGCGCGGAAATCCTCAGCGCCGCCGGTTTGAAGGTGCTGATCGTCGAGGAAGGCCCGCTGAAGACCAGCACCGACTTCCGCATGCAGGAAAGCGAGGCCTATCCGGCGCTCTACCAGGAAGGCATCGGCCGCATGAGCAAGGACGGCGCCGTGACCATCCTGCAGGGCCGCGCGGTGGGCGGCACCACGCTGATCAACTGGACCTCCAGCTTCCGCACCCCCGAGCCGACCCTGGAGCACTGGGCCCGCGAACATGGCGTACGTGGCCTGAGCGCGGCGGAAATGGCCCCCTGGTTCGAGCGCATGGAGCAACGCCTGGGCGTGCAACCCTGGGCCATGCCGCCGAACGCCAACAACGATGTGCTGCGCGCCGGTTGCGAGAAGCTCGGCTACCACTGGGCGGTGATCCCGCGCAACGTTAAGGGCTGCTGGAATCTCGGCTACTGCGGCATGGGCTGCCCGGTGAACGCCAAGCAGTCGATGCTGGTCACCACCCTGCCGGCGACGCTGGAACAGGGCGGCGAGCTGCTCTACATGGCGCGCGCCCAGCGTCTGCTGATCGGCGGCGACCGGGTGGTCGGCCTGGAATGCCAAGGCATGGACGCACGCTGCGTCGAACCCCGCGGCCGGCGCGTCCTGATCAAGGCGCGTCATTACCTGCTGGCCGGCGGCGGCATCAACACCCCCGGGCTGCTCATGCGCTCCGCCGCGCCGGATCCGTACCAGCGCACCGGCAAGCGCACCTTCCTGCATCTGGTGAACTTCTCGGCGGCGCAGTTCGAGCAGGTCATCAACCCCTTCTACGGCGCGCCGCAATCGGTGTATTCGGATCACTTCCAGTGGCAGGACGGCGTCAGCGGCCGCATGTCCTACAAGCTGGAAGTGCCGCCGCTGCACCCGGCGCTGGCCAGCACACTGCTCGGCCGCTTCGGCGTGGACAACGCTCTGCGCATGGAGCAGCTGCCACACACCAACATGATGCTGGCGCTGATGCGCGACGGCTTCCACCCGAACAGCGCCGAAGGCACCGTCGAGCTGCGCGGCGACGACACGCCGGTACTCGACTACCGCATCACCGATTACACGTGGGATGGTCTGCGCCGCGCCTTCCATCACATGGCGGAGATCCAGTTCGCCGCCGGCGCCAAGGCGGTGTTGCCGCTACATGCCGACGCCGGTTACGTCAGCAGCCTCGGCGAGGCGCGCACGCTGATCGATGGACTGCGCCTGGAGAAATACCGCACCCGCCTGGGCTGCGCCCACGTCATGGGCGGCTGCGCCATGGGCGAGGACCCCCGCCAGGCGGTGGTGGACAGCCTCGGTCGCCACCATCAGCTGGAAAACCTGTCGATTCACGACGGCTCGCTGTTCCCCACCAGCATCGGCGCCAACCCGCAGCTGTCCATCTACGCCCTGACCGCCAAGCTCAGCGCCGCGCTGGTGGAACGGCTGGGCGCCTGATTACGGAACGCCGCTCGGCTCGACTTCCCCTGTGGGGCCGCGCGGCGCACCGAAAACCCCGCTTTTCTCGCACACAGACTCACGGCAACGCGGCGCATCCGGCGCTTTGCGGGACAAATCCCCTGCGTTACCATCCGCGCTTCTCAACCCAGCAGGACGTCGCGATGAACCGTGTGCTTTACCCGGGCACTTTCGACCCCATTACTCGAGGCCATGGCGATCTCATCGAGCGCGCCTCGCGGCTGTTCGAACAGGTGATCGTCGCGGTCGCCGCCAGCCCGAAGAAGAACCCGCTGTTCTCCCTGGAGCAACGGGTAGAGCTGGCCAAGGAAGTCACCAAGCACCTGCCGAACGTGCAGGTGGTGGGCTTCTCCACCCTGCTGGCGCACTTCGTCCGCGAACAGCAGGCCAACGTGCTGCTGCGCGGCCTGCGCGCGGTGTCCGACTTCGAGTACGAATTCCAGCTGGCCAACATGAATCGCCAGCTGGTGCCCGACGTGGAGAGCATGTTCCTCACCCCGTCGGAGAAGTACTCCTATATTTCCTCGACCCTGGTGCGCGAGATCGCCTGCCTTGGCGGCGACATCAGCAATTTCGTCCACCCGGCGGTGGCCGAGGCGCTGGCCCAGCGCTTCAAGGGCTGATACCCGGCGCCGGTGCTGCGCACCGCGCGCCAATCCGGCACAATTCGCCGCAAACTGGTCACGTAGTCACGGCTGGGCGCCGTGACGGGAGCTGTAGCATGTCCCTGAAAATCACCGACGACTGCATCAACTGCGACGTCTGCGAACCCGAATGCCCCAACGGCGCCATCTCCCAGGGCGAGGAGATCTACGTCATCGACCCCAACCTGTGCACCGAATGCGTCGGCCACTACGACGAACCCCAGTGTCAGCAGGTGTGCCCGGTGGACTGCATCCCGCTCGACGAAAACAACGTCGAGAGCAAGGACGAGCTGATGCAGAAGTACCTGATCATCACCGGCAAGGCCTGAGCCCGGCCCGGGACACCAAAGCCCGCCTGATAGCGGGCTTTTTTGTTGGCCCGGCGCCGACGCGCCGTACTCAATCGCCCCGCAGCAGCGCCAACAACGCATCGGCGTCCAGCTTGCCGCTCTGCTCGCCGCCTTCGAGCAGGCTGTCGGCGAGATCACGCTTGCGGGCGTGCAGACTGACGATGCGCTCCTCAATGGTGTTCTCGGCCACCAGCCGGTACACGGTTACCGGCCGTTGCTGGCCAATGCGGTGGGCCCGGTCGCTGGCCTGATCCTCCACCGCCGGGTTCCACCAGGGATCGAGGTGGATGACATAGTCGGCGGCGGTCAGGTTGAGTCCGCTGCCGCCGGCCTTGAGGCTGATCAGGAACACTTCGCCGCTGCCCGACTGGAAGGCGTCGACAGCCGCCTGGCGGGCCTTTCCCGGTGTGGAGCCGTCAAGATACTGGTAGGCGATACCCTGCTGTTCGAGCCAGCGCCGGACGATGGCCAGGTGATCGACAAACTGGCTGAACACCAGCGCCTTGTGGCGGTTCTCCAGCAGTTCCCCGAGTATCCGCTGGAACGCCAGCAGCTTTGCGCCGGCCAGGGGCGAGCCGGGCAGCACCAGCGAGGGATGACAGCAGAAACGCCGCAGCCGGGTGATTTCCGCCAGCACCCGCAGCGGGCGCTGGCCGTCTCCCCCGGCGATGTCGAGGTTTTCCAGCGCCTGCTGACGCAGCGCCTCGTACTGGTGGGTCTCGGCGTCGGACAACGGCACGCGATAGGTGATCTCGGTGCGTGCTGGTAATTCGTCCAGGACCTGGCTCTTCAGGCGACGCAGGATGAAGGGCTGGATCAACTGTTTCAGCGCGCGGCGCGCACCGGCGTCGCCGCCCTCGATGGGATTGGCGAAGCGCCGGGTGAAACTCTCCTGGCTGCCGAGAAGGCCAGGGTTGAGGAAGCGGAACAGGTTCCACAGCTCACCCAGGTGATTCTCCAGCGGCGTGCCGGTGACGGCGATGCGAAAACCCGCCCGCAGGGCCATGGCCGCCTGGGAACGCTTGGTCTGGGCATTCTTGATGGCCTGGGCTTCGTCGAGCACCAAGGTGGTCCACGGCACGGCGGCGAAGGCCTCGGCGTCCTGCTGCAACAGCCCATAGCTGGCGATCAGCAGGTCGCGGGGGCCAAGACCCTCGAGGCTGCGCTGCTGGTGATAGTTGCGCAGGTTCAGGGTCGGCGCGAAACGACGCGCCTCGTTAAGCCAGTTGAGCGCCACCGAGGTCGGCGCCACGACCAGTTGCGGGCCTTCGCTGGCGCGTAACAGCAGCAGCGCCAGGGTCTGCACGGTCTTGCCCAGGCCCATGTCGTCGGCCAGGCAGGCACCCACCCCCCAGTGCGCCAGGCGCGCCAGCCAGGTGAAACCGTCCTGCTGGTAGTCGCGCAGCTCGGCCTGCAGGGTCCCGGGCGGCTCCGGCTGGTAGTCACGCAGCGAGCGCAGGCGCTGCAATTGTGCCCGCCACTGCGCGCCGGCCTTGAACTCGCCGGCCTCATCGGCCAGCTCGGCAAGCAGCGGTGTGCTCAGCGGGCTCAGGCGCAAGCCATCGTCGTTGATGCGCTCGGCCAGGTGGGCGAGTTCGTCGAGGCGCCTGCGCAGGCTGTTGCCAATGGCCAGCCAGTCGTTGTCGCCGAGCTTGATGAAGCGTCCGGGGCTGGCTTGCAGCAGTTCCAGCAACTGGCGCAGTTGTAGCACCGTGCCGTCGTCCAGGGTGATGCCGCCCTGTAGCTGAAACCAGTCGCCCTGCTGTTTGAGGCCCAGCCTGAGCTGCCGGATATCGCGGTTGCCCTTGATGCGCATGCGCTCGCCTTCGGGCCAGACGCACTGCAACAGTTGCTCGTCGATGGTCTGCAATTCGCTCAGTAGCTGCAGCGCATGCTGGGGGTGTTGCAGTTGCCACTCCTGGCCGTCGTGGTCGGCTTCGGCCAGGCTCGGGCAGGCGTCGAGCACCTGTTTGAGGCGGCGCTGTTCGGCCCGCAGGTCACGGCTCACCTGCACGGCTTTGCCGTCACGCTCGCCAAGCAGCCGCTGGCTGCCCTGGCCGGGGCGCAGCCAGCCGCCCTCGGGCAGCGGGCGCAGCAGCAGTTGCAGGCGCAGGCCTTCGGCCAGAGGCAGCAGGTGCGCGTAGAGGCGTTCGTCGGCGGGGATCTGTTCGACATGCCCGGCCAGCTCGGGAAGGTCCGAATGAATCGGCAGCAAAGGGGCGATGCCGGCGACGGCCTCGACCAGTTGCGCCTTGGCCGTCCGCGGCACGCTCAGGCCCTCACCGAGAATTTCCGCGATCTGTCGCAGCTCCTTGGTGACGGGGTAGATCTTCAGCCGGGTGGGGGTTTCCTTTTCCAGCCACAGCTCGCCGTTGCCAATGCCCCGGGGCTGCAGCGTGAGGGTGATCCGGTCATCTTCCGCCTGCAGGCGCAAGCCGGGCTCGCCGAGGCTGACATCGACGCGCACATCCGGGGCATCGCTCCAGAACAGCGCCGGGTGGCCGACCAGGCGTTGCAGAGCGGCGGCGGCGGGCAGGACGTATTCCTTGCCGCCGTAGTAACTCTCCACCTGGATCAGCCGACTGGCCTGGCGATCCTGGTCGCAGAGAAAGTCCAGGCTGTCGCCGTCTTCGAGCAAGCGCTTGAGGGCGATTGGACGCCCCTTGCTCCACTGCCCCTTGGCGCCGAGCTTCTGCTCGCGAGGCTCCAGGTGCGGGCCCATGTAACGATCCATGCCGATCAGCCAGGCCAGGCGCGAACTCTTGCTGGCCGCTTGGACGGGCGCGGCGTTCGAAGCGCGAATTTTGCTCAGGGCGTTGAGCGCCAGTTGCCAGCGCTCCTGGCGCTGGAACAGATCCACCAGGGGCGTGGCGTCACCGGTACCTTGCGGAGCCGCGCCCCCGAATTGCCTGCTGATCAAGGCATCGAATTCGCCCGCCAGCCAGTGGTAGCCGTTCTGTTCCAACTGCCGGGCGTGCTGTTGCAGGGTGGTTTTCCAGGCCTCCTGCCCGGCGTCCGGCTCATCCAGCCAGTACAGCGCCAACCCCAGCATCAGGCCATCCAGGCCCGGGGACAGGCGGGGGAGAACCACCCGCCGCACCTGGCGCATGCCTTGCAGCCGATCGAGAACGCCCAGCAGCGGGCCATAGGCCATCCCGTAGCCGTGTTTTTCACCCACCTGCAGCGCCTGCCTGAGCGCCGGATACTGGGCCGGATCGTTTTCGCCGATCAGTGCCAGGCAGTAGAACGCATTGAGGGTCGAGGGCAGCTCAATCTTGCGCTTCTTGCTTTGTTTGCGCGTCTCGGCGATCCAGGCGCGGAGAACGCCGAGCATCTCGCTCAGTTGCCCGTCGGCGAACAGGCTGACGACGCGCGGCATCAATCCCTGGCTGTCTTGCGCCAGATCGGTGATGGCCTGGCGGTCACCGCGCCACAAAGCCTGGAGCAGCACCTGCAGGGCAAGCATCGGCGAGGTGTGCTGTTGCAGGGCCTGCCGCGCCAGTGGATAGCTCGGTCCGGCCGGCGCCGAAAGCAGGGAAGTCGTCAGCAGGTGATCCGCCAACAGCAATTGGCGAACCGGCAGCGACAGGCGCTCGAACAGGATGCGCCCCGCCTCGTCGTGAAGCATGTGCTCCAGCGGGTGCTGCGGCAGAAGGGACGGAAGCGGCACGAACTCATTAAGTCGATCAAGGGCCTGTTCCAGGTACTCGCCATCATCGGCGGCGATGGCCAGCCAGGTCTCCTGCAAGAGCCGGCCTCGGCCGGGCCTTACCCAGGGGTCGAGTTCGCCCAACTGATCCAGGTGCGAGGCGAGGACCCTGAAACGATCCGGCGACTCAAGCAGGTGCAGGAACACCAGATGCCGCTGCTGGGGCGCCAGGCAGAGCAACGACTGCCTGTTGTGCTGCTCGCGGGTTATCCAGCCGGTGGCCTGCAACTCATGGGCCAGTTCCTCGAAGTTGCCGCTGTCCACCAGGCGCGTGCCCGTGACGCGAATATCCAGGGCGCGCAACTGCCTGATCAGGGCTGTCTTGGTCTGACCCGGCACAGAAGGCGCCAGGACGAACAGCATAGTCTGCAGGGCATACGGCAGAGCACTGAAATCAACGGGCGAGGCCTTCATGCGCGGTTGCATCCTCTGGAAACCATGGCAGGGACAAGGGTTGGGGTAGGTCTAAACGACGAGCCCGGCATCATGGGCCGGGCTCGTTGATTCACGCGGGGCGATCAGCCTTCCAGCATGGCCTTGTTGCGCACCGCGCCCTTGTCGGCGCTGGTGGCCAGCAGGGCATAGGCCTTGAGGGCGGTGGATACCTTGCGGGCACGCGGCTGGGCGGGCTTCCAGCCCTTCTTGTCCTGCTCGGCGCGGCGGGCAGCCAGCTCGTCATCGGACACCAGCAGGTTGATGCTGCGCTGCGGGATGTCGATGAGGATCTTGTCGCCGTCCTTAATCAGGCCGATGGCGCCGCCGGACGCGGCTTCCGGCGAGGCGTGGCCGATGGACAGGCCCGAGGTGCCGCCGGAGAAGCGGCCGTCGGTGAGCAGGGCGCAGTCCTTGCCCAGGCCCTTGGATTTCAGGTAGCTGGTCGGGTAGAGCATTTCCTGCATGCCCGGGCCGCCCTTCGGGCCTTCGTAGCGGATGATCACCACGTCGCCGGCCTTCACTTCGTCGCCGAGGATGCCCTTCACGGCGGCATCCTGGCTTTCGAACACCTTGGCGGTGCCTTCGAACACGTGGATGGATTCGTCCACGCCGGCGGTTTTCACCACGCAGCCGTCCAGGGCGATGTTGCCGTACAGCACGGCCAGGCCACCTTCGGTGGAATAGGCGTGCGCCACGGAGCGGATGCAGCCTTCGGCGCGGTCCAGGTCGAGGCTCGGCCAGCGGGTGTTCTGGCTGAACGCGGTCTGGGTCGGGATGCCGGCCGGACCGGCCTTGAAGAACTCGTGCACGGCCGGGTCACTGGTCTGGGTGATGTCCCACTGGGCGATGCCCTCGGCCATGGTCTTGCTGTGCACGGTCGGCACGTGGGTGTGCAGCAGGCCGCCACGGGCCAGCTCGCCGAGGATGGAGAAGATGCCGCCGGCGCGGTGCACGTCTTCCATGTGGTACTTCTGGATGTTCGGCGCCACCTTGCACAGCTGCGGCACACGGCGGGACAGACGGTCGATGTCGCGCAGGTCGAACGCTACATCCGCCTCCTGGGCGGCGGCCAGCAGGTGCAGGATGGTGTTGGTGGAACCGCCCATGGCGATGTCCAGGGTCATGGCGTTCTCGAAGGCCTTGAAGTTGGCGATCGAGCGCGGCAGGGCCGATTCGTCGCCCTCGCCGTAGTAGCGCTGGCACAGCTCGACGATCAGGCGGCCGGCGCGCAGGAACAGCTGCTCGCGGTCGGCGTGGGTGGCCAGGGTGGAGCCGTTGCCCGGCAGGGCCAGGCCCAGGGCTTCGGCCAGGCAGTTCATGGAGTTGGCGGTGAACATGCCCGAGCAACTGCCGCAGGTGGGGCAGGCGCTGCGCTCGTACTCGGCGACCTTCTCGTCGGAGCAGGAGCTGTCGGCGGCGACCACCATGGCGTCCACCAGGTCCAGGCCGTGGGCGGACAGCTTGGTCTTGCCGGCTTCCATCGGGCCGCCGGAGACAAACACCACCGGAATGTTCAGGCGCAGGGCGGCCATCAGCATGCCGGGGGTGATCTTGTCGCAGTTGGAGATGCACACCAGCGCGTCGGCGCAGTGGGCGTTGACCATGTATTCCACGGAGTCGGCGATGATTTCGCGGCTGGGCAGCGAATACAGCATGCCGTCGTGGCCCATGGCGATGCCGTCGTCCACGGCAATGGTGTTGAATTCCTTGGCCACGCCGCCGGCCTTCTCGATCTCGCGGGCGACCAGCTGGCCCAGGTCCTTCAGGTGCACGTGGCCGGGCACGAACTGGGTGAAGGAGTTGGCGATGGCGATGATCGGCTTCTTGAAGTCTTCGTCCTTCATCCCGGTGGCGCGCCACAGGGCGCGGGCGCCGGCCATGTTGCGGCCGTGGGTGGAGGTTTTCGAGCGGTAATCGGGCATGACGGGGTCCTGCTGAAGGCTAATCGGCGCGGCACGGCTGGCCGCATTGTTCTGCGTAGGGTGAGCGCGACAGGCGCCGAAGGGCAATCAACGGTGACGAGTTGCCGAGGACGGGGGGCCTGGTGGTCGAGCGGGATCGCCGCCGACCGGGCCACGCGGGCTCACGGGTCCGCCTGGATGGACAGGATGCCCGGGATTCTAAGCCCATGCACCGCGCGGGCGGAAGCCACTGAGCGCCGCCCGGTCAGTCGGCGGGGGCCAGGCGCAGGCGCGCGGCGCGCCGGCGCAGCAGCTCTATGGTCACCAGCAGGGCGATGGAGAACAGGATCAGCAGGGTGGCGATGGCCAGAATGCTCGGATTGATCTGCTCGCGCAGCCCCGAGAACATCTGCCGCGGAATGGTGCGCTGCTGCGGCCCGGCGAGGAACAGGATGACCACCACCTCATCGAACGAGGTGATGAAGGCGAACAGCGCGCCGCTGATCACTCCGGGCCGGATCAGCGGCACGATGATGTCGAAGAACATGCGCCACGGCGTGGCGCCCAGGCCCAGCGCGGCGCGCGCCAGGCTGTAGTCGAAGCCGGTCAGCGCGGCGGTCACGGTGATCACCACGAACGGCGTGCCCAGCGCGGCATGCGCAAGGATCACCCCCAGGTGGGTGCCGGCCAGGCCCAGGCTGGAATAGAAGAAGAACATGCCGGCGGCGGTGATGATCAGCGGCACTATCATCGGCGAGAGCAGCAGGGCAGTGATCAGCCGGCGCATCGGCATGTCGGCGCGCGCCAAGCCGAGCGCCGCACAGGTGCCCAGCACGGTGGCCAACGCCGTGGCGAAGAGGCCGATGATGAAGCTGTTCCTGATCGCCAGGCGCCAGCGCGGATCGCTGAACACCTGCTCGTACCAGCGCAGCGAGTAGGCCTCCGGCTGCAGGGTGAGCATGCCTTCGGTGAAGCTGAAGAACGGCTCGACGTTGAACGACAGCGGCACGATCACCAGGATCGGCAGGATCAGGAACAGCAGCACCAGCCAGGCGCCGAGTCTCAGCAGCAGACGCCCCAGGTGATGCCAGAAACCGTAGTACGCGGGTGTGCTCGCCATGCGCTACCCCAGTCGTATGTTGCCGGCGCCGACCAGGCGGTCGTACAGCCAGTAGAGCAGCAGGATCAGCGCCAGCAGCAGCGAGCCCAGCGCGGCGGCCAGCTCCCAGTTGTTCGAGCGCTGCATGTGGAAGGCGATGATGTTGCTGATCATCTGCCCGTCGGTGCCACCGACCAGTGCCGGGGTGATGTAGTAGCCCACCGAGATGATGAACACCAGCAGCGTGCCGGCGCTCAGCCCCGGCAGGGTCATCGGGAAGTAGATGCGTGCGAACGCCGGCAACGGCCGGGCGCCCAGCGACAGGGCGGCGCGCAGGTAGCTGGGGTCGATGCCGCGCATCACGCTGTACAGCGGCAGGATCATGAACGGCAGCAGGATGTGGGTCATGGCCACCACGGTGGCGAACGAGGTGTAGAGCATTTCCAGAGGCTGGTCGAGCAGCCCGCTGCCGGTCAGCAGCGTGTTGATCACCCCATTGGTCTGCAGCAACGCGATCCAGGCGGTGGTGCGCACCAGCAGCGAGGTCCAGAACGGCAGCAGCACCAGGACCAGCAGCAGGTTGGCGCGGTGCTCGGGCAGGCTCGCCAGGTAGTAGGCCAGCGGGTAGCCGAGCAGCGCGCAGAGCAGGGTGATGACCAGCGCCAGCTTGAGGGTCTTGGCGTACAGCTGCAGGTAGATCTGCGTGTCCTGACGGACCCGCAGGCCCTGTTCGGCGTCCACTTCCAGGTCCAGCGCGGTCAGGTAGTAGTCATAGGTGTAGACGCGGCCGGCCCGCTCGATGGCCCGCCACAGTTCCGGCTTGCGCCAGTTGGCGTGGCTGTCCAGCAGCGTGGCCACGCCCTCCGTGGCCAGCGCCGGCTCATCCAGCCGGCCGAGGCGCCGCGCGGTGCTCTTCACCACGCTGGACATGCCGGCATAGGCGCGGTTGAACTCCTCGGCCAGGCGCCCGGACTGGCGCTCGCGGTTCAGCGCGTACAACTCCTCGACGAACCGTTGCAACGCCGGCTCGCCGGGCAGGCCCTGGCCATCCCACTGGCGCAGTTCGACCAGGGTGTGCGGAATCATCTCCGCCACCGCCGGGTGGTACAGGCTGCGCCACAGCATGCTGCCGATGGGCACCACGAAGCTGAGCAGGATGAACAGCAGCAGCGGCAGCACGAAGGCCAGCGCCAGCAGCCGCTTGCGGCGGCGCACGACGGCGGCCTGGCGGGCTTCGCCGGCGGTCAGGGCATGCAGTAGCGCGCTACGACTGGGCATGGCGTCTCCCTGGCCCCGCCGCAGGCGGCGAGGCCGGCACGGTTCAGCGCAACAACCACTCGTTGAACTTCTCGCCCAGCGATTCGCCGTAGTCGGCCCAGAACTCGGAGCCGGCCTGGATGCCCTGGTCCAGGTGCGCGGTCGGCAGGTGCGGGGTGGCGCTCTGGTCGGCCAGTGGCATGGAGGATTTGCGGGTCGGGCCGTACGCCACGTCGGGCATGCCGGCCAGCGGCTTGGAGCCGGTGGCATAGGCGATGAACTTCAGCGCCAGTTCCTTCTTCGGCGAGCCTTTGACGATGGCCCAGGCGTCCAGGTCGTAGACATGGCCGTCCCAGACGATCACGAACGGCTTGTTCTCCTGGCGGATGGCGTCGTAGAAGCGCCCGTTGGCCGACTGCACCAGCACCGCGCCGCCGTCGTTGAGCAGTTGCGGCGCCTGCGACCAGGAGTCGAACCACACCAGATCGTTGCGGATGCTGTTCAGCTTGTCGAAGGCGCGCTGCTGGCCCTCGGCGGTCGCCAGCACCTCGTAAACATCCTCGGGCGCCACGCCGTCGGCCATCAGCGCCCACTCCAGGTTGACCTGCGGGCGCTTGCGCAGCGCGCGCTTGCCGGGAATCTTCGCGGTGTCGAAGAAATCCTCCAGGCTGGCCGGCTTGGCGCCGCCGATGGTGCGCTCGTTGTAGGCGAACACCACCGACCAGACAATGTTGCCGACCGCGCATTCGCTGGCCAAAGCCTCGGGGATGAAATCCTGGGCGGCCGGCGTGCCATCGACGCCGGGCGGCAGGATGTCGCGCGGAATGTCCTCCAGCAGGCCCTCGGAGCAGGCGCGCTCCAGGTCGATGACCTCGAAGTCGACCACATCCCACTGGATGTTGCCGGACTCGACCTGCGCCTTGATCTCGGCCACGCCGCCCGTGTAGTCCTCGAACAGCACGCGCACGCCGGTCTCCTTCTGGTACGGGTCGATGACGTGCTTCTTCTGCGCCGCGCCGTAGGCGCCGCCCCAGGACACCACGGTGAGCGATTCCTGGGCGAGTGCGGCGCCGCTGCCGGCGGCGAGCGCCACGGCCAGGAGCAGATGGGGCAGGTGTTTCGGTGGTCTAGCCATTGCGGTGACTCCTTGGCCGGGAGGCCGTGTGGGGGGTAGTCAGGGCGTCGTGGCGACTGCCGGTCGGTCCAGCGCCTGGCTGTCTTCCGGCAGCCAGGCCAGGGTGACCTCTTCCCGTGCGCGCAGGTGCGGTGCCGAGCCGTCGTTCAGGCTCTTGACCACCAGCGGCGTGCCGCCGGCGGTGGTGAAGTGGTAGCGGATGAATTCGCCTACGTAATGGCGATCGACGAAGCGGGCCTGGATGCGGTTGCCGACGGCGCCCAGGCGGTCAGTGAAGGTGAGCTTCTCGGGGCGTACCGAAACGGTGGTGGCGGCTCCCGGCGTGGTGCGATTGGCCTTCAGGGTGCGCACCCGCGTGCCGTCGTCCAGGCGCACGCTGACGCTGTCGGCTTCGACCGCCTCGATGACCCCGCCAAGCTTGTTGCTCTCGCCGATGAAGTCGGCGACGAACAGGTTGGCCGGCCGCTCGTAGAGGACGTTGGGGGGCGCGCACTGCTGTACCACGCCCTCGTTGAACACGGCGATGCGGTCGCTCATGGTCAGCGCCTCGGTCTGGTCGTGGGTCACGTAGATCACCGTGAACTCCAGCTGCGCGTGTAGACGCTTGATCTCGAACTGCATCTGCTCGCGCAGCTTCTTGTCCAGGGCGCCCAGCGGTTCGTCCATCAGGACGATGTCCGGGGCGAAGATCAGCGCACGCGCCAGCGCCACGCGCTGCCGCTGTCCCCCGGAGAGCTGCGCCGGATAGCGCCCGGCGAATCCCTGCAGCTCGACCAGCGCCAGGTATTCGTCGACCCGCGCGCGGATCTCGGCGGCCGGCCGTTTGCGCAACTTGAGCGGGTAGGCGAGGTTCTCGCGGAGGGTCATGTGCGGGAACAGCGCGTACTGCTGGAAGACCATGCCGATATTGCGACGGTAGGGCGGGATGCTGGTGATGTTGCGGCCGTTGATGAGGATCTCGCCGCTGGTCACGTCCTCGAAGCCGGCAAGCATCATCAGGCAGGTGGTCTTGCCGGAGCCGGAAGGGCCGAGCAGGGTGATGAATTCGCCGCGCGCCACCTCCAGGCTGAAGTCCTTCACCACCAGCGTCTGCTGGTCGTAAGTCTTCTTCACGTTGGAGAAGGTCAGGAACGCCGTATCCGCGCCGTGGCTCGCCATGATCCGTCATCGCCCTCAGGCTGCCGGCAAGCCGTGCCGGCAGCGGTCCGTTTCCGGCTAAGACTAGACCAGCGACGCCGGCGCGCCTCGGGCTCGCTCCGAGGCGCAGCGACAGGGTGGATCAGGCGTTGGGCAGGATCCGGCAGGTCAGGCTCTTGATGTAGCGGGTTTCCGGGATGGCCGGATGCACCGGATGGTCCGGGCCCTGGGCACCGCGCTCGAGCAGTTGGATGTTGCGGTCCAGGTGGCGGGCGCTCTGCAGCAGGATGTTCTGCAGATCGTCCTCGGGCAGGTGCATGGAGCAGCTGGCGCTGACCAGGATGCCGTCCTTGTTGAGCATGCGCATGGCCATCTCGTTGAGGCGGCGGTAGGCAGCCTCGCCGTTCTTCAGGTCCTTCTTGCGCTTGATGAACGCCGGCGGGTCGGCGACCACCACGTCGAAGCGCTCCTCGGCGGCCTTGAGCTCCTTGAGGGCGGCGAACACGTCGCCTTCCACGCAGGTGACCTTTTCGGCCACGCCGTTCAGCGCGGCGTTGCGTTCCACGCCGTCCAGGGCGAAGGCCGAGGCGTCCACGCAGAACACCTCGCTGGCGCCGAAGGCGGCGGCCTGCACGCCCCAGCCGCCGATGTAGCTGAACAGGTCGAGCACGCGCTTGCCCTTCACGTAGCCGGCCAGGCGGGCACGGTTCAGGCGGTGATCGTAGAACCAGCCGGTCTTCTGCCCGGCCAGTACCGGCGCCTGGAACTTCACGCCGTTCTCTTCCAGGTCGACCCACTCGGGCACCACGCCGAAGGCGGTGTCCACGTAGCGCTCCAGGCCTTCGGCGTCACGGGCGGCGGAGTCGTTCTTGAACAGGATGCCGCGTGGCTTGAGCACCTGCACCAGCGCCTCGATCACCGCGTCCTTGTTGCGTTCCATGGTGGCACTGGCCAGCTGCACCACCAGGTGGTCGCCGAAGCGATCCACCACCAGGCCGGGCAGGAAGTCGGAGTCGCCGTACACCAGGCGGTAGCAGGGCTGCTCGAACAGCCGCTCGCGCAGGCTCAGGGCCACCTGGATGCGGTGCACCAGCAGGGACTTGTCCAGCGTGTGGCCGGTGTCGCGCGACAGCAGGCGCGCGCAGATCAGGTTGTTCGGGCTGACGCCGACGATGCCCAGCGGCTTGCCGTTGGCCATTTCCAGGATCGCCTGGTCGCCGGGCTGGAAGCCGTTCAGCGGCGTGGCCGACACGTCCACCTCGTTGCTGTAGACCCACAGGTGGCCGGCGCGCAGACGGCGTTCGGCATTGGCTTTGAGGCGTAGGCTGGGCAGGGACATGGGCGCGGCTCCGAGTGGGGGGCGGGCATTATACAGGCCCTGCATGCCGGGCCGCGCGCCGGTGTGCCGTAGGCCCGTATGCCCGGACATTCAGTGACATAACATCAGAGCGCCAGCCCCGCCGAGGCAGGATAAAATGCCGCGCATCTCTCTTCGGACTAGCCGCCATGTCGCCTGAAATCTCCACCGAACAGCTTCGGGGCATCCTGCAGGGCATCAGTGTTCCGCCCCAGCCGCAGATCATGGTCGATCTGCAGATGGAGCAGATGCAGCCCTACCCGGACGTCAACAACATCGCGCGCCTGATCAGCCAGGACCCGGGCCTGTCCGGCGCCCTGCTGAAGCTGGTCAATTCGCCATTCTACGGCCTGTCCAACCGCATCAGCTCGATCCAGCGCGCCATCAACCTGCTGGGCACCAACACGGTGATCAACCTGATCAACGCCCAGGCCATCAAGGGCGCCCTGGACGACGACGAGATCGTTGCCCTCAACGGCTTCTGGGACAGCGCCCAGGATATCGCGCAGACCTGCCTGATGCTGGCCAAGCGCATCGGCTTCCAGTCGTCGGACGAGGCCTATGCCCTCGGGCTGTTCCACAACTGCGGCATTCCGCTGATGCTTCAGCGCTTCCCCAATTACTTCGAGGTCCAGGAGGAGGCGTATTTCCGCGCGTCAGGGGACAACCGCGTGGTAGACACCGAGAACCGCCTGCTCAACACCAACCATTCGGTGGTCGGCTATTTCATCGCCCGTTCCTGGCGGCTGCCGGAGCGAGTCTGCGAGGCGATTGCCAACCATCACAACGCCCGTTCGATCTTTACCGACGACTCCACCCGGCACACCCAGCTGAAGAACCTGCTGGCGATCCTCAAGATGGCCGAGCACATCTGTGGCTGCTACCGCATCCTGGGCCGCCAGGAGGTGGATCACGAGTGGGAAAGCCTGAGTGCGCTGGTGCTCGACTATGTCGGCCTGAGCGAGTACGACTTCGACAACCTGCGCGAGGCTGTGAAAGAGGCGGGCATCGGCGGCAGTTACTACTGAGCCGTACACCCTCGGTACACTGCCGGCCCGCATTTCACAGTCGTATCGCCATGCCCGAACTACCCGAAGTCGAAACCACCCGCCGCGGCATCGAGGCGCACCTGCTCGGTCAGCGTGTCAGCCGCGTGCTGGTGCGCGAGCGCCGACTGCGCTGGCCGATTCCCGAGGATCTCGACGTGCGCCTGTCCGGCCAGCGCATCCTGCGGGTCGGCCGGCGCGCCAAGTACCTGCTGATCGAGGCCGAGGCCGGCACGCTGATCGTCCACCTGGGCATGTCCGGCAGCTTGCGCCTGGTGGAGCAGGGCCTGCCCGCCGGTCGCCACGAGCATGTGGACATCGAGCTGGAGTCCGGACTGGCGCTGCGCTACACCGACCCGCGCCGCTTCGGCGCCCTGCTGTGGAGTCCTGAACCGCTGCAGCATGTGCTGCTGCAGAAGCTCGGCCCGGAACCGCTGACCGAGGCCTTCGACGGCGCCCGGCTGTTCGAGCTGTCACGCGGCAAGACCATTGCGGTGAAGCCGTTCATCATGGACAACGCGGTGGTGGTCGGCGTCGGCAACATCTACGCCAGCGAGGCGCTGTTCGCCGCCGGCATCGACCCGCGCAAGCCGGCCGGCACGATTTCCCGGCCCCGCTACGAGCGCCTGGCCGCCGAGATCAAGCGCATCCTGGCCATCGCCATCGAGTGCGGCGGCACTACGCTACGCGACTTCGTCGGCGGCGACGGCAAACCCGGCTACTTCCAGCAGGAGCTGTTCGTCTACGGACGTGCCGGAGAGTTCTGCAAGGTCTGCGGCGGCACGTTGCGCGAGGTGCGTCTCGGCCAGCGTTCCAGCGTGTACTGCGGGCGTTGCCAGCGCTGAGCCGCGCATTATGATGGCCACCTGACAAGAAGAACCGAGGTCGTTGGATGTCCGGTAATTTCCTGCCGCCCAATCCGTTCGCCGAAACACTGGGCCGCTGCGTGCTGAAACTGATGGGCTGGCGGGTCGAAGGCCAACTACCGGCGCTCGACAAGTTCGTGATGATCGGCGCCCACCACACCTCCAATTGGGACTTCGTGGTGTTCATCGCCGCCAAGTTCGTGCTGCGCGTCAACGCGCGCTGGTTCGGCAAGCACAGCATCTTCCGCTGGCCGTTCCGCGGCATCCTGCGGCGCTGGGGCGGCATTCCCATCCGCCGCGACCAGGCGGCCAACGTGGTTGAGCAGGCCGTGCAGAGCTTTCGCGAGCACGCCCAGTTCATCCTGATCCTGTCTCCGGAAGGCACCCGCAAGCGGGTGGAGCGCTGGAAGACGGGCTTCTACCATATCGCCCGCGGCGCCGGGGTGCCGGTGGTGCCCGGCGCACTGGACTACGTGAACAAGCGCATCGTCATCGGCGCGCCGTTCTGGCCTACCGGTGACGAAAAGGCCGACCTGCGCAGCCTGCTGGCGTTCTTCAAACCCTACGTGCCGAAAAAACCCGAGTACGCGTTCCACGGCGATTGAAGGGCGTCACGCTGGCGCACGGGTGAGCGAGCTATAGTCGCGGCACCCATCACCCGCCGAAGGACCGCCCCATGACCCCGTTTCGCTCCCTGGCCGCCGCCCTGGCGCTGACCACCGGGCTGCTGAGCCTGCCGGCCCAGGCCAACCCCAGCGGCGACCCCCTCTACAACGCCGATGCCCCACCGGCCTACGCGATGATCGGCGACCTGCTGATCGCCCGGCCGCTGCTGATCGCCGGCACCGTCATCGGCACCGGGGTGTTCATCGTCAGCCTGCCGTTCACCCTGCTCGGCGGCAATGTCGGCGACGCAGGCCAGGCGCTGGTGGTCGAGCCGGCCAAGGCCGCCTTCGTGCGCTGCCTGGGCTGCACCGAGAGCGGCTACAAGCGCGACTGATCCGCCACGCACGTTCCGCCGCCCAGCGCACTTAGCCCAAAGCCTACGCGCCCGCTCTGGCCGGGCGCTTCCCGCCCCGACACTTCCCGGCTAGGCTGTGCGTCGCCCGTTTCGTGGGCGTTCCTTTTTCGGCGGATTGGCGACGTGAAGCAGTATTCGAAATCCCTTCTCATCCTGGCGGGCATGGCGGCCCTTGGCTGGTCGTTCTGGTCCAGTTCGGGCTGGCTGCAGCTGTGCGCTGGCCTGGCCCTGTTTCTGTTCGGCATGCAGTGCCTGGAGGAAGGGCTGCAGGAGCTGGCCGGCGGCAAGCTGGAACAGCTGCTCGGGCGCAGCACCTCGACGCCCTTCCGAGCCCTGTTGTTCGGTACCGGCGCCACCTTCCTGCTGCAGTCCAGCACCCTGGTGTCGCTGCTGACCATCGCTTTCCTGAGTACCGGCCTGATCCAGCTGGCCGGCGGCATCGCGGTGATCTTCGGGGCCAACCTGGGCGCCACCAGCGGCATCTGGTTGCTGGCCATGGCCGGCCAGAACCTCAGTCTGTCGCCGCTGGCCCTGCCGCTGCTGGTGTTCGGCGTGCTGGCCAGCTTCACCGGCCCGGCCGGCAAGGGCGGTGGCCGCATCCTGCTGGGCATCGCCTTCATCTTCCTGGCCATCGACCAGATCAAGGGCGGCTTCGCCAGCTTCGGCGATGCCATGGACCTGACCGCCTACAGCGGCGGCGGCTTGCTCGGCACGCTGCTGTTCACCGGCATCGGCATTGCCATCACCGTGGTGCTGCAGTCCAGCCACGCCACCCTGATGCTGACCCTGGCGGCCCTGGCCGGCGGCCAGGTCGGCCTGGAACAGAGCCTGGCGATCGCCATCGGCTCCAACGTCGGCAGCGCGGTGACCACCGGCGCCATGGGCATGCTGGGCGGCAACCGCAGCGGTCAGCGCCTGGCCCTGGCCCACGTCATCTTCAACGTCAGCAGCGCCCTGGTCAGCCTGACGCTGTTCGTGCCGCTGACCTGGCTGGTGCTCTGGGGCACCGGCCTGCTCGGCCTCGGCAATAACAGCCTGATCCAGCTGGCGCTGTTCCACACGCTGTTCAACGTGCTGGGCGTGCTGCTGTTCTGGCCGTGGCAAAAGGCGTTCGCCGAGCTGCTGGCGCGCCTGCTGCCCGAGTTACCCGAACCGCGCGTGTTGATCACCGAGATGGCGTCCGCCCAGGCGGAACCGGAGCGCACCCGTGCCCGCTACCTGGTGGAGGGCGCGCTGAACTCCGCGGATGCCGCCGCCAGTGCCGTGGCTCAGGAGCTGCAGCACCTCGAACGCCTGAGTCTGGAGGTGATCTGTCACGCCCTGTACCTGCCGGTCGATCAGCTCTATGGACCGCAGATAGACGAAGCACTGGTCGCCGCGCGCCCGGACCTGCACGGACTGGATGCCGACGGCCTCTACCAACGGCACATCAAGGGCGTGCATGCCGACCTGCTGAGCTTCATGGGCCGCCTCGACCTGCCCCTGGACGAACCTCACCAGGCCTTCTGGATCTCCGGCCAGGTCGCCGCCCTGCAGCTGGTGGATGCGGTCAAGGATGCCAAGCACCTGCAGAAGAACCTCGGTCGTCACCTGGGTCGCGAGGACTCGGCCATGCGCCGCGCCTATGTGGAACTGCGCCGGCATCTGCTCAACGCGCTGCGCGAGGTGAATGAGCTGAACCGCTCCAACCTGCCGGAGGCACAGTGGAACGCCCGGCTGCGTCTGCTCGACGACACCGCGGCGAACTTCGACGCCCGCTTCCGTCAGCGGCTGTTCGCCGGCATCCGTTCCGGGGAGCTGGACGGCCTGCAGACCAGTTCGCTGATGAACGACCTCGGCTACACCAGCCGCATCATCCAGAGCCTGCGCAACGTCCTGCTGATCAGCGAGGGTCACGAGCTGTCCCGCCAGTTGCGCGCCCTGTTCGGCCAGCAGCAGGAACCCCTGATCCAGCTATCCTGATCGCCGGGCCGGGCGTCGCCGCGACGCCCGGCCGGAAGCGAGCGCTTGACAGCTCCCGGTGGCGCTCCCAGCATGTGCAAAAAAACGCACGAGGCGTTCAAAATGACTGCCAGTGGGATTGCCGACTCCGCCGTTGAACGCTTTGCCGCCCGCGAGCGGCAGCGTTTTCTCGATAGCCATCCCGCCAGCGTTCGGCTGGCCGAGCGCGCGCGCCACAGCCTGTATGGCGGCGTGCCCATGCACTGGATGAGCGACTGGTCCACCCCGGCGCCGCTGTTCGTGGCCGAGGCGCGCGGAGCTCGCCTGCTCGACGTGGACGGCCATGAATACCTGGATTTCTGCCTGGGCGACACCGCCAGCATGTTCGGCCATTCGCCGGCGCCCATCGCCCGCGCGCTGGCCGAGCAGGGTGCCCGGGGACTGGCCACCATGCTGCCCGGCGAGGACGCCGTGCGCGCCGGCGAACTACTGGCCGGGCGCTTCGGCCTGCCCTGCTGGCAGGTAGCCGGGTCGGCCAGCGACGCCAACCGCTTCGTGTTGCGCTGGGCGCGAGCCATCACCGGCCGCAAGGTGATTCTGGTGTTCGACGGCTGCTACCACGGCAGCGTCGACGAAACCCTGGTGCGCGGCCGCGAAGGCCGCACGGTACATCGCCCCGGGCTGATCGGCCAGGCACGCAACCTGACCCAGCACACCCGCGTGGTGCCGTTCAACGACCCGGCCGCCCTGGAAGCCGCTTTGAGCCAGGGCGACATCGCCGCGCTGCTCTGCGAACCCGCGATGACCAACATCGGCCTGGTGCTGCCCGAGGCGGGCTTCCTGCAGCAGGCCCGCGAGCTGACAAGCCGTTATGGCAGCCTGCTGATCCTCGATGAAACCCACAGCCTGTCGGCCGGCCCGGGTGGCTGCACCCGTGCCTGGGGCCTGAAGCCGGACTTCCTCACCCTCGGCAAGGCGATTGCCGGCGGTGTGTCCTGCGCCGTGTACGGTTTCAGCCGCGCCATGGCCCAGGCCATGCAGCTGGCCCAGCAGCATGCCCGCGAGCCGCTGGCCGCTCCGGAGATCAATGGCCACGGTCACAGCGGCATGGGCACTACCCTGGCGGCCAATGCGCTGGCCATGCACTGCCTGCGGGTCAACCTGGAGGAGGTGATGACCGACACCGCCTACCAGCGGATGCTGGGCAGTGCCGCGCAGCTGGCCGAGGGACTGCGCGATCTGTTTGCCGCCCACCGGCTGGACTGGACGACCAGCGAGCTCGGCGCACGCTGCGAGTTCCAGTTCCGTGCCCACCCGCCGCGCAATGGGGCCGAGGCCGAAGCCGCCTTCCACGACGCGCTGCAGCAGGCGCTGCATCTCTACCTGATCAACCGGGGCGTGCTGATCACTCCCTTCCACAACATGCTGCTGTGCAGCCCGGAAACCGGACCCGACGAGGTGCAGCGCCTGCTGGGCGCGCTCGACGAGGGCCTTGGTGAGCTGCTGGCACTCCCCGGCGCCCGAGGCTGAACCGGAGCGGACAGGAGGTCCCATGCGTTTTGCCGATCCCGCGGAGGCCGAAGCCTTCCTTGCCACGCATCCCGAGGTGCGCCTGATCGAACTGTTCCTCATCGACAGCAACGGCGTGCCCCGCGGCAAGCTGCTGCACCGCGACGAGCTGCTGGCGATCTACCGCGACGGTCGGCCGCTGCCCAGCACCATCCTCGGCCTGACCATCAACGGTGAGGATGTCGAGGAGACCGGGCTGGTCTGGGAAGTCGGCGATGCCGACTGCTGGAGTTATCCGCTGGCGGGCAGCCTCTGCCTGCAGCCCTGGCGCACTCAGCCCACCGGCCAAGTGCAGGTCAGCATGCATCCCGACCAGGGCCGCCCGGCCAGCCACGCCGACCCGCGCCACGTGCTGGCTCGGGTCGTCGAGGCGCTGCAGGCTGACGGCTATCAGCCAGTGATGGCGGCCGAGCTGGAGTTCTACCTGCTGGATCGGCGCGAGGATTCGCAGGCCGAGCCGCAGCCGGCCCGCCAGGACAACGGCCTGCGCCCGCAGAGCGTGCAGGTCTATGGGGTCTACGAGCTGGAGCAGCAACAGGCGTTTCTCGATGACCTGTACGCCGCCTGCGAGGCACAGGGCCTGCCGCTGCGCACGGCGATCTCCGAGTACGCACCGGGCCAGCTGGAGCTGACCCTGGAGCATCGCTTCGATGCGTTGCAGGCGATGGACGAAGCCGTGCGCTACAAGCGCTTGGTCAAGGGCGTGGCGCATCGGCACGGCAAGCAGGCCTGCTTCATGGCCAAGCCGTTCGCCGCACGTGCCGGCAACGGTCTGCACCTGCATGTCAGCCTGGCCGACGCCGCAGGACGCAACCTGTTTGCCAGCGAGCATCCGGCCGGCACGCCGCTGCTGCGCCAGGCGCTGGCCGGCATGCAGGCCACATTACTGGAGTCCCTGGCGCTGTTCTGCCCGCACGCGAACTCGTTCCGACGCTTCCAGGCCCACAGCTACGCGCCGCTGAACTGCAGCTGGGGCGTCAACAACCGCACCGTCAGCCTGCGCATCCCCGGCGGCCCGCCCGCCAGCCGGCATGTCGAACACCGCATCTGCGGCGCCGACGCCAATCCCTATCTGGCGGCCGCGGCGGTGCTGGCCGGCGCGCATCTCGGCCTCCGCGAACGCCTGGATCCCGGCGAGCCAGTGACCGGTAACGGCTATGCCCAGGACCAGCCCGCCTTGCCCTGCGACTGGCTCAGCGCACTGGACAGCCTGGAGGCCTCCGCCTGGGCGCGGCAGGCGCTCGGAGCCGATTATCTGCGTGTCTACCTGGCCATCAAGCGCGAGGAGTACCGGCAGTTCATGGCCGAAGTGGGCGAACAGGACTGGCGCTGGTACCTCGGGCAGGCGTGACGGCTGGCCGGCATGACAGCCCTATAAGACTGATAGGCAATTGACAGGCGACAGAATGCCGCACCTCAGGTATTGTTCCGCCCGTTTTCCGCAATAGAGCTGGTGTACCACGATGGACTACCCCGCCGGAGTCTCCGAACTCTCGATGTCGGTGCTGATGACCCCCGACAAGGCCAATTTCTCGGGCAATGTGCACGGTGGCGTGCTGCTCAAGTACCTGGACGAAGTGGCCTACGCGTGCGCCAGCCGCTACGCCGGCCGTTACGTGGTGACCCTGTCGGTCGATCAGGTGATGTTCCGCCAGCCCGTGCATGTCGGTGAACTGGTGACCTTCATGGCCTCGGTGAACTACACCGGCCGCACCTCCATGGAGATCGGCATCAAGGTCATCACCGAGGACATTCGCCAGCGTTCGGTACGCCACACCAATAGCTGCTTCTTCACCATGGTGGCGCTCGACAGCAGCGGCAAGCCCACCGCCGTGCCGCCGCTGGAACTCAAGACCCGCGAACAACGCCGCCGGTTTGCCCAGGCCGAACAGCGCAGGCGCATCCGCGCCGAGCTGGAGCAGCGCTACAAGGCGCTGCGCGAAGGCCAGCCGGACCTCTGAGCCTCAGGGGTCGGGCGACTCCGCCAGACCATCCACCACCAGGCGGTTGCGCCCCAGCTGCTTGGCCCGATACAGGGCCAGGTCGGCACGCTGGAAAACCTCGTCGGCCGCCTCTTCATCGGGGCCAAAGCAGGCCAGACCGGCGGACAGGGTGACTGGCAACCGCTCACCCTTGAAGTGGAAGGGACAGGTCTGGATGCTCGACAGCAGGTCCTCCAGCAGCAGGCGGCCGGCAGGCAGATCGTAGCTGGGCAGCAGCAGCACGAATTCCTCGCCACCGTACCGTGCAAGGAATCCACCCGTCGGCATGCGCCGCTTGATGATTTCCGCGATCAGCTTGAGCACCTTGTCACCGGCCAGGTGGCCAAAGCGGTCATTGACCTGCTTGAAGTGATCCACGTCCAGGACCGCCAGTGCCAGCTCGCCGCCCTGTTTGCGCCGGCGCTCCAGCGCCTGCTGTACCTCGGCGTTCCAGGCCGTGCGGTTGGCCAGCCCGGTGAGCGGGTCACGCAGCGCCTCGCGCCGCTGCTCGTTGAGCTGGTCGCGACAGACCTCCGCCTCGCGCTCGAGCTCCATGATGCGCGTCGACAGTTGCTGCAACGATGCCGTCAGGGCCAGGTCGCGCACCTCGCGCTGCGAACGCTGCTCGGCAAGCCCATCCAGCAGCGCCTCCAGCCGACAGGAGATGCTCTGCTTGAGGGCCTCCAGGTCCGTCGCACCGCTCACGGCCGCCTGCATGTCGTCCACCTGGCGCCGCAGCGACTGGTCGAGATCCTCGGCCAACGCGGAGCCCTCCGCCCTCTCGGCGCCAAGGCTTTCCAGGCCGGTCTGCAACTGAGCCAGGCGTTCGTTGAGTCCGGTCAGGAAATCCAGCAACTGCAGCTGATCTTCGCCCGCCTCGAGTACCAGCTCGCCCAACCCATCGACCAGGCCGATCAGCGCGTCCGTCTCGACCTCGCCGTGCAACCGCCCGAGCAGCCGGCGCAACTGGATCTGGTACTTCATGGGCAACGCCGACTGGCTGAGCAGGGCGCGCAAGACCTCGGCGAAACCATCAATCAGGGGCTGTGGCGTGATAGCGAGGACCGGGGTGGCCTCCTGGCTGCCCAGCAAACGCTTGAACAGGCCCGCCGACGGGTTGCGCTGGGCGAGTGAGTGTTCGATCACCTGCCACTGCAGGTCGCCGAAGGCCTTGTGCAGCGCCACCAGTTCGACCTGCTGGGGGAGCGCCCCGGTCAGGTTGCGGGCAAACTCGCCGATGGCCTCGCGCAAGGCCGGTGGCAGCGACTGCCCCTCCAGGCGTGCCACCTGGGCGGACAGCGCCACCAGTTCCCGGCTCATGCGACTGGCTCGCAGGTATTCGCTTTCCGCCAGCACGTTTTCCAGGCGGGGCAGCAGGGCGCGCAGACCGGACAGCGTTTCCTTGCCGCGTAGCGCCTGGCGCAGATCGCGCAGGCACAGCTCGATGGCCGGCGCAGGATCACGGATGGCCAGGGTGCAACGCACCAGGGTGCGGCGCAGCAGGTCGATTTCGGTCAGCAGCGCCTGTTCGCGCAGGCGCTGCTGCTGTTCAAGGGACGGGTGGGCAGTCTGGCCGTCAAGGGTGCGCGTCATGCGGGTCACTCGCGCCGCTGGGGAAGCTGGTCGACCGAACCGTGCGGCAGACGAATGTCCACCGCCACCGGCAGGTGGTCGGAAATCGGCGCGTCCAGCACCTCGACCCGCTCCAGCCCCAGCTCCGGGCTGAGCAGGATATGGTCCAGACAACGCTGCGGGCGCCAGCTGGGGAACGTGGCGCACACCTGGGGAGCGATCAACCCGAGATCACGCAGCGGCGAATGCTCGAGCAGCTCCACCGCCTGGGTATTCATGTCGCCCATCAACACCATGTGACGGAAGTCGCCGAGCAGTTCGCGGATGTAGGACAGCTGGCGGGTGCGCGCGCGCGCGCCCAGTGCCAGATGCATCATCACCACCGCCAGGGCGTCCGGACCCTCGCCGAAGCGCAGCAGCATGGCGCCGCGCCCGGCGGGGCCGGGCAGCGGATGGTCTTCCAGATGCTGCGGGCGCAGGCGGCTGAGCACGCCGTTGCTGTGCTGGGCGAAACGACCGAGGTTGCGATTGAGCTGCTGATACCAGTAGGGGAAATCGCCGAGCTGCGCCAGGTGCTCGACCTGGTTGACGAAACCCGAGCGCAGACTGCCGCCGTCCACCTCCTGCAAGGCCACCAGGTCGTAATCGGCCAGCAGCTCGCCGATGCGCTGCAGGTTCATCCCGCGCCCGGCGTGTGGCAGCAGGTGCTGCCAGCCGCGGGTCAGGTAGTGGTGATAGCGCTGGGTGGAAATGCCCACCTGGATGTTGAAGCTGAGCAGGCGCAGGCGCCCGTCCGCCGGCAGGCCCGCGGGCTTGCCGCTGCGGGGATTGACGCGCGGTTCACGTTGCGAAGGAGCTCTCACGATACGCTGTCTGAGCATGATCGGAACCGCGCCACTCGGGCGTCTCTACTGCGCTGCCCGCTCGCGGGCGATCAGATGGTCGGCCAGGGCAACGGCCTGCTGGGGACCGCCCGCCGAGCCCAGGTCCAGCCGGTACTTGCCGTTGACCACCAGCACCGGAACGCCAGTGACCTGGTAGGCCATGGCCAGCTTCTTGGCCTTTTCCATCTGGCTCTTTACGCCGAAGGAGTTGTAGGTCTTGAGGAATGCCTCGGAATCGACACCCTGGGCCGCCAGGAATTCGGCCATCTCCTTCGGCGTGGCCAGCTTGCGGCCTTCACGGTGAACTGCGGCAAAGATCGCCTCATGCACCTGCGGCTCGACCTTCATGGCCTCCAGGGCGATGAACAGCTGTCCATGGGTGTTCCACACGCCGCCGAACAGGGCCGGCACGCGGACAAAATTCACATCATCGGGCAGGGTTTCCACCCAGGCGTTGAGCACCGGTTCGAATTCGTAGCAGTGCGGGCAGCCATACCAGAACAGCTCGACGACTTCGATCTTGCCAGGTTGCGACACCGGGACCGGGCTGTTCAGTTCGACATAGTGCTTGCCGGCACGGTAGTCGGCGGCGTGGGCGGGGATGGAAAGCAGACTGGCAACGGCCAGCAGGGCACTGAAAAGCAGCGTGCGCATGCAAAGAACTCCTCGACTGAAAAATCGGCGTCGGCCGTTTGGCCGCTGTGCCGCCGGTGCGTTGCCCGGATTTTAACCACAGGTGCAAAAAAAAAGGGCGGCTCGCGCCACCCTTTTTCCGTCTTCACGACAATCAGTGCAGGCCCTGGATATAGCTGGACAGCGCCTGGATGTCTTTGTTGCTCAGCTTGGCGGCGATGGCGCGCATGATCATGGTGTCGCCATCGTTGGTGCGTACGCCTTCGCGGAAGTCGGTCAGCTGCTTGGCGATGTAGGCAGCGTGCTGGCCGTTCAACTTGGGATAGGCGGCGGCGGCGTTGCCGATGCCGTTCGGGGCGTGGCAGCCGGTGCAGGCGGGCATGCCCTCGGCCAGCTTGCCACCGCGCCACAGGGCCTCGCCACGCTCGACCAGCGCCGGGTCGGCGGCACCGATGCTGCCCTTCTGGCTGGCGAAGTAGGCGGCGATGTCTTCCAGGTCCTGATCGCTGAAGGTATCCAGCATGCCGGTCATTTCCAGCACCTTGCGGCCTACACCTTCGGGGGCGCCCGGGGTGGAACCGGCCTTGATGTCCTTCATCTGCTTGAGCAGGTAACGCTCACCCTGGCCAGCCAGCTTCGGGAAGTTCGGCGCTGCGCTGTTGCCGTCCGCGTTGTGGCAGGCGGAGCAGAGCATGACCTTGTTCTGACCGGCTGCGGCGTCGCCGGCGGCCTGTGCGGCGCCGGTCAGGCCCAGGGTCAACAGCAGACTCACGAGTACTTTGTTCATCAGCTAATCCAATAACGGCTAAGGGTGAGAGGGAGCTCGGTCCGAAGGCCCGCGTCTGTGCGCGTTCTGGCGTCATGGTCCCGTTCGGCTTCGCTCCGGCAGTGGAGCAAAGCGCACACAAAATCGGCGGCATTATATACTTGCGCCGCTGAAACGGAAACGAAACCGCCCCCTGCGACCCCGGGTCGCACCTTGGAAATCCTCATGTCTACCAAGAATCCGATCCTCGGGTTGTGCCAACAGGCCACCTTTCTCATCAGTGCTGCGAAGGTGGATCAATGCCCGCCCGACCTCGGCCGCGAGATCGCCTTTGCCGGCCGTTCCAACGCCGGCAAGTCCAGCGCCCTGAACACCCTGACGCATGCCAACCTGGCGCGCACCTCGAAGACGCCGGGCCGCACCCAGCTGCTCAACTTCTTCCGCCTGGACGATGAGCGTCGCCTGGTTGACCTGCCCGGCTACGGCTACGCCAAGGTGCCGATCCCGCTCAAGCAGCACTGGCAGATGCACCTGGAGGCCTACCTGGGCAGCCGCGCCAGCCTGGCCGGCGTGGTGCTGATGATGGATATCCGCCACCCGCTGACCGAGTTCGACCGCATGATGCTCGACTGGGCGCACACCAGTGGCATGCCGCTGCATATCCTGCTCACCAAAGCCGACAAGCTGGCTTTCGGCGCTGCCAAGAACGCCCTGCTCAAGGTGCAGAAGGACGTGCGCCAGGGCTGGGGGGACGGCATCAGCGTGCAGCTGTTTTCCGCCCCCAAACGCCAGGGCATCGAGGAGGCCCAGGCCGTGCTGGCCCGCTGGCTGGGCCTGGGTGAAGAAGCCCGCGCGGACGCCTGACGCGGGAGCAGAATCGCAGGCAAAAAAAACCTCGAACTTCGTATGGGGAGGGGGAAGTTCGAGGTTCAACTCCGACTCGCCAAGCGGCGATCAGATATCTGCCAACACTAAACACAACAAGGAGCATTGAACGGCTTCACCCATTCAGAGGCTCTGACACACCCTCTTCGGAATAAGTTCAGCCGACCGTGAAAAAATTTTCGCGGCCGACCACATCCTTAGTGCGCCTCGTCCCAATTCGCACCCTCGCCGGCCTCGACCAGCAGCGGCACGGACAGCTCCGCAGCCTGGCTCATCAGGCCGATCAGCGGCGCGCGTACCTGCGCCAGCAGGTCCTCGCGAACCTCCAGCACCAGTTCGTCGTGCACCTGGAGAATCACCCGGGCGTCCAGGCCGCTCTCGCTCAGCCAGCCGTCCACCGCCACCATGGCGCGCTTCATGATGTCGGCGGCAGTGCCCTGCATGGGCGCGTTGATCGCGGTGCGCTCGGCGGCCTTGCGCATGGCGCCGTTGCGCGACTGGATTTCCGGCAGATACAGGCGGCGGCCGAACAGGGTTTCCACGTAGCCCTGCTCGCGTGCCTGCTCGCGGGTGCGTTCCATGTAGGCCAGCACGCCCGGATAGCGGGCGAAGTACAGGTCGATGTAGGCCTGGGCCTCCTTGCGGTCCACGCCGAGCTGCTTGGCCAGGCCGAACGCGCTCATGCCGTAGATCAGGCCGAAGTTGATCGCCTTTGCGCGGCGGCGCTGCTCGCCGCTGACCTGGTCCAGCGGCACGCCGAACACTTCGGCGGCGGTCGCACGGTGTACGTCCAGTCCCTGACGGAAGGCGTTCAGCAGACCGGCGTCCTGCGCCAGGTGCGCCATGATGCGCAGTTCGATCTGCGAGTAGTCGGCGGCCAGCAGCCGGTAGCCGGGCGGCGCGACGAAGGCCTGGCGGATGCGGCGGCCCTCCGCGGTGCGGATCGGGATGTTCTGCAGGTTCGGGTCGCTGGAGGACAGGCGACCCGTGGCGGTCACCGCCTGGTGATAACTGGTATGGATGCGCCCGGTGCGCGGATTGATCTGCTCCGGCAGACGATCCGTGTAGGTGCTCTTCAGCTTGCTGACCTGGCGGTAGTACATGATCACCTGCGGCAGCGGATAGCCGTCCTCGGCCAGCTCGGCCAGCACGCTTTCCGCGGTGGACGGCTGGCCGGTGGCCGTCTTGGCCAGCACCGGCAGGCCCAGCTTGTCGTAGAGGATGGCGCACAGCTGCTTGGGTGAGCCGAGGTTGAACTCCTCACCGGCGATCGAGTAGGCCTCGCGCTCCAGCTCCACCATGCGCTCGCCCAGCTCCAGGCTCTGCTTGCCGAGCAGTTGGGCATCCACGTAGGCGCCATTGCATTCGATGCGCGCCAGCACCGGCATCAGCGGCATCTCGATGTCGCGCAACACGCCGGCCAGGCTGGGAATCGCCTGCAGGCGCTCCCACAGCACCCGATGCAGCGCCAGCGCCACGTCCGCGCCTTCGGCGGCGTAGGGACCGGCCTGTTCCAGGGCCACCTGGTCGAAGCTGAGCTGCTTGGCGCCCTTGCCGGCGATATCTTCCAGGCGTGTGGTGCTGCGCCCCAGATACTTCAGCGCCAGGCTGTCCAGGTCGTGGCGGGTGGCAGTGGAGTCCAGCACGTAGGATTCGAGCATGGTGTCGAAGGCCACGCCGCGCAGGGCGATGCCGTAGCGCACCAGCACCTCGATGTCCGCCTTGCCGTGCTGGACGATCTTCGGCCGCGCCGGATCCTCCAGCAGCGGCTTGAGCGCGGCCAGCGCCTCGCTGCGATCGATCTGCGCCGGCACGCCCATGTAGCTGTGCGCCAGCGGCAGGTAGGCCGCCTCGCCAGGCGCCACGGCGAAGGCCAGGCCGACCAGCTCGGCCTGCTGCGGGTCGTTGCCGTTGAGCTTGGTGTTGAAGGAGATGTACTCGGCCGTGTCCAGCCGCTTCAGCCAGGCCTGAAAGTCGACCGGATCGGTGAGGGTCACGTACTGCACCGGGGCGGCTTCCTCAGCGCCCGCCGACTCGGCAAACAGGTCGTCCGGGGCGCCTGCAGCGGCCGGTGCAGCCGGCGCCTCGCGCAGCAGCGCATCCAGCCAGGCGCGGAATTCCAGCTGGCGATACAGCTCGATCAGCGCCTCGCGCTGCGGCTCGCCCGGATGCAGCGCGTCGATGTCCACCTCCAGCGCCACATCGGTCTTGATGGTTGCCAGCTGATAGGACAGATAGGCCGCCTCCCGGTGCTCGGCGAGCTTGGCGCCAAGGGTCTTGGCGCCGCGGATCGGCAACGCGGCAACCTGATCCAGAT
Source organism: Pseudomonas flexibilis (assembly GCF_000802425.1). GTDB lineage: Bacteria > Pseudomonadota > Gammaproteobacteria > Pseudomonadales > Pseudomonadaceae > Serpens > Serpens flexibilis. The sequence goes on along the minus strand of NZ_JRUD01000024.1, from coordinate 163,089 downwards.
TGGCGTACAGGCCATCCAACCCGCCGGCGATACCGTTCAGCAGGCCCTGCGCGGTCTTCTCGCCGACCCCCGGCACGCCGGGGATGTTGTCGACCTTGTCGCCCATCAGCGCCAGGTAGTCGATGATCAGCTCCGGGCCGACGCCGAACTTGCTCTTCACGCCTTCCACGTCATAGACACTGCCGGTCATGGTGTTGACCAGGCACACGCGCGGGCAGACCAGCTGCGCCATGTCCTTGTCACCGGTGGAAATCACCACGTCGCGGCCAGCGTCGGCACAGCGCCGCGCCAGAGTGCCGATCACGTCGTCGGCCTCGACGCCGTCCACACACAGCAGCGGCAGACCGAGCGCCCGCACCGTGGCATGCAGCGGCTCGACCTGCACACGCAGGTCGTCGGGCATCGGCGGGCGGTGCGACTTGTAGTGCTCGAACAGTTCATCGCGGAAGGTCGGCCCCTTGGCGTCGAAGACCACCGCGAAGGGGCTGTCCGGATACTGCTTGCGCAGGCTGAGCAGCATGTTCAGCACACCCTTCACCGCCCCGGTGGGCAGGCCGGTCGAAGTGGTCAGCGGCGGCAGGGCGTGAAAGGCGCGGTACAGGTAGGACGAACCGTCCACCAGGACGAGGGGCGCTTGACTCATGTGCAGACCTTTTGCGCGGGCACGGCGCTAGAATGTCCGTACCTGTTTATGGAAATGTCGGGGCAAAGGGTACCATGCGCGCTTTCAATCACCTGCTGTTGGCTGGCCTGCTGGCCCTGCCGTTGTACGCTGCGGCCCAGGATTCGGTGGATGCCGAACCGGACGTCACCATCCGCCAGGAGGGCGACAAACGCATCGAGGAATTCCGGGTCAACGGCTTCCTGTACGCGATCAAGATAACGCCCAAGAACGGTAAGCCTTACTATCTGGTGCGCGCCGACGGCAGCGACAACTTCGTACGCGCCGACAAGCCCGACATGCTGATCCCCGCCTGGGAAATCTTCCGTTGGTAGTGCCGCCATGTCCGTGTTCACCCCGCTCGAGCACCACGAACTGGAAGACTTCCTGGCCCCGTATGGGCTAGGTCGCCTGGTGGGTTTCCAGGGCATCGCCGAAGGCACCGAGAACAGCAACTTCTTCGTCAGCCTGGAGCAGGGCGAGTTCGTGCTGACCCTGGTGGAACGCGGCGCGCAGGACGAGCTGCCATTTTTCATCCAGCTGCTCGACGTGCTGCATGACGCCGGACTGGCGGTGCCCTTCGCCCTGCGTACCCGCGAGGGTCAAGCCCTGCGGCGGCTGGCCGACAAGCCCGCGCTGCTGCAACCGCGCCTGCCCGGCCGGCACGTGCATGCGCCGAATGCGCACCAATGCGCCGAGCTGGGCGACTGGCTGGCGCGCCTGCACTTGGCGACCTGCGATGCCCCCCTGGAGCGCCCCAGCGACCGCGGACTGGCCTGGATGCTGGAGCAGGGTCCCAGCCTGGCCCTGGGCCTGCCCGAGGAGCACCTGCCACTGCTGCGTGGCGCGCTGACCGAACTGCACGACCAGGCCGGCCGCCTGCGGTCCCTGCCGAGGGCCAACCTGCACGCTGACCTGTTCCGTGACAACGCACTGTTCGAAGGCAGCCACCTGACCGGCGTGATCGACTTCTACAACGCCTGCTCGGGCCCGATGCTCTACGACCTGGCGATCAGCGTGAATGACTGGTGCTCGGACGCCGACGGGCATCTTGACCCGGCGCGCACCGAGGCGCTGCTGGGCGCCTACTCGGCGCGACGGCGCTTCCATCCGGCCGAAGCCGAACTCTGGCCAACCATGCTGCGCGTCGCCTGCCTGCGATTCTGGCTGTCGCGCCTGATCGCCGCCGAGGAGAACCGCGGGCGTGATGTGCTGATCAAGGACCCGGACGAGTTCCGCCGGCTGCTCGCCCGGCGGCAGCAGGTCGACTCGGCATTGCCTTTCGCGCTCTGAGCGGAGCAAGCTCGACGCATCGTTTCGTGCGGAGTCGTTGCGATGGACCAAAGCCAGTCGTTGCCGAACAGCCTGTATGCCGAACTGCGCAGCGGCTGGGCCGCCCGTGCCAGGGCCAACCCGCTGATTACCTATGGCCTGCTGGCAGCCGCCGCCGTGGTGATCGGCCTGTTGATCGCCAGCATCGTCTACGCCCTGCGCAACGGCCACAGCGTACACCTCAACTACGCGCTGCTCGGGGGCGGCGCCGGCTTTGCCACCACCGCCCTGGGCGCGCTGCTGGCAGCGGGGCTGCGCACCATCCATGTACGTACCCAGGACAGCATGCTGGGGTTCACCGCCGGCATGATGCTGGCGGCCAGCGCCTTCTCGCTGATCCTGCCGGGCCTGGAGGCGGCCGAAGGCATTTTCGGCAACGCGCCGGCCGCGGCGTTCACCGTGGTGACCGGCCTGGCGCTGGGCGTGCTGCTGATGCTCGGCCTCGACTATTTCACCCCCCACGAGCACGAGAGCACCGGCCCCTGCGGCCCGGATTGCGAGCGCTTGAACCGGGTGTGGCTGTTCGTGCTGGCGATCATCCTGCACAACATCCCGGAAGGCATGGCCATCGGCGTCAGCTTCTCGGCCGGCGACCTCGGCGTCGGCCTGCCGCTCACCTCGGCCATCGCCATCCAGGACATCCCCGAGGGCATGGCCGTGGTGCTGGCGCTGCGGGTGGTGGGCATGTCGATGTTCGGCGCGGTGCTGGTGGCCATCGCCTCGGGCCTGATGGAGCCGCTGGGCGCGCTGGTCGGCCTGGGCATTTCCAGCGGTTTTGCGGTCGCCTACCCGATCAGCCTGGGCCTGGCGGCCGGGGCGATGATCTTCGTGGTCTCCCACGAGGTGATTCCGGAGACCCACCGCAACGGTCACCAGACGCCGGCGACCATCGGCCTGATGGCCGGCTTCGGGGTGATGATGTTCCTGGATACCGCGCTGGGCTGATCGCCGGCGGAAGTTGGTGCGGGGTGCCACGGTAACCAGCGCAACGCGTTGGCCACCCTACGAGGCACGCACAAAAAGCCCCGGCGTGCCGGGGCTCTGGGGTTTCAGGCGCGAACTAGCCGCACTTGGAGTGCCCGCAATTCAGGCAGGTGGCGCAGCCATCCATCTGCACCACCGCCTTGGTGCTGCACTTGCCGCACAGCTGCGCGCCGGCGGGGAAGCCTTCGCCCGGTTCGGCGGTCGTCGCGCCCTGTGTGGCCTCGTAGGCGGCGCGCTTTTCCGCCAGGTACTGGCGCTGCGCCTCGTCCAGGCCCTGACCTTCCATCATGCCGATGCTGATCAGGTGGCGCTCCACCACGCCGCCGATCTCGGCGACGATGGACGGCATGTAGATGCCACCCTTCTTCAGGTAGCCACCGCGCGGGTCGAACACCGCCTTCATCTCCTCCACCAGGAAGGTGCAGTCGCCGCCCTTGCGGAACACGGCGGACATGATGCGGGTGAGCGCCACGATCCACTGGAAGTGGTCCATGTTCTTCGAGTTGATGAAGATCTCGAAGGGCCGGCGCTGCTCGAACGGCGTGCCGGCGTTGAGCACCACGTCGTTGATGGTCACGTACAGGGCGTGCTCGAACAGCGGCGACTTGATCTTGTAGGTCATGCCGACCAGGGTTTCGGGGCGCTGCAGCGTCTCATCCATCTGCACCGGCGCAACGGCGGGCGCTGCCGCGGGCTGGGCTGCGGCAGCCGTTTCGCTGCCCTGGGCGGCGGGGCGCTCCAGGGCCTGGTCGACCACCTTGAAGCCCTTGATGCGTTTTTCGATCTTCACGGTCATAGCAATCTACTCCCGGCCGGACGCCCCCGGCGTCCGGCCCTGCAAAAATGAAACGGCCTCAGTACTTGCCGTAATAGCCTTCCTTGAGGGCATCGAACAGGTTGGCGGCAGTGTTCACCTCGCCGTCGTACTCGACCATGGCATTGCCCTTGAGCTCGACCACGCTGCCGTCTTCCAGTTCGAAGCGGTACAGGGTGTTTTCCAGGTCGGCTTCCTTGACCAGCACGCCCTGGAAGGCCTTGGGGTTGAAGCGGAAGGTGGTGCAGCCCTTCAGGCCCTGGCGCCAGGCGTAACGGTAGATGTCCTTGAACGCCTCGAACGGATAGTCGGTGGGCACGTTCGCGGTCTTGGAGATCGAGGAATCCACCCACTTCTGCGCGGCGGCCTGGATGTCCACATGCTGGGTCGGGCCGATGTCATCGGCGGCGACGAAGTAGTCCGGCAGCTTGCGCGCCGGGTCCTCGCTGCCCGGCTCGGCCTTGGCATTGACCAGCGTGCGGTAGGCCAGCAGCTCGAAGCTGAACACGTCGACCTTTTCCTTGGCCTTGCGCCCGGAACGGATCACGTTGCGCGAGTATTTGTGGGCGAAACTCGGCTCGATGCCGTTGGAGGCGTTGTTGGCCAGGCTCAGGCTGATGGTGCCGGTCGGCGCGATGGAGCTGTGGTGGGTGAAGCGCGCACCCTGCTCGGCCAGCGCCTCGATCAGCTCCGGCGCGTATTCGGCCAGGCGCTGCATGTAGCGCGAATACTTGGCGTGCAGCACGCGGCCGGGCACCTTGTCGCCCACCTGGTAGCCGTCCTTGGCCATTTCCGGACGCTTGCGCAGCATCTCGGCGGTCACCGTGAATTCCTCGGCCAGCAGCGGCGCCGGGCCCTTTTCGCGGGACAGTTCCAGCGCCTCTTCCCAGCCGACCAGGGCCATCTCGCGGGCCACTTCCTCGGTGAACACGCAGGATTCCGGGCTGCCGTAGCGCATCTTGAGCAGGGTCAGGGTCGAACCCAGGCCGAGGAAGCCCATGCCGTGGCGACGCTTGTGCATGATCTCGTGACGCTGCTGTTCCAGCGGCAGGCCGTTGATCTCCACCACGTTGTCCAGCATGCGGGTGAAGATGCGCACCACCTTGCGGTACTTGTCCCAGTCGAAGCGCGCGTCCGGACCGAACGGGTCGATCACGAAGCGGGTCAGGTTCACCGAGCCCAGCAGGCAGGAGCCGTAGGGCGGCAGCGGCTGCTCGCCACACGGGTTGGTGGCGCGGATCGCCTCGCACCACCAGTTGTTGTTCAGCTGGTTGACGCGATCGATGAGGATGAAGCCCGGCTCGGCGAAGTCGTAGGTGGAGACCATGATCATGTCCCACAGGTGACGCGCCTTGACGCGACCGTAGACGCGGCAGGCCACCAGGCCGTCCTCGCGCACGATATAGTCGTCGTGGATCGGCCATTCGCGCCAGACCACCTGGGAGGCGTCGGCGAGGTCGACTTCGTGGCGCTCCTTGGGGTGCACCGGGAAGATCAGCGGCCATTCGCCGTCGTTCTCCACCGCCTGCATGAATTCGTCGGTGATCAGCAGGCTGAGGTTGAACTGGCGCAGGCGGCCATCCTCGCGCTTGGCGCGGATGAATTCGCGCACATCCGGATGACAGACGTCGAAGGTGCCCATCTGCGCGCCGCGGCGGCCGCCGGCCGAGCTAACGGTGAAGCACATCTTGTCGAAGATATCCATGAACGACAGCGGGCCGCTGGTGTGCGCGCCGGCGCCGGACACGAACGAGCCGCGCGGACGCAGGGTGCTGAATTCGTAGCCGATGCCACAGCCGGCCTTGAGGGTCAGCCCGGCTTCGTGGACCTTGCCCAGGATGTCGTCCATCGAGTCGCGGATGGTCGCCGATACGGTGCAGTTGATGGTCGAGGTGGCCGGCTTGTAGTCCAGCGCGCCGGCGTTGGAAATGATGCGGCCGGCGGGAATCGCGCCGTTGCGCAGCGCCCAGAGGAACTGCTCATGCCAGTACTCGCGCTTTTCGGGCGCCTCCACCTCCGCCAGGGAACGGGCGACACGCTTCCAGGTGTCGTCCACATCACCATCGATGGGGGTGCCATCCTTGTCAGTCAGACGGTACTTCTGCGCCCAGATATCTTCGGAAGCCGCCTGCAGGACGATCTCAAAAGCCTGTTTGCCCGCCGTCATCGGCCCATTGGTCTTCGCCATGCGCGTGTGCCTCATTCGCAAGGGGATGGAAAAAAAGGCTGCGGATTGTACGCCAAAACAGCCCGAGCGACAGTCCCGGGATATCTTGTCGAACACTTCATCTTGTGGGTGCACAAACAGGCGAACACAATACCTGCCTTGCGCTACGGTTCAATCGCTCAAATGCCGCAGTCGCTCGAAATGTGCGCCGCGTCGCCAAGACTCAGACGCCAGGCGGGCTGGGTGCGTGCCGGCAGTTGGTCTGAAAGACAAAAACGGCTGGTGCGCGGGACCGCTCGTCGGAGCGCACCTGCCGCGCTTGCCGCGGCTTTGCCGGCCGGTACGAAGCCGTCCTACTGGACGCCGGCGGGCGTCAGGCAGCCGGCCAACTGCTCGCCGAGGCTTTCCAGCAGCCGCTCATAGCCGCGAGCATCCACGGACAGGTCGTAGCCCAGGGCATCCAGCGACGCCAGGCGCACCGGCAGCCCCTCGATCAGGGTCTGGGCCAGGCGCGGTGCCTGCGGCGGCTCGTAGAACACGCAGGTCGCGCCGGCGGCACGCAGGCGTTCACGCAGCTGGGCCACCTGCCGCGCACCGAGCTGCACCTCGCCCAGGCTGAACACCCCGGCATGGCGCAGGCCATAGGCCGCCTCGAAATAGTCGTAGGCCTCGTGGAACACGAAGTACGGCTTGCCCGCCAGCGGCGCCAGACGGGTACGCAGGCGCTGGTCGAGCGTGTCCAGGCGCTGCTCGAACGCCGCCAGGTTGGCCCGGTAGCGCGCGGCATTGGCCGGGTCGCGCGCGGCCAGGTCGTCAGCCATCCGCGCAGCGATCACCCGGGCGTTGGCCGGCAGCAGCCAGAGGTGGGCATCCAGGCTGCCGGGGCGGTGGTCGTGGTCGTGATCGTCATGCGCGACCGGGGCGTCATGATCATGGTCATGGTCATGGTCATGGTCATGGTCATGGTCATGGTCATGGTCATGGTCATGGTCATGGTCATGGTCATGGTCAGCGTGTTGATCATCGCCAAAGTGGCGCAACTGCAGGCCCGCCAGGGTCTGCACGGCCAGGCTGGGGTTTGTGCGGCCATCGAGCAGGCGGGGCAGGAAGCTCTCCAGGTCCGGCCCGACCCAGTAGAACAGGTCGGCCTGACGCAGGCGGCGTACCTCGGAAGGCTTGAGCATGTAATGGTGCGCGGACGCCCCCGGCGGCAGCAGCACGTCGGGCGTGCCGACACCGTCCTGCACGGCGGCGGCGATCAGTTGCAGGGGTTTGATGCTGGTGAGCAGGGCGACTTCGGCACGGGCGGTCAGCGAAGCCAGGCACAACAGCACAACGGCGGACAGACGTAGCAGCACGACAGCGACACTCTGGGTGGAAAGGGTTATAGAATAACGTCTCTTCCACTCGACGTCGCCGCCATGTATCGACCCCTTCCCGACACACCGCTGGCCTGCCTGCCGCACGACCATTCCCAGTGCGTCGACAACGCACTGGCCGACGCCGACAGCATCTGCGCGCGCCAGGGCGTGCGCCTGACCGCCCTGCGCAGGCGGGTGCTGGAGCTGGTCTGGCAGAGCCACAAGCCGCTCGGCGCCTACGACATCCTCGGCACCCTCAGCGAGGAAGACGGCCGCCGCGCCGCGCCGCCGACCGTCTACCGCGCCCTGGATTTCCTGCTGGAGAACGGCCTGATCCACCGCATCGCTTCGCTGAACGCCTTCATCGGCTGCATCCGCCCGGAACACAGCCATCAGGGTCAGTTCCTGATCTGCCGCGAATGCCGCACGGCCATCGAGCTGGAACACCCGGCCATCAGCGAAGCGATCGTCGCCGGTGCGCAGCGCGTCGGCTTCCGCGTGGAAACCGAGACGGTCGAGGTGGTCGGTCTCTGCGCCCGCTGCCAGGAGGCCGCATGAGCGATGACCTGCTGCGCCTGAGCGGGGTCAGCGTGCGCTTCAACGGCCAGGACACCCTGGACGCGGTGAACCTGCGCGTGCGACCGGGCGAAATCGTCACGCTGATCGGCCCCAACGGCGCCGGCAAGACCACCCTGGTTCGTGTCGTGCTGGGCCTGCTGAAGGCGGACAGCGGCGAGGTCTGGCGCCGACCGAAACTGCGCATCGGCTACATGCCGCAGAAACTGCAGGTGGACGCCACCCTGCCGCTCAGCGTGCAGCGTTTCCTGCGCCTGGTGCCTGGCGTCAGCGCCGCCATGGCGCGGGCCGCGCTGGAAGAAGTCGGCGCGGCCCACGTGCTCGACCACCCGCTGCAGAAGATCTCCGGCGGCGAGCTGCAACGCGTACTGCTGGCCCGCGCCCTGCTGCGCAAGCCCGAACTGCTGGTGCTCGACGAGCCGGTGCAGGGTGTGGATGTCGCCGGCCAGGCGGCGCTGTACCGGCTGATCGGCACGTTGCGCGAACGCTACGGCTGCGGCGTGCTGATGGTCTCCCATGACCTGCACCTGGTGATGAGCGCCACCGACCAGGTGGTGTGCCTGAACCGGCATGTGTGCTGCTCAGGACATCCCGAACAGGTCAGCGGCGATCCGGCGTTCGTCGAACTGTTCGGCCGTGATGCACGCAGCCTGGCGATCTACCAGCACCGCCACGACCACGCCCACGATCTGCACGGCGGCGTGGTCCTGAAGAAACCCCATACCCACGGTCCGAACTGCAACCATGGCTGATTTCCTGCTTCACGCGCTGCTCGCCGGCCTCGCCCTGGCGCTGGTGGCTGGCCCACTCGGCTCGTTCGTGGTCTGGCGGCGCATGGCCTATTTCGGCGAAACCCTGTCCCATGCCGCGCTGCTCGGCCTGGCCTTGGGCCTGTGGTTGGCGATCAGCCCGACACTGGCAATCATCGCCCTGTGCCTGCTGCTGGCGCTGGCGCTGCTCGGCCTGCAAGGTCGCCAGGCGCTGGCCTCCGACACCCTGCTGGGCATGCTGGCGCCCACCATGCTGGCCCTGGGCCTGGTGACCATGAGCCTCCTGGAGGTGCGCGTCGATCTGCTCGGCTATCTGTTCGGCGATCTGCTGGCCATCAGCCGCGAGGATCTGTACTGGGTATTGGGCGGCAGCGCGCTGGTGCTGCTGCTGCTGGTGCCGCTGTGGCGCCCGCTGCTGGCCATTACCGTGCACGAGGAGCTGGCGCGCGTCGAAGGCCTGCCGGTGGCCGGTCTGCGCCTGGCGCTGATGCTGCTGATCGCCCTGGTGATCGCCCTGGCCATGAAGATCGTCGGCGTGCTGCTGATCACCTCGCTGCTGATCATTCCTGCCGCCGCCGCCCAGCGCCATGCGCGCACGCCGGAGCAGATGGCCGTCGGCGCCAGCCTGCTCGGCCTGCTGGCGGTGTCGGCGGGCCTGAGCCTGTCCTGGTTCCAGGACACCCCGGCCGGGCCCTCGATCGTGGTGAGCGCCGCCGCCCTGTTTCTGCTTAGCTTTGCCCTGCCACGGCGGCGCTGACGCGTGTCGTCCTGTGCGCCCGAGACGGGCAGGGTTAGAATCCCGTCGACCGCTTCCTCGAGGTCCCTTCACATGCCCATGTTCCGTTGCCTGACCCTTGCCGGCCTGGTTGTCGTGCTTGCCGGCTGCCAGAGTGCGCCGGTGCAGGACACCCAGCGGCAGTTGTTCCAGAGCTACCTGGCCCAGGGCCAGCTGGCACAGGCGGACCAGTTGCTGGCCGATGCCGGCAAGCGGGGCGTCGACGCCGAGCGCCTGGCCCCGTATCAGCGCCAGTTGGCCGACGCCTACCTGCGCCAGGGACAGGATGCGCTGCAGGCCGGCGACCTGAACACTGCCACCACGGCGCTGAGCCGGGCCCGCAGCCTGCTGCCGGCCGCGCCGGCGCTGACCACCGACCTCGGCGACCAGCTGGACCCGCAGGTGCGCAGCATCATGCTGCCGCTGCTGGACAAGGGCGATTACGCCGCCCTGGCCGAGCAGTTCGACAGCCTGGCCGACGAACTGCGGACCTGCGATTGCCGCATCGTGCTGGAGGCCCGCGGCAGCTGGCAGTCCAACCGCGCCGCCGAACTGCTGCGCACACGCCTGGGCGACGCCTCGGAAGTGGAAGTCAGCCACATCGCCTCGCGCGTGCCGCGCCTGCTGCTGATCGGGGGTGGTGCCCAGGAATAGCCTCGGGCGCCCTATGTCTGCGCGGCCCGTAGGAGCGGCTTCAACCGCGAGCGTCTCCTTGCGCCCCGCACGAACGCATCGCGGCTGCCACCCTGCAAGGCCGGAGCAGGCCTCTACGCCGGCACGCTCATGGCCTTGGGCATCCGCGCCCATACCCGGTGCCTGGCGATGGCAGCGAAGTACGAGGCCTGGATGGCCGACAGATCGCTGCCCACCAGCAACCCCTCATCCTCATCCAGGCGCAGCTGCGCAAGCAGGGTCTGCGCCTGGCCGAGGAAGGCCATCGGCTTGAGGTGCTTGTAGGCTTCCAGCAGGTAATGCAGCGCGGTGCCGTCCGCCATCATGGCCTGCATGGCGGCCTCGCCGCCGGGGACCAGCACCGCGTCGAACATGATCGACGGCAATCCAGCCAGCGAACCATCCGGCACCAGGCGGCTGCCGTCGCTGCCCTGGACCGGCGCGGCGCTCGGCGCCACCAGCTTGCAGGCCGCCCCTTCGCCCTTCAGCGCAGCCTGGGCGGCGCTGACGGCGGCGGCATCCACGCCGTTGCCGATCAGGATGGCGATCTTGCGCGAGCGGATGTTGCCGGTCAGCAAGTTCATCTGGCTCAGCGCCGGCGACTGCTCCTGGCGGACCTTGGGCAGTTCCACCGTGCCGGCGGCGGGTGGCTGCACGCCGATGTTGGCGGCCACCCGCCGGGCCAGGTCCAGATCGATATTGGCCAGGATCTCGTTGACCTCGCGCTCGCGGATGGCCATGCGCTCCACCTTGGCCAGCTCGAAGCTGTAGGCATCGACGATGTGCGCCTGCTCCACCTCGCTCATGCTCTTCCAGAACAGCCGCGCCTGGGAGAAGTGGTCGCCGAACGATTCACTGCGGTTGCGGATCTTGTGGCCCTCGATGCGTTCGGGATAGCTCTCGAAACCTCCGCCTGCCGGCCCCGCCGGGGTTTCCTTCGGCCAGCCGGCATCAATGGAGTTGGGTTCGTAGGCCGCGCGCCCCTTGTGTATCTGGTGCTGGTGGTAGGCGTCGCGCTGGTTGTTGTGAAACGGGCAGACCGGGCGGTTGATCGGGATCTGGTGGAAGTTCGGCCCGCCCAGGCGCAGCAACTGGGTGTCGGTGTAGGAGAACAGCCGGCCCTGCAACAGCGGATCGTTGCTGAAGTCGATGCCCGGCACGATGTGTCCCGGGTGGAAGGCCGCCTGTTCGGTCTCGGCGAAGAAGTTGTCCGGGTTGCGGTTGAGGGTCAGCTTGCCGATCGGCTGCACCGGCACCTGCTCCTCGGGGATGATCTTGGTCGGGTCCAGCAGGTCGAAGTCGAAGCTGTGCTCGTCGGCCTCCTCGACCACCTGCACGCCCAGTTCCCATTCCGGATAGTCGCCGCTTTCGATGTCCTCCCAGAGCTGGCGACGATTGAAGTCCGGATCCTTGCCGGCCAGCTTCTGCGCCTCGTCCCAGAGCAGCGAGTACACCCCCGACAGCGGCCGCCAGTGAAACTTGACGAAGCGGCTGGCGCCCTGGGCATCGATCATGCGGAACGTATGCACCCCGAAGCCCTGCATGGCGCGCAGGGTGGCGGGAATGGCCCGGTCGGACATGGCCCACATCACCATGTGCGCGCTTTCCGGCACCAGCGAGACAAAGTCCCAGAAGGTGTCGTGGGCCGAGGCGCCGGTGGGGATCTCGTTGTGCGGCTCGGGCTTCACTGCATGCACGAAGTCGGGGAACTTGATGGCGTCCTGGATGAAGAACACCGGCATGTTGTTGCCCACCAGGTCGAAGTTGCCTTCCTCGGTGTAGAACTTCACCGCGAAGCCGCGCACGTCGCGCACCGTGTCCGCCGAACCGCGCGGGCCCTGCACGGTGGAAAAGCGCACGAACACCGGGGTGATCTTGGCCGGGTCCTGCAGGAAGGCGGCCTTGGTCAGCTTCGCCTGGGATGCGTAGACCCGGAAGACGCCGTGGGCCGCCGTGCCACGCGCATGCACGATGCGCTCGGGAATGCGCTCGTGGTCGAAGTGCGTGATCTTCTCCCGCATGATGAAGTCTTCGAGCAGGGACGGGCCGCGATCCCTGGCCTTCAGGGTGTTCTGGTTGTCGGCGATCTTCACGCCCTGGTTGGTGGTCAGGGCCTGGCCGGTGGCGTCCGAGCGGTAAGGCTCGAGGGCGTCCAGCTTGTCGCTGCTGTTCTGCCGGTCGGTGGTGTCGGTGCCGGCCAGTTCGCTGGGGCCGGTGGGTTGCTGGGCCATGGCTGGTCCCTCCTGGTGGGCGCACGGGTCTGCAAGGGACCGGTGCCGGAATCGGATGTTCCTCGCCGCTTACCAACAGCCTGCGTGGCCCGCACGCCACAATCGGCTAAAATGCGCCACTTTTGCCCGCATGCCAGGGGCACGTCATGCACCCAAAAGGTCCGCACACGTGATCGAGTTCCAGCAAGTCCACAAGACCTACCGCGTCGCCGGCCGCGACGTACCGGCCCTGCAGCCCACCGATCTGGTGGTCGAAACGGGCGAGGTGTTCGGCCTGATCGGCCATTCCGGCGCCGGCAAGAGCACCCTGCTGCGCCTGATCAACCGTCTAGAAAACCCCAGCGGCGGGCGCATCCGGGTCGATGGCGAGGACGTCACTGCGCTGGATGCCGACGGCCTGCGCGCCTTCCGTCGCCGGGTCGGCATGATCTTCCAGCACTTCAACCTGCTCAGCTCGCGCACCGTGGCCGACAACGTGGCCCTGCCGCTGCGCCTGGCCGGCGAGCTGCCCGCCGCCGACATCAACCGCCGCGTGGACGAGCTGCTGCGCCGCGTCGGCCTGCAGGATCACGCCCGCAAGTACCCGGCGCAGCTGTCCGGTGGCCAGAAGCAGCGCGTCGGTATCGCCCGCGCGCTGGCCACCGACCCGAAGATCCTCTTGTGCGACGAGGCGACCAGCGCCCTCGACCCGCAGACCACCGCCCAGGTGCTGCAGCTGCTGGCCGAGATCAACCGCGAGCTGGGTCTGACCATCGTGCTGATCACCCACGAGATGGACGTGATTCGCCGCGTCTGCGACCGCGTGGCGGTGATGGATGCCGGGCGCATCGTCGAGCAGGGCGCGGTGGCCGAGGTGTTCCTGCACCCGCAGCACCCGACCACCCGGCGCTTCGTGCTCGAAGACGAGGCCATCGACGAAGGCGAGCTGCACGAGGACTTCGCCCAGGTGCCGGGGCGCATCCTGCGTCTGACCTTCCAGGGCGAGGCCACCTACAAGCCGCTGCTGGGCACCGTGGCCCGCGAGACGGGGGTGGACTACAGCATCCTGGCCGGGCGAATCGACCGCATCAAGGACACCCCCTACGGCCAGCTGACCCTGGCCCTGACCGGCGGCGACCTGGACGCCGCGCTGAGCCGCCTGCAAGCCGCCGAAGTTCATGTGGAGGTACTGCGCTGATGGACGCCTTCTTCGTCAATATCGACTGGTACGAGATCTGGCTGGCCACCCTGGACACCCTGCTGATGCTCGGCGGCTCGCTCCTGTTCACCGTAGTGTTCGGCCTGCCGCTGGGCGTGCTGCTGTTCCTTACCGGGCCGCGGCAGTTGTTCGACAACCGTCCGCTGTATGCGCTGCTGTCGTTCGTGGTCAACGTGCTGCGCTCGCTGCCGTTCATCATCCTGCTGATCGTGATGATCCCCATCACCGTGGTGCTCACCGGCACCTCGCTGGGCGTGGCCGGCGCCATTCCGCCGCTGGTGGTGGGCACCACGCCGTTCTTCGCGCGCCTGGTGGAAACCGCGTTGCGCGAGGTGGATCGCGGCATCATCGAGGCCACCCAGGCCATGGGCGCCAGCACCCGGCAGATCATCGTCAGCGCCCTGCTGCCGGAGGCGCGACCGGGCATCATCGCCGCCGTCACCGTCACCGCCATTACCCTGGTGTCCTACACCGCGATGGCCGGCGTGGTCGGCGCCGGCGGCCTGGGCGACCTGGCCATCCGCTTCGGCTATCAGCGCTTCCAGACCGACGTGATGGTGGTGACCGTGGTGTTGTTGCTGGTTCTGGTGCAGATTCTGCAATCTGTCGGCGACCGCCTGGTGGTGCATTTTTCCCGCAAGTGAACCCTTGCGGCGACCGTGTCGTCGGAGCCGCGTCCGTTATCCGTAAAGGAGTTACACCATGAAGAAACTGCTTGCCGTCTTCGCCGCCGTCGCGGCCTTTTCCGCCCAGGCGGCGGAGACCCTGACCGTGGCGGCCACCGCCGTGCCGCATGCCGAGCTGCTGGAATTCGTGAAGCCACAGCTGGCCAAGGAAGGTGTGACCCTGAACATCAAGGTGTTCACCGATTACGTGCAGCCCAACGTGCAGGTGGCCGAGAAGCGCCTGGACGCCAACTTCTTCCAGCACCAGCCGTACCTGGACGAGTTCAACAAGAGCCGTGGCACCCGGCTGGTCAGCGTGGCCGGCGTGCACGTCGAGCCGTTCGGCGCCTACTCGCACAAGATCAACGACATCGAAGACCTGCCCAGCGGCGCCAACGTGGTGATCCCCAACGACGCCACCAACGGCGGCCGCGCCCTGCTGCTGCTGGCCAAGGCGGGCATCATCACGCTGAAGCCGGAAGCCGGCATCACCGCCACCCCGCGCGACATCGCCGACAATCCCAAGCGCATCCGCGTGCGCGAACTGGAAGCCGCCACCCTGCCGCGCGTGCTGAACCAGGTGGACCTGGCGCTGATCAACACCAACTACGCCCTGGAAGCCGGCCTCAACCCGGCCGAGGATGCGCTGGTCATCGAGGGCAGTGAGTCGCCCTACGTGAATATCCTGGTCAGCCGCGAGGACAACAAGGACAGCCCGGCCATGCAGAAACTGGCCAAGGCCCTGCATAGCGACGCGGTGAAGCAGTTCATTGCCGAGAAGTACCAGGGCGCCGTGGTGCCGGCGTTCTAACGTCGCCCGCAGCCCTGACAAAGCCCGCCCCGTGCGGGCTTTGTTGTGTTTGGGGAGCGCGCCCCAGCCAGCGCCAGGCCACCCAGCCAGCGCCGAGCAGGTAGAGCACCCCGCCTGGCACCCACATCAGCAGGCCGGCCAGTTGCTGGTCGGCCAGGCTGCGCGCATCGCCATAGAAAGACACCGGTGCGAAGGTCAGCAGGGCGCCGAGCAGGCCGGTGTGCATCAGGGTCAGCAGCACCGCCAGCAGCGCCTGGGGTGCCTGGCGAGGCGGGGCGCGCAGCACCGCCCACCAGAACAGCCAGGCGCTGAGCAGGAAACAGGCATGCTCGATGGCGTGCCACCAGAGGTTGTCCAGCGCCAGCTGATACAGCCGGGGCACGTGCCAGACCCAGATCACCGCGCCGTGCAGCAACGCCAGGGCCCCCGGATGCCGGGCGCTGCGCAGCAGCGGGTTCCACAGCGACTGTCCCGCGCGACCGAGCACGCTGCGCCATTGCGGCAGCGGCCGGGCCGCCGCCGCCAACGGGCCGATCACCAGGATGAACAGCATGTGCTGGGTCATGTGCCAGGCGGCGCTGGTTTCCGCCCAGTCATCCAGCGGCCCGAAGATGGCCACGACGGCGAGCAGCAGCGCCAGGTGGAAGCAGGCCGCGTCTGCCCGCCTGGGCGGTACCCGGCGGCAGCCCAGCAGATAGAGCGCCCAGGCCGCCAGCATCAGCAGGCCGGTCAGCCACAGGGGCAGGCGCTCAACCAGTCCATGGTCGAACAGCCCGTGCGCCGCCACCGGCAGCGGCAGCCACACCAGCAGCCCGAGCATCAGGCGCACGGCGGCAGGCCCAGCAAAGTCAGGCCGATGAAGACCGTGGCCGCAGCCCCTACCAGATGCACGCCGGCGGCCAGGCGCAGCACGAAACGCTGCGGCGAGCCGGCGGCGGCGGAGCGCCAGCTGAACAGCGCCAGTCCCAGCAGCAGCAGCACGGTCAGCCCGGTAAACACCCCTAGCACGGCGTTCAGCCAGGTGGCCGCCCCGTCTGCCGGCGCTGGCGGCGCGAGGGCGCAGCCCAGCCCCTGGCCGGCATACAGCGCCACGAACCACAGGCTCCAGATCACCAGCCCGAGGATGCTGTGCAGCGGATGCTCGCGCAGGCGACTCATGACCCGTTCCCCCAGCCCAGCGGGAAGAGCACGATGGCGAGGTAGCTGATCCACAGCACGCCCAGGTTGTAGAGCCACAGCTGCGCCACCACCCGGGGCTCGTACGACTGGCGCGCGCTGACGTAACCCAGCCGCGCGCGCCAGGCCTGCAGGGCGGTGAGGATGGTCGCCAGGGCGCAATGGATCAGGCTGTAGAGCAGCATCACCAGCACCACCGCATCCAGTGCGCGGGCCCGCGGCTGCAGTTCGGCGGCCTGCAGCGCGCCGAGCAGCAGCGTCACTTGCAGCAGCCCCAGCAAGGTAAGCAGCAGAAGATGGATGCCGAGGCGCGCCTCGCTGCCCTGCCGCAACCGACGCAACAGTCCGCCCAGATACAAGGTGCCGACCGTGAGCAGCAGGGCGCTGCCCAGCAGCCAGCCCGCGCCGACTTTCACCGTGGTCGGCCCGGCAACGGGCGTGACGATGCCCAGGTAGAACCAGCCGAACAGCAGCGACAGGTACAGGGCGCCATCGGCCACCAGGGTGACCGCCATGCCCCACAGCCCAGGGCCGTCATGGGTTTGCCAGTGCAGCGGCGGCTGGTTCGCCTGCACGGTCAGATTCGCCCCGGGGCTCAGCAACGGGCCATTGCGCCAGGACCAGTGCAGCAGCACCAGCAGGATCACACCGCTCAGTCCCAGCGCCAGGCCGTACTGCTTGAGCAGCAGGCTCAGACACAGGCCGGCCAACAGCAGCGCGGCAATCAGCGGTATCCAGGTGTTGCCGGGCAGCTGGGTGATGTCGCGCACCCGTCCGCTCAGCGCCTCCACGCCCCAGGTGTCGCGACGGCCATGGTCGATTTCCACCAGGGCATGCTCGCCGCGGGCGATGCCCTGCGGCAGGTCGGGCTCGCGCCACAGCGGATGGCGGTTGTTCACGTCGGGCAGGCTGAGGAAGTTGTAGGAGGCCGGCGGATAGTCCGTGGCCCATTCCAGCGTATCGGCCTGCCAGGGATTCACGCCCGCCGGCCTGCCGAAGCGCACATGCAGCAGCAGGTCGAGCAGGCAGGTGGCCACCCCGGCGGCCATCACGAAGCTGCCGATGGAAGACACCAGGTTCGGCCAGTCCCAGCCCAGGCCGGTGTCGTAGGTGTAGACGCGCCGGGGCATGC
The DNA here is from genome assembly GCF_000802425.1 of Pseudomonas flexibilis. GTDB lineage: Bacteria > Pseudomonadota > Gammaproteobacteria > Pseudomonadales > Pseudomonadaceae > Serpens > Serpens flexibilis. The sequence goes on along the minus strand of NZ_JRUD01000024.1, from coordinate 145,764 downwards.
CCAGCAGGCCGGTCCAGTGCATCACCAGGAAGGTCAGGTTGAAGCCGATGAACACCAGCCAGAAGCCCCAGCGGCCGAGGCGTTCCGATGGCAGCCGGCCGGAGAAGTGCGGCAGCCAGTAGTAGAGCCCGGCCATCAGCGGGAAGAACATGCCGCCGACCAGCACGTAGTGCATGTGTGCCACCACGAAATGGGTGTCGTGCACCTGCCAGTCGAAGGGCACCAGCGCCAGCATCACCCCGGTCAGCCCGCCGGCCACGAACACGATCAGGAAGCCCACCAGCCAGAGCATCGGCACCTGGTAGCGCGGCGTGCCCAGCCACAGGGTGGTCAGCCAGGCGAACACCTGCACCCCGGTGGGAATCGCCACCAGCATGCTGGCGGCGGAGAAGAAGGCCAGCGCCAGCTGCGGAATGCCCACGGTGAACATGTGGTGCACCCACAGGCCGAAGCTGATGAAGCCGGTGGCCAGCACGCTGAGCACCACCCAGCGGTAGCCGACCAGCGGCCGACCGCAGAACACCGGCAGCAACGTGGAGACGATGCCCGCCCCCGGGAGGAAAATGATGTACACCTCGGGATGGCCGAACAGCCAGAACAGGTGCTGCCAGAGCAGCGGATCGCCGCCGCGGCCGGGATCGAAGAACGGCAGCCCGGCGGCGCGCTCCAGCTCCAGCAGGATGCTGCCGAGGATCAGCGGCGGGAAGCCGACCACGATCATCCCGGCCATGACCAGGATGTACCAGGCGTAGATCGGCATCTGGTGCAGGGCCATGCCGCGCGCCCGTACCCGCAGGATCGACACCACCAGCTCGACGCCGGCGCTGACCGCGGAAATTTCCACGAAGGTGACGCCCAGCAGCCAGAAATCCGAGTTCATGCCCGGCGTATGCGCGGCGCTGGACAGTGGCGTGTACATGAACCAGCCGGCCTTGGGGGCGATCTCCAGCACCAGGCTGGCGGTGAGGATGATGCCGCCGAACAGGTAGCACCAGTAGCCCAGCGCCGACAGGCGCGGGAAGGCCAGGTCGCGGGCGCCGAGCATCTTGGGGATCAGGTAGACCGCCAGACCCTCCATCATCGGCACGGCGAACAGGAACATCATCACCGTGCCGTGCATGGTGAACACCTGGTTGTACAGGTCCGGCTCCAGCAGCACGTAACCGGGCACGGCCAGCTGGGCGCGGATCAGCATCGCCAGCAGGCCGCCAATCAGGAAGAACACCGCGCCGGTGATCAGGAAGCGGCGGCCGATGGCGGTGTGGTTGACGACGGTCAGCGCCCGCCAGCCCGACGGGCTGCCCCACACCCGTTCGAACTGCGCGTGCAGACGGGCCGGATCCGGATGCGACGAGCGACGTTTCATGGCGCAAGTCCCTCCAGCCAGGCCGCCAGGGCGTCCAGCGTCGTATCGTCCACGTCATCATGGTTCGGCATGCCGTTGCCCGGTTTCAGGCGCTGGTGCTCGCGCAGCCAGCGGCGCAGGCCGGCGGCATCGTTGGCGATCACGCCGGCGCCGAGGGTGGGGCGCGAGGCCAGGTCGGTCAGATCGGGCCCGCGCCGTCCGTCAGACACGCCGGCGACCCGATGACAGAGCGCGCAACGGCTGGCGAACAGCTCGCCGGCGGCACCCGGCGCCGGTGCAATGGCCTCGCGCTGTGTCCGCGCCTGTAGCCACACGTCGAAGCGCTCGGGAGGCAGGGCCTCGACGTGCAGGATCATGTGCGCATGCTGGGTGCCGCAGAACTCGGCGCACTGGCCGCGAAACACCCCCTCGCGATCGGCCTGCAGGCGCACCCGATGCCGGCGCCCCGGCGTCATGTCCAGTTTGCCGCCCAGGCGCGGCACCCAGAACGCGTGGATCACGTCGGCACTGCTCACCTCGATATCCACGGGCACGCCGACCGGCAGGATGAGTTGGTTGGCGGTCACCACGTCGCCCTGCGGATAGCGCACTTCCCACCACCATTGATGGCCGGTGATTTCCAGGCGAAGCGGTGCCTCGCCCAGCGGCAGCATCCCGCGGGCGGCGTTGACGCCGTAGAACAGCAGCGCGCTGACGCTCAGCGTGGGCAACAGCAACCCGCCGCCGATCAGCAGGCGGCGCTGAATCCGCCGTGCCTGCGGCTGCGGATACTGGCGCGGCGCCCGGAACAGCGCGTACAGCCAGAGCACACTGACCAGCAGCAGCACCAGCCCGGCCACGCTGCTCATCACCCACCAGAGGCGCGCCAGCTCGCGGGCCGTGGCGCTGGCCGGGTCGAGCGCTGACTGCGGACCCTGGCAGCCGGCCAGCAGGGGAACTGCCAGCGCCAGCGCTGTCCACTCAAGGACAGGCGACACGGATGACTTCCCATGCCCCGCGAAACCCCCGAGGTGATCCCCAGCAACGCCGCCATCGCCGGCCACCCGTTGCACCCGATGATGATCCACTTCCCGGTGGCCGCCCTGCTCGGGCTGGTGGCCACCGACCTGGCGTTCCTCTGGACGCTGGACCCCTTCTGGTGGCGCGCCGGTCTGTGGCTGTCCGGCGTCGGCACGTTCGGCGGCTGGATCGCCAGCACCGCCGGAGTGGTGGACCTGCTCAGCGTGCCGCTGATCCGCCGCAAGATCACTGCCTGGTGCCACGCCCTGCTGGCGGTGATGATGCTGTCGCTCGCCTCGCTGAACTGGGTGCTGCGCGTCGGCAGCGAGGCGGCCGACACGGTTGTGCTCTGGGGTCTCGTCCTGTCGTTGCTGACGGCCGGGCTGATCGGCCTGGCGGCCTTTCTCGGCGGCCGCCTGGTTTACGAGCACGCGGTGGCCGTGGTGGCACAGGAATAGGCTCATGCCGGCCCCCACTGCGGCTTGGCCAGCACCAGCCAGAGGGTGATACCGACCAGCGCCGCCGCCAGCGCTCCCAGGGCAGAGCATTCCAGGGACAGCGCGCGCTCCGGCTGGCGCTCCAGGCGCAGCACCAGCACACCACACAGGGCGTGACACAGCGCCATGCCCGACACCGCCGCGAGTTTCAGTATCAGCCAGCCGGCCCACTGCCCGGCGAGCAGGAACAACAGGGTTCCGGAGCCGATGGCCAGTAACGCGGCGGGTGTCGCGAACAGGGTGAAGACCACACGCACCGGGTAATCGGTTTCAGGATGCAGCCGGGAATGCGCACCCTGAGCGCTGCTGGCAATCAGCGCCGGCAGGTAGAGCAGGCTGCCGCACCAGCACAGCAGGGCGGCGAAGTGCAGCAATTTGAGCCACGGCATCCGGGTCCCTCCAGAACAATGCCCGTGCGATGCCGGGCGGCGGGTTCTGGATGTGTGACCCGGGACGGGCCGAACTGTTCAGCTCAGGGCTGGCTGGCCAGCAGCGCGGGCAGGGCCTCGGCCAGTTTCTGCACCTTCAGCGGGGCGCGGATGAAGCCCTGCTGGCGACCATCCGGGCCGAGCAGGGCCAGGTTGCCGCTGTGGTCGACGGTGTAGTTGGGCAGGCTTTCGTTGCCGGGGATAAAGGGAATGCCCACCCGCCCGGACAGCGCCTGGATTTGGTCCAGCTCGCCGGTCAGCCCGCGGAAGCCGGCATCGAAGAACCCCAGGTACTGCTTGAGCTGCTCGGGCGTGTCGCGGGCCGGATCGACCGTGACCATCACCACCTGCAGGCGCTGGCGGTCTTCCTCGCTCAGCAGGCCTTGCAGCTGACGCAGTTCGGCCAGCGTGGTCGGACAGATGTCCGGGCAGAAGGTGTAGCCGAAGAACAGCAGCGTCCAGCGGCCGGTCAGGGCGTCCACCGCCTGCGACTGGCCATCCTGGTTGGTGAGGGTCAGCGCCGGCAGCTCCCGGCTCTGCGGCAGCTGCACGATGCCGGCGTCCAGCAGCCGCGCGGGGTCCAGCTGGTTCGGGCGATTGAGGGCCTTGTAGACGGTCAGCCCCATCACCAGGGCAACCACGGCGACGAGGGCGATTACGGTTGTATGCGTTCGGGTCATGGGATCAACGGCAGGTAATGGTCCACCAGCAGAGCGATGAACAGCAGGAAAAGGTAGGCGATAGAGTACTTGAAGGTGCCGATCGCCGCCTGAGGCCGGCTGTCACGGTACAGCACCCAGGCCCAGTAGAGGAACCGCCCACCCAGCAGCAGGGCGCAGATCAGGTAGGGCAGTCCGCTCATGCGGATGACGAAGGGCAACAGGCTGACCGCCAGGAGGATCAGCGTATAGAGCAGGATATGCACCTTGGTGTACTGCTCGCCATGGGTCACCGGCAGCATGGGAATGTCGGCCCGGGCGTACTCGGCCTTGCGGTGGATGGCCAGCGCCCAGAAGTGCGGCGGGGTCCAGGCGAAGATGATCAGCATCAGCAGCAGCGGCTCGGCGCCCAGGTGGCCGCTGACCGCTACCCAACCCAACAGCGGCGGCGCCGCGCCGGCCAGTCCGCCGATGACGATGTTCTGCGGGGTGGCGCGCTTGAGAAACCCGGTGTAGATCGCCGCATAGCCAATCAACGAGGCCAGGGTCAGCCAGGCGGTGAGGGGGTTGGTGAAGGCCAGCAGCAGCAGTTGCCCGGCCAATGCCAGCAGCAACGCGAACACCAGGGCCGCCACGGGCGAGACGCGGCCGCTGGTCACCGGGCGCCGCCGGGTACGCGCCATCAGCCCATCGATGTGTCGGTCCACCACATGGTTCACCGTGGCGGCCGCGCCGGCGCACAGGGCGATGCCCAGGTTGCCGAACAGCAGCACGGTCCAGGGCACCCCGGCGCGGGTGGCCAGGAACATACCCACCAGCGAGGTGATCAGCATCAGCAGCACCACCCGGGGCTTGGTCAGCTCCAGGTAATCGCGCCAGCTGGCCGGGGGGTGCGGTTCAACGCGCTGCAGGCTGGTCATGGCAAGGCTCCTTCCCGGGCGGGTTCGAATCGTTTCGGCAGCGGCCGCACCAGCAGCACGCCGGCCGGGCGGCGCAGGCGGAAATGGACCAGCACGACCGCCAGCAACAGCAGCGCGCCGCCCGCGTTATGGGCCAGCGCCAGGTGCAGCGGCAGGTGCAGCAGCACATTGGCGACACCCAGCGCCAACTGGGCGCCCAGCGCCAGCAGCAACAAAAGGGCCAGCCCGCCCAGGCCGGCTACCCACAGGCGCCAGGCCAGCAGCAGCCCGACCAGCGCCACCAGCAGGGCACCCAGCCGATGGGTCATATGAATGGCGGTACGTGCGGCACCATCCAACTGGCCGCCGAGGTAGTTCGGCCCCTTTTCCTGGGCGACGCGGAAGCCGTTGTGGAAGTCCATCGCCGGCCACCATTGGCCCTGGCAGGTCGGTAGGTCGACACAGGCCATGGCTGCGTAGTTAGCGCTGACCCAGCCACCCAGGGTGATCTGACCGACCACCAGCAGCAGCGTCAGCCAGGCCAGCAGGCGCAGCGAAACGGGCGCGGCCGGCAGGGCGGGCAGCCGACCGGACAGCCGCAGACTGAGCAGGAACAGCAGCGCCAGCGTTGCGAAACCCCCGAGCAGGTGCGCCACCACCACCTGGGGCCAGAGCTTGAGGGTCACCGTCCACATGCCGAAGGCCGCCTGCAGGATCACCAGGCCCAGCAGCAGGATCGGCAAGCGCAGCGGCTGCCCCGAGCGCGAGCGCCACTGGATGGCACGCAGCGCCAGGATCAGGATTACCAGGCCCAACAGGCCGGCCACGTAACGGTGGACCATCTCGTTCCAGCCCTTGTCGATCTCCAGCGGTGCGTCGGGGAAACGCAAGGCCGCCACCTCCTGGGCCCGCTCGCTCATCGGCACGCTGAGGAAGCCATAGCAGCCAGGCCAATCCGGGCAGCCGAGTCCCGCATGGGTCAGGCGCGTGTAGGCGCCGAGCATGACCACCACCGCCGCCAGCAGGGTAGCGAAGATGGCCAGGGCGAATCCGGGTCGACTCATGGCTTCCTCCTTGAAGCGCTAGCCCAGGCGCGACAGCTTGAGCAGATGGCGCAGGTCGTCGAGCACCGCCTTGCCGGCAACGCCCTGTGGATAACTCAGCACCAGATTGCCGAGCGGATCGACGATCCACAGCCGGGCGCCGGGGCTGAACCGGCCATAGCGTGTCGCATCCAGCACCAGCTGCCGGAGCTGTGGATATTCACGCGCCAGTTGGTCGGCATACGCAGCATCCAGGCTGCCACCCAGCGCCAGGGCATGGCTGGCGCGTCCCGCCTCGCGACCAAGGCCGATATGGATCTGCCGCGCCAGATAAACCAGTTCGCGGCACGCGACCGGACATTCGCCGGCGTCGGTCACCAGCAACTGCCAGCCCGCACGCTCGGCCCCGGCGACGCCCAGATCGGCCAGGGTCTGGCCGCCGCCGTGCAGTTGGCCGTGAAAGGTGCGGGCTTCCGGCACCCAGAAACGCCACTGGTACATGGCGGTGGCCAGCACCATGGGGCCAATCACCACCAGCAGTATGAGCAACAGCTGCAGGCGGCCACGCCCCACTGGCCGAGCCTGCTGTTCAAGGTGCAGCGATTGATGCATGACGAGCCTCCCGTGCCCGATGAATCCCGAGGTGGATGAACAGCGCCAGCAACGCTGCGGCCAGGCCGAACCATTGCACCGCGTAGCCCTGATGTTTCTGGGGCGCCATGGACACGCTGGGCCAGTTGGGGATCAGCGCCGCCGGTCCCGGCTCGAGTCGCAGTTCCAGCAGCACGCCGGGGCGACGCAGTTCCTGCCAGATCGCCGGCGGGTCCAGGCGGTTGACCAGTCGCGGCCAGCCCGTGGCGTTGCCCACCGCCAGCAGACTGCGGCCCGGCGGTACATAGGTCCAGGCGGTGAGCTGCAGCTCGCCGGCGGGCGTCTCGAATTGCGGAGGCAGCCGCCGGTCCGGCCAGGGCAGCCAGCCGCGATTCACCAGTACCCAGCGCCCGCTGGGGTGGTCCATGAACGGCTGCACCAGCTCCACACCCACCTGGCCCTGCTGCACGCGGTTGTCGAGCAGCAGGCTGTGGGCGGCATCGAAGCGGCCACGCAAACGGACTCGCACGAACGCCGGCTCGGGCTCGGACAATAGCGTTTGCACCGGGACCGGCGACGCCACGCGCCGCTGCGCCTCGGCCGCCAGGATCTGGCGTTTCTCCTCGGCCCGCGACAGTTGCCAGTAGCCCAGGCTGCACAGCACCGGAAGCAGCATCAGCACCACCAGGCTCGGCAACCAGCCGGGCCGAAAGCGGGGCCCGGGCTGTCTATACTGCTTCCCCACTTCACCTCCCCATGGAGTTGCGCGTGCTCAAGGCAGCGATTCTCCTGCTCTTGCTGGCCATCCTGACGAGCCTCTTTTCCGCCCTGTATTTCATGCTCAAGGACACGGGCCGTTCGAACCGCATGGTCTATGCCCTCTATGCCCGGGTCCTGTTGTCCGCACTGGCCCTGGCGCTGATCGCCTGGGGTTTCTACAGCGGCCAGCTTCAAAGCACGTAAACGAACACGAACAGGCAGATCCACACCACGTCCACGAAGTGCCAGTACCAGGCCGCCGCCTCGAAGCCGAAATGGTCGTCCGGGGTGAAATGGCCGCGCAGCACGCGGAAGAACATCACGCTGAGCATGATGGCGCCAATGGTCACGTGGGCGCCGTGAAAGCCGGTGAGCATGAAGAAGGTGGCGCCGTAGATGCCCGAGCCCAGCGTCAGGCCCAGCTCGGTATAGGCGTGGATGTATTCCTCGGCCTGCAGTACCAGGAAGGCAAAGCCCAGCAACAGGGTCAGCCCCAGCCACAGCTTGAGCGGCCCGCGCTGGCCACGGCGCAGGGCGTGATGGGCGAAGGTCAGGGTGAAACTGGAGGTGACCAGCAGGAGGGTGTTGATCAGCGGCAGCCCCCACGGGCCGATCACCTCGCTGGGGCCCGGGAACACCTTGGGATCGGGGTTCTGCAGCAACGGCCAGCTGTACTCGAAGCCAGGCCAGAGCATGTTGCTGATGCCCTTGTCGCCTTCGCCACCGAGCCAGGGGCCGACCCAGTAGCGGATGTAGAACAGCGCGCCAAAGAAGGCGGCGAAGAACATCACCTCCGAGAAGATGAACCAGCTCATGCCCCAGCGGAACGAGCGGTCCATCTGCGCGCTGTACAGCCCGGCGCGGTTCTCGCGAACCACCGAACCGAACCAGCCGAAGAACATCCAGATCAGCAGCAGCACGCCGATGAAGAAGATCAGCGGCCCGCTGGCGCTGTCGCGTTCGGCGGACAGGTCGTTGAACCAGTGGCCCAGCCCGGTGACAGTCACCAGCAGGCCGATGCAGGCGATGATCGGCCACTGGCTCTGGGCGGGGACGTAGTACGGCTCGTGCGGTTTTGTGGCCATCGAAGTCTCCTATCCGTCCTGGGGCTGGCGGCCCGTGATGTCGAACAGCGTGTAGCCGAGGGTCAGGTGATGGACATCGCGCGGCAGGTCGCGGTCGACGATGAAGCGCACCGGCATTTCGATCTGCTCGCCCGGCTGCAGCACCTGCTGGGTGAAACAGAAACATTCGGTCTTGTGGAACCAGGCGGCGGCCCGCGCCGGCGCCACACTGGGCACGGCCTGGGCGGTCATCGGTCGGTCGGTGGGATTGCGCGCCACGAAACGCACCTCGTGGCTGGCCCCGGGATGCACCCGCACCTCCGCCTGCAGCGGCTCGAACGTCCAGGCCATGCCCTCGGCATTGGTGGCCAGGAACTGCACCCGCACCGTGCGGCTGTCATCGACCTGCTGCGTGCCCTGGTACTGTCCGGCGGTCTTGCCGTTGATGCCGAAGGCCTGGCACATCACGTCGTACAGGGGCACCAGGGCAAAGCCGAAGCCGAACATCACCGCCACCAGCAGCAGCAGGCGAGTCACCAGGCGCGTGGTACTGGTCATTTCACCTCCGGCGGCACCTGAAAGGTGTGGTAGGGCGCCGGTGACGGCACACTCCATTCCAGCCCCTCCGCACCGTCCCAGGGCTTGGCGGGGGCTGGACGGCCACCACGAATGCACTTGATGACGATGAACAGGAACAGCAGCTGGGTAGCGCCGAACAGGAAGGCGCCAATGCTCGACACCAGGTTGAAGTTGGCGAACATCAGGTTGTAGTCGGGGATACGGCGTGGCATGCCAGCCAGGCCGAGGAAGTGCATGGGGAAGAAGGCCAGGTTCATGCCCACGAAGGACAGCCAGAAGTGCAGCCTGGCCAGGGTCTCGTCGTACATGTGCCCGGTCCACTTGGGCAGCCAGTAGTATGCCGAGGCGAAGATGCCGAAGATGGCGCCCGGCACCAGCACATAGTGAAAGTGGGCAACCACGAAGTAGGTGTCGTGGTACTGGAAGTCAGCCGGGGCGATGGCCAGCATCAGGCCGGAGAAGCCGCCGATGGTGAACAGGATGACGAAGGCCACGGCGAACAGCATCGGCGCCTCGAAGGTCAGCGAACCCTGCCACATGGTGCTCACCCAGTTGAACACCTTCACCCCGGTGGGCACGGCGATCAGCATGGTGGCGTACATGAAGAACAGCTCGCCGGTGAGCGGAATGCCCACGGTGAACATGTGGTGGGACCAGACCAGGAACGACAGGAAGGCGATGGCGCCGGTGGCGTAGACCATCGAGGTGTAGCCGAACAGCGGCTTGCGGCTGAAGGCCGGGATGATCGCGCTGATCGCGCCGAAGGCCGGCAGGATCATGATGTACACCTCGGGGTGCCCGAAGAACCAGAATACGTGCTGGAACAGCACGGGATCGCCACCGCCCGCGGCGCTGAAGAAGCTGGTGCCGAAGTGGATGTCCATCAGCATCATGGTAACCACCCCGGCCAGCACCGGCATCACGGCGATCAGCAGGAACGCGGTGATCAGCCAGGTCCAGACGAACAGCGGCATCTTCATCAGTGTCATGCCCGGCGCACGCAGGTTGAGCACCGTGGCGATCACGTTGATAGCGCCCATGATCGAGCTGATCCCCATCAGGTGGATGGCGAAGATGAAGAAGGTCACCGATTCCGGTGCATAGGTGGTGGACAGCGGCGCATAGAAGGTCCAGCCGAAGTTCGGCCCGCCGCCCTCCATGAACAGGGTGCTGACCAGCAGGCCGAAGGCCGCCGGCAGCAGCCAGAAGCTGAAGTTGTTCATGCGCGGCAGGGCCATGTCCGGCGCACCGATCATCAGCGGGATCATCCAGTTGGCCAGGCCGACGAAGGCCGGCATCACCGCGCCGAACACCATGATCAGGCCGTGCATGGTGGTCATCTGGTTGAAGAACTCTGGCTGCACGATCTGCAGGCCCGGCTGGAACAGCTCGGCGCGGATCACCATGGCCATGCTGCCGCCCAGCAGGAAAGCGCAGAAGCTGAACCACAGGTAGAGCGTGCCGATGTCCTTGTGGTTGGTGGTCAGTACCCAGCGCATCAGGCCCTTGGCGGGGCCGTGGTGGTCATGCACGGCATGACCGTGGTCGATCACTGCATCGCTCATGTCCGTCATGTCCTCATTCCTGGGCCTGTTTGAAGGCCAGCACGTCCTGCGGGGTCAGCATGTCGCCGACGCTGTTGCCGAGCGCGTTGCGCTCGTAGGTCACCACGGCGGCGATGTCCACCTCCGACAGCTGGCGGCCGAAGGCGGCCATGGCGGTGCCCGGCTTGCCGTTGAAGACGATGTTCAGGTGCCCGTCCAGCGGACCGGTGGTGAGCGGTGAGCCCTTGAGCGCCGGGAACATGGGCGGCAGACCCTCGCCATTGGCCTGGTGGCAGGCCGAGCAGTAGGTCTGATAGACCTGCTGGCCGCGTTCGACCAGCTCCTCGCGGGTCCACTCCTTGCTGGTCAGTTCCTTGAGCTGCGCCGCCTCGGCCTTGCGTTCGGCCAACCAGGCGGCGTAGTCCTCCCGGCTCTTGGCTTCCACCACCACCGGCATGAAACCGTGGTCCTTGCCACAGAGTTCGGTGCACTGGCCGCGGTAGATGCCGGGCTCCTCGATGCGTGTCCAGGATTCGTTGATGAAGCCCGGGATGGCGTCCTTCTTCACCGCCAGCGCCGGCACCCACCAGGAGTGAATGACATCGGCCGCGGTGATCAGGAAGCGCACCTTGGCGCCGACCGGCACCACCAACGGGTTGTCCACCTCCAGCAGATAGTGCTCGCCCTTGGGCGCCAGGTTGTTCATCTGCTCGCGGGAGGTGGTGAGGTTGCTGAAGAACTCGACGTCTTCGCCCAGGTACTTGTAGTGCCACTTCCACTGGTAGCCGGTGACCTGGATGTCCACATCGGACTCGGACGTGTCGTAGATGTCGATCAGCGTGCGGGTAGCCGGCACCGCCATGCCGATGAGGATCAGCAGCGGAATGACCGTCCACAGCACCTCGACGCGGGTGTTTTCGTGAAAATGCGCCGGCTGCTGGCCGGTTGAGCGACGGTGGATGATCATCGACCAGATCATCACGCTGAACACCAGCACACCGATGATCACGCAGATCCAGAAGATGGTCATGTGCAGGTCGAACACCGAGCGGCTGACCTCGGTGGCGCCCCGATGCATGTTGACGTCCCAGGCCCCCTGGGCCGACGAGTGAAGCACCCCAACCAGCAGACCCATCCAGAGTCGTGGATGTCGCATCATTGCGCTCCCCTATCGTTCTTGTTATCTGCCGACAGGACCGGAGGGCCGGGACGAGACTGCTGACTTCGCCGCGCTGGCCTCAGGCCGGTCGGGAGTACGTCGTTCGCCTCGGAGTATAGACAGAGCGCGGAAGGCGCCAGGGGAGCCGACCGCCGGCGACCGGCGGTCGTGGCGGCCAGGAAGGGCCGCCGGCAGGATCAGCCGCGGGAGAAGCGCGCGCGCGGCGTGGCCATCGGCACCACGTCGCCGTCGAGCGGCAGGAAGCTGCCCCGCTCGGCGTCGTACGCCAGGATGGCGCTGCTCTCGATGTCGTATACCCAGCCATGGATGAACAGCTGGCCGCTGGCCAGGCGCGCCGCCACCGAGGGGTGGGTGCGCAGGTGGTCGAGCTGGGCGACGACGTTTTCCTCGGTGAGCACCTGCAGCGTGTCATGATGACCGCAGCCGCAGTTCTCCTCGACCACACGCAGCGCCACTTCGGAATGACGCAGCCAGGCCTTTACGGTCGGCATGCGCTCCAGGCTCTGCGGATCGAGTACCGCCTTCATGGCGCCGCAGTCGGAATGGCCGCAAACGATGATGTGCTGCACACCCAGGGCCAGAACGGCATATTCGATGGCGGTGGAAACGCCGCCCATCATCTGCCCGTAGGGCGGCACCACGTTACCGACATTGCGTGAAACGAACAGGTCGCCGGGGGAACTCTGGGTGATAAGTTCCGGCACGATGCGCGAGTCGGCGCAGGTGATGAACATCGCCCGCGGATTCTGCGCCGTGGCCAGCGCCTTGAAGAGTTCCTCCTGTTGCGGAAACACTTCCTGTCGGAAACGCCGGAAGCCACTGACGATGCTGTTCAGGGCCTCTTCGGCACTCTCGCTGCCGGTACGAACCTGGATCGGGATGGCCTTGTGCTTGTACGGCATTTCTTCAAACCTCGGTTCTAGAACGGATTTTGCACTGCAAGACGAGCCGCCGACCCTGCAGAGTCACAGGCTGTCGTCGGCCCCTGAACTATACGCCCGAATTGTCGATAACGAGGGTGAAGGTCAACCGCAGTCTCGATGCGCCAACTAAGGTTTTGCATGAAGCGTATTCCAGGAGCCGCCATGAACCTGTCTTCCATGCGCGCGATCATCCACCAGGCTCAACTGGAGGAGCAGCGCAGCGGGCGTCTGGCTCGCCTGCTCGGCAATCGCCTGCCGCAGCTGCATCCCTCCATTCGCCTGCCGCTGGAAAACGGCTCGCAGAGCCTGCTGCAGTTCGTCAGCGCTTACATCGAGCAGGTGCCCGACCTGCTGGAGGCCGCCGCCCGGGTGGCCGGTGAAACCGGGCTGCAGGCCCACATCGACCCGCTGCTGCGGGTCGCCGAGGAGTTTTTCCAGGCACCCCGGCATGCCGAGGCGGGGCTGGCAGCGCTGCTGGACGACGCCTATCTGGCGCAGCGGCTGATCGAGGAGGTCAACGACCGCTACCTGGTGCAGCTCGGCCGACCCTTGATCCCCCTCGACAACACCACCGCCAACCTGATCGCCCATCAGCTGATCGGCGAGCCCTACGCCAACTCGCTGGACCAGGCGATCTTCGAGACGGTGGACGGCCTGCTCGATCCGGCGCGCATGACCAGCGAGGAGCGCCAGACCTGCCGCGCCTGCCTGGAAGATGAAGAAACCCGCCAGGCCTGGCAGCAGTGGCCGTGCCTGAGCCGCCAGCTGGGCATGGAATTGCGCCTGGGCAGTCTCTGATCACCAGAGCGCCAGTTGCGCGCCCGGCGGCGCGAAGCGCTGGCAATCCAGCCCGCGCAGTTCCCGCCGGTTCAGGCCCAGGCGTTTGCAGGCAACCTGGAAACGCCGCGCCAGCAGGTCCGCGAACGGCCCTTCGCCACGCATGCGAAGGCCAAAGCGGCTGTCGTAATTCGCTCCGCCCCGGCACTGGCGCACCAGGCTCATCACATGCTCGGCGCGCTGCGGGAAATGCGCCCGCAGCCAGTCCTCGAACAGCTCGGCAATCTCCAGTGGCAGGCGCAGCAGCACATAGCCGGCGCTTTGGGCGCCGGCGTCGCGGGCGGCCTTCAGCAGCTGTTCCAGTTCGGCATCGTTGACCATCGGAATCATCGGCGCGCACAGCACCGACACCGGCACCCCGACGGCATGCAGCTCGCGCAGGCAGCGCAACCGCGCGGCGGGCGAGGCCGCGCGCGGCTCCATGATGCGCTTGAGCTCGTTGTCCAGCGTGGTCAGGCTGATGGCCACGCTGACCAGGTTCTGCGCGGCCAACTGCTCCAGCAGATCAAGGTCGCGCAGGATCAGCGCGCTCTTGGTAATCAGGTGCACGGGGTGGCGATAACGCAGCAGGATTTCCAGCGCCTGGCGGGTCAGCCGCTGCTCGCGCTCGATGGGCTGATAGGCGTCGGTGTTCACCCCCAGGGCGATCGGCGCCGGCAGGTAGCCGGGCCTGCTCAGCTGTTCCTCCAGGCGCTCGGCCAGGTTGGTCTTGGCGATCAGCCGGGTCTCGAAATCCAGCCCCGGCGACAGGTCCCAGTAGGCATGGCTGGGACGGGCGAAACAGTAGATGCAGCCGTGCTCGCAGCCGCGATAGGGGTTGAGGGAGCGATCGAAGCCGACATCCGGCGAGCGGTTGCGGGTGATGACACTTTTTGCCAGCTCCTGACGCACTTCGGTGGCCCGGCTCGGCGGCACCTCCTGATACCAGCCGTCATCGAAGGCTTCGCAACGGGTCGGCGCATAGCGATTGTCAGGATTGTCGGTGGTGCCACGGCCGCGTGGCGGTGGAGATACGGTCATGGAAGCTCCGGATACTGTTTTTATATACAGTATCCGGAGTTTTCGCTTTGGCAAAAGCCGTTCGGCGGACGTTTCTACCGCCTCACGTCTCGGCGCCGAGCCCCACCTCGTCACCCTCCGGCCGCCGCGCATAACGCTGGGCCAGCACCGCGCAGACCATCAGCTGGATCTGGTGGAAGATCATCAGCGGCAGGATCAGCGTGCCGACGGCCCCCCCGGCGAACAGCACCTGGGCCATGGGGATACCGGTCGCCATGCTCTTCTTCGAGCCGCCGAACAGCAGGGTGATGCGGTCCTCCTGGTTCAGCCCCACGCGCCGGCCGATGAACTCGACCAGCACCAGCACCAAGGCCAGGAACAGCGTGCAGACCAGCGTCAACACCAGCAGACGGGCCAGCGGGATCTGTTCCCAGAGCCCGCCGATCACCGCCGCGCTGAAGGCGGTGTAGACCACCAACAGGATCGAGCCCTGATCCACCCGGCGCAGCCAGTTGCTGTTGCGCGCCACCCAGCCACCGATCAGCGGGCGGGCCAGCTGACCGGCGACGAAGGGCACCAGCAACTGCAGCACGATCGCGCCGATGGCGTCCAGGGTCGAGCCGCTTTCGCCCTCCACGCCCATCAGCAGCATGACCAGCAGCGGGGTGAGGAAGATGCCCAGCAGGCTGGAGGCCGCCGCGCTGCAGATGGCCGCCGGAATGTTGCCGCGCGCCAGCGAGGTGAAGGCGATGGCCGATTGCACGGTGGCCGGCAGCGCGCAGAGGTAGAGCATGCCCAGGTACAGTTCGTTGCCCAGCAGCGGATACAGCAGCGGCTTGAGCGCCAGGCCGAGCAGCGGGAACAGCACGAAGGTGCAGGCGAAGATCAGCAGGTGCAGGCGCCAGTGGGTGGCGCCCGCGATGATCGCCTCGCGCGACAGCTTGGCGCCGTGCATGAAGAACAGCAGGCCGATGGCCAGGCTGGTGATCCAGGCGAAGGCCACTGCGCCCTGGCCGCTGGCCGGCAGGACGGTGGCCAGCAGCACCACGCCAATCAGGATCTGGGTGTAGGCATCGGGCAGGAAACGGGTCAGTGCCATTTGGAGTTCTCGTGGTTGTCGGCAGGTGGAGGCGGACACTACCCTGTTCGCCGACGACCGACTAACGCCAATGAGCCCACCAATGTCGCCAAACGGACAGGAACAGTCCCTGAATCCCAGCATGGCCGCGCTTTCCAGCCTGCCACGCCCGCTCTACGGGCGCGTCGAATCGCTGGCCAACCTGGCGCTCGCCTACCGCCACAGCCACCCGTGGGCGCAGCTCTCCTACGCCAGCCAGGGCGTGCTGGAGGTGCAAACGGCGGCCGGCCGTTTCATTGCCCCGCCCCAGCGCGCGGTTTGGGTGCCGGCGGGCATGCCGCACCGGGTGTACCGCTCGCCGCACACGGAAATGCGCAGCCTGTACCTGGATGGTTCCATCACCACCTGGGCGCCGCCCGGCTGCCGGGTGCTGGAGGTCAGTCCGCTGCTGCGCGAGCTGATCCGCACTTTCAGCCTGCTGCCGGAAGCCTACGACGAAGACGGTGCGGACGGCCGGCTGGCGCAGGTGTTGCTCGACCAGTTGGCCGCCGCTCGCGAGGTGGATCTGATGCTGCCGCTGCCCCACGACAGCCGCCTGCGCCCGCTGTGCCGCAGCCTGCAGGCCCATCCGGAACGACAAACCACCCTCGGCGACTGGAGCCAGCGTCTGGGCCTGTCGGAAAAGACCCTGAGCCGGCTGTTCCAGCGCGAGACCGGCCTGAGCTTCCGGGCCTGGCGCCAGCGCCTGCGCCTGCTCGGCGCGCTGGCGCCGCTGGAGCGCGGCGAACGGGTCACCGACGTGGCGCTGGCCTGCGGCTACGACTCCACCTCGGCGTTCATCGCCGCCTTTCGCCAGCAGTTCGGCTGCACGCCGGGGGAGTTCTTTCGCGAATAGAACGCCCCGGGGCCTTATTCCGACTTCTTCAGCTTCGGGTTGGGGAAAAACTGCATGGCCTGGCCGCTCTGCGGTTTGGCCGCCGCTGGCTTGGCCTGGTTGACCCGCGTGCCGAGCTCCTTGGGTACCGAAATACCCTGCTCGTTGAGGGTGTCGGCGTAATCGCAGGCCACGCATTCGCGGTGCGGCACGCCGTCGATGTCCCACATCTTGATGGTGTCCTGGGCTTCGCAGGCCGGGCACACGGCGCCGGCGATGAAACGCTTCTTCACTTCACTCATGCTGCATTCTCCGTCAGGCCACTGTGGCGCAGCAGCGCGTCAATGGCCGGCTCGCGGCCACGAAAATCCACGAACAACTGCATCGGCGCCTGGGAGCCGCCGCGCGCCAGGATGGCGTCGCGGAACGCGCGACCGGTTTCCGGATTGAGCACGCCTTCTTCCTCGAAGCGCGAGAAGGCGTCGGCGGACAGCACCTCGGCCCACTTGTAGCTGTAGTAACCGGCCGCGTAGCCGCCGGCGAAGATGTGGGCGAAGCCGTTGGCGAAGCGGTTCCACTGCGGCGGCCGCATCACCGCCACCTCGTCGCGCACCGCCTCGAGCACCTGCAGCACGCTGCGGCCGTCGCCATGGCTGGCATGCAGCTCGAAGTCGAAGATCGAGAATTCCAGCTGGCGCAGCATCATCAGCCCGGACTGGAAGTTCTTCGCCGCCAGCATCTTGTCCAGCAGCTCCCGGGGCAGCGGCTCGCCACTCTGGTAGTGGGCGGAAATCAGCGTCAGGCCTTCCGGCTCCCAGCACCAGTTCTCCATGAACTGGCTGGGCAGCTCGACGGCATCCCAGGCCACGCCGTTGATGCCAGAGGCACCGGCATGTTCGACGCGGGTCAGCAGGTGGTGCAGGCCATGGCCGAACTCGTGGAACAGGGTGGTCACTTCATCGTGGGTCAGCAGCGCCGGCTTGCCAGTAGTCGCCGGGGTGAAGTTGCACACCAGGTAGGCGACCGGCGAGACCAGCCGGCCATCGGCGGTACGGCGCTTGTCGCGCGCGCCATCCATCCACGCGCCGCCGCGCTTGTTGGCCCGGGCGTAGAGGTCGAAATAGAAGCGGCCGATCTGCTCGCCGTGCTCGCGGATCTCGAACAGGCGCACGTCCGGGTGCCAGCGCTCGAAGTCGTGCAACTCGTTGATCTCGATGCCGTAGAGCTTCTGCACGATGGCGAACAGGCCGGACAGCACCTTGTCGATCGGGAACCACTCGCGCACGGTTTCCTTGGACAGGTCGTAGCGGGCCTGGCGCAGCTTCTCGGCGAAGTAGCCGGTGTCCCAGCTCTGCAGATCGGCCACGCCGCGCTCGGCGGCGAAGGCGCGCAATTCTTCCAGATCGCGCCGGGCGAACGGCTTGCTGCGCACCGCCAGGTCGCGCAGGAAACTCAGCACCTGCTCGGTGGAGTCGGCCATCTTGGTGGCCAGCGACAGCTCGGCGAAGTGCGCGAAGCCCAGCAGGTGGGCCAGTTCCTGGCGCAGGTCGAGGATTTCCACCATCAGCGGGCCGTTGTCGTGCTGGCCGGCGTTGGGTCCCTGGTCGGAGGCGCGGGTGCTGTAGGCGGTGTACACCTCCTGACGCAGGGCACGGTTGTCGGCGTAGGTCATCACCGCGTAGTAGCTGGGGAATTCCAGGGTGATCAGCCAGCCGTCGAGTTCCTTGGCCTCGGCGGCCTGCTTCATCTGCGCGCGGGCCGACTCCGGCAGGCCGGCCAGTTCGTTCTCGTCGGTGAGCAGCTTGGTCCAGGCCTGGGTGGCGTCCAGCAACTGGTTGGAGAAGCGGCTGGTCAGGTCGGACAGGCGCTGCTGGATCTCGCCATAGCGCTTCTGCTGCTCGGCCGGCAGGTCGATGCCCGACAAGCGGAAGTCACGCAGGCTGTGTTCGAGGATGGTCTGCTGCGCCACGTCGAAACCGGCGGCCGCCGGGCTTTGTGCCAGCGCACTGTAGGCCTCGAACAGGGCGCGGTTCTGCCCCAGCTCGGTGTAGTACGCGGAGAGCTTCGGCAGGCAGGCCTGGTAGGCGTCGCGCAGTTCCGGGCTGTTGCAGACCGCGTTGAGGTGGCTGACCGGGCTCCAGGCCTGGCCGAGGCGCGCGCCCAGCTCGTCGAGGGCCTGCACCAGGCCGCTCCAGCTCGGGTTCTGGCGCTGGCTGTCGAGCAGGCGCTCGATCGCCGCGCGGTTGTCGGCAAGGATCTGGTCGATCGCCGGTTCGACATGCTCGGGTCGAATGGCGGAGAAGGGCGGCAGGTCGAAATCCTGCAGGAGGGGATTGCTGGTCACTGCGTTCTTACCTGTGGAGGAAGTGATGTGGGACAGGGTAGGCAACGTCCACTTGCCCGGCATCTTAATTACAATCGCCCACTCTCGCAGCTCAGGAGAGCATATCGTGGCCATTCGTTCCTACCGCAACCACACGCCCCGCCTCGGCGAGCGGGCCTTCGTCGACGCCAGCGCGGTGCTGATCGGCGACATCGAACTCGGCGCGGACAGCTCGGTGTGGCCGCTGGCGGTGATCCGCGGCGACATGCACCGCATCCGCATCGGCGCGCGCACCAGCATCCAGGACGGTTCCGTCCTGCACATCACCCACGCCGGGCCGTACAACCCGGAGGGTTATCCGCTGACCATCGGCGACGAGGTCACCGTCGGCCACAAGGTGACCCTGCACGGCTGCACCCTGGGCAACCGCATCCTGGTGGGCATGGGCGCCATCGTCATGGACGGCGTGGTGGTGGAGGACGAGGTGGTGATTGGCGCCGGCAGCCTGGTGCCGCCGGGCAAGCGGCTGGAAAGCGGCTATCTGTATGTGGGCAGCCCGGTGAAGCAGGCCCGTCCGCTGAGCGACGCGGAAAAGGCTTATTTCAGCTACACCGCCGGCAACTACGTGAAGCTGAAGGATCAGCACCTGGCAGAAGGGTACGACCGCTAATGCACCACGACACCATTCTCTTCGACCTCGACGGCACCCTGACCGACCCCCGCGAGGGCATCACCCGCTCGGTGCAGCACGCCCTGGCGCAACTGGGCATCCACGAGCCGGACCTGGCCGCCCTGGAGCATTTCATTGGCCCGCCGCTGCTGCAGTGCTTCATGAGCAGCTATGGGATGGACGAGGAACGGGCCTGGCAGGCGGTGCATCACTACCGCGAGCGCTTCCGCGTTACCGGCCTGTACGAGAACCGCCCGTTCGACGGTATCGGCACGCTGCTCGAAGAGCTGCGCGGGCAGGGCCGCCGCCTGTTCATCGCCACCAGCAAGCCCACGGTGTTCGCGGCGGAGATCGCCCGGCACTTCGGCTTCAACCAGCATTTCGAGCGCATCTACGGCAGCGAGCTGGACGGCACGCGCACCGACAAGCGCGAGCTGATCGGCTACCTGGTGGAGAGCGAAGCGCTGGACCCGGCGCGCACGCTGATGATCGGCGACCGCAAGCACGACCTGATCGGCGCCCGTCACAACGGCCTGGCCTGCGCCGCCGTGGGTTACGGCTTCGGCAGCCGCGAGGAGCTGCTGGCCGAGGCGCCGGACTGGCATTTCGAAAGCCTGGACGCGCTGCGCAGCGCCTTTCTGGGCAGCCAGGCCGCCTAGATCGGCGGACTTCTGCCGCGATGGGGCGCCACGCCTGAAGCGTCGCGGCTGAAGCCCCGGCTACGGGTTTTCCGTTCCCGTCGGCGGCCGGTCGAGTTCCCCGCCCCCCTGCAATGCAGCCAGCCGGCTGCGGCGCTGCTCGGCGGACACCCCGCCGAGCTGGCGCACCGCCTCGTGGAAGGCCGACCAGTCCTCGCCCACCTCGGCGAACAGCCGCGCGAAGGCCGGCACCCACTGGTCGTACAGCGCGAAGGGCAGCAGGCTGGCGTTGTTCAGCGGCCCGGCCATGAAACGGTCGAAATTGGCCACCTGGTCGGCCTCGCGCAGCCGGCGGTAGTCGGCCCGCAACTGTGCCAAGGCCTCGGCCTTGGCCTGACGCAGCGCCTCCACCGAGCGCGGCGCGGCATAGAGCACGCGCAGGCGTTCGCGGGTGTCCAGAATCAGCACAACGAACGCCCGGTGCCGTTGCTCCGCCGCGCCATCGGGCGCCGGCAGGCCACGCCGCGCGCGCCACTCGCGCAAGCCCTGACGCTCCACGAAGCTGGCGTAGGACTCGTTGAACGCCGTGTCGCCCGGCAGGTAGAAGCGCTGGTGCGCCAGTTCGTGGAAGATCAACCCGGCCAGTTGCTCGTCGTCGCGGCGCAGCATGCTGCTGAGCAGCGGATCGGCAAACCAGCCCAGGCTCGAGTAGGCGTCCACGCCGCCCAGCCACACATCCAGGCCGCGGGCGCGTAGCCGCGCGGCGGCGGCTTCGGCCAGCTCGAGGCGGAAGTAGCCCCGGTAGGCCACACAGCCGGCCAGCGGGAAGCATTGCGGACTGGCCTCCACGGAAAATTCCGGCGTGGCCATCAGACTCCAGAGCACATGGGACCGGTCCAGCTCGACGTAGCTCAGGTAGCTGCGGTTGTCGGGCAGCCCCAACACCTGGCTGGCGAAATGCCGGGCCTGCACGGCGACGCCCAGACGCGCGCGCAGCTGCGGGTCGCGCCGTTGGTCGGAAAGCACCTGAGTGATCGGCTCACGCTGGCGCAGGAGTTGCAGCTGGCCCGTTGCCATCTGGTGGTAGTAGCCAAGATTGACGCAACCGCTCAGCCAGAGGCACAGCAGCCAGGGAACCGCACGGCAGGACCAGCGGTCGAGAACCCTGAATCGCCGCGCTTTCCCGCTGGCCGCTGTAGGTTTTCCTGGCCCCCTACGCCGTCGACCGGAGTCCATCATGCGCGTCACCCTGCTGAGTCTCTGCCTGCTGGTCCTACCGGGCTGCTCCCTGCTGTCGGGCCCCGACGCCGAGCGCGCCTGGGTCGACCTGCAAAGCGCCGCCGATAATCGCCTGGTCACCCTGGAGCTGGACGGCTCGCCGTGGCGCAAGAACCACTTCCGGCTGGCGCCCGGCGCCCACCAGTTGGCGGTGCGCTACCAGTTCGACGTCAATCCCCGCGACATCGGCGGGGACACTCCCCACCGTCGCGATTGCCGGCTGACCCTGGCGTACGACGACTTTACCCCAGGCCAACGCTACCGCCTGCAAGCCGGGCAGCATGGCTTCCGACCCTGGATCCGCCTGTACGATCCCTACGACCGCCTGGTCGCACGCGGCGCGGAACAGGGCTGTCGCGGCGGCTAGCATGCGCCCCGTCGCGTCCTTGCTCGGACTGCTGCTCGGCGCCTGCGCCGCACCGGTCCCGCCGGCCGATCCCGGGCAGGCGCGGATCAGCCTACGCGCCGCCCCGGCCGATGTGCTGAGCGCCCAGCGACTGGACGGGCAGCGGCTCGCCGACGGTCGCTATGTTGACGTGGCGCCCGGCACCCATGAGCTGCAACTGCGCTACCAGTACGACAGCCGGCAGGGCAGCGGCCTGTTCGGCGAGCCGCGCCGGGTCACCTGCGAGCTGCGCCTGCGTTATGCCCACTTCCAGGCCGGCCGGGACTATCGTTTCGAAGCCCGCCCGCTGGCCCTCAAGGCCCAGGGCTGGTTATACGACCAGGACGGCACCGAGCCGCTGGCCCGCGCGGAAGTGGTACGCTGCGGGCCGTTTTGACCGACCGGGAGTCCCGCCATGCGTCGCCTTGCCGATACCCGTTTCTCCATCCTCGATCTGGCACCGATCCGTGACGACGGCACGCCGGCCGACGCCCTGCACAATGCCCTGGCGCTGGCGCGGCATGCCGAGTCGCTGGGTTTCGAGCGCTTCTGGGTGGCCGAACACCACAACATGGACGGCATCGCCAGCTCGGCCACCGCCGTGCTGATCGGTTATCTGGCCGCCGGCACCTCGCGCATCCGCCTCGGTGCCGGCGGCGTGATGCTGCCCAACCATTCCCCCCTGGTGGTCGCCGAACAGTTCGGCACGCTGGAAGCGCTCTATCCGGGGCGTATCGACCTGGGCCTGGGCCGCGCGCCCGGCGCCGACCCGTTCACCGCGCGCGCCCTGCGCCGCGATCGTCTGGGCAGCCCGGACGATTTCCCCCAGGACGTGGAGGAACTGCAGGCCCTGCTCGGCCCGCGCCAGCCCGGGCAATCGGTGATTGCCATGCCGGGCATCAACAGCCGCGTGCCGATCTGGCTGCTCGGCTCCAGCCTGTTCAGCGCCCGTCTGGCCGCCGCCAAGGGGCTGCCCTACGCGTTCGCCTCGCACTTCGCACCGCAGTACATGCACCAGGCCATCGCCCTGTACCGCGAGGAGTTCCAGCCCTCGGACGTGCTCGACCGCCCGCAGGTGATGCTCGGCGTGCCGCTGGTGGCGGCGGACAGCAACGAGGAAGCCGAGTACCTGGCTACCACGCTGTACCAGCGCGTGCTGGCGCTGATCCGCGGCCACAGCCTGCGCATGCAGCCGCCAGTGGCCGACATGCGCGACCTTTGGCTGCCCCAGGAGCAGGAGGCGGTGAACAATTTCCTTGGCGTGGCGGTGATCGGCGGACCCGAGCGGGTTCGCGAGCGCCTGGAGCGGCTGCTCGACCGCACCCAGGCAGACGAACTGATCTTCACCTGCGACCTCTACGACAACGCCGCGCGCCTGCGCAGCCTGGACGTCCTGACCAACCTGCGCTGATCCGGCGATCCGGCTATGGCCCGCGCCGCGGTAGCACCGGCGCCTGGGTTTCGAGCGCCGCCTGCACGGCCGAAGCCATGTAGTGGACGAAGGAGCGTGTCAGGTGGTCTCGATCGCGCCACATCAGGTGGCCGTCGAAGTACGCCGGACAGCGCCCGTCCACACACAGCAGGTGGCTCAGGTCCAGGGCGTGGAAGCCCGGCAGCCGCTCCTCCAGCGCGCGCGCCGGATTTACCACCAGCAGCACCTCCTGCATCGGCCGCGCACAGCGGCTGGCGCGCGCCGGGTTCTGCCAGACGCAAGCACTGGGGTCGCGGCGGAACCAGGGATTGTCGCGGATACCGATCACCGGGATGTCCAGTGCCAGGACCTTCCTCAGACTTTCCACCAACCCGTCCGGCACAAACTCGACAGCGTCCGCCCGGCCTGGCG
Organism: Pseudomonas flexibilis; assembly: GCF_000802425.1. GTDB lineage: Bacteria > Pseudomonadota > Gammaproteobacteria > Pseudomonadales > Pseudomonadaceae > Serpens > Serpens flexibilis. The sequence continues at coordinate 122,308 of NZ_JRUD01000024.1, read as the reverse complement.
AGAAGGAACGGGTCGCGGTGGTGATCACCACGTTCGGCCGCAGCGCCGCCAGCACCGGCAGCAGGCCGGCATTCCACCGCCGGCAGTCCTCGCTGCGCGACGCCACCGGCTGATAGCCCAGCGAGCAGGCCGACATGACAATGGTGACCAGCCGGAACCCGTAGCGGCGGCCGATCTCCGAGAAGGCCGGCTCCCATTGCGAAGCGTGGGAACCACCGACCAGCGCCACCAGCGGCGCGGCTTCGAGGTCGCCGAAGGTGCACAGGATGATCTCTGCGCTGAACATGCCACGGTCACAGCTTTCCCGCGCGGCGGGACTGATGTCGCGCTTGACGCCCATGAAACGCGCCAGCGACACGCTGCGGGCGTTGTCCTGCAGGCTGATGCGGCTGCCGGTGAAGAAGCCCCGGGATTCGCCGCCCTGTTCCGCCATGCGCAGCCGGTCGAGAATCACATGCTTGCCCCCTACCCAGAGCGCGAATACCGGCATCAGGCACAGCACACCGAGCATGAAGGCGCGCCAGGGGTGGTTGCGCGGGATGCGACGCGCCGGTGTCTCCACCAGCAGGCTGGTGAGGATGGCCAGCAGCAGCGACAGCCCGATCACCAGCAGGCCCTGCGGCAGGTTGACCTGATCGACCCCGTGCAGGTGCAGCATGAAGACCAGTACCGGCCAGTGCCACAGGTAGAGGGTGAAGGACACGCCTCCCAGGTACACCAGCTGGCGGGTGGACAACAGTCGCTGGATTACCGAGGCCTCGCGGCGGGCGCCGCCATACAGCAGCAGGGCGGCGGCCAGCACCGGCAGCAGCGCGGCCACGCCCGGGAACGGCATGTCCCGAGGCACCAACACGCCGGTGCCCAGCAGCAGGACCAGCCCCAGGCCAGACAGCGTCAGGCTCAGCCGGCGGCCGGGCCCCGAGAGCAGGGGCAAGGCCAGCGCCAGCAGGGCACCGACGAGAAACTCCCAGAGTCGGGCCAGAGGATTGAAGTAGGCGCGCACCGGGTTTGCCTCGGTGGCCGACAGGCCATAGGCGAAGGAGAGCAGGGCCCCGCCGCCGATGACCAGCAGCAGCGGCCAGCGGGAGCCGAAGTGGCGCGCCAGCCACAGGGCGACGCCCAGCAAGCCGGGCAGCAGCAGATAGAACTGCATCTGCATGGACAGCGCCCAGAACTGCTGGAAGGGGCTGGGCGGCATGTGGCGATCCAGATAGTTCGCGCCGCTGCGCATCAGGTGCAGATTCTCCAGCTGCAGGGCGCTGAACAGCAGGTCGTCGATCACGGTGCGCCAGAGCGGCGCAGGAACGTACAGATAGCCAAACAGCAGGGTGCACAGCAGGACCAGATACGCCGCCGGGGCCACCCGCTTGACCACGCCGGCCCAGAACTCGATCGGTCGCAGGCGCCCGCCATTGGCGGCCTGGCGCAGCAGCAGGCCGGCCATCAGGTAGCCGGACACCACGAAGAACACGTCGACGCCGCCGGATACCTTGTGGACCCACAGGTGGAAGATCAGGATCAGCAGGGCGCCCAGGGCGCGCATGCCCTGCACGTCGTCACGAAACCGATTGTCCTGGTAGGGGCGCAGCAGCGCCCGTCGGTCGGTTGCGGAAAGCGCCTGATAGCCGCGCTGGATCAGCTCTTCCGCCGCACTGCCAGTCGCTCCTCCGTGAGCCATGGCGAGGGCGCCCGATCAGGGCAACGGCCGGATCGGCTCGGGCAGCGACGTCGGCCCGGCATCCCGCTCATCCTCAGGCAGGGGCGCCGTGTCGGCGTCCTCATCGTCCGGCAGCGTATCGGGCAGTTCGGCGCGGCCGCGCCGATAGAGGATTTCCTTGCTGCCCCCTTCGCAGGTCCCGACTACGGTCCAGCCCACCGCCCCTCCGGGGTTGGTGATTTCCAGCTGGTATTCATGCACGCCCCGGGCTTGCAGCTTGGCGGCGATCTCCGCCTTGAGCTCCTCGCAGGGCTTGGACGCAGCCTGGAGCTCAGTGCCTAGCAGCATCAGCCCGAGGATCGGCAACAGGTTCATGGCGGCCTCCTCAGCTGTTGGCGATGCGGAAGCCGACCTTGAGCGTCACCTGGAAATGCCCGACCGCGCCGTTGACGATGTGCCCGCGCGTGCTGACCACTTCGAACCATTCCAGCAGGCGCAGACTCTTGCCCGCCTCGGTCAGCGCACTCTGGATGGCGTCTTCGATGCTGGTGGGGGAGGTGCCGACCAGCTCGACCAGCTTGTAGGTGTGATGATCCGACATGTCGCCGCTCTCCTGATGAAGGGCCCTGGCCCGTACGGTCATGGACAGCGGACCGCTGGATGAGTGCGCCCGCATGGGCTGGGGAACAGCATAGAAAAGCCTTGCCGTTACGCCAGCGCGGCACGCAACCAGTCGGCCAGTCGCTCGGCGCGCCGATCCAGGCGCCGGCGCGGTACCCAGAGGGCCAGCCGCGCCGGGGTCTCCACGAAGCCCCAGGGCGCCAACAGACGGCCGGCGGCCAGGTCGTCGGCCACCAGCTGCTGCGGGGCGATGGCCACGCCCAGGCCGGCCAGCGCAGCTTCCAGCAGGTAGTAGAGGTGCTCGAACCCCTGGCCAAGGCGCAGTTGCCCCGGCTGCAGCCCCTGGCTGCGCAGCCAGGTGGGCCACGCCTGGGGCCGCGAGACGGTGTGCAGCAGCGCCTCATCAAGCAGCGCCTCCGGCGGCGCCGCGCCCAATTGCGCCGCCCGGGGATGGTGCGGACTGAGCACCGGACCGATGCGCTCGGCGGCCAGCTCGAACACGGCAACATCGGCCGGCCAGGGCGGCTCGGCAAACCACAGGGTGGCGTCCAGGCCGGCGCGGCGCGGGTCCAGCTCACCTTCGCTGGCCGACAGCTGCAGACGTAACTCCGGCAGCTCGCGCTGCAGGCGATCCAGGCGTGGGATGAACCAGCGCGCCAGCAGGCTGCCCGGGCAGCCGAGCACGAAGGGCGCCTCGCTGGCCTGGTGTTGCAGTTCGGCGCACAGCGTGGTCAGCCGCTCGAAGGCCTCGCTGGCCACCGCGCCGAGACGGGCGCCGGCATCGGTGAGTTTTACGCCGCGCCCTTCCTTCTCCAGTAGTGCCACGCCGAGGGTCTGTTCCAAGTTGGCGAGCTGCCGACTGACCGCCCCATGGGTAACGTGTAGCTCGTCGGCCGCGCGTTTCAGGCTACCTAGGCGCGCCACGGCCTCGAAGGCGCGCAGGGCATTGAGCGGGGGAAGCGAGGCGGTCATAGGTGATATTTCCTGACGAATTGCGGCAATCTTATCGCTTTTTAAGGCATCGGGGATTGGTTAAGGTCTGACCATCGCTGCAACGCCCCTCGAATCCAGGAGCCTACCCATGACCTCATTACGCAACGGACCCGACGCCAAGGGCCTGTTCGGCAGCTTCGGCGGCCAGTACGTCGCCGAAACCCTGATGCCGCTGATCCACGAACTGGCCGCCGAATACGAGAAGGCCAAGCAGGATCCGGCGTTCCTCAAGGAACTGGCCTACTTCCAGCGCGACTACATCGGCCGCCCGAGCCCGCTGTACTTCGCCGAACGCCTCACCGAGTTCTGCGGCGGCGCGAAGATCTACCTCAAGCGCGAGGAGCTGAACCACACCGGCGCGCACAAGATCAACAACTGCATCGGCCAGATCCTGCTGGCCAGGCGCATGGGCAAGCAGCGCATCATCGCCGAGACCGGCGCCGGCATGCACGGCGTGGCCACCGCCACCGTGGCCGCACGCTTCGGCATGCAGTGCGTGGTGTACATGGGCACCACCGACATCGACCGGCAGCAGGCCAACGTGTTCCGCATGAAGCTGCTGGGCGCCGAGGTGATTCCGGTCACCGCCGGCACCGGCACCCTCAAGGACGCCATGAACGAGGCGCTGCGCGACTGGGTGACCAACGTGCACGACACCTTCTACCTGATCGGCACCGCCGCCGGCCCGCACCCGTACCCGGCCATGGTGCGCGACTTCCAGTCCGTCATCGGCAAGGAGACCCGCCAGCAGATGCAGGAACAGGAGGGCCGCCTGCCCGACAGCCTGATCGCCTGCATCGGCGGCGGCTCCAACGCCATCGGCCTGTTCCACCCGTTCCTGGATGACGCCTCGGTGCAGATCGTCGGTGTGGAAGCCGCCGGCCACGGCATCGACACCGGCAAGCACGCCAGCAGCATGAACGGCGGCACCCCGGGCGTGCTGCACGGCAACCGTACCTTCCTGCTGCAGGACGACGACGGGCAGATCATCGATGCCCACTCGATTTCCGCCGGCCTCGACTACCCGGGCGTCGGCCCCGAGCACGCCTGGCTGCACGACATCGGCCGCGTCGAGTACGTGCCGATCACCGACGACGAGGCGTTGGCCGCCTTCCACCAGTGCTGCCGCCTGGAAGGCATCATCCCGGCGCTGGAGTCGTCCCACGCGCTGGCGGAGATGTTCAAGCGCGCGCCGCAGCTACCCAAGGACCACCTCATGGTGGTCAACCTGTCCGGCCGCGGCGACAAGGACATGCAGACCGTGATGCACCACCTGAAGCTTGAGGAGACCCGCGCATGAGCCGCCTGCAGACCCGCTTCGCCGAACTGAAACAGCAGAATCGCGCCGCGCTGGTGACCTTCCTGACCGCCGGCGACCCGGACTACGCCACCGCCCTGCACATCCTCAAGGGTCTGCCGGACGCCGGCGCCGACGTGATCGAGCTGGGCATGCCGTTCACCGACCCGATGGCCGACGGCCCGGCGATCCAGCTGGCCAATATCCGCGCCCTGGGCAATGGCCAGAACCTGGCGAAAACCCTGCAGATGGTCCGCGAGTTCCGCGAGGACAACCAGACCACGCCGATCGTGCTGATGGGCTACTTCAACCCGATCCACCATTACGGCGTGCCGCGCTTCATCGAGGACGCCAAGGCCGCAGGCGTGGACGGTCTGATCGTGGTCGACCTGCCTCCGGAGCACAACGCCGACCTGTGCGACCCGGCCCAGGCCGCCGGCCTCGACTTCATCCGCCTGACCACGCCGACCACTGACGATGCACGCCTGCCGGTGGTGCTCAACGGCAGCTCCGGCTTCGTGTACTACGTGTCGGTGGCCGGGGTGACCGGCGCCGGCTCGGCGAGCATGCAACAGGTCGACGAAGCCGTCGCCCGCCTGCGTCGCCACACCGACCTGCCACTGTGCATCGGCTTCGGCATCCGCACCGCCGAACACGCCGCCGACGTGGCCCGTCGCGCCGACGGCGTGGTGGTCGGCTCGGCGCTGGTCGACCGCATCGCCAAGGCCGACACACCCAAGCAGGCCATCCATGACGTGCTGACGCTGTGCAGCGAGCTGGCGGCCGGGGTGCGCGGGGCGCGCGGCTGACCTCTGGTTCCAGCGCAACGAAAAAGCCGCTGCGTCCGGGAGGGCGCAGCGGCTTTTTCATGCCTGCCCTGCGCCGAAGCACCACAAGCGCAGGGCGGTCAGCGCCGTTCAGGCCGGCGCGGTTCAGAACGCCAGCTGGACCTGCAGCGACGCCGTGTTGGCGTGGAAGTCTGCGCGGGAGTAGTAGCCGTAGCTGGCGCCGAGGGTGAAGCCGCCCAACTGGTAATCCATGCCCAAGCCCAACTGGTAGCTGTTGCGGTCGCGCCGCGCCCCGCCGCTCAGCAACGGCGCTCCATCGATCACGTACACGGCTGCGGTGTCGATACGGTCATCCATCAGCTCGTGGTAACGCATCAGGCGAATGGTCTGGACCAGTTGGCCCTGGTCGAGGGGCACGCGCCCGACCAGGTGCACGCCGGCGCCCAGCTCTCCCACCTCCTGACGCTCGACGCGGCCCGCATCGTCGATATCCACCTGGCTGTAACGCGCCAGCACGCGCGGAATCACATGCACGGTGCCCTGCAGATGATGCCGATAGGCCAGGGTCAGGTTCGCGCCCAGCAGGCTACCGTCGTAGTCGTCCGCCGGTCTCAGCCGGTGTTCGGCCTTGCCATACTCCATACTACCCAGCACCTGCAGATTGCCGTGCTCGAAGCCGCCGTTCAGAAACCCCTGCCAGGTGTCGGCGTGCAGGCGACCGCCACTGGCATCCCGGGCATCGGTGCTCAGCTGACGGTAGCCGACACCCAGTGTCCAGCGCTGGCTCAGGCGGGCATCTACACCGACGGCCGCGCCACGGCTGTAACTGATGTGGCCGTCGTGGCCGTCACGCCTGCCCTGGTCGGTTTCGCTGTACAACCCTGCCACCCATACGGCGGGCGCAGCGTGGGACAGCACCGGCAACCAGACACCGGCCATCAGCAGAACAGCAGCGCGCAGCGGGGCAAAACGAATAGGGGTCACAACCGGGCTTCCTTCCTGAATGAGCCGCGTATTAATAGCAAAAAGCTATACGACTGGCAGCTCTATTGAAGCGAACCCGCGTCTATTGCGTTGCAGTGTGTAAGTCACCGCTGACATTACGCAGGCGAAGGTAAAAGTCATCTGACAGGCCTCCCTCAGCCTTGGCTAGGGTTAGGATGCCAGCGCACCCGGTTCACTCGCCGGACTCATCCTTCAAGGAGACGACCATGCAAGCGTCCCGTCTGGCCGTCTCATTCGGCCTGCTGCTGACCCTGGGCAGCTCCCTGGCGCTGGCGGCGCCGGGCTACGAGCAGTCGCACCATCCGCCCCCGCGTCATGCCGCGCCGCCGCCCTACACGGCCGTGATGCCCGGCTGGCAGCAGACCGCACCGGAGCGCAAGCCGCAGCATCAGGCACCGCACACTGGCCGGCAACCGGCCATGCAGTCCGGGCCTCCACCACGCCATCAGGCCCATCCAGGGGCCCGTGCGCACCAGCCGCCGGTCAAGCACGCGCGCCCGGCGCATCAGGCGCCCCGTCCACCAGCGGATTTTCGACCGGTGCGCGTACAGATCCACGCCAACCGCCATCACATCGGCTACGGCCCGACGCCGCTGCCGCATGTACATATCGTGCGCGGCAAGCCGCTACCGCCCGGCTGGGGGCGGCGCCTGAACGCCCAGCAGCACCGTTACGTGCCGCATTACCGGGGTCATGAGTGGCGGCGCGCCGGCGGCGATCTGGTACCGGTGGTGCTGGCCACCGGCATCGTCCACGAGATCCTGCACGACGTGCGGCGCTGACACCGGCCATCCCGCCGGTCGCACCTCCCGGACGGTGTCAGGTCTGTTGAGCTGACACTCACGGGAGGATCCATCATGTCCTGGTTCGGCAACCACTCATCATCGACCCAGACCGACGTCGAAGCAGAGCTGACGCGCCTGCGGCGCGCCCTCGAGGAACTGAGCCGTGAACACCTGCGCGGCCAGCATGGCTTGTCCGGCTTGCGCAGCCGGGCCGAAGCGCTGTGGCAGGATCGCGACTGGCACGCCAGAGATCTGCTGGACAGTACCCGGGCGGCCGGGCGCGCGGCGCAGGACTGCGCGCGCCAGCATCCGCTGGCCGGCGTGGCGCTGCTGCTGGGGATCGGCGCGGCGATCGGCTGCTATGCCTATTGCCGGCGCCACCCGGAGCACTACAGCAACTGGCGACGCAACATCTGAAGGACCGGCTCCGCCTGGGGGCGCACACCGCGCCACAGGAAGAACGCTTCCGCCGCCTGCTCGACCAGCATGCCCAAGCCGTCGCGGGTCACCGCGCCGTGGTCTGCGGCCCACTGGTTGAAGGCGGTTGGCCGGGCGCCGTACATCATGTCGTAGCACAGGGTATGGCCGGGACGGATCAGGTGCGGATCGATCGGCGGCACGTCGCCGGCCAGGCTGGCCGAGGTGCCGTTGACGATCAGGTCGAACGGCTCGCCCGCGTAATCGAACCCACAGGCGCGCAGCGGGCCGAGGTCGGCGAAGGCCTCGGCCAGGGCTTCGGCCTTGGCCGGCGTGCGGTTGGCGATCAGCAGTTCCGCCGGCCGCTCGGCAAGGAAGGGTTCGAGGATGCCCCGCACCGCGCCGCCGGCGCCGAGAATCAGGATGCGCTGGCCGCGCAGGGCAACACCGGCGTTGTGGGTCAGGTCGCGCACCAGGCCGGCGCCATCGGTGTTGTCGCCGAGCAGACGGCCATCGTCGAGCTTCTTCAGGGTGTTCACCGCGCCGGCGCGCTGCGCGCGCGCGGTCAGGGTGTCGGCCAGGCGAAACGCCTCTTCCTTGAACGGCACGGTGACGTTGCCGCCCAGGCCGTTGCGGAAGAACGCGCGGGCGAAACCGGCGAAATCATCCAGTGGCGCCAGCAGTGCCTCGTAGGTCAGCGCCTGGCCGGTCTGTTCGGCGAACAGGCGGTGGATCAGCGGGGATTTGCTGTGGGCGATGGGGTTGCCGAAGACGCCGTAGCGGTCCATGAAAGGCTCCAGACTGCAAACATGAAAAAGGCCGACGATGGCCACGGCACGCCGTGACCACCCTACGCTGCGACTAGGACGCCAGCCAGTCGCGGGCGGTTAGAAAGTGCTCGGTCAGCCGCGCCTCTTCGCTGCCCGGCTCGGGGTGCCAGTCGTAGCCCCAGCGCACCTTGGGCGGCAGCGACATGAGGATCGACTCGGTGCGTCCGCCCGACTGCAGGCCGAACAGGGTGCCACGGTCGAACACCAGGTTGAACTCCACGTAGCGGCCGCGCCGGTACTCCTGGAAGGCTTTCTGGGCTTCGGTGAACGGCGTGGCCTTGCGGCGCTGCACGATCGGCAGGTAGGCCTCCAGATAGGCGTCACCGATGGCACGCAGGAAGGCGAAGCTGGTGTCGAAGTCCCAGTCGTTCAGGTCGTCGAAGAACAGCCCGCCGATGCCGCGCGGCTCGTTGCGATGCTTGAGGAAGAAGTAACGGTCGCACCAGGCCTTGAAGCGCGGGTAGACATCCGCGCCGAACGGCGCGCAGGCGTCGCGGGCCACGCGGTGCCAGTGCACGCAGTCTTCCTCGTGGGCGTAGTAAGGCGTCAGGTCGAAGCCGCCGCCGAACCACCACACCGGCTCGGCGCCTTCCTTCTCGGCGCAGAACAGTCGCACGTTGGCGTGGGAGGTGGGCACGTGCGGGTTATCCGGGTGGATGACCAGCGACACGCCCATGGCCTGAAAGCCGCGCCCGGCCAGTTCCGGCCGGTGGGCGCTGGCCGACGGCGGCAGGTTGTCGCCGAACACGTGGGAGAAGTTCACGCCGCCCTTTTCGATCAGCGCGCCGTCACCGATCACCCGCGTGCGGCCACCGCCGCCGGCCGGGCGCTGCCAGGCGTCCTCGACGAAGCGCGCGCGGCCGTCCTCGGCCTCCAGCGCGGCACAGATACGGTCCTGCAGGTCGAGCAGGTAGGCTTTGACGGCATCGAGCGGGACACTCATGAACCCAGCACCTTGGCGAAGTTGGTAAACAGGCGCGAAAGCATACCATCCGCGCGGTTGACGCCGGTGTCGGGGAGGGTTTCGATAGGCGCTTTTCCTGTGGAGATCCAGAATGGCCAAGCGTATCCAGTTCAGCGCCCACGGCGGCCCCGAGGTCCTCGAGTACCGCGACTACGCGCCCGCCGCGCCCGGCCCCCATGAAGTGCGGGTGCGCAACCGCGCCATCGGTCTGAACTTTATCGACACCTATTTCCGCAGCGGGCTGTACGCGCCGCCGGCGCTGCCGTCCAGCCTGGGCACCGAAGGTGCCGGCGAGGTGGAGGCGCTGGGCAGCGCGGTGACCGGCTTCAAGGTCGGCGACCGGGTCGCCTACGCCACCGGCCCGCTGGGCGCCTACAGCGAGCTGCATGTGCTGCCGGCCGACAAGCTGGTCAGACTGCCGGAGGCCATCTCCTTCGAGCAAGCCGCCGCGGTGATGCTCAAGGGGCTGACCGTGCAATACCTGCTGCGCCAGACCCACGAACTGCAGCCGGGCGAGTTCTGCCTGTTCCACGCCGCCGCCGGTGGCGTGGGTTCGCTGGCCTGCCAGTGGGCCAGGGCCATCGGCGCCAAGCTGATCGGTGTGGTCGGTTCGGCGGAAAAGGCCGAGCGCGCCAAGGCACTAGGCGCCTGGGCGACCATCGACCGCAGCCGCGAGGACATCCGTCAGCGCGTGCTGGAGCTGACCGGCGGCGCCAAGTGCCCGGTGGTCTACGACTCGGTGGGCAAGTCCACCTGGGAAATCTCCCTGGACTGTGTGGCGCCGCGCGGCCTGCTGGTCAGCTTCGGCAATGCCTCCGGTGCGGTGAGCGGCGTCAACCTGGGCGTGCTGGCGCAGAAGGGATCGCTGTACGTCACCCGTCCGACCCTGGCCGGCTACGCCAACACTCCGGACCGCTTGCAGGCGATGGCCGACGAGCTGTTCGGCATGATCACCCGCGGCCAGATCCAGGTGGAAATCAGCCAGCGCTATGCGCTGGCTGATGCCGCCGAGGCGCAGCGGGCGCTGGCGGCGGGGGAGACGGTGGGGTCGACCATCCTGCTGCCGTAGTCGTTGGCGAAGGGGGGAAGCCGTTGGCATCCATCGCGGCTGAAGCTGCTCCCAGAGGTTCCGTGCAACCGTAGGGTGGACAACGTTTTCCTTGTCCACCAACGCGCCGGCCCGGCGCGCCTCGGCGACCAGAACAGCGCTGACCGCTACGGAACGTGCGCGGCGGGAGGCGTACCGCTCAGGACGGGCGGATCACCTTGCCGGTGGCCAGATCGCGGATCAGGCTTGGATTGCGCCGACCGCCCAGCTCGCCACCCAGCAGGCCATCCAGCTGGTTGTGGAAGTACTGTTCGACGCGCAGGCGGCTGCGCGCCGAAGGACGCCCGGCCGGATTGGCGGAAGTGGAGACCAGCGGGCCGGTGTGGGCGCACAGGGCCCGCACCAGCGGATGGTCGCTGACCCGCAGCGCCACGGTGGCATGCCGCCCGGTGATCCAGGCGGGCAGGCGGTTCTGATGGGGCACCAGCCAAGTGTTCGGACCCGGCCAGGAATCGGCCAGGCGCAGCAGCCATTCGCCGGGCAGGTCGTTGAGCAGGAAATCGAACTGGGTGGCGCGGGCGGCCACCAGGATCAGCCCCTTGTGCATGGGTCGCGACTTGAGGGCCAGCAGACGGCGCACCGCCGCCTCGTTCCAGGGATCGCACCCCAGGCCCCAGACCGCTTCGGTCGGATACGCGATCACCCCGCCACCCTTCACCACGCCCGCCACCTGGCGGATGCGCCAACTGCTGTTCATGCCACTCGCTCTACCGAAAAAACCGGGCGCGCAGTGTACCGCAAGCGCCCGTCCGCGTTGCGCTGCGCCGCTATTTGGCCAGCCCGCTCCAGATGCCCGCCTGACAGGCCACCCGGCCATCGATCTCCAGCTCGGTCAACTCGGCCAGCACCCGCGCCATCGGCCAGCCACTGGCCACCGCCAGCGCTTCGCTGCTGTGCGGGGCGGCCCACAGCAGGGCAAGCAGCGGATGCTGCTTCTGTTCGGCCGACTGCGCGCCAGACGGAGCGACAGGCGCAAGTCGCTGCCAGCCGCGCAGTTGCTGGAGGATGTCATCGACGCTTTCCACCAGGCTGGCGCCGTCGCGGATCAACTGATGGCAGCCGCGCGCGCCCGGATGGTGAATCGAACCCGGCACGGCGAACACCTCACGCCCCTGATCCGCAGCCAGTCGCGCAGTGATCAGCGAACCACTGGAAGGACTCGCCTCGATCACCAGCACACCCAGCGACAGCCCACTGATGATGCGATTGCGGCGGGGAAAATTGGCCGGCAGCGGTGGCGCATCCAGCGGCTGTTCGGAAACCAGCGCGCCGCCCTCGGCGCGCATGCGTTCGGCGAGACGCCGATGTCGGGCGGGGTAGAGGCGCAGCAGCCCGGAGCCGAGCACGCCGATGGTTCCGCCGCCCGCCTGCAGCGCGCCCTCGTGGGCGGCACCGTCGATGCCCAGCGCCAGCCCGCTGGTGACCACGAAACCGCCACCGGCCAGTTCCCGGGCGAAACGGCCGGCACATTCCAACCCCGGCCGCGAGGCGTTCCGGCTGCCGACGATGGCCAGCTGCGGACGCTCCAGCAGCCCCGGATCGCCGGCGACGAACAGCAGCGGCGGGGCGTCATCCAGCTCGGCGAGCAGCGCCGGATAGCCGGGGTGGTCCCAACACAGCAGGTGCTGGTCGGGCTGCTGCAGCCAGGTCAGAGCGTCCTGCGCAGACTGGCGCACCAACGCGCTGCGACGCGCTTCCGCGCACACCGCCGGCAGCCCCAGTGCGCGCCAGGCGGAGGCCGGCGCGCTAAGGGCGGCACTGGCGGTTTCGAAGGCCTGCAACAGGCGCCGGAAACGACGCGGGCCCAGTTCCGGCAAGGCGTGCAGACGCAGACGCGCTTCCAGTTCGGCAGGCGAAGTCAGGTGGTTCATGCGATCGTCCCTGATCGGCTCAGAAAGGCTGCAAGGATAGCCGCGGGTAACGACCGACGCCCTGTGCACACCGCTTCGGCGGCCAAGCACTGCGTTATCCGTCCTACACGGCGGGGCACCAGTGATCGTAAGGTGGTCACGAAAGGGCACAAAAAAGCCGCTCTGCCAGGGGGCGAGAGCGGCTGGGTGATCCCTGGAACCGGGTCAGGGATTGCGAATCTTGTCGAGCACCGCCATCTGCCGGGTGGCCTGCAGGATCAGACCGTAGCTGAGCTTGTCGTAGGCGCGGAACACCATCAGCAGGCCGGCGCGCTCATCGGGAATCTTGACCTGCTCGCCGGTGAGGCGGTCGCGCACCGTTTCGCCGGTCTTGTAGATGGCCAGCACGTTGCCCTCGCTCAGGCCGTCGCGACGGCCCTTGTTGAGGGTGACCACATCGTATTGGCCGATCTGCGTCACGCCGCGCGGCACGTCGAGGATCAGCCCGTCGATGGTCTGCAATGGCTCGCTGGGCACGAAGGAGGAGGTGAGGGTGCGTTCCTCGGTGGAAAACAGCCGGTCGGCGATGCGGATTTCCTGGGTGGAGCGGGTCAGACGCAGGGTGGTGATGTCGCCTTCCTCGCCGATGCGCTGGCCGGTGCCGATGTCGTCGGCATTGATGCCCAGCACTTCACGGGTGACCGGATCGACGTAGGTGCGACCCTGGCGATAGATGCCGTACACCGGCTCGTCATTGGGGAAGCGTCCGCGGGCGTAGACGCGATCGTCCTTGCCGCTGATCACGCGTTCGGCGTTGCCGGCGACGATGTAGGGTGCACGCTCGAAATCCTCCGCGCTGTCGACGATGCGGTTGGCCAGCAGGAAGCTGTTGATCGCTTCCAGCGGAATCGGCGCGATCGCCTCGATCAGCGGGGTACTGCGCACCTGCGGGGACAGCTTGACCGTACCGCGCGAGGTGCCGCGCTCCAGGGTCAGGCGCGGCTGGCCATCCACATACACCAGGCTGAGCACATCGCCCGGATAGATGAGGTGGGGGTTCTCCACCTGCGGATTCACGTGCCAGATCTGCGGCCATTTCCAGGGTCGGTCGAGAAACCGCGCGGAGATATCCCACAGGGTATCGCCCTTGACGACCGTGTAGCGCTCCGGATGTCCGTCGCGCAGCTCAACCTGGGCCTGGGCCAGGCCGCCACCGGCCAGCAGCAGCAGGGCGAGTAGTGTTTTCCTCATGGGCTGAATCCCTTTATGATGTGGCTCCGCGCAAAATTGCCCGACCTCGCTTCAAACCCTTGAAAACCGTGGTTTGCAGGCACTTTTGCACCGCTGCCGGATCTTAGCAGTGGGCCTTTTTCCAATTGCATACCTGTTTCACAAACGCTTATGGCCATTCTCAACATCCTCGAATTCCCCGATCCGCGGCTGCGCACCCTCGCCAAGCCGGTGGAGGTGGTCGATGACAGCATTCGTCAGCTGGTCGACGACATGTTCGAGACCATGTATGCCGCTCCCGGCATCGGCCTGGCGGCAACCCAGGTGAACGTACACAAGCGCGTGGTGGTGATGGATTTGTCCGAGGACAAGTCCGAGCCCCGGGTCTTCATCAACCCGGAGTTCGAGCCGCTGACTGACGAGATGGACCAGTACCAGGAAGGCTGTCTGTCGGTGCCCGGCTTCTATGAGAACGTCGATCGCCCGCAGAAGGTGAAGATCAAGGCGCTGGACCGCGACGGCCAGCCCTACGAGCTGATCGCCGAAGGCCTCCTGGCGGTGTGCATCCAGCACGAGTGCGACCACCTCAACGGCAAGCTCTTCGTCGATTACCTGTCGCAGCTCAAGCGCGACCGCATCAAGAAGAAGCTGGAAAAACAACACCGCCAGCAGGCGTGATCCGAACCCAAAGGCTTGCTTCGGCAAGCCTTTTTCGTCAGTGAGCTCCCATGCGTATCGTCTTCGCCGGCACCCCCGAATTCGCCGCCCAGCACCTGCGGGCCCTGCTTGAGGCAGGCCGCCAGGTGGTGGCCGTCTACACCCAGCCCGATCGCCCGGCCGGCCGCGGCCAGAAGCTGATGCCCAGCCCGGTCAAGCAACTGGCGATGACCCACAACATCCCGGTTTATCAGCCGCAGACGCTGCGTGATCCGGCCGCCCAGGCGGAACTGGCCGCCCTGCAACCCGACCTGATGGTGGTGGTCGCCTATGGGCTGATCCTGCCGCAGGCCGTGCTGGATACTCCGCGCCTGGGCTGCATCAACAGCCACGCTTCGCTGCTGCCGCGCTGGCGTGGTGCGGCGCCGATCCAGCGCGCGGTGGAAGCCGGTGATGCCGAATCCGGCGTGACGGTGATGCAGATGGAAGCCGGCCTGGATACCGGGCCGATGCTGCTCAAGGTGACCACGCCGATCAGCGCCGAGGATACCGGCGGCACGCTGCATGACCGCCTGGCCGAACTGGGCGCGCGCGCCATCGTCGAGGCCGTCGACGGCCTGGAGGCCGGTACGCTCAAGGGAGAAGCACAGGACGATGCGCTGGCCTGCTATGCCCACAAGCTCAGCAAGGACGAGGCGCGTCTGGACTGGAGCCGTCCGGCCGTCGACCTGGAGCGGCAGATCCGCGCGCTGCATCCGTGGCCGATCTGCCACAGCGGCCTGTCCGGCGAAGCGGTGAAGGTGCATGCGGCACAGCTCGCTGACGGCAGCGGCGCGCCGGGCACGATTCTCGACGCCGGCAAGGACGGCCTGCGCGTGGCCTGCGGCCAGGGTGCGCTGCTGCTCACCCGCCTGCAGTTGCCGGGCGGCAAGCCGCTGGCTTTCAGCGACCTGTACAACAGCCGCCGCGAGCAGTTCGCCGCCGGCCTGGTGTTCGGCGCATGAACCCGCGCCTGGCGGCCGCCCAGGCCCTGGCGGCCGTCCTGCAGGGCCGCGCCTCGCTGGGCAGCAGCCTGCCGCCGCTGCTCGAGCGCGTCGAAGCCCGCGACCGCGGACTGGTGCAGGAACTGGCCTTCGGCACCGCCCGCTGGCAACCGCGCCTGGCGCTGTTGGCCGAGAAGCTGCTGCAGAAGCCGTTCAAGGCCGCCGATCGCGATGTCGAGGCCCTGCTGCTGGTCGGCCTCTACCAACTCTTCCACACCCGCGTCCCGGCGCATGCCGCCATCGGCGAAACGGTTGGCTGCACGGACAAGCTGAAGAAGCCCTGGGCCAAGGGCCTGCTGAATGCCGTGCTGCGCCGCGCGCAGCGCGAAGGCGAGGCGCTGTTCACCGAACTGGAGCGCGATCCGGTCAGCCGCACCGCTCATCCGCGCTGGTTGCAGAAGCGCCTGAAGGCCGACTGGCCTGAGCACTGGGAAGCCATCTGCGCGGCCAACAACCTGCACCCGCCGCTGATCCTGCGCGTCAATCGGCGCCACGGCAGCCGCGACGCCTATCTGGACGAATTGCGCGCCGCCGGCCTTTCAGCCGAACCCTGCGCGTTCAGCGCCGACGGCATCCGCCTGCTGCAGCCCTGCGACGTCACCGGCCTGCCGGGCTTCGCCGAGGGGCGGGTCAGCGTGCAGGACGAGGCCGCGCAGCTGGCCGCCGGCCTGCTGGAACTGGCGCCCGGCCAGCGCGTGCTGGACGCCTGCGCCGCACCGGGCGGCAAGACCTGCCACCTGCTGGAGCGCGAGCCGGGCCTGGGCGAGGTGATCGCGCTGGATGCCGAGCCGCTGCGCCTGACCCGGGTGCGTGAAAACCTGGATCGCCTGCGCCTGCAGGCCACGCTGGTCGCCGCCGATGGCCGCGACACCGCCGCCTGGTGGGACGGCACGCCGTTCCAGCGCATCCTGCTGGATGCCCCCTGTTCGGCCACCGGGGTAATCCGCCGCCATCCGGACATCAAGCTCACCCGCCAGGCCGAGGACATCAGTGCCCTGGCCACTTTGCAGAGCGAACTGCTGGATGCCCTGTGGCCGATCCTCGAGGTCGGCGGCATTCTGCTCTACGCCACCTGCTCGGTGCTGCCCGAGGAAAACAGCGCTAACATCGACGCCTTCCTGGCGCGCACGCCGGGCGCGCGCGAACTGGATATTCCGGGCAACTTCGGCATCAAACCGGCCCACGGACGCCAGCTGCTGCCGCAGCCGGACGGCCACGATGGTTTCTACTACGCCAAGCTGATGAAGATTGCCGCTGGCCCGCGCGGCTAGTGGCTGACCTCTCAGTGGCCTGCTAACGGAGCTAACAGGTGAAGATCATCATTCTCGGCGCCGGCCAGGTGGGTGGCACCCTGGCCGAGCACCTGGCCAGCGAGGCCAACGACATCACCGTGGTCGACACCGACGGCGACCGCCTGCGCGAGCTGGGTGATCGCCTGGACATCCGCACCATTCAGGGCCGCGGCTCGTTTCCCACCGTGCTGCGCCAGGCCGGCGCCGACGATGCCGACATGCTGGTGGCGGTGACCAACAGCGACGAGACCAACATGGTCGCCTGCCAGGTGGCCTACACCCTGTTCCACACGCCGACCAAGATTGCCCGCGTGCGCGAACCCGCCTACCTGACCCGCGCCGGGCTGTTCGACAACGAGGCCATCCCGGTCGACGTGCTGATCAGTCCCGAGCAGGTAGTGACCAACTACATCAAGCGCCTGATCGAATACCCCGGCGCCCTGCAGGTGATCGACTTTGCCGATGGCAAGGCCCAGCTGGTGGCCAGCAAGGCCTACTACGGCGGGCCGCTGGTCGGCCAGCAGCTCAAGGAACTGCGCGCCCACATGCCCGGCGTGGACACTCGGGTGGCGGCCATCTACCGGCGCAACCGGGCCATCGTGCCGCGCGGCGACACGGTGATCGAGGCCGACGACGAGGTGTTCTTCATCGCCGCGCGCGGCAACATCCGCGCGGTGATGAGCGAGCTTCGCCGCCTGGAAGACAGCTACCGGCGCGTGGTGATCGCCGGCGGCGGCAACATCGGCGAGCGCCTGGCCGAGGCCATCGAAAGCCGCTACCAGGTGAAGATCATCGAGAAGAGCCCGGCGCGCTGCCGGCATCTCTCGGAAGTGCTGGACAGCACCATCGTGCTGCAGGGCAGCGCCTCGGACCGCGACCTGCTGCTGGAAGAGAACATCAACGACGCGGACATGTTCCTGGCGCTGACCAACGACGACGAGGCCAACATCATGTCCTCGCTGCTGGCCAAGCGCCTGGGCGCGCGCAAGGTGATCACCCTGATCAACAACACCGCCTACGTGGACCTGGTGCAGGGCGGCGAGATCGACATCGCCATCAGCCCGCAGCTGGCCACCATCGGCACGCTGTTGACCCACGTGCGCCGTGGCGATGTGGTCAGCGTGCACTCGCTGCGCCGGGGCGCCGCCGAGGCCATCGAGGCCATCGCCCATGGCGACGCCAAGTCCAGCAAGGTAGTGGGGCGGCGCATCCGCGATATCGCCCTGCCGCCGGACACCACCATCGGCGCGGTGATCCGCGACGAGGAAGTACTGATCGCCCACGACGACACCCTGATCGAGTCCGGCGACCACGTGATCCTGTTCCTGATGGACAAACGCCATATCCGCGATGTGGAACGGCTCTTCCAAGTGGGGTTGGCATTCTTTTAAGGTGAGCGGGTCCGCACGGAGACCGCCGTCATGCTCGCATCGCTGGAAAACATGCTCGCCAAGGGAATCGACAACCCGCTGCTGCGCTTCGGGCTCGGCAAGGGCTATCTGGATGCCGGCGATCCGGCCAGGGCCGCCGAGCATCTGCGCCGCTGCGTGGCGCAGGACCCCAAGTATTCCGCCGCCTGGAAGCTGCTGGGCAAGGCGCTGCACGCCAGCGGCGACCTCGACGGCGCGCGCCAGGCCTGGCAACAGGGCCTGCAGGCGGCGCAGGGTCACGGCGACAAGCAGGCCGAGAAGGAGATGACGGTGTTCCTGAAGAAGCTGGACAAGCCGGCGCGCTCGTAAACAGCGCCGACCGCCCTACACGGAGACGCACCGTAGGGTGGGCAACGCACAGCGTTGGCCACCACCAGCGATTACACCGTGGCCGGGCGCCCCGGCAGCAGTCGCATCAGCGCGTTGAGCAGCATGCCGTAGAGCGGCACGAACAGCGCCAGGCTGATGGCCAGCTTGATCACATAGTCCACTGCGGCGATCTCCACCCAGTTGGCCGCCATGAATGCATTGCTGCTGTTCCAGAAGGCCACCGAAAAGAACACGAAGGTGTCCACCAGCGTGCCCAGCGTGGTCGAGGCGGCGGGCGCCACCCACCACTGGCGCAGACGACGCAGGCGGTCGAACACCTGGATGTCCAGCCACTGGCCGACCACATAGGCGGCGAAGCTGGCCAACGAGATGCGCAGCACGAAGTCGTTGAACTCCAGCAAGGCCGCGACGCCGCGGTAGGTGCCTTCCTGGAACAGCACCGAGACCCCATAGGAGACCAGCAGCGCCGGCAGCATGACCCGGGCAATCACCCGCCGCGCAACCTGCTTGCCGAGCAGACGCACGGTGAGGTCGGTGGCCAGGAAGATGAAAGGGAAACTGAAGGCGCCCCAGGTGGTGTGCCAGCCGAACAGGCTGACCGGGATCTGCACCAGGTAGTTGCTGGCGATGATGATGAGGATGTGAAACGCGATAAGCACGGCCAGCGCACGCTGGACCGCCAGGGTAGGCAACGGCATCGGATGATCCTTTTTTTGACCTGGGGTGAGGGAACCCATGAAGCCCGCTTGGGGCGGGCGGCATTCTAGCGGCTTTCAGCCGCGCGCGTCATCGAGGATGAACAGCAGACCGGCGCCGCGCTCGTCGGTACGCTGAATCTCCATCTCCAGCACCGGAGCGGGGGATGGCAGTCCCTGGATCTGCGCCTTCAGGCGCGTACCCACCGGCAGCCTGACCAGCTCGCGCAGCTCCACATAGACACCCACGGCGGACACGTCACGGGTATGGGCGTCCTTTTCACCGAAGCTCTCGTGCCAGACGCGGATATGCCAGTAGAGCGGCGTACGCGAATGGCGACGGCGGTCGCCGCTGACAGCAGTCAATACCACTTCGCCTCACCCTCGGGGCGTTGCTTGAAGCGCTTCATGGTCCACATGTACTGGTCCGGGTAGGCGCGCACATAACGTGCGATGACCTCGCTCTGCGCCGCCACGGCGGTTTGTGCATCTTCGCTGTACATGGCCTCCGGAGCGGCTTCCATGATCACCTTGAAACCGGAGCCGTCGGGCAGACGCACCGCATGCAGGAACAGCGCCTCGGCCTTGTGGCCGCTGATCATGCCGTGCACGAACTTGCTGGTCAGCGCCTGGGTGCCCAGGAAGGGCACGAACAGACCGCTGCTGCGGCTCGGCTCCGGATCGGCCGGAATGCCGGCCTGCCCGCCACTGCGCACTTCCTTGATCACGCTGAGGATGCCTTCCTTGGTGGAAGGTGCCACGCGGTTGCCCATCTGGGTGCGCTGCGCGGCCAGCAGGTCATCGAGCGCCTGGATCTTCGGCGGACGGTAGAAAATGATCGGCTTGCAGTGCGAGCAGTAGAAGTGGTTGAGCACTTCCCAGTTGCCCAGGTGGCTGGTGATGCCGACCACGCCCTTGCCCGAGGCCAGGGCCCGCTCGAGGACGTCGAGACCCTCCACTTCACGCACCTTCTGCAGCGTGCGCTGCGGATGCCAGATCCAGGCGCAGGCGCTTTCGGTGAAGGTCTTGCCAATGGCTTTCAGCGTGTCGCGCAGCAGGGCTTCCCGGGCGGCCGGGTCAAGCTCCGGGAAACAGCGTTCAAGGTTGATGCGCGCCACCTCGCGGGAGCGGTTCGGCAGGCGATACATGAGTACGCCCACGGCGGAGCCCAGCGCCTGCACGGCGCGCCAGGGCAACAGGGCCAGCAGCTTCAGGAAACCGACTGCCAGGGCTCCCTTGATTCTTTCCACACGCGTTTCCTCTCTACAGGAATGGCATTTCGTCATCACGAAACGTTCATTGCAAAAAAATGGCCAGCCGCTATCAGGCCGGGGCGGCAAGGATCATTCACAGGGGCATCCCGCGCAAGCGCAATCCGGGTCGGGAAGGCTCGCCGACTAGCGCGGCGGCTGGCTGAGCTCGGCGTGACGCGGGCAATCCACGACATGGTCCATCACCATGCCGGCCGACTGCATCAGCGCATAGCAGATGGTCGGCCCGACGAAGCTGAAGCCGGCCTTCTTCAAGGCCTTGCTCATCGCCTCGGCCTCGGGGGTGTGTACCGGCACCTCGCCGATATGCGCAGGGCGGTTGATTATCGGCGTGCCGCCGACGAACGACCACAGCCAGTCGGCGGGTGCGTCGATGCGCAGCCAGGCGCGGGCGTTGCCACGCACCGCCTCCAGCTTGCGGCGATTGCGGATCAGGCCAGGATCCTGCAGCAGACGCAGGATGTCCTCGTCACTGAAATTGGCCAGACGCTGCGGGTCAAAACCGTGCAGTACCTGACGAAAATAGTCACGCCGGCGCAGCACGGTCAGCCACGACAGTCCCGCCTGGAAACCTTCCAGGATCAGCAATTCGAACAGCACCGCCGGATCGCGCTGGGGGACGCCCCATTCGCGGTCGTGGTAGGCGATGTAGATCGGATCGTCAGTGCACCAGGCGCAGCGTGGCATCAGTGTTTCCTAGCATCGAGGGCCGGTCATTCGGATATACTTCGCGGCTTTGAACGTCGTCAAAGCGCCTGTCGGATCCACCAGGCTTCATCCGGCCGGGACGCTTCTCCCCGCATCAGCACAGGTGAAATTCCGTGAGCCAGACTACGCCCGCCGTGCGCACCTTCCAAGACCTGATCCTGGCCCTGCAGCAATTCTGGGCCGAACAGGGCTGCGTGATCCTGCAGCCCTACGACATGGAAATGGGCGCCGGCACCTTCCACACCGCCACCTTCCTGCGCGCCATCGGTCCGGAAACCTGGAACGCCGCCTACGTGCAGCCGTCCCGCCGGCCGACCGACGGTCGCTACGGCGAGAACCCCAACCGCCTGCAGCACTACTACCAGTTCCAGGTGGTGCTCAAGCCCAACCCGGCCAACATCCAGGAGCTGTACCTGGAATCGCTGCGCCGCATCGGCGTGGACACCTCGGTGCATGACATCCGCTTCGTCGAGGACAACTGGGAATCGCCGACCCTGGGCGCCTGGGGCCTGGGCTGGGAAGTCTGGCTCAACGGTATGGAGGTGACCCAGTTCACCTACTTCCAGCAGGTGGGTGGGGTGGAGTGCTACCCGGTGACCGGCGAGATCACCTACGGCCTGGAACGCCTGGCCATGTACCTGCAAGGCGTGGATTCGGTGTACGACCTGGTCTACTCCGACGGCCCGTTCGGCAAGGTCACCTATGGCGACGTGTTCCACCAGAACGAGGTGGAACAGTCCACCTACAACTTCGAACACGCCAACGTCGACAAGCTGTTCGAGCTGTTCGACCACTACGAGTCCGAGGCCAACCGGCTGATGGAGCAGCAGCTGCCGCTGCCCGCCTACGAAATGGTCATCAAGGCCTCGCACAGCTTCAACCTGCTGGACGCGCGCCGCGCCATCTCGGTGACTGCCCGCCAGCAGTACATCCTGCGTGTGCGTACCCTGGCGCGGAACATCGCCCAGAGCTACCTGCTGGCCCGCGCCCGCCTCGGCTTCCCGATGGCCACCCCCGCACTGCGTGACGAAGTCCTGGCCAAGCTGAAGGAGGCCGAATAATGAGCGCTCAAGATTTTCTGGTCGAACTGGGCACCGAAGAGCTGCCGCCCAAGGCGCTCAAGAGCCTGGCCGAAGCCTTCCTGGCCGGCATCGAGAAGGGCCTGAAGGACGCCGGCCTGGCCTATGCCACTGCCTGCTACTACGCCGCGCCGCGCCGGCTGGCCGTGCAGGTCAGCCAACTGGCCGTGCAGCAACCCGATCGTGAAGTGAACCTCGATGGCCCGCCGGTGCAGGCCGCCTTCGACAAGGACGGCAACCCGACCCAGGCCGCCCTGGGCTTTGCCCGCAAATGTGGCGTGGACGTCGCGGAGATCGACCGCAGCGGCGCCAAGCTGCGCTTCTCCCAGCGCATCGCCGGCCAGCCCGCCGTGGCCCTGCTGCCGAGCATCGTCGAAGCGTCGCTCAATGCCCTGCCGATCCCCAAGCGCATGCGCTGGGCCGATCGCAAGGAAGAATTCGTGCGTCCGACCCGCTGGCTGGTGATGCTGCTCGGCGACAGCGTGGTCGAGTGCGAGATCCTTGCCCAGAAGGCCGG
This sequence comes from Pseudomonas flexibilis, assembly GCF_000802425.1. Lineage (GTDB taxonomy): Bacteria > Pseudomonadota > Gammaproteobacteria > Pseudomonadales > Pseudomonadaceae > Serpens > Serpens flexibilis. The sequence continues at coordinate 99,741 of NZ_JRUD01000024.1, read as the reverse complement.
CCGCACCTCGCGCGGGCATCGCTTCCATGCCAACCACGACGTGCGCATCAGCCGTCCGGACAGCTACGTGGAAGATCTGCGCAGCGCCTACGTGCTGGCTGATTTCGCCGAGCGCCGCGCGCAGATCGAATCCCGCGTCGCCGAACTGGCCAAGGCCGAGAACGGCACCGCCATCGTGCCGCCGGCACTGCTGGATGAGGTGACCGCGCTGGTCGAGTGGCCGGTGCCGCTGGTCTGTTCCTTCGAGGAACGTTTCCTGGCCGTGCCGCAGGAAGCGCTGATCTCCACCATGCAGGACAACCAGAAGTACTTCTGCCTGCTGGATACCCACGGCAAGCTGCTGCCGCGCTTCATCACCGTGGCCAACATCGAGTCGAAGGACCCGGCGCAGATCGTTTCCGGCAACGAGAAGGTGGTGCGTCCGCGCCTCACCGACGCCGAGTTCTTCTTCAAGCAGGACAAGAAGCAGAAGCTGGAAAGCTTCAACCAGCGCCTGGCCAACGTGGTGTTCCAGGCGCAGCTGGGCACCGTGCTGGACAAGGCCGAACGCGTCTCGGCGCTGGCCGGTTTCGTCGCCGAACGCATCGGTGGCAATGCGGACAACGCCCGCCGCGCCGGCATCCTCTCCAAGTGCGACCTGGCCACCGAGATGGTCGGCGAGTTTCCGGAAATGCAGGGCATCGCCGGCTACTACTACGCCAAGCATGACGGCGAAGCCGACGACGTCGCCCTGGCGCTCAACGAGCAGTACATGCCGCGCGGCGCCGGCGCCGAGCTGCCGCAGACCCTGACCGGCGCTGCCGTGGCCGTGGCCGACAAGCTGGATACCCTGGTCGGCATCTTCGGTATCGGCATGCTGCCCACCGGCTCCAAGGACCCCTACGCCCTGCGCCGCGCCGCCCTCGGCGTGCTGCGTATTCTCATCGAGAAGCAACTGGACCTGGACCTGGTCGAAGCCGTCGAGTTTGCCGTCGCCCAGTACGCCGACAAGGTCAAGGCCGCCGGCCTGGCCGAACAGGTACTGGAGTTCGTCTTCGACCGTCTGCGCGCTCGCTACGAGGACGAAGGCATCGACGTCTCCACCTACCTGTCGGTGCGCGCCGTGCAGCCGCGTTCCGCGCTGGACTTCGACCAGCGCGTGCAGGCCGTGCAGGCGTTCCGTGCGCTGCCGGAAGCCGGCTCGCTGGCCGCGGCCAACAAGCGCGTGTCCAACCTGCTGAGCAAGCAGGAAGGCCAGCTTCCAGCCGCTGTCGAGGCCCGCTATTTCGACCACGCCAGCGAGTTCTCGCTGAATGCTGCCATCCAGCATGCCCTGCAGGACGTACAGCCGCTGGCGGCCGCGCGCTGCTACCGCGAGGCGCTGGAGCGTCTGGCCAAGCTGCGCGAGCCGGTGGACGCGTTCTTCGATCAGGTGCTGGTCAATGCCGAGGACGCCAGCGTGCGCGCCAACCGCTATGCCCTGCTGGCGCAGCTGCGCGGCCTGTTCCTGGGCGTGGCGGACATCTCGCTGCTCGGCTAGGTGACGATCGGGCTTCAGGCACCCCCTGAAGCCCCTCTTCGAGGCTGCTGTATGAAGCTGATCATTCTTGACCGCGACGGCGTCATCAACCAGGACTCCGACGACTACGTGAAGAGTCTGGAAGAGTGGGTTCCGATTCCCGGCTCGATCGAGGCCATCGCCCGACTCAGCCGAGCCGGCTGGACGGTGGCGGTAGCCACCAACCAATCCGGGCTGTCCCGCGGCTATTTCAGCGCGCAGACCCTGGACGCGATGCACCAGCGCCTGCGGCGGCTGGTGGAAGAGCAGGGCGGCGCAATCGCCCTGATCGAACACTGTCCTCACGGTCCGGACGACGCCTGCGATTGCCGCAAGCCGCTGCCCGGCCTGTTCCGGCGCATCGCCACGCATTTCCGCCTGAGCGACCTGCGCGGCGTCCCCGCGGTGGGCGACAGCCGCCGCGATCTGGAAGCCGGCCTGGCCCTCGGTGCCGATCCGTTCCTGGTGCGCACCGGCAAAGGCCAGCGCACGCTGGAGAAGCCGCTTCCATCCGGCACACAAGTCTTTGATGACCTGGCCGCCGTGGCCGACCATTTGCTGGAAACCCGTCCATGAGCGCAACGCAACGCCTGAGAACCGTGGTGTTCTATCTGCTGCTGTCGGCCAGCGCCTTTGTGTGGGGCACCGCCAGCCTGGCCATCGCGCCGCTGCTGCCGTTTCGCCAGCGCTACCGGATCATCGTGCAGAGCTGGTGCCGGCTGGCGATCTGGCTGGCCCGCTCCCTGGTGGGTATTCGCTATGAGGTGCATGGGCTGGAGAACATTCCCGAGCGCCCCTGCGTGATCCTCGCCAAACACCAGAGCACCTGGGAAACCTTCTTCCTGTCCGGGCTGTTCAGTCCGCTGAGCCAGGTGCTCAAGCGCGAACTGTTGCTGGTGCCGTTCTTCGGCTGGGCCCTGGCTCTGATGCGCCCCATCGCCATCGACCGCGACAATCCCAAGCTGGCCCTCAAGCAGCTGGCCAAGCAGGGACATGAGCACCTGATGCGCGGCAACTGGGTGTTGGTATTCCCGGAAGGCACCCGCGTGCCGGTAGGGGAAACCGGCAAGTTCTCCCGCGGCGGTTCGGCGCTGGCCGTCAACGCCGGTCTACCGGTGCTGCCTATCGCACACAATGCCGGCCACTGCTGGCCCAAGCAGGGCTGGGCCAAACACCCCGGCACCATCCAGGTGTTCATCGGCCCGCCCATGTACGCCGAAGGCGAAGGCCCGCGCGCGATCAGCGAGCTGAATCAGCGTGCCGAACGCTGGATCGGTGAGCGCATGGCCGAGATCGATCCCCCTCGTGCTGTCAGCAGCGCCTCGCTGGCCAGTTGACGGTCTACCCCGTATTCCGGGCCGGCGTGCCGGCCCCGCCTTGATCCGTGCTCCCATGAATGAAGAACTTCTCGCGCAAGAATGGCAGGCACTGATCCGCCAATACGCCGATGCCCTGCCGATTCTCCAGTCGCTGGCCGAGACGCACCGCGTCGCGCTGGCCCGCGAATTCTACGAACAGATGCTGGAAAACCCCGGTTCCTCTCCCTACCTCAGTCATGAGCAGGTACGTACCCAGCTGAGCAGTTCGCTGCAGCGCTGGATCATCAACGTGTTTGCCGCCCAGCAGACGGAACAGGTGATCGAGTGCATTCGCCTGCAGCAGCACGTCGGCAAGGTGCACGCACGCATCGAGGTGCCGGTGTCCCTGGTGCTGCGCGGCGCCCGCCAGCTGAAGACCCACCTTTCCCGGCTGCTCATGGACAGCGGCCTGGACGATCACGCCCAGCACGCCGCCACGCGCCTGGCCTGCCAGTTGATCGATCTGACCATGGAGATCATGAGCCAGGCCTATTCGCTGTCCCACGACCGCAACTCGCGTGCCGAAGAGGCCTACCGACTGTTCTCGGTGTCGCAGAACCTGGGTACGGAGAAGGAACGGCAACGCGGCGCACTGCTGGACTGGGAGAACCAGCTGATGTTTGCCCTGGCCACCGGCCAGCAGGCCAGCTATCTGCCGAAGCTCAGCGATTCGGAGTTCGGCCTGTGGTTTCGCCACAAGGCCTCGCACGCCTTCCAGGGTTCGCCGGAGAGCACGTCCATCCTCACCTACATCCGTGCCATCGATGCCCAGCTGGAGGATTTGCGCAGCCAGGAACACGGCGGGCGCAGCGATCTGCCCATCGATCTGCTGCGCCAGATCCGCGAGCAGACCAAGTCGATCCGATTCCTGCTCGACAGCCTGTTCGAGCAGGCCAACGACCTGGAGGCCGGCCGTGATGCACTCACCCACCTGCTCAACCGCAAGTTCCTGCCGGTGGTGATGAGCAAGGAGGTGCTCTACAGCCGACAGAGTGGCCATAGCTTCGCGGTGCTGCTGATCGACGTGGACCACTTCAAGCAGATCAACGACACCTACGGACACGAGGCCGGGGACCAGGCGCTGCAGCAGATTGCCGGCCTGCTGACCAGCAACACGCGCGGCGGCGACTATGCCTTCCGCCATGGGGGCGAGGAGTTCCTGCTGGTCCTGGTGGACATCGAGCCGACACGCGCCTTGCAGGTGGCCGAGAGTCTGCGGCAGCGCATTGCCTCCGAATCGTTCCGCATCGGCGGCCAAGTACTTCAGCTCAGCGTCAGCATCGGTGTGGCGGTACACGACGGCCATCCGGACTACCAGCGCCTGCTGCGCCGTGCCGATCAGGCGCTGTACCAGGCCAAGCGCGACGGTCGCAATCGCAGCGTTCTACTGGCAAGCTGAACGGTGCCCTGCCCGGGTGTGGAACCAGGGCAGGGCTGCGACGCCATTTCCAACCTGCATAGGATTCCATCATGAAGCTCTACTACGCCCCGGGCGCCTGCTCGCTTTCTCCGCACATCGTGCTGTGCGAGCTGGGTCTCGATCACCAGCTGGAAAGGGTCGACCTGCGTACCCAACCGCACCGCACCGCCTCCGGTGAGGACTTCAGCCAGATCAACGCCAAGGGTTACGTGCCCGCGCTGCGCCTGGACGATGGTGAACTGCTGACCGAAGGCCCGGCGATTGTCCAGTACCTGGCTGACCAGAAGCCCGACGCCGGCCTGCTGGCTCCGGCGGGCAGCCTGGCCCGGGCGCGTGCTCAGGAGTGGCTGAACTACATCGCCACCGAACTGCACAAGAACTTCGGCGCGCTGTTCCGTCCAGGCACTGCGGAGGAGGTCAAGGAGGCCGCTCGCGCCACGATCGCCCAGCGCCTGACCTATACCGCCGATGCCCTGCAGGGACGTGATTATCTGGTGGGTGACCGCTTCGGTGTCGCCGATGCCTACCTGTTCGTGGTGCTGGGCTGGTGCCAGTTCCTGGCCGTCGATCTCGCGCCCTATCCGGCGCTGCAGGCATTCCAGCAGCGCATCGCCGCACGCCCGGCGGTACAGGCTGCACTCGAGGCCGAAGGGCTGCTCAAGTAACCCCCACCGGAGGATTTTGCGCGCGCAGCAAAAAGGGGAGCCTGAGGCTCCCCTTGAACATTCAACTGCGTATCTTTGCCTGCCCCCGGCCTTGTTGTTGTTATGGCCATTGGTGTCTGTTGCTGACGGCTCCCACATGGAGCCAAGAGCGAACGTATTTTTTTGACTGCGGGTGTCGGCTACTTCAACCGGTACCGGGCTGCTGCCTGAAGCGACAGTCCGTTCTTTCCCGGGCACCTACAGCCACGTCAAAAGAATCTGTTTGCTACGTCCCTGCCGTCTTGTCGTTGTTATGTCAGAGGCGTTGACTGCTGTTGTTATTGAGTTCGGGTTTGTCATTGTTGTTGTGAGTGTCATTAGGCCTGTTAACCACCTCAGTCGGCTATAAGACCTAAGTCCATGATTTTCCGTGGGTTGCCGGCGACGCTTCGGTTACCCTGCCGTGCCTTTTCCCAGAGACATGTTTCTCATGCGCCGTTTTCCCCGCTACGCAGTGCCCACACGATGATCGAAGCCGGCGCCTACAGCGGGTTATTTCTTGCGGCCCTCGGAGCGGCAACCCTGCTGCCCCTGCAATCCGAAGCCCTGCTGGTGGCACTGCTGCTGAGCGGGCAGTATTCAATCGTCGCCTTGCTGGGGATCGCAACCGCCGGCAACGTGCTGGGCTCCTGCCTGAATGCGCTGCTGGGTCGTTCTCTGCAACACTGGCAGCACCAACGCTGGTTCCCTGTCAGCCCCCAGCAGTTGGAACAGGCCCGCCAGCGCTATCAACGCTACGGCCGCTGGAGCCTGCTGCTGAGCTGGCTCCCCATCATCGGCGATCCGCTGACGGTCATTGCCGGCGTGATGCGTGAGCCTTGGTGGAGCTTCCTGTTACTGGTCCTGGTCGCCAAGGGTGCGCGCTACCTGATGCTCACCGGCCTCACCCTTGGCTGGATGGGCTAGGGCTCTTTCGCGGCAAAAAAAAACCCGGCGCAGGCCGGGTTTTTTTCATCGTCTGCAGGTGTTAGACGTCCAGATTCGACACCGCCAGGGCATTGGCCTCGATGAAGTCGCGGCGCGGCTCCACGGCGTCGCCCATCAGGGTATTGAAGATCTGGTCGGCGGCAATGGCGTCCTCGATGGTCACCTTGAGCATGCGCCGGGCGGCCGGGTCCATGGTGGTTTCCCACAGCTGATCCGGGTTCATTTCGCCCAGGCCCTTGTAGCGCTGCACGCTGTAGCGCTTGCTGGTTTCCGCCATCAGCCAGTCCATGCCTTCCTTGAAGGTGCTAACCGCCTTGCGCCGCTCGCCACGCTTCACATATGCGCCTTCCTCGAGCAGGTTGCCCAGCTTCTCGCCCAATGCCACGACGCTCTTGTAGTCGTTGCTGGCAAAGAAGTCGCGGTTGAAGGTGATGTAGTGCGACAGGCCGTGGGACTTGATCTCCACCTCCGGCAGCCAGAAACCGCGCTCGCGGTCCTCGCGCAGCTGCAGCTGGTAGGTGGCCTGGCCCGAGCGTTCCTCGGCCTTCAGGCGCTCACGCAGCCCATCCAACCAGCCCTGCATGGCGCTTTCGCTGGCGAACTGCTCCAGGCCAATGGCCGGCAGGTACATGAAGTGTTCAGTGAGCTCCTGCGGATACAGGCGCGACAGGCGCTTGAGGGTCTTCATCACCGCGCGGTAATCGTTGACCAAGGCTTCGAGGGCCAGGCCGGAAATGCCCGGCGCGTTCTCGTTGACGTGCAGGCTGGCGTCTTCAAGGGCGGTCTGGGTCATGTACTCCTCCATGGCCTCGTCGTCCTTGATGTACTGCTCCTGCTTGCCCTTCTTGACCTTGTACAGCGGCGGCTGGGCGATGTAGACGTAACCACGCTCGATCAGCTCCGGCAGCTGACGGAAGAAGAAGGTCAGCAGCAGGGTACGGATGTGGGCGCCGTCGACGTCGGCGTCGGTCATGATGATGATGTTGTGGTAACGCAGCTTGTCGATGTTGTACTCGTCGCGGCCGATGCCGCAGCCCAACGCGGTGATCAGGGTGCCCACTTCCTGGGAGGAAAGCATCTTGTCGAAGCGCGCCTTCTCCACATTGAGGATCTTGCCCTTGAGCGGCAGGATCGCCTGGGTGCGCCGGTTGCGGCCCTGCTTGGCGGAACCGCCGGCGGAGTCACCCTCCACCAGGTAGAGCTCGGACAGCGCGGGGTCCTTTTCCTGGCAGTCAGCCAGCTTGCCCGGCAGGCCGGCGATGTCCAGGGCGCCCTTGCGACGGGTCATTTCCCGGGCCTTGCGCGCGGCCTCGCGAGCCCGTGCGGCATCGATCATCTTGCCGACCACCGCCTTGGCGTCGTTGGGGTTCTCCAGCAGGAAGTCAGCGAAGAACTTGCCCATTTCCTGTTCCACCGCAGTCTTCACTTCCGAGGACACCAACTTGTCCTTGGTCTGCGAGCTGAACTTGGGATCCGGCACCTTCACCGAGATGATCGCGGTCAGGCCTTCACGGGCATCGTCGCCAGTGGTGGAAATCTTGAACTTCTTGGCCAGGCCCTCGGCCTCGATGTAGTTGTTCAGATTGCGTGTCAGCGCCGAGCGGAAGCCCGCCAGGTGGGTGCCGCCATCACGCTGCGGAATGTTGTTGGTGAAGCACAGGATGTTTTCATTGAAGCCGTCGTTCCACTGCAGGGCCACTTCTACGCCCACACCGTCCTCTTCGCGCTGCACGGTGAAGTGGAACACGCTGTTGACTGCGGTCTTGTTGGTGTTCAGGTATTCGACGAAGGCCTTCAAGCCGCCTTCGTATTTGAAGAGTTCTTCCTTGCCGCTGCGCTCGTCGCGCAGCACGATGCCGACGCCGGAGTTGAGGAACGACAGCTCGCGCAGACGTTTGGCCAGGATGTCCCAGCTGAAATGGATATTGCGGAAGGTCTGCGCGGACGGCTTGAAGTGGATCTGCGTGCCGGTGCCCTCGGTTTCGCCCACTGCGGCCAGCGGCGCCTGCGGCACGCCATGCACGTAGGTCTGCTCCCACACTTTTCCGGCACGCCGAATGGTCATCACCAGCTCTTCGGAGAGCGCATTGACCACCGAGACGCCCACGCCGTGGAGACCGCCCGAGACCTTGTAGCTGTTGTCATCAAACTTACCGCCAGCGTGCAGCACGGTCATGATGACCTCAGCAGCCGAAACGCCTTCTTCCTTGTGGATATCCACAGGAATGCCCCGCCCGTTGTCGCGGACGGTGATCGATTCGTCGGTATGAATGGTAATGGTGATTTCGGAGCAGTAGCCGGCCAGGGCTTCATCGATGGAGTTGTCCACCACCTCGAACACCATATGGTGCAGACCGGTGCCATCGTCGGTATCGCCGATGTACATACCGGGGCGTTTGCGCACTGCATCCAATCCCTTCAGCACCTTGATACTGGAGGAGTCGTAGGTGTTTTGTTCGCTCATGCTTCACTCCGATAGTCTTGGGTGATTCGACCATGTTCCACGTGGAACATGGCAACCGGCGTATCCGTGCGCCAGCCATCCTTCAATACGTGGGGTTCGACGCAGGTGATGAATACCTGGCACTGCAACTCTTCAAGGAGGCGACACAACGCCATCCGGTGACGCTCGTCCAGCTCCGAGGGCAGGTCGTCTACCAGATAGAGGCAACGACCCTGTTTGGCCTGATTGAGCAGATGCCCCTGGGCTATGCGCAAGGCGCACACCACCAGCTTCTGCTGACCGCGGGATAGAATGTCTGCCGCATTGTGGCCCTCCAGGCGCAAACGCAGATCGGCGCGCTGAGGACCTGCCTGGGTGTGGCCGAGCGACATGTCTCGCTGCAGGCTGCTCTCCAGCACTTCCTCCAGCTCGCGATCCTTGTCCCACCCTCGGTAGTAGCTGAGGGACAGCCCGGGAAGATCCAGCAGCTGGGCCAGCGTGTTCTCGAAAACCGGTTTCAGGGAGTGGAGATAAGCGCGTCGATAGGTGTCGATTTCTCGGCTTGCCAGGCACAGCTCCCGGTCCCAGGCAGCCTGCGCAATGGCGTCCAGTCTACCATGCCGAAGCCACGAATTCCGCTGCCTGAGGGCCTTTTGCAGGCGTTGCCAGCTGCCTAGGAAGCGAGGTTCCACGTGGAACACTCCCCAATCCAGGAACTGGCGGCGTACCTTGGGCGCGCCCTCAAGCAGCCGGAAACTGTCCGGGTTGATCAGCTGCAACGGCAGCGCTTCGGCCAACTGCGCGGCACTACGTGCGTTCTGTCCGTCGATACGGATCTGCAGCTCGCCGTTTCGTTCACGGCCGAGGCCCAAGCTGCTGCAGCCACCCTCGGCAAGCTGGATCTCACCAAAAACAGTCAGGGCGCTATGCTCGGTCTGAATGACGGGTTGCAGGCGCGGACTACGAAAGGACCGCGCCATGCCCAGCAGGTGGATAGCTTCGAGCACGCTGGTCTTACCGCTGCCGTTGGCACCGTGGAGGATGTTGATACGGGGGGAAGGCTGCAGGGTCACCGGCTGCAGATTGCGCACGCCGGTGACCATCAGACGAAGCAGGGACACTTCGAAAAGGCAGGTGCGCGTATTACAGGCGCATCGGCATGACGACGTAGGAAGAGTCGTCGTTGTCGGCTTCCTGCACCAGCGCACTGCTGTTGGCATCGGAGAGCACCAGGCGCACCTGCTCCGCACTCATCACACCGAGCACATCCAGCAGGTAGCTGACGTTGAAGCCGATCTCCAGAGGCGAGCCCTGGTATTCCACTACCACTTCTTCCTCGGCCTCTTCCTGCTCCGGGTTGTTGGCCTGCAGCTTTAGCAGGCCATTCTCCAGCTGCAGCCGGATGCCACGGTACTTTTCGTTGGAGAGGATGGCAGTGCGACTGAACGCTTCGCGAAGCTGCTGGCGGTCGCCGATCACCACCTTGTCGCCGCCACGGGGCAGCACGCGCTCATAGTCGGGGAACTTGCCGTCGACCAGCTTGGACGTAAAGGTGAATTCACCGGTGGTGGCGCGGATATGGTGCTGGCCCAGGGTGATAGCCACTTCGCCGTCCTGGTCGGTGAGCAGGCGAGCCAGCTCGAGAATCCCCTTGCGTGGCACGATGACCTGATGGCGGTCGCCATGAGGAATACCGGCATTCAGGGCACACATGGCCAAACGATGCCCATCGGTGGCCACGGCGCGCAGCACACCGGCATTGACCTCCAGCAACATGCCGTTGAGGTAATAGCGCACGTCCTGCTGGGCCATGGCAAAGCCGGTCCGCTCGATCAGCCGACGCAGCTTGCTTTGTGCAACGCTGAAACCCAGCGAACCGGGACCTTCCTCGACGCTGGGAAAATCGTTGGCGGGGAGGGTAGAGAGCGTGAAGCGGCTGCGGCCGGATTTGATCAGCAACTTCTGATCATCGACGCGCATGTCGATCAGCGCATCGCTGGACAGGCTCTTGCAGATATCCATCAGCTTGCGCGCCGGCACGGTGATCTCCCCCGGCTCGGCTGGCTCCTCCAGGCTGACGCGGCCAACCAGCTCCACTTCCAGGTCGGTACCGCTCAGAGACAGCTGCTGGCCCTGAACCACCAGCAGAACGTTGGAAAGCACGGGCAGCGTCTGACGGCGCTCAACGACGCCGGCCACCAGTTGCAGGGGTTTCAACAGGGCTTCGCGTTGAATGGTGAAATGCATGGTGGGTTCCTTGCGAACAGGTGGAATCAGGTGGTCAGCGTGCGCAGCAGGTTCTTGTAATCCTCACGGATGTCCGCGTCGGATTCCTTGAGCTCGGCAATCTTACGGCAGGCGTGCAGGACCGTTGTGTGGTCTCGCCCACCGAACGCATTACCAATCTCCGGCAGGCTGTGATTGGTCAGCTCCTTGGACAGCGCCATGGCCACCTGTCGTGGCCGGGCGATGGAACGCGAGCGTCGCTTGGAGAGGAGCTCGGTCAGCTTGATCTTGTAGTACTCGGCCACGATGCGCTGGATGTTGTCGATGCTGACCAGCTTGTCCTGCAGGGCGAGCAGGTCCTTCAGCGACTCGCGAATGAGCTCGACGCTGATCGGGCTGTTGGTGAAATGCGAGTGAGCAATCACACGCTTGAGTGCCCCTTCCAGCTCACGGACGTTGGAGCGGATGCGCTGCGCGATGAAGAACGCGGCGTCATGGGGCAGCTCGATACGCGTCTGCTCGGCCTTCTTCATCAGGATCGCCACGCGAGTTTCCAGCTCGGGCGGCTCGACCGCCACCGTCAGGCCCCAGCCGAAGCGCGATTTCAGCCGCTCCTCCAACCCCTCGATTTCCTTGGGGTAGCGATCGCTGGTCAGGATGACCTGCTGACCACCTTCCAGCAGCGCGTTGAAGGTGTGGAAGAACTCCTCCTGGGAGCGCTCCTTCTTGGCAAAAAACTGGATATCGTCGATCAGCAGCGCATCCACCGAACGGTAGAAACGCTTGAACTCGTTGATGGCATTGAGCTGCAGCGCCTTGACCATGTCGGCCACGAAACGCTCGGAATGCAGGTAGACCACCTTGGCATTAGGATTCTTCTTCAGGAGGTGGTTACCCACCGCGTGCATCAGGTGCGTCTTGCCCAGGCCGACCCCGCCGTACAGAAACAGCGGGTTATAGCCGTGCTTGGGATTATCGGCCACCTGCCAGGCGGCCGCCCTCGCGAGCTGGTTGGACTTGCCCTCGACGAAGTTCTCGAAGGTGAAGGTGCGATTAAGGTAGCTGGTGTGCTTGAGCGCACCTTCCACCTGGACGTTGCGCTCGACCACCCGGCTGGGCGCCGGCGGCGGAGCAACCATTGGGGCCTCGACTGCAGGCGCCGGCATCGCATCGATGGCCGGCGCAGGAGCCGCAGCAGCCACCGGCCGCGGCGCAGTGGCAGCTGGGCGAGCACTGCGGCGGGCACCGATCAGCAACGACACGGCGGGCGACAGGCCATTCCCACGCTCACCGAGCAGCTCTATCAGACGACCCAGGTACTTTTCATTGACCCAGTCGAGCACGAAGCGATTGGGCGCATACACGCGCAGCTCATCGGCATCCCCTTCGACCTGCAGCGGGCGAATCCAGGTGTTGAATTGCTGGGCCGGCAGCTCATCGCGAAGCAGTTCCACACACTGCTGCCATAGTTCCACAGACACGGATACCCCCAAGCCTCGAAGGCGTAAAACATGGTCGCCAAACAAGCGGGCATTGTAGCGAGCAGGGGGGATGTTATCCACAACAAACAGGGCGATCGCCGCGCCGACGAGCCGATGGGTCAGGCGCAACGCAGCTGTGCGCCAATCTGTTGATAAACCAAGGGATACTGCTGTGGGCAAGCCACCGGATAACGATCGGGATAAAGTGGGTGTGGGTAAGCTGCCATTCCATCCACCGCTTATCCGCAACCCGTGCACCGGAACGCCAACGCTTATCCGCTGACCTATACAGCGCCGCAAGCCCTAGAACAGAGGGCTTAGGTAAGGTTATCCACAATAGTCTCGGCGACCAATACATAACGACATAAACAATCTTTTTCTCAAAAGTACCTATTCCTTTTCTTCAGACGAGCCGGGGCTGGCTGGAAATTGACCTGCCCCCTCGCTTTCTCTAGAATTGCCGGTCTCTTAAAACGGGGGCCACTCCCGGCCCGTAGTGACCACCAGGTAATCCATCATGAAACGCACTTTCCAACCCAGCACCCTGAAGCGCGCTCGCGTCCACGGTTTCCGCGCCCGCATGGCCACCAAGAACGGCCGTGCTGTCCTGTCGCGTCGTCGCGCCAAGGGCCGCAAGCGTCTGACTGTCTGACCACAGCAGCACTCGTGGTGAGCCGAAGTTTCGGTCGGGAAAAGCGCCTGCTCAAACCCCGACAGTTCAAAGCAGTCTTCGACTCACCCAGCGGTAAGGTCGCGGGCAGGAACGTTCTGCTCCTCGCCCGCGCAAACGGTCTGGATCACCCCCGCCTTGGGCTGGTGATCGGCAAGAAGAGCGTCAGGCTCTCGGTCGAGCGCAACCGTCTGAAGCGCCAGATCCGCGAAACATTCCGCCAGCAGCAGTGCGATCTGGCTGGCTGGGATGTCGTGGTCGTGGCCCGCAAGGGCCTCGGCGACCTGGACAATCCGGAGCTTGCCGGCCAGTTCATCAAGCTCTGGAAGCGTCTTGCCCGGCTGCCACGCCCCCAGGACGGTTCCCATGCCCAACAGCTCGCGGATGCGTAAACTGGTCGTCGCACCGATCCGGTTCTACCGCTACGCCATCAGTCCCATGATGGCCAGCCACTGTCGTTTCTATCCGTCCTGTTCCTGCTACGCGCTGGAAGCCATCGAGCAGCATGGCGTTCTGCGCGGCGGCTGGCTGAGCCTGCGCCGACTTTCCCGCTGTCACCCGTGGAACCCGGGCGGTTACGACCCGGTTCCACCCGCTTCCTCTCCCCGACCCCCTTCGATGGCCGAGTAACCATGGATATCAAACGTTCGATATTGCTCGTCGCCCTGGCAGTCGTCTCCTATCTGCTGGTTCTGCAGTGGAATGAGGACTACGGCCAGGCGGCACAGCCGCCGGCACACAGCTCCATTGCCGCCAACCCCGCCAGCGATCTGCCGGATACCACGCAGAGCAACACGGCGCACGACGATGTGCCCGTGGCGGAGCAGGCGCAGCCGCAACCCAGCCAGGTGGCCGATGCCACCGGTGCCGACCAGCTGATCCGTGTCAGCACCGACGTGCTGGAACTGGCCATCAGCCCGGTCGGTGGCGATATCGTCCAGTTGAGCCTGCCGAAGTACCCGCGCCATCAGAAGAACCCCGATGTACCGTTCCAGCTGTTCGACAATCGCAACGGCAGCACCTATCTGGCCCAGAGCGGTCTGCTCGGCAACAACGCGCCGGATAGCAGCAGCGGCCGGGCGCGCTGGAGCGCGGAATCGCGCCAGTACCAGCTGGCCGAAGGTCAGGACCGTCTGGTGGTCGACCTGACCTACGCCGACCTGGGCATCAGCTACACCAAGCGCTTCACCTTTACCCGCGGCAGCTATGACCTGAAAGTCGAGTACCTGGTCGACAACCAGAGCGGCCAGGCCTGGCGCGGCACCCCGTACGCGCAGCTCAAGCGCGACGGCAGCGCCGATCCGTCTTCGACCACCGCCACGTCGGCCACCTACCTCGGCGCGGCGATCTGGACCCCCGAGGAGAACTACAAGAAGGTCTCCATGGGCGACCTGGACGACAAGCCGCTGCGCACTACCGTGCAAGGTGGCTGGGTCGCCTGGCTGCAGCATTACTTCGTCACCGCCTGGATTCCGCCGGCCGACAGCAGCAACGGCGTCTACGGCCGCAAGGACAGCCAGGGCAACTACATCGTCGGCTTCACCGGTCAGGCACTCGACGTCCCCGCCGGCAGCCAGGGCGCAACCGGCATGACCCTCTACGCCGGTCCGAAGATCCAGGGAGACCTCAAGGCCCTGGCCCCTGACCTGGACCTGACCGTCGACTACGGCATCCTCTGGTTCCTCGCCCAGCCGATCTTCTGGCTGCTGGAGCTGATCCACGACGTGCTGGGCAACTGGGGCTGGTCGATCGTGGTGCTGACCCTGATCATCAAGCTGATCTTCTTCCCGCTCTCGGCGGCCAGCTACAAGTCCATGGCCCGCATGCGCGCCGTGTCGCCCAAGCTGCAGGCGCTCAAGGAGCAGTACGGTGACGATCGCCAGAAGATGTCCCAGGCGATGATGGAGCTGTACAAGAAGGAGAAGATCAACCCGCTGGGCGGCTGCCTGCCGATCCTCGTGCAGATGCCGGTGTTCCTGGCCCTGTACTGGGTGCTGCTGGAAAGCGTGGAGATGCGCCAGGCGCCGTGGATCCTGTGGATCACCGACCTGTCGATCACCGACCCGTACTTCATCCTGCCGATCATCATGGGCGTGACCATGTTCATCCAGCAGCAACTCAACCCGACGCCGCCGGACCCCATGCAGGCGCGCGTGATGAAACTGCTGCCGATCATCTTCACGTTCTTCTTCCTGTGGTTCCCGGCTGGTCTGGTGCTGTACTGGGTGGTCAACAACGTCCTGTCCATCGCCCAGCAGTGGTACATTACCCGGCAGATCGAGGCCGCGGCCAAGTAAGCCGGCGCCATTCGCCAAACCCTGCAAACGCCCCGTTCTCGGGGCGTTTTGCATTGTGGAGAAACGTTCCATGCACAGCCGTGACACCATTGCCGCCGTCGCCACCGCCCAGGGTCGTGGAGGGGTCGGCATCGTGCGGGTTTCCGGGCCGCTGGCCCTGTCGATCGCCGAGGCGCTCAGCGGCCGCACGCCGCGCCCGCGGCACGCCCACTACGGGCCCTGGCGCGACGCCGAGGGCCAGGTGCTGGACGAGGGCATCCTGCTGTTCTTCCCCGGCCCGCATTCGTTCACCGGCGAGGACGTGCTGGAGTTGCAGGGGCATGGCGGGCCGGTGGTGCTCGATCTGCTGCTGGATCGCTGCCTGGCACTCGGCGCGCGGCAGGCGCGTCCGGGCGAGTTCAGCGAGCGCGCCTTCCTCAACGACAAGCTCGACCTGGCCCAGGCCGAGGCCATTGCCGACCTGATCGAGGCCAGCTCGGCCCAGGCGGCGCGCAACGCCCTGCGCTCGCTGCAGGGTGAGTTCTCGCGGCGCGTGCACGAGCTGAGCGAACAACTCATCCAGCTGCGCATCTATGTGGAAGCGGCCATCGACTTCCCCGAGGAGGAAATCGACTTCCTCGCGGATGGCCACGTGCTGCGCCAGCTGGAAGCCATCCGCGCCTACCTGGCCGAGGTACAGCGCACGGCCGGGCAGGGCGCGTTGCTGCGCGACGGCATGACGGTGGTGATCGCCGGCCGCCCCAATGCCGGCAAGTCCAGCCTGCTCAATGCCCTGGCCGGCCGCGAGGCGGCGATCGTTACCGACATCGCCGGCACCACCCGCGACCTGCTGCGCGAACATATCCACATCGATGGCATGCCGCTGCACGTGGTGGATACCGCCGGGCTGCGCGACACCGAGGATCAGGTGGAGCGTATCGGTGTGGAACGCGCGCTCAAGGCTATCGAGGAGGCCGACCGCATTCTGCTGCTGGTCGACTCCAGCGCTGCGGAGGCCGACGATCCCTTTGCGCTGTGGCCGGAATTCCTGGACAAGCGCCCGGCACCCGAGCGGGTCACCCTGATTCGCAACAAGATCGACCTGAGCGGCGAGCCGGCCGGCCTCCAGCAGGGCGCCGATGGCCATGTCACCCTGAGCCTGTCGGCACGCAGTGGCGCCGGTCTGGAGCTGCTGCGCGAGCATCTGAAGACCTGCATGGGTTATCAGCAGACCGCCGAAAGTGGCTTCAGCGCACGCCGCCGGCACCTGGAAGCCTTGCATCAGGCAGCCGCCCACCTGGATCACGGGCATGCCCAGCTGACCCTGGCCGGCGCCGGCGAACTGCTGGCGGAGGATCTGCGCCAGGCTCAGCAGGCCCTCGGCGAGATCACCGGCGCGTTCAGTTCCGACGACCTGCTGGGACGCATCTTTTCCAGTTTCTGCATCGGCAAGTGACCCGCAAACCCTGTGCACAACTGCCTGTGAACCCGGTCGATAAGCCTGGGGATTGGCCACTGGAAAACGCGCTTGTGGATAGATAGGCCACTTCTCCCCAGCTTGCCGACCGCTTATGCCAAGCTTGCACCCGGGTTCGGCACAGGGTTGTCATTGTCTGAAAGCCCTTTGCCAGAGGGCTTTCAGGCCGTTATCCACAGAACGGAACGTTGCTAAACATAGCTTTAAGAGAAAGCTCTTTAAGAAATTCATATCTCTCTATTTATAAAAGACCTGGCGTACCGAGTGGCGGGCAAGCGACGGCCATGACTTCTTTCAGGCACTCTCTGCGCCTATACTTGCCGGCTTCCCCGAATTCACAGTTCATAACCGCGAGGTGCGTGGTGGACTTCCCTTCCCGTTTCGACGTCATCGTGATCGGCGGTGGCCATGCCGGTACCGAGGCGGCCCTGGCCGCTGCGCGCATGGGCGTGAAGACCCTGCTGCTCAGCCACAACGTGGAAACCCTCGGCCACATGAGCTGCAACCCGGCGATCGGCGGCATCGGCAAGAGCCACCTGGTCAAGGAGATCGATGCGCTGGGCGGTGTCATGGCGCAAGCCACCGACCTGGCCGGCATCCAGTTCCGTGTGCTCAATGCGCGCAAAGGGCCCGCCGTACGCGCCACCCGCGCCCAGGCGGATCGCGCGTTGTACAAGGCCGCCATCCGCAGCCTGCTGGAAAACCAGCCCAACCTGTGGATATTCCAGCAATCCGCCGATGACCTGATCGTCGAACAGGATCAGGTCAAGGGTGTCGTCACTCAGATGGGCCTGCGTTTCCTGGCCGATAACGTGGTGTTGACCACCGGAACTTTCCTCGGCGGACTTATCCACATCGGGTTGCAGAACTACTCTGGCGGTCGCGCTGGCGACCCGCCCTCGATCGCCCTGGCCCGTCGCCTGCGCGAGCTGCCGCTGCGCATCGGCCGCCTGAAGACCGGCACGCCCCCGCGCCTGGATGGCCGCACCATCGATTTCTCGGTGATGACCGAGCAGCCGGGAGACACGCCGACGCCGGTGATGTCCTACCTGGGCAAGGTGGAGCAGCACCCGCGCCAGGTCAGCTGCTGGATTACCCATACCAACGCGCGTACTCACCAGATCATCGCCGGCAACCTGGATCGCTCGCCCATGTATTCGGGGATCATCGAGGGCATCGGCCCGCGCTACTGTCCGTCGATCGAGGACAAGATCCACCGCTTCGCCGACAAGGACAGCCACCAGGTGTTTCTGGAGCCGGAAGGGTTATCCACAAACGAGTATTACCCGAACGGGATATCCACCTCGCTGCCCTTCGATGTCCAGCTGGAGATCGTGCGTTCCATCCGCGGCCTGGAGAACACCCACATCGTGCGCCCGGGTTATGCGATCGAGTACGACTACCTGGATCCCCGCGACCTGAAGTCCTCGCTGGAAACCAAAGTGATCGGCGGGCTGTTCTTTGCCGGTCAGATCAACGGCACCACCGGCTACGAAGAGGCCGGCGCACAGGGCCTGCTGGCCGGCGCCAATGCCGCGCTGCGTGCGCAGGGCCGCGAGGCTTGGAGTCCGCGCCGTGACGAGGCCTATCTGGGTGTGCTGGTCGACGACCTGATCACCCTGGGCACCCAGGAGCCGTATCGCATGTTCACCTCGCGCGCCGAGTACCGGCTGATCCTGCGCGAGGACAACGCGGACCTGCGCCTGACCGAGAAGGGCCGCGAACTGGGCCTGATCGACGACGCACGCTGGGCAGCCTTCGAAGCCAAGCGCGAGGGCATTGCCCGCGAGGAACAGCGCCTGAAGAGCACCTGGGTCCGTCCAGGCACGCCGGAGGGTGAGGCGATTGTGCAGCGCTTCGGCACTCCGCTGACCCACGAATACAACCTGCTCAACCTGCTGGCCCGCCCGGAGGTGGACTACGCCGGCCTGCTGGCCGTCAGCGGCGACACGGAAGTGGACCCGCAGGTTGCCGAACAGGTGGAGATCCGCACCAAGTACGCCGGTTATATCGAGCGTCAGCAGGACGAGATTGCTCGCCTGCGGGCCAGCGAGGACGTCCGCCTGCCGGAGGATATCGACTACACGGCGATATCCGGTCTGTCGCGGGAGATCCAGCAGAAGCTCGGTCAGGCCCGCCCGGAAACCCTGGGGCAGGCCGGGCGCATCCCCGGCGTCACTCCGGCGGCGATTTCCCTGCTGCTCATCCACCTGAAGAAACGCGGCGCTGCCCGCGGCCTGGAGCAAAGCGCCTGATGAGCCTGGTGACCGAACGGCATGCCGAAGAATTGCGCCAGGGCGCGCGTCAGCTTGGCGTGAGCCTGCAGGCCCGCCAGGAAGAACAGCTGCTCGCCTACCTGGCCCTGCTGATCAAGTGGAACAAGGCCTACAACCTCACTGCTGTGCGCGACCCCGACGAGATGGTGTCCCGTCATCTGCTCGACAGCCTGAGCATCGTGCCCAGTGTGGCGCCGCTGGGCGAGCGCTGGCTGGATGTGGGCTCCGGCGGCGGCATGCCCGGTGTGCCGCTGGCCATCCTGTTCCCGGAGCGGAAGTTCACCCTGCTGGATTCCAACGGCAAGAAGACCCGCTTCCTGACCCAGGTGAAGCTGGAGTTGCAACTGTCGAACCTGGATGTTGTCCACAGTCGCGTCGAGGCCTACACCCCGGCGCAGCCCTTTGCTGGCATCTGCTCGCGCGCGTTCAGTTCGCTGCAGGACTTCGCCGACTGGACCCGCCATCTGGGCGATGGCGAAACCCGCTGGCTGGCCATGAAGGGCGTGCAGCCGGATGACGAGCTGCAGGCCCTGCCGGAAGACTTCCGCCTGGAAAGTTGCCAGGTGCTGAAGGTCCCTGGTTGCCAAGGCCAGCGGCATCTGCTGATACTGCGCCGCACGGTCTAGACAGGGGAATGTGACAGCCATGGGCAAGGTATTTGCCATCGCCAACCAGAAGGGTGGGGTCGCCAAGACCACCACCTGCATCAACCTGGCAGCTTCGCTGGTGGCCACCAAGCGCAAGGTGCTGCTCATCGACCTTGATCCACAGGGCAACGCCACCAGTGGCAGCGGTGTGGACAAGTCCGCCGTCGAGCTGACCATCTACGATGTGCTGCTGGGCAACTGCAGCGTCGACGAGGCGCTGCAGCACTGCGAACACGGCGGCTATCCACTGCTGCCGGCCAACCGTGACCTCACCGCCGCCGAGGTGGAGCTGCTCAAGGTGCCGAACCGCGAGCTGCGCCTGCGCGAGGCCCTGGCGCCGGTGCGCGACCGTTTCGACTACATTCTGATCGATTGCCCGCCGACCCTGTCCATGCTGACCGTCAACGCCCTGGCCGCGGCCGACGGGGTGATCATTCCCATGCAGTGCGAGTACTACGCCCTGGAAGGTCTGACCGATCTGGTCAACTCCATCCAGCGCATCGCCCAGGCGCTCAATCCCGGGCTGAAGATCGAAGGCCTGCTGCGCACCATGTACGACCCCCGCATCAGCCTGGCCAACGAAGTGTCCGAGCAGCTCAAGGCGCATTTCGGCGACCGTCTCTACGACACCATCATTCCGCGCAACGTGCGGCTGGCCGAAGCGCCCAGCTACGGCATGCCCGCGTTGGCCTACGACAAGCAATCCCGCGGGGCGCTGGCCTATCTGGCGCTGGCCGGCGAACTGGCGCGCCGCCAGGCCGCAGTCCCCGCCTGACTCAAGGAACCCGCATGGCGATCAAGAAAAAAGGTCTCGGACGTGGACTCGATGCCCTGCTCGGCGGAGCCAGCGTGACCGCCATGCAGGAAGAGGCCGCTACGGCCGACCAGCGCGAGCTGCAACACCTGCCGCTCGACCTGATCCAGCGCGGCAAGTACCAGCCGCGTCGCGACATGGACCCCGAGGCCCTGGAAGAGCTGGCTCATTCGATCCAGGCCCAGGGCGTCATGCAGCCGATCGTGGTGCGCCCGATCGGTGACAACCGCTACGAGATCATCGCCGGTGAGCGCCGCTGGCGTGCCAGCCAACAGGCCGGACTGGAAAAGATCCCGGCCATGGTGCGTGAAGTGCCCGATGAGGCGGCCATCGCCATGGCGCTGATCGAGAATATCCAGCGCGAGGATCTCAACCCCATCGAGGAAGCGGTGGCCTTGCAGCGGCTGCAGCAGGAATTTCAGCTGACCCAGCAACAGGTGGCCGATGCGGTCGGCAAGTCGCGGGTGACCATCAGCAACCTGCTGCGCCTGATCGCCCTGCCTGAGGAAATCAAGACCTTGCTGGCTCATGGCGACCTGGAGATGGGGCATGCGCGCGCCTTGCTGGGCCTGCCGGCGGAACGTCAGGTGGAAGGTGCGCGGCATGTTGTCGCACGCGGGCTGACCGTGCGGCAGACCGAAGCCCTGGTGCGTCAGTGGCTGAACGAGAAGGAGCGTCCGGCGCGCGAGGAGCGCGCGGACCCCGATATCGAGCGACTGGAGCAGCGGCTGGCGGAGCGCCTGGGCTCGCCCGTGCAGATCCGTCATGGACAGAAAGGCAAGGGCCAACTGATCATCCGCTACAGTTCTCTGGACGAGTTGCAGGGCGTCCTGGCGCATATCCGCTGAAACACTTCACATTCGGCGATAGTCGGAAATCCACCATAAGGCGGTTGAGTGCCAGAGGGGACCACCCTATACTCGCCCCGCATTTTTCGGCGGCGGGTCCGCCGAGCCAATGGGACGATCGGTGAACTACCGCAACAAGACACCGCTGTATCGCCTGCCGGTTTTCCGGGTGTTGCGGGCGCAGAGCCTGGTGATGCTGGTCGCAGCCCTGTGTGGCACGGTCCTGTTCGGCCGGCTCACGGGGTACTCCATGCTTCTGGGCGGACTGATTGCCCTGTTGGCCAATGTGTATTTCGCGTTCAAGGCCTTTCGTTATTTTGGCGCGCGATCGGCCCGGGCCATCGTCCAGTCCTTCTGGGCGGGCGAAATGGGCAAGCTGATTCTGACAGCAGCGCTGTTCGCGCTGGTGTTCGTGGCGGTAAAGCCCTTGCAGCCGCTCGCTCTGTTCACCGGCTACCTGCTGGTGCTGGGCACGGGGGCAAGCGCATTGCTGCTGCTGAAAAACAATCCGAAGCATTGAGCATTTTGAGGCGACTATGGCAAGCACCCCGGCTGAGTATATCCAGCACCACCTGCAGAACCTGACCTATGGCAAGTTGCCGGAAGGCTATGTTCGCGCAGATGGCAGCGTCCTCGATCAGGCCACCTGGACCGTCGCCCAGACCGGCGCCGAAGCCCAGGCCATGGGCTTCATGGCCGTCCACCTGGATACCCTGGGCTGGTCGCTGCTGATGGGCTTCATCTTCATCTTCCTGTTCCGCATGGTTGCCAAGAGCGCCACCGAAGGCGTGCCTGGCAAGCTGCAGAACCTGGTGGAAATCAGCGTCGAGTTCATCGAAGGCATCGTCAAGGACACCTTCCATGGTCGCAATCCCGTCATCGCGCCGCTGGCCCTGACCATCTTCGTCTGGGTGCTGCTGATGAACAGCCTGAAGTGGATCCCGGTCGACTACATCCCGGGCATCGCCACCCTGCTGGGCCTGCCGGCCTTCAAGATCGTGCCGACCGCCGACCCGAACGGCACCTTCGGCCTGTCGCTGGGCGTGTTCATCCTGATCCTGTTCTATAGCGTCAAGGTCAAGGGCGTCGGCGGCTTCGCCAAGGAACTGGGCTTCACCCCGTTCAAGCACTGGTCGCTGATCCCCTTCAACCTGTTCCTCGAAATCCTCGGTCTGCTGACCAAGCCGCTGAGTCTGGCTCTGCGTTTGTTCGGCAACATGTATGCCGGTGAGGTGGTGTTCATCCTCATCGCACTGCTGCCGTTCTACGTGCAGTGGGCACTGAACGTGCCGTGGGCGATCTTCCATATTCTGGTGATCCCGCTGCAGGCGTTCATCTTCATGGTGCTGACCGTGGTGTACCTCAGCGCTGCCCATGAAGAACACCACTGAGCAACGCTCGATCCTTTGCAAACCCTAACCCCTTAGCTTCAGGAGCTTTACATGGAACTCGTCATCATCGCCGCCTCTATCATGATCGGTCTGGGTGCTCTGGGCACCGGCATCGGCTTCTCCATCCTGGGTGGCAAGCTGCTGGAATCCACCGCTCGTCAACCCGAGCTGGCTCCCCAGCTGCAAACCAAGACCTTCCTGATGGCCGGTCTGCTCGACGCCGTTCCGATGATCGGTGTTGGTATCGCCATGTACCTCATCTTCGTTGTTGCTCCCAGCGTCGCTGGCTAATCAATGATTACTTCCGGGCGGCGGCGCCTGAGGCCCGCCACCCGGCTGCAATCACTGTGAAACAACGAAATAGCATGAGGTAGATCAGTGAACATTAATCTGACGCTGCTCGGTCAAACGCTCGCCTTCGCTATTTTCGTCTGGTTCTGCATGAAGTTCGTCTGGCCGCCGGTAACGGCCGCCATGAGTGCCCGCCAGAAGAAAATCGCCGAAGGTCTGGATGCCGCCGGCCGTGCGCAGCAAGACCTGAAACTGGCTCAGGAGAAGGTGTCCAACACCCTCCGCGAGACCAAGGAACAGGCTGCCCAGATCCTCGAGCAGGCGAACAAGCACGCCAACTCGATCATCGAGGAAGCCAAAGAACAGGCTCGCGCCGAAGGCGAACGCCTGATCGCCGGTGCCCGCGCCGAAATCGAACAGGAAGTGAACCGCGCCAAGGATCAACTGCGCAACCAGGTGGCGGCTCTGGCCGTGGCCGGTGCGGAGAAGATTCTGGAGTCCCAGGTGGACGCCAAGGTACACAACGATCTGGTCGAAAAACTGGCCTCCCAACTCTAAGCGAGGCGAGCGATGATCAATACCCAGACGCTTGCTCGGCCTTACGCCAAAGCCGCTTTCGAGGTCGCCAGCGCGGCCGGTCGTGCGGATGCCTGGTCGGCCATGCTGAACCTGGCAGCCGTCGCCGTCGAAGTTCCCGAAGTCGCCGCGTTGCTGAACGACCCGCGCCTGACCCGCGAAAGCAAGGTCGAGGCTCTGGTTCGTCTGTTCGGTAGCGATATCGACGAAGCGTTCCGCAATTTCGTGCTGACCCTGGGCGAGAACGATCGCCTGGCGGTGCTGCCGACCGTGCGCGAGCTGTTCGAGGAGCTCAAGGCCGAGTCCGAAAAAACGCTCGATGCGCAGGTGGAAACCGCGTACGAGCTTAGCAACGAGCAACTCCAATCCTTGGCTGCCGCCCTGTCCAAGCGACTAGATCGCACCGTCAACCTCCAGCAGGCGGTGAATCCTGCGCTGATCGGCGGCGTCGTGATTCGCGCCGGCGACGTGGTTGTCGACGGTTCGGTCCGCGGCAAACTGAGCCAGTTGGCCGAATCGTTGAAATCCTGATTTGAGGGTCATGGCATGCAGCAACTGAATCCTTCCGAGATTAGTGAAATCATCAAGCAGCGCATCGAGAAAACCGATGTCGCCGCTCAAGCCCGCAACGAGGGCACCGTCGTCAGCGTTTCCGACGGTATCGTGCGCATCTTCGGTCTCGCCGACGTCATGTACGGCGAAATGATCGAATTCCCCGGTGGTGTCTACGGCATGGCGTTGAACCTGGAGCAGGACTCCGTGGGCGCCGTGGTGTTGGGCAGCTACCTGAGCCTGAAGGAAGGCATGAGCGCCAAGTGCACCGGCCGCATCCTGGAAGTCCCGGTCGGTCCGGAACTGCTGGGTCGCGTGGTCGATGCCCTGGGCAACCCGATCGATGGCAAGGGCCCGATCAACGCCAAGCTGACCGACGCAGTCGAGAAGGTCGCTCCGGGCGTGATCTGGCGTAAGTCCGTGGACCAGCCGGTGCAGACCGGTTACAAGTCCGTTGACGCCATGATCCCGGTCGGCCGTGGCCAGCGCGAGCTGATCATCGGTGACCGTCAGATCGGCAAGACCGCCATGGCGATCGACGCGATCATCAACCAGCGCAACAGCGGCATCAAGTGCGTCTACGTGGCCATCGGCCAGAAGCAGTCCACTATCGCCAACGTGGTTCGCAAGCTGGAAGAGCACGGCGCCCTGGCCAACACCATCATCGTTGCCGCTTCCGCCTCCGAGTCCGCCGCCCTGCAATACCTGGCGCCGTACTCCGGTTGCACCATGGGCGAATACTTCCGCGATCGCGGTGAAGACGCCCTGATCGTGTACGACGACCTGTCCAAGCAGGCCGTTGCCTACCGCCAGATTTCCCTGCTGCTGCGTCGTCCGCCGGGACGTGAAGCCTACCCGGGCGACGTGTTCTATCTCCACAGCCGCCTGCTGGAGCGCGCTTCCCGCGTGTCCGAAGAGTACGTGGAGCAGTTCACCAAGGGCGAAGTGAAGGGCAAGACCGGCTCGCTGACCGCACTGCCGATCATCGAAACCCAGGCTGGCGACGTTTCCGCGTTCGTTCCGACCAACGTGATTTCCATCACCGACGGTCAGATCTTCCTGGAATCGGCCATGTTCAACGCAGGCATCCGTCCGGCCGTCAACGCCGGTATCTCGGTATCCCGCGTGGGTGGCGCCGCTCAGACCAAGATCATCAAGAAGCTGTCTGGTGGTATCCGTACCGCGCTGGCCCAGTACCGTGAACTGGCTGCGTTCGCGCAGTTCGCTTCCGACCTGGACGAAGCGACCCGCAAGCAGCTGGAGCATGGTCAGCGTGTCACCGAGCTGATGAAGCAGAAGCAGTACGCGCCGATGTCCATCGCCGAGATGGCCGTTTCGCTGTACGCCGCCGAGCGTGGCTACCTGGTCGACGTTGAAGTGTCCAAAGTGGGCGCCTTCGAGCAGGCCCTGATCGCGTACTTCCAGCGCGAGAAGGCCGACCTCCTGGCGAAGATCAACGAGAAGGGCGACTTTAACGACGACATCGATGCCGGCATCAAGGCGGGTATCGAAGCGTTCAAAGCCACCCAGTCCTGGTAAGCCGCAGCGGGAGCCGCAAGGCTCCCGCCTGCTAACCCGAAAGGTGTGAAATGGCAGGCGCAAAAGAGATTCGCAGCAAGATTGCGAGCATCAAAAGCACGCAGAAGATCACCAGCGCCATGGAAAAGGTGGCGGTCAGCAAGATGCGCAAGGCACAAATGCGCATGGCTGCCAGCCGCCCCTATGCGGAGCGGATCCGTGAAGTGATCGGTCACCTGGCCGACGCCAATCCGGAATACCGTCATCCGTTCATGGTGGAGCGCCCGGTCAAGCGAGTCGGCTACATCGTCGTCTCCACCGACCGTGGTCTGTGCGGCGGCCTGAACATCAACCTGTTCAAGGCCCTGATCAAGCACATGAAGGAATGGCACGACCAGAAGGTCGAGGCCGATCTGTGCGTGATCGGCAACAAGGGCGCAAGCTTCTTCCGCAGCTTCGGCGGCAACGTGGTCGCGGCGATCGGCAACCTGGGCGAAGCCCCGTCGATCAATGACCTGATCGGCAACGTCAAGGTCATGCTGGACGCCTTCCACGCCGGCCGTATCGACCGTCTGTACCTGGTGTCGAACAAGTTCATCAACACCATGACCCAGAAGCCGAACATCGACCAGCTGCTGCCCCTGGCATCGCTGGACGCCGGCGAGACCCCGCGCAAGGGTCTGTGGGACTACCTCTACGAGCCGGATGCCCAGCAGTTGCTGGATGCCCTGCTGGTTCGTTTCATCGAGTCCCAGGTCTATCAGGGTGTGGTCGAGAACGGTGCTGCCGAGCAGGCTGCGCGGATGATCGCCATGAAGAGCGCCACCGACAACGCCGGTGAGCTCATCAGCGAACTGCAACTGGTCTACAACAAGGCCCGTCAGGCTGCGATCACTCAAGAGATTTCGGAAATCGTCGGCGGCGCTGCCGCGGTTTAAGAACGGTTCAAATATTCAGAGGAACCAAACATGAGTAGTGGACGTATCGTTCAAATCATCGGCGCCGTCATCGACGTGGAATTTCCGCGCGATCAGGTGCCGAACGTCTATGACGCGCTGAAAGTTCAAGGCGCGGCAACCACCCTGGAAGTCCAGCAGCAGCTGGGCGACGGCATCGTCCGTTCCATCGCCATGGGTTCCACCGAAGGCCTCAAGCGTGGCCTGGACGTGACCAACACCGGCGCCGCCATCGCCGTTCCGGTCGGCGCAGGTACCCTGGGCCGCATCATGAACGTGCTGGGCGAGCCGATCGACGAAGCCGGTCCGATCGCCACCGACGAGCATTGGGGCATCCACCGCGCCGCGCCGAGCTACGCCGATCAGGCGGGCGGCAACGAGCTGCTGGAAACCGGCATCAAGGTTATCGACCTGGTCTGCCCGTTCGCCAAGGGCGGTAAGGTCGGTCTGTTCGGTGGCGCCGGCGTCGGCAAGACCGTGAACATGATGGAGCTGATCAACAACATCGCCAAGGCGCACAGCGGTCTGTCCGTGTTCGCCGGCGTGGGCGAGCGTACCCGTGAAGGGAACGACTTCTACCACGAAATGAAGGACTCCAACGTCCTCGACAAGGTGGCGATGGTGTACGGCCAGATGAACGAGCCGCCGGGAAACCGTCTGCGCGTCGCCCTGACCGGCCTGACCATGGCCGAGAAGTTCCGTGACGAAGGCCGTGACGTTCTGCTGTTCGTCGACAACATCTACCGTTACACCCTGGCCGGTACCGAAGTGTCCGCGCTGCTGGGTCGTATGCCGTCCGCAGTGGGTTACCAGCCGACCCTGGCCGAGGAAATGGGCGTTCTGCAAGAGCGCATCACCTCCACCAAGATCGGTTCGATCACCTCCGTGCAGGCCGTTTACGTTCCCGCGGACGACCTGACCGACCCGAGCCCGGCGACCACCTTCGCCCACCTCGACGCCACCGTCGTACTGTCCCGTGACATCGCCTCCCTGGGTATCTACCCGGCCGTGGACCCGCTGGACTCCACCAGCCGTTCGCTGGACCCGCTGGTGGTTGGCCAGGAGCACTACGAGACCGCGCGTGGCGTGCAGTACGTGCTGCAGCGCTACAAGGAACTGAAGGACATCATCGCCATCCTGGGTATGGACGAACTGTCCGAGACCGACAAGCAGCTGGTGGCCCGCGCGCGTAAGATCCAGCGCTTCCTGTCCCAGCCGTTCCACGTGGCCGAAGTGTTCACCGGTGCCCCCGGCAAGTACGTTCCGCTGAAGGAAACCATCCGTGGTTTCGCTGGCATCCTCGCTGGTGACTACGATCACCTGCCGGAGCAGGCGTTCTACATGGTTGGCACCATCGACGAAGCCATCGAGAAAGCCAAGAAACTGTAATGGGTCGCGCCCGGCAACGGGCGCCGTACCAGGGCGGGGGCAACCCCGCCTGACCTGACTACCGAGGCATTTGTATGGCTATGACAGTCCATTGCGACATCGTCAGTGCAGAAGAGCAGCTGTTCTCCGGGCTGGTGGAAATGGTCGTTGCCCATGGTCACCTCGGCGACCTGGGTATCCTGCCCAACCACGCGCCCCTGCTCAGCGACCTCAAGCCGGGCCCGGTGCGCGTGATCAAGCAGGGCGGTGAGGAAGAAATCTTCTACATCTCCGGCGGCTTCATCGAAGTGCAGCCGAACATGGTGAAGGTGCTTGCCGATACCGCCACTCGCGCCAAGGACCTCGACGAGGCTGCCGCCCAGGAGGCCATCAAGGCCGCCGAGAAGGCCCTCAACGAGAAGGGCGCCGAGTTCGATTACGGTTCGGCCGCCGCTCGCCTGGCCGAGGCCGCTGCCCAGCTGCGGACCATCGAGGCGATGCGCAAGAAGTACGGCCGCGGCTGATCGCCACGCCGTATTTTCCGCAAGACGAGAAAGGGTAGCTTCGGCTACCCTTTTTTCATTTTGGAAGGGCCGTACGGCCCTGCATGAAGCCCAGCGCGCACGGCGTTCGCCGGCGCCCCGTTCAGGATCTTTCCATGTCGCTCGATATCGTCATTCTCGCTGCCGGCCAGGGTACCCGCATGCGTTCGGCCCTGCCCAAGGTTCTCCATCCGGTCGCCGGCAAGCCCATGCTCGGCCACGTCATCGACACCGCCCGCCAACTTGCGCCGCAAAGCATCCAGGTGGTGATCGGCCATGGTGCCGAGAAGGTGCGCGAGCGCCTGGCGGCCGATGACCTGTCCTTCGTGGTGCAGGAGCAGCAACTGGGCACCGGCCACGCTGTGGCCCAGGCGCAGCCGCACCTGAGCGCCGAGCGTGTGCTGATCCTCTACGGCGATGTGCCGCTGATCGAACCCGCTACGCTGCAGCGCCTGCTGGAGCAGGTGAACGCGCGTCAGCTCGGCCTGCTTACCGTCGAACTGGCCGATCCCACCGGCTATGGTCGCATCCTGCGTGACGGGCACGGCGAAGTGCAGGCGATCGTCGAACACAAGGATGCCAGCGAGGCGCAGCGCGCCATCCGCGAAGGCAACACCGGCATCCTCGCCGTACCTGGCCACTGCCTGGGCGACTGGCTGGGGCGGCTGTCCAACAGCAACGCCCAGGGCGAGTACTACCTGACCGACGTGATCGCCATGGCCGTAGCCGACGGCCTGCGCATCGCCACCGTACAAGCCGCCGACGAGATGGAAGTACTGGGCGCCAACGACCGCATCCAGCTCGCCCAGCTGGAGCGCCACTACCAGGGCCGTGCCGCGCGCCGGCTGATGGCCCAGGGCGTGACGCTGATCGATCCGGCGCGTTTCGACCTGCGCGGCGAGGCCAGTGTGGGTCGCGACGTGCTGATCGACGTCAACGTCATCCTCGAAGGCAAGGTCATCATCGAGGACAACGTGCAGATCGGCCCGAACTGCGTGATCAAGGATTCCGTGCTGCGCGCCGGCGTCGTCATCAAGGCCAATTCGCACCTGGAAGGCGCGCAAGTCGGCGAGGGCGCCGACTGTGGTCCGTTCGCCCGCCTTCGCCCGGGCGCC
Organism: Pseudomonas flexibilis; assembly: GCF_000802425.1. Taxonomy (GTDB): domain Bacteria; phylum Pseudomonadota; class Gammaproteobacteria; order Pseudomonadales; family Pseudomonadaceae; genus Serpens; species Serpens flexibilis. The sequence continues at coordinate 70,328 of NZ_JRUD01000024.1, read as the reverse complement.
GTGCTGGGCAAGAAGGCCCACGTCGGCAACTTCGTCGAGCTGAAGAACGCGGTGCTCGGCGAGGGCGCCAAGGCCGGTCACCTGAGCTACCTGGGCGATGCCGAGATCGGTGCGCGCACCAACATCGGTGCGGGCACCATCACCTGCAACTACGACGGCGCCAACAAGCACCGCACGGTGATGGGCGAGGACGTGTTCATCGGCTCCAACAGCTCGCTGGTGGCGCCGCTCAACCTGGGCGCCGGCTCGACCACCGGTGCCGGTTCGACCATCACCCAGGACGTGCCGGCCGACAGCCTGGCGGTCGGGCGCGGCAAGCAGCGCAACATCGAAGGCTGGAAGCGTCCGGTGAAGAACAAGCCCTGAGGCCAGTCCGCTCCCACGGAAAGCGCGCTAGCGATCAGCTTTCGCTTGCCGCTGCGCCCGCTGCTATGTTTTGATTCGCGCCCTGAAAGTTTCGGATCGAAACATGTCGCTTCCCAAACGCAACACCTTGCAGCGTCGCCACGCCATTCTCAGCCTGCTCGCCGAGCAGGGTGAGGTGGGTGTCGACGCCTTGGCCAAGCGTTTTTCCACCTCCGAAGTCACCATCCGCAAAGACCTGGCGGCGCTGGAAAAGAACGGGCTGCTGCTGCGTCGCTATGGCGGCGCCGTGCCGATGCCCCAGGAACTGATTGCCGAGGAGCAGGCACAGACCGCTTCCCCCTGGAAGCAGGCCATCGCCCGCGCTGCGGTGGGGCTGATTCGCGAGCATGCGCGGGTGATCATCGACAGCGGCAGCACCACCGCCGCGATGATTCCGCAGCTGGGCCGCAAGCCCGGTCTGGTGGTGATGACCAACTCGTTGAACGTGGCCAACGCGCTGCGCGAGCTGGAGCATGAGCCGGCGCTGCTGATGACCGGCGGCACCTGGGACCCGAACTCGGAATCCTTCCAGGGTCAGGTGGCCGAGCAAGTGCTGCGTTCCTACGATTTCGACCAGCTGTTCATCGGTGCCGACGGCATCGACCTGGAGCGTGGCACCACCACCTTCAACGAACTGCTCGGCCTGTCGCGGGTGATGGCCGAGGTGGCCCGTGAAGTCATCGTGCTGGTGGAGAGCGACAAGATCGGCCGGCGCATTCCCAACCTGGAGCTGCCCTGGGCGCAGATCCATACCCTGATCACCGATACGCGCCTCGAAGACGACGCGCGCAGACGCATCGAGGCCCATGGCGTGAGGCTCATCTGTACCGCCATGGCCGAGCACCCCTAAGGAGAAACAACCATGTGTGGCATCGTAGGCGCCGTCGCCGAACGCAACATCACGCCGATCCTGCTCGAAGGCCTCAAGCGCCTGGAATACCGCGGCTATGACAGCGCCGGCATCGCCGTCATCGACAGCGATGGCCAGCTGATGCGCCTGCGCCGCTCCGGCAAGGTCGCCGAGCTGGAACAGGCCCAGCAGCAGGAGCCCCTGGCCGGGCGCATCGGTATCGCCCACACCCGCTGGGCCACCCATGGCGCACCCTGCGAGCGCAACGCCCACCCGCACTTCTCCAGCAACGAGATTGCCGTGGTGCACAACGGCATCATCGAGAACCACCAGGCGCTGCGCGAGCAGCTGAAAGGCCTGGGCTACCTGTTCACCTCGGACACCGACACAGAGGTCATCGTCCACCTGCTGCACTACAAGCTGCACGAGATGGGCGACCTGGCCGCAGCCCTCAAGGCCGCCGTGCAGGAACTGCATGGCGCCTATGGCCTGGCGGTGGTCGCCGCCAGCCAGCCGGACCGTCTCCTCGCCGCACGCAGCGGCAGCCCGCTGGTGGTGGGCCTGGGCCTGGGCGAGAACTTCCTGGCCTCCGACCAGTTGGCCCTGCGCCAGGTGACCGACCGCTTCCTCTACCTGGAAGAGGGCGACATCGCCGAGATCCGCCGCGACAGCGTGCGCATCTGGGACATCGAAGGCCGCGAGGTACAGCGCGAAACCCTGCAACTGCAGGAAGGTGCCGAGGCCGCGGACAAGGGCGAATACCGCCACTTCATGCTCAAGGAGATCCACGAGCAGCCCAAGGTGGTGCAGCGCACCCTGGAAGGCCGTCTGGCCGACGATCAGGTGCTGGTGCAGGCCTTCGGCCCGCAGGCCGCCGAGCTGTTCGCCAAGGTGCGCAACGTGCAGATCATCGCCTGCGGCACCAGCTTCCACGCCGGCATGGTGGCGCGCTACTGGCTGGAAGGCCTGACCGGCATTCCCTGCCAGGTGGAAGTGGCCAGCGAGTTCCGCTACCGCAAGGTCGCGGTGCAGCCCGACACGCTGTTCGTGACCATCTCCCAGTCCGGCGAAACCGCCGACACCCTGGCCGCGCTGCGCAATGCCAAGGGCGCCGGCTACCTGGCCAGCCTGACCATCTGCAACGTGGCCACCAGCTCGCTGGTCCGCGAATCCGACCTGTGCCTGCTGACCAACGCCGGCCCGGAAATCGGCGTGGCGTCCACCAAGGCCTTCACCACCCAGCTGGTCGGCCTGCTGCTGCTCACCCTGGCCCTGGGCCGCAGCCAGCAGCGCCTGGCTGCAGGCCTGGAGGCCGAGCTGGTCGGCGAGCTGCGTCGCCTGCCCAGCCGCCTCGGCGAAGTGCTGGGCATGGAAAAGGCTGTGGAAAAGGTCGCGGAACTGTTTGCAGAGAAGCACCACACCCTGTTCCTCGGCCGTGGCGTCCAGTATCCGGTGGCCATGGAAGGGGCGCTCAAGCTCAAGGAAATCTCCTACATCCACGCCGAAGCCTACCCGGCCGGCGAGCTCAAGCACGGCCCGCTGGCCCTGGTGGACAGCGACATGCCGGTGGTCACCGTGGCGCCCAACGACGAGCTGCTGGAAAAGCTCAAGTCCAACCTGCAGGAAGTGCGCGCCCGTGGCGGCCAACTGATCGTCTTCGCCGACGAACAGGCCGGCATGGACAAGGAGGATGGCGTGCAGGTCATTCCCATGCCGCATGTGCACGAGGTGTTGGCGCCGATCTACTACACCCTGCCGCTGCAGTTGCTGTCCTACTACGTTGCCGTGCTGCGCGGCACCGACGTCGACCAGCCGCGCAACCTGGCCAAGTCGGTGACCGTGGAGTAATTCGTACCTGTCCGACCACTTGGTCTGGTCGGTCTGTTGTTGCTGCACTGCTTAAAAAAAGAAGCCGCATCTGCGGCTTCTTTTTTTTCGTATCGGCCGCCTCGCCAGCTCGCCTCGTCACCCCGGCATATGCCTGAACTAATTCGCGCATCGTCCGCTCTACAGCTGAGCCTGCTTCGCTACTCCGGTCAGGACTGGAAGCGAGCGACCCGCAGAGGCGCGGCTGCCCGTCCATGGCTTCGACGGAGGTCGCATTGGGTGGATGGGCTTGGCCAGGTTGCATGCGCCATGACGAAAACCAGCGAGCTGATCGTTTGCGAGTACTGCGATGCGGTCTATCGCAAGACGTCTCTGGCGCGCCACCAGCGCTCGGTTTGCGTGCGTTGCGGGGGCGTTCTGCAGCGGCATGTCGGCCTTACCGTACAGCAGCGCCTGGCCCTGAGCGTGACGGCCGCGATCCTGATGGTCTACGCCCACTTCTATCCCGTGATGAGCATCAGGCTGCAGGGCGTGAGCAACTCCGCGACGCTGTGGGACTCGGTACAGATCCTCAGTCAGGGCTCCATCACCTTCATCGCGCTGGTAGCCGCACTGACCATCATCATCGCGCCCGTCCTGCAGGTGCTGTTGCTGATCTGGGTGTTGGCGTTCGCCATGCTTCGGCGGCGCTCGCCGGCGTTCGCGCTGTGCATGCGCGGGCTGGAGAGCCTGCGGCCGTGGAACATGCTCGAAGTGTGCCTGCTCGGCGCGCTGGTGGCGGTGATCAAGCTGGCCGGCATGCTTGATGTGATACCCGGCGCGGGGCTGATCGCGCTGGCCGCCCTGAGCGTGGTGCTGATCTACATCGCCGGGCGCGATGTGCGCGACCTCTGGGACAGGTTATGAACGAGCCACCGCTGGCCATCACCCTGAACCTGTGCCTGTGTCACGGCTGCGGCCTGGCCTGCGACATGCAGGGGAATCCGCAGCGCTGCGTCCGCTGTGGCGCACCGCTGCACTGGCGCAAGAGCGATGCGATTGCCCGCAGCTGGGCCTACCTGCTCGCGGCGCTGGTGCTCTACATACCCGCCAATGTGGTGCCGGTCATGCACACCAGCATGTTCGGCAGCAGTGGCGGCAGCACCATCATTGGCGGCGTCGTGGAGTTCTGGAAGGGCGGTGCCTGGGATATCGCACTGATCATCTTCATCGCCAGCGTCGGCGTCCCCTGCATCAAGTTCCTGGGCCTGTCCCTGCTGCTGATCACCACGCAGCGGCACACCGACTGGGCACTGCGCCAGCGCGCACAGCTCTATCGCTTCATTGAAGTGATCGGCTACTGGTCGATGCTGGACGTGCTGGTTGTGGCGTTGGTCGCCGCCCTGGTTCAGATGCAGGAGCTGGGTACCATCGAACCCCGCCCGGGCATCCTGTTCTTCGGCCTGGTGGTGGTGTTCACCATGCTCTCGGCCATGAGTTTCGATCCCCGTCTGATCTGGGACGGCGCGACACCCCGGAGGGACGGCTGATGCAGGAGACGCCGCCGCAACCGGCTCCCATCAAGACCCGGCGCTGGAACGTGTCGCTGGTGTGGATCGTGCCGATCGTGGCCCTGCTGGTGGGCGCCTCGCTGGTGGTGCGCAACTGGATGCAGGAAGGTCCGACGCTCACGATCACCTTCAGGACCGGGGAAGGCCTGGTGGCCAACAAGACGGAGGTCAGGTACCGCAACCTGGTCATCGGCCAGGTGACCTCGATCAAGCTGGCCGAGGACAAGAAAAGCGTGAAGGCCACGGTGCGCCTGTCCAAGGAAGCGGAGTCCTTCGCCAGCGAGGATTCCCAGTTCTGGGTGGTGCGTCCGCGCATCGGAGCCGGCGGCGTCACCGGGCTGGATACACTGTTATCGGGCAGCTTCATCGGCGCCGACGCCGGCCAGTCCGCGCGGCGCGCCGAACATTTCACCGGGCTGGAATCCCCGCCGCCCATTACCTACGGGGAGGAAGGCAAGCGCTTCCTCCTCTCGGCGCCGGACCTCGGGTCGCTGGACATTGGCTCCCCCATTTACTATCGCCGGATCCCGGTGGGCCAGGTGATTTCCTATGCCCTGGACGCCGATGGCGGAAGCGTCACCATCGAGATCTTCATTCGCGCCCCCCACGACGCGTATGTCACGCAAAACTCCCGTTTCTGGAATGCCAGCGGCATCGATGTGACCCTGGACGCCAAGGGCATCCGGGTCGATACCGCGTCGCTGGCCGCGATGCTGGCCGGCGGATTGGCCTTCCGTTCCCCGGAGTACGCCGCCGACGGGCCGCCCGCTGCCCAGGGGCAACGTTTCGAGCTGTTTGCCGATGAGCAGAGCGCACTGGCACCGCCCACTGGCCAGGCGAAATTCATTCGCCTGCGTTTCGATCAAGCGTTGCGCGGGCTGGCGGTCGACGCGCCGGTCGAGTTCATGGGCGTCGAGTTCGGCAAGGTCGTGGCGGTGAAGCTGGACTTCGATGAGCAGAAGCAGTCGTTCCCGGTCATGGTCGACGCGGTGGTCTATCCGGATCGCCTCGGGCCGGCCCATGCCAAGATGCTCAAGGCGCTCAAGCACTCCCCCGACGACGAGATGGCCACGGCGCGGCTCATCGGCAATTTCGTGGAGCATGGCCTGCGCGCCCAGGCCCGCAGCGGCAACCTGCTGACCGGCCAGCTGTACATCTCCCTGGACTTCTATCCGGACGAGCCCGCGGTTGCCGTTGATCTGTCGGAACGGCCGATTCGCATTCCCACGGTGCCAGGTGATCTGGAGCGTGTTCAGGAGCGCTTCCAGCGCCTGGTCGACAAGCTGAGCCAGCTCCCGCTCGAAAGCATCGTCACCAATCTGGATGGGAACCTGAACGAGCTGCGGCAAGGGCTGCGCTTCTTCAATCGGCAGACCCTGCCGGGCCTGCAGACCACCCTGGAAGAGCTGCAACAAACCCTGGAGTCGGCCAATCGTACGCTGGCCGATGACTCCCCGCAGCGCCAGCAACTCAACCAGGCCATCACCGAGCTGCGACGCATGTCACGCTCCCTGCGCGAGCTGACCGACTACCTGGGCCGGCATCCCGAATCGCTGATCCGGGGCCGCCCGAAATCCTCGGAACCCTGAGGGGAGTGAGCCCATGTCGATGCAGCCCGCAAACCTCACGAGTCGCCTGGCTCCGGCGTTAGGCATCGTTCTGGTGCTGATCCTCACGGGCTGCGCGAGTGAGCCGGTCAACTTTCATACGCTGGTGCCTGCCTATGGGGCGCCGGCCGACGGCCAGGCACCGGGCTTGGATATCCGTATTCAGCAGGTGACCGTGCCGGCCCAGGTGGACCGTACGCAAATCGTCATTCGCCAGGGACGCAGTGGCCTGGCCGTGCTCGAAACCGAGTGGTGGGGCGCCCCACTGGTCGACGAAATCCACAGCGCATTGCAGTACCGGCTGAATCCACCGCCGGGTTCCCCGCCTACCCAACCCAAGGCTGCGCTGTGGGTCGACGTGCAACGCTTCGATTCGGTGCTTGGGGAGTACGCCCTGCTGGACGTGAAATGGCGGCTTAAGCCGGCGGATTCGAGCGCCGAGACGCTGTGCCATACGGTGCTGAAAACGCCGGCCGGCGCCGACATGGAGGCACTGGTGAATGCGCATCAGACCAATCTGATCGCCCTGGCGGCGTTGATTGTCGACGCCAGTCATGGCCGATTGCGTAGCTGCGCGGGCGGCGGGTAGGTCGGGGCCATTCGGGAAGAAGGAGCGCTGGCAGGCACGAGGCTGGTCGCGCAGGGCAGGGTGCCACATCCACCGTCCGGTGCGTGGTTTCGCTGGACGCCATCAATCCCTCGTCAAGGCAGGAGCGACACCATGAAACGTTCGAGTACCGCACTCTCCGGGCTGCTGTTTTCCGCCCTGTTGCTCGGTGGCTGTGCATCCAAAGACGTCACCCAGCCGGAGCAGTACTCCGGGTTCCTTTCCGACTATTCGCAGCTGCAGCCGGCGGTGTCGGCCACCGGCCAGCCGGTGATGCGCTGGATCGCCCCAGGCGTGAAGGTGGGCAACTACAAGTACCTGCAGATCCGCTCGGTCGATTTCTACCCCAAGCCGAGCGCCTCCGAGCAGATCAGCAACCAGACCCTGGATGAGCTGCGGGTCTATGCCCGGCAGCAGATCTCCGCGGCCTTCGGTCGTCGCTTCCAGTTGCTGGACCCCAACGCGGCGCCGCGTCCGCAGACCCTGGTATTGCGGGCGGCCGTCACCGGCGTGGACACCAAGGCCGAAGGGCTCAAGGCCTATGAGGTGATTCCCATCGCATTGGTGGTGGCGGCTACCACCACGGCCGCGGGGAGCCGCGACCGGACGACGGAGCTGTTCGTCGAGGCGGAAATGCTGGATGCCTCCACCGGCCAGCCGGTGATGCGCGTGGTGCGCAAGGGCTATGGGCAGGAGCTCGAGAACCGCGAGGAGCAGGTGACCCTGGCCACGCTCAAGAGCGTGATCGACACCATCGTCAACGATATCGAGCGCTTCCAGGACTGAGCGCTGCAGCGACCAGGGGCGGCCGGGCTAGCCTGCGAGGGCGCGCCCGCGCCGCCGGTGGCGCAAGGGGGCCAGCAGATGCACCATCAGGCCGGCGTACAGGCTGATGGCAATGAACAGGCTCATGCGCACCGCGAAGGCATGGTAGACATCCTGCCCGTTGGCGCTGTCCTGCACCGACAGGCCGAGCAGGATGAGCATGGTCACCTGGGTGTTCAGCCAGAACCCCGGGCTGTGCCGACTTGGCCGCAGGCCATGGAGCTTGCGCGCCAGCAGCAGGCCGACCAGCAGCATCCACAGGAAAAACATCCACAGGTGCACGAACAGGCCCAGCGCCCACCAGAACAGGATGGCCAGCAGGCCGCCCAGCAATGTCGAGCCGAGCAGTTCCCGGATGGCCGTGCGCACCGGGGTGCCGCTGCTCTGCTGGCCGAGGCTGACCGCCTTGAGAATGATCGCCAGGTAGGCGGACGGGTCGATCAGCGCCAGCAGGTAGGCCGGCATCACCACCAGCGTGGCCTGCAGGGCCAGCCAGTCGGCCTCCTCGGACAGCGGCGGGGCCGCCGGCGCGGCCGTTGCACCGGGCGGTTCGGGAAACAGCGCGTGGCCAACCCATAGCGCCAGCACGGCGAGCAGCAGGCCCTGGACCAGGGCGCCGATCACCGCCAGCGCCAGGGCGAACTCGAGGCTGCCCAGTGCGGAAATCATCGTCAGCCCGATCACCAGGAAGGTGGTCACCAGGGCGCTGCCTTCGCCCCGCAAGCCGCGGCGAAAGCTCAGGAACAGCGCCACGGCCACCAGCAGCAGGGCGGTCAGCGGGGTATGCCGCAGCAGCGGAATCAGCAGCAGCCCGCCGCCGGTGGTGAGCACCACCAGCACGATCAGCCCCAGGCAGGCCTTGAGCGGCAGCGGCTGGTGGAGCCGGGCGAGCAGGAAGGTAGCCAGCAGCGGGGCAATGAAGGGCAGGGGCAGGCCGAGGCCGAAGCTGGCCGCCAGGCACAGCGCGGTGCCGGAGGCCAGGCGCAGCGCCCGCCGGGCGCGGGGATCAGTAGGCATAGGCCAGCCAGCTCATCAGGCGCAGGAACAGGCGGCCGAGCAGGTTGAGGGGATTGCCCCGGCTGGGAAAGGCCATGACATCGGCCTGACCGCCGACGCGGATGCCCCGCAGGCTGGTCAGCTCGCCAGGATCGATCTCGACGATCACCGGGAAGCGCTGGGCCGGGCGCAGCCAGTCGCGACTGTTCTGCACGCTCGGCAGGCTGCCCGGCGGGGTACTGGAACCGACACTGACGCCATAGCCGACGCTGCGTACCCGGCCGGCGAAGACCCGGCCGGGCAGGGCATCCAGCACGATGCCCACCGGCGTGCCGGGCACCACCCGGCCCAGGTTGTTCTCGGTCATCTCCGCCTGGATCCAGACATCCTGCAGGGTGATCAGGGTCATCACCGGATTGCCGGCCACGGCGAACTGGCCGACGTCGGTGCGCAGGTCGGTGATCAGCCCGGCGGTGCGGGCCCGTACCTGGGTGTTGGCCAGGTCCAGCTCGGCCTTTTCCAGGGCGGTGGCGGCGCTGCGCAGCAGGGCGTTCTGCTCCTCGCTGCCGCCCTGTTGTTCGCGCGCACGCTGCACCTCGGCCTCGGCCATCGCCACCTGGCTGTCGGCCTCGGCATGGCTGGCCCGCGAGACCTCCAGACGGCGCAGGGAGATGGTGCCCGGGTCGTCCCGGTACAGGCGTTCGAGGCGCTCGCGGTCCTGCCGGGCCTTGAGCGCATTGGCCCGGGCCGCCGCCAACTTGGCCAGCGCCGAGTCGATGCCGGCGGTGCTGGCGGCGATCTGCCGGCGGGTCGACTCCAGATCGGCGCGGGCCCGCGCCACGGCGATCCGGTACTGCTCCGCATCGATCTCGAAGAGCAGGTCGCCGGCCTCGACCATCTGGTTGTTGCGCACCGGCACGCGCACCACCCGCCCGGCCACCTCCGCGGCCACCGGCACGACGAAGGCCTGCACGCGGGCCTGCTGGGTATAGGGCGTGAAGCGGTCGGCCAGCAGGTACCAGACCAGGCTGATGACGATCAGCCAGAGCACCCGGCGAATGCCCCTGTCCACCGGCGCGCTGGGCGTGCTTTCCGGTTCCGCCGCCGGCGCGGTGGGCTGATCGTTCATCGGGGCGCTCCTGTGCCGGGCTCGTCCAGTAGATCGCCCCAGTCGGTGCGTTGTTGCATCTGCTCGCGGGTGGCCGCGTCGATCCACGGTTGTGTGCCGGACCAGCCACCACCGAGGGCCTTGTACAGGGCAATCAGGTTGCTGACCGCGCTGTAGCGGGTCAGCAGGTAGGTGTCCTGCTGCACCAGCAGGGCCCGCTGGGCGTCCAGCACGCGCTGGAAATCGGCCAGGCCTTCGCGGTACTGGGCGTTGGCCAGGCTCAGCGAGCGTTCGGCCGATTGCGCCGCCTCCCCCAGGATGCGCTCGCGCTGCAGGGCCTTGCTCAGGCCGCGGGCGGCGTCGTCGGCCTCGCGCGCGGCCTGGCGGACGCGCTCGCGGTAGGATTCGATCAGTTGCTGCAGGCGGGCGTCCTGCACGCGCACGTTATGGCGGGTGCGGGTGAAATCCAGGTTCCAGCGCAGGCTCGGGCCGCCGACCCGCTCCAGGGTATCGGGCGCGCCGCTCAGCGAGCTGGTCGACCAGACGATGCTGCCCAGCAGGCTCAGCGAGGGGTAGAGATCCGCCTGGGCCACGCCGATCAGCGCCGACTGGGCGGCGACATTCAGTTCCGCCGCGCGGATGTCCGGCCGGCGGCGCAGCAGGTTGGCCGGCACGTCGTCCAGCACCGCCTGATCGACCAGCGGAATCAGCCCCTGGCGCTCGGCCAGTTCCGCCAGCGGGCCAGGCGGCCGACCCACCAGCACGGCCAAGGCATTGCGCGTGCTCAGGGCCTGATCCTCCAGCTCGGGGATGCTGCTCAGCGTGGCCAGGTACTGCGTCTTGGCCTGCTGCAGGTCGAGTTCGTCACTCTGGCCGCTGGCAAACAGCTTTTCGGTGATTTCGAAGCTGCGCCTCTGCAGCGCGGCATTTTCCGTAGCCACGCGCAGGCGGGCCTCGGTGGTGCGCATCAGGTAATAGGTGTCCGCAACCTGCGCCCGCAACAGCACGCGCACGTCCTCGAAATTGGCCCGGGCGGCGAAGTAGCTGGCGTCGGCCGACTCGATGGCGCGGCTGAAGCGGCCCCAGAAATCCAGTTCCCAGCCGATGTCCACCCCCAGGCTGTGCTGCCAGAACTGGCTGTCCTGCGGGTTGCGTCCCCCGGACTGGCGTTGATCCACATACAGGCTGTCAGCGCTGGCCTGCAGAACCTGTGGATAACGTCCCCGGCTGGCGATGCCCAGTTGCGCGCGCGCCTCCATGACCCGCAGGCCGGCGATGCGCAGGCTGCCGTTGTGGATATCGGCTTCGGCGATCAGGCGGTCGAGCAGCAGATCGCCGAACACCTGCCACCAGGCGGACACATCCGGTTCCGGCCGCTGCTGGCTGGCCAGCTCGATGGCCGGGCTGTTCCAGTGATCGAGCCAGGCTTCGCCCGGCGGCTGGAAGTCCGGCCCCACCCGTATGCAGCCGCCCAGGGCAAGGGCGCCGAGCAGCAGCGACGGATAGCGCGCCATCGCGGCGGCGCTTCAGTGTCCGGGCCCGCCGGGCGCCGGTTGATCCCTGACCCATTGCCAGAACAACTGGTAACCCACGGCCAGCACCACCGGCCCGATGAACAGGCCGATCACTCCGTTGGTGACCATCCCGCCCAGGGCGCCGATCAGCACCACCGGCATGGGCACGTTGACGCCCCGGCCGAGGAGCAGCGGCTTGAGCACGTTGTCGGCCAGGCCGGCGATGAACAGGTAGACGGCGAACACCAGCGGCACGGTGCCAAAGCCCTCCGTGCTGAACACATAGACGATGACCGGGACGGTGATCAGCGTGGCGGGCAACTGCATGATGCCCAGCAGCAGGACCGCCAGGGCCAGCAGGCCGGCGCCGGGGACGCCCTTGATCACCAGGGCGACGCCGATCAGCAGCATCTGGATGAAGGCGATGCCCACCACGCCCATCGCCACGGCACGAATGGTCGAGGTGCATAGCCGGGCGATCTGCGGACCTTTCTCCGGCCCGGAAATGCGCGAGGCGATGTCTATCGCGCTGCGGTTACCCAGCTCGCCATACGCCATGAAGATGCCGGCGATGATCAGCGCGACGATGAAGATCAGCAGGCCGATCCCGAGGCCGGCGAGCGAGCCGAAGGCGACCAGGAGGGCGGCCTTGATCTGTGGCGCGAAGCGCTGCATGGCCCCGCTGAAGTCGATGGACGCCTGCAGCCAGGCGTCGTACAGCGGCTGGCCGATCAGCGGCCAGTTGGCCACCGACGCTGCGGGGGGGCGGACGCGGAAATCGCTGGAGCGAATGAGGTCCAGGGACTTCTCCACGGATTCCGCCAGGGAAGTGCCCAGCAGGATGAGGGGCACCAGCAACACCACCACGGCGACCAGCACCAGCAGCGTGGCGGACCCGCCGTCATGGCCGCCCAGGCGTTCGCGCAGCCAGCGATGCAGCGGATACAGGGTCACCGCCAGGATCAGCGACCAGAGCATGAGGTTGAGAAAGGGGCGAAAGATCTGAAAGCAGAACAACACCAGCACCACGATCAGACCGGCGCGGATCAGCACATCGAGCAGGTCGCGAGCCTGGTCGGAATAGGCGAAGGGCGGCATGGAGAACTCCTTGCCGCGCGCGGCGCCGCGGCGAGATGGTCAACCCATCGATAGACAGCGCTCCACGGCAGAGTGCGCTGGCGGGCCCTGGCTGAGTGTATGCATCGCCGGCTATCGGAAACCCGGGCGTGTCGGGCACTTCGGCGCGAATCCCCGTGTCGGAACTCACACAGCTTCCTGATACCGCACTGATGGTAGGGTTATTCCCGGCGCGGGCATCGTCGCCAAGGATGTCGCCGTAGTGGTGCTCCCCCTTTCCTGGGAGATCGTCACATGATTGGGCGCACCAGTTTCCAGCTGCGCAAGCGGGTCCTGCTGGTCGATGACGACCTGGGCCACCCGAGCAGGGCCCGCGGTCGGGTACTGCAGGACCTGATCAGCGAATTCAACTCCCGCAACACCGACGTGGTCGGCGCCGCCTCCTACGAGGACGGCATGGCCGCGGTGGTGTCCGACGCCGCCCTGCACTGCATCTGCGTGGACTGGACGCTGGGCCGCAACGATCAGCGCAGCCATGCCCAGGCGCTGGAACTCCTGCATGCCATTCGCCAGCGTCACGAACGGGTGCCGGTATTCCTGATGGCCGACCGCGACGCCAAGCGCAGCATCACGGTGGAGGCCATGGGGCTGGCCGACGAATTCCTCTGGATGCTGGAAGACACCGCCCCCTTCGTGGCCGGGCGGGTGCTCGCTGCGATCGAGCGCTATCTGGAGCGTCTGCTGCCGCCGTTCACCGATGCCCTGATCCGCTACACCCTCAAGGACGAACACTCCTGGGCGGCGCCCGGTCACCAGGGCGGGATCGCCTTCACCAAGTCGCCGGTCGGCCGGGTGTTCTTCGATTTCTTCGGCGAAAACCTGTTCCGCGCCGACAGTGGCATCGAGCGTGGCAACCTCGGCTCGGTGCTCGACCACAGCGGCCCGGTCGGCGCCTCCGAGGCCTTTGCGGCGCGCATCTTCGGCGCCCATGCCAGCTATGCGGTGCTCAACGGCACCTCGGGCTCGAACCGGGCGATCTTCATGGCCTGCGTGGGCGAGAACCAGATAGCCCTGTGCGACCGCAACTGCCACAAGTCCATCGAGCAGGGCCTGGTGCTGTGCGGCGGCGTGCCGGTGTACATGACGCCGACCCGCAACCGGTTCGGCATCATCGGCCCGCTGTTGCCGGAGCAGTTCGATCCACAGCGGATCGCCGACGCCATCGACCATCATCCCCTGCGCGGCCAGATGCGGGGCGACAAGCCGGTCTACGCGGTGCTGACCAACTGCACCTACGACGGCATGTGCCTGGACGCCGAACGCGCCGAGGCGCTGCTGGGGCAGAGCAGCGACCGCATCCACTTCGACGAGGCCTGGTACGGCTATGCGCGGTTCAATCCGCTGTACCGCGGGCGCTTCGCCATGCGCGGCGATCCGCTCGAGCATGCCGCCAACGCGCCGACGGTGTTCGCCACCCACTCCACCCACAAGCTGCTGGCGGCGCTGTCGCAGTCCTCGTTCATCCACGTCCGCAACGGTCGCAACCCGATCGAGCACAGCCGCTTCAACGAATCCTTCGTGATCCAGGCCAGCACCTCGCCGCTCTATGCGATGTTCGCCTCCAATGAAATCGGCGCGGCCATGATGGATGGCCGAGGCGGCTACACGCTGACGCAGGATGCGATTCGCGAGGCGGTGGATTTCCGCCAGGCCCTGGCGCGCGTCCATCGCGAGTTCGCCAGCCGCGGCGACTGGTTCTTCCAGCCCTGGAACGCCCCGCAGGTGCGGGACCGCAGCGGCACGCTGGTCGACTTCGCCGATGCCGACAGCGAGTGGCTGGCCAGCGAGCCCAGCTGTTGGGAGCTGGAGCCGGGCGCCGAGTGGCATGGCTTCGCCGGCCTGGCGCCGGGCTGGTGCCTGCTCGACCCCATCAAGGTCGGCATCCTGGTGCCGGGCATGGGCAATGACGGCGAGTTGCAGGCCGAGGGCGTACCCGCGCCGATTCTCGGTGCTTTCCTGTACCGGCAGAACATCGTGCCGTCGCGCATCACCGACTTCATGGTGCTGTGCCTGTTCAGCATCGGAGTGACCAAGGGCAAGTGGGCCACGCTGATCAACGTGATGCTGGCCTTCAAGCGCCATCACGACGAGAACCAGCCCCTGGAGCGCGTGCTGCCCGATCTGGTGGCACAGCACGCTGCGCGTTACGGCGGCATGGGGCTGCGCGATCTGAGCCGGGAGATGTTCGAGTACATGCGCTCCAGCCGCATGGATGCGCTGCAGGCGCAGGCCTTCGGCCAGTTGCCGCGCATCGAAATGACGCCGCGCGCCGCCTTTCAGGCCCTGCAGGCCGGCGACGCCGAACTGCTGCCGCTGAACCAGGCGGCCAACCGGGTCACCGGCGTCGGCGTGATGCCCTATCCGCCGGGCATCCCCATCGTCATGCCCGGCGAGAACATGGGCGCGCTGGACGGCCCGTGGCTGCGCTACATCCAGGCCCTGCAGGACTGGGGCAACCGCTTCCCGGGCTTCGAGAAGGAGGTGTCGGGAGCGGTGCACAGGGACGGCGATTACCACTTCTGGTGTCTCAAGTAACCCGAACCTTGCCGTCCCGTGGAGGCCTCCGCCATGAGTCGCTCGCAAACGCCGTTGCCCCCCGCCCTGGCCCGGCGCTATCCGGTGCTGATCGTGGCCAGCGCACGCGGCCATGAGGAGGACGTGATCCTGCACAGCGCCGAGGGCGTCATGCGCGCGCTGGAGGACCATGATCTGGCAGTGGAGCTGGCCGGTTCCCTGGACGATGCGCAGATCGCCCTCCTGTCCAATCCCGCCTATTGCTGCGTGATCCTGGGCTGGGGCCTGTGCGAGCAGGATCTGCACAAGGCGCAGCAGGTGGTGCGCCTGATTCGCCGGCGCACCGCCCAGCTGCCCCTGCTGCTGGGCATGACCCAGGCCCACCACCACCGCGTGCCGTTGGCATTCGTCGAGCAGATGGACGGTTTCATCTGGCTGCCGGAAGACAGTCCCGCGTTCATCGCCGGGCGCATCGCCGCGGCGGCCCGGCGCTACCTGGACAGCATCCTGCCGCCGTTCTTCGGCGCCCTGGTCAACTTCGCCGATACCTGCGAATACTCCTGGCACACCCCGGGCCATACCGGCGGCACCGCCTTCATGAAGACCGCGGTGGGGCGCAGCTTCCTGGATTTCTACGGCGAGCAGATGCTGCGCTCGGACCTCAGCGTGTCGGTGGGCGAGCTGGGTTCGCTGAACGATCACTCGGGGCCGATGGCGGAGGCGGAGCGCTATGCCGCCCGGGTGTTCGGTGCCGACTTCACCTTCTTCTCGGTGGGCGGCAGCTCGGCCAGCAACCAGATCATCCTGCACGCCTCGGTGACCGACGGCGATGCCGTGCTGGTCGACCGCAATTGCCACAAGTCGCTGAACTACGCGCTGAACATGTCCGGCGCCGTGCCGCTGTACCTGCGCCCGCGGCGCAATGCGCGCGGCCTGATCGGCCCGGTGCCGCAAAGCGAGCTGACCCCCGAGGCGGTGGCGCAGAAACTGGCCGAAAGCCCGCTGGCGCGCGACAAGCAGGCACGCCCGGTGCTGGCGGTGCTGACCAACTCGACCTACGACGGCCTCTGCTACAACGTGCAGACCACCACCCGCGAGCTGAGCAGGAGCGTCGACCGCATCCACTACGACGAGGCCTGGTACGCCTACGCGCGCTTCAATGCGCTGTACGAGGGGCGCTACGGCATGCACCGCGGCGAGCGGCACGCCGACGATGCCACGGTGACCGTCACCCACTCCACCCACAAGCTGCTCGCTGCCCTGTCGCAGGCGTCGATGATCCATATCCGCTCGGGCAAGGTGCCGGTGACGCCGGCGCTGTTCAACGAAGCCTTCATGATGCACACCTCCACCTCGCCGCAGTACAGCATCATCGCCTCCACCGATGTGTCGGCGAAGATGATGGACGACGCCGGCGAATACCTCACCGACGAGTCCATCGGCGAGGCCATCGCCTTCCGCCAGGCGATGGTGCGGCTGGACCGCGAGATGCGCGAACGCGACGGGCAGGACTGGTGGTTCGGGGTCTGGCAGCCCGACGAGGTGGACGGCGTGCCGTTTGCCGACGTCGACCCGCAGGCCCTGCGCCACGGCGACGCCTGGGTGCTCAAGCCCGGCGCCCGGTGGCATGGCTTCAGCGACCTCGGCGCGGACTACTGCATGCTCGACCCGATCAAGGTCACCGTGCTGACGCCCGGGCAGAGCCTGGAGGGCGACATGCAGGACAGCGGCATCCCGGCGCCGCTGGTGTCCTCCTTCCTGTCCAGTCGTGGCATCGTGGTGGAGAAGACCGAGCCGTACTCCATCCTGGTGCTGTTCAGCGTCGGCGTGACGCGCGGCAAATGGGGTTCGCTGGTGGCCGGCCTGATGGAATTCAAGCGCCATTACGACGCCAACGCGCCGCTGGAACAGGTGATGCCCGACCTGCTGGCCAGCTATCCCGAGCGCTATGCGGGCATGGGCCTGCGCGATCTGGCCGGGGCGATGCACCAGGACATGCTGGATTCACGCCTGCTGCACAACATGGATGCGGCGTTCAGCCTGCTGCCCGACCCGGTGTCCTCGCCACGCGACACCTACGCCCGCCTGGTCAGGGGAGAGATCGAGCAGATCGCCGTGCGGGACATGCTCGACCGTACCGTGGCGGTGCAGATCGTGCCGTATCCCCCGGGCATTCCGCTGATGATGCCGGGCGAAAAGGCCGGTGCCGACAAGCGCGCCATCATCGACTACCTGCTGGCCATGGAGCTGTTCGACAGCCATTTCCCGGGCTTCGGGCATGACAACCATGGCGTCGAGGTGGAGCACGGCGCTCGGGGAGAGCTGACTTACAGGGTCTACGTCGTCAAACAGTAACGCCCGGCTTCCGCCCGGGCGCGCAGGCCCGGACACGGGCCGCCGCCGCGGAGAGTGCGAGGAGTTCTGCAATGGCTGAGTCAAGCAAGAAGATGGGCCTGGTGGGCCTCACCACCCTGGTGGCGGTCAACATGATGGGCTCGGGCATCATCATGCTGCCCTCGAACATGGCGCAGCTGGGGGCCGTCTCGCTGCTGTCGTGGATCGTCACGGCGATCGGCTCGATGGCCATCGCCTACTGCTTCGCCCAGTGCGGACTGCTCTGCAACCGCTCGGGTGGCATGTCCGCCTACAGCGAGGAGGCGCACGGCAAGTCGGCGTTCTTCCTGTGCTCCTTCCTCTATTTCCTGTCGCTGGCCATCGGCAACGTGGCGATCGGCATCTCCGCGGTCGGTTACCTGTCGTCGTTCGTGCCCTGGCTGAGCAGCGGCGCCATTCCCCTGTTCATCGGCACGGTCGGCCTGCTGTGGATCACCACGGTGGCCAACTTCGGCGGGCCGAACATCACCGGCAAGATCGGCACGGTCACCGTCTGGGGCGTGATCATTCCGGTGGCCGGCCTCAGCCTGATC
Organism: Pseudomonas flexibilis; assembly: GCF_000802425.1. Classification (GTDB taxonomy): domain Bacteria; phylum Pseudomonadota; class Gammaproteobacteria; order Pseudomonadales; family Pseudomonadaceae; genus Serpens; species Serpens flexibilis. The sequence goes on along the minus strand of NZ_JRUD01000024.1, from coordinate 52,461 downwards.
GGCTGGTTCTGGTTCAAGCCGGAGGTGTTCGCCGCCGCCTGGAACCCGAACAACATCGCCGTCAGCGATGCCATCACCCAGAGCATTCCGCTGACCCTGTGGGCCTTCCTCGGCATGGAGTCGGCCGCGCAGAGCTCCGACGCGGTGGAAGACCCCAAGCGCAACGTGCCGCTGGCCTGCCTGTTCGGCACCCTGGGCGCGGCGGTGGTGTACGTGCTGTCGACCACGGTGATCCAGGGCATCGTGCCGAATGCCGAGCTGGCCAATTCCTCGGCACCGTTCGCCTACGTGTATGCGCAGATGTTCAACCCGCTGGTGGGCAACGTCATCATGGCGCTGGCCGTGATGGCCTGTATCGGCTCGCTGCTGGGCTGGCAGTTCACCCTGGCGCAGACGGCCAAGATGACCGCCGACCAGGGGATGTTCCCCAAGCTGTTTTCCAAGGTAACGGCGGCCAACGCGCCGATCATCGGCATGGTCGTGTGCGGCATTCTGCAGACCCTGCTGGCCCTGTCGACCATCTCGCCCAACGCCAGCGAGCAGTTCGGCAAGCTGGTCAGCCTGGCGGCGGTGACCAACCTGATTCCCTACGTGACCGCACTCACCAGCCTGCTGGTGATGATGTACAAGGCTGACGTGGGCCCGTCGGTGTTCAGTCGCAATGTGATGGTGCTGCTGATTGCGATGGCCTATTCGTTCTACGCGATCTACGCCTCCGGCAAGGATGCGGTGTTCGGCGCCACCCTCGTGCTGGCGGTCGGCTATCTGCTCTACGGCTTCGTCGCCAAGCGCTTCGTCACCGAACGGCCCGTCGCCGTGGCCGCAGGCTAGGCAGGCGCTTTCCGATGGCCACGACATTCGCATGTGGGGACAGGAGATGAACATGAAGCGACACACCATTGCCAGTCTGTTGCTGGTCGGCCTGCTCGCACTGCTGCCGGTGCTGGCGGGCGCCAATACGCTCGAGCGCGTACGCATGAACAACACCTTCACGCTGGGCTACCTGCCAGACCTTGCGCCATTCAGCAGCGAGACGGGGGGAACGGTCAGCGGCTACGGCATCGAGCTGTGCCTGAAGATCGCCGACCGGGTGAAGGCGGAGCTGGGCCTGAGCAATATGCAGGTGCGCTATAAGGCCGTCAGCCGTGGCGAGGTCATCGGCGCCATCCAGTCGGGGGCGATCGACATCTTCTGCACGCCGACCCCGGAAACCCTGGCGAGCCGCAAAGAGGTGAGCTTTTCGCGACCGGTGTACACCGCTGGCCTGGCCGTGGTGGTACGCACGGATGCCCAACCCCAATTGATCAGGGCGCTTAGCGGCGAGCCGGTGCATACCGGTCCGACCTGGCGCGCCACCATCAACCAGGGGCTGGCCAATCACACCTACGCCACGATCGAGGGCGGGATCTCCGAGGAATGGGCGCGCGACCGAATGCGCAAGCTCGGGGTGATCGCCACCCTGGTGACGGTCGACAGCCACGCACAGGGCATCGAGCTGGTGGCCGAACGCAAGGCCGATGCCTTCTTCGGCGAGCGCATGTTGCTGCAGACGGATCTGCGCAAGAGCGCCGCTGCCGACCAGATGCAAGTGCTGGATACCCTGTTCGGCTTCACGCCGGTGTCCTTTCCGCTTGAGCGCGGCGACGAAGACTTCCGCTTACTGGTGGATACCGTGATCAGCGAACTGTACCGCTCGGGCGAAATCGAACGGGCGCACCGCAAGTACCTGGGCGAACTCCGCGAGGGTGCGGAGCTGCTGTTTCCCATCTATGCGTTGCCCTAGCGCGAAGACCGGGTGCCGATGAGCGGCTGCCGGGATGGGCCATCATGCGGGTTGCCATGCACTACCTTAAAAGGCGTTGGCACCGCCGGAGCGCAGCACCGCTCCGAGGCCGCGGCTGACAAGCAGGGAGCACCGGGTTTGCAGGGAACAATGCACCTCTCACTGGCGCGCAAGCCAGCAGTGTGAGCGATGACGCTGGAATCGCGCTGAAGCATTGAAGGGGGCATCCCGTGCCAACGTACCGCAATCGACTCTCCTGTCCCGGCCTGGCGCTCGCCCTCCTGGTGGGACTGGGGGGGTGCGATAAGGCGCAGCCCCCGGCCGTGGTCGTGCCGGAAATTCCCTTCGTGACTGTCGCCCCCCGGGACGTGCGCATTCCCCTCGACGTGGTGGGCGAGACCATCGGTTCCGTCGACGTGACCATCCGCGCCCGGGTCGACGGTTTCCTCGAGGGTATCCATTTCAAGGAAGGCACCTTCGTCGAGAAGGGCGCCCTGCTGTACACCATCGATCCTCAGCCCCTGCAGGCCAAGGTGGCGCAGGCCCAGGCGATGCTGGCCCAGACCCGCACGGCCTTGGTCAAGACCCGCTCGGATCTGGCGCGCATCCGCCCGCTGGCCGCGATGAACGCCGTCAGCAAGATTGACCTGGATGCCGCCGTGGCCAACTACGAGGCCGCGCAGAACCAGGAGGCGGCGGCCAAGGCGCAGGTGCAACTGGCGCAGCTGGAATTGGGCTACACGCAGATCCATGCGCCCGAACAGGGGCTGATCGGCCTGTCCCAGGCCGAGGTCGGCGACTATGTCAGCCAGAGCAACAATGGCGGATTGCTGAACGTGATCTCGCGCACCGATCCGATAGGCGTGCGCGTCTCGATCACCGAGCGTGGCTACCTGGAGGCGGTCCGACGCCTGGCGGCATCCGCTGAGCGGGGCAAAGCCGAGGAGCTGCCCCCGCGCACCCTCCAGCTGATCCTCGCCGACGGCAGTCTGTACGACCATCTGGGGACGCCCACCAAGGTCGATCGCAACATCGATCCCACCACCGGCTCGCTGACCATCGAAGCCGAGTTTCCCAATCCCCAGAACCTGCTGCGCCCGGGGATGTTTGCGCGCATCCGCTTCGATGCCGACGCGATCAAGGGCGCCATCCTGTTGCCGCAGCGGGCGATCAGCGAACTGCAGTCGGTCCACCGGGTGTTCGTCATCAAGGCGGACGATACCGTGGAGGTGCGTCAGGTGCGGGTAGGGCCGCGGCTGGGCAGCGACTGGGTGATCGAGTCCGGCCTGCAGGCGGGCGAGCGGGTTGCGGTGGAGGGCTTGTTGCGGCTGCGCCCCGGCATGACCGTGCGCCCACGCCCGGCCGAGAGTGGGGATCTGCCGCCGGTGGCGGAGGGTGGCCGGAATGGGTGAGTTCTTCGTCCGCCGCCCGGTGTTCGCGATGGTGATCTCGATCCTCATCCTGATCATCGGCCTGGTGGCCATGGGGCGCCTGCCCATTGCCCAGTACCCGGACATCACGCCGCCGGAAATCAAGGTCGAAGCCACCTACGACGGCGCCAACGCCGTGAACGTCGAGCAGTCGGTGGCCACGCCCCTGGAGCAGAAGGTCAACGGCGTGGAAAACATGCTGTACATGAAGTCGACCAACGCGGGTAACGGGCAGATGACCCTGTCGGTGGCCTTCGAGGTGGGCTCGGACCAGGACATCTCCAACGTGCTGGTGCAGAACCGCGTGTCGGAAGGCTCCGCGCAGCTGCCCGAGGAAGTCAAACGACGCGGGGTGAAGATCAAGAAGGCGCTGGCCTTCCCGCTGATGCTGGTGACCCTGCGTTCGCCCAATGGCAGCTACGATGCCGACTTCCTGACCAACTACATGTCGATCAACGTGCTCGACGAGGTCTCGCGCATCCAGGGCGTCGGCCAGGTCACCATCTTTGGCGGCTCCGACTATGCCATGCGCATCTGGATCAAGCCGGACCAGCTCAGCCGGCTGGCGCTGACGGTGCCGGACATCGTCAACGCCGTGCAGCAGCAGAACGTGCTCACCCCGGCCGGCAAGCTGGGCGGCCCGCCGGCGGCGCCGGGCACCGAGTTCGCCTACGCCGTGCAGACCCGGGGACGGCTGGAGACCCCGGAGCAGTTCGGCGAGGTGGTGGTGCGCTCCAACCCGGATGGCTCCCAGGTGCTGCTGCGCGACGTGGCGCGCATCGAGCTGGGCGCCGAGACCTATAACCAGATCGGCGCCTTCAATGGCAAGCCGGCGGCCGTGATGGCGGTCTACCAGTTGCCGGAGGCCAACGGCCTGCAGGTGGCCGAGCAGATCCGCACCGCCATGCAGCGGATGCAGGGACGCTTCCCCCAGGACATCGAGTACGTGATCTCGCTGGACACCACCAAGCCGGTGTCCGCCGGCATCGAGGAAATTGTCCGCACGCTGTTCGAGGCCACCGTCATCGTCACCCTCGTGGTGTTCGTGTTCCTGCAGAACTTCCGCGCCACGCTGATCCCCACGCTGGCGGTGCCGGTGGCGCTGATCGGCACCTTCGCGGTGTTTCCGCTGTTGGGTTTCTCCATCAACACCTTCTCGCTGCTCGGCCTGGTGCTGGCCATCGGCATCGTGGTGGATGACGCCATCGTGGTGGTGGAGGGGGTCTCGGAGAAGATGGAGCGGGGCATGGAGCGGCGCCAGGCGACCATCGAGACCATGAAGGAGGTCAGCGGCCCGGTGATCGCCACCGCGCTGTCGCTCACCGCGGTGTTCGTGCCGGTCGCCGCCATGTCCGGCATCACCGGGCGGCTCTATCAACAGTTCGCGATCACCATCGCCATCTCGGTGTGCATTTCGGCGGTGGTCGCGCTGTCGCTGAGTCCGGCGCTGTCCAGCACCCTGCTCAAGCCCCATGAGCATGGCGCCCGCAAGGGCTGGCTGGGGCGGTTCTTCGCCCGCTTCAACCGCGCGCTGGACAAGGTGACGGATCGTTACATCGACCTGACCGCCCGTTTCACCCATCGCCCGCTGCGCGCGCTGCTGGTGCTCGGCGCGCTGGTGGTGGCGCTGCTCCTGCTGTTTCGCGCGGTGCCCGGCGGCTTCGTGCCGGAAGAGGATCAGGCCTACCTGATGGCCAACCTGCAGCTGCCCGACGCCGCCTCGCTGGAACGCACCCACGCCGCGGCCGCCAAGGTCGAGGCCATCCTGGCGGCCGAGCCGGCCATCGAGTCGTACACCACGGTGACCGGTTACAGCTTCCTCTCCGGCGCCTCGTCCACCAACAACGCCTTCGTTTTCATCCAGCTCAAGGACTGGGCCGAGCGCCCGGCCGCCGAGGATCAGGCCACCCGGGTTGCGCAACGGCTCAACGGCCGGCTGGCTGCCATCAACGAGGGCATCGCCATCGCGTTCGGTCCGCCGGCCATTCCGGGCCTGGGCACCGGTTCGGGCTTCTCGATGATGCTGCAGGATCGCAGTGGCAACGCCCCCGACTACCTGGCCGAGCAGGCCCAGGCCTTTATCGAGGCGGCCAGCGCGCGTCCGGAGCTGAGCGGGCTGTACACCACCTACCGGGCCACGGTGCCGCAGATCTTCCTCGACGTGGACACCCAGAAGACCATGAAGCTGGGCGTCGCGCCGGGCGACGTCAACCAGACCCTGGGCGCCTTTCTCGGCGGAGCCTATGTCAACGACTTCAACCGCTTCGGTCGCCTGTACAAGGTGTACGTGCAGGCCGAGACCGGCTACCGGCGCGACCTTGCCGACGCATCGCTGTTCTACGTGCGCAACAGCGGCGGCGAAATGGTGCCGATGAACACCCTGCTGACCAGCGAGGCCACCAGCGGCCCGGAATTCACCTACCGCTTCAACATGTTCCGCGCGGCCGAGATCACCGGCCGGCCGGCGCCGGGCTACACCTCGGCGCAGGCGCTGCAAGCCCTGGAGGAGGTGGCCGCCGCGGTGCTGCCCAGCGACATGTCCTATGCCTGGAACGCCATGTCGTATCAGGAAAAGGCGGCCGAGGGCTCCGGCAGCCTGGTGTTCGTCATGGCGCTGGTGTTCGTCTTCCTGATCCTCGCCGCACAGTACGAAAGCTGGTCGCTGCCCCTGGGCGTGCTGTTCGGCACGCCGATCGCCATCTGCGGGGCGATGTTCGGCCTGTGGGTCGCGCGCTTTTTCAGCGCCAGCTACGAGAACAACGTGTTCGCGCAGATCGGCCTGGTGATGCTCATCGGCCTGGCGGCGAAGAACGCCATCCTCATCGTCGAATTCGCCCGCACGGAAATCGAGCGCGGCAAGGAGCCGGTGGAGGCGGCGCTGGCCGCCGCGCGGCTGCGCTTCCGGCCGATCCTGATGACCTCGTTCGCCTTCATTCTGGGGGTGATACCGCTGATCCTGGCCAGTGGCGCCGGCGCCGAGGCGCGCAAGATCATGGGCATGACCGCCTTCGCCGGCATGCTCACCGCCACCCTGGTGGGCGTCGTGCTGGTGCCCGGTCTGTTCGTGGTCGTCGAGCGCTACCTCACCCGCCGCAAGCACCCGGCCGCCGGCCCGATCGGCGAGGAAGCCGAGCCATGAGCGGCGTTGCGGCGCGCCCCGTGCACATCGTCCTGTTGGCGGGCGGTCTGCTGCTGGGCGGCTGCATGGTCGGGCCGGACTACCAGCGTCCCGCCCTGGACATGCCCTCCAGCTACCGCGAGCCGGCGCCGATCGACGACACCTTCGCCAACCTGCCCTGGTGGGGGCTGTTCGCCGATCCCGCCCTCGACGCGCTGATCGAGGAGGCGCTGGCCAACAACCGCGACCTCGGCGTCGCCCTGGCGCGCATCGAAGAGGCGGCGGCGATCCTGAACGTGGTGCGCGCCAATCAGTTTCCCTTCTTCGACATCCAGGCGGGTGCGGGCCGGACCTCGACCAGCGAGGACGTGCTGGGCGGCGGCGTGACCGACAACAGCTTCAGCCTCGGCGGCGTGGCCTCGTTCGAGGTTGACCTGTGGGGCAAGCTGCGCCGGGCGACCGAGGCGGCGCGGGCGGACCTGCTGAGCACCGAAGCCGCGGCGCGCAACGTCACCATCTCGCTGATCGCCTCGGTGGCCATCAGCTATTTCCAGCTGCTGGACCTGGAGAACCGGCATGGCATCGCCGTTCGCACCCTGGCGTCGCGCGAGGACTCGCTGGGCATCATCCGCGAGCGGTACGGCAAGGGCACGGTGCCCGAGCTGGACGTCAACCAGGCCGAGATCGAGGCCGCCGACGCCGAGGCGTCGGTGGCCGCCTTCGAGCGCGCGGTGCGCGAGACCGAGAACGCCCTGAGCGTGCTGGTCGGCTCGCGACCCCGGGTCATCGCGCGCGGCTCGCCGCTGGCGGCGCAACGCGTGCCGGTCGAGGTGCCGGCCGGCTTGCCGCTGAGCCTGCTGGAGCGGCGTCCGGACATCCTGGCCGCCGAGCAGCAGCTGGCCGCCGAGACCGCGCGCATCGGCATCGCGCGCGCTCAGCGGCTGCCCTCCCTGTCGCTGACCGGCAGTTTCGGCTACGCCAGCCGCGACCTGAGCGACCTGGTCGACAGCGGCAATGAAAGCTGGAACCTCCTCGCCAACCTGTTTGCGCCGATTTTCAACGCCGGGCAGCTCCGGGCGGTGGAGGAGACGCAGCGCCAGCGCGCCGAACAGGCGCGGCTGGGCTATGAGCAGGCTGTCCTGAATGGCCTGCGCGATGTGGATGACTCGCTGACCCGGGTGCGCACGTCGCGCAACGAGCATCTGGCTCGCCAGCGCCAGCTGGCGGCGGCGCGCAACGCGGCGCGGCTGTCGCGGGCACGTTATGACGGCGGCCTGGTCAGCTACCTCGAAGTGCTGGATTCCGAGCGCAGCCTGTTCCAGGCGGAGCTGCTGGAGTCGCAGACCCGCCAGCAGCAGCTGAGCGCGGTGGTGGGCCTGTACCGCGCGCTGGGTGGCGGGTGGCTGGCCGACGCGCCGGGAGGAGACGGGCCGGCGCACAAACGTTGAGGGTGGCTGCGGCGCAGCATTTTCTGCTTCAGGGCCTGCAATGATGAACACGCGCATCCTGCTGGTGATGTGGATGCTTCTGCTGACCGGCTGTGTGTCGGGCCTCCCGCCCGAGGTTGTTGCGCCCGGCACCTGGCGGCAGGTCGATCGCGCCATCCTCGCCGCCTCGCAAGACGCCACCGAGCAGGCCAGCCACTTCGCACGCGATGCCATGCAGGAATGGCGGGAGCGGGTCTACCAGCGCACCGAGGCGGAGTTCATCCCCTGGTTTTCCAGCTACCGGGCCCGCCAGTGGCTGAGTGTGAAGCTGTCCTGGTACCGGCTGGGCGCCGCTGACGAGGAACAGGTCGTCGACCGGTTGGCGTTCTACCTGCAGCAGCAATACCGCAAGCGCGTGCTGGTGCCGGTGGCCAGGGAAACGGATCCTGTCAGGATCAGGGAGCGCACGACGCGCTTCTACCTCTGGCTGATGGGTGAGCTGCTGGCGAGGATTCCCGCGCGCCATGGGGTTCCCGCGGAGCAGTTCGAGCGACGGCTCGAGGCGATTCCCGCCATCACCCTGGCGCCGCCCCCGAACCGGAACGCCTCGCTTGGGCAGCTGATCCGCACCGAGCGTCTCGACAGGCTGCCCGCCTACCGCGCCCTGGCGGCACATGTCCACAAAGCGCCCGCCGCCGCCGTGCTCTGGTCCGAAGATGCCGGCATTTCGTCGGTGGCGACGCAGGCCAGCCGCCAGCTGACGGCCGAACTGGCCACCAGCGGCGTGGCGAGCGCGGTGTCGGCCATGATCGGCCCGGCGGGTGCAGTGCTGTCCCTGGGTGTGATGGGCGTGACGGCGCTGGTGCGAGAAAGCGACCGGGCGGAGCGGGAAGCCCGGTTGCGTGAAAGCCTCGGTGCCGCGTTCGACGCGCAGTGGCGCGCGTGGCTAAGCAGCCGCGACAACGGAGTCATGGCCGGGGTGCATTACCTGGACGACACCCTGCAACGACAGCTGATGCTGCGACAGGATGCGCCCGGCCGCGCTCCGTAGGCTCAGGGAGGTGCCACAGGGACGTACAGCAGGCCGCCTTGTGTGTAGGCCTGGACGTAATAGGTGCTGCCGCAGCGGTAGTAGGTGACGCCGCCCACCAGGCTGGACGCGGGCGAGCAGGGCAGGCGGGTGACGGCCACCGGCGCCGGGGCGCTGGCAGTGGTGATCTCGGTGACTACCACGTCGGGCTGCAGGGCCTCGTTGACCAGCGCGCCTGTGGCTGCGCCAACGACGAAACCCACCGCGGCATCCGAGTGGTCCCAGTCATCATCCCAGTCGATGTCATGGTCGTGATAGTGGTACTGCGGCGGCGGCGGCGGCGGTGTATGCCCTTGCGGCGGCTGCTGGCTGCCTGGCGGCGGGTAGCCACCCGGCAGGCGTTGACTGGTGGGTGGCGACCGGTCCCCGGGCGGCCGCTGCTCGGCCGACGGTGGTTGCGCGGGCCGGGAAACCTCCGGTCGCGTTGCGGCGAGATTGGGAGCGCTGGCGCGGAAGCTGTCCCCCGCCATGCCGCCGCCCCGTGCAGAGAAGGCGCCGGAGGCGGCCACGCCGCCACGGGAAAAGCCCCCACCCCCACGCCCTTGCGCGTTGCTGTCCTGCAGGGCGGGGCCCAGCAGCAACAAGGCAGCGGCCAGACCGGTCAGGCTGGTTCTGGCGAGCGACTTCATGGCTGTTCTCCAGCTGGCGCGCCACTCGACGGGGGCGCGACAGCGGGGGCCACGCTGCCCGGCAGCTCGCTGGCGAAGGGAATCTGCCGGGCGTCGGCGGGCGGCGTGAAGACGAAGGCATCATCGGGAAGCGCTGGCTTCAGGTCCCAATCGCGGAAATCCGCCCGGAACTGCGGCTGCCCCTCGGCGTCCGGATAGGTCAGCACCAGACGCACCGGCAGGGGCGTGTCGCCGTCGCGGACCCACACCTGATAATCGACGCTGTCGGTCCTTCCGGCGAGGTGGTGAACGGTCACGCCGGCCAGGCGGGTTTGCTCCACATAATCGATTTGCCGAGTGCGTCGTTGCAGTTCTTCGCTGGCGTTGCTGACCAGCAGCACCGCAAAGGGCAGGCGCATATCGAGATCACGGATGAAGAACCGGACCGCGTCGTCCACTGTTCCCGGCTGACTGACCTGGGCATAGACGTGGCTCTGTGGGGTGGCGAGGGAGATCTGGTGACCGTTGTAGATGAGTTGGTGGCGCAGGCCGTCGCTTTCCTCAAGATCGACCCGCAGGCGGTCGGGCCGTGCCAGCAGCAGGCGCCGTCTCTCGGCGAACTCGATCTTCTGACCGTCCGCCTGGACCGCGTCATAGCTGCTCTGAATCGCGACGCTGAAGTGCGGCTGGCCGGCCAGGAAACCGGTCATGTCCAGCAGGATGTCCATGGCCTCGTCCGCTTCGGCCTGGACGCTGCCCGGCGTGAAGGGCACCAGGGCGATCAGCGTCAGGCGACCCAGAAACTGGGCGATTGGCGAATGCTTCGGATGCTTGTCCATACGGCCTCGCACGTTCCCCTGCAGGGAATGGCAACGGGGCCTCGGGAGGCCACGTGTTTCACTGTAGTTCGCTCCCGATCCAAGCGTGGCAAAGGCGGGCGTACGGCATCGCCTGCGGCCGAGCCGTGTCGTGGCCAGCCAGGCCTCAGGATCTACGATCATTCTTCGGCGATCTGCGCCCATCCGCCGCGAATGTGTTTTTGGGGGTGAGGTGCGGTAGACTCCCCGGCTGCCATCAATGGCGGCAGATGTTTCATCTGCATTCTTGTTGAGCACCTTGCTCACTCCTTTTCAGTGCGAGACGTACTGTCCTTGGGCGGTTCGCCTAATTCGGCGGCCCTTGCGGGTCGCAATCGAAGGAGGAACTCCGCATCGCTGTCTGCACGCCCATCGTTGCCCGGCGCGCCTTCCACCGGATTGCCCTGCCGGGCCGAGCCGGCTGTGGGACCTGGACAGGTCTTGTCACTACCCTCCCTTTGCGTCACCCCCGTGGTGACGGCCCATCCTCACACCGCCGGCGTCGGGAGGCCCTGCGCGTGCAGGGCCAGCAATCGTCGCGTCCATCGGCGGTGGCTGAAGTCAAGGAGAATCCCTATGAACTTCCATGGACATTTCATCCAGGCGGCGCTGTTCGACATGGACGGCACGATGTTCGATACCGAGCGCCTGCGTTTCCAGACGTTGAGACAAGCCTCCACTGAGCTGTTCGGCGAAGCCATCGATGACCAGGTGCTGCTCGGCTCGCTCGGGCTGAGCGCGCGCAAGGCCGAGGCGCTGGCCAAGTCGCGCTACGGCGCGGACTACCCCTATGCCGAGATCCGCGCCCGCGCCGATGCGCTGGAGCTGGCCCATGTGCGCGCCCATGGCGTACCGGTGAAGGCGGGACTCTACGAGGTCCTGGAGCGCCTGAAGAAAAGCGGGCTGCGCCTGGCGGTGGCGACCTCCAGCCGGCGCGCCATCGCCGAGGAGTACCTGATCAACGCCAACGTGCTGAAATACTTCGACGCCACGGTGTGTGGCGACGAGGTGAGCCAGGGCAAGCCCCATCCCGAGATCTTTCAGACCGCGGTGGCGGCGCTGGGCTGCGCACCGGCACAGTGCCTGGTCTTCGAGGACTCGGAGAACGGACTGCTGTCCGGCGCGGCCTGCGGAGGCCTGCCGATCCTGCTCAAGGACATCAAGGAGCCGGCCCCGGCCATCAAGGCGAAGGCGCTGCGTGCCTACGACAGCCTGGAAGCGTTCCTCGCTGACCTGGCACCCTGCACGCCGCTGCTGCCGGTGCCGGCGCTCACCGATCCCTTTCCGCAGACCCATAACGACCATGTCGCCGCCATCCACGGCTTCGGCGCCATCGGTGGCGGCTACCTGGCGCAGCTGTTCGCCCACTGGGATGGCTATACCCGACCGGCGGAGATCGTCGGCGTGACCAACAACCGACTGCTGCGCGACCTGGTCAACGCCTATGGCAAGTACAGCGTGCATTACCCGGATCAGGCCTTCGAACAGACCATCGACCGAGTGCGCCTGATCGCCGCGGACAATCAGGCGGCCGTGATCGCGCTTTACGAACAGGCCGAGATCGTCGGCCTGAGCCTGCCGGAAGGCGCCATCGCCCAGCAGGCCGGGCTGATCGCCGACGGCCTCATTGCGCGCCGGCGAGCGCGGCGCGGGCCGCTGACCGTGCTGGTGGCCCTGAACAAGGTGGGCGGCGCGGCCTATGTGCGGCGATGCGTCGGCCGGGCGCTGGAGCAGCGTCTGGCGGCCGAAGAGGTGGGCGAGGTGCTGGCGGCGACGATCTTTGCCGAGACCGTGGTCAACCGCATCGTGTCGCGGGTCTCCCGCGAGGCGCTGCTCAAGCAGGTGCGCATCAATGTCGGCAGCTTCTCCGCCGCCGTGCCGAGCGGCAGCTTCGAGACGCTGCCCCGGCAGCCTGGCGCCCTGGGCGTCGAGTCGCTGGTCGCGCTGCTCAGCGAGGCGGCGCAGCTGGATCGGGCGCTGGCAACCCTGAACATCGTGCTCTTCCACAGCGGGCCGGAGATGGCGTTGTACGCCGAGCGCGGCAGCGCCATCCTCGAGCGCCTGCGCCAGGTACGCACGGTGGACGACATCGCCGAGATCCAGGCCATCAAGAACAAGATGCTCAACGGGACCCACGCGATCATCGGCTGGTATTCGGCGCTGCTGGGTTATCGCACCATTGGCCAGGGCATGGGCGACGAACGGGTCAGGCGTCTGGTGCGTCGGCTGCTGGAGCAGGAGATCAAGCCGGCGATGCTGGCGCACAACCCGGCACTGAAGACGCACATCGACACCTTCGTCGAGCGTTTCCTCAAGCGTTGCGAGGAGTCGTTCAAGGACACCTGTGTGCGCGTCGGCCGTGATCCGCGCCGCAAGCTGCAGCGCAAGGAGCGGATCCTCGGCAACATCGAACTGGCCGCCCGCCACGGGATTGCAACGCCGATGCTCGAATTCGGCACCGCCCTGGGCATTGTCTATGCGCTGCGCTATTCCGGCTCGGAAGACAAGGAGTGCCTGTGGATCCGCGACGTCTACGCGCGGCGCCGTTCGGTTGCGGATGTACTGACCGATGCCAGCGACTACCAGGGGCGCGCCTATGCCGGGCTCGATGCGCTGGCGGACCAAGCCCTGATCGCGCGGATCGCCGGCCATGTGGAGCGCTTGCGCGATCCCGCGTCGCCGCACTGGAACTGGCCGTTGGCGAAACAGACCGTCCTCGAACCGGCCTGAGACCCTCGGCACCGTTTGATTGACGACCATCAAGGGTGATTGCGCGACATGCGCCTAAAGTGCGGTCGGTTTACTGCGCTTGAGGTGTTGCCATGCAACTGGTTTGTCCGGCGGGCAGCCTGCCCGCCCTGAAGGCCGCGGTGCGGCAGGGTGCCGATGCGATCTATGTCGGCTTTCGCGATGACACCAATGCCCGCCATTTCGCCGGCCTGAACCTGGACGACAAGCAACTGGATGCCGGCCTGCAGCTGATCCGCAAGGAAGGCCGCCAGCTGTACATCGCCGTCAACACCTACGCCCAGCCCGGCGGCTGGCAACGCTGGCAGGCCGCGGTGGACCGCGCCGCCGACCTGGGCGTCGATGCGCTGATCTGCGCCGACCCCGGCGTGCTGGCCTACGCCAGCAAGCGCCACCCCAACCTCAACCTGCACCTCTCGGTGCAGGGCTCGGCCACCAACCCGGCGGCGCTGGCCCTGTTCCAGCAGCGCTACGGCATCAAGCGCGCGGTGCTGCCGCGCGTGCTGTCGCTGGCGCAGGTCAAGGCGCTGGCGGAGAAGACCACGGTGCCGCTGGAGGTGTTCGCCTTCGGCAGCCTGTGCATCATGGCCGAGGGCCGCTGCCACCTGTCGTCCTACATCACCGGCGAATCGCCCAACCTGTGCGGCGTCTGCTCGCCGGCCAAGGCGGTGCGCTGGGAGCAGGAAGCCCAGGGCCTGAGCTCACGCCTCAACGGCGTGCTCATCGACCGCTACGCCGACGGCGAGGCCGCCGGCTACCCGACCCTGTGCAAGGGCCGCTTCATGGTCAACGGCCAGCGCTTCCACGCCCTGGAAGAACCCACCAGCCTGAACACCCTGGACCTGATCCCGCAGCTCGCCGAGATCGGCATCGCCGCCGTGAAGATCGAAGGCCGCCAGCGCAGCCCGGCCTACGTCGAACAGGTCACCCACGTCTGGCGCGAGGCGCTGGATGCCTATAAGCGGGCGCCGAAGAACTTCGCCGTGCAGTCCGGCTGGCGCGCCGCGCTGGGCGGGCTGTCCGAGGGCAGCCAGACCACCCTGGGCGCCTACCACCGTGCCTGGCAGTGAGGAGAACCGCATGAAACTCAGCCTGGGACCGGTCCTGTTCTACTGGACCCGCGAAACACTGCAGACCTTCTACGCCGACATGCTCCAGCAGCCGCTGGACATCATCTACCTGGGCGAGACCGTCTGCTCCAAGCGCCGCGCCTTCAGCCTTGACGGCTGGCTGGGTCTGGCCCGCGAGCTGCGCGAGGCCGGCTGCCAGGCCGAACTGGTGCTCTCCGGCCTGACCCTGATCGAGGCGGCCAGCGAGCTGTCCAGCCTGCGCCGCCTGTGCAACAACGGCGAGCTGCTGGTGGAGGCCAACGACATCGGCGCGGTGCAGATGCTCAGCGAAAACCGCCTGCCGTTCGTCGCCGGACCGGCCCTGAACATCTACAACGGCCACGCGCTGGCCGAGCTGATCGACCTGGGCATGCGCCGCTGGTGCCCGCCGGTGGAAGTCTCCGGCGCGCTGGTGCACGACAGCCTGCAGCAGCTGGATACGCTGGGCGTGCCGCGTCCGGAAGTGGAGCTGTTCGCCTACGGACACCTGCCGCTGGCCTACTCGGCGCGCTGCTTCACCGCCCGCGCCGAGAACCGCCCCAAGGATGACTGCGAGTTCGTCTGCCAGAACTACCCCGAAGGCATTCCGCTGCTCAGTCAGGAGGGCGAGGCGATGTTCACCATCAACGGCATCCAGACCATGTCGGCCAGGGTCTGCAACCTGCTCGCCGAATACCCGCAGCTGCGCGACAGCGGCGTCGACATCCTGCGCCTGAGCCCGCGCGCCGAGGGCATGGCGGAGATCATTCGCGGCTTCGACGCGGTGCGTGGCGGCGCCCTGCCGCCGCTGGCCATCGACGGCTGCAACGGCTACTGGTACGGCCAGCCCGGCATGCTGCGCGCCGAGGAGGTGGGCCTGTGCTGACCCTGAGCCCGAAACTGGCGCGCCTGGCCCTGAAGGTCGGCGAGCCGCTGCTGCCGCTGAGCCGCCACGTGCCCTTCATCGTCCAGAAGCAGGTGCTGGAGCGCGCGGTGGCGCGCATCTTCGCCGCGCCGCTGGCCGATGGCGCCTTCGACCTGCTCGACGGCCGCTGGCTGCGCCTGGAGGTCAGCGACCTGGGCCTGGCCTGGAATATCACCCGCACCCCGGGCGGGTTGCGGCTGGTGCGTGGCGACAGCGCCGACGTGTGCATTCGCGGGCAATGGAAGGAGTTCCTGCTGCTGGCCAGCCGCCAGGAAGATCCGGACACGCTGTTCTTCCGCCGGCGCCTGGTGATCGAGGGCGACACCGACCTGGGCCTGGCGATCAAGAACCTGCTCGACAGCCTGGATCCGGACGACATGCCAGCCTGGCTGTGGCAGCTGCTGCGCACCCTGGGCGAGGCGGCGAAGGAGGGCGCCCAGCCGGCTCAGCCCGCCGCCAGCCTGTAAACCGCGCGGCGGCGCGCCGCCGCGCTGGTCTACGCTTGAGTTCCAGACCCCCAACGGAGGAACTGGAACATGCAGGCGACTCTCCCCCCGGCCTTGCGCGCGCTGCGCCTGCCGCTGCGTCTGCGGCTCTGGGATGGCCAGCAACTGGAGCTCGGCCCGGACCCGCGCGTGACCCTGGACATCAAGGATCCGGCGCTGCTCGCCCTGCTGGCGAGCCCGCGCCTGGACGCCCTGGCCGGCGCCTATATCGACGGCGGCCTGGACCTGCAGGGGCCGCTGCCCGATGTCATTGCCCTGGCCGACCAGCTCAGCGCTGCCATGGGGGTGGCCGACAGCACCGCGCCGGAGGCGCGCGTGGCCCATGACCGGCAGACCGACGCCGAGGCCATCGCCTACCACTACGACCTGTCCAACGCCTTCTACGCCCTGTGGCTCGATCCGGAGATGGTCTACTCCTGCGCCTATTTCCCGACCGGCACGGAAGACCTGGCCACGGCGCAGCGCGCCAAGCTCGATCACCTGTGCCGCAAGCTGCGCCTGCAGCCGGGCGAGCGACTGCTGGATGTCGGCTGCGGCTGGGGCGGCCTGGCGCGCTTCGCCGCCCGGGAGTACGGCGTCCAGGTCACCGGCATCACCCTGAGTCGCCAGCAGCTGGCGCTGGCCCGCGAGCGGGTCGACGCCGAGGGTCTGGCGGATCGCGTGAGCCTGGAGCTGATGGACTACCGCGACCTGCCCGGGGACGGGCGCTTCGACAAGGTGGTCAGCGTCGGCATGTTCGAGCACGTCGGCCACGCCAACCTGGGGCTGTACTTCCGCCACCTGTTCGACGCGGTGAAGCCGGGCGGCCTGGTGCTCAACCACGGCATCACCTCGCGCTATCCGGATGGCCGGCCGGTCGGCCGCGGCGCCGGCGAGTTCATCGGACGCTACGTGTTCCCCCACGGCGAACTGCCGCACTTGTCCACCGCCATCGCGCAGATGAGCGAGCAGGGGCTGGATGTGGTGGACGTGGAAAGCCTGCGCCTGCACTACGCGCGTACCCTCGAGTTCTGGAGCGGCAACCTCGAGGCGCGGCTGGCGGAAGCCGCGCGGCTGGTCGACGAGAAGACCCTGCGCATCTGGCGCCTGTACCTCGCCGGTTGCGCCTACGGCTTCCGCCACAACTGGATCAACCTGCACCAGATCCTCGCCGTGCGGCCGCTGGCCGACGGTTCGCACAGGTTGCCCTGGAGCCGCACCGACCTGTACGTCTGAGGCACCGAACCGGTAGGAGCGGCCGTAGGAGCGGCTTCAGCCGCGATGCTTGTCGTGCGGTCATGGGCGAAAGCCGGCGGCTGAAGCCGCTCCTACAACAAACGGGCCCCGTGCGACCCGATGGAGGCGTGCTGCACGCGCGCGCCGCCTGGCATACCATGCCGATCCCGTTCGCCTGCCGAGTCGCGTCGTGCCCCGTCTGCGCCGTTCCGTCCTGTTCCACGTCCTGCTGATCCTCTGTGGCGGCCTGCTGTGCGTCTGGCTGGCCGGCCGGCTGGGCGAGCGCAGCGCCTGGGAAGCCCGCAGCCTGGAAGGGCGCGCGCAGCTGGAGCTGTACCGGCAGAATCTGCACACCCTGGTGGAGCGCTTTCGCGCCTTGCCGGCGCTGCTCGCCGAGGACACCGCCGTGCACCGCCTGCTGCGCGATCCGCACAACCCGGCGCTGCGCCAGGCCCTCAACGAGCGGCTGGAGCGCCTCAACCAGGCGGCCGGCTCCAGCGTGCTCTATGTGCTGGACCGCCACGGCCAGACGCTGGCCGCCAGCAACTGGAACGAGCCGAGCAGCTTCGTCGGCCACGACTACCGGTTCCGCCCGTATTTCAGCAACGCGCTGGAGCAGGGCGCCGGGCGCTATTTCGCGGTGGGCGTCACCACCGGCATTCCCGGCTACTTCTTCTCGCGGCGGGTCGAGGATGGCGAGCCGCTCGGCGTGCTGGTGGTCAAGCTGGAGCTCGAGGAGCTGCAGCGCGATTGGGTGGGCCAGCACGGCACCCTGCTGATCAGCGACGACCACGGCGTGGTGATCCTCAGCAACCGGCCCGCCTGGCGCTTCGGCCACCTGCAACCGCTGAGCGGCGAACAGCGAGCGCGCCTGCTGGCCGAGCGCAAGTACGCCGAACAGAACCTGCGTGCACTGCCCAGCGAGACGCGGCTCGCCTTTGACGACGGCGAGCTGCGTCGCCTGCACGGGCCGGACGGTCCGCGCGACTATTTCTGGCAGCACCAGGCGCTGCCCACCGAGGACTGGACCCTGCACCTGCTGCAGGACCCCGCGGTGGTCGCCGACACGGTGCTGGCCTACCGGCTGATCGCCGCCGCCCTGTGGATGACGCTGGCCTTCGGCGCCCTCTACGGGCTGCAGCGCCGGCGCAACCGCCAGCTGCTGCGGCGCAGCCGCGCCGAGCTGGAGCGGCTGGTGGTCGAGCGCACCGAGGAGCTGCGCCGCACCCAGGAGGGCCTGGTGCAGGCCGCCAAGCTGGCCGCGCTCGGGCAGATGTCCGCCGCCCTGGCCCACGAGCTGAACCAGCCGCTGACCGCGCTGCGCATGCAGCTGGGTAGCCTGCAGCTGCTGCAGCGCAGCGGTCGCGCCGCCGACATGGCGGAAGCGCTGGAGCAGGTCGACGCGTTGGTGGCGCGCATGAGCGCGCTGACCGGCCACCTGAAGACCTTCGCCCGCAACAGCCCCGGCGGGCTGCGCGAACAGGTGCGTCTGGCGCCGGTGGTGGAGCGCGCGCTGCAGCTGCTGGCGCCGCGCCTGCGGGGATCGGCGGTGCGCGTGGAGCTGGCGGTGGACCCGCGCGCCGAAGTGCTGGGCGAGGCGATCCGTGTCGAACAGGTGCTGGTCAACCTGCTGGACAACGCCCTGGACGCCTGCGCCGACCAGCCGGCGCCCTGCCTGGCCATCGGCACGCGCCGCGACGGGGAGAGCTGGGCGCTGTCGGTGGCCGACAACGGCGGCGGCATCGATCCGCAGCATCTGCCCCACCTGTTCGATCCCTTCTTCACCACCAAGCCGGTGGGCGAGGGTCTGGGGCTGGGGCTGGCGATTTCCTATGGCATCCTGCGTGACCTGGGCGGCAGCCTGCAGGCTGCCAACGCGGCGCAAGGCGCCATCTTCACCCTGCGGCTGCCGGCGGTGGAGCATATCGGCATGACGGAGAGGCAACGGGCATGAGCACCGAAGTACTGTTCATCGACGACGAGGCGGCCATCCGCCAGGCGGTGCGCCAGTGGCTGGAACTGTCCGGGGTCAGCGTGCGCGTCTGCGCCGGGGTCGCCGAGGCGCTGCCGCTGCTGGGCCGCGACTTTCCCGGCGTGCTGGTCAGCGATGTGCGCATGCCCGGCTGCGACGGCCTGCAGCTGCTCGAGCGCCTGGCGGACATCGACCGCGAGCTGCCGCTGATCCTGGTCACCGGCCACGGCGACGTGAACATGGCGGTGCAGGCCATGCAGCGCGGCGCCTACGACTTCATCGAGAAGCCGTTCAGTCCCGAGCGCCTGCTGGACAGCGTGCGCCGCGCCCTGGATACCCGCCGGCTGGTCATGGAAAACCGCCAGTTGCGCGCCCAGGTGGCCCGCAAGGGGCAGCTGGATAGCCTGCTGCTGGGCGCCTCGCCGGCCATGGTGCAATTGCGCCAGCAGGTGCTGGAGCTGGCCGGCGCGCCAGTCAACGTGCTGATCCGCGGCGAGACCGGCAGCGGCAAGGAATTGGTGGCGCGCAGCCTGCACGATTTCAGCCCGCGCGCCGGGCGTGAGTTCGTCGCCCTCAACTGCGCGGCGATTCCGGAAAGCATTTTCGAGAGCGAGCTGTTCGGCCATGAGAGCGGCGCCTTCACCGGCGCGCAGGGCAAGCGCATCGGGCGCATCGAGCACGCCGACGGCGGCAGCCTGTTCCTCGACGAGATCGAGAGCATGCCGCTGGCCCAGCAGGTCAAGCTGCTGCGGGTGATCCAGGAGCAGAGCCTGGAGCGCCTGGGTTCCAACCGCAGCATCCGCGTCGACGTGCGGGTGATCAGCGCCGCCAAGCCGGACCTGCACGACGAGGTGCGCGCCGGCCGCTTCCGCGAGGATCTGCTCTATCGCCTGAACGTGGCGGAAATCGAAGTGCCGCCGCTGCGCGCGCGGCGCGAGGACATTCCCCTGCTGTTCGACCACTACACCCGCCAGGCCGCCGAGCGGCATGGCCGCGCCGCGCCGCCGCTGCAGCCGGCCGACATGGCGCGGCTGCTGGCCCATGACTGGCCGGGCAACGTGCGCGAGCTGATCAACGCGGCGGAACGCCATGTGCTCGGCCTGGCCAGCCCGGGCCTGGCGCGGGTGCCGGTCAGTCAGTCGCTGGCCGCACAGATGGAGGCCTTCGAGGCGCAGTGCCTGCACCAGGCACTGCAACGCTGTCAGGGCAACATCGCCGAGGTGATGGCCCTGCTGCAGCTGCCGCGGCGCACCCTCAACGAAAAGATGCAGCGTCACGGCTTGCAGCGCAGCCGTTATCTGCCGGCCGGGGTCAGCGATTCGGAGTCGGAATAGGCGGATTCTTGCCGATGTCGGGTCGGCTATGGGCGGATTCCCGCTGGTTCTCTGGCGGCGGGGAACTGGCGACGGCTCGCCAGAGCGCGGCCCATGGGCTTGTCAGCCCTTGCGATGTCGCTGGCACAGGTCCTGCTAGGGTATTGGCAAGCCCCTCGACCGTCGGGTTGATCGGCTTCGCCCCTTGCGGGGTCTGCCCATAAAAAAAGGAGTTGCAATCCATGCGCATGAGCAAACGCTTCGGCCTGTTCGCGGCCGCTGTCGCCTTCACTGCCAGCACCGCGGCTGTCGCCGCACCCACCTTCATCAACGTACTTACCGGTGGCACCAGCGGTGTGTACTACCCGATCGGCGTGGCCCTGTCCCAGCTGTACGGCAACGGCATCGACGGCGCCCGCACCTCGGTGCAGGCCACCAAGGCCTCGGTGGAAAACCTCAACCTGCTGCAGGCCGGTCGCGGTGAGCTGGCCTTCTCGCTGGGCGACTCGGTGGACGACGCCTGGAAGGGCAATGCCGACGCCGGTTTCAAGGCGCCGCTCAACAAGCTGCGCGCCATCGCCTCCATCTACCCGAACTACATCCAGGTGGTGGCCAGCAAGGAATCCGGCATCAAGACCCTGGCTGACCTGAAGGGCAAGCGTGTCTCCGTCGGGGCGCCCAAGTCGGGCACCGAGCTGAACGCCCGCGCCATCTTCAAGGCCGCCGGCCTGAGCTACGAAGACCTGGGCCGCGTGGAATTCCTGCCCTACGCCGAGTCGGTCGAGCTGATCAAGAACCGTCAGCTGGACGCCACCCTGCAGTCCTCCGGCCTGGGCATGGCGGCCATCCGTGACCTGGCGGCGATGATGCCGACCACCTTCGTGGAAATCCCCAAGGACGTGGTCGAGAAGATTGGCAGCCCGGTGTACCAGGCGCGCCCGATCCCGGCCGGCACCTATGACGGCCAGGACAAGGACGTAATGACCGCCTCGATCACCAACATGCTGGTGACCCACGAGAACGTCTCCGAGGAAGTCGCCTACCAGATGACCAAGCTGGCCTTCGAGAACCTGGAGCGCCTGGGCAACGCCCACTCCGCGGCCAAGGGCATCACCCTGGAAAACGCGGTCAAGGGTCTGCCGATTCCGCTGCACCCGGGTGCCGAGCGCTACTACCGTGAAGTCGGTGTGCTGAAGTAAGCGCGTCCCCGGCGCGCGTTGCGCCCGCCATCCCAGTCCCCCGGCAGCCGCCGGGGGACTGGTCGTCCCATTAGATTCCACGCCGTCTCCGGGAGTTTTCCATGAGCGAGCAACAAGGGCTGAACGTCAGCCCCAGCCAGTGGCCGAAGACGTTGTTCTATGTCGCCCTGCTGTTTTCCGCCTACCAGATCATCACCGCCGCCTTCCACCCGGTGTCCACCCAGGTGCTGCGTTCCGGCCACGTGGCCTTCCTGCTGCTGCTGATCTTCCTGTCCTACCCGGCACGTGGCGCCAGCCGCCCCTGGCAACCGCTGGCCTGGCTGCTCGGCCTGGCGGGCATGGCCACGGCGTTCTACCAGTGGCATTTCGAGGCCGACCTGATTCAGCGTTCCGGTGACCTGACTCCTGCCGACATGGCCGTCGGCGTGTTGCTCATCGTGCTGGTGTTCGAGGCCGCGCGGCGTGTGATGGGTATCGCCCTGCCGCTGATCTGCACGCTGTTCCTGGCCTACGGTCTGTTCGGCCAGTACCTGCCGGGCGACCTGGCCCACCGCGGCTACGGCGTCGACCAGATCGTCAACCAGTTGTCCTTCGGCACCGAAGGCCTCTACGGCACGCCGACCTATGTGTCGGCCACTTACATTTTCCTGTTCATCCTGTTCGGCGCCTTCCTGGAGCAGGCCGGGATGATCAAGCTGTTCACCGACTTCGCCATGGGCATGTTCGGCCACAAGACCGGCGGTCCGGCCAAGGTCTCGGTGGCGTCCTCGGCGCTGATGGGCACCATCACCGGCTCCGGGGTGGCCAACGTGGTGACCACCGGCCAGTTCACCATCCCGCTGATGAAACGCTTCGGCTACAAGCCGGCCTTTGCCGGCGCGGTGGAAGCCACGGCCAGCATGGGCAGCCAGATCATGCCGCCGGTGATGGGCGCGGTCGCCTTCATCATGGCCGAGACCATCAACGTGCCCTACGTGGAGGTGGCCAAGGCCGCGCTGCTGCCGGCGCTGCTGTACTTCGGCGCGGTGTTCTGGATGGTCCACCTGGAAGCCAAGCGCGCCGGCCTCAAGGGCCTGCCCAAGGACGAATGTCCGAGCGCGCTGGACGCGGTCAAGCAGCGCTGGTACCTGCTGATTCCGCTGGTGGTGCTGGTCTACCTGCTGTTCTCCGGCTTCACGCCGATGTTCTCCGGTACCGTCGGCCTGGCGCTGACCGCCATCGTCATCCTCGGCTCGGCCCTGATCCTGCGGGTCTCGTCCAACACGCTGCGCATCCTGTTCTGGATCGCCCTGGGCATCGCCTGCGCCGGCTTCTTCAAGCTCGGCATCGGCGTGGTGTTCGGGGTGATCGCCGCGCTGGTGGCGGCCTGCTGGTTCGTCAAGGGCGGCCGGGAAACCCTGCGCACCTGCGTTCACGCGCTGGCCGAAGGCGCGCGTCACGCGGTGCCGGTGGGTATCGCCTGCGCCCTGGTCGGGGTGATCATCGGCGTGGTGTCGCTGACCGGTATCGCCACCACCTTCGCCGGCTACATCCTGGCGATCGGGCAGAACAACCTGTTCCTGTCGCTGGTGCTGACCATGATCACCTGCCTGGTGCTGGGCATGGGCATCCCGACCATTCCCAACTACATCATCACCAGCTCCATCGCCGCTCCGGCGCTGCTCGACCTGGGCGTGCCGCTGATCGTCTCGCACATGTTCGTGTTCTATTTCGGGCTGATGGCCGACCTGACCCCGCCGGTGGCGCTGGCCTGCTTCGCGGCCGCGCCGATTGCCCGGGCCAGCGGCTTCAAGATCAGCCTGTGGGCGGTGCGCATCGCTGCCGCCGGCTTCGTGGTGCCCTTCATGGCGGTCTATGACCCGGCGCTGATGATGCAGGGCGACAGCCTGGCAGCGATTATCTACATGTTCGTCAAGGGCGCCTTCGCCATTGGCCTGTGGAGCTTCGCCGTGGTGGGCTTCATCAGCCGGCCGCTGGCCTGGTGGGAACGGCTGATCGCGTTCGCCGCCGGCGTCTCGCTGGTGCTGGCGCTGCCGATCAGCGATCAGCTGGGCTTCGGCCTCGGCATCCTGCTGGTCGCCCAGCACCTGTGGCGCGCGCGCCGGGCGCAGCCGATCGCCGCATGATCGGTCTGTGCCTGGGACTGGCCGGGGTGGTGTGGGCAGAAGTGCCCACCACCGAGTTCACCCTGGCCTGGACCCACACCATCGAGAAGATCCGCTGGGAAGAGGATTACCGCGTCACGCCGCAGGGCTTGCGGCTCGACGCGGCGCGCATCCGCGGCACCGGCGCCGGCATGGAAGTGCCGGACGGTGCCGTGCTGCGTGACGGCAGCTGGCAGTACCATCCGCAGCTGCCGGTCTTGCCGCAGCTGCGCCTGGGGCGCACCCCCGAGGCCGGCGACTACCAGCTGTGCCAGGCCGGCGCCTGCCGGCCGCTGGCCGACTGGCTCGGCCCGCCGCGCCACGAGCGTCCCGCGGTCGAAGTCTGGCCCTGCGGACAGTAGGGCTCCCTGGCACCTGCCGGTGGCTGGACTAGGCTTTGCGGCATCCATCACGCAAGGATCGCCGCATGCCCCCTTCGCTTCGCCTGCCGTTGGCAGGTGCACTGTTGTGCTCATCGCTGACCGCGCAGGCCATGGAGCTGCTGCCGGGGCTGTGGGAGTTCACCCCGCGCAACCTGGAGGTCGACGGCCAGTCGTTGCCCGACCTGGACCGCCTGCTGGTGGGTTTGGAGCACCTCTCCGGCGTGCAGCGCGAGCAGCTGCTGGACCAGTTGGCCCGCCAGGGCGTGCAGCTGGCCGGGCGCGCGGTGCAGCTGTGCCTGGACGAGGCCCGGCTGCGCACCACCGACTTCGTGCTGCCCCAGGGATCTGGCTGCCGCCCGCAGCTGACCTCGCGCGGCGAGCGGCTGTGGCGCTTCGCCTTCGACTGCCGCGATGCCCAGGGTGAGGGTGAAACGCAGTTCCTCAGCGAGCGCGAGTTCGTCACCCGCCTCGACGGACGTTTTGCGCTGCACACCACCCGACCCGGCCATGGCCGCCTGGAATCCCATGCCCGCTGGCTCGGCGCGGATTGCGGGAGCCTGGCGCCACGGGACGGCTGACGTCCGCCGCGCGAAGGCGCACCATAGCGCCATGCTCGAACAGATCCCCACCCATGTGATTGCCGGCCCGCTGGGCGCCGGCAAGACCAGCCTGCTGCGCCAGTTGCTCGCCCAGAAGCCGGTCGAGGAACGCTGGGCGCTGCTGATCAACGAATTCGGCGCCATCGGCCTGGATGCCGCCTTGCTGGAAACCGGCGAAGACGGCATCGCCCTGGCCGAGGTGGCCGGCGGCTGTGTGTGCTGCGTCAGCGGTGCGCCGTTCCAGGTCGGTCTGGCGCGCTTGCTGCGCCGCAGTCGGCCGCAGCGGCTGTTCATCGAACCGTCCGGCCTCGGCCATCCGGCCGAGCTGCTGCGCCAGTTGGCGGCGGCACCCTGGCGCGGCGTGCTGCACCTGCAGCCGCTGGTGCTGGTGCTGGATGCCGCCGCACTGTCCACCGGCGCGGCGCTGCCGGACAGCCAGGCGGCGGTGCTCGAGCAGGCCGGGTTGCTGGTCCTGAACAAGGCGCAAGCCCTCTCGGCCGCCCAGCGTGAGGCGCTGGCGGCGCGCT
Organism: Pseudomonas flexibilis; assembly: GCF_000802425.1. Lineage (GTDB taxonomy): Bacteria > Pseudomonadota > Gammaproteobacteria > Pseudomonadales > Pseudomonadaceae > Serpens > Serpens flexibilis. The sequence goes on along the minus strand of NZ_JRUD01000024.1, from coordinate 27,529 downwards.
GGCCGGCCACGCCGCTGCGCTGGACCGAGCAGGGGCAGATCGCCCTGGCCGAGTTGCCGACCACGCCGCTGCCGGAAACGCCGGCTGCCGCCTGGCCGGATGCCGCCCCGGCGCCGGCCGGCGCGCTGTGGCGCGATCCAGCGCAGCCGCTGTGCGAGGTTCGCGACGCACAGGAGGGCTGGAGCATCGGCTGGCGCTGGCACCCGAGCCAGCGCTTCGATCTGCCGCGACTGTGCACGCAACTGGCCAGCCTGCCGTGGCGACGCGCCAAGCTGGTGATGCAGGGCGAGCAGGGGTGGTTCGCCGCCAATGCCCTGGACGGTGCCGAACTGATCCTGCGGCCGAGTGCCTGGCGGCGGGATTCGCGGCTCGAGCTGATCTTCGCCCAGGCGCAGGATTCACAGCGGCTGAACGCTCTGTTCCAAGACTGTCGATTCACCGGATGAGCGGCTGCCGCTAAGATGCCAGGCCGCGTTTCGCGGCCCCGTTCATCTCAGCAGTAGAGACCGCTTATGAATCTGCAACCCTGGGCCCACACCTGTTCCGCCGGCTTTACCCTGCGCGGCTGGCACAGCGCGCCGTCCGGCAAGCCCCTGCTGCACTTCCTGCACGGCAACGGTTTCTGCGGCCGCGCCTACGAGCCCCTGCTGCGCCACCTGGCCGAGCAGTTCGACCTATGGATCAGTGACGCCCAGGGGCACGGCGACAGCGACCACGGCGGGCGCTTCGTGGGCTGGAACCGCAGCGCCGAGCTGGCGGTGGAGGCCTTCGAGGCCGGTCGTGCAGCGTTCGGCGAGGTGCCGCGCTTTGCCCTGGGCCACAGCTTCGGCGGCGTGCTCAGCAGCCTGATCCTGGCCCGCCAGCCGGCGCTGTTCCAGCGCGCCGTGCTGCTCGATCCGGTGCTGTTCACGCCGAACATGCTGCGCCTCAAGCAGGTCCTCGGCGCGCTGGGCCTCTACGATCGCCTCAACGACAAGGCCAAGCGCGCCCGCGCGCGGCGCAACCACTGGGCGGACGCCGACGAGGCGCGCAGCCGCCTGCGCGGGCGCGGCATCTTCAAGAACTGGGATGAGTCGGCGCTGATCGCCTATGTGGACAACGCCATGAAGCCGCACCCCGAGGGTGGCCTGCAGCTCAAGTGTCATCCCACCCGCGAAGCCGAAATATTCAGTACGGCGCCCAAGGGACTGTGGCGCGCGCTGCGCCAGGTGCGCACGCCCAGCACGCTGATCTACGGCCAGGACAGCTACCCGTTCGTACTCGACTCGGCGCGCCGCTGGCCGCGCCTCAATCCCCAGGTGCAGGCCCGGGCGGTGGAGGGTGGTCACTGCTTCATGCAGGAGCGCCCGCAGGCGACGGCGCGGCTGGTGCAGGATTACCTGCTGGGCCACTGAAGGCGACCTGGCGGGCGCTGTCCAGCGGTGGCCAACGCGAGGCGTTGACCACCCTGCGGGGCGGTGTCGTTCGTCGGGCGGTCAGCGCTGTTCTGGCCGCCGGTTCGTGCAACCCCACAAGGTTCGCTGCTCAGCGCGAGCGCTCGCGCTTCCATTGCTCCAGATGGATGACCTGGCCCTGGCTGGCACGCGGTGCCTCCGGCGTCTGCTCGTGGACGGTGCCGGGCTCCTCGGCGGCGCGCGGGCAGGGGTAGGGGTCGAGCTGGATGCCGCCGGGGTACAGGCCGAACATGCGAATGCTGCCGCGATGGCGCTGCTCGCCGGTGACGGTGAATTCGAAGGCGTACTGACGGGCCAGACGGCGGCGGCCGTTGGCATCCGGCAGCCATTTCAGCCCCTGCAGGGCCACGGTGTCGTCGAGCAGCTGCAGATCATGGCGCGTGCAATGCTGCTTCACCGCGTGCAGCGCCCGCTCGCGCACGCCATGGGCATGCCAGAGCCAGGCGGCGGCCGTGCCGGCGCACATCAGCAGGAAGATCGAGGCGAGGGACACGGGGCGGGCTCCGGCAGGGAAGTCGCGCCAGCTTACCGCAAGCAGCACCGCGTTTGCGCTGGCACGGTTTTGCGCGATACTGCGCCGCCTCGATTTCCAGGACCCCCTCGATGAAACGCACGCCCCACCTGCTGGCCATCCAGTCCCATGTCGTGTTCGGTCATGCCGGCAACAGTGCGGCGGTGTTTCCCATGGCCCGCCTGGGGGTCAATGTCTGGCCGCTCAACACGGTGCAGTTCTCCAACCACACCCAGTACGGCCAGTGGACCGGCGAGGTGCTGGCGCCCGCGCTGATTCCGCAACTGGTGGCCGGCATCGCCAACATCGGCGAGCTGGGCAACTGCGACGCCGTGCTGTCCGGCTACCTGGGCAGCGCCGACCAGGGCCGGGCGATTCTCGAGGTAGTGCGCCGCATCAAGGCCGCCAACCCGCGCGCGCTGTACCTTTGCGACCCGGTGATGGGGCATCCGCAGAAGGGCTGCATCGTCGCCCCGGAAGTCAGCGATTTCCTGCTCGAGGAGGCGATCGGCGAGGCGGACCTGCTGTGTCCGAACCAGCTGGAGCTGGACAGCTTCCTCGGCCGCCGGGCGGACTCCCTGGCCGATTGCGTGGCGATGGCCCGCGCCCTGCTGGCGCGCGGCCCGCGTGTGGTGCTGGTCAAGCACCTGGACTACCCCGGCAAGTGCGCCGAGGACTTCGAGATGCTGCTGGTCACTGCCCAGGACGCCTGGCTGCTGCGCCGGCCGCTGCTGGCCTTCCCACGTCAGCCGGTGGGTGTGGGCGATCTGACCTCCGGTCTGTTCCTGGCGCGCCTGCTGCTGGGCGACGAGCCGCTGCAGGCCTTCGAATTCTGCGCTGCCGCCGTGCACGAGGTATTGCTGGAAACCCAGGCCTGCGGCAGCTATGAACTGCAACTGGTGCGCGCGCAGGACCGTCTGGCCCAGCCGCGCGTGCGCTTCCCGGCACATCGGCTATAACCGTTGGGCGGGCCCGCGACGGCCCGCCAGGCCTGCACCGCGACGGCGGGCAAGGCGATACGGAGCGGCGACATGAAGGCAATCCTCGTCCTGGCGTTGCTGGTGCTGGCCGGCTGCGGTGGGCTGCGCATCGACACCAGCCAGAGCTCCGTGGCCCAAAGCAGCCGGGTGCAGTACATCGTGCTGCACTACACCTCCACCGACCTGCCGCGTTCCCTCGAACTGCTGACCCGGGGTGAGGTCAGCGCCCACTACCTGATTGGTGCCGAGCCGCCTGCCGTATACCGCCTGGTGGATGAACAGCGGCGCGCCTGGCATGCCGGTGACAGCGAGTGGCAGGGCCGCACCTGGCTGAACGCCAGCACGCTGGGCATCGAACTGGTCAACCCGGGCTATGAGGAGGACGCCGATGGCAACCGCCACTGGCATCCCTATCCGCGCGCGCAGATCGACGTGCTGATCCGCCTGCTCAAGGAACTGGTGGCGCGCCACGAGCTGCCGCCGGGCAGCATTGTCGGTCACAGTGATATCGCCCCGCAGCGCAAGGTGGACCCCGGCCCGCTGTTCCCCTGGTATCGCCTGGCTGCCGAAGGCCTGATCGCCTGGCCGGACGACGCCCAGGTGGGTATCCGCCAGCGCCTGTTCGCCGCCGTCGGCCTGCCACCCCCTGCCTGGTACCAGCAGCGGCTGGCGACCCTGGGCTATCGCGTGCCCCGGCATGGCGAGCTGGACGAGGCGACCCTCAAGGTGCTGGCCGCCTTCCAGATGAAATACCGACCCTCGCGCCATGACGGCGTTCCGGATGCGGAAACCGCAGCCCTGCTGCAGGTGCTGGCCCCAGCTGCCCAGGTACCCGGTGTGGAAGCGCCTGAGGCCGAGGAGGCCATGTAAGGCGACCGCCCGACAGGCTGTGCCGGCGTCGCGGTGTGGGCGGGCTACGCTCACAGGCGTGGCGGGTGGGCGTATTGGCTGCTCCCGCGTCAGGCGAGGTGTGTGAAGTGATGCATGACCACAAGAAGTGTTCGCCGGGGACTGCTCTGCTGGTGATGGCGATGCTGGGCATCCTGCAAGGCTCTGGTGACGCGCATAAGGACGCCGGGCATCCGTCGGCCTCGGGGGCACATCCGGACGCAGCGGCGGTCCATCCAACAGACACCCGGCAGGCCCGTCAGCAGACACTGCCGGTAGGTCGGCCGGCCAGGCTGGAACGGTCGCAGCCGCCGAGCTGGGTGTTCTAGCGGCCTTGAGTCGCCCACCATCGGGTCAACACGAGGAATACGCCATGCTGAGCTGGGCCATTACCTTCCTGATCATCGCCATCATCGCCGGGGTACTCGGCTTTGGCGGCATCGCCGGGACGGCCACCGGGATCGCCAAGATCCTGTTCATCATCTTCCTGGTGCTGTTCGTCGCTTCCTTCCTGTTCGGACGCTTCCGGGGGCCGTGAGCGTCCGAACCTCAGCGACGGGTCAGGTAAAGCGCACGGCCAGCCGGGCCACGTGCTCACCCTGGAAGCGCGCCAGTGCCAGTTCCTTGCTGCTCGGTTGGCGTGAGCCGTCCGCGGCGGCAATCGTGGCGGCGCCGTAGGGTGAGCCGCCACGCAGTTCGCTGATGTCGTTGAGCTCGGGCGCGCTGTAGGGCAGGCCGACGATGAGCATTCCGTGGTGCGCCAGGGTGTGCCAGAAGGAGGTGATGGTGGTCTCCGAACCACCGCCGGTGCCGGTGGACGTAAACACGCTGGCCAGCTTGCCGATCAGGCTGCCCTTCACCCACAGGCCGCCGGTCTGGTCGAGGAAATTGCGCATCTGCGCGGTCATGTTGCCGAAGCGGGTCGGGCTGCCGAACAGGATGGCGTCGTAGTCGGCCAGCTCCTGGGGCGTGGCCAGCGGCGCCGCCTGGTCGAGCTTGGCGCCCGCCTTGCGGGCGATGTCCTCGGGCATGGTTTCCGGCACGCGCTTGAGCGTCACCTCGACCCCCGACACGCTGCGCGCGCCTTCGGCCACCGCCTCGGCCATCTGTTCGACATGGCCATACATCGAGTAATAGACGACAAGAATCTTCTTCATGGTGTCGCTCTCCACGGTTGGGCCTTGTCAGCGTAGATGACCGACCGGGAGTGCCTCCGTATCATCCCGGCCATTCATCCTTCGAGGGATCGCACGATGCTCAATGGCCTGTGGCTGGGCTTCTTCGTCATCGCCGGCCTGGCGGCGCTGGTGCGCTGGCTGGTGGGGGGCGACCCGGCGGTGTTCGCCGCCATGGTGCAGGGCCTGTTCGACATGGCGCGGCTGTCGGTCGAGGTGATGGTCGTGCTGTTCGGCACCCTGACCCTGTGGCTGGGCTTCCTGCGCATCGCCGAGAAGGCCGGCCTGGTGGACGGCCTGGGTCGTCTGCTCGGACCGCTGTTCGCCCGGTTGATGCCCGAGGTGCCGCGCGGTCATCCGGCGCTGGGTTTCATCACCTTGAACTTCGCCGCCAACGGCCTGGGCCTGGACAATGCCGCCACGCCCATCGGCCTCAAGGCCATGCGCGCGCTGCAGGAACTCAACCCGAGCAGCACCACGGCCAGCAATGCGCAGATCCTGTTCCTGGTGCTCAACGCCTCGTCACTGACCCTGCTGCCGGTGTCGATCTTCATGTACCGGGTGCAGCAGGGCGCTGCTGACCCAACGCTGGTGTTCCTGCCGATCCTGCTGGCCACCAGCGCCTCGACGCTGGCCGGCCTGCTCTCGGTGGCACTGATGCAGCGCCTGCGCCTGTGGGACCCGGTGGTGCTCGCCTACCTGCTGCCGGGCGCGCTGCTGCTCGGCGGCTTCATGGCGCTTCTGGCCACCCTGAGCGCCACGGCGCTGGCCGCGCTGTCCTCGCTGCTCGGCAACCTGACGCTGTTCGGCATCATCCTGCTGTTTCTGCTGGTGGGCGCGCTGAAGCGCGTGGCGGTCTACGAGAGTTTCGTGGAGGGCGCCCGCGAAGGCTTCGATGTGGCCAAAAGCCTGTTGCCCTATCTGGTCGCCATGCTTTGCGCCATCGGCGTGCTGCGCGCTTCCGGCGCGCTGGAATTCGGCCTGGACGGCATCCGCTGGCTGGTCGACTGGGCCGGCTGGGACAACCGCTTCGTCGACGCCCTGCCCACCGCGCTGGTCAAGCCGTTCTCCGGCAGCGCGGCGCGGGCCATGCTGATCGAAACCATGCAGACCCACGGCGTGGACAGCTTTCCCGCGCTGCTGGCCGCCACCGTGCAGGGCAGCACGGAAACCACCTTCTACGTGCTGGCGGTGTATTTCGGCGCGGTGGGCATCCAGCGCGCCCGCCACGCGGTGGGCTGCGCGCTGCTCGCCGACCTGGCCGGGGTGCTGGCGGCGATCGGCGTCTGCTACTGGTTCTTCGCCTGAGGCAGGCGCCGGTCCCAGAACTGGCGGGCCAGCAGGCGCAGCCGGTCGGCCTGGCCGCCGACTTCCAGGGCGGCTTCGCGGCTGGCCTGGCTGTGGCCGACGTTGTCGATGTGGCCGTCGCGGATGGCTTCCATGCTCTGGAAGATCACGCCGCAGGCGGCCGACTGCTCCTCCACGGCGCGGGCGATCTGCGCGCTCATCTCGGTGATCGCGGTGACCCGCTCATGCACGTCGAGCAGCGCCTGGCTGGCCAGGGCGGCCTGGGTTTCGCTGCGTTCGGCCTGCGCCTGGCTGTCGTGCATTGCCGTGGCGGCGGTCTCGATCTGCTCCTGCAGGGCACCGAGGATGTCGCGGATCTGCCGGGTGGAGTCCTGGGTGCGGATCGCCAGGTTGCGCACCTCGTCGGCGACCACCGCGAAGCCGCGCCCGGCCTCGCCGGCGCGGGCCGCCTCGATCGCCGCGTTGAGCGCCAGCAGGTTGGTCTGCTCGGCGATGGTGGCGATCACCTCGATCACCGAGGTGATGCGGCTGCTGTGTGCCTGCAGGCCGAGCACCCGTTCGGCGGTCTGCTCGATCTGTCCGGCCAGCGCGGCGATGGCCTGGGCGGTGGCGCCGACCTGCTCCTTGCCGACCTGCGCCGCGTGGTCGCCGAGCGTGGCGGATTCGGCGCTGTGCTGGGCATTGTCGGCGACCGCCTGCACGCTGCCGTTCAGTTGCTCGATGGCGCTGGCGATGTGCTCGGCTTCGGCCTGCTGCCGGCGGGCACCGCTGTCGCTGCGGCCCACCGTTTCCTGCAACCGTGCGGCTTGTTCGGCCAGCTGGCGCGAGGCGTCGCCCAGCCGGCCGATGATGGCGCCGCTCTCCATGGCCTGCATGCGCAGGGCGAAGGCGACCTCGCCGAACTCGTCGCGCCGGCCGGTGTAGATCCACTGGCTGAGCGGATTGCTGGCGATGCGCCGGGCCTGGCCGAGCAGCGCGCGCCAGGGCGCCAGGCTCAGCCACAGGCTGGCGCCGCGCAGCAGCAGGGCCAGGCCGGCGCAGGCCAGGCCGGCCAGCGGGTCGATGCCCAGGCCCAGCCAGCCGACCAGCAGCACCAGCGCGGCGATCAGCCCGCTCTGCCCGAGCAGATGGCCGAACAGGCCCAGGACCGGGCGACGCAGGGCCGCCGGGCGGCGTCCGGCAGCCAGGTCGGCGTACAGCGTTTGTGCGGCGGCCTCCCATTCGGGGGCCGGCCGGGTGCGGACCGACTGGCATTCCACCACCTGGCCGTTCTCGACGATCGGCGTCACATAGGCGCTGACCCAGTAGTGATCGCCGTTCTTGCAACGGTTCTTGACCAGGCCCATCCACGAGCGGCCCGCCTTGAGGCTCTGCCACAGGTCGGCGAAGGCCGCCTGCGGCATGTCCGGGTGGCGCACGATGTTGTGTGACTGTCCGAGCAGTTCGGCTTCGCTGAAGCCGCTGACCTTGACGAATTCGGGGTTGACCGAGGTGATCACACCCTTGGGCGTGGTGGTGGACAGGATGTTGCTGTCGGCGGCCAGTTCTGTGCGGCGTCCGGTGACGGGAAGATTGAGTTTCATCGCGTGGCTACAGCGCTCGGCACGGCAAGGCGCCAGAAAAGGGAGAGAGGCTGGCTAGATTGCCATTAAAATGACATCGCCGGTAAGCCCATTTTGGCTGCCGGCGATGTCATCGTCATGACAGCCGGTCAGCGCAGGCGGCCCCGGCGGCCCTTGCGCGGCGCGCCGACCCGCTTGTGCCAGAACTGCCGGGCCAGTAGGCGCAACTGCTCGGCCTGGCGGCTGACCGCGGCCGCGGCACGATTGCTGTCGTGGTTGTGCACCGCCTGTTGTTCGCTGGCCTGGTGGATGCCTTCGATGCTGCGGTGGATGGCCTCGCTGGCCACGCCCTGCTGTTCGACCGCGCTGGCGATCTGCCCGTTCAGCGCGGTGATGGCGCTGACCTGGGCGTGGATCTCCGACAGCACCTGCGAGGCCTCGGCGGCCTGGCGTTCGCTCTGGCTCACTTCCTCGCTGCCGGCCTGCATGGCGCGTACCGCGCCGTCGACCTCCGTCTGCAGGCCACCGAGAATGTCCTGGATCTGCTGGGTGGAATCCTGGGTACGGATCGCCAGGTTGCGCACCTCGTCGGCGACCACGGCGAAGCCGCGTCCGGCCTCGCCGGCACGGGCCGCCTCGATGGCGGCGTTCAGCGCCAGCAGGTTGGTCTGTTCGGCAATCGCCTCGATCACGCCGATCACCGAGTTGATGCGCCCGCTGCTGGCCTGCAGGTTCTGCACGGCGGCGACCGCGCGCTGCATCTCGCGGGCCAGGCTGGCGATGCGCCGGCCAGTGGCCTGCACCTGCTCCTCGCCACCGCGTGCGGCGCGGTCGGCGGCGCCGGCGGTGCTCGCACAGTGCTGGGCGCTGCGTGCCACTTCCCGCACGCTGGCCGCCATCTCCTCGATAGCCTGGGCGATCTGCCGGGTTTCCTGCTGCTGGCGCTGGCTGCTGGCGTCGCTGTGCGCCACCGCGCTCTGCAGCTGCTCGGCCTGTTCGGCCAGCTGGCGCGCCGCCTCGGCCAGGCGCCCGACGATGGCGCCGGCTTCCATGGTCTGCATGCGCAGGGCGAAGGCGATTTCGCCGAACTCGTCGCTGCGGCCGCAGTACACCCACTGGCCGACCAGGTTGACGGCCACCCTGCGGGCTTCGTCGAGCAGCTGACGCAGCGGCGCGAGCATGTGCCAGAGCCCCGCGGCGAACACGCCGAGGCCCGCCGCGCCGCCAGCCAGGGCAATGAACGGATCAGCATCCAGCGCCAGGATCGCCAGGCCGAGCGCGGCGCCCACCGCCAGGCCGCACAGGCCGAGCAGGCGGGCGAACAGGCCGGGGCGCCAGCGCAGCGGCTTGGGTGTGCGGCCGGCGCGCAGGGCCGCGTACACCTGTTCGGCGCTGGCCACCCAGGCCGCTTCCGGGCGGATGCGCACCGACTGGTATTCCACCACCTCGCCATCCTCGACGATGGGCGTGACGTAGGCGCTGACCCAGTAGTGGTCGCCGTTCTTGCAGCGGTTCTGCACCATGCCCATCCACGAGCGGCCGCTTTCCAGGGCGCTCCACAGGCTGGCGAAGGCCGCCGGCGGCATGTCCGGATGGCGCACGATGTTGTGCGACTCGCCGAGCAGCTCCGCTTCGCTGAAGCCGCTGATCTTCACGAACTCCGGGTTGACCGAGGTGATGATGCCCTTCAGGTCGGTGGTGGAGAGGATGTTGATGCTCTCGGGAAGCTCGAGGGCCCGCCCGCTGACGGGGAGGTTGATCTTCACGGCCGCCCCCGGGGGCGCGGTTGCCGGTCTGCTGTTGTCACGTTGTGCGTCCTTTCAGTGAGGCTTGATAGCGAGCGTTGCATCAGTTGACCGGCGCGTGCCTCCGGTCGGGTTGCGTCTCGAACAGGCACGCCAGTTGGGCGGCCGGCACCGGGCGGCTGAACAGGAAGCCCTGGGCGTACTGGCAGCCTTCGCGCTGCAGGAACTCCAGATGTTCCTCGCACTCCACCCCCTCGGCGGTGACCGTCAGCCCCAGCGCCTTGCCCAGGCCGATGATGGCGCGGCTGATGGCGAACAGGTCGGGATCGGTATGGGCGCCGAGGATGAAACTCTTGTCGACCTTCAGGCTGTGCAGCGGGAAGCGCTTGAGGTAGCCCAGCGAGCAATAGCCGGTGCCGAAGTCGTCCAGCGCCAGGCGGATGCCCAGGCGGGCGAGGCGGCGCAGGTTGGCGTGCAGTTCCGCGCTGTCCTCCATGAGCACGCCTTCGGTGATCTCCAGCACCAGCGACTCGGGCGCCAGTCCGGTTTCCGCCAGCACGTTCATCACCCGGGCGGCGAAACCGGGCTGTAGGAGCTGGCGGTTGGAGAGGTTGACCGAGCAGCTGAGCAGCGGCTGGCCAGCCAGCTGCCATTCGCGCACCTGACGGCAGGCCTCGCGCAGCACCCAGTCGCCGACCCGGATGATCTCCCCGGACTCCTCGAGCACCGGAACGAAGCTGCCGGGCTCGACCGGCCGGCCGTTCTGCCGCCAGCGCATTAGGGCTTCCACGCCACGCAGCTGCGGGCGGCCTTCGTCGATGCGGTAGATGGGTTGGTAGTAGAGCTCGAATTCGTCGCGGCTGAGCGCTTGGGCCAGGGCGTTTTCCAGTTCCAGGCGATGCTGCGCCGCCGCCTGCAGTTCGCTGCTGTAGCGGGCGTACTGGGCCTTGCCGGCGCTTTTGGCGCGGTACAGCGCCAGATCGGCGGCCTGCAGGGCCTCGCGCACCTGGCCGGGCTGGTTCAGCGGCGCGATGCCGATGCTGGCGCTGACCATCAGCTCGTGGCCGGCTACCTGCAGCGGGTCCTGCAGGGCATCAAGGATGGCCTGGGCGACCCGTTCCGCGTCCTGGTTGGTGCGGATGTTGTGCAGCAGCACGACGAATTCGTCGCCGCCGAAGCGTGCCAGGTGGTCGCCGTGGCGCAGGCAGCGCTGCAGGCGCTGGGCGATCTGGATCAGCACCTGATCGCCGACGCTGTGGCCCAGGCTGTCGTTGATCAGCTTGAAGCGGTCGAGATCGACGAACAGCAGCGCGGCCACCTCCTGTTCGCCGTGCAGTTGCCGCTGTTCCAACTGGTGCAGCAGCTCGTCCAGGCGCGTGCGGTTGGCCAGCCCGGTCAGCGGGTCATGGCGCGCGGCGTGGCGCAGGCGCTGCTCGGCCAGCTTGCGTTCGCTGATATCGGTCTGCGAGCCGGTCAGGCGCAGGCCACCGTTGCGGTCGCGCTCGGCGATGCCGCGTACCAGCACCCAGGCGTAGCCGCCATCGCCGCGGCGGATGCGGTATTCGTGCTGCAGGGTGGCCGTCTCGCCGCGCAGGTGGGTGTCGATGGTCTGGCGCAGGGCGGGCAGATCGTCCGGGTGTACGCGATTGAACCAGCTCTGGCTGCTGTCGGTGAGCGTGTCGCGGGTCAGCCCGAGCATGCTTGCCCAGCGTTCGGACACGTACAGGCGGTCGTACTCCACGTCCCAGTCCCACAGGCCGTCGTTGGCGCCGCGCATGGCGCGGGCGAAGCGCGCCTCGCTGTCTTCCAGCGCCTGGCGCTGGGTGGCGGCGTAGGCGTCCACGGCCATCGAGATGTCGAAGAACACCGCCTTGAGCAGGCTGGCGAACAGCGGCAGGTGCTCGCTGTCGGCGAACAGCTCGGCCAGCAGTCTGTCCAGGTACAGGCGATAGGCGCCCAGGTACCACTTCATCTCCAGGCCGATGCGCTCGTGCACCATGCCCACGCGCAGGCGCTCGTGCACGTAGCGGTAGTCGTAGGGGCCGGCGAACAGGCTGCGGTAGTACTCGCGCTGGCTGCCTTTCAGGCGCCGCAGAGTGTTTTCGTCGCGCAGCAGGCGCGACAGCGGTTCGAAGCCCTGCAGATAGACGTAAAGGCTGTCGACGAAGTCGTCATGGAAGCCGCGCAACGCCTCGGCGTGCTGGTTGAGCCGGGCACCGTCGGCGGGGGTCCAGTCCAGGTAGCGGATGCGCGTATGGATCTCGGCGCGGTCAAGGCCGATGCGCTGGAAAAGCGGCTTGAGTTCCTGCTCTGGACTCATGATGTCCCCGTGGCCGTGCCGGTTCGTTGGCAGCAGAATCCGGTGTTATCTGGCACAAAGCCATCAAGTTAATCAGGGTGAAGAACGGGCCTTTTGATCTGGATCAGCAAACCACAGCGAACCCTTGATAGTCGGTTCGGTCGACTCAGACGGGAATTGCGGCGGCGTTTCGGTATAGAGTTACTCCCGACGACCCGCGCCCCACGAAGGCGGTCGTACCCATGACAATCAGAAGAAGGAGCTAACCCCATGAAAGGCCAATCCTTGGCATGGGCCCTGACGGCCACTCTGGCCACTGCCCTGGGCGGTACCGCCTCGGCACAGGCGCAAGATCGCTATGTCACCATCGGCACCGGTGGCCAGACCGGCGTCTATTACGTCGCGGGCCAGTCGATCTGCCGCTTCGTCAATCGCAACGCCGAAAACCTCAAGTGCAATGCGCCGGCCAGCGGCGGCGGCGTGGCCAACGTCAATGGCCTGCGCAGCGGTGAGTTCAACTTCGGTGTCATGCAGTCCGACCACCAGTACAAGGCCATGCAGGGCCTGGCGCCATTCGAGAAGGAAGGCGCGATGGGCGACCTGCGCGCGGTGTTCTCGCTGCAGAGCGAGGTGTTCACCGTGCTGGCGCGCCGCGACGCCAACATCAAGGGTCTCGACGACCTCAAGGGCAAGCGCGTCAACATCGGCAACCCGGGCTCCGGCCAGCGCGACACGCTGGAAGAGATCATGAAGGTCAAGGGCTGGGACAAGTCGGTGTTCGCCCTGGCCGCCGAGCTCAAGCCGGCCGAGCAGGCCAGCGCGCTGGGCGACAACAACATCGACGCCATGACCTATTTCGTCGGCCACCCCAACGGCGCCATCCAGGAAGCTACCACCACCGTCGACGCGGTGCTGGTGCCGATCACCGGCCCGGAAATCGACACGTTGCTGGCCGAGAAGCACTACTACACCAAGGCCGAGGTGCCCGGCGGCCTGTACAAGGGTAACGACCAGGCCACCCCGTCCATCGGTGGCAAGGCGGTGCTGTCCACCACCAGCAAGGTCGACCCGGAAGTGGTCTACCAGCTGGTCAAGGCCGTGTTCGAGAACATTGACCGCTTCAAACGCCTGCACCCGGCCTTCGCCGATCTCAAGCCGGAAGACATGATCAAGGTCGGTCTGACCGCGCCGCTGCACGAGGGCGCCGAGCGCTACTACAAGGAACGTGGCTGGCTGTAACCGGAAAGCGGAGCTCGCTCCGTTGCTCACTGAAAACCCGCGTGCCGAGGCCGGCAGCGGGTTTTCTTGGTCTCCGCCTCTGAGAAACAGGCCTTCCCGCCATGCAAGACAAGACTCTCTCCACCCAGGAACTGATCGCCCAGGACGTCGGCGCCCGCCTGCCGCAGGGGCCGATGGCCCAGGCGATCGCCGGGCTGGCGCTGCTCTGGTCGCTGTTCCAGCTGTGGATCGCCTCGCCGCTGCCGTTCGTGTTCGGCGTCGGGGTGTTCAACGACACCGAAACCCGCTCCATCCACCTGGCCTTCGCCCTGCTGCTGGCCTTCCTGGCCTACCCGGCGTTCAAGCGCTCGCCGCGCGACCGGGTGCCGCTGCTGGACATCGCCCTCGGCCTGGTGGCCGCTGCCAGCGCTGCGTACCTGTTCATCTTCTACCAGCAGTTGGCGCTGCGCCCCGGCAGCCTGACCACCGCTGACCTGGTCACCGCCTGCATCGGCATTCCGCTGCTGCTGGAAGCCACCCGTCGCGCCCTGGGCCCGCCGCTGGCGATCATCGCCCTGCTTTTTCTCATCTACAGTTTGGCCGGGCCCTGGATGCCCGGCATGCTGGCGCACCGCGGCGTCAGCCTGAATGCGCTGGCCAACCACCAATGGATCACCACCGAGGGTGTGTTCGGCATCGCCCTGGGCGTGTCCACCAGTTTCGTGTTCCTGTTCGTGCTGTTCGGCGCGCTGCTTGAGCGCGCCGGCGCCGGCCACTACTTCATCCAGCTGGCCTTCAGCCTGCTCGGCCATCTGCGCGGCGGCCCGGCCAAGGCGGCGGTGGTGGCTTCGGGCATGACCGGCCTGATCTCCGGCTCGTCGATCGCCAACGTGGTGACCACCGGCACCTTCACCATTCCGATGATGAAGAAGGTCGGCTTCTCCGGCGAAAAGGCCGGCGCGGTGGAAGTGGCCTCCTCGGTCAACGGTCAGATCATGCCCCCGGTGATGGGCGCCGCCGCGTTCCTGATGGTCGAGTACGTCGGCATTCCCTACGTGGAGATCATCAAGCACGCCTTCCTGCCGGCGGCGATCTCCTACATTGCGCTGCTCTATATCGTGCACCTGGAAGCGCTCAAGCTCGGCATGCAGCCGATCGGCACGCACCAGCCCAAGCCCTGGCTGCGCCGGCTGACCGGCTTCGCCTTCGGCGCGGCGCTGATCAGCGGCCTGTCGCTGGCCGTCTACTACGGCCTGGGCTGGCTCAAGCCGGCGCTTGGCGAGGCGGCCATCTGGGTGATCGGCGTGCTGCTGGCGCTAGTCTACCTGGGGCTGCTCAAGGTGGCAGCCAGCAATCCGCCGCTGCCGGCGGAAGATCCGGACAAGCCCCTGGAGGAGCTGCCGCAGACCCGTGCCGTGCTGCTCTCCGGCCTGCATTTCCTGCTGCCGGTGGTGGTGCTGGTCTGGTGCCTGATGGTCGAACGCCTGTCGCCCGGCCTCTCGGCGTTCTGGGGCACGGTGATGCTGGTGGTGATCCTGCTCACCCAGCGCCCGCTGCTGTCCTGGATGCGCGGTGACGGCGGCCAGACCCATGGCGGTTTCGGCGACGGCGTGGTCGACCTGCGCGAGGGCCTGATCGGCGGCGCGCGCAACATGATTGGCATCGGCATCGCCACCGCGGCGGCGGGCATCATCGTCGGCGCGGTGTCGCAGACCGGTGTCGGCCTGGTGCTGGCCGACGTGGTGGAAGTGCTGTCGATGGGCAACCTGCTGCTCATGCTGCTGTTCACCGCGGTGTTCAGCCTGATCCTCGGCATGGGCCTGCCGACAACCGCCAACTACATCGTGGTGTCCAGCCTGCTGGCGCCGGTGGTGGTGGCGCTGGGGCAGCAGAACGGGCTGATCGTGCCGCTGATCGCGGTGCACCTGTTCGTCTTCTACTTCGGCATCATGGCCGACGTGACGCCGCCGGTGGGCCTGGCCTCGTTCGCTGCCGCCGCGGTATCCAAGGGCGACCCGATCAAGACCGGCCTGACCGCCTTCTACTACAGCCTGCGCACCGCGGCGCTGCCGTTCCTGTTCATCTTCAACACCGACCTGCTGCTGATCGACGTGGGCTTCTGGCGCGGCGTGCTGATCTTCATCGTGGCGACGGTGGCCATGCTGATCTTCGCCGCCGGCACCCAGGGCTTCTTCCTGGTGCGCAGTCGCTGGTACGAGGGTGTGTTGCTGCTGCTGGTGGCCTTCACGCTGTTCCGTCCGGGTTTCTGGATGGACCTGGTGCACGATCCCTACCAGGACATCCCGCCCGGCCAGTTCGTACAGGCTCTGGGCCAGGTGGAGGCCGACAGCCAGCTGCGCCTGCGTGTGCTCGGCGAGGACGACGTGGGGGATCCCCGCGAGTTCGCCCTGCTGCTGCCGGTGCCGGATGGCGAAAGCGGCGAGCAGCGCCTGGAGAAGCTGGGCCTGATGCTCTACGAAGAGGACGGCAAGCTGCTGATCGACAACGTGGCGTTCGGCAGTGTCGCCGCCGACCTGGGTCTGGCCTTCGACCAGCAGATCCTGCGCGTGCGCGCCCCCACCGACCGCTGGGCCAAGGAGTGGATGTGGATCCCCGGCTTCATGGTGTTTGCGCTGGTGGTATGGCTGCAGCGCCGTCGCCTGCCGCGGGGCTGAGCCGCTCGGCCGCTTCCGTCACGCCTGTGGCGCAAGCGGCTTCCAGCACCGGATAGGCGCTGGCGCAGAACAGCGAGTTGAGCCGCTTCATGTCGGCGATCAGTTCCAGGTGCAGGCCGCTGCTGTGCAGGCTGGCCACCACCCTTTCGCCGAGGCGGTTCACATGCGCATGGGTGAGGCGCCGCTCCCAGACCTGGAAGCGGCGCTTCTCGTCCAGCAGGCGCTGCGCACTGACGCGGTCCGCGCCCAGGAACACCGACAGGCCCAGGCGCAGGTTGTCGCGCAGGCCTGCGTGCAGGGCTAGCAGCTCCTGCAGGCCGACCTCCGAGAAGGCATGGGCGCGGGCGGTCTTGTGGCTCTGCAGCTTGCCCAGCATGTGTTCGATCAGGTCGCCGGCATGTTCCAGGTTGACCGCCAGTTCGATGGTTTCCGCCCAGCGCCGGTTGTCCTGCGCCGACAGGTCGTCGCGGTTGATCTGCGCCAGGTAGAGCTTGACCGCGCTGTACAGCGCATCGACGTCGTCATCCAGGGCGCGGATACGCTGCCCGGCGTTGCGGTCGTCGTCGCGCAGCACCAGGTGGAACTGCTCGAGCATCTGCTCCACCAGATCGCCGATGCGCAGGGTCTCGCGCACCGCGTTGGCCAGCGCCAGGCCGGGGGTGGCCAGGGCGGCCGGGTCCAGGTTGCGCGGGCGCACGCCGTCCTCGCTTTCCGGGCGCTCCGGCAGCAGCCAGGTGCTCAGTCGGGCCATGGCGCTCACGGTGGGCAGCATCAGCACACAGCGCAGGCTGTTGTAGGCCACGTGGAAGCCGATTACCAGGCTGGCGCTGTCCAGCGCCAGCCCGTCCATCCAGGCCACCAGCGGGTCGAGGAAAGGGATGATCAGCAACAGGCCGATCAGTTTGTAGAGCAGACTGCCCAGCGCCACCCGGCGCCCGGCGGCGCTCTGCAGGCTGCTGTTGAGCAGCGCCAGCACGCCGCTGCCGATGTTGGCACCGATCACCAGGCCGATGGCCACCGGCAGGCTGAGCAGCCCGGCGCTGGCCAGCGTGGCGGTGAGCAGCACCGCAGCCAGGCTGGAATAGCTGAGCAGGGCGAACAGCGCGCCGATCAGCGCGTCGAGCAGGATGTCGCCGGTCAGCTCGGCGAACAGCACCTTGATGCCGGTGGATTCGGTGATCGGCTGTGCGGCGGCGACGATCAGCTGCAGCGCCAGCAGGATCAACCCGACGCCGATCTGTACGCGGCCGAACTGGCCGACGCGTGTCTGCCGGCGCGACAGGAACAGCACCACGCCGATCAGGATCAGCAGCGGCGACAGCCAGTGCAGGTCAAGGGTCAGCACGCGGGTCATCAGCGCGGTGCCGACGTCGGCGCCGAGCATGATGGCCAGCGCCGGGCCGAGGGTCATCAGCCCTTCGGCGACAAAAGAGGTGGTCAACAGGGCGGTGGCGTTGCTGCTCTGCACCAGCGCGGTGACCACGATGCCGGCACCGAACGCCAGCGGCAGGTTGCGGGTGCTGCGGTTGAGGGTTTCGCGCAATTGCGAGCCGTACACGCGCAGGATGCCGGTGCGCACGATATGCGTGCCCCACACCAGGAGGGCCACGGCGGACAACAGGTTGAGCAGGGTCAGCATGACCAAGCCTCCCAGAAAAAGCCTGACAGGCAGCTACACCGCACAACCGGGCGGATGACGGATTCGTTTGGGGGAAATGGATGAAAGAAGCGAGGCCGCCGGAGCGGCTGGCGAACTGATGTTACTCGGCCCGCCAGGTTCCGGCCAGAGGGGGCTCAGAAGCCCAGCAGGCCGAGGATCAGCGGCAGGCTGGCGATCGACAGCAGGGTCTGCAGGGTGATCACGCCGGCCATCAGCGGGGCATCGCCGCCCAGCTGGCGGGTGAGGATGTAGCTGGCCGTCGCGGTTGGAATGGCGAAGAAGACCACGACCACGGCCGTTTCCAGCAGCGGCAGGCCCAGCGTCAGGGCTACGCCCCAGGCCAGCAGCGGCATGATCAGCAGGCGGATGGCGGTGTTCCAGGCCAGCGGCGCCAATTGGCTGCGCAGCTGCTGCGGCTGCAGCGCCGCACCGACGCTGAGCAGACCCAGCGGCAGGCTGGCGGCGGCCATCAGGCTCAGCAGTCGGTCGCTGCCCCCGGGCAGGCCCAGGCCGCTGAGGTTGATCAGCGCGCCTACCACGCAGCCGAGGATCAGCGGGTTCTTGAGAATGGGCAGCAGCAGGGTGCGCGGGCTGACGCCGCCTTCGGCGCTCAATGCCCACACGGACAGCACGTTCACCGCCGGCACCATCAGCGCCAGCAGCACCGCCGCAATGCCCAGGCCTTCGGCACCGAACAGGTTGCCGACAATGGCCAGGCCCAGGTAGGTGTTGAAGCGCAGCTGCGCCTGGCTGAATACCCCGAAACGAGCCGCAGGCCATTTGCACACGCGGCGCAGGATCAGCAGGGTGACCCAGCCGATACCCAGGGCGGTGAATACCCCCAGCGCGAGGCGCGGCATGGCCGGGTTGTCCAGCGGCGCATTGACCAGGCTGGCCACCAGCAGGGCGGGGAAGAGGATGAAGTAGTTGAGGCGCTCGGCGCCGGGCCAGAAGGTTTCGCTGGGGAATTGCCAGCGGCGCATCAGGTGTCCGGCAATGATCAGGGCGAACAGCGGCCAGATGGCCATCAGGACTTGCAGCACATATCCACCGAAGCCGGACATGCGGCCGGCAAGAACCAAAACGCCGCTATCTTGGTGGCGGCGCGCGGCAAACGCAAGATCATTAGCTGGCTTGGTAGTGGCGGATCGCAGGGCGGACAAGGTTGCCGCTCCGCCAGGTCCCGCAGGGACGGTCAGCGCAGCTGCAACCCGCCGGATTCGCGGTGCAGGCTGCGCACCCGCTCGCCGAGTCGTGCCAGGTTGGTCTCCACCGCGTCCAGCTCGTCACGCCGCTGTGGCAGCAGCAGCTGGCGCAGGTCCTGATCGAGGTTGTCGCTGAGCTGGCGCAGATACCGATGGCGCTCCTCGGTCAGCGCGTTCAGCTCGCGCCATTCCGCCGGCTGCGGCAGGCCATAACCGCTTTTCAGCAACTCCGCCGGACGGCTGAGGAAGCCGGCCTGCACCAGCATGGTCTGCAGGGTGTCACCGGTGCGCTTCATCTGCGGGTCGGCAGCTTCGCCCAGGTAGCGCTGCTTCAGTTCGTCCTGGGCCAGCAGCAGTTGCTGGCGCTGGGCGGCCTGCTCCAGCAACAGCAACGCGGCGCTGGTGCGCAGGTCGGCCCTGGCGATCCACGGCAGGCGCTCACTGGCCGGCAGGGCCAGCCAGGCTTCGACACTGTGTTGCGTGATCGGCAGCTGCTCGCGCAGCACGTCGAACATCGCCTGATAGCGGCTGCGGAACGAGTCGAAGCGGTAGCCCAGGCGCAGCGCCTGGCGCGGGTCGGCCAGCGGTGCGAGATCGGCCAGGGCGCGGGCGGCCAGGGAGTCGAGCAGGGCGTTGGGCATGACACTGTCGAGCCCGCGCAGTGCGGGATGGATGGTGCCGGTACGCAGCAGCTGCAGGGTTTCCACCGCGCAGTTGTTGGTCAGGAAGTAGTAGCGCCCGTCGTAGCTCCAGTGCGTTTCCACTGCGCGGCGCACCAGGGCATCCTGCTCCGCGCGGCTCAGGCGCAGCGGTACGGAAAGCAGATCGCGCAGCTCGACCTTGGTGTATTCGTCCACCACCTGGGACAGCGGCAGGATGAACAGCCGCGAGGGGTAGACGCCGGTCAGGCCATCCCAGCTCGACAGTTGCAGATCGCCGACGAAGGCGCGGTAGGACAGCACCAGATGGTGCTCCAGATCCAGGCGGCAGTCCGCGCCCCGGGGTCGGCCGGGCGCGCAAACCACCAGACGCAGCATGCTGTGCCCCCAGCGACTGACCCAGTTGTCGTTGGCCTCGGCGAACAGGTAGTCGACCTCGTAGACGCGTTCGGGGTCGATCCAGGCCAGCGGCGCCTTCTCGTAGTCGCGACTGGCGTTCAGGAATGGCAGACGCGGGCTGCAGGGTCGGGCATGGGCCGGCTGCCAACCGAAGTGCTCGCTGAAGTACTGGTGCAGCGAGGGGCGCCGGCAGGCGTAATCGGGGTCGAGCAGAAAGTACTCGAAATTGACTGCGACGAACTCGCGGGGGTTGTGCAGCTCGTAGGGGTCAGGGCTGCGCTCCTGCTGGCCGTTGTCGCTGATTGGTTCGCCACGTCCGCCGATGCGCTGGGGCCAGCCAGCCAGCTCCAGCAGGCGCGGATCGTCGGAGAGCGTGAAGCGGCGGGCGATCTCGCCACGGCAGTCGTCCGGCAGGCCAACCGGTCCCACTGTGCTAGCCAGGCGATTGCAGCGCGCCAGTTGGCGACGATCAATGGGTGACCAGAGACGGGCACGGTCGTACAGGTGCGCCAGCTCGTGCAGCACGGTGGCCAGCAATTCGCGGTACTGGGTGCCGTGGGTGCGCCCGGTGCGCTGTTGCCGCGCACTGCCATCGGTCAGCCCGGGCAGCAGGGAGCGATTGAGCAGCAGCCGCTCGCCTGCCATGCGCCCGTGCACGGCCTCGGGAAGCGCGGTCCAGCGCACGGTCACCTGGCGGTCCAGGCGTTCGATCAGGCGGGGTGGCAGCGCGGCAATGGCTTGGTCGAGCAGTTGGCGGCTGGCCAGGCGCTGGGCATCGTCCAGTCCCTGTCCGTCCAGCTGCAGACGCAGTTCGGCGCGAGCACCGGCGACCAGCGACAGGAGCAGCAGGAGAAGACAGCAGGAGCGGAGCGAGAAAAGATGGGTCATGCAATTTGGACCGCAGCCGGGCGGCTGCGTGAAGGAAAGCACGCGCCGCCTGTCGACGGCGCGTCGTACCGCTTAGCGGGCGAGGATGGCCTCGGCCAGCTCCATGTCGGTGGCTTGCAGGCTGGGTGCCTTGGCACGAATCACCTGCAGAGCGGACTCCAGGTGGGCACCACGGATGTCGCCGCGGCTGGCCACGAAGCTGGCAGCATCTTCGCGGGCGGCCAGGACGATCTTGTCGTCGCCGGACGACATGTCGGTGCTGGATTCGGTGGTGCCGATCAGGGCACTGCCGATCATGTCGGTGGTACCGATGAAGCTGGAGGCGCTGGCCATGGTCGACAGGCTCAGCAGAGCAGCGGCGCCGAACAGACGAATCGGAGTCATGCGTTGTACCTCGGGGGTTGTGGGCAGATTCTTGGAGGCTCGGAGTGTAACGAGCTTTGCCCCCAAGGGCTATCAGAGGGGTGGCGTAAAGCCATCAACGCTGTAGCACCGTCTGCGGCGGTGCTACAGCGAATCGGCGATCAGCGCTTGCCCAGCATATGGCCGGTCTTGCGCATGTTGGTGTGCCAGGAGAAGGCTTCTTCGAGCAGGTGCGGCGTCTGGCCGCTTACGGTGGCGCAGGCGCGGTCGAGGTAGTCCTGCATGGCCGGACGGAAGTCCGGATGCACGCACTTGTCGATGATCAGTTGGGCGCGCTCGCGCGGCGCCAGGCCACGGAGGTCGGCCAGGCCCTGTTCGGTAACCAGGATGTCCACGTCGTGTTCGTTGTGGTCGACGTGGGGAACCATCGGCACGGCGCTGGAAATGGCGCCGCCCTTGGCGATCGACTTGGTCACGAAGATGGCCAGGTGTGCGTTGCGGGTGAAGTCGCCCGAGCCGCCCAGGCCGTTCATCATGTGGGTGCCGTTGACGTGAGTGGAGTTGACGTTGCCATAGATGTCGAACTCCAGCGCGGTGTTGATGGCGATGATGCCGATGCGGCGGACGATCTCCGGATGGTTGGAGATTTCCTGCGGGCGCAGCACCAGCTTGTCCTTGTACTTGTCGAGGTTGGCCATCACGTGATGGCACATACGCTCGGACAGGGTGAAGGAACAGCCGGAAGCGGCGACCAGTTTGCCGGCATCGAACAGCTCGAAGGTGGAGTCCTGCAGCACTTCGGAATACATGGTCAGACCGCTGAAGTTGGACTTCAGCAGGCCGCTCATCACGGCGTTGGCAATGGTGCCCACGCCGGCCTGCAGCGGCAGCAGGCTGGAGGTCAGGTTGCCGCGCTCGACTTCCATTTCCAGGAAGGCGATCAGGTGGTCGGCGATGGCCTGGGTATCCTCATCGCTGGGCAGGACGGCGGAGTAGGAGTCTTCCTGGTTGGTGACGACGATGGCCGCGATGCGCGCCGGGTCGACCGGGATGTACGGGGTGCCGATGCGGTCCTGGCCGTTGATCAGCGGCACCGGGCCGCGGTTCGGGCGCTTGGCCGGCAGGTAGATGTCGTGCAGGCCTTCCAGGGCGGCCGGATGGGCCAGGTTCAGCTCGACGATCACCACATCGGCTTCGGCGAAGCTGGCGGAGTTACCCACCGAGGTCGTCGGCACGATGCCGCCGTTCTCGGTGATGGCGCAGGCCTCGATGATGGCCACGTCGACCTTGGGCAGGCTGCCGGCGCGCAGCTGTTCGGCGGTGTCGGACAGGTGCTGGTCGATGAACATCACCTCGCCATTGTTGATGGCCTTGCGCAGCCCTGCGTCGGACTGGAACGGCATGCGGCGGGCCAGCAGACCGGACTCGGCCATCAGCCCGTCCATGTCATTGCCCAGGCTGGCGCCGGTGATGAGAGTGATCTTCAACTCTTCTTGACGGGCGCGTGCCGCCAGGGCGAGGGGGACCTTCTTCGCCTCGCCGGCGCGGGTGAAACCGCTCATTCCGACGGTTTGGCCGTGGCTTACCAGCTTGGCCGCTTCTTCGGCGCTGGTGATTTTCTCGCACAGGGAATTGAGGCGAATGCGATCGGCATACTGGGACATGCAGCGGCTCCTTGGTTTTCTTGTTGGCTCAGCAGCCCCCGAGTCTAGGGATTCGCTTCTGCTACGCCTCTAATACCAAGGTCAGGATGTGCAGTCGTTCTTTGCCGGTCACGGGAGGGTGGAACAGCCCCGCAGCCACTCGCGCCTGAGGCGCAAGTGGCTGTTATTTCAGGCAATTCCGATCAGTCGACCGCTTTGACCATGTCCTCGATGACTTTCTTGGCGTCACCGAAGACCATCATGGTCTTGTCCATGTAGAACAGCTCGTTGTCCAGGCCGGCGTAGCCGCTGGCCATGGAGCGCTTGTTGACGATCACCGTCTTGGCCTTGTAGGCCTCGAGGATCGGCATGCCGGCGATCGGCGACTTGGGATCGGTCTTGGCCGCCGGGTTGACCACGTCGTTGGCACCCAGCACCAGGACCACATCGGTCTGGCCGAACTCGGAGTTGATGTCTTCCATCTCGAACACCTGCTCGTAGGGCACTTCGGCCTCGGCGAGCAGCACGTTCATGTGGCCGGGCATGCGGCCAGCCACCGGGTGGATGGCGTACTTCACGTTCACGCCGCGGTGGGTCAGCTTCTCGGCCAGCTCCATCAGTGCGTGCTGGGCGCGAGCCACAGCCAGGCCGTAGCCGGGCACGATCACCACGGTGTCGGCGTTGGTCAGCAGGAAGGCGGCATCATCGCTGGAGCCGGACTTCACGTTGCGCTGCACCTGCTCGCCGGCGGCGGCGCTGCCGGCTTCGGCGCCGAAGCCGCCGAGGATCACGTTGAAGAACGAGCGGTTCATCGCCTTGCACATGATGTACGAGAGGATCGCGCCCGAGGAGCCCACCAGCGAGCCGGCGATGATCAGCATCGAGTTGTTCAGCGAAAAGCCGATACCGGCGGCCGCCCAGCCCGAATAACTGTTGAGCATCGATACCACCACCGGCATGTCGGCGCCGCCGATGGGGATGATGATCAGCACGCCGATCACGAAGGCCAGAACCACCAGGATGGCGAACGCGGTGACGTCCCCGGTGAAGGTGTACATCAGGCCCAGGCCGACGATGACCAGGCCCACCGCCAGGTTGAGCAGGTGCTGGCCCTTGAACACTACTGGCGCGCCCTGGAACAGGCGGAACTTGTACTTGCCGGACAGCTTGCCGAAGGCGATGACCGAGCCGGAGAAGGTGATGGCCCCGATGGCGGCGCCAAGGAACAGCTCCAGGCGGTTACCGGCCGGAATCGGGTCGGCCATGGCGGCGACGATGCCCAGCGACTGCGGTTCGGCCACCGCGGCGATGGCGATGAACACCGCCGCCAGACCGATCATGCTGTGCATGAAGGCCACCAGCTCGGGCATCTTGGTCATTTCCACGCGCTTGGCCATGATCGTGCCGGCGGTGCCACCGATCAGCAGGCCGACGATCACGTAACCGATGCCTTGGGTGGCCAGTTCGGCGCCCAGCTTATAGATGAGGGCAATGGTGGTCAGGACGGCAATGGCCATGCCGATCATGCCGAACAGGTTGCCGCGCCGCGACGTGGTCGGATGGGACAGCCCCTTGAGCGCCTGTATGAAGCACACCGAGGCGATCAGGTAGAGGACGGTGATCAGGTTCATGCTCATTGATTACTTCTCCACCTGGGCCTTCGGGGCCTTCTTCTTGAACATTTCCAGCATGCGGCGGGTGACCAGGAAGCCACCGAACACGTTGACCGCAGCCAGGGCCACGGCCAGGGTGCCCATGGCCTTGCCCAGCGGGGTGACGGTCAGCGCGGCGGCCAGCATGGCGCCAACGATGACGATCGCCGAGATGGCGTTGGTGACGGCCATCAGCGGAGTGTGCAGGGCGGGGGTAACGTTCCAGACCACGTGGTAGCCCACATAGATGGCCAGCACGAAGATGATCAGGTTGTAGATACCGTCGGAAATCAGATCCATGTCCGTGCCCCTTAGCCGTTCTTGCGTACGACTTCACCGTCCCGGCACATCAGGCAGGCGGCGACGATGTCGTCTTCAAGGTTGAGGTGGAACTGGCCGTCCTTGTCGATGACCAGCTTGAGGAAGTCGAGCAGGTTACGGGCGTACAGCGCCGAGGCGTCCGCCGGCACCTGCGCGGGCAGGTTGGTGTGGCCAACGATGGTTACACCGTGCTTGACCACTACACGATCGGCTTCGGTCAGCGGACAGTTGCCGCCTTGTGCAGCCGCCAGGTCGATGATCACCGAGCCGGGTTTCATTTCCGCCACGGTTGCTTCCTGCAGCAGTACCGGGGCCTTGCGACCGGGGATCAGCGCGGTGGTGATGACGATATCAGCCTGCTTGGCGCGCTCGTGCACGGCCTTGGCCTGACGCTCCATCCAGGATTGCGGCATGGGGCGGGCATAGCCGCCGACGCCTTGCGCACACTCGCGCTCTTCGTCGGTTTCAAACGGCACGTCGACGAACTTGGCGCCGAGGGATTCGATCTGTTCCTTCACGGCCGGGCGCACGTCGGAGGCTTCGATTACCGCGCCCAGGCGCTTGGCAGTGGCAATGGCCTGCAGACCGGCCACGCCCGCGCCGAGCACCAGCACGCGGGCCGCCTTCACGGTGCCGGCGGCGGTCATCAGCATGGGCATGAAGCGCGGATAGTGGTTGGCGGCGAGCATTACCGCCTTGTATCCGGCAATGTTGGCCTGGGAGGAGAGCACGTCCAGGCTTTGCGCACGGGAAGTACGCGGCGCGGCCTCCAGCGCGAAAGCCATGATGCCACGCGCCGCCATGCGGGCGATGCAGTCACTGTCGAAGGGGTTGAGCATGCCGATCAGCACCGCGCCCGGCTTCATGAGCGCCAGCTCGGTTTCGTCTGGAGCGACTACCTTGAGGACGAGATCGGCGGCAAAGGCCTCGGCGGCGCTACCGATCTTCGCTCCGGCCTGCTCATATGCGCTGTCCGGGACGCAGGCGTTGCTGCCGGCGGAAGCCTGAACGGTCACCTGGTGACCCTGGCTGACGAGCTTCTTGACCGTCTCCGGGGTAGCAGCCACACGGGTTTCCCCGCTGTGGGTTTCTAGGGGAATGCCGATTAGCACTTCCTGTCTCCTGTTGATCATTGTTCTTGTCGCCCGGCCACATGGGGGTAATGGCGTCGGCCCCCTCCGAAGGTCGTAGTTACGGCGGGGTGGCGCGGCATTGTGCAGGCGAACGAAAGGGGCAGCAAGATTTTTGAAGTAAAACAGTCAGCGGACTACAAGTCCTTATGTGACCATTTGGTTGCAACTGTTTCCGGTTCCCGAAGATCGCAGTTTGCTGCTCTGGAACCCCTTTGAGTTCGCAATTCGGCCGTATCGAGGGCTTGCGGGCTTCCGGCGGCGGTTAGGCACGACTAAGGCAATCGACAGGCCTTATAAAAGCTGAAAGAGGGGGATATGTAGTGGAATATCGGCATGGCTACAGTGGGCGTGTGGCTGGTGCATTGTATGTAGCAGGCGCGCTGCCTAGGATGTAGCAATCTTGATATCAGGCACGGGAGCAGGCTGATGGCGGCACAGGCGAGATTCAACTGGGAGGACCCGTTGCTGCTGGAGCAGCAGCTGACGCAGGAGGAGCGCATGGTGCGTGACAGCGCGGCGCGGTTTGCCGCGGACAAGCTTGCGCCCAGGGTGCTTGAGGCGTTCCGGCATGAGCACACCGATCCAGCGATCTTTCGCGAGATGGGCGAAGCGGGCCTGCTGGGTGCCACGCTGCCGGTGGAGTACGGGGGCAGCGCCCTCAACCAGGTGTCGTACGGCCTGATCGCTCGGGAGATCGAGCGGATCGACTCCGGGTATCGGTCGATGATGAGTGTGCAGTCCTCGCTGGTAATGCTGCCCATCCACGCCTTCGGCAATGAGGCGACACGGCAGAAATATTTGCCCGGGCTGGCGAGCGGCCAGCTCGTCGGCTGTTTCGGTTTGACCGAGCCCGATCACGGTTCGGATCCGGGTGCAATGGTCACCCGTGCAAGAAAGGTAGAAGGTGGCTACCGGTTGTCCGGCAGCAAGATGTGGATCACCAACAGCCCGATTGCCGACGTCTTCGTGGTCTGGGCCAAGGATGACGAAGGGCAGATCCGCGGTTTCGTGTTGGAAAAGGGCTGGCCAGGCCTCAGT
Organism: Pseudomonas flexibilis; assembly: GCF_000802425.1. Lineage (GTDB taxonomy): Bacteria > Pseudomonadota > Gammaproteobacteria > Pseudomonadales > Pseudomonadaceae > Serpens > Serpens flexibilis. The sequence goes on along the minus strand of NZ_JRUD01000024.1, from coordinate 753 downwards.
GCGCCGGCCATCCATGGCAAGGTGGGGCTGCGTGCATCGATTACCGGGCAGATCGTCATGGATGAGGTCTTCTGTCCCGAGGAGAACGCCTTCCCCGAGGTGCGTGGGTTGAAAGGGCCTTTTACCTGTCTCAACTCGGCGCGCTATGGCATTGCATGGGGTGCCCTGGGGGCCGCCGAGTTCTGCTGGCATGCCGCGCGGCAATACACCCTCGATCGTCAGCAGTTCGGCCGACCCTTGGCGGCCAACCAGTTGATACAGAAGAAGCTGGCCGACATGCAGACCGAAATCACTCTGGCTCTGCAGGGCTGCCTGCGGCTTGGGCGCATGAAGGATGAAGGTACTGCTGCGGTGGAGATCACCTCGATCATGAAGCGCAACAGCTGCGGCAAGGCACTCGACATCGCGCGCATGGCTCGCGACATGCTGGGTGGCAATGGCATCAGCGATGAGTTCGGCATTGCACGACACTTGGTGAACCTGGAGGTCGTGAATACTTATGAAGGTACCCATGACGTGCATGCACTGATCCTGGGTCGGGCGCAGACCGGAATTCAGGCATTTTTTTAATAGTGCGCTAATAAAGTGTTTGACTTGTGCCTGGGGCGCCCTATAATGCGCCCCACTTCCAGCGCAGAGCTGCTGAAAACTCCTTGTAAATCAACGAGTTGGATGTTCGGATCTGCCTGGCGGGGCTCGCTAGAGGAAGCGGGCTGCTGGTCGAGGCGGGGGTGTCAGTGGCGGTGTGCTGGG
>NZ_JRUD01000023.1 GCF_000802425.1 Pseudomonas flexibilis | reverse complement strand
CGCTAGAGGAAGCGGGCTGCTGGTCGAGGCGGGGTTGACAGTGTCGTTTGGCGCTGTATGATTCGCCTCCCGCTGCAGAGTCTGGTTGAACCGGCTCTGGGTGGTAAGCGGTTGAGATGAAACGAAAAAGTTCAAATCAACGCTTGACAGGCAAAACGGCCGCTGTAGAATGCGCGGCCTCGGTTGAGACCTTCGGTCAGATCGAAACGCTCTTTAACAACTGAATCAAGCAATTCGTGTGGGTGCTTGTGGATGCATCGAGTGATAGTCGCAAGATTATCAGCATCACAAGTAACACTCGTGAATTCGAGAGTTTTTTGCGATTGCTGAGCCAAGTTTAGGGTTTTCTCAAAACCCGATCAGTATTGAACTGAAGAGTTTGATCATGGCTCAGATTGAACGCTGGCGGCAGGCCTAACACATGCAAGTCGAGCGGATGAGGGTAGCTTGCTACCTGATTCAGCGGCGGACGGGTGAGTAATGCCTAGGAATCTGCCCGATAGTGGGGGATAACGTTCCGAAAGGAACGCTAATACCGCATACGTCCTACGGGAGAAAGCGGGGGATCTTCGGACCTCGCGCTATCGGATGAGCCTAGGTCGGATTAGCTAGTTGGTGGGGTAAAGGCTCACCAAGGCGACGATCCGTAGCTGGTCTGAGAGGATGATCAGCCACACTGGAACTGAGACACGGTCCAGACTCCTACGGGAGGCAGCAGTGGGGAATATTGGACAATGGGCGAAAGCCTGATCCAGCCATGCCGCGTGTGTGAAGAAGGTCTTCGGATTGTAAAGCACTTTAAGTTGGGAGGAAGGGTTGTAACCTAATACGTTGCAACTTTGACGTTACCGACAGAATAAGCACCGGCTAACTTCGTGCCAGCAGCCGCGGTAATACGAAGGGTGCAAGCGTTAATCGGAATTACTGGGCGTAAAGCGCGCGTAGGTGGTTTGATAAGTTGGATGTGAAAGCCCCGGGCTCAACCTGGGAATTGCATCCAAAACTGTCTGACTAGAGTACGGTAGAGGGTAGTGGAATTTCCTGTGTAGCGGTGAAATGCGTAGATATAGGAAGGAACACCAGTGGCGAAGGCGACTACCTGGACTGATACTGACACTGAGGTGCGAAAGCGTGGGGAGCAAACAGGATTAGATACCCTGGTAGTCCACGCCGTAAACGATGTCAACTAGTTGTTGGGTTCCTTGAGGACTTAGTAACGCAGCTAACGCATTAAGTTGACCGCCTGGGGAGTACGGCCGCAAGGTTAAAACTCAAATGAATTGACGGGGGCCCGCACAAGCGGTGGAGCATGTGGTTTAATTCGAAGCAACGCGAAGAACCTTACCTGGCCTTGACATGCTGAGAACTTTCCAGAGATGGATTGGTGCCTTCGGGAACTCAGACACAGGTGCTGCATGGCTGTCGTCAGCTCGTGTCGTGAGATGTTGGGTTAAGTCCCGTAACGAGCGCAACCCTTGTCCTTAGTTACCAGCACGTTATGGTGGGCACTCTAAGGAGACTGCCGGTGACAAACCGGAGGAAGGTGGGGATGACGTCAAGTCATCATGGCCCTTACGGCCAGGGCTACACACGTGCTACAATGGTCGGTACAAAGGGTTGCCAAGCCGCGAGGTGGAGCTAATCCCATAAAACCGATCGTAGTCCGGATCGCAGTCTGCAACTCGACTGCGTGAAGTCGGAATCGCTAGTAATCGTGAATCAGAATGTCACGGTGAATACGTTCCCGGGCCTTGTACACACCGCCCGTCACACCATGGGAGTGGGTTGCTCCAGAAGTAGCTAGTCTAACCTTCGGGGGGACGGTTACCACGGAGTGATTCATGACTGGGGTGAAGTCGTAACAAGGTAGCCGTAGGGGAACCTGCGGCTGGATCACCTCCTTAATCGAGACATCACCGTCTCCATAAGCTCCCACACGAATTGCTTGATTCATTGCGAAGACGATTGGGTCTGTAGCTCAGTTGGTTAGAGCGCACCCCTGATAAGGGTGAGGTCGGCAGTTCGAATCTGCCCAGACCCACCAATGTTAAGGGGCGCAGGCTTCGAGACATTGGGGCCATAGCTCAGCTGGGAGAGCGCCTGCTTTGCACGCAGGAGGTCAGGAGTTCGATCCTCCTTGGCTCCACCACTAAGTCGAAAGCACAGAAATGAGCATTCCAGTGTGAATGTTGATTTCTGGATTTTCCAGAATCGTTCTTTAAAAATTCGGGTATGTGATAGAAGTGACTTGTTGAATGTTTCACTGCATTCAGCAACTCAAGGCAAAATTTGCGAGTTCAAGCGCGAATTTTCGGCGAATGTCGTACTTCACTGATCGATCCAAGGCTGTTGTCGAGAGACAGATTGCTTGGGGTTATATGGTCAAGTGAATAAGCGCATACGGTGGATGCCTTGGCAGTCAGAGGCGATGAAAGACGTGGTAGCCTGCGAAAAGCTCCGGGGAGTCGGCAAACAGACTTTGATCCGGAGATGTCTGAATGGGGAAACCCACCTGTCATAAGACAGGTATCTTGTACTGAATCCATAGGTGCAAGAGGCGAACCAGGGGAAGTGAAACATCTCAGTACCCTGAGGAACAGAAATCAACCGAGATTCCCTTAGTAGTGGCGAGCGAACGGGGACCAGCCCTTAAGCTTCTTTAAATCTAGTAGAACGCTCTGGAAAGTGCGGCCATAGTGGGTGATAGCCCCGTATACGAAAGGTTTATAGAAGTGAAAACGAGTAGGACGGCGCACGTGAAACGTTGTCTGAAGATGGGGGGACCATCCTCCAAGGCTAAATACTACTGACTGACCGATAGTGAACCAGTACCGTGAGGGAAAGGCGAAAAGAACCCCGGAGAGGGGAGTGAAATAGAACCTGAAACCGTATGCGTACAAGCAGTGGGAGCCTACTTTGTTAGGTGACTGCGTACCTTTTGTATAATGGGTCAGCGACTTATATTCAGTGGCGAGCTTAACCGAATAGGGGAGGCGTAGCGAAAGCGAGTCTTAATAGGGCGTTTAGTCGCTGGGTATAGACCCGAAACCGGGCGATCTATCCATGGGCAGGTTGAAGGTTAGGTAACACTGACTGGAGGACCGAACCGACTACCGTTGAAAAGTTAGCGGATGACCTGTGGATCGGAGTGAAAGGCTAATCAAGCTCGGTGATAGCTGGTTCTCCTCGAAAGCTATTTAGGTAGCGCCTCATGTATCACTCTGGGGGGTAGAGCACTGTTTCGGCTAGGGGGTCATCCCGACTTACCAACCCGATGCAAACTCCGAATACCCAGAAGTGCCGAGCATGGGAGACACACGGCGGGTGCTAACGTCCGTCGTGAAAAGGGAAACAACCCAGACCGTCAGCTAAGGTCCCAAAGTCCTGGTTAAGTGGGAAACGATGTGGGAAGGCTTAGACAGCTAGGAGGTTGGCTTAGAAGCAGCCATCCTTTAAAGAAAGCGTAATAGCTCACTAGTCGAGTCGGCCTGCGCGGAAGATGTAACGGGGCTCAAACCAGGCACCGAAGCTACGGGTGTCATCTTTGATGACGCGGTAGAGGAGCGTTCTGTAAGCCTGTGAAGGTGAGTTGAGAAGCTTGCTGGAGGTATCAGAAGTGCGAATGCTGACATGAGTAACGACAATGGGTGTGAAAAACATCCACGCCGAAAGACCAAGGGTTCCTGCGCAACGTTAATCGACGCAGGGTTAGTCGGCTCCTAAGGCGAGGCTGAAAAGCGTAGTCGATGGGAAACGGGTCAATATTCCCGTACTTCTAGTTACTGCGATGGGGGGACGGAGAAGGCTAGGCCAGCACGGCGTTGGTTGTCCGTGTTTAAGGTGGTAGGCCGAGATCTTAGGCAAATCCGGGATCTCAAGGCCGAGAACTGATGACGAGCGTTCTTTACGAATGCGAAGTGGTTGATGCCATGCTTCCAGGAAAAGCCTCTAAGCTTCAGGTAACTAGGAACCGTACCCCAAACCGACACAGGTGGTCGGGTAGAGAATACCAAGGCGCTTGAGAGAACTCGGGTGAAGGAACTAGGCAAAATGGCACCGTAACTTCGGGAGAAGGTGCGCCGGTGAGTGTGAAAGACTTGCTCTGTAAGCACACGCCGGTCGAAGATACCAGGCCGCTGCGACTGTTTATTAAAAACACAGCACTCTGCAAACACGAAAGTGGACGTATAGGGTGTGACGCCTGCCCGGTGCCGGAAGGTTAATTGATGGGGTTAGCGAAAGCGAAGCTCTTGATCGAAGCCCCGGTAAACGGCGGCCGTAACTATAACGGTCCTAAGGTAGCGAAATTCCTTGTCGGGTAAGTTCCGACCTGCACGAATGGCGTAACGATGGCGGCGCTGTCTCCACCCGAGACTCAGTGAAATTGAAATCGCTGTGAAGATGCAGTGTATCCGCGGCTAGACGGAAAGACCCCGTGAACCTTTACTGTAGCTTTGCACTGGACTTTGAGCCTGCTTGTGTAGGATAGGTGGGAGGCTTTGAAGCGTGGACGCCAGTTCGCGTGGAGCCATCCTTGAAATACCACCCTGGCATGCTTGAGGTTCTAACTCTGGCCCGTTATCCGGGTCGAGGACAGTGTATGGTGGGCAGTTTGACTGGGGCGGTCTCCTCCTAAAGAGTAACGGAGGAGTACGAAGGTGCGCTCAGACCGGTCGGAAATCGGTCGCAGAGTATAAAGGCAAAAGCGCGCTTGACTGCGAGACAAACACGTCGAGCAGGTACGAAAGTAGGTCTTAGTGATCCGGTGGTTCTGTATGGAAGGGCCATCGCTCAACGGATAAAAGGTACTCCGGGGATAACAGGCTGATACCGCCCAAGAGTTCATATCGACGGCGGTGTTTGGCACCTCGATGTCGGCTCATCACATCCTGGGGCTGAAGCCGGTCCCAAGGGTATGGCTGTTCGCCATTTAAAGTGGTACGCGAGCTGGGTTTAGAACGTCGTGAGACAGTTCGGTCCCTATCTGCCGTGGACGTTTGAGATTTGAGAGGGGCTGCTCCTAGTACGAGAGGACCGGAGTGGACGAACCTCTGGTGTTCCGGTTGTCACGCCAGTGGCACTGCCGGGTAGCTATGTTCGGAAGAGATAACCGCTGAAAGCATCTAAGCGGGAAACTTGCCTCAAGATGAGATCTCACTGGAGCCTCGAGCTCCCTGAAGGGCCGTCGGAGACTACGACGTTGATAGGCTGGGTGTGTAAGCGTTGTGAGGCGTTGAGCTAACCAGTACTAATTGCCCGTGAGGCTTGACCATATAACACCCAAACAATTTGCTGACAAAGCAGATTGGGTGATGGTGAAGTCGACCAAACCGAAAATTTGCAACGAACCGCAAAGCCGACAGACATCACATACCCGTTTCGGGGTAGCGCCTTAACCGCGATGCCCCAACCGAATTGCTTGACGACCATAGAGCGTTGGAACCACCTGATCCCATCCCGAACTCAGCAGTGAAACGACGCATCGCCGATGGTAGTGTGGGGTCTCCCCATGTGAGAGTAGGTCATCGTCAAGCACCTAAAACCAAAACCCCAATCCGCAACCGCGGGTTGGGGTTTTGTCTTTTTCAGCTCACTGAAGCCTGGCGATCAGCTTGGAGAGCAGAGATTTCAGATTATTTCCCTTAAACACATCTGACGTCGCAGACGTCCCGTTACAGATTGATTTTGGTTATGTCTGTTATAGACAACTTAAACTCATGAGTATCGAACCAATGTTTATGTACACGACACTTTTCTCTCTTTACCTCATACAATTTTTACACCCTACCATCTGTTT
>NZ_JRUD01000022.1 GCF_000802425.1 Pseudomonas flexibilis | reverse complement strand
CCGGTGAACGCGCCCTTCTCGTGGCCGAACAGCTCGCTCTCCAGCAATTCGGCCGGAATGGCCCCGCAATTGACTGGCACGAACGGCGCGCCGCGGCGCTTGGAGTGATAGTGCAGGTTGCGGGCCACCACCTCCTTGCCGGTTCCGGATTCGCCGAGAATCAACACGCTGGCTTCGGTGTCGGCGACCTGATGCATCATCTGCCGCACGTTCTGAATCGCGCGACTGGTGCCGACCAGGCTGCGGAACAGGTTCGGCTCGCGCTGCCGGCCCCGATCGCGGGCCTCATCGTATATTTCGCGATAGACCTGCGCCCGGTGCAGCGTGTCATTGAGACGGTTGTAGCTGACCGGATCGTCCAGCACGCTCAGTACGCGGCGGCGTTGCTCTTCAGGCCACTGCGCCATGTCGGCGGGCTCTTCCAGCAACACCAGTGGCAGCAGTTCGTCCAGGGCGTGCAGCTGCTTGATCTGCTCCAGGACGCCGCCACGGGCGTCCACCTGTCCCAGCAGAACGCAGAGAATTTCCTTGGCAGCGATCGCTGCGCCCATGTGCTCCCGACAATCCGCCGAGCCGCACGCCAGAAGATCTTCACCCAGGAAGCCCAGAATGACCGCCAGGTCTCGGCGACGCTCGGCACGGTCATCGATCAACAGGATTTTGGTTTCACGCCACATGTCTGACTTCTGGCCTGGATTCTTTTTTTACACGTTCCGACCCCTAGGGGCCGATGGCAGGATGGCGGCCATTTAAAGTCAAAAGACTGTCTCAAGTCAATTTCCTGACTAGCAAAAATGACTTTTGTCTAACGGCCCTGTCACAGATCAAAAAATGCCAGAAATATGACTGATGGAAATGTGATGACATTAACACTTCTAATGTCAATTGGCGCCAGGAATACCTGCCAAAAAGAAAACCCCGCCGTAGCGGGGTTTGCAAATCACTTGGTCAGTTGCGAAGCGATGCCATCCCAGCCCGCCTTCAGTTCACGCATCAGCCCCGCCACTTCTTCGAGGATACGGACATCGTTCTTGCGGTTGGCTTCGATCAACCGCCGCGCCATATAGTCGTACAAGCGGTCATAGTTGGCCGCCAGCTCGCCGCCGGCTTCCAGGTTCAGCCCCTCGCGCAGACCGCCAATGATGTCGATGGCCTTGCCGATCAGCATGCCTTTCATCTCGGTCTGGCCACGCGACATGGCGCCCTGGGCCTGGGCGATGCGGTCCAGCGCGCCGGCCTGCAGCATCTGGATCAAGCGGTGCGGGCTGGCCTCGGACACCTGCGCATGGGCGTTGACCTGCTGGTACTGCTGAAGGGCGGAACGGGAATACATGCGCAACTCCTGAACGGTCGGACTACGCCTAGGGTATCGGCCCACTATCGGCAAGCTTTAGAGGAAGAGGATGAAAGGCGGATGGGACCCAATGGCAAAGGCGCCCATACGACCGGCGCAGGCTCTCGTCGAACCGCCTTTCGCCCTAAAAACTTTGGCCGAGATTGACAGACCCCTATTACACGGCAGCGGCGAGCGCGTACCGGCGGAACCGATAGGAAATCGCTGCGCGAGCTCCTACCCTACGGAGTGCAGGTGCGGCGGCATCCAAACGCTCGCCGCTGAAGGGCCTCCTACCGGTGCCAGGCAGTCACTCTGCGTCCTGATACGCCCGGGCGCCGGCGCTGGCCTGGCGCAGCTGGCGCAGCTCTGAGCCCACCTGCTGCTTTTCGGCCTCGCACGCCTCCAGCACCTCACGGTACAGCGCCAATAGCTCGCCGAGACGCTCAAGCACCTCAGGGTCACCCTTGCCGCCCTGCGCCATCACGTCATCAACGACCTGACGGCACAGCGAATCGAGCTCGCCGATCGCCTCCCAATCCTGGCGCTCCAGCGCTTCGCGCAGGGCACGCTGGGTGGATTCCAGTTTCTCGATGGCTTCTTGCATGAACTCGTTTCCTTGATACGCCCCTGGGGCGGATGGCGCTGCCGCCGGTCAGTCGTCGCTGCCTTTCTTGTTCAGCGCGTTCAGGGTGGCCAGCACGCTCTGACTGGTGGCATTCAGTCGCGCGACCAGGCTGTCCATGGCGTTGAACTTCTTGAACAGGGAGGTCGTCAGGGTTTCAATGCGCAGGTCCAGCTTGGTCTGGTCAGTAGCCAGGGCATCCTTGGCATCGGTCAGGCTTTTCTCGCGCGAGGCCAGCAAGCCGTCCTTGCCGGCGTACACCGAGGTAATGTCGCCGATGCGATTGAACAACCCTTTCTCCCCGGTGAAGAATGCCTTGATACCTTCCGGATTGGAGGCCACGGTTTTCTTCAACTGGTCTTTGTCGAGCGCGAGGGTACCGTCGCGGTTTGTCTTGACGCCCAACTGAGCAAGTACCTTCAGCTCGCCCGCACCCTCTACCGGATTGGAAAGCGCGCTGCGCAACTGCGACATCATCGAGCGCAGCGTCGAGTCCGCCACCAGCGCACCCGCCTGGGTCGTGGCGTTGCCATTGGCGTCAGTGGTCTGAGTGACCTTGGTCAGACCATTGGTGACAGTCAGCAGCGTGTTGTAGGCCATCACGAAGGATTCGACCGACCCTGCGATGCCATCAGCATTGGCTGCCACCGACAGGGTCGTGGTGCCCGCCTCTTCCAGCTTGATGCTCAGACCACTGAGGTTGGTGACCGTGTTGGTCTTGCTGGACATCTCAAGACCGTCGATCTTGAACGTGGCATCAGCAGCCGGAGTGATGTAGCCAGCGCTCCCGGGAACAGCACCATCAAGCGCGTCCGTTCCGACAATGTTCAACGCAGACAGATCGTTCTCGCCCACCACAGAGATGTCGGTACCTGCGCCGGTCGTTTCGGAGGCCAGCACCAGACGCGATCCGCCATTGCCATCGCTGATAATGTTCGCCGAGATACCCGCCCCGCTCAGCTGATCGTTAATGGCGTTGCGGACATCCGTCAGGCTGGCGCCGTCGTCAATGCTGACACTGTAATCGTTGCTGCCCACGCTGACGGTCAGCTTGCCACCAGTGGCGTAAGTGGTGGAAGCCTGGGTTGCCGAGGCGACTTTCGACGCGGTCGCCAACTGGGTCACTTCCAACTTGTACGAACCGGCCACCGCTCCGGCACCCATGGTGACCTTGGCCACATCGGTCTTCGAGGAGCTTGCCTTGTAGCCATCGAAGGCCGTGGCACTCGACTTAAGCCCCGCCAGCGCAGCCTCGAACGTCTCCACCGCGCTCTTCAGCATTCCAACTGCCGAAAGCTGCGTATCGGTGCGCGCTTTCTGAAGGTCGATCTGGGTCTGCTTCGGCGCCTTTTCCGCATTGGCCAGCGCCTTCACCAGATCATTGATATTCAGACCTGAACCCAGACCGGTAATCGTGCTGACCGCCATGCTGTCACCCTCTTTGTTTTCCTAGCGCCTGGCCTGCCACAAGGCATTCTCGAACCAGACTGCCGCTATTCATGGGGGCGGATTCGTCCCCACGCACCTGTATAAGAATCAAACCTGGCGGCTGAAGAGAATGCCGCCAGCGTCTTGCAACCGCTTGGCGAGTTCCAGCGCTTCCTCTGAAGGCAACTGGCGGATCACTTCGCCACTGTGCCGAGCGATCACCTTGACTACGGTGCGCCCGGTGTCTTCGTCGATGGAGAACTGCAGGCCACGCTGCGTTTCATCAACGAACTCCTGAATTCGTTTGATCGCCTCCACTACGCGCTCGCGTTCGGACTCGATCGGATATTGCCGCTTTTCTTCCCGGACGCTCTTGCCGGCCTGTTCGGCCTCACTCGCCTGGGATATGTGCGCCGTATAGAAGGCGTTGATATTCAGTCCAACGTCCATCAGCCTATTTCTCCATCAAAAGAGAGGGCGCACAAGGCGCCCCCTCTCCTAGCGCAGGGGGATTTAGCCCAGCAGCTTCAGCACGGCGGACGGCAGCTGGTTAGCCTGAGCCAGGATCGCGGTGGATGCCTGTTGCAGGGTCTGCTGCTTGGTCAGCTCGGCGGTTTCGTTGGCGAAGTCAACGTCCTGGATGCGGCCGCGAGAAGCAGTGGAGTTCTCGGCGATCGCGGTCAGGTTGTTGATGGTGCTGTCCAGACGGTTCTGCACGGCACCCAGGTCAGCGCGCTGGGAGTCGATGCGAGCGATAGCCTTGTCCAGGACGAACAGAGCTTGCTGAGCCGAATCAGCGCTGCGGATGTCGGAATCCTTGACGGTCGACAGGGTGGACGAAACCGGAGTGGCGCCAAACAGGGTGGCGGCAGAGCCGGTGCCGCTGATGGAGAACGCCTTGGAGGAGTCGACATTGACTTCGCCGCGGATGATCTGGGTGTCGGCCAGAGCGGTAGCAGCGGTCTTGGTGTCGTCGCCAGCCTGAACGGAAACCTGGATACCGCCTGCGGAGAAGGCAACGCCCGATGCCGCACCGATTTCGAAGTTCTCGCCGGCCTCGTTGATGACGGTGATTTCCTTGCCGTCGTAGGCCACGGTCACGTTCAGCTTGCTGGCGTTGTCGCGCAGTTGCTCGAACAGCTGCTGCTCGCTGGTGGCACCCAGGATCTCGATGGACTCTTCGCCCACGGTCAGCTTGAAGTTACCCACGGAGCCGGAGCTCAGTGCATCGCCATCCAGGGTGACAACGGTACGAGCGGAAACAGTCAGGCCGCCGATGGCACCGTCCAGAGCCTGGGCGATACTCTTGGCCGAGCCGCTGGCGTCATAGGACACGGTCACAGCCTGGCCGCCGCCAACGATGGTGGCAGTACCGGATGCCAGGGGGGTGGTGCCCACGGCGCCGCCGCTGGCCGAACCGACCTGGTTGGAACCGATCTTGTTGGCGGCAACGCTGTCCATGCTGATGTTGATGGTTTCGTAAGCGTTGGCGCCGACCTGGAAGGCGGCGGTGCCGAAGGAGCCGTCCAGCAGGTTGCGGCTACCGAAGGTGGTGGTTTCGGCGATACGGTTCAGTTCAGCGGTCAGGGCGCTGTACTCGGACTGCATCGAAGCACGGTCTTCGTCGCCGTAGGAACCGTTGGCCGACTGCAGGGCCAGCTCGCGCATGCGCTGCAGGATGCTGGTGGATTCGCCCATGGCCGCTTCAGCGGTCTGCGCGATGGAGATACCGTCGTTGGCGTTCTTGACGGCAACGTTCAGGCCGTTGATCTGGCTGGTCAGACGGTTGGCGATCTGCAGGCCAGCGGCATCGTCCTTGGCGCTGTTGATGCGCAGGCCGCTGGACAGGCGCTGCATGGAAGTGGACAGGTTGTCCGAGGCACGGTTCAGGTTCTTCTGAGTGCTCAGAGAGGCGATGTTGGTATTAACAGAGAGAGCCATTTATGGAGTCCTCATGGGTTGGGCTTAGAGGTTCCCACGCCCCGGGCTTGCGCCTGTTGTGGCCTGGAGAACTGTCACAAGGGTTATCGTCGGTTCTCTCGGATGCTTTAGGGCTGGCTGTGTTTTTTTAGCCATCACGGAGCTATTACTTGCTTTGGCGCACGTTTTTCGACAGCCAAACGGGTGATATCAGCCGAAGCGCTCCAAGCGCGGCACACTTCCCTTGGGACGAGTCCACTCACGAGCGCCTGGGCGTGATCTGCATGAAAGCCAAGCGCTCGCGGCCAAAGCCCCTCCCACGAAGCCAGCGCCCGCGCTGAACCGGTAGGAGCGACTTCAGCCGCGAGCTTTTAAGTGCCTTGCAGGACTCAGGGCAACCAGGCGTTGCGCCACTGCTCCAGGTTTTCCCCTTCCAGCATCCAGTCCCTGCAAACAGCGGCCCGAAGTTCATCCCCCATCTTCGCCGTGGCATCCAGGTCGGCCAGATGCATGCGAATGGCATCCACCCAGTCCTTGAAGCGGTTGCGCACCCGCGTCACCGGCAAGTCACCCTGGTAGCAGACCAGATCGGAGCACACCACCGGGAAACCGCAGGCACCGTATTCGAGCAAGCGCAGATTGCTCTTGCATTCGTTGAACAGGTTCTGCTCCACCGGTGCGATAGCCAGGTCCAGGTTCAGGCGCGCAAGGGCCGCCGGGTACTGCTCGATGTCGATCCCCGGATGGAACTCATGGACGTATGGACGCAACCTTTCCGGACACATGCCGAAGAACACCCACTCAACCTCATTGGCCAACTCCCTGACCACGTCGGCAATCATCTCCAGGTCACCAGTGTGGCTGGAACCGCCAGCCCAACCCACACGCGGCTTGCTCGATACCCGACGCTCACTGCTCAGACCATGCCACCAGCCTGGATTCAGGGTGTTCCTGACGACCCGAATGTCACCATGCATCCCGGCAAAAGCCTCGGCCAACGGCTCGGTCGACACCACAAAGCGATCCACTAGCGACAAGCCACGGCGAAGCGATTTGATAATGTCCTTCGGCATCTTGGCCCGATGAACACTTTTCAGCGGCAGGTTGGGCAGATAGTCGTCGAGCTCAAAGACCTTGAACGCCCGGGAGAACTTCTTCGTCCGAGCGATAATTTCCAACTGGACATCGGTCACCTGACGCTGCAGGACAATCGCGTCCGGGCTGTAGCGTTCCAACTCCGGAACATTCAACAGCCTGCCCAGCAGCGTGCCATCGATGAGACCCGCCTCCTTGGCTGCATTGAACGGCTGTATGACCCGGTACTGACCACATCCGGTCACGTCTGCCATATGGGCCAGCACAATCGGCAGCGGCCGCCAGCTCAACGGCCTCCAGGTCAGATTGGCATCGGTTTCGATTTCAAAGCCATTGCCGCCGAGCGACAGGTTGGGGTTGTACGCAGGATCGCGGGCGATCTGAGGCAACCACTTCTCATACATGGCGTCCTGCTCGGCCATGAAGCGCTGGCGTTTGGCCTCGGCCTTGGCGGGATCGACAAGGTTCTGACTGACATTGCCCACATGCATGACAACCGAATGCGGTGTCCACACAATCAGGTAGCCGGCCTCTCGCACCTTCAGGCACAGGTCCACGTCGTTGTAGGAAACCTTGAACGACTCATCCAGGCCGCCCACCTGGTCATAGACCGATTTACGAATCAGCAAACAGGCCGCCGTCACGGCACTCAGGTTCTGGTCTACCTGCATGCGCTGCATGTAGCCGGCATCATCACCCTCACGCCCGATGAAAGGATGATCGGCCGGTCCCCGCAGACCCAGAATCACACCGGCATGCTGGATTTTCCCGTTGGGGTAAAGCAACTTGGCGCCGACGATGCCAACTTCCGGACGCTGCCCATGATTCATCAGCGCATCCAGCCAATCCTCACGGAGGATGGCGGTATCGTTGTTGAGGAGCACGAGGTACTCCCCGCGCGCCTCACGCGCCGCCATGTTATTGACAGCTGAATAATTGAAGGGGTGTGGGTAACGCAGTACGCGAACCTTGTCAGACTTCATTTTATCGACGCCATCAAGCCACTCCCGGGCTTCCGGCGTTTCGCTGTCGTTATCGACGATCAGCACTTCGAAGTTCGGATAGCGCGTCTTCTCCAGCAGGCTGGTGACGCAGCGCAGGAGCATTGGCAGCTGGTCCTTGGTCGGCACGATGATGGAAACCATCGGCTTTTCGTCATGGCCGTACACCAGGCGATAACGCCCGGGCAACTCGGCCAGAACTTTGCCGCCGGGATACCCGCGGCGTTGTAGGTGGCGCTCCAAGATGGCAACTTCGTCGTTCACGGTCACCAACATGCCGGCTTCGCCAATGAGCAATGGCTCATCTAGGTGGCCAATGATTCCCGGCCCCCTCTCCTCCAACAATCGAACAATGAAATCGAATTCATAGGCGTCGGAGTAGCTCGCATCGAACCCACCCAGCGCCTGCAGCGCTTCTGTCCGGAATAACCAGTGCCGTGCAGTCGCACTTGGCAGACTGAGGGTCAGGTCAAGATTGAAATCAGGCCGGAACAGCGCGCCAAGAACGCCATTGTCGCCTCGAGCCAGCTCGTCGGCGTAAACGGCATCGCAAGGCAAACCGCCAGAAAGTTCTACTGCCAGCATATGCAGGCCGCCTGGTGTGAACTCGACTCCGTTCTCCACCAGAATTACCCAATCCAGCGCGGCGGACTGGATGCACTCATTGAGCGTATCGACCGTTTGTTGAGCAGGCAGAACGTATCGAACATTCGCAGGCATCTGCGCAGAACACGGAGACTCCCCGAACACCGTAATCTCGCAGCGCAGGTTCCCGGGTGCCACAGCCAGACTTGCGAGGGTCCGCTGAAGTGCCTCCGTACTCTTTCCGGCACCAAGCACATACACACCCAGACGAACGACCGGCGCAGCAGCAAGCCGTTCGGCCACGAGAGGCTGCTGGTATTCCTGAACGGTTCTTTTCTTTACCCAACCCTCAACAGAAAACTGGACTTTCTCGCCGGCCACAGGTCGAGTACCCATGACCTTCTGCAAATCGAACGACTTCCATTGCACCTGCCCCATTGGCGAAGCGCGCACAATATCATTACCCTCACCGCGATAAAGCCCCATGGCCTTTATTTGTCGGGCGAATAGAACAACCGCTTTCTTCCACAGCTCCAGGATGTCGGACTGTTGCTGACGCTGCTCTTCATGCTGACGGAAGCAGGAAAGCGGTTCTACCAGATATGCGAAGTCCCCGTGCGTCAGAACGTTCACATACATGGCCAGATCATTGATTGCCCGAATCGTTTCCCCTTGCAGACAGCATACGTTCGGCTTCACATCCACCAGATGCTCTCGGCGGAACATAACCGTACTGGGCTCTCCAATGAAGTTCATTGGATAATCGGCCAGATAGCTGATCAAGTCGCGGCCGTTTACCAATCTGTCACCCGGAAAGGGACAACGCGTCGCCTGAATATCCGGAAGAGTCCTACCGGCCCCATCTATCAGTAGCCGCCGCGACGTGACCAGGCTGACAGAGGGATACTGCAAGAACACGCCAATCATCCGCTCGACGCAGGTCGGCATGAGAATATCGTCGTCATTCAGAAACTTGACGAATTGCCCTCTGGCCTCGGTAACACATTGGGTGTAGTTCATCAGGCCGCCCAGGCCCGGCTTATTCCGAATCACGCGAACGGGTTTCGGACTATAAGGCAGATAGCGACTTAGAATATCCTGGATATCCTGCGTAGGACAGTCATCACTGATCAGGATTTCGATGTTCTGATAGGTCTGAAGCAAGGCGCTTTGCAGGGCAGCCTCGAAATACCTTGGCTTGTAGGTAGGAACTACAATACTGACCAAAGGACTCTTGATTTCCATTTATAAACCTATTTCAAAAATTGAGTCCGGCCCGTATCAGGCGTAAATAATTTTCGAGTTACTCTCGATGGCGCGGACTACATCGATTGGAGAGTTCCACATCAGGACATCCAGAATGGAAAGTCCCGACTCATGCTGATACGGACCCGTTTCATAGGCGAAGGGGGAAAAATCCAAGAAAGCCAGGCGGGTATTGCCCGCAGTGAAATCGAGTGGGTCAAACAGCTCGCGTCCACCCATGGGGTTCAGATACACATCGGCCCCGAGCTGCTTGCTGATCGAAGGCGCCCACTCGCCGGCGCCCTCGATCCCCGACAGATCCAGGCCCATTCTGGAGCATACGGAATAATTAAATGGGAGCTCCAGATAGCGACAGACCTCTTGCAAGGCTCGAGTATTGAGATCAACCAACAGATCACTGCCCAGATCATGAAAAACCCTGTTCACCAGGGATACTACCTGATCATAGAACGGGGACTTTCGGCGATAGTGCGACAGCTTGCCCAGCAGCGACTTCTGGACCCCCGCTAAATCCAGCACCTGAGCTTGGCATGTGGTTATGGAAATCGATGAATTGGCAAGCGGGACATTAATGTACGTCCAGCCTTTGTCAGGATGCAGGACTCTGTTACGCGACATCCATGACTTCGGCGTGTACTGGGTTACGTCAAAAACTACCCATCTATCCGTTTGAGCAATTAGCGCAAAGTGGCCCAGATACGGAAAGAAATAGGGCTGCATGATTCCGAGCCTCACGCCGCCTCCCTCAACTTCCTACGGATGCTCTCGGCACAGGCTCCGGCCATACGGATCGCTGCTGCTATTCGTCCGGCTCCCTCTGCATCGACCATCTGACCGATTGGCAGCTGGAGAACGCGCTCGCAGAGATACTCGGTCACCGGTAGACGCGCGGATGCATCAGGGAACTGATCGGCGTAAGGAACGAAGCGATGCAATCCTGGGTAGAAGTAACGTCGCGCCACGACATTCTCCGCCGATAACACTTGCTGCAGTTCATTGCGATTCAGCCCGAACGCCCGCTCGTCGATTTCGCAGACAACGTACTGATAGTTGGTCTTGCTGACGGACGCAGGTGTCAGCAGCCGCACCCCCTGAATACCCTCCAGCCCCTGGCGATAGGCGTGGAACATGGCTTCGTTGCGCGCCAGGATTGAATCGAAGGACTCGAGACTGAGAAGCGCCACAGCAGCTTGTGCCTCGGACATCCGCCCGTTCGAGGTACGCAAGACCTGGCGAGCCGGACCAGCACCGTAGCTGCTGCGGATATTTCGCAACCGCGCGGCCAGTTCATCATCGTTGGTGCAGATGCAACCGCCTTCTGCTGCACTCAGGACCTTCGTCGCGTGAAACGAGAAGACTTCAAGATCCCCTGCTCCGCCCAGCGGCTTACCGTCCAGCTCACAGCCGAAACCATGAGCAGAGTCGTAGTACAGCCGGACAGCGTACTTCCGCGCCAGCTCGGCCAGTCGATCCTGCCTACAGGCGTCCCCCCAAAGATTGACCGCCAGGATCGCGCTGACCTCAGCCCCATGCTCTTCCAGAAGGCGTTCAACGCATTCCGGATCGAGCTGATGGGTGATTGGATCAACATCGCAGAACAGCGGCTCCGACCCCGTCCAACTCAGGGATTGCGCTGTTGCGATAAAGGTATAGGCCGGCACTATGACCTTGCCACGTAAACCAAGGGCGTCGGCGGCCATCATCAGCCCGATCGTCGCATTGACGACACAGATGACATGACGCACCTGCAGACGCTCCTGAAGCCTTTGCTCCAACTCCTGCGTCAAGGGTCCCTGATTGGTGTAGTACTGTCTCTGGAAAATGCCACGCATTGCCGCCTCGTACTTTTCCCACTCGGGGAAGTAGAGCTGGCCAACGGGCACAGGCTTTTCAAAAAGGGGGGTTCCGCCCAGCACGGCAAGTTCAGGGCAACTCACGATCCAACCTCCCGCGCAGGTCCGTGGCATTTTCTTGCACGAAGCGCAAAAGCAGAGAAATTCGGTTTATGTCGTCTTCGGACACAAGGTGCCCGCAGGGCAGCAACATGAAACGTTCGGCAAGCGACTCGGTTACCGGCAAGGTACCGGAAATCGTTTCGTATTCGGTTCTTTTCCTATGGAGCGGAGGGGCGTAGTAGGCCCTGGCCAGAATGTTCTCGGCATTCAACAGTTTCAGGGTCTGCTCACGAGAAAGCGGCCAGTCGTCCAGAAGCTCAACCAGAATAATCTTGTAACCTGATTGTTCGGCCTCATCGAACTCGACAAGGCGAATGCCGGATATTTCCTTTAGCCCTACCTGATAGCTTCTATACCGTGCTCGATTGTCACCAACCAGCACCTCCAGCTCATCCAGCGCCGCCAGCGCCATCGCCGCGTGGACTTCATTAAGCTTGGCATTGAGGCCCAGCTCTTCGACATTGTCCTGACCGCTGAAACCGAACCCCCGCATGAGCATCAGTCTGTTCGCCAACTCAGGATCATTGGTAGTTACATAACCACCTTCGAACCCATTGAGCAGCTTGCTGGCGTGCATGGAAAAGCATTCGGCGATTCCGAAGGAACCGACCTTCCGCCCATCCAGATACTCGTAGACTGACTCAACCGCATCGAACATTAGCGGAACACCGGTTTCCGCCGAGAGGGCCTCAAGCCCGGATGCATCGCAGCAATTAACAATCGGATGCACCGCCATGATGAGGGCAGTCTTATCATTCAGATGCGGACGCACGGTTTCCGGGCTCAGAGCCATGCTCTGGGCGTCTACGTCGCAAAAATGAGGTGTCAAACCAGCCCAGGCGGCAACATCGGCCATGCGTCGATAAGTCAACGAGGGCATGACGATTTCGGTGCGCCCCGGCAAGGCAAGGCAGCGGATGGTCAAAACCAGCGCCCAGAAGCCGCTGCAGAAGGACACACAGTGCCGAGTCCCGTGGAACTCGGCAAGTCGGCGCTCCAGTTCCTGCACCAGAGGACCTCGATTGGTGAACTGCCGGGCCTCGTAGAACACCTTCGAGTACTCGAGGAACTTCTCTATGTCAGGCCTGTACAGACTCGAGGTCGATCTTGGCCGCTCGAACAACGGCTTGCCGCCAAGGACCGCAAAATCAGCACTGCTCAGCTTGCCAATCATCTATCCACCTAAACCCTGCGCGTCAGAACCACATCGTAGCGGTAATGAGCTGCGTAATATTCTTTCGGCATTCTCTGGAATTCGGCGACCCAGCCACAATCCTCGGCCATTGAGCGGAACTCTGCCTCGCTTCGCCAGATGCCAATCTTGGAGCCGTAATCTTTTAACTCGTGCCCATGATCAAGCCCGTCAGTATAAAACTGTTGGTGCCGATCCAGATCCGGAAGATTTCCGATAAAAACACGTTCAACTCGCTTGAATTTTCCGTGCAAAGTGCTCAGCACCAACCGCGCGACCTGCTCCGGGAAATAAGAAAAGCTTCCGTAACAAAGGGCCTTGGTAAATCTCTCGGGGCTCTTCTCTGACACAATGTAGTCACCTACATCAGCCAGCTGGAAACAACGATGGGGAGCTGCCTCAAAAAAATGCTTGGCGCGCTCAATCAAAACTTCGGAGAAATCCACCCCGTAGAATTCATCACAGTCATCAAAAAAATAATGGGACAACGCGCCGTTACCGCAAGCGAGATCCAGAAGCTTATCGCCACGCTGAAGAATAAGACCGGACTTGACCCGTGCCACAATCATGTCGATCTGTTCTTGAGAAACCGGCTGACCATTAACAGTGCGCTTCACTTGCGCCCAGAAATCATCTTGCGCAACCGTTTTAGGGTGCTCTTTAAAATCGGACTCCATTGGTCACCTTTATGTCATTTAACGAAGCCGTCTTATAACCGGCCAGCTGGAAAATTGATCAGCCACCTACCGTGCGTCAACTATCTGACGAGCCATACAAGGTCAATCGACGTGCAATTACCCTGCCACCCACCCGGCGAATCGAAAGCATGCAGTGGCTGGAAATGTTCAGCCGGGCCGTCGGGCGATATAAAGGACGCTGGTCTTTTTCAAGCCCAGTTGCTCGAAGCAAACCTCACCAAAATAGTCGATTCCCAGTTGATCAAGCAGGAAGCCATTTTCTTCGATCTTGCGCACGTAATCATCGTGTGCATATAGCCGCACATGATCGTCCTGCCCATACAGTCTCCAGCGCTCGGCGGGGTCCGTGACGTTCGGGTCCTCCAGGGTCGTTTCAAGCCCCACGATGATGGGTGCCATGAGAATTCCGAATCCCCCTTTTCTGGTTACTCGCAGGAGCTCTTGGATCGCAGCATCATCACTGGCAACGTGCTCCAGCACATGGCTGCAAATGAAGAAATCAAACGACTCGCTTTCAAAGGGCAAGTTCTGCAAGTCAACTTGATAATCAACCCCTGCCATACCGAGATCCGCAGTCGCATACTTGAAGCCGCTGTTGCGCATAACACGGGAAAGGCACGCCTCGGGAGCGAAGTGAATGACGTTGTCGCCTGGTCGCAGCGCGCCATGTTGCATTTGTTGGTTTATCCAGTATGCGTACAGACGCTCCCTGTCCGAGGCACCGCAAGCGCTGCAGCTGTAGGTTTCATGCGCCGTCATCTCGCCCTTGCCGAAATGCTCGAAACCGTGACTCCTGGCAATCTGACGATAGGCTGCCGGGATTGGCTTGAAATGAATACCCTGGCTGTTGCAAACGGGACACACACAGGAAACAGAACTTGGCTGCAGTGGAACTGCCACACCACCAGCATTCATCTCTTCAATGATGGCCAGCAGATTATTCGAAACCCGATGCTGCGCCTCTCCCTGTAGGGATAAGGCGTTGCGAAAATAATGCATGGCCTTGGGAACATTACCCAGCCGGTAGTGCACAACCGCCATGTCATTGGCCAGTTCGGCAAAAGGCCCTACGAGTCGTTCAAGCTGTTCCAACAAGCTCAACGCATCAGCATATCTACCCTGCGAAAAAAGCGCCTCGGCTGTCTGCCGGGCCTTCTGGATACTTTCCATCACTTCACCTGAAATTTCATGATCATGTCTGCCAGGCAGCGACCTGGAGTAACTAACTGGCCAGATATCTCGCAAACACACATCTACCGCATAAAAAAAGCGGCGCGAAATCCATAGGAAGTCGCGCCGCTCATGACTTCACCCAAACGCTTACATCCGATCAAACAGACTCAACTGACTCACCCGCATAAATGCGGCCTGAGCGGCCTCCAGCTTGGTCTGCTGCAGAACCAGCCGGGAAGTTGCCTCGGCGATATCGGTGTCGCGAATCAGCGATTGGGTCGATGCGTTGTAAACACTCAGACTCTCGTTCTCCAGGGTCAGGGTGTCGATGCTGTTTAGGCGAGCACCAATGTGCGCCTGGGTGCTTTCGATCTGCATCATCCCACTGTCGATGTTGCCCAGCGCGGTGGCGATGGCTTCACGGATGCGCAGGTTGCCGCCTTCAATCCCATCGGCCGGTTGTTCCAGGGCCTGGCGCAACTGGGCGATGGTGTTGAGGATGTTCTGGTTTTCCTGCGAGTCGGCCGAGATTGTGAACTGATCACCTGCGACCGGAGCGCCACTGAAGCTGAACTCGACGCCGGCCACAGTCAGTGTGTTGCTGACGCCATCAAACGTGCTCGGAATGGCTACGTTACCCGGCTGCGCGAAGGCCTGATAGGCAGCGCCGTCGTAGGTCAACGTCACGCCGCCCGCCGGAAAACCGGCCGCATAGGCGTCTGCGTCAACGACCGTTGAGTCCGTGATCTGCGCCGAAGCGCTGCTGCCCACAGTCGCAAAACGGTCCGGCGCCATGCCGATCTCGAAACTGTGGCCGTCAAGCAAGGTGGCATAGTCGCTTTCCGATTCGCCGTCCTTCAGCATGGCGTCCAGGGTGAATTCGACGCCCAGGAAGCTGATCTTGGGATTTTCAAGCGTCGGATCGTAGGTCCCCACGCCGCCATCCTGGGCCGGTACAAGAACGTTGTTCTTGTCGTAAACCTCGTAACTGATGTTGCCGGTAGCAGCATCACCACTGATTTCCAGGCGGTACGGCGCACCGGCGCGGAAACCACCATCGAAATCCCGCTGAGTGGCGACGGTGCCCTGGGACAGGTAAAGACGCTGGCCGTTCGGGCCGGCGGTATCAAGCCGGGTCTCGGTGCGACTGACGTTCTTCGCACTCTCGAACGCATCAAAGCCGTTGTCGCTGATACTGATCTGTGTGCCGGTAGCCACCTGCAGATACTGCTGGCTGTGATCGCCCTGATAGCTGTAGGTGCCGTCTGCGTTGCGTACGTAGGGCTGGATACCGCTCTGACTGCCGCTGAACCAGTACTCTCCGCTGGCGTTCTTGCTGTTCATCAACCCAAATAGCTCGTTCTCGATCTGCTTGAGTTCGGCGGCGATGGCCTGGCGGTTGTGATCGTTGTACGCACCGTTGCCCGCATGCCCAGCCAGATCACGGGCGCGCTGCGCCACGTTGATCATCGATTTGAGAATGCTTTCTTCCTGGGTCAAGGAATTGGTGGCATCGGTCATGTTGGCCTTGTACTGGCCCAACAGGTTGGCCTGCTGTTCCAGCTGCAACAGGCGTGCCGAACCCACCGGGTCGTCAGCCGGAGTCTGGATGCGTACACCGGTCGTCAGCTGCTGATGGGTCTTGCTCAACTCCGCGTAGCCCTTGTTGTAGCTGGACACGTGGGAGTTGAAGACCTGATTCGTCGACAGTCGCATGGTCGTCTACCTGCCTTAGAGCGCGCTGAGCAGCGTGTTGAAGGTTTCCTGGGCCGCCTTGATGATCTGCGAGGAGGCGGTGTAGTACTGCTGGAACTTGATCAGGTTGGCCGCCTCTTCATCCAGGTTGACGCCGGACAGCGACTCGCGCGTGGCGCTGGCCTGGGTCAGGATCGCCTCGGTGGCGCCGTTGTCAGCCTTGGCTTGGGCGGTCTTGGCGCCCACTTGCTGAACCAGCGATCCGTATGCAGTAGTGAAGCTGGTGCCCTTGCCGCCGGTAACGCCAACGGTCTGCGCGTTCTGCAGGTCCTGCAGCTTCAGGGCGTTGCGGTTGTCCGACTGACCGTCGCGGTTGAAGGCGATGGTGAAGCTGTCACCCTTGGCCGGCGAACCGCTGGCGCTGGTGGTGAATTCGACGGACTGGCCATTAGGTGCTGTCAGGCTGAATGACAGCTCCCTGGACTGGCCGGGCACAAAGCTGCCCGTTACAGCCGGCGGCGTAATGATTGCGCCATTGGCGTCGAGCGCGTTGCCCTTGACGTCATAGAGCGTATAGGACTGCACGCCAGTCGCTGGGTCCACATCACCAAACACCAGCTTGACCGGCATGGCCTCCTTTACCGCAGCCTGCTGGGCGGCGAAGTCCGGCGAATAGATATCCAGATGGGTGCTCAGCTCCGGCTGAGTGATCGCGCCAGTGCCGTAGTTACCAGTGGAAGCGGTGCCGTTCAGCGGCGCGGCAAAGCCCAGGCGCTTGTGCTCGGTGAGCGTCACATCGATATCGCCGGCGGCATGGCGGGTGGGGATTAGCGTGAAGCGATCGCCATCCGCGTAAGTGCCATTGAACGCCAGGGTGATGCCATCAAAAGCCGGCGGAGGCGTGGAAGCCATATCCCAGGTGGTAGCTGGCGGCTCGGGCAGAATTTCCTGGCCATCAGAACGCAACACGCGGAACTCGCTGCCATTGGTGAGTTCGATTTCGTAGTCGTAGGTCGTCAGCTGACTACTGTCGCTGATGGTGACCTCGAAGTTCCCCGAGCCGGCGCTGTTGCCGGCCTGGGCAATACTCCGCTGCCCCAGCAGTGCCGGATCGTTGATATTGCCGAACAGCGTGGCGCCGAAATTGCCATTCAGGTCCAGGCCCTGGGCCAGCTGCTGGTTGACGCGGTCGGCCACCACCAGAGACAGGCGACCCAGCTCGTTCATGGCCGGGTCCAGGACTTCGCTGCGGTAGCGCAGCAAACCACCGATGGAACCGCCCGTGAGCACGTTGCTGACGTCCATGCGCGAGGTGGGTGTCTGGAAGATCAGTGCAGTGCGCGACGGGTCATCCTGGCTGGGCTCGGCCACCAGCCGGTTGGCGGTATTGCCGATCACCAGGGGCTGGCCATTACCGAGGAACAGGGCGTACTGGCCGTCCTGGTCGACGGTCTTCACGCCCACCAGCTCGTTGAGTTCACGCACCGCCTGCTCCCGGGCATCGAGCAGGTCATTCGGGCTGCCTCCGTTGGCGCCGGCGGTGCGAATCGCCAGGTTCAACTCGGCGACGGTCTTGGCCAGGTCGTTGACCTTGTTGGCCATGGTGCCCAGTTGCTGATTGAGGTAGCCGGACTGATCCTTGAGCTGGGTCTGTACCGAGTTGAAACGGTCGCTCAGCGATTGCGCCGAGCTCAGGAACAGCTTGCGCGAGGCCTCGTCGGACGGCTTGCTGGCCACGTTCTGCAGCGCGTCGAAGAAACCGGTTAGCACGGTATTCACGCCCGTGCCGCTGTCGGCCAGCAGCGAGTTGACCTGATTGATGCTCTCCAGGTACGCCTTGGTGTCACCGTTCAGGGAAGTGGCGCTCTGCAGCTGCGTATCAATGAAGCCACTGTAGATGCGACGCACGTCCTGCAGGGTGGTGCCGCTGCCAATGAAGCCGGCCGGGCCGATGTACTGGCCACCCGCGGATTTCTGCATGACTTGCTGACGGGAATATCCAGCGGTATCCGCGTTGGTGATGTTGTGGCCAACAGTGTTCAGCTGGGCCTGGCTGGCCTGCAGCCCGGATACACCAATGGAAAGCAAACCTGCCATGTTTCAGTTCCCTAACTGTTCTTGTTCGACCCGGCGGCGGCGACCATCTGATAGGTCTGCAACTGGCGGGCGATCTGGTTGACCTTGCTGGCGTACTGCGGGTCGGTGGCGTAACCGGCCTTCTGCAGTTCGCTCATGAACCTGTCCGGGTTATCGGCGGACTTGAGGGCTTCTTGATAGCGGCCGTTGCCCTGCAGGAAGTCCACGTAGTCCTCGAAGCTCTGGGCGAAGGAGTCGTAGGCGCGGAAACGCGCGCTCTCTTTCACCGGCTGGCCGTTGTAGTACTCGGTGGTCAGCGTTTCGGCGCTGGCACCCTGCCAGCCGCCGTGGGCCTTGATGCCGAACAGGTTATGACTGCTGCCGTTGTCGCCCTGGATGATCGAGGCGCCCCAGCCGGTTTCCAGGGCGGCCTGGGCGACCAGGTAGCGCGGATCGACGCCCAGGCGGCGGGCGGCGTTCTCGGCCATCGGCAGCAGGGCCGCGGCAAATTGTTCAGGGCTCTCGAAGCGCCCCGGCAATACATTGCCGCTCGACGGGTGCCAGCCCAGATCCACCAGCGGCTTGCCATCCTGCGCGGCGTCGATGGGCGCGGCGGACACGTTTGGCGGGTTGTCGCGGCGGGCACTGACCGTCACCGGCAGATGGGTCAGGCGTCGGGCACGCAGGGCGGCGCGGTCGTCGCGCACGGCTTCGACCTCTGTCGCAGCAGCCGCATCCAGTGGGGTCGCAACCTGGCCCAGCACCGCCTGATCCGGCGTGGCGAACGGATTGGGCCGATGGCTACCCTTGCGCTCGGTCATCTGGCGCACCAATACATCGGCCAGGCCGATGCCGCCGCCCTCGCGGGACAGGGTCACTGCCAGCTGCTGATCGTGCATCTGCTGGTAGTGCTTGGTGGTTTCGGTGTTCAGGAAGCTGTCGCCAGTCAGCGCCTGGTTGGCGCTGCGCATGGCCTTGAACATCTCGTTGACGAACAGCGACTCGAACTCCTGCGCGACCTTGCGCACGTTGGCTTCGCTGTCGCGATCCTTGCCGGTCTTCAGCTGGTTGAGGCGGTTGAGGTCGGTGTAGGCACCGCTGTCCCCAACCCCGGGCACTCGGGACTTCATGGCGCCTCCGTCAGATCACGATCAGCTCGGCCTGCAGCGCGCCGGCCTGCTTGAGGGCTTCGAGAATGGCCATCAGGTCGCTGGGCGCCGCGCCCACCTGGTTCACGGCACGAACGATCTCATCCAGCGTGGTGCCCGGAGCAAACTTGAACATGGGGTTGCGCTCCTGCTCGGCCTTGATGCGCGAGTTGGGCACCACCACGGTTTCGCCTTCGGAGAACGGCGCCGGCTGACTGATGATCGGGTCCTCGCTGATGCTGACCATCAGGCTGCCGTGGGTCACCGCCGCCGGCGCCACGCGCACGTTCTGGCCGATGACGATGGTGCCGGTGCGCGAGTTGATGATGACCTTGGCGGCGGCCTGGCCCAGATCGATCTCCAGGTTTTCCAGGACGGCGATGTAGTCGACGCGCTGGTTGGGATCCAGCGGTGCGCTGATGCGCACCGACGCGGCGTCGATGGCGTTGGCCACGCCCGGGCCGAGCAGATCGTTGACGCGGTCGACGATGTTCTTGGCGGTGGTGAAGTCCGGACGGTTGAGGTTCAGGGTCAGGCTGTTGCCTTGGCTGAACGCGGTCGGCACCGCACGCTCCACCGTAGCCCCTGAGGGGATGCGGCCGCTGGACGGCACGTTGACGGTGATCCGCGAGCCGTCGTTGCCGCTGGCATCGAAGCCGCCAACCACCAGGTTGCCCTGGGCGATGGCGTAGATGTTGCCGTCAATCCCCTTGAGCGGCGTGAGCAGCAGGCTGCCGCCACGCAGGCTCTTGGCGTTGCCGATGGACGACACGGTGATGTCGATGGTCTGGCCCGGCTTGGCGAACGGCGGCAGGTCGGCATGGATGGACACGGCGGCGACGTTCTTCAACTGCACGCTGCCGATGTTGGCCGGAACCTTGATACCGAACTGGGTCAGCATGTTGTTGAAGGTCTGCAGGGTGAACGGCGTCTGGGTGGTCTGGTCACCCGTGCCGTTCAGGCCCACCACCAGGCCGTAGCCGATCAGCTGGTTGCTGCGCACACCCTGGATGCTGGCGATGTCCTTGAGGCGCTCGGCCTGGGCCGTCAGGCTGGCCACCAGGCCAAGGGCGAGAAGCAGGTATTTGATCATTGAGCCGACTCCCGTCGGCGGCCAGGAAAACGCTGACCGCCCTACGTCCTGTTGCGTACCTTGTGACCACCCCCACGCCATGGAAAGGCATAGGGTGGACAACGTTTTTCTTGTCCACCAATCCCGGTGAACTCCGCGCGTACCGTTGGCGGCCAGGGAAAGCGCTGACAGCCCTACGCCGCGCCTACCCGCACTCATCAGAACGGCCACAGCGGGCTCATGAAGAAGCGGTCCAGCCAGCCGGGCTGGCTGGTGTTGGCAAAGGCGCCGGTACCGGAATAGGTGATGCGCGCATCCGCCACGCGGGTCGAGGGCACGGTGTTGTCGGTGCCGATGTCCTCGGAACGCACCAGGCCGGCAATACGCACCAGCTCCTCGCCAGTATTCAGGGTCATCCACTTCTCGCCACGCACCGCCAGGATGCCGTTAGGCAGCACCTCAGCCACGGTGACAGTGATCGAGCCCGTGAGACTGTTGCTCTGCCCGGCCTTGCTGCTGCCGCTGGTGTCGCGCTCGGCGTCGTACTCGGCGCCAAGCGTCATGCGACCTCCGGTGAACGGG
Source organism: Pseudomonas flexibilis (assembly GCF_000802425.1). Lineage (GTDB taxonomy): Bacteria > Pseudomonadota > Gammaproteobacteria > Pseudomonadales > Pseudomonadaceae > Serpens > Serpens flexibilis. The sequence goes on along the minus strand of NZ_JRUD01000022.1, from coordinate 5,513 downwards.
TTGGTGGTGCTGACCGCACCACCGAACAACGAGGTCAGGCCGATGCTCGCGCTGCTGTCCTTCTGCAACTGGGAGTTGGCGCTCTTGCTGGCCTGGGTCTTCTCATTGAGGGTGATGGTGATGATATCGCCGACCCGGTAGGCCTTGCGGTCATCGAACAGGTTCATGCCGAAGCCCGGCTGGTAGATGGCCCCGTTGTTCTGCTCCACCGGGAGCGGCGTACGTGGCAGCACAGGCGCGTAGTACGGCTCATCGGGCTTGGGCGGCGGCGACATGCAACCACTCAGCAGGACCAGGAACATCAGGGACAGTAGCAGCCGGAACATGGATACGACCTCTGGAACTCGCTAACCGCGAGAAGCCTTACAGCTGCTGGGTCACGAAGCCCAGCATGGAGTCGGCGGTGGAAATCACCTTCGAGTTCATCTCGTAGGCGCGCTGGGTGGTAATCATGTTCACCAGCTCTTCCACGGTGCTGACGTTGGAGTTCTCCAGGGTTTCCTGCAGCACGCTGCCCAGGCCGTTCACGCCCGGCTGACCGACCTGCGGCGCGCCGCTGGCTGCGGTCTCCAGGAACAGGTTGCCACCCACCGCCTGCAGGCCGGCCGGGTTGATGAAGTCGGCGGTCTGGATATTGCCGATCACCTGCACTGCGGCGTCACCCGCAACGGTGATGGACACGGTGCCGTCCTCGCCAACGGTGAACGTCTGGGTTTCCGGCGGCACGACAATCGCCGGTTCCAGCGCATAGCCGCTGGCGGTCACCACCTGGCCTTCGGAGTTCAGGTGGAAGGTACCGTCGCGGGTGTAGGCCACGGTGCCGTCCGGGGTGAGGATCTGGAAGAAACCCCGACCGTTGATGGCCATGTCCAGGGGCTGGTCGGTGGTCTGCAGGCTGCCTGGGTTGAAGTTCTTCTGGGTGCCGACAATGCGCACACCGGTGCCCAGTTGCAGGCCGGAGGGCAGCTCGGTGTCCTGGGTGGTATTGGCGCCCGGCTGACGGCGAACCTGGTAGAGCAGGTCCTGGAACTCGGCACGGTCCTTCTTGAAACCGGTGGTCGAGACGTTGGCCAGGTTGTTGGAAATGGTGGTCAGGTTCATGTCCTGGGCGGACAGACCGGTCTTACTTACCCACAGGGCCGGAAGCATTGGAAATCTCCTTCATTCGGCGCCGCCTGGCGCCGTCTCGAATCAACTGATCTGCATGACCTTGGTCATCGCCGTGGCATCTTCCTCGGCGGTGCGCATCAACTTCACTTGCAGCTCGAACTGGCGGGACAGGGCCAGGATGGAGGTCATCTCGGCCACGGCATTCACGTTGCTGGTCTCCACGAAACCGGAAACCAGCTGGACATTGGCGTCGGCCTCAACGGGGCCGCCGGCGTGGTGGATCAGGCCGTCGAGGCCCTTTTCCAGGTTCGCGGGGTCCGGATTGACCAGCTTGATGCGGTCCACCACGGCCATCACATTCGGGTTCTCGCCCAGCGCGCGGACGCTGATGGTGCCGTCGCGGCCGATCTCGACCTTCTGCTCCGGCGGAATCACCACTGGGCCGGCATTGCCCATCACCGGCAAATCGTTGCCGGCGCGCAGGATGCCCACGGAGTCGATCTTCAGGCTGGCAGTGCGCACATAGGCTTCCTCGCCCAGCGGGGTCTGCACGGCGATCCAGCCGTCACCCTCGATGGCGATATCCAGCTCGCGACCGGTTTCCTGCAACGCTCCGGGAGTGAAATCGGTGGCGGGGCGCTCGGTCATGGCATAGGCGCGCGCCGGCAGGCTGTCGCCGAACACCGGCATGGAACGCGCCTGCTCGAAGTCGCGGCGAAAGCCGCTGGTGGAGATGTTGGCCAGATTGTTGGCGTGCAGGCGCTGAGCCAGAGTGTTCTGGCTGGCACCGGTCATCGCCACGTAAAGCATCTTGTCCACTTCAATCCTCCGGCAGGTTCTTGCCGCCCTTGCGGGCTTTGCCAGAGAAGGAGCAAGCATCGTGCCAGATGCGAAGTACCGCACATGACCTGTAGGAGGGGCCTTAGCCGCGACGTTTCTTTTTGGGGGCTGCAGCATCGTAGGGTGGATCGCACTTCACCGATCCACCGAGCGCGCCATGCCGGCGCGATGGTGGACAGGAATAGCGCTGTCCACCCTACATTGAGCCAAACAAAAAACGGGAGCCTGCTGGCTCCCGTTTCCTTATTCGCGCAACCATCAGGTCATGTTGATGGTGGTCTGCATGACGGTGGTCTGGGTGGTGACCGTCTTGGCGTTGGCCTGGTAGTTGCTCTGCGCCTTGATCAGCTGTACCAGCTGTGCGGTCAGGTCGACGTTGGATTCCTCCAGCGCGCCGGCCTGGATGGCACCGAAGGTGCCGGTCTTGGCCATGCCCTCGATCGGTATGCCCGAGGCATAGGTTTCCACCCAGGCGGTACCGCCGACCGGCTTCAGACCCTGCGGGTTGGAGAAGTTCACCAGCATCACCTGACCGATCAGCTTGGACTGGCCATTGGTAAAGGCGGCGAACATGTTGCCGGTTTCGTCGATGTTCAGGCCGGAGAGCTGGCCTGTAGCGTAACCATCCTGGTTCTGGCTGGTGACGGCGGAGACGGCGTTGTATTGAGTCATGTTGCTAAAGTCGACATGCACCCCGGTGGCACTGGCGACCGAGCCGTTGGACTGCCAGGCACCTGTGGCCGGATTCAGCTCAGCCGGCTCCCAAGCGGTAAGATCAATGCTGGTCGGGCTCGGCAGTGCCGTATCCAAGGTGCCGGCCGAGTTGAAGGTCAGAGTGGTGCTCATGGCACTAAAGTCGTTCGGAACTACCGGCACCGTAGGGTTCAGGCCATCGATCTGGGTCAACATTTCCCATTCATTGCCGCTGCGCTTAGCAAAGTACTGGGTCAGGGTATGGACGTTACCCAGCGAGTCATACACAGGCACCGAAGTAGACCAGTTGAAGGTATTCGGGTCCGCAGGATCGAAGGGATGCACCGCAGGATCGATCACCGAGGCGGTCGAGTCCAGATTGATGGTTTCGTTGATGATGCTGGTAGCCTTGGGCGAAACGTTGGACGTATCCACCCGCAGATCGGTCTTCTTGCCCTGCAGAATCTGCCCGCCGACACCCACTTCGTAGCCTTGCAGGCGGAAGCCGGAGCTGTTCTGGATGTAGCCATCCTTGTCGGTACCGAACTCACCGGCACGGGTGTACATCATCTGCCCCTGGGCGCTCAACGCGAAGAAGCCGTTGCCGTTGATGGCCAGGTCCAGGCTGTTGCCGGTGTGGTTGATATTGCCCTGGGTGAACTGCTGGGAGATGGCAGCGGTGCGCACACCGGAACCGGCGACCTTGCCGCCGGTGCCGAGGATGGAGGCCGAGTAGACGTCGGCGAATTCGGCGCGCGAACCCTTGAAGCCGGTGGTGGCGACGTTGGCGATGTTGTTGCCGGTAACCGCGAGATCCTTGTTGGCCGCGGCCAGACCGCTCAGGGCGACGTTGAACGACATGGTGAAACTCCTTTCAGAATCCGGTTATTGGCCAATGGTCAGGACGCTGGAGAGCGGCAAGCGCCCCATGCCTGCAAGGTTCAGGTACATTTCGCCGCCCGCCAGGGTAACGCTGTTGACGGTGGCCGGCAGGAAGGTGGACAGCGCGGTGGGCGTGCCGTCGATTTCGGCTTCCGCCACGAACTTGTAATTGCCGGAGGGCACTTTCTCACCCTGCTCGTTGACGCCATCCCAGATGAAGTCAACGGTACCGGCGCTCCAGTCGCCCATGGGCAGGGTTTTCACCAGGTTACCCTTGTCGTCGTAGACCTTGACCGTCAGGTTGCTGCCATTGGCCGGCATCATCACGTTGCCGGTCAGGCTGCTGCTGGTGTCGACCAGCGACTTGTCGGTCTCGACAATCACCGAGCGACCGACCAGGGAGGACGCCTGCAGCGCCTGGGACGACTGGTAGCTGCCCATGAAGGACTCCACCGTCGAGTTCAGGTTGTTCATGCTCTCCAGGCTGGAGAACTGCGCCAGCTGGGCGACGAACTGGGTGTTGTCCTGCGGATCCAGCGGGTTCTGGTTTTCCATCTGCGCGACCAGCAACTGCAGGAAGGAATCCTTGCCCAGGGCGCTGTCGCCGGTGGTGCTCGGCTTCTGCTTCAGCTGGTACTGGTCGAGAATGGATTGCGAGGTATTGGTATTAACGGTGCTCATGATCCTTCACCTTACTGACCGAGGGTCAGCACCTTCTGCAGCATGGTCTTGGCGGTATTCATCATTTCGGTGTTGGTCTGGAAGGCGCGGCTGGCGGAGATCATGTCAGCCATTTCCTCGACCACATTGACGTTCGGGTAGTAGACGTAGCCGTCCTTGTCCGCCGCCGGGTGGGTCGGCTCGTAGCGGGCCTGCAGTTCGGCCTGATCCTCGACGATGCCGGCGACGCGCACGCCGTAACCGGCGGCGTCCTGCTCGGCAAACAGCGACTGGCCGGCCGGATTGACCTGCTCCTGCAGCACGGTGGCAAACACCGGCTTGCGGGCGCGGTAGGTCTCTTCCAGGCTGGAGGACACGGTCTCGGCGTTGGCGATGTTGCTCGCCACGGTGTTCAGGCGGGTGCTCTGGGCGCTCATGCCGCTACCGGCGATGTTGAATACGTTGGTCAGCGACATGGCTTATTCCCCCTTGATGGCCGACATCAGGCCTTTGAACTTGCTGTTGAGGAAGGTGAAGCTAGCCTGGAAATCCACCGCGTTCTTGGTGTAGGCGGCCTGCTCGACCTGCGCGTCCACGGTGTTGCCATCGATGGACGGGTGATGCGGGGTGCGGTACTGCAGCGACTCGGCGCTGAACGACACGCCCTCGCCCTCGATATGCCGGGCGCTGGTGCGGTTCAGGTTGAAGGTGCCGTTCTTGTTGGTCTGGCTGGCCAGCACGCTGGAGAATTCCAGATCACGCGCCTTGTAGTGCGGCGTATCGGCGTTGGCGATGTTGTTCGCCAGCACCTCGGCCCGCTGCGCGCGGAAGTTCAGAGCTTTCTCGTGAATCCCCAGCGCCTTGTCGAAACTGATAGCCATGTGCACTTCCTCGAATCGTTTGCCGGGCGCCGTTGCCGGTCGCCTTGCCTGCCCAAAGGAAAGCAAGCACTGTGCCAGCCGACCAAACCCTTTGATTTCAGGCACTTAGAGCAATGACCCTGGACGAGAAACGCGGCAGGCGGCACCCGCTTGCCGCTCGACGGCAAAGGCGACTGCCAGGGCGAAGGCCAGCGCACCCATGGGAGCGAATTCATTCGCGAGCTCTTGGGGATTGCACGAAAGAACTCGCGGCCCAAGTCCGCTTGTATGTTTGTGCCTGTCGGGGATGAGGGACCAAGTTCGCATCTGACGCAAGTACAGACCGTGGGAGAGATCGTCCCGCCCCCACTCACCAAGGGCCGATAAGGAATCCATCAGGCTTGAGCCCCAACTCAAGACCTGTCTCTTAACCACCTCTGACGCTGCCGACGAACACTCATTGTTAGA
>NZ_JRUD01000021.1 GCF_000802425.1 Pseudomonas flexibilis | reverse complement strand
CCGCCCCGCACGTATACCGTCAGCCGCGCAGGGACTGGGAACCGCACGTCAACCCCGACCAACGCCTGCACATCGGCCACCAGCGCCACAGCACCGTCGAGGGCAACAGCCACAGCGAGCTGAAGGCCGAGGAGCACCGCATCACCCATGGCAACCGCCTGGTGGAGCTCAAGGCCGACGATCACCTGACCGTCGCCGGCAGCCAGCACCTGAAGCTGGGGACGGGGCAGTTCATCGAGGCCGGGGAGGAAATCCACTATTTCGCCGGTGAAAAGCTCGTGCTGGACGCAGGCTCTGAATTGACCCTCAAAGCCGGCGGCAGCTTTATCAAGCTGGATGCTGGTGGGGTGAGCGTGGTGGGTGCGGAAGTCAAGCTGAACTCCGGGGGAAGTGCGGGGGCGGGATCGGGCGTGGCCATCCAAATGCCTCTGCCTCCCAGAACACACGAACCCGAGCCCCAAGGTTAAGCTGCGGCAACGCGCGAACGCTCCACCGAAGAAGCCGCAGCCCGCTCATGCGCCAAGGGCCTTTGTGCACCTGTGCGCAAAGGCCCTTGGCTGATCGCGCTGGGGGCGGACGCCGATAGCACTCTGAAAACCTTGAGAACCGAACGGCCAAGTCTTGACGATCCAGGCCTTGATCAGCAGCCCCGCCGGCCTGGACACCCTGGCCCAACACCTCGGCGACGCACTGGTAGTCCAGGAGCCGGGCGGGCAAACCCTGCTACAGCGTAGCTATGCGCCCCACGTGCTGCTGCTCACCGAGGTTCCCCTGGGCCGAGACTGGGGTAATGCGCAGGTATCCATTTCAATTTATGCGCTGAATACCCTCTTGATCTGAGCTAATTCTGTGCGCGTTTCCTTTCGGATGACGCGCCAATGGCCAGCCCTGCCCACAGCTTCCGAGCCGCCCTGCCCCACCCCGCACCTTCGCAACGATACTGGCTTCTCGGTCTGGGAGCGCTTTCGCTTCCAGCCTTGGCCCTGAATACCGTGAGCCTGACCCAGTCGGCCCTCTCGCCCGGCTGCCTCGATTACCAGGTCATCGGCCTGTGCTTCTGGCTGTCCTGCACGCCGTTCGGCTGCGACATCGAAACCTCCATCCGCGTCCAGCACTTCAACCCCGACCTGGTGGTTTCCAGCTATGCCGTCACCGGCGAGAACCCCTGGGCCGAAATGGCCGCGCTGTCCGCTCCCCTTCCAGGCGCCGAAGGCGGCGGCAACCTGATCACGCCCAACACCCGCCGCGACAACCTGCCCCGCTTCAAGAACGTCGATGTCATCGGCCATCCCGGCGGCTTCATCGTGGCGCAAGTGGCTGCCGCGTCCGGCCTGGTGTGCTCCAGCGGCGCAACGGCCTTGCAGCCCTACTTCCTCAGCACGCTGGACACCCTCGCCTGGCGCCACGCCATTCCGGAAACCCTCTATCCCGAGGCGCTGACGCCCGGCCTGCGCGAAGTGGGCAGTCAGCTCGACGGCGAGATGTGGGGCAATGTCTACCCGCGCCACGGTTTCCTGGTCCAGCCCGACGACTTCAAGGCGGCGGCGGTGATGGCCCAGCGCGCCGCCGACTTGGTCACCCGTGATGGCCAGCCGCACGTCTACCTGCCGCTCACCCCAGCCGCCCACGCCGGTTACTGGCCACCGCCCCCGGTGCTGGAAAACGACCCCGCCACGCACACTTGGCAGCCGCTGTATCCCGAATCGAGCGACAGATGCGCTGTGTTTCCCACTGAAACCGTACAAGCCGAAGACGGCGCCTATGCCTGGGCGCTGTGGCGCCCCTACAGCTGCTGCGAGCGCAAGGGCCAGGTGCTGTTGGGCACCGTCGCCTTTTAAAGGAGCCGCCATGGATCGACTACCCCGCACCACCCGCCTGCTGCCGATCCTGCTGCTGTGGTCGACTGCCAGCGTCGCCGTTGACTACCGCCTCGGCAGCCGCGGCGAAGTGCTGGATGACCGCGTGCTCTACACCCTGGGCGGCGGCTCGGCGGCGGGCGCGCCCACCTCGCTGTACCGCCCCGACGGACTTGGTGTCGGCCTTACCTGGCGGGCCAATCTGATGTGCGGAAACATGGACCTGCAAACCACCCTGCGCAATCAGCTCAACGGCGTCACCGAGGGCTTTCAGCAGATCATGGGCAGCGTGGTTCAGAACGCCACCCAGGCGGTGATGTCATTGCCGGCGCTGATCATTCAGCGCGCCAACCCCGGTCTCTACGAGCTGCTCAGCAATGGCGTGATGCAGGGCCGTATTGACTATGACCGCTCGCAGCTGACCTGCCAGGCCATGGCGCGGCAGATGGCCGACGCCATCGGCCAGGGCGCCTGGGGTTCCTTGGCCAAGGGGCAAGCCATGCAAGAGAACCTGCAGACCAGCCAGGACGCGGTCAGAGTGGTCAGTGCCACCGAAACCACCGGCGGCAACCAGGGCGTGACCTGGGTCGGCGGCCAGCCGGCCGGGGGCAGCGGCCAACCGCCGATTCGGGTAACCCGCGACCTGGTCCAGGCTGGCTACAACCTGCTGCACAGCCGCCCGGCCACTGATACCCAGGCCATCCTCGACGCGGACTGCAACGGCGGCGCCCTATGCAGCGCCTGGAGCACACCCCAGCAGGCGGCGGACTGGGCCGTGCGGGTACTCGGCGAAACAGAGATCGCCACCTGTGACGACTGCGAGACGCTGCACGCCAGCGCGGGAACAGGCCTGACGCCCTTGATTCAGGAGACCTACCAGGAGCATCTGCAGGCGCTGCAGGGTTTGCTGGACGGTTCGCAGCCGCTGACTGCAGACAGACTGGCCAGTGCTTCCAGCCCGCTTCTGATGGTCAGTCGCGGCGTCATCGAGGCGCTGCGCGACGATCCCGACCAAGTGACGCTGGCCCGGCGCATGGCCAGCGAAACTGCCCTCTCCGACGTGATCGGCAAGGCCCTTCTGCTGCAGCGCGCCCTGCTCGCCGGCCAGCGCGAGCCGCATATCGAATCCGCCACCCCGGCCCGCGAGGCGGTGCAACGCCAGCTCGCCACCCTGGAGCGCGAGATCCACGCCCTGCAACTCGAGCTGCAATTACGCCAGATGCTCGCCGGCAATGCCGCCAGCCTGATCCTCGAACGCCAGGAGGTAGCGACCAGCGCCGCACGTGCCGTGCGCCAGGGCGATCCCGAACCGGGTCGCCTGCGCGAAGCCCAGTCCAGCCCGGGCAGCCAGCCATGAGGCGGCACTGGCTGAGCATCGTGGGTACCGGCGCGGCCATGCTCATGCTGGCTGTCGCGCTAATAAATACCCGCCTCGGCGCGCTGGGCGACCAATCTAGCTCGCAGCACGACTCGCCCTATCTGCTGGCCTGGCGCCTGCTGCTCTATGGCGCCATCGCCCTGTTCTGGTGGCGGCTGGACCGGCTGCGCACCAATCCCGCTGCACGCCGACAGTGGCGCCGACTGGCAACGATCTGCGCGCTGCTCATCCTGGCCATCGAGCTGGGTCGCGGCCTGCGGGCCTGAGGGACGAACCATGAGCACCAACAGCTACCTGGAGTTCTACCTCACCCTGCTGGGTTGGATCATCAACAACGGCCTGTGGAACCTGCTGCTGGACACTGGCCTGTTCGCCGCCCCGCTGGGCGCGATCATTCTGCAGGAGTGGCTGTCAGCCCGGCAGCTGGGCGCTGACGAGGGCAACAAGGGGCTGCTGTCGGTGGCGCGCGTCGAGAATCGGTTATGGACGGCCTACGTCGTGCTGATGTTCGCCTGCGCTCCACTGCTGCCGGTGAACCTCACGACCCTGCGCCTGGACGCCCAGGCCAGTCAGCGTTGCGGCGTCAGCGTCGCGCAGCCCGGCGAAACGGCCTGGGGCGTAACCTTCGACACGATTGGCGATCAGTCCGCCAACGTGCCACTCTGGTGGTACCTGGTGCATACGCTGAGCAAGGGCGTGACCGCTGCCGGCACCGCCGCCATTCCCTGCGCGCCGGACATTCGGCAGATCCGCATGGACATCGACGAGACGCGCATTCATGACCAGGTGCTGCTGCAGGAGGTCGCCGACTTCACCAAGGACTGTTACGGCCGCTCGCGCGCCCGCCTGTTCAGCCAGCGCCCGGTACAGAGCAAGCAGGAGGATTTCGACACGTCCTGGATCGGCTCGCGGCTGTTTCTCGACTCGAGCGGCTACTACGACCGCGACCGCTCACGCCTGCCGCGCGCCAGCTGGCCCTACGACGATGTGCGCGACGCCACCCTGCCACAACCCGACAGCGGCGGCGGCTACCCCTCCTGCCGGCAATGGTGGGCCGACGCCGGCATCGGTCTGCGCAGCCGGCTGGTCGAGCAGATCGATCCCAGCCTGTGGACGCGCCTGAGCGGCTGGCTGACCGGACGCACAACCGGAGAGATCCAGGACATCACCCTGCGTGAGCTGGTCAGCCCCCGGCTGCAAGCGCTGACCATGTCCCCCGGACAGGTCTACCAGGAGTACGGCGGCGGCAGCCGGGGCGACTCGCTGGGCCACCGCCTCAACAACCTGGCCACCAACAGCGGCCTGGCCCTCGGCGCGCTGGGCAATTACGCCTCGCTGAATGCCCTGCGCACCGCCTTGCCGATGGTGCAGGCCTTTCTGATTCAGGCCACCATCATCTGCCTGCCGCTGGTCTTGCTGATCAGCACCTACCAGCTCAAGGTGCTGATGACCCTGACTTTCGCGCTGTTCACCCTGCACATGCTGACCTTCTGGTGGGAACTGGCCCGTTGGGTGGACTCGAGCATGCTCGACACGCTGTACCGCAACGTGGCGCTGGGCGACCGACTGCTTCTCACCCTCCCCTCGGCGGGCCTTGATGATGGCACTGTGACAGCTCAGGTGATCACCTACGTGATGGGCGCCATGTTCATCGTGCTACCGATGCTGTTTCTCGGCGCCATGAGTTGGGCGGGGTACTCGGTGGGATCTGGGGTGGAAAGCATGTTGTCGCGCGGCTCACAAAGTAGCCATACCGCCGGCTCCCAAGGCATATCACTGGGCACTTCAATGATCAAAGCTGGAAAGGGGAAATAGGATCATTTCAAGCTACCCCACTCGTCATAACGCTCTGGCCAATGCGTTCGATGGTCTGGGTGATCAATTTGATCGTACTCCGGCGATCCAGGCGACGGATCGAAATCCCCAGACCGAGTGATGAGATAGCCCAGCCCCACCGTAAGCAGCACGGGCAACGCCACCCCGAACCCTACCAGTAGTAGGCCGGCAAGCATCAGTAGATCGCCACCCCTGAAGACGGATCGAACCAGCAGCCGGCCGTGACGCATACCGCTGTCCTGCACGCGCTTTAGCTGGCGATCCTCCAGAACGCGCCAGCGCCACCACCATGAGCCCGCCCAAGCACCGAAGCGATGCGCCTGGGTGGTCTTCTCCTGCTCAGCCATGACGCACCCTCCACGGTGCCGACTTAGTTTCTGCTCACTCAAGCTTGGCCGTCCTGGCGAAACAATCCACGCCATGCCACACCGTTGGTCGCTTCGCTTCGCAGCAACAGAACGCACTGGAAGCCAGTGGATTTACGCCTCCATCGCCGCCTTGCCCAGGTTGCCGAACCCGACTAACTACCCCTTACGACTCGCTGCCACTGCAGCACGTCCAAGTAGCCAGGATCTTCGAGGCTGCGCCCAGTCCGGGTGGTCCGACCCAAGTGCGATCAGCGTTCGGCGGTTCGCACGATCACTTCGGTGATGAACGCCACTTTCACACGCAGTCTTCGCGGCGCCATAGGCCGCTTCCCTACCCACCGGGCACCCATTCCCGGTCGGGCATGGGCATGCCTTCGCCGAGGAAAACCGCATGAGTGACATTTACCAAGAGGTGACCCACAAGATCGTCGAGGCCCTGCAGCAGAAGGTGGTGCCCTGGATCAAGCCCTGGCATCCCGGTCGGCCTGCGAGTTCGCCATTTCCCAGCAACGCGGTCACCGGACGCGCCTACCGAGGCGTGAACATCCTGTTGCTCTGGACCGAGGCACGGCTGCAGGGCTATAGCCAGGATCGCTGGCTCACTTACCTTCAGGCAAAAGAGGCTGGCGGCCATGTCCGCAAGGGCGAAAGCAGCACACTGACGGTGTTCTACAGCTACAAGGAACGTGAAGCGCGTGATCAGTCGGGCAACATCATCCGGGATGCAGAAGGTCTACCCAAGCTGGAGCGCATACCGGTGCTCAGGCGCAACTTTCTGTTCAACATCGAACAGACCGAGGGCGTTGAAGCGGCACCAGAGGAAATCGCGGCCCCGGGCGAAGGGTTCTCACCCCACGCTGAAGCCGAAGATCTGATGCGTCGCTCCGGGGCGTGCATCATCCATCGCAGCGAAAACAAGGCGTTCTATTCACCCGCGCAGGACTACATCCAGCTGCCCTGCGTTCAGCAGTTCAGCTCCACCGGCGGCTATTACGCGACTGCCCTGCATGAACTGATTCACTGGAGTGGTCATGCCCGGCGTTTGAACCGCGCGGGAATTGTGCTGCCCACCCCGTTTGGCTCGCAGGAATATGCCTTCGAGGAGCTGATCGCGGAAGTCGGCGCGGCCTACCTGTGTGCCCTGACGGGTATCCAGGGCGAGCTGCGCCACGAAGGCTACATCGAGTCATGGCTGCAGGTTCTGCAAAGCAACAAACAGGCGATTTTCCGCGCCAGCGCTTATGCGCGCGATGCCAGCGAGTACCTGCTGACCCTGAAGGCTGACCGTCTCACTGCGTAACGATTGCCCCGGTCCTGCCGGGGCATTTTCTTTTCAGCAACATGGAGCGTGCCCGAGATGAACGAACCAAACGCAGTTGCCAAACATGAAGCATTCAGATTTCTCGCTGCAATTGACCTGCCCGTGCGGCCTATCGACTGGTTGCTAACGGACTTTCTCGAACAGAATTCCTTGGCGGTTCTTTATGGCGGAAGCAACAAGGACAAGTCACTCCTAGCCCTTGACCTGTCCTGCTGCCTGGCGACTAACACGCCGTTTCACGGCCAGGCAGTGCGCCAAAGTGCCGTGTTCTTCATCACCAGCGAAGGTCATTCGAGCATTGCTCGGCGCTTGCGTGCTTGGTCGGCACACAACGGCGTCAACCTGAAGGATGCCCCACTGTTCATCTCCAGCCATCCGGCCGATATGGGCATCGAGGCCCATATATCAGGCGTTGCTTCAGCCATTACTCAGCTGTCCGAAGCTACCGGTCACGCACCCGCCTTGATCGTGGTCGATAACCTGTTGCGCAATTTTAGCGGCGACGAAAACAGCCCAGCAGACATCAGCCACTTTGTGCGCCTGGCAGACCTGTTGATCAGTCGTTTGAACGTGGCCGTTCTCGTGATCCACAGCGGCCATAGCAGCTCCCGAGGATTATCCGCGCTCAAAGATGCGGTCGATGGCGAGTACGAACTGAGCCGAAGTGCGGACAACAGGCTGTGCACCCTGAGTGCGCGTAAGATCAAAAACGCCCCAGAGCCCGCCCCCTTGACCTTCGAGCCGATCGATTTTCTGGAAAACCGTTAAGCAGGTGGATTTCGGTGACAGCGATTATGCACACGACGCCAGTGAGCACTTGCGAACCAGAAGGCTGACAGCCTGCGTAACGACTGCCCCGGCTCCACCGGGGCAGTCTTCTTGTTGGAGCGCCCATGCACTGGCTTCGCAGGCTCTCAAGATCAAGCCGACCCCGGCAAAACGAGCCGGTATCTGACGAGCCCTGGATAGCCGAGCGAAGTGATCACCTGGACCGCATCTATCAGCAAACCTCGCTGCCGAAGGCATGCTTCGAACAGCTTTTCCTGGTCCCACTCAAACGCTACGCAACACGGATAGAGCAGACGCCAGCCCAGCAGGAAACCTACGCCCACCCGGGAGGGTTTCTGGACCATAGCCTGGCCTTGATCGAGGGTGCCCTCAGGCTGCGCCGCTCACGACTGCTTCCCGCCGGCGCAGCCCCGGAAGAGCAGGCACAACAGGCCGAGGCCTGGTCTGCGGCGCTCGTGTATGCCGCGCTACTCAATGAACTGAACCCGCTTGCCCAGGCAGGCGTGGATGGAAGCGGCCACGGCCTGGCCCTGCTTGTCGACCAAGGCATCTGTGACTGGCTTCAGGGCTTCCCTGAGCTCTGGAGACAGCTCACTATCGCCTCCACCAGCCCTCGCCGCCAGGCAACCGAGCTGGGCGAGCTGATTGACCTGGCGCGTTGCGCGCTGGACGGAGCCCCGCCCGCAGGCCAGGGCCTGACAGCTGTTTCTGCCGAATCCGAGGATGCACGCGACACGGATGACGGCGTCCATCAGGCCCCCGCCGCCGCGAAAGACAGCACAGCGGATAATCCCGGACGGGCCTTTCTTCTCTGGCTAAGAACGCTCATCGCCCAACGGCAATTGTCGGTGAATCAGGAGAATTCAAAGGTGCAGGTCGTTGATGGCCAGGCCTTCATCTATAGCCCCGCCCTTTTTCAGCGTTACTGCCGCGAGCTCGACATCAACGGTCCGCCGGCAGGCCGCGGCCTGGAATGGCGCAAGCTGCAACGCCGCTTCGAGGCCCTGCAGATCCATCGCAAGGCCCCTGATGGAATGAGTCTGTGGGGCTGCTCCCTGGCGTGGCCGGGCCGCAAGCCCCGCCGGTTCAGTGGCTACCTGCTGAACGCCGATGAGCTCTTCCCCGTCACCCCATCCGATAACCCGTTCTGCCTGCTTGGGCGATATCAAAAGCCACACGCCGATCAAATCGATAAACGCAATGCTCTATGAACAAGCCAATTATAAAATAGCAAAAAAAAACGAAAAATATAAAAACACGAAAAGTACAAAAGTACAAAAGTACAAAAGTACAAAAGTACAAAAGTACACACAAAAATACCCAAAACCAACCAAGTGCTTGGTTTGTTGAGCAAAAGAATTAGAAGTCGCTCACGCTTCAACAGAAAACATTGAAAAATGGTCTTTCAACGCCCTTTTCATCTGCTAACAAATTAGCTCCGAACCCACAAGCGACGGACAGGGAAGTCGTCCAGGCGTAACAACAGAAAAGGATATTCGACGAATGCCATACAACCCTCATGCCAAAACCTATTACCGGCCTCTTGAGGCCGCCCTGCGCTGGTGCAATCTGTCCGCGCACGAAGAGCAGATACTCGCCGAAGCGGCACAGTCACCCGCATTCCAGCCACACCCTTGCTTTTTGAGATGGCCTTGCCTGCAGGCCAACACCGAGAAAATCCTCGATGCCATCCATAACGGCGAGCTGCGCTATGGCTGCCTGGGCACTACCGTCACCGCTGGCACCTTCATCGAATCTCACTCCCTGACGGTCCGGCATACCGACCTCAAGAGCTGGATGTCCGATTATTATCCGGATCAGAAACCCAGCTTTCTTTTTGATGCCTTCGAAAGAAAGATACACAGCGGCATTACGTTGGACGCCTTCCAGGTGATCAAGGCCGAACATGACTCGCTGGTGAAAAAGATGGAGTCGCAATGTGCGGAGTGTCAGTTCAATGCCCAGAAAGTCGATAAATCCCCGGGAATCGACCTAGTCGATGCAGCATCAAGTGTTCCCAGCGAACGCAGCGAAAAAACCAATTTGAACATCATTGGCTCCCTCCTCGACCTGCTACTTGGCAAATCCCCATCGGGCACTCCCTATTCACGGTTCGAAACGCAATCCGCGGTGATTTCCTCTCTGGTTGCACATCACACCGGGCGCCTGGGTATCACGAAACGAACCCTGGAGCGGAAATTCGCCGCAGCTCGACAAAGTCTCGGGACTGGCAGCGCCCTACCGCCAATACGGTAGGGCTTACCGCCAATACGGTTTACCGCTGCGCAGTGCCGGTCTTTCTTCAGGTCACCCATCACGCGCCATCACGCGCCAAGGAGTGACCATGCAAAGCCCCAAGCAGCCCCTCGCCCACCCCGCACGCCATATCCTTCGCCTCAATGAAGTCATGCGTCGAACCGGCTTCCGACGTGCGCACATCTACAACCTGATGAAGCTCGACAAATTCCCGCACGCCAGACGCATCGGCCTGCGGGCGGTGGGCTGGGACTCCCAGGAGATCGAGCAGTGGATTGCCGCCCGCCTGGACAGGAGCTGAGCGCATGTACGTGCTTTCGATCATCTCCACCAAGGGCGGGGTGGGCAAAACCACCATCACCGCCAACCTGGGCGCACTGCTCGCCGACGCGGGATTGCGCGTGTTACTGATCGATCTGGACAGCCAGCCGACCCTGTCCAGCTACTTTTCCCTGACCAGCCGAGCGCCGTGCGGGACGCTCGAGCTCATCGCCCAGCACCAGCTGGATCCGCGCCAGGTCGTGTCGCGCACCGAGATTGCCGGGCTGGACCTGATCCGCTCCAATGACCCGACCGGCCAACTGGCCACGCTCCTGCTCCACGCGCCCGATGGCCGGGTCCGCCTGCGCAACCTGCTGCCCCGCCTGGCCAGCGCCTATGACCTGGTCCTGATCGATACCCAGGGTTCGCGCAGCGTCGTGCTGGAAATGGCCGTGCTGGCCGCGGATCGCGCGCTGTCGCCGGTGCTCCCGGAAATGCTGGCCGCCCGGGAAGTGCATGGCGGCACCCTGCAGTTGCTGGCCGACCTGCAGCCGCTGCAACGGATGGGCATCCGCACACCCGCACTGGCCCTGCTGCTCAATCGCACGGAAGGCATCAGCAACGACGGCCGCCTGATTACCGCCGGCCTGCGTCGCTCCTTCAGTCATACGCCGCCCCTGCTGCTGCTCAATACCAGCATTCCCGGCCTGGTCGCCTACCGGCAGGCCGCCACGCTCGGGCTGCCGGCACACCGTTTCGAACCGCGTCAGCCCCACGGTCGCAAGGCGCCCTCCTGCCTGAGCTCAGTGCAGGCGCTGGCAATCGAACTGTTTCCGCAGTGGCAACCGCAACTGACACAGCTGACCCTGGACGCGGGAGACCGGCGATGACCCTCACTCCCGTGATGCCGCCCTACTCGGATGAAGCGGAACAGGCTGTCCTGGGCGGACTGCTGCTGGATAACCAGGCCTGGGACCTGGTTGCCGACCTGCTCTGCGGCGAAGACTTCTTTCGCGCGGAGCACCGGCTGATCTTTCGCGCCATCGAAACCCTGGCCAACCAGAACACACCCTTCGATGTGGTGACGCTGGCCGAGCACCTGGAGAGCCAGCCGGAAGCGGGAGGCTTGGCGTACCTGGGCGAACTGGCGAAGAACATCCCCTCGGTGGCCAACCTCCCCACCTATGCGCAGATCGTCCGCGACCGCGCCCATCGGCGCCGCCTGATGCAGTTCGGCTTCGCCTGCTATCGCGAAGCCAACGAGTCCGAGGTGATCGTCACGGACCTGCAGGAGCGCTTCGAGCAGCGGCTGTTCGGCCTTGGCCAGCACCTGCAAACGCACGAATTCCTCGACCTGCGCCAGTGCCTGGGAACGGTCATCGATGAAATCGACCGCCACTTCAACGCGGGCAGCGTCACCACCGGTTTACCCAGTGGACTGACGGTCCTCGATGAGCACACGGCGGGTTTTCAGCCGGCCGATCTGATCATCATCGCGGCGCGCCCGTCGATGGGCAAAACCAGCCTGGCGCTGAGCCTGCTGGAGAGCGCCCTGCTCGCCCGGCCCCAGCACAGCGTGCAGATCTACAGCCTGGAAATGCCGGCGCGCGCCCTGGTCTATCGCCTGCTGGCGATTCTCGGCCAGCTGTCGCTGTCCAGCCTGCTCAAGGGCACCCTGCAGGATGATGACTGGCCACGCCTGAGCGCGGCGGCGGGCAAGCTCAGCCAGTTCGGCGAGCGGCTGATCATCGATGACACCCCCGCGCTGAGCTGCGCGGCCCTGCGGGCGCGCGCCCGGCGCGCCAGCCGGCGCTTCGGCATGCCGGCCCTGGTGATGATCGATTACCTGCAGCTGATGCGCTCCTCCCCCCGGGAAAACCGCAACCTGGAAGTCACCGAGATCACCGGCGCGCTCAAGGCCCTGGCCAAGGAGCTCAACTGCCCGGTGATCGCCCTGTCCCAACTCAACCGCGCCTTGGAGCAGCGCGGCAACAAGCGCCCGCTGCTGTCGGACCTGCGGGAATCCGGCGCCATCGAGCAGGACGCCGACCTTATCCTGTTCGTCTACCGCGACGAGGTCTACCACGCGGACAGCGAAGCGCGCGGCACGGCGGAGCTGATCATCGGCAAACACCGCAACGGTCCAACCGGCACGGTGCACTGTGCGTTTCTGGCCGAACAAGCGCGCTTCGCTTCCCTGGCCTCGCCCTCCAGCTGGAGGCCGGAGTGATGCCGCCTCGCCATGCCCACACCACCCTGGACCACATTGCCCAGCAGTTGCTGTCGACTCAACGCGAGGCGCCACCGGACCTGACGCTGGCCGACCCGCTAAGCGACACGCCGATCCGCGTCAGCCTGGAGCAACTGCGTCCCTACGAACACAACCCGCGCACCCTGCGCAATCCGCTCCACGACCAGTTGAAAGCCTCGATCCGGGAACGCGGGCTGGATCAGCCACCGACCATTACCCGGCGCCCCGGGGAACGCCACTACATCGTTCGCAATGGCGGCAACACCCGCCTGGCCATCCTCAACGAGCTCTGGCAGGAAACCGCCGACGAGCGCTTCTTTTACCTCGACTGCCTGTTCAAGCCATGGACCGATGAATCCAGCGCGCTGCTCGGCCATCTTGCCGAGAACGACCTGCATGCCCAGCTCAGCTTCATCGAACGCGCCTTCGCCGTGGACCGCCTCAAGTCCCTCTATGAACAGGAGGGTCCTGCGCTCAGCCAGCAGGAACTGGCCAGGCGCCTGACCGCCGGCGGCTATCCCGTCTCGCAATCGCACATCAGCCGCCTGCTGGAAACCCTCGAACATCTGCTGCCAGGCCTGCCCTTGGCCTTGCGGGCCGGCCTGGGCAAACCCCAGATCACGCGGCTGCTGGCCCTGCGCAAACAGGCGCAGGGCCTGTGGGCGCAACTGCCACAGGCCGGCGAAGACTTCAGCCACGTCTGGACACGCGCCCTGCAGGCATTCGACACCGCGGGAATTCCGCCCATCGAGGCGCTGAGCGAGCATCTGCTGAGTCAACTGAAGCCGGCGCCGCCGACAACCGCCACAGAGCATCCCGCCGATCCGCAACCGGACTGCGACCGGCCGGCCCTCCCCCCAGCGGACCACAACGAGCCAGTACGTCAGCCGCTCGGTGCTCCTGAGGCGGATACCGGACTCGACCGCGACTCGGCCCTGTGGCCGATCAGCGCCGAACTCGACAGCCCCGCGCCGCTGCGCAGGGAGATACACCGCCTGGCCGGTGCGCTGGCAACGGCCGCCGGCATTCCCGAGGCGGTCATCCCCACCGACTACGGGCTGGGCTTTGCCTGGCGGCCCAGCCCCGCCGAGACGCCTCTGGCGCTGTCGGTGCACTTGCTCCTGGGCGCCCTGCTGCGCGCGCATGATCCGGGTGATTGGCAAGACTGCCAGCATCTGCCGGCCGCGTTGTTCGGACAGGTGCTGCTGGGCAGCTATCAGCTGCCGCTTCCTGGCCGGCCCGCTGAAGACATCGGCCTGGCGCGTCTGCCGGATGCGTTGCTGACGCAGCTGTTTCGCCTGATCCGCCTGAGCCGACGCCTGATCGACCTGGAATCCCCACCTGCCACCTGAAAGGAGTACCCGATGAGTCTCTCCTTCCACAGTCTCAACAACGCCATGCTGCTGCAGATTCTGCATGACCTGCGGGCCGGCAACCGGGAGCGCTGCAAGGCACTGGGCCTGGGCGAGGAGGATCTGGAGCTGCTGCGCACCCTGCCCTACGGCATTCTGGCGAGCCTGGCGCACGCACCGGTGCCCTGGGTGCAGGTGCGCATCGATCTCCAGACGTTCCGGCGCATCATTGTGCAAGGCGAACGGGACGAGCAGCTCGAGATGCTGATCAACCGGGCGATCCGCCTCGGCGCCAGCAGCTCCATCATGTACGAGTGTTTCGGCCTGCTGTACTCGGAAACCGCACTGCGCAGGCGGCTGCTGAACGTCCCGGTCCGCAAGGGACGCCCCCAGCAGCTCAGCGAGGCCCAGCAACACGCCCTCTGGCGCAGGTGGCTGCAGTTGCGTCCCAAGGAGCACAGCCGGGATCCCACCGAGCAGTTTGAAGCCATGCTGTTGCTGGCCGAAGAGCAGCAGATCAGCGTGGCGCACGTCTGGCAGCAAGTGGCTCTGCATGGCGAACGCCAATGAGCGCAGCGCGCTGGAAGCGGATCATTCAGCAGGCCACCCGCCTGCCGGTCGCCGAGCAGCCGCACCGATCCGCCCCGGGCGACGCCATCGAGATTCAGGACGAAGGGCGCAGCCCTTTCCGTTACAGCGGCGCGTGCCATGACCGCGTGCCGCGCGCGCTGCTGCTCGACAGGCGTCTGACCCCTCTGGAGCGCAATGCCTGGCTGGTCATTCGCCTTCTGAGCCACGAATCCGCAGCGGCACAACCCCACTACGGCGATCTGCAGCATTATCTGTCCACCGTTCCCGGCGGCACGCGCGCCTCGCGGGAAACCGTCGCACGCGTGCTGTCCCTGCTGCGCCTGACGCGCTGGCTCAGCCGGGTCTCCCGGGGACGCGACGCCCACACCGGGCAGTTGCAGAAAGCGCTGTACGTGCTGTACGACGAACCGCTGAGCCCGGCCCAGGCCCTGGCGATCGACCCACACTATTGCCAACTGATCCAAGACAGCCTGGTGCACGCGGCCAAGGCCGTGCGCCAGGTGGCGGAGCGGGTTCTCGACGAACTGAAGCATGACCCCGCCGTTGGCCCCACGCAGATACCCACCCCCCGCGCACACCGGCCGCACCGGGCCGACCAACGCCCAGGACTACGCACCGTCATGCCACCGCACGACTCCGAACCCGGTGATTTCGCCCGGTTCGGAATCGCGCCTGCCCGGGTTCGGAATCACTCAGCGCCCGGTTCGGAATCCGAATCAAGCCTGAAATCAATGACTTACCAACCGGTTCGGAATCCGAACTCGCCGAGTACAGTACGTACAGATACAAGCATTGATACCTGTACAGTACCGCGCGCGCAGGAGGATTCAGCGCTTGGCTCATGCCACGATGGACTGAACGCTCTGAAGCTCACCCGCAGCGCACGGCGGCAGGTCAGCCAGGCCCTGCTCAGCCTCCCACCGGCGCAGCGTCAGGCCGTGCTGGACGAGGCCGCGGCCCGCTGCCGGGCCGGTGGTATCCGCGAGCCCGCGGCCTACCTGACCGCGCTGATCCAGCGCGCCCGGCATGGCGAGTTCAAGCCTTGGGCCGCCGCCGGAGCGCCCGAAAGCGCGTTGCCAGCCAAACCGCCCAGCCAACCGCCACCGCCCGAACGCCCGGCGCAGCCCAAACGCCAACCTGGCGACCCGGTATCCGCACAGGTGCAGGTCTGCCTGGATGAACTGCGTCAGCACAGCCGATGCAGACGCGACACCGGATCCGTTCCGCCCGCGGAATAATCCCTGTCGCCCGGCTCGCTGCCGGTTATGCCACTGGCATAAACCACCGGACCCGGAAGCGAAATAACCGAGCGGTCGACATTCAGTTTTCTGGCTGTATTGGCCAACGGCATTGCGCATCATCAGGCCAACTACGCCGACGCGGGGACCTCACCGTGGACTCGTTTCAGATCGAACTGGGCGCTTTGCGCAGCAACATCAGCCTGACCCTGCACACCTTTCATGCGGCACTGATCTGGCGTGGCCGCACGGCGCGCCTCGGGGCACGGCCGATCCTCGGCATGGCCGGGTACATCCAGATCACCAATCAGCTCAGGCAGGCAGCGGCCGCCGACGACCCTTATGCCGACTGGGCCATGTGCCAGCTGGAAGCGAAACTGGCGAGCGCTAAGGCCCGCATAGGCGAGCTGATCCAGCACCTGGAGCGCATCCACCAGGACAGGCCCGAACAGGTCGAGGTGGGCGACAATCTCAACCAGCACCCGGTCGTCCTGCCGCTGTACATCGGCAGCCCGCTGGGTTTTCTCGGCGTTTACCTGCTGACCGACTACGACATGCTGGCTCGTCGCGCCCTGCTGGCCCACCACACCGCGCTGATGGGTCAGCGGGAGATGGCGACCATTCTGGACAGTGGAGGCCACCAGCTACGCAGCCTGTTCGACCTGGCGCAGCGCTGCAAGCCATCGGGATTGTGCCGCGAGGACTTTCGGGCCAACCATGCCGAGGCGCAGGCCATCCGCGCACGCCTGGGTCCACTGCCAGACGATATCCTCAGCGGAGTGCAGCGCTCGCAGTACGCACCGACGGTTTCTCAGCGGCGTGCCAGCCTCATCACCAGTCTTCCTCCTGACAAGATGCCACCCCAACCTAACCTGCGGCGAATCGTGGCGTGCCCGTCACAGCCAGTACCTCGCTTGATACAGAGTCGGGATTGACCACCACAACGTCGGAGGCCAAGCCCTACTCTCATTTGCTCACGTCACGCTAGGCGGCGATCCTACCAATGGGATCGTTGCTTTTCGGAAAAGCCCCCATGGCCCGGGAGGCTCCGCATCCCGGGCCATGGGGGCTGGAAATACTGTCCGACAATGCAGGGTCTTGCGGCCCTGATCTGCATCTCCATCAGGTGCGCGGTTCGCCGAAATACCCCAACATCCTCCTACCGGCATGGCCCACAACCGTTTCTCGCGGCGCATCGGATCGCCGAGATCGACAACCCCGCCAATTTGCCTCTGCTTCTTGGCGGCGTGGTTTTGCATCATTAGTCGCCTGTAGAGCTGAGCCATTACCAATGGTGTGGGTCAAGTTGTGGGTCAGGAGAAAATTACCAACCTGCAGAAACGCGAAAGCCCCGCAGCACGGGGCTTTCAGCGATATGTATGGCGGAAGCGCAGAGATTCGAACTCTGGGACGGTTGCCCGTCGGCGGTTTTCAAGACCGCTGCCTTAAACCACTCGGCCACACTTCCGAAAAGAAACCGCGCCGTCCGGCGCGGGCGGCAATAGTACCGGATCGCAACACACTGTCAAACACTGCGGGTTCCTCTGCCACGGGGTTTTGCTATGATCCGGCCATCTCAAATGCCTTCCTCGACAGGAGAGCCTCATGCAAGAACGTAACTACGCACTGAATCACGCGCAGGTGGAACAGCGCGAAGTCAGCGGCGTGCTGCGCAACACCTACGGCCTGCTGGCACTGACCCTGGCGTTCAGCGGCATCGTCGCTTATGTCTCCCAGCAGATGCGTCTGCCCTACCCGAACATCTTCGTGGTGCTGATCGGCTTCTACGGCCTGTTCTTCCTCACCGCCAAGCTGCGCAACTCCGGCTGGGGCCTGCTGTCCACCTTCGCCCTCACCGGCTTCATGGGTTACACCCTGGGCCCGATTCTCAACCACTACCTGGGCATGGCCAATGGCGCCGAGGTGATCAGCTCCGCGTTCGCCATGACCGCCCTGGTGTTCTTCGGCCTGTCCGCCTATGTGCTGACCACCCGCAAGGACATGAGCTTCCTGAGTGGTTTCATCACTGCCGGCTTCTTCGTGCTCCTGGCGGCTGTGCTGGCCAGCCTGTTCTTCCAGATCAGCGGCCTGCAGCTGGCGATCAGCGCCGGTTTCGTGCTGTTCTCCTCGGCGGTGATTCTCTACCAGACCAGCGAGATCATCCACGGTGGCGAACGCAACTACATCATGGCCACCATCAGCCTGTATGTGTCGATCTACAACCTGTTCATCAGCCTGCTGCAGATCTTCGGGATCATGGGCAGCGACGACTGATCGGTTGCCTCTAATGAAAGGGCCCGCCTCGCGCGGGCCTTTTCGTTTCCGGTGCCGTCGCGGGTATGATGACGGCCTGTAGTCGCGGTATCCGAGCCATGAAATTTGCCATTGCCCTCTTCTCCCCACCTCATGCGCCTGCGTCGCGGCGGGCCCTGCGCTTCGCTGAGGCGGTGTTGGCCAGCGGACACGAGATCGTCCGCCTGTTCTTCTACCGGGACGGTGTCTACAACGCCTCTTGCGCAATGGTCGCGCCGCAGGACGAGCTGGACATGGCGGCGCAATGGCGCGCATTCGTGGCAGAGCACCGGTTGGACAGCGTGGTGTGCATCGCCGCCGCCCTACGCCGTGGCGTACTGAATGCCGAGGAAGCCCGCCGCTACGAGCGCGAGGCGATCAGCACCGGCGCGCCGTGGGAGCTGTCGGGGCTTGGCCAGCTGCACGAAGCAGCGCAACTGGCGGACCGCCTGGTCTGCTTCGGAGGCGACTGATGGCCAAGTCCCTCCTATTGATCTGCCGCCAGTCACCCTGGGCTGGCACCGCCGCGCGCGAGGCACTGGATATCGCCCTTGCCGGTGGAGCGTTCGAGCTGCCCATTGCCCTGCTGTTCATGGACGACGGCGTGTTCCAGCTGCCAGTCGGTCAGCAGGCGACCGCGCTGGAGCAGAAGGACCTGAGCGCCAACCTGCAGGCCCTGCCGCTGTTCGGCGTGGATGATCTGTATGTGTGCCAGGCAAGCCTGGCACGTCGCGGCCTGACCGATGCCACGCTCAGCCTGCCGGTGACCCCGCTGCACGGCGCTGAACTGCCGGCGCTGCTGGCCCGTTTCGATCTGGTGATGACTCTCTGATGACTACCTTGCACCTGCTCAGCCAATCCCCCTGGCGCCAGCCGCTGGACAGTGTCCTGCGCCTGCTGGGTGCCGACGACGCCCTGCTGCTGTGCGGCGATGCCTGCCAGGCGCTGCATACCGGCAGCGAGGCCTGGTCCCTGTTGCAAACCCTGCCCGCAACGGTTCGTCTGTATGCCCTGCAGGAAGACCTGCAGGCCCGCAATCTTGGCGCAGCCGAACGGGTTACTCCAGTGGACTACCCGGCGTTCGTCGAGCTGTGCGCGCAATACGACAAGGTGAACGGCTGGCTATGAGCGACTTGCAGGTCAACGGGCAGACCATCGCCTTGGACAAGGACGGCTACCTGGCCGACCGTCACGACTGGAACGACGCCATCGCCGCGGCACTGGCAGCGCGAGAAGGGCTGGAACTGACCGCAGAGCACTGGGAAATCCTGCACCTGCTGCAGGCTTTCTATGCCGAGTTCCAGCTGTCGCCGGCAACCCGGCCGCTGATCAAGTACGTAGCCCTGAAGCTGGGGCCGGACAAGGGCAACAGCCTGCACCTCAACCGCCTGTTCAAGGGCACTCCCGCCAAACTGGCCGCCAAGCTGGCCGGCCTGCCAAAGCCGACGAACTGCATATGACGCTCGATACCTCGCTCGAACATCCCTTTGCCCAGTACGTGCGCATCCTCGGCAAGGGCCAGCGCGGCTCCCGGGGACTGACCCGCGAGGAGGCCCGCGACGCCATGGGCATGCTGCTCGACGGCCAGGTCGAGGAGGTGCAGCTGGGCGCCTTCCTGATGCTGCTGCGCCACAAGGAGGAAAGCGCCGAGGAGATGGCCGGTTTTACCGAGGCGGTGCGTGCTCGCCTCGACGCCCCGCCGATTGCGGTGGATATCGACTGGCCCAGCTACGCCGGCAAGAAGCGTCATTTGCCCTGGTATCTGCTGGCCATCAAGTGCCTGGCCGACCAAGGCGTACGCACCCTGGTGCATGGCGCCGGTGACCACACCGCCGGACGGTTGTATACCGAGGATGTCCTCGCCTTGCTGGGCATTCCACAGTGCCAGGACTGGCAACAGGTCAGCGACGCGCTCGACCGGCACAACCTGGCCTTCATCCCGCTGGGCGCGTGGATGCCGCGCCTGCAGCACATGATCGGCTTGCGCAACGTGCTGGGCCTGCGCTCGCCGATTCATTCCCTGGCGCGCCTGCTCAACCCGCTGGGCGCGCGATGTGGGCTGCAGAGCATCTTCCATCCCGGCTATCAGGAGATTCACCGCAGCGCCAGCCAATTGCTCGGCGACACCGCCATCGTCATCAAGGGCGAAGGCGGCGAGATCGAGGTCAATCCGGACAGCCCTGCCACGCTCTATCTGACCGCCGCCGGCGAAACCCGCGACGAGAGCTGGCCGGCGCTCTCCGCGCAACGGCACACGAAGCCCGAGCGGCTGGACCCGGTAGAGCTGCTGGCAGTCTGGCGCGGCGAGGCGACAGATGCCTATGGCGAGCTGGCGGTGCAGGCGACCATCGCCCTGGCGTTGCACGGTCTGGGCCATGAGCGCGAGCAGGCCTTTGCCCTTGCCGAGCGCTACTGGGCTGAGCGCAACAGATCGAACTGATCGATAGAAACGACCGGAACAGCTCACCCATCCATCAGCCTGGCGCCGCTAGACTCCTCTGCACACAGAGGGGAATAGACGATGGGTCTTCTGATCGATGGCCACTGGCATGACCAGTGGTATGACACCGCCCGCGATGGCCGTTTCGAGCGCGAACAGGCGCAGCGCCGCCACTGGATCACTCCCGACGGCAGCGCCGGCCCCACGGGAGCCGGCGGTTTCGCAGCCGAGGCCGGGCGCTACCACCTGTACGTGAGCCTGGCCTGCCCCTGGGCGCACCGCACCCTGATCGCCCGGGCGCTCAAGGGGCTGGAGGACATCATTCAGGTTTCGGTGGTGAGCTGGCTGATGCGCGAGCACGGCTGGACCTTCGACCCCCAGACCGGCTCGAGCGGCGATGCCCTGGATGATCTGGAGTTTCTCCACCAGCGCTACCGGCAGGACGATCCGCACTACACCGGCCGGGTGACGGTACCGATGCTCTGGGACAAGCGTCAGCAGCGCATCGTCAGCAACGAATCGGCGGACATCCTGCGCATGTTCAACAGCGCCTTCGATGGCCTGACCGGCTCGACCCTCGACCTGTATCCCGAGCCCCTGCATGGCGAGATCGACGCGCTCAACGCGCGCATCTACCCACGGGTGAACAACGGCGTGTACCGGGCCGGCTTCGCGACCACCCAGGACGCCTACGAAGAAGCCTACGACGACCTGTTCAGCGAGCTGGACTGGCTTGAACAACGCCTGAGCCGGCAGCGCTACCTGGCCGGCGAGTACCTGACCGAGGCAGACTGGCGCCTGTTCACCACCCTGATCCGCTTCGACGCGGTCTACCACGGTCACTTCAAGTGCAACCAGCAACGCATCCTCGACTATCCGAGCCTGCATGGCTGGCTGCGTGAGCTGTACCAGTGGCCGGGCGTGGCAGCCACCGTGGACTTCACCCACATCAAGCACCACTACCACGCCAGTCACCAGACCATCAACCCGACCGGCATCGTGCCCAAGGGTCCGGCGCTGGACCTGTTCGCGCCACATGGACGCGATAGTTTGCCGGGCAAGGGCATCTGGCAGCGCCGCCAACCGTAGGGTGGTCAAGGCAAAGCCTTGGCCACCGAGCCGGCGGCTAGATGTCTAGCGCTGCGCTCCTTCGAACCAGGCCAGCTTGTCGCGCAGGCGCACCACTTCACCGACGATCACCAGGGTTGGCGCCCGCACGGCTTGCTCGGCGACGCGCTGCGGCATATCGGCCAGGGTGCCGGTAATCACCCGCTGGTTGACCGTGGTGCCCTGCTCCACCAGCGCGATCGGGGTATCGGCACCACGGCCGTGGCGCATCAGCTGTTCGCAGATCACCGGCAGGCCGACCAGTCCCATGTAGAACACCAGGGTCTGCCCCGGCGCGACCAGATCCCGCCAGGGCAGATCGCAGCTGCCATCCTTGAGGTGACCGGTGACAAAGCGCACCGACTGGGCATGGTCACGGTGGGTCAGCGGAATACCCGCATAGGCGGAACAACCGGAGGCGGCGGTAATGCCCGGCACCACCTGGAAGGGAATGCCCTCGGCGGCCAACTCCTCGATCTCCTCGCCGCCCCGACCGAAGATGAACGGGTCGCCGCCCTTCAGGCGCAGCACGCGCTTACCCTGCTTGGCCAGCTCCACCAGGCGCCGATTGATCTGTTCCTGGGGCAGCGCATGCTCGGCGCGCTGCTTGCCGACGTAGATGCGCTCGGCATCTCGGCGGCACAGTTCGATGATTGCCGGCGCCACCAGGCGGTCGTAGAGCACCACATCGGCCTGCTGCATCAGGCGCAGGGCACGGAAGGTCAGCAGGTCCGGATCGCCGGGACCTGCGCCGACCAGATATACCTCACCCAGCGACCGGGCAGAACTGCCCGCCAGCTTCTCCTCCAGCAGACGCTCGGCCTCGGCCGGTTTGCCGGCGAACAGGCTCTCGGCGATCTGGCCCTGGAAGGCTTCTTCCCAGAACACCCGGCGCTGTTGCACATCCGGCAGCGCTGCCTTGACCCGCGAACGGAATTTCTTGGCCAGCCCGGCCAACTGCCCGTAGGCGGCGGGAATCCAGGTCTCGATGCGGGCGCGGATCAAGCGCGCCAGCACCGGCGCGTCGCCACCGCTGGACACCGCCACCATCAGCGGCGAGCGATCGACGATGGCCGGAAAGATCACCGAGCACAATTCCGGTGCATCCACCACGTTGACCGGGATGCCCCGCGCCTGGGCTTCACGGGAAATCCGGGCATTGAGCGGTTCGTCGTCGGTCGCAGCGACTGCCAGACGAACCCCATTCAGATCCTCCTCTCGGTAATCACGCAGATGCAGCTCGCCGCCATGGCGGGCCACCAGAGCCGCCAGCTCATCCAGCGCTTCGTGGGTGACCACCCGAGGCACCGCGCCGGCATCGGTCAGCAGGCGAATCTTGCGTAACGCCACCTCGCCGCCACCGATCACCAGCACCGGAGCGTTCTTGAGGTTGTGGAATAGAGGAAGAAAATCCATGGAATCTTTACCTTTTGGGGCCAGGCTTCATCAAAGCCCATGCGCGCAAGTTCAGCGCTTGTCGGAAATCAAGTCGAGCAGTTTCCGTGCCACTGCCCCCAAATGAGACAGGCCGGCTTGCGCCGGCCTGTCTGTGCCCTTTAACCGATCACTTCGATGCCGCCCATGTACGGCTTCAGTGCGGCCGGCACCCGAATGGTGCCATCGGCCTGCTGGTAGTTCTCCAGCACGGCCACCAGGGTGCGACCGACTGCCAGGCCGGAACCGTTGAGGGTGTGCACCAGCTCCGGCTTGCCGGTTTCCGGGTTGCGGTAGCGCGCCTGCATGCGGCGGGCCTGGAAGTCGCCGCAGTTGGAGCAGGAGGAAATCTCGCGGTACTTGTCCTGGCTGGGGATCCAGACTTCCAGGTCGTAGGTCTTGGTGGCGCCGAAGCCCATGTCGCCGGTGCACAGCGCCAGCTTGCGATACGGCAGTTCAAGCAGTTGCAGCACGCGCTCGGCATGGCCGGTGAGTTCCTCCAGCGCCTCGAAGGACTTCGACGGCTCGACGATCTGCACCATCTCGACCTTGTCGAACTGGTGCTGGCGGATCATGCCGCGGGTATCGCGACCGGAGGCGCCCGCCTCGCTGCGGAAGCACGGGGTGTGGGCGGTGAGCTTCAGCGGCAGTTGCTTAGCATCGAGGATTTCGCCGGAGACAACGTTGGTCAGCGACACCTCGGCGGTGGGGATCAGGTACAGGTCGGCCTGCTCGCCACGGCTGATCTTGAACAGGTCTTCCTCGAACTTGGGCAGCTGGCCGGTGCCCTGCAGGGCCGGTGCCTGCACCAGATACGGGGTGTAGCACTCCTCGTAGCCGTGCTCGCGGGTGTGCAGGTCGATCATGAACTGCGCCAGGGCGCGGTGCAGACGCGCGATGGGCCCGCGCATCAGGGCGAAACGGGCGCCGGAGAGCTTGGCGGCGGTCTCGAAATCCAACCAGCCGTGCTGCTCGCCCAGGGCCACGTGGTCCTTGACCTCGAAATCGAACGTGAGCGGCGTACCCCAGCGCGACACCTCGACGTTCTGCTCCTCGTCGCCGCCCACCGGCACGGATTCGTGCGGCAGGTTGGGGATGGTCAGCATCAGCGCGTCCAGCTCGGCCTGGATGGCGTCCAGCTCGCGCTTGGCCTGATCCAGGTCACCACCCATGCGGTCGACTTCGGCCAGCAGCGGCGCGATGTCCTCGCCGCGGGCCTTGGCCTGGCCGATGGACTTGGAGCGGCTGTTGCGCTCGGCCTGCAGCTGCTCGGTACGCACCTGGACGCTCTTGCGCTGGCTTTCCAGCGCGTCGATGCGTGCCACATCCAGGTCGTAGCCACGGGTCGCCAGGCGGGCGGCGACGTCCTGCAGCTGGGTGCGTACCAGTTTGTAATCGAGCATGTCTGTTCTCGTCTGTCAGAGTTTGTTCAAAGCCAGGCCCGCCCAGGTGGCCAGCAGGCTGATGACCACGCTGGCCAAGGCATAGCCGAGGGCGGTCGCGAGCTGGCCGCTTTCCAGCAGGCGCAGGGTATCCAGGGAAAAGGAGGAAAAGGTGGTCAGCCCGCCCAGGAAGCCGACGATCAGGCCGGCACGCAGCTCCAGCGGCAATTCCGGGCGCAGCAGGAACAGGCCGAAGAGATAGCCGATCAGCAGGCAGCCGACAAGGTTTACCGCCAGGGTGGCCAGGAAAAAATGGTGCGGCCAGTGGGCGGTCACCCAGTTGGCGGCGGCAAACCGCAGCAGGCTGCCCAGCGCGCCACCGCCCGCCACAGCGAGCACGACACTGATCATGGGCGCCTCCGCTGCCGGGTGCTGTTGCGATCCAGCGCGGCCAGGTGCTCGAGCTTGTCGCGGATCTTCAGCTCCAGGCCGCGCGGCACCGGCTGGTAGTAACGGCGCGGCTCGAGCGCTTCGGGGAAATAGTCCTCGCCGGCGGCGTAAGCGTCCGGCTCGTCGTGGGCGTAGCGGTATTCGTCGCCGTAGCCCAACTGCTTCATCAGCTTGGTGGGTGCATTGCGCAGGTGCAGCGGCACTTCCAGCGAGCCGGACGCCTCCACGTCGCGGCGCGCCGCGTTGTAGGCGGTGTACACGGCGTTGCTCTTCGGCGCGCAGGCCAGATAGACGATCGCCTGGGCCACGGCCAGTTCGCCTTCCGGGCTGCCGAGGCGTTCCTGCACATCCCAGGCATTCAGGCACAGGGTCAGCGCGCGCGGGTCGGCATTGCCGACTTCCTCGCTGGCCATGCGCACCACGCGCCGGGCGATGTACAG
Organism: Pseudomonas flexibilis; assembly: GCF_000802425.1. Lineage (GTDB taxonomy): Bacteria > Pseudomonadota > Gammaproteobacteria > Pseudomonadales > Pseudomonadaceae > Serpens > Serpens flexibilis. Next base: position 41,034 of record NZ_JRUD01000021.1, on the reverse strand, counting down.
CGGGTCGCAGCCGCCATCGAGCATGCGGGCGAACCAGTACAGGGCGGCGTCCGGGTTGGAGCCGCGCACCGATTTGTGCAGCGCGGATATCTGGTCGTAAAAGGCTTCGCCACCCTTGTCGAAGCGCCGCCGGGTGTCGCCGAGCAGGTTCTGCAGGGCTTCAGGGCTGATGGCCTCGCCGTCCTCGACCAGGTCGGAAGCGTTCTCCAGCAGGTTGAGCAGGCGGCGCCCATCGCCGTCGGCGGCGGCCAGCAGGATCTGTAGGCTTTCCTCGGGCAGGCTGAGCCGGCGGGCGCCCAGGCCCTTCTCTTCGCTCAGGGCGCGCTGCACCAGCTTGCGCAGCGCCGCCTCGTCGAGGCTTTTCAGCACATAGACGCGGGCGCGGGACAGCAGCGCGTTGTTCAGCTCGAAGGACGGATTTTCGGTGGTGGCGCCGATGAAGATCAGCGTGCCGTCTTCCACATAGGGCAGAAAGGCGTCCTGCTGACTCTTGTTGAAGCGGTGCACTTCATCGACGAACAGGATGGTTCGTCGGCCAGACTGGGCGGCGTGCTGCCGGGCGATTTCCACGGCCTGACGGATTTCCTTCACGCCGGACAGAACGGCGGAAATCGTCTCGAAGTGCGCGTCGGAAACCTGCGCCAGCAGCCGCGCCAGGGTGGTCTTGCCGACCCCGGGCGGGCCCCAGAAGATCATCGAGTGCAGCGCGCCCTGTTCCAGCGCCTCGCGCAGCGGCTTGCCGCGCGCCAGCAGGTGTTCCTGCCCAACGTACTCGTCCAGATTGGCCGCGCGCAGGCGAGCGGCCAGGGGCTGGGCGGGAGGGGTTTGCTGGAACAGGTCCATGGAAACGCTGGCATGCCTCGGTTAATCGTGAATCACATCGGTTCCCGGCGGAGGCTGGAAACTGAACAGTTTCTGCTCCAGCGGCAGGTTCATCCGCACGCCGGAAAACAGGATGTTGGTGCGCTGGCCGACGCTGTCGATCAGTTGCATGTCGTTGATCACGCCATTGCGAAACGACAGGCGCAGGTTATCGAACAGGCTGTCCTTGGCCTTGGGCCGCAGGATGAAATCGGCCACGCCACTGGTTTCCTGATAGCTGACCTCGAAATTGTCGCTGATCCGCGACACGTCGCCGGACAGCAGCAGCGCCGGGGTATGGGTCAGGCGCTGATCCAGCTTCTGGATGGTCACCTGCTCCAGGTCCGGGTCATACAGCCAGACCTGCTTGCCGTCGGAGACCAGCAGCTGTTCCAGCGGCGGATCGGTATGCCAGCGGAACTGGCCGGGGCGCTTGAGCGCCATCTCGCCGGTGGATTCCTGCAGGTTGGTGCCGGAGGCATCCAGGGTCAGCTGGGAGAAACGCCCCGACAGGGTCTGGGATTTTCCGAGCAGGTCAGTCAGCCGCTTCACCGCGGCGGCATTGTCCGCCTGCGCGGGAAGGACGGCAAGGCCAACGGCCAGTATCAGAAGGCGCAACAGGTTCATTGAATTCCTCGCAGTCAGTCGCGGATCGGCGCCGGCGCAATCACTTCGCGCGAGCCGTTGGTGTTCATGGGCGTCACGACCCCGGCCATTTCCATGGCCTCGATCATGCGCGCGGCGCGGTTGTAGCCGATCTTCAGCTTGCGCTGCACGGCGGAAATGGAGGCGCGCCGGCTTTCGGTGACGAAGCGCACCGCCTCGTCGTAGAGCGGATCTTCCTCGCTGCCCTCGCCGCCTTCGCCGCCCCCCTCGAAGCTGCCGGCGCCGCCTTCGTCAGCACCGGACAGGATGTCCTCGATATAGTCGGGGGCGCCGCGCTGCTTCCAGGCCTCGACGACCCGGTGCACCTCGTCATCGGACACGAAGGCGCCATGCACGCGCATCGGCAGCCCGGTGCCCGGCGGCAGGAACAGCATGTCGCCGTGGCCGAGCAGCTGTTCGGCACCGCCCTGGTCGAGGATAGTGCGCGAGTCGATCTTGCTGGACACCTGGAACGCCATGCGCGTCGGAATGTTGGCCTTGATCAGACCGGTGATCACGTCCACCGAAGGACGCTGGGTGGCCAGGATCAGATGGATGCCAGCGGCGCGGGCCTTCTGGGCGATGCGCGCGATCAGCTCTTCCACCTTCTTGCCGACGATCATCATCATGTCGGCGAATTCGTCGACCACCACCACGATGGTCGGCAGCTTCTTCAGCAGCGGCGGCTCGTCCTCGAAGTTCTGCCGCTTGTACAGCGGGTCGGTGAGCGGCGTGCCGGCTTCCTCGGCCTCCTTGATCTTGCGGTTGAAGCCGGCCAGGTTGCGCACACCCATGGCGGCCATCAGCTTGTAGCGCCGTTCCATCTCGGCGACGCTCCAGCGCAGCGCGTTGGCGGCCTCCTTCATGTCGGTGACCACCGGGCACAGCAGGTGCGGAATGCCTTCGTAGATGGACAGCTCCAGCATCTTGGGGTCGATCATGATCAGCCGCGCGTCTTCGGGCGTGGACTTGAACAGGATCGACAGGATCATGGCGTTGACGCCCACCGACTTGCCCGAACCCGTGGTGCCGGCCACCAGCAGGTGCGGCATCTTGGCCAGGTCGGCAAACACCGGGCGGCCGCCGATGTCATGCCCCAGCGCCAGAGTGACCGGCGACTTGGCGCTTTCGTACTCCGGCGCGGAGAGCACCTCGGAGAAGTGCACGATCTGCCGGTCTTCGTTGGGAATCTCGATGCCCACGGTGGTCTTGCCGGGGATGACTTCCACCACGCGCACGCTGATGATCGCCAGGGAGCGCGCCAGGTCCTTGGCCAGGTTGGAAATGCGGCTGACCTTGATGCCGGGCGCCGGCTGGATCTCGAAACGGGTGATCACCGGGCCGGGGTAGACGTTCTCGACCGTCACCTCTACACCGAACTCCTTGAGCTTGAGCTCCAGCAGCCGCGACATGGCTTGCAGCGCTTCTTCCGAATAGCCGCTGGCCTTCTTTTCCACCGCATCGAGGATGGACAGCGGCGGCAGGGTGCCTTCCAGCGCATTGGCGGGAACCGCGGCGGGTTTGAGCTTGGGTGTCGCGAAAACCGGGTCATCCAGCCGCGGCGGAGGCGGCAGCTCACTGATCACTGGCGCTTTGCGCGGCACAGGTTCTACGACCGGCGGCTGTGCTGCCCGGGGCTCGGGTGCCGCCACCGGCTTCTTCTCGCGAGCCAGCAGCCGCTGACGCGCACGCTTGAGCTCCTCGGCGTCCTCCAGCAAGGGCGGCTCGACAACGTCGCCCAGCACCGGCTCCTCGACCCTCCGTGATACCACCGGTTGGGCGGCGCGCGTAGCCTGGCGCGTCGTCCACCAGTTGGCGATGGCGCTCTGGATCAGCTCGCCAAGGTCCAGGACGATCTTGCCCAGCAGGTCCATGACGCGGAACCAGGAGAGATCGGTGAATACCGTCAGGCCGAAGAGGAACAGGGCCAGGAACATCAGGGTGCTGCCCTGCACGTTCAGGGTCTGCTCGGCCAGGTAGCCGAGGCTTTCCCCCAGGGCGCCGCCCGCAGAGGCCGGCAGCCAGGCCGCCGGTTCAAAATGCAGATGCGCCAGCGCCGCCCCGGAAAGCACCAGGAAGACCAGGCCGATAGCCCGCCAGGAAATCAGCCAGCCACTCACATGCCAGGATGCATGGCGCAGCTGGAACATGCGCCAGCACTTGAGCGCCAGCAGCACGGGAAACAGATAGGCGAAATAGCCAACCCCACCAAACAGCAAATCGGCGAACCAGGCACCGGCCCGTCCGGCGGCGTTCTGCACCTGATCGACCCGCCCGCTGCGGAACAGACCCGGATCGGTGCGTTCGTACGTCAGCAGGGCCATGATCAGGTAGAGGCAGAGCGCGCCCATGGCAATCAGGGCGCCCTCCTTCAGGCGCACCGGCAACTGCCGGCGCCATTCGGGAGTCTCAACACTGCGGGTGGAAGTTTTCTTCAAAACGCGTTTCCTGCATCTGGGGCGGGCGTGGATCAGGTCGCATTCTACGGCTTTGCACGCCTGTCGCCACGCAAGCTATCGCCATGATAGAGCGGAGCGCGTTCCCGCGTTCGCAACCTTCGGTGTAGGATTACCGGCAGTTTTTTCGGGCCGGCCTGAATTGGACCACGCACTCTTTATCGAACAAAGGCTTATGAGGTTTTTTTATGAATGAAGTCAAGCATTCGCGGCTGATCATTCTGGGCTCCGGCCCAGCCGGCTATACCGCCGCCGTGTATGCCGCGCGCGCCAACCTCAAGCCACTGGTCATTACCGGCATCCAGCCCGGTGGCCAACTGACCACCACCACCGAGGTCGACAACTGGCCGGGCGATGTCGAAGGCCTGACCGGTCCCGCGTTGATGGAGCGCATGCAGAAGCATGCCGAGCGCTTTGACACCGAGATCGTCTACGACCACATCCACACCGCCGAGTTGCAGCAGCGTCCCTTTATTCTCAAGGGTGATAGCGGCACCTACAGCTGCGATGCTCTGATCATAGCCACCGGCGCCTCGGCTCAATATCTGGGCCTGCCTTCCGAGGAAGCATTCTCCGGCAAGGGCGTATCCGCCTGCGCCACCTGCGACGGTTTCTTCTATCGCAACCAGGTGGTGGCAGTGGTTGGCGGCGGCAACACGGCGGTCGAGGAAGCGCTCTACCTGGCCAACATCGCCAAGGAAGTGCACCTGATCCACCGCCGCGACAAGCTGCGCTCCGAGAAGATCCTGCAGGACAAGATCCTTGAACGCGCTGCCACCGGCAACATCCGCCTGCACTGGAACCACACCCTGGAAGAAGTGCTGGGTGACAACAGTGGCGTTACCGGCGTACGCCTGAAGGACACCCAGAGTGGCATCGAGAAGACCCTGGATCTGGCAGGCGTATTCATTGCCATCGGTCACAAGCCGAACACCGACCTGTTCAGCGGCCAGCTGAACATGCGCGACGGCTACCTGGTGATCAACGGCGGCATCGAGGGCAACGCCACGGCCACCAATATCCCGGGCGTATTCGCCGCCGGCGACGTGGCCGACCACGTCTATCGCCAGGCGATCACCTCGGCGGGCGCCGGCTGCATGGCCGCGCTGGACGCCGAAAAGTATCTCGACAGTCTCTGATTGAGCGGGCGGCCGTTCGGCCGCCCTCCTCCGCCCATGCTTGCCTGGCTGGATCGAGATACTCTCGACTTCCCTCCCCTCGAACAGGCGCTGCGAGAACCCAATGGGCTGCTCGCGGCGGGCGGCGACCTGCGCCCCGAACGGCTCATCCGGGCCTACCGCCACGGCTGCTTTCCCTGGTTCCAGGACGGCCAGCCGCCGCTCTGGTGGTCGCCCGATCCGCGCACCGTTCTGTTCCCCGAGGAGCTGCACGTCTCGCGCAGCCTTGCCAAGTGCCTGCGCCAGCAGGTGTTTCGTGTCACCTTCGACCAGGCCTTCGCCGAGGTGATCGATGCCTGCGCCGGGCCACGTCGCAACAGCGATGGCACCTGGATCACCCACCCGATGCAACAAGCCTACCGGCAGCTGCACGAACTCGGCATCGCCCATTCGGTCGAAGTATGGCAAGCGGACCAACTCGTTGGCGGCCTGTACGGTCTGGCGATGGGGCAGCTGTTCTTCGGTGAGTCCATGTTCAGCCGGACCACCAACGCTTCCAAGGTCGGCTTCGTCACGCTGGTGCGACACCTGCAGGACTGGGGCTTCGTCCTAATTGACTGCCAGATGCCAACGCGCCACCTGGAAAGCCTTGGCGCCCGCTCCATTCCACGTGCCGAATTCGCCACCTACCTGCACCGCCATCTGGACCAGCCCAGTTCAGCCAGCTGGCGCGCCTAGGCGTTCCAGACCGGCTGACTTACACTCCCCCTCAATCCATTGAGGTAAGCGACCCATGACCGAGCTGGCTCGCCTGAAGTTCTATGCCACCCAGCCCCATCCTTGCAGCTACCTGCCGGGAGAGCAGGCCACCACGCTCTTTCTCGACCCCAGCCAGCCCATGGATGCGCACATGTACGCCGAGCTCTCGGAAATGGGCTTTCGGCGCAGCGGTGATCACCTGTATCGCCCCCACTGCCAGCATTGCAACGCCTGCATCCCTGCGCGCATCCCGGTCACCCGCTTCCACCCCAATCGACAGCAGCGCCGCATCCTCAAGCGCAACGCTGACCTGCAGGTTACATCACGGCCGCCGCACTTCAGCGAGGAGCTCTATGCGCTGTACGCCCGCTATATAGAGCAGCGGCATGCCGACGGCGACATGTACCCGCCCAGCCGCGAGCAGTTCCAGACCTTCCTGGTACGCAACCTGGCCTTTGCCCGCTTCTTCGAGTTCCGCAAGGACGGTTACCTGATGGCTGTGGCGGTCACCGATGTGCTGCCTAACGGCCTTTCCGCTGTGTACACCTTCTACGCGCCGGAAGAGGAACATCGCAGCCTGGGCCGCTACGCCATCCTCTGGCAGATCAACGAAGCCGCACGCCTGGAACTTTCCGATGTCTATCTGGGCTACTGGATCAAGAATTGCCGGAAGATGAATTACAAGACGGAGTACCGCCCCATCGAGCTGCTGGTCAACCAGCGCTGGGTCAGCCTGACCTGAGACTTGGCGTGGCGGGGCATTTTCGGGCACAATGCACGCCGCTTTTGCCAGGGTCCATAGGCGACCCGGCTTTCATGAATACCGAGGGCAATACTGCATGTCGAAAGAAGACAGCTTGGAAATGGAAGGCACTGTCGTCGACACCCTCCCCAACACCATGTTCCGTGTGGAGTTGGAGAATGGGCATGTCGTAACCGCGCACATCTCCGGAAAGATGCGCAAGAACTACATCCGCATCCTGACCGGCGACAAGGTGCGCGTCGAACTGACGCCTTACGACCTCAGCAAGGGCCGCATCACCTACCGCGCCCGCTGAAACCGAGTTGCCCGAACGCCCGGCCCTGCCGGGCGTTTTTGTTTGTGCGCCATTTTCGTGGCAAAAAAAGCCCGGGCATGACCCGGGCTTTTTTGCCACTGGTGATCAGGCGACCTCGGCGCTGGTCTCGTATTCGAAGACCAGCTCATCACCCGCCACATCGATGTGCACCACACCGCCATGCTCGGCCAGCTCGCCAAACAGGATCTCCTCGGCCAGCGGCCGCTTGATCTTGTCCTGGATGAGCCGCGCCATGGGCCGAGCGCCCATCTGTACGTCGTAGCCGCGCTCGGCCAGCCAGCCCCGCGCGGCGTTGCTGACATCCAGCTGCACACGCTTGTCCTCGAGCTGGGCCTGCAGTTCGGTGAGGAACTTGTCGACGATGCTCTTGATGACCTCGTGACTGAGCCGGCCGAACTGGATGATGGTGTCCAGGCGGTTGCGGAACTCGGGCGAGAAGGTCTTCTTGATCACTTCCATGGCATCCGTGGAGTGATCCTGCATCGTGAAACCGATGGAGGCACGCGAAGCGGTCTCGGCGCCAGCGTTGGTGGTCATGATCAGGATGACGTTGCGGAAATCCGCCTTGCGTCCGTTGTTGTCGGTCAGGGTGCCGTGGTCCATGACCTGCAGCAGCAGGTTGAAGACTTCCGGATGCGCCTTCTCGATTTCGTCCAGCAGCAGCACGCAATGCGGCTGCTTGGTGATGGCCTCGGTGAGCAGCCCGCCCTGGTCGAAACCCACATAGCCGGGCGGTGCGCCGATCAGGCGGGACACGGTATGCCGCTCCATGTATTCGGACATGTCGAAGCGCACCAACTCGACGCCCAGCGAACGCGCCAGCTGACGCGCCACCTCGGTCTTGCCCACGCCGGTGGGACCGGCGAACAGGAACGAACCGACTGGCTTGTCCGGCGCCTTGAGCCCTGCGCGGGACAGTTTGATGGCCGTGGCCAGCGAGTCGATGGCCTCGTCCTGGCCGAACACGGTGAGCTTGAGGTCACGCTCCAGGTTGCGCAGCAGCTCCTTGTCGGAGCTGGAAACATGCTTGGGCGGAATGCGCGCAATCTTGGCAACGATGTCCTCGACCTGCGCGACATCGACGCATTTCACTCGGCGGTCGGCCGGCTGCAGGCGCTGATAGGCGCCCGCTTCGTCGATCACGTCGATGGCCTTGTCTGGCATGTGCCGATCATTGATGTAACGGGCAGCCAGCTCGGCGGCGGCGCGTAGCGCTTCGTCGGTATACTCGATCTCGTGGTGGCTTTCGAAGCGGCCCTTGAGTCCGCGCAGGATACCGATGGTGTCTTCGACCGAGGGCTCGGTGACATCCACCTTCTGGAAGCGCCGCGCCAGTGCCCGGTCCTTCTCAAAGATGCCGCGGAATTCCTGGAAGGTCGTGGAGCCGATGCAGCGGATCTCGCCGGACGACAGCAACGGCTTGAGCAGATTGGAAGCATCCATCACCCCGCCCGAGGCCGCGCCGGCACCGATGATGGTGTGGATCTCGTCGATGAACAGGATGGCGTGCGGCCGCTTGCGCAATTCGTTGAGCAGTGCCTTGAAGCGCTTTTCGAAATCGCCACGGTACTTGGTCCCGGCGAGCAGCGCGCCCAGATCCAGGGAATAGACGACGCTATCGGCCAGCAGATCGGGCACCTGGCGATCAACGATACGCTTGGCCAGACCTTCGGCGATCGCCGTCTTGCCGACCCCCGCCTCGCCCACCAGCAGGGGATTGTTCTTGCGACGCCGCGCCAGGATCTGCGCGACACGCTCCACCTCCGGCTCGCGGCCGACCAACGGATCGATGCGCCCCTGGCGCGCCAGCTCGTTGAGATTGGTGGCATAGGCATCCAGGGGATGACCAGCACTGCTGGACTCACCGCCCTCCTCGTCCTGCATGTCCTCGTTATCCGCGTGGTCGGCCTGGCCAGGCACACGCGAGATGCCATGGGCGATGTAGTTGACCACATCGATGCGCGCCACGGTCTGCTGCTTGAGCAGGAAGACTGCCTGGCTCTCCTGCTCGCTGAAGATCGCGACCAGCACGTTGGCACCGGTCACTTCCCGCTTGCCGGAGCTCTGCACATGGAAGACGGCGCGTTGCAGAACGCGCTGGAAGCCCAGCGTCGGCTGGGTTTCCCGCTCCTCGTCATGCGGCGGAATCAGCGGCGTGGTCGAATCGATGAACTCCCGGAGGTCATGACGCAGCTTGTCCAGGTCGGCCCCACAAGCACGCAGCACACTGGCTGCCGCCTCGTTATCCAGCAAGGCAAGCAGCAGGTGTTCGACAGTCATGAACTCGTGACGTTTGGCCCGCGCCTCTTTGAACGCCAGATTGAGGGTGACTTCGAGCTCTCGGTTCAACATGGCTTACCTCCCCACGCGGCCGGATTCAGCCGTCCTTCTCGATCTCACAGAGTAGCGGATGCTGGCATGTACGGGCGTATTCGTTGACTTGCTCGGCCTTCGTCTCGGCGATATCGCGAGTGAACAATCCGCAGACAGCCCGGCCCTCGGTGTGCACGGTCAGCATGATTCTTGTTGCCTGTTCCCGATTCAGCGCGAAGAACCGCTCCAATACCTCCACCACGAAATCCATCGGGGTGTAGTCGTCGTTATACATGACGACCTTGTACAGAGGCGGCGTCTGCAGTGCCGGCCTGGCCTCTCCGACGAGCAGGCCGGAATCGTCATCTTCATGCCAATCGGGACGGTCCTGATTGAATGTTAGTCGAATCTGCTGATCTGCTTGCATGCTCGGAAAGGGGATCAAAAAGCTGACAGGTGATGGGTTTGACCGGCGTCTCAGCCGCCCGCTCACTTCCTTGACTCTCGGGAAATCGGTGATACAAACAAAGTGTACCCCTTCGGGTAACCGGTGGTTCCATGCCACGGCCGTTTCGCCTTCACATGGAATTGAAGTCGATGATACTCCAGTGATGGAGTCCTTTGCAGAGGGAAAATCAGCATGCTCAGCGGTAAGGTCAAGTGGTTCAACAACGCCAAGGGCTACGGGTTCATCGTTGCTGACGGCCGAGATGAGGATCTGTTCGCCCACTACTCAGCAATCCAGATGGACGGATACAAGACACTCAAGGCCGGCCAGCCGGTCCACTTCGAAATACTCCAGGGTCCCAAGGGCCTGCACGCGGTGAACATACGCTCGATCGCCTCCGTCGAGGTTGCGTCCCCCGTCACCAAGACACCGCAGACACAAGGCGCCTGACGCCAGGACGGTACAAAACCAATAAAAAAGCCGACCCTTGCGGGTCGGCTTTCTTTTGCGTGCCGAAACAGTCTTACATGTGCTTGATCATGGCGTCGCCGAAGGCGGAGCAGGACAGCAGAGTCGCGCCGTCCATCAGACGCTCGAAGTCATAGGTGACCGTCTTGGCGCCGATGGCACCGTTGGTGCCCTTGATGATCAGGTCGGCGGCTTCGGTCCAACCCATGTGGCGCAGCATCATCTCGGCGGAGAGGATGATGGAGCCCGGGTTGACCTTGTCCTGACCGGCATACTTCGGCGCGGTGCCGTGGGTCGCTTCGAACATGGCCACGGTATCGGACAGGTTGGCGCCAGGCGCGATGCCAATGCCACCCACCTCGGCCGCCAGGGCGTCGGAGAGGTAGTCGCCGTTCAGGTTCAGGGTGGCGATGACATCATACTCGGCCGGACGCAGCAGAATCTGCTGCAGCATGGCGTCAGCAATGGCGTCCTTTACCACGATGGTCTTGCCGGTATTGGGGTTCTTGAACTGCATCCACGGGCCGCCATCCAGCAGCTCGGCGCCAAACTCGTCACGCGCCACCTCGTAGCCCCACTCCTTGAAGGCACCTTCGGTGAACTTCATGATGTTGCCCTTGTGAACGATGGTCACAGAGCTGCGATCGTTGTCCACGGCGTACTGCAGCGCCTTGCGCACCAGACGCTTGGTGCCTTCCTGGGAAACCGGCTTGATGCCGATGCCACAGTTTTCGGTGAAGCGGATCTTCTTGACGCCCATTTCCTCGGTGAGGAACTTGATGACCTTCTCGGCCTCGGGGCTGCCAGCCTTCCACTCGACACCGGCATAGATGTCTTCGGAGTTTTCGCGAAAGATCACCATGTCCACGTCGCCAGGCTTCTTAACCGGGCTGGGCACGCCTTCGAACCAGCGCACCGGGCGCTGGCAGACATACAGGTCCAGCTCCTGACGCAGCGCCACGTTCAGGGAACGGATGCCGCCCCCGACCGGAGTGGTCAGCGGGCCCTTGATCGACACCACATAGTCACGCACGGCTTCCAGGGTTTCCTTGGGCAGCCAGGTGTCCTGGTCGTAGACCTGGGTGGCCTTCTCACCCGCATAGACTTCCATCCAGGCGATCTTGCGCTTGCCGCCGTAGGCCTTCTCCACGGCAGCATCGACGACCTTGATCATTACCGGGCTAATGTCGACGCCAATGCCGTCACCCTCGATAAAGGGAATGATGGGGTTGTTCGGCACATTGAGGGTCATGTCGGCGTTGACGGTGATTTTGTCACCGTTCGCGGGGACCTGGATCTTTTGGTAACCCATGCTGGACTCCATTTCGTTGGATGAGTGTTTCCGCGCCAGAGCTTAGCCAATTGCCCCCCCGGTGGAAACTATACCCTCGTCGCACGCCGCCCCACCCGGAGATGTCCCGCCCGGCCGCCTTTGCCCCGCTTACAGAGAGATAGGGGCCTTGTGATATAGTTCGCCGCCGCGGGAGCATAGGGACATCCCAGTCTGACTGAAGTAACCCGCTTCATGGTCGAAAACTACCCCTTCTTGACCATCCGCAGACATCCGCCTTTCAGCCTGGATGCGCCTTGGATCGCCGCAGAGGAACTGCTGGCGCGCATCACGGCTTTCGCAACCACAGCACCCACAAGGGCTCGATTCGAAACATGTCCAATCGCTCGATCATCTATACCATTACCGACGAAGCACCCGCGCTAGCCACCTACTCCCTGCTTCCGATCATCAAGTCCTTCACCCACTCCTCCGGCATCCAGATAGAAACACGCGACATCTCCCTCGCCGGACGCATCCTCGCCACTTTCCCCGACTACCTGACCACCGAACAGCGCATCGCCGATGATCTGGCCGAGCTGGGCCAGATGGCTACCACTCCCGATGCCAATATCATCAAGCTCCCCAACATCAGCGCCTCGGTTCCGCAGCTCAAGGCCGCCATCAAGGAGCTGCAGCAGCAGGGTTATGCGCTGCCCGATTACCCCGAGGCACCGAGCAACGACACCGAGAAGGACGTCAAGGCCCGCTACGACAAGATCAAGGGTAGCGCCGTGAACCCGGTGCTGCGCGAAGGCAACTCCGACCGCCGCGCACCGCTGTCGGTCAAGAACTACGCACGCAAGAACCCGCACAAGATGGGCGCCTGGAGCGCCGACTCCAAATCCCACGTGGCTCACATGGAGGCGGGTGACTTCTACGGCAGCGAGAAAGCCGCTCTGATCGAAGCCGCTGGCAGCGTGAAGATCGAACTGGTTGCCGCCGACGGCAGCGTTCGCGTCCTGAAGGAAAAGACCAAGGTGCTGGCCGGCGAGATCATCGACGCCTCGGTGATGAGCAAGAAGGCCCTGCGCAGCTTCGTGAGCGCGCAGATCGAAGACGCCAAGAGCACCGGCGTACTGTTCTCCGTGCACCTGAAGGCCACCATGATGAAGGTCTCCGACCCGATCATGTTCGGCCAGTTCGTCGAAGCCTATTACGACGCCGTGCTGACCAAGCACGCCGACGCGCTGAAGGCGGTCGGTTTCAATGCCAACAACGGCATCGGCGACCTCTACACCCGCATCAAGACGCTGCCCGCCGAGAAGCAGGCCGAGATCGAAGCAGACATCCAGGCCGTGTACGCGTCCAGCGCCAAGCTGGCCATGGTCAACTCCGACAAGGGCATCACCAACCTGCATGTGCCGAGCGACGTGATCGTCGACGCCTCCATGCCCGCGATGATCCGCGACTCCGGCAAGATGTGGAACGCCGAAGGCAAGCTGCAGGATGCCAAGGCGGTGATTCCGGACCGCTGCTACGCCGGCGTGTACCAGGTCGTGATCGAAGACTGCAAGGCCAACGGCGCATTCGACCCGACCACCATGGGTAGTGTCCCCAACGTCGGCCTGATGGCGCAGAAGGCGGAGGAATACGGCTCCCACGACAAGACGTTCCAGATCCCGGCGGACGGCACCGTGCGCGTCACCGACCTGAACGGCAACCTGCTGCTGGAACATGCAGTGGAAGCCGGCGACATCTGGCGCATGTGCCAGGTCAAGGACGCACCGATCCAGGACTGGGTCAAGCTCGCCGTGACCCGCGCGCGCCTGAGCAACACCCCGGCGATCTTCTGGCTGGACAGCAACCGTCCGCATGACGCCCTGGTCATCGAGAAGGTCCAGCAGTACCTGAAGGACCACGACACCACCGGCCTGGACATCAGCATCCTGTCCCCGGTCGAAGCCACCCGCGTGTCCCTGAAGCGCATCCGCGAAGGCAAGGACACCATTTCGGTGACCGGCAATGTGCTGCGTGACTACCTCACCGACCTGTTCCCGATCATGGAGCTGGGCACCAGCGCCAAGATGCTGTCCATCGTTCCGCTGATGAGCGGCGGCGGCCTGTTCGAGACCGGTGCCGGCGGTTCCGCGCCCAAGCACGTCCAGCAGTTCAACGAGGAAGGCTACCTGCGCTGGGATTCGCTGGGCGAGTTCCTGGCCCTGGCCGCCTCCCTGGAGCACCTGGGCAACAGCTACGGCAACAGCAAGGCGCTGGTACTGGCCAAGACCCTGGACCAGGCCACCGGCCAGTTGCTGGACAACAACAAGTCCCCGGCTCGCAAGGTCGGCCAGATCGACAACCGCGGCAGCCACTTCTACCTGGCCCTGTACTGGGCGCAGGCCCTGGCCGAGCAGACCGAAGACCTGGAGCTGCAAGCCCAGTTCAGCGGTCTGGCCAAGCGCCTGACCGAGAACGAAGCCCGAATCGTGGCCGAGCTGAACGATGCGCAGGGCAAGCCTCAGGACATCGGCGGCTACTACCAGCCGAACTTCGAGCTGGCCAGCAAGGCCATGCGTCCCAGCGCAACCTTCAATGGCGCGCTGGCACAGCTGGCCTGAGTTCGCAGCCTTGCCGGTGAGCTGTCACCGGCAACAAAACCCCGGCCTCGTGCCGGGGTTTTGCATTTCCCGCCTCTCGCTCGCCCTGTGACGACAAGCGCGTATAATGCCGCTCCCCTGAAGAACCTCGGAATGAGCGGATGAACTGGCACGCCCACGTCACAGTCGCCACCGTCATCGAAGACAACGGCCGATTCCTGCTGGTCGAAGAGCAGCAGCGTGGCCGCCTGGTGCTCAATCAGCCCGCCGGCCATCTGGAGCCTGGCGAAAGCCTCATCGAAGCCGCCCTGCGCGAAACCCTCGAGGAAACCGGCTGGACGGTGGAGATCCAGGGGCTGGTAGGGGTCGGTCTGTACACCGCCCCCAGCAACGGCGTCACCTATTACCGCACCACGTTCTTCGGCCGGCCACTGAGTCATGATGCCCAGCGCCCGCTGGATACCGGCATCGAGCGCGCCCTGTGGCTGACGCCCGCCGAAATGCAGGCCGAGGCCGAGCGCCTGCGCAGCCCGTTGGTCGCCAAGGCGGTCGAGCACTACCTGGCCGGCCACCGCTACCCCCTCTCGCTGATTTTCTGAAAGGTTTCTCCGTGAACGGCAAACGCATCATCGTCGGCATGTCCGGAGGCGTGGACTCCTCCGTTTCCGCCCTGCTCCTGCAGCAACAGGGTTATCAGGTCGAAGGCCTGTTCATGAAGAACTGGGAAGAGGACGACGGCACCGAGTACTGCACCGCCAAGGAAGACCTAGCGGACGCGCAGGCCGTCTGCGACAAGCTGGGCATCCACCTGCACACGGCCAATTTCGCCGCCGAGTACTGGGACAACGTGTTCGAACATTTCCTGGCCGAGTACAAGGCGGGGCGCACGCCGAACCCGGACATCCTGTGCAACCGGGAAATCAAGTTCAAGGCGTTCCTCGATTACGCGCTGACGCTCGGCGCCGACCTGATCGCCACCGGCCACTATGTGCGCCGCCGCGATGTCGATGGCCGCAGCGAACTGCTCAAGGGCCTGGACCCGAACAAGGACCAGAGCTACTTCCTGCACGCCGTGGGCGGCGAGCAGATCGCCCGCAGCCTGTTCCCGGTGGGCGAACTGGAAAAACCCCAAGTACGCGCCATCGCCGAACAGCACGGCCTGGCCACCGCCAGGAAGAAGGACTCCACCGGCATCTGTTTCATCGGCGAGCGTCGCTTCAGCGATTTCCTCAAGCAGTACCTGCCCGCCCAGCCCGGCGACATCGAGACCACCGACGGCCAGGTGATCGGCCGCCACCACGGCCTGATGTACCACACCATCGGCCAGCGTCAGGGGCTGGGCATCGGCGGTCTGAAGAACGCCAGCGAAGAGCCCTGGTACGTGCTGGAGAAGGACCTGGCGCGTAACGTGCTGATCGTCGGCCAGGGCGAGCATCCCTGGCTGTTCTCCCGTGCCCTGCGCGCCTCGGAGATCTACTGGGTCAATCCCGTCGAGCTTGCCGAGCCGCGCCGTCTGACCGCCAAGGTGCGCTACCGCCAGCAGGATCAGGCCTGCACCCTGGAGCGCACCGAAGATGGCTATCGCGCCGTGTTCGACGCGCCGCAGCGCGCCGTCACCCCTGGCCAGTCGGTGGTGTTCTACGACGGCGAGGTCTGCCTGGGCGGCGGCGTCATCGAACTGGCCGAGCCCTGGTTCCCCCGCACCGGAGCACGCGCATGAATCGCACCCAGGAACAACTGATCGCCCTGGGGGCCGTGTTTACCGCCGCCATCCAGGTGGACCGCCTGGCACGCACCGGACAGTGCAACGAAGCCGCCGTGGCCTGCCTGGTCGGCAGCCTGCTGGCGCGCAACCCGCAAAGCACCCTGGAGGTGTTCGGCGGCGACGACCTCAACCTGCGCGACGGCTATCGCGCGCTGGCCAGCACCCTGGAGCGTACGCCGGCCAGCCTGCCGCGCGACTCGCTGCGCTACGCGCTGACCTTGCTGGTCCTCGAGCGCCAGCTGGACAAGCGCGGCGATCTGATGGACCTGATCGGCAAGCGCCTCGGCCAGATCCAGCAGCAGGTCGAGCACTTCGGTCCGACCCATGAGAACGTCATCGCCTCCTTCGGCGCGCTGTACCAGGACACCCTGTCCACCTTCCGCCAGCGCATTCAGGTGCAGGGCGACATGCGCTACCTGCAACAGAGCGCCAATGCCGCCAAGATCCGCACCCTGCTGTTCGCCGGCGTGCGCGCCGCGCGCCTCTGGCGACAGCTGGGCGGCAGCCGCTGGCAACTGGTGTTCAGCCGCCGCAAGCTGCTCAAGGAGCTCTACCCGCTGCTACGCAGCGCCTGACCTCCCACATCACGGGCGCCCTGGCTACCGATCTTTCGGGTATGCTATGCGCCCTGTTTTTTCTGCCCGATTGCCGAGATAACCCCATGCAGCTCTCCTCGCTCACCGCGGTTTCCCCCGTCGATGGCCGTTACGCCAGCAAGACAAACGCTCTGCGCCCGATCTTCAGCGAGTTCGGCCTGATCAAGAACCGCGTCCTGGTGGAAGTGCGCTGGCTGCAGCGCCTGGCCCAGCACTCCGGTATTCCGGAAGTGGCCCCCTTCTCTGCCGAAGCCAATGCGCTGCTGAACAGCCTGGCCGAGAACTTCCAGCTGGAGCATGCCGAGCGCGTCAAGGAATTCGAGCGCACCACCAACCACGACGTGAAGGCCGTGGAATACCTGCTCAAGGAGCAGGCCAAGCAGCTGCCGGAGCTGGCTGCCGTCAACGAATTCATCCACTTCGCCTGCACCAGCGAGGACATCAACAACCTGTCCCACGCGCTGATGCTGCGCGAGGGCCGTGACAGCGTGCTGCTGCCGCTGATGCGCCAGACCGCCGAGGCGATCCGCGAACTGGCGATTAAGTTCGCCGACGTGCCGATGCTGTCGCGCACCCACGGCCAGCCGGCATCGCCCACCACCCTGGGCAAGGAAATGGCCAACGTCGTCTATCGCCTGGAGCGCCAGATTGCCCAGGTGGCCGCCGTGCCGCTGCTCGGCAAGATCAACGGTGCCGTGGGCAACTACAACGCCCACCTGTCCGCCTATCCGGACGTGGACTGGGAAGCCAACGCCCGCGAATTCATCGAGCAGGACCTGGGCCTGGCCTGGAACCCCTATACCACCCAGATCGAGCCGCACGACTACATCGCCGAGCTGTTCGACGCCATCGCGCGCTTCAACACCATCCTCATCGATTTCGACCGCGACGTGTGGGGCTACATCTCCCTCGGCTACTTCAAGCAGAAGACCGTGGCCGGCGAGATCGGCTCGTCCACCATGCCGCACAAGGTCAACCCGATCGATTTCGAGAACTCCGAAGGCAACCTGGGCATCGCCAACGCGATCTTCCAGCACCTGGCCAGCAAGCTGCCGATCTCCCGCTGGCAGCGTGACCTGACCGACTCCACCGTTCTGCGCAACCTGGGTGTCGGCTTTGCCCACAGCATCATCGCCTACGAAGCCTCCCTCAAGGGCATCGGCAAGCTGGAGCTGAACGCCGCACGCATCGCCGAAGACCTGGACAACTGCTGGGAAGTCCTCGCCGAGCCCGTGCAGACCGTGATGCGCCGCTACGCCGTGGAAAACGCCTACGAGAAGCTCAAGGAACTGACTCGCGGCAAGGGCATCAGCCCGGACGGCCTGCAAACCTTCATCGACACCCTGGATATTCCCGCCGAGGCCAAGGCCGAGCTGCGCAAGCTGACCCCGGCCAACTACATCGGCAACGCCGTGGCCCAAGCCAAGCGCATCTGAGCCGCGCCTGTTCAAGGACGCCCGGCCGCGCCGGGCGTTTTTTATTTCCGACTCCCGCTCCGCTCGAAAGAGCAAGGTGTTAGCAATGACTTCTAATACTCCACTTCAACTTCTGGGCGGTATCAGCGTGCAGCAATTCCTGCGCGAGTACTGGCAGAAGAAGCCCCTGCTGATTCGCCAGGCGATTCCTGATTTCCAGAGCCCGATCAGCCCGGACGAGCTGGCCGGCCTGTCGCTGGAAGAAGAAGTCGAATCGCGCCTGGTGCTGGAGCACGGCGAACACCCCTGGGAGCTGCGCCGCGGCCCCTTCGCTGAAGACACCTACCAGAACCTGCCCGAGCGCGACTGGACCCTGCTGGTACAGGCCGTCGACCAGTTCGTTCCGGAGGTCGCCGAGCTGCTGGAGCACTTCCGTTTCCTGCCCAACTGGCGCATCGACGACATCATGATCAGCTACGCCGCGCCGGGCGGTGGCGTCGGGCCGCATTACGACAACTACGACGTGTTCCTGCTGCAGGGCTACGGCAAGCGCCGCTGGCGCATCGGCCAGATGTGCGACAGCGAAAGCCCACTGCTCGAACACGCCGACCTGAAAATTCTTGCCGATTTTGCCGGCACGGATGAATGGGTGCTGGAACCGGGCGACATGCTCTACCTGCCGCCACGCCTGGCCCATTTCGGCACCGCCGAAGACGAGTGCATGACCATTTCCGTAGGCTTCCGCGCCCCCAGCGCCAGCGAAGTACTGACCCATTTCACCGACTTCCTGGCCCAGTTCATCCCCGACGAAGACCGCTACAGCGATGCCGACCTGACGCAACAGGACGATCCCTACCAGATCCAGAGCGATGCACTGGTGCGCCTGAAGACACTGCTGGCAGAACATATGGGCGATGAGCGCCTGCTGCTCACCTGGTTCGGCCAGTTCATGACCGAGCCGAAGTACCCCGAGCTGGTCGCGGGCCCTGACATCGACGAGAACGAGCTGCTGAACGCCCTGGAGGACGGTGCCGTGCTGGTACGCAACCCCAGCTCGCGCCTGGCCTGGAGCGAAATAGACCTCGGCCTGTTGCTGTTCGCCAGCGGCCAGAGCCGCCTGCTGCCCGCCGAGCTGCGCGACCTGCTCAAGCTGATCTGCTCCGCCGACGCCCTGCATCAGGACAATCTCGGCCAATGGCTGGGCAATGACGAAGCGCGTACCCTCCTCCTGGAGCTCGTCAAACAGGGGAGTCTGGAGCTGGCCGATGAAGAATGAGCTGAGTGTCCGCGTCGCCGACTGGCAGAAGGACAATGCCGAACTGCGCCGTATCCGCGAAGCGGTGTTCATCAACGAACAATCGGTGCCGCCGGAGCTGGAGTGGGATTCCGATGATCAGGAGGCCACCCACTTCCTGGCCTGCACAGGCGACTATCCCATTGGCACCGCCCGCCTGCTGGCGGACGGCCATATCGGCCGGGTCGCCGTGCTCAAGGACTGGCGCGGCAGCGGCATCGGCGCGATGTTGATGAAGGCGGCCATCGAGAAAGCCGAGCAGGCGGGTCTGACTCGCCAGTACCTCACCGCCCAGGTGCACGCCACTGCCTTCTACGAGCGCCTGGGCTTCCGGGTGGTCAGCGAGGAATTCCTCGAGGCGGGCATCCCCCATGTCGACATGGTCCGACACAGCAACTGAGCGGGCCCTGAAATGCGGACGGAGCACTCCGTCCGCTCAAGGAGAATCTGCATGCACCTGCGTCCAGCCGTCATCGCCCTGCTGTTGACTCTTTCCCAGCCCCTGTTTGCCGCCACGGCCCTGATACCGCTGCAGCACCGCACGGCCGAGGAGCTGCTGCCCGCCGTCCAGGCACTGCTCGACGAAGGCGAGACGCTGGCCGCCCATGATCGCCAGCTACTGGTGCGTGCCAGCCTGGAACGCATCAATGAGTTGCGGGGTGTTGTCAACCAGCTGGACGCGCCGGCTCGCCAGCTGCTGATCAGCCTGGACACCAGCCCCGACCAGCAGCCCCGTTACCGAGTGGTGACCCACCCCGCCCTGCCGGCGCAGAGTGGCGCCCCTGCCCCTCGCATCCTGACGGCCGGACAGCCCCACCGAACCCTGCAGATCCGCGCCAGCGAAGGTCGTCCCGCGTTCGTGCAACTCGAGCGCAGCGAACCCCGGCTCGGCTTCAGCGCCGACCTGGATGGCCTGCCCTACCTGCAAAGCCAGGAAACGGAAAGTGGCATCGCCCTGCAACTGGTGGCCAGACTGACCGGCGACGCGGGCGTGCAACTGGACCTGAGCGCCCGACGTACCGAGATCGACCCCGCTCTGTACGGGGCCCGAGATACCCTGCTGGGCGAAACCCACGTCACTGGTCGCCTCGGGGAATGGATCGAGATCACTGGCGAGGAGCTCACCGCCACTCACAACCGGCTGGCCACCCGCTCCGCCCAGGCGCAACCGCTGCGCATCCGCGTGGACGCTCTCGAATGATGTGCGGACAACCCTGAAAGCAAAAATGTAGTGCCGCAAAAAAAACACTACAAAACGTTTGACTCGCCTGTCGTTCCATCGCATCATGCGCCCGCTCCCGCTAACCAGGAGGCTCTTTTCGAAGAGCAGCCCGAAGCGACTCAAGCCAACCAGCCGGGTCTCTTCGTGCCGATTCAGCCTTACCGGGCGATCGACGAGGTTGCGACTGGAACGTAGTCGTCCCGAGGGACGGGGAAGCCTTGGATCCACAGCCCTTTCCTGCATATTTCCTATGCAGATCGCAGATGCTGTAGTACCTCTGCTCGCTCCCTACCTGCACGACCTCGTTTCCGTCCATCCTCCTCCAGGTTGCATGAGCCGCCCGTCGCACGACCTTGCTCAGGTCGACCGGGAGTCGGTGAAAGACCAACCCATTGTGAAGGATTGACCATGTCCGCTTATCAAAACGACATCAAGGCGATCGCCGCCCTGAAAGAGCAGTACGGCAGCAGCTGGAGCGCCATCAACCCGGAATCCGTCGCTCGCATGCGCGCCCAGAACCGCTTCAAGACCGGTCTGGAAATCGCTCAGTACACCGCTGACATCATGCGCAAGGACATGGCCGAGTACGACGCCGACTCGTCCGTATACACCCAGTCCCTGGGTTGCTGGCACGGCTTCATCGGTCAGCAGAAGCTGATCTCCATCAAGAAGCACCTGAAGACCACCAACAAGAAGTACCTGTACCTGTCCGGCTGGATGGTTGCCGCGCTGCGCTCCGAGTTCGGCCCGCTGCCCGACCAGTCCATGCACGAGAAGACTGCCGTCTCCAGCCTGATCGAAGAGCTGTACACCTTCCTGCGCCAGGCTGACGCCCGTGAGCTGGACCTGCTGTTCACCGCTCTGGACGCTGCCCGCGCCGCTGGCGACAAGGCCAAGGAAGCCGAGATCCAGGCTCAGATCGACAACTTCGAAACCCACGTGGTGCCGATCATCGCCGACATCGACGCCGGCTTCGGTAACCCGGAAGCCACCTACCTGCTGGCCAAGAAGATGATCGAAGCGGGTGCCTGCTGCATCCAGATCGAGAACCAGGTTTCCGACGAGAAGCAGTGTGGCCACCAGGACGGCAAGGTAACCGTCCCGCATGCCGACTTCCTCGCCAAGATCAACGCTGTTCGCTACGCGTTCCTGGAACTGGGTATCGACAACGGCGTGATCGTCGCCCGTACCGACTCCCTGGGTGCCGGCCTGACCAAGCAGATCGCCGTGACCAACGAGCCGGGCGACCTGGGCGACCTGTACAACTCCTTCCTGGATTGCGAAGAAATCTCCGCAGCCGAACTGGGTAACGGCGATGTCGTGATCAAGCGTGAAGGCAAGCTGCTGCGTCCGAAGCGTCTGCCGTCCAACCTGTTCCAGTTCCGCAAGGGCACCGGCGAAGACCGCTGCGTGCTGGACTGCATCACCAGCCTGCAGAACGGCGCCGACCTGCTGTGGATCGAAACCGAGAAGCCGCACGTTGGCCAGATCAAGGGCATGGTTGACCGCATCCGCGAAGTCATCCCGAACGCCAAGCTGGTGTACAACAACAGCCCGTCCTTCAACTGGACCCTGAACTTCCGCCAGCAGGTGTTCGACGCCATGGTCGCCGAAGGCAAGGACGTTTCCGCCTACGACCGCGCCAAGCTGATGAGCGTGGAGTACGACGACAGCGAACTGGCCAAGCTGGCTGACGAGAAGATCCGTACCTTCCAGCGCGACGGTTCCGCCAACGCAGGCATCTTCCACCACCTGATCACCCTGCCGACCTACCACACCGCGGCCCTGTCCACCGACAACCTGGCCAAGGGCTACTTCGCCGACCAGGGCATGCTGGCCTACGTGAAGGGCGTGCAGCGTCAGGAAATCCGCCAGGGTATCGCCTGCGTCAAGCACCAGAACATGGCTGGTTCTGACATCGGCGACAACCACAAGGAGTACTTCGCTGGCGAAGCGGCTCTGAAGGCAAGCGGCAAGGACAACACCATGAACCAGTTCCACTAAGGAACCGGCTCACGCCCGGTCGGCCCGTCCGGCCGGTGCGACTGTCCAGACAAGGCCCCGGTAGCGATACCGGGGCCTTGTCGTTTCCGTATCCGGGTCTAGGCTAGTCACCCACCGGCGCCTTCCGCCGCACCGGCACCCGGGAGCCTGGCCATGACCGATATCGCCACCCTTTCCCACCACTGGGCCTTTGCCGTGTTCCTGGCCGGCGTCCTGGGCCTGTGCGCCTTCATGCTCGGCGTCTCCAGCCTGCTCGGCGGCAAGTCCTGGGGCCGCAGCAAGAACGAACCTTTCGAGTCCGGCATCGTTTCCACCGGCAGCGCCCGCCTGCGCCTGTCCGCCAAGTTCTATCTGGTCGCAATGCTATTCGTGATCTTCGACGTCGAGGCGCTGTTCCTCTTCGCCTGGGCGATCTCGGTACGCGAAAGCGGCTGGGCCGGCTTCATCGAAGCGACCATTTTCGTGGCAATCCTGTTGGCGGGCCTGGTTTATCTGGGGCGGATCGGCGCGCTCGACTGGTCACCCAGCCGTCGCCGTGCGCGTCAGGCGACGCACAAACAATGAGGCATGGGTGATGCGATACAACCTTGTGCGGATCGATCCGGAGGCGGCCAACCCGCGCTACCCGATCGGTGAACGCTCGACGGTAGGCGATCCGCTGGAGGATCAGGTCCACCGCAGCATCTTCCTGGGCAAGCTCGAGGAGGTGCTCAACGGCGCGGTCAACTGGGGTCGCAAGAACTCCCTGTGGCCGTACAACTTCGGGCTTTCCTGCTGTTACGTGGAAATGACCACCGCCTTCACCGCACCCCATGACATCGCCCGCTTCGGCGCCGAGGTGATTCGCGCATCGCCGCGCCAGGCCGACTTCATGGTGGTGGCGGGCACCTGCTTCATCAAGATGGCGCCCATCATCCAGCGGCTCTACGAGCAGATGCTCGAGCCGAAATGGGTGATCTCCATGGGCTCCTGCGCCAACTCCGGCGGTATGTACGACATCTACTCGGTGGTACAGGGCGTCGACAAGTTCCTGCCGGTGGATGTCTACGTGCCCGGCTGCCCGCCCCGTCCGGAGGCCTTCCTGCAGGGGCTGATGCTGCTGCAGGAGTCGATCGGCCAGGAACGCCGTCCGCTCTCCTGGGTCATTGGCGATCAGGGCGTCTATAGGGCGGAAATGCCCTCGCAGCGCGAACGGCACCGTGAACGGCGCATCCAGGTCACTCAACTGCGCAGTCCCGATGATGTCTGAGCCTAAACAGTCGACGCACCCCGGCGGAACGCTGCACATTCCGCCCTATCAGGAGGATGATCGCGGCATTGTCAGCGAACTTCACGCTCGTTTCGGCGCCGACGCCTTCACCGAGCAACCGACCCTGACCGGCATGCCGGTGCTCTGGGTGGCGCGCGAGCGGCTGATCGAGATCCTGCGTTTCCTGCGCCAGCTGCCCCGCCCCTATTCGATGCTCTATGACCTGCACGGCATGGATGAGCGCCTGCGCACCCGTCGCCAAGGACTGCCTCCGGCCGACTTCAGCGTCTTCTACCAACTGATTTCACTGGAGCGGAACAGCGACCTGATGCTCAAGGTCGCGCTGCTGGAAGGCGATCCGGAACTGCCGAGCGCCACCGGCGTCTGGCCGAACGCCAACTGGTACGAACGGGAAATCTGGGACATGTTCGGCATCCGCTTCAGCGGCCACCCGCTGCAGACCCGCATCCTCATGCCGCCCACCTGGGAGGGGCACCCGCTGCGCAAGGACTACCCGGCCCGCGCCACGGAGTTCGACCCCTACAGCCTGACCGCCGCCAAACAGGATCTGGAGCAGGAGGCGCTGCGCTTCCGCCCCGAGGACTGGGGCATGCAGCGGCGCGGCGCCCACGAGGATTTCATGTTCCTCAACCTGGGCCCCAACCATCCCTCGGCCCACGGCGCCTTCCGCATCATCCTGCAGCTGGACGGCGAGGAGATCGTCGATTGCGTGCCGGAGATCGGCTACCACCACCGCGGCGCCGAGAAGATGGCCGAGCGCCAGAGCTGGCACAGCTACATCCCCTACACCGATCGCATCGACTACCTGGGCGGGGTGATGAACAACCTGCCCTATGTGCTGGCCGTGGAAAAGCTCGCCGGTATCCGGGTGCCGGACCGCGTGGATTTCATCCGCGTGATGCTCGCCGAGTTCTTCCGCATCCTGAACCACCTGCTGTTCCTCGGCACCTATATCCAGGACATCGGTGCCATGACCCCGGTGTTCTTCACCTTCACCGATCGCCAGCGGGCCTATCGGGTGGTGGAGGCGATCACCGGCTTTCGCATGCACCCGGCCTGGTTCCGCATCGGCGGTGTGGCGCACGACCTGCCGCGCGGCTGGGACACCCTGGTGCGCGAGTTCCTCGCCTGGATGCCCCGGCGCCTGGACGAGTACGAGAAGGCCGCCCTGAAGAACAGCATCCTGATCGGACGTACCAGGGGAGTGGCCTCCTACACCACCCGCGACGCGCTGGACTGGGGCGTGACCGGAGCCGGCCTGCGCGCCACCGGCTGCGACTTCGACCTGCGCAAGGCGCGTCCCTACTCTGGTTACCAGCACTTCGAGTTCGAAGTGCCGCTGGCCGTCAACGGCGATGCCTACGACCGCTGCCTGGTGAAGCTGGGCGAGATGCGCGAGAGCCTGAAGATCATCGAACAGTGCCTGCGCAACATGCCGGAAGGGCCCCACAAGGCCGACCATCCGCTGACCACGCCGCCGCCGAAGGAACGCACGCTGCAGCACATCGAGACGCTGATCACCCACTTCCTGCAGGTCTCCTGGGGGCCGGTGATGCCGGCCAACGAAAGCCTGCAGATGATCGAGGCGACCAAGGGCATCAACAGCTACTACCTGACCAGCGATGGCAGCACCATGAGCTACCGCACGCGCATCCGCACCCCCAGCTTCCCGCACCTGCAGCAGATTCCCTCGGTGATCAACGGCAGCATGATCTCCGACCTGATCGCCTACCTGGGCAGCATCGATTTCGTGATGGCCGACGTGGACCGCTGACCATGAGCCTGACCCTGATCCAGACCGACCGATTCACCCTGAGCGAGGCCGAACGGCAGGCCATTGAGCAGGAAAAACAGCACTTCGAGGACCCGCGGGCCGTTTCCATCGAGGCGCTGAAGATCGTGCAACAACAGCGTGGCTGGGTGCCGGACGGCGCCTGCGAGGCCATTGGCGCACTGCTGGGCATCCCTGCCAGCGACGTGGAAGGCGTGGCCACCTTCTATAGCCAGATCTTCCGCGTACCGGTGGGCCGCCACATCCTGCGCGTGTGCGACAGCATGACCTGCTTTATTGCCGGTCACGAGACGCTGCTCGTCCGCCTGCGTGACCAGCTCGGCATCGAGCCCGGGCAAACCAGCGCCGATGGCCGCTTCACGCTGCTGCCGGTGTGCTGCCTGGGCAACTGCGACAAGGCGCCCACGCTGATGATCGATGACGACACCTACGGCAACGTGAGCGCCGACGCCCTCGCCCGGCTGCTGGAGGCCTATCCATGAAACTCGCCTCTCTCGGTCCCGCCAACCGCGTACCACGTGCCGAAGACACCCATCCGCTGACCTGGCGCCTGCGCGAGGATGGCGAACCGGTGTGGCTGGACGAATACCGCCGTACCAACGGCTACCAGGCGCTGCGCAAGGCCCTCGACGAGCTGACCCCGGCTGCCACCGTGCAGGCGGTCAAGGACTCCGGCCTCAAGGGACGGGGCGGCGCAGGCTTTCCGACCGGGGTGAAATGGAGCCTGATGCCCGCCGACGACACGCGGAACATCCGCTACCTGCTGTGCAATGCGGACGAGATGGAACCCAACACCTGGAAGGACCGGCTGCTCATGGAGCAGCTGCCGCACCTGCTGGTGGAAGGCATGCTGATCAGCGCCCACGCGCTGCGAGCCGGTCGCGGCTACATCTTCCTGCGCGGCGAGTATGTCGACGCGGCGCGCATCCTCAACCGCGCCCTGGCAGAGGCCCGCGACGCCGGCCTGCTGGGCCGCAACATCCTCGGTAGCGGCTTCGATTTCGAGCTGTTCGTGCACACCGGCGCCGGCCGCTACATCTGTGGCGAGGAAACCGCGCTGATCAATTCGCTGGAAGGCCGCCGCGCCAACCCGCGCGCCAAGCCGCCCTTCCCGGCCAGCGTCGGCGCCTGGGGCCGACCGACCTGTGTCAATAACGTGGAAACCCTGTGCAACGTGCCGGCGATCATCCTGCACGGCGTGGACTGGTACCGCTCCCTGGCCCGCTCCGGCAGCGACGACATGGGCACCAAGCTGATGGGCTTCTCTGGCCGGGTCCGCACGCCCGGCCTGTGGGAACTGCCCTTCGGCATCAGCGCCCGCGAGCTGTTGGAAACCCACGCCGGCGGCATGCGCGATGGCCATAAGCTCAAGTGCTGGCAGCCCGGCGGCGCCGGCACCGGCTTCCTGTTGCCTGAACACCTGGACGCGGCGATGCACGCCGGCGGCATCGCCGCGGTCGGCACCCGCATGGGCACCGGATTGGCACTTGCCGTCGATGCGTCGGTCAGCATGGTGTCGCTGCTGCGCAACATGGAGGAGTTCTTCGCCCGCGAGTCCTGCGGCTGGTGTACGCCGTGCCGCGACGGCCTGCCGTGGAGCGTGAAGATCCTGCGCGCGCTGGAGCAGGGCCAGGGCACGCCCGAGGACCTGCAGGTGCTCGGCGAACTGGTCGAGTTCCTCGGCCCGGGCAAGACGTTCTGTGCCCACGCGCCGGGCGCGGTGGAGCCGCTGGGCAGTGCCCTGAAGTACTTCCGCGACGAGTTCGAAGCCGGCATCGCGCCCTCGGCGCGCGCGCGCGTAGGGCTCGCGCAAACCTGAGGAGAAACCGCAACCCCGCTGCGGCGGACAGGAAGGACAGCAGCATGGCCACCATTCATGTAGACGGACAGGCATACGAGGTCGACGGGGCGGACAACCTCCTGCACGCCTGCCTGTCGCTCGGCCTCGACATTCCCTACTTCTGCTGGCATCCGGCGTTGGGTAGCGTCGGCGCCTGCCGCCAGTGCGCGGTGAAGCAGTTCCGCGACGAGCACGATACCCGGGGCCGGCTGGTGATGTCCTGCATGACGCCGGCCAGCGACAACACCTGGATCTCCATCGCCGACGAGGAAGCCCGCGCGTTCCGCGCCAGCGTCGTCGAGTGGCTGATGATCAACCACCCGCACGACTGCCCGGTATGCGAGGAAGGCGGGCATTGCCATCTGCAGGACATGACGGTGATGACCGGCCACAGCCGGCGCCGCTACCGCTTCAGCAAGCGCACCCACGCAAACCAGGACCTCGGACCGTTCATCGGCCACGAGATGAACCGTTGCATCGCCTGTTACCGCTGCGTGCGCTACTACAACGACTACGCCGGCGGCACCGACCTGGGCGTGTTCGGCGCCCATGACAACCTGTACTTCGGCCGCGTCGAGGACGGCCCGCTGGACAGCGAGTTCGCCGGCAACCTCACCGAGGTCTGCCCGACCGGGGTATTTACCGACCGAACCCACTCCGAGCGCTACACCCGCAAGTGGGACATGCAGTACGCACCCGGCATCTGCCACGGCTGCGCGGCCGGCTGCAACATCAGCCCCGGCGAACGCTACGGGGAAATCCGCCGCATCGAGAACCGCTACCACGGCGAGATCAACCACTACTTCCTCTGCGACCGCGGCCGCTTCGGCTACGGCTTCGTCAATCGCCCGGACCGCCCGCGCCAGCCCCGCTGCGCGGACGCCATGCTGGGCATTGATGCCGCACTGGACAAAGCCGCCGAACTGCTGCGCGGCAAGCGGGTGATCGGCATCGGCTCGCCGCGCGCCAGCCTGGAAAGCAACCACGCCCTGCGCACGCTGGTCGGCGAGCGACATTTCTGCAGCGGGGTGAGCGCCGCCGAGCTGGACGGCCTGAACCGCGTCCGCGACCTGCTGCACAAGGGCCCGTTGCCGGTGGCCTCGATGCGCGACATCGAACGCCACGACGCGGTGTTCATTCTCGGCGAGGACCTGACCCAGACCGCCGCCCGCCTGGCCCTGGCGGTGCGCCAGGCCGCCCACGGCAAGGCCGGGGAAATGGCCGCCGCGCTGCAGGTCCCGGACTGGCATCAGGCCGCCGTGCAGAACGTCGCCCAGCGGGCGCTGAATCCGCTGTTCATCGCCAGCCTGGAGCACACCCGCCTGGATGATCTGGCCGAGCATTGCCACCGGGCTGCACCGCGCGATCTGGCGCGCCTGGGCTTCGCCGTGGCACACGCCATCGATCCGCAGTCCCCGGCGGTCGAGGGGCTGGAGCCAGCAACCCGGGAGGATGCCGAGCGCATCGCCGCCGCCCTGCTGACCGCCCGCCGGCCGCTGCTGATCGGCGGCACCTCGCTGGGCGAGCCCGCGTTGCTCGACGCCGTGGGCAACATCGCCCAGGCGCTGAAGAATCGCCGGAAGAACGCATCGCTCAGCCTGGTAGTGCCGGAAGCCAACAGCCTCGGCCTGAGCCTGCTCGGCGGCAGCCCCCTGGAGGACGCGCTGCAGGCCCTGCAGCGTGGCGAAGCACAGGCCGCTGTGGTGCTGGAGAACGATCTGTACCGCCGCACCGACGCCCAGCACATCGATGCCGCTCTGGAGCAGGCCACACTGGTCGTCCTCGACCATCAGTTGACCGCCACCGCCACGCGCGCCCACCTGCTGCTGCCCGCCGCCAGCTTCGCCGAGGCCGACGGCACCCTGGTCAGCCAGGAAGGCCGCGCGCAGCGCTTCTTCCAGGTCTTCGAGCCGGATTATTACGACCCTGAGTGCCGTATCCGCGAGGGCTGGCGCTGGCTACATGCCCTGCACTGCACCCTGCAGAGCCGCCCGGTGGACTGGACCGAGCTGGACCAGGCCACCGAGGATTGCGCCGCCGCTCACCCGCTGCTGGCCGGCATCCGCGATGCCGCGCCCCGGGCAAGCTTTCGCATTCGCGGCCTCAAGCTCGCCCGCGAACCGCATCGCTACAGCGGCCGCACCGCCATGCGCGCCAACCTCAACGTGCACGAGCCGCGCCAGCCCCAGGACCGTGACAGCGCCTTCGCCTTCTCCATGGAAGGCTATGCCGGCAGCGCCGAACCCCGGCAGCAGATCCCGTTCGCCTGGTCCCCGGGCTGGAATTCGCCGCAGGCGTGGAATCGCTTCCAGGATGAAGTCGGCGGCCACCTGCGCGCCGGCGATCCGGGCGTGCGACTGCTCGACGGCCCGCGTGGCGACCTTGCCTGGCGCTCACCGCCGCCCGTGTTCGAGCCCCGGCCGGGGCTGCTGCATGTGGTGCCACTGCATTACCTGTTCGGCAGCGAGGAGCTGAGCGCCCGCGCCGCGCCGATCCAGGCGCGCATGCCCGATGCCTATGCGTTGCTGGGCCACGAGGAGGCCGCACGACGCGGCCTGCGTGAGGGCATGCCGGTGACCCTGCGCATCGATGACCAGCGGCTGCGCCTCACGCTGCGCCTGAGTGACCACCTGGCCCCGGGCCTGCTCGGTCTGCCCAGCGGTTTACCGGGCATACCGCCGCTGCGCGCCGACAGCCTGGCCATGGATCTGGAGGCCGCGCCATGAGCTGGCTGACGCCCGAAGTGGTCGACATCCTCATCGCGGTCATCAAGGCGCTGGTGATCATGCTGGCGGTGGTGATCGCCGGCGCCCTGCTGAGCTTCATCGAGCGTCGCCTGCTGGGCTGGTGGCAGGACCGCTACGGTCCCAACCGCGTCGGCCCGTTCGGCATGTTCCAGCTGGCCGCCGACATGCTGAAGATGTTCTTCAAGGAGGATTGGACGCCGCCGTTCGCCGACCGCCTGGTGTTCACCCTGGCCCCGGTGGTGGCCATGAGTTCGTTGCTGATGGCCTTCGCCGTGGTGCCCATCACCCCCACCTGGGGCGTGGCGGACCTCAACATCGGCATCCTGTTCTTCTTCGCCATGGCCGGGCTGACCGTCTACGCGGTGCTGTTCGCCGGCTGGGCGAGCGACAACAAGTACGCCCTGCTCGGCGCGCTGCGCGCCTCGGCGCAGACCGTGTCCTACGAGGTGTTCCTCGGCCTGTCGCTGATGGGCGTGGTGGCGCAGACGGGTTCGTTCAACCTGCGCGACATCGTCGCGTACCAGCAGCAGCACCTGTGGTTCATCCTGCCGCAGTTCCTGGGCTTCTGTACCTTCCTCATCGCCGGCGTAGCGGTGACCCACCGGCATCCCTTCGACCAGCCGGAAGCCGAGCAGGAGCTGGCCGACGGCTACCACATCGAATACGCCGGCATGAAATGGGGCATGTTCTTCGTCGGCGAGTACATCGGCATCGTCCTGATTTCGGCGTTGTTGACCACACTGTTCTTCGGCGGCTGGCACGGCCCGTTCCTCGATGCGCTGCCATGGCTGTCGTTCGTCTGGTTCGCGCTGAAGACCGGGTTTTTCATCATGTTCTTCGTCCTGCTGCGCGCCTCGCTGCCGCGTCCACGCTACGACCAGGTAATGGCCTTCGGCTGGAAGTTCTGCCTGCCGCTGACCCTGCTCAACCTGCTGGTGACCGGCGCCCTGGTGCTGGCAGCCCGCTGAGGAGAAGAAGCCATGCTCAAATACATCGGCGAGGTGGTGCACGGCACCTTCACCCAGCTGCGCAGCCTGGTGATGATCTTCGGCCACGGCTTTCGCCCACGCGACACCCTGCAGTACCCGGAAGAGCCGGTGTACCTGCCGCCGCGCTACCGGGGCCGCATCGTGCTGACCCGCGACCCCGACGGCGAAGAGCGCTGCGTGGCCTGCAACCTCTGCGCGGTGGCCTGTCCGGTGGCCTGCATTTCCCTGCAGAAGGCCGAGCAGGAAGACGGCCGCTGGTATCCGGAGTTCTTCCGCATCAATTTCTCGCGCTGCATCTTCTGTGGCCTGTGCGAGGAAGCCTGTCCGACCACGGCGATCCAGCTCACCCCGGATTTCGAGATGGGCGAGTACCGGCGCCAGGAGCTGGTGTACGAAAAGGAGGACCTGCTGATCGCCGGCCCCGGCAAGTATCCGGACTACAACTACTACCGGGTGGCCGGCATGGCCATCGCCGGCAAGCCCAAGGGCGCCGCCCGGGACGAGGCGCCGCCGATCGATGTGAAGGGGTTGCTGCCATGACCCGCCAACCTGTTTCGCCGAGGCCCTGACATGGAATATGCCTTCTACCTCTCCGCCGGCGTGGCCGTGGTGGCCAGCTTCCGAGTGATCACTGGCAGCAATCCGGTGCACGCCCTGCTCTACCTGATCACCTCGCTGCTGGCCGTGGCCATGTGCTTCTTCAGCCTCGGCGCGCCGTTCGCCGGGGCGCTTGAAATCATCGTGTATGCCGGGGCGATCCTGGTGCTGTTCGTGTTCGTAGTGATGATGCTCAACCTCGGCCCGGAGACCGCGCGCCAGGAGCGCAGCTGGCTGACCCCGGGAGTCTGGATCGGCCCCGGGCTGCTGGCGCTGCTGTTGTTCGGCCAGTTGATGTGGGCGCTGTTCGCCGCGCCCAGCCAGGTGCCCCTCGGGCTGGAAGATGTACCGTCCAAGGCTGTCGGCATCGCGCTGTTCGGCCCCTACCTGCTGGCCGTGGAACTGGCCTCGCTGCTGCTGCTGGCGGCGCTGGTGGCCGCCTACCACCTGGGACGCCACGAGGCCACGGAGTGACCGCCATGATCGATGCGATCCCCCTTGAACATGGCCTGGCCGTCGCCGCGCTGATCTTCTGCCTGGGTCTGGTCGGCCTGATGGTGCGTCGCGACATCCTCTTCGTGCTGATGAGTCTGGAAATCATGATGAACGCCTGCGGCCTGGCCTTCGTGGTGGCCGGCAGCCGCTGGGCGCAGCCCGACGGGCAGATCATGTTCATTCTGGTGATCAGCCTGGCCGCCGCCGAGGCAGCCATCGGCCTGGCCATCCTGCTGCAGCTGTACCGCCGCTTCGACACCCTCAGCGTGGATGCCGCCAGCGAGATGCGTGGATGAACCTGCTGCCCCTGACCTTCCTCTTTCCCCTGCTCGGCTACCTGCTGCTGGCCTTCTCGCGTGGACGCCTGCCGGATCGCCTGGCCGCCGTCATCGGGGTCGGCTCGGTGGGTCTGGCGGCGCTGGTCACGGCCTGGGTCGCCGTAGAGTTCGTCACCTCGCCGCCGGCGGGCGGCATCCACACCCAGCGCCTATGGCAATGGCTGGACGTGGCGGGCCTGCAGGCCAGCGTCGGCCTGCATCTGGATGGCCTGTCCTTGACAATGCTGGGCGTGGTGACCGGGGTCGGCTTCCTGATCCACCTGTTCGCCAGCTGGTACATGCGTGGCGAAGAGGGCTATTCGCGCTTCTTCGCCTACACCAACCTGTTCATCTTCAGCATGCTGCTGCTGGTGCTGGGCGATAACCTGCTGCTGCTGTACTTCGGCTGGGAGGGCGTCGGCCTGTGCTCCTACCTGCTGATCGGCTTCTATTACGACGAGCGGGCCAACGGTAACGCGGCCCTCAAGGCCTTCATCGTCACCCGGGTCGGCGACGTGCTAATGGCCTTCGGCCTGTTCATCCTGTTCGTGCAGCTCGACACCCTGAACATCCAGGCGCTGCTCGCCCTGGCGCCGCAGCGATTCGCCGAGGGCGACCCGTGGATCAGCCTGGCGGCGCTGGCGCTGCTCGGCGGCGCGGTCGGCAAGTCCGCGCAACTGCCGCTGCAGACCTGGCTGGCCGATGCCATGGCCGGCCCGACGCCGGTTTCCGCGCTGATCCACGCCGCTACCATGGTCACCGCCGGCGTCTACCTGATCGCCCGCACCCACGGCCTTTTCCTGCTGGCGCCGGAGGTCTTGCAGCTGGTCGGCCTTATCGGCGCCACGACCCTGCTGCTGGCCGGCTTCGCCGCCCTGGCGCAGACCGACATCAAGCGCATCCTGGCCTACTCGACCATGAGCCAGATCGGCTACATGTTCCTCGCCCTGGGCGTGGGCGCCTGGAGTGCGGCGATCTTCCACCTGATGACCCACGCCTTCTTCAAGGCCCTGCTGTTCCTCGCCGCCGGCGCGGTGATCAACGCCTGCCACCACGAACAGAACATCTTCCGCATGGGCGGGTTATGGCGCCGCCTGCCGCTGGCCTATGTCAGTTTCCTGGTGGGGGGCGCGGCGCTGGCGGCCCTGCCGCTGCTCACCGCCGGCTTCTATTCCAAGGACGCGATTCTCTGGGAAGCCTTCGCCAGCGGCCATCTCGGACTGCTGTTCGCCGGCCTGGTCGGCGCCTTGCTGACCTCGCTCTACTGCTTCCGACTGATCTTCATCGTCTTCCACGGCTCACCACGTATCGAGGCTCACGCGGGACGCGGCCTGGCCCACGGTCTGCCACTGGTCGTGCTGATCCTGCTGTCCACCTTCCTCGGCGCCTGGATCAGCCCGCCGCTGGCCGATGTATTGCCGCCGGGCGCCGGGCAGACCACGGACGAGGGGCGCATGACACTGGAAATCACCTCGGGGGCGATTGCCGTCGCCGGCATCCTGCTCGCCGCCGGGCTGTTCCTTGGCAAGCGCACGCGGGTCACGGCGCTCGCGCAGAGCCCGCCGGGACGGCTGCTGCATGCCTGGTGGCGGGCCGCCTGGGGATTCGACTGGCTCTACGACAGGCTGTTCGTGCGGCCCTACCTGCTGCTGTGCCGCCTGCTGGGTCGCGATCCCATCGATCGCGGCATGGGCCTGCTGGCGAAGCTGGCGCAGGCTGGGCACCGGGCTACCAGTCGGACCCAGACTGGCCAGTTGCGCTGGTACGCGCTGTCCCTGGTGGGTGGAGCCGTGCTGCTGCTTGGCCTGGTCCTGATTTGAACGTGCGCAAGGATTCGACACCGTGATGCTTCCCTGGCTGATCCTGGTTCCCTTTCTCGGCGGTCTGCTCTGCTGGCTGGTCGAGCGCGTCAACCAGACGCTGCCGCGCTGGATCGCCCTGTTCGCCATGGGGCTGCTGCTCGCGCTGGGCCTGTGGCTGTGGCTGCTGGGCGACTACCGCCTGGCCCCCTCTCCCGCTGACGCCGGGGTCTGGGCCATGGAGTACCGGCAGGTGTGGATCGCCCGCCTGGGCATCAACCTGCACCTGGCGCTGGATGGACTCTCGTTGTTGATGGTGGTGCTGACCGGGCTGCTCGGGGTGCTGTCGGTGTTGTGTTCGTGGAACGAGATCCAGCGGCATGTCGGCTTCTTTCACCTCAACCTGCTGTGGATCCTGGGAGGCGTGGTCGGCGTGTTCCTGGCCATGGACCTGTTCCTGTTCTTTTTCTTCTGGGAAATGATGCTGGTGCCGATGTACTTCCTCATCGCGTTGTGGGGGCATAGCGGCGACGGCAAGAAGACGCGGATCACCGCCGCGACCAAGTTCTTCATCTACACCCAGGCCAGCGGCCTGCTCATGCTGGTGGCCATTCTCGGCCTGGTGCTGGTGCACTACCTGAACAGCGGCGTGGTTACCTTCGACTACGCCCGGCTGCTGGAAACCGAACTCACCCCCGGCATCGAATACCTGCTGATGCTCGGTTTCTTCATCGCCTTCGCGGTGAAGTTCCCGCTGGTGCCCTTCCACGCCTGGCTGCCCGACGCCCATGCCCAGGCGCCCACTGCCGGTTCGGTCGACCTGGCCGGCATCCTGCTCAAGACCGCCGCCTACGGCATGATCCGCTTCGCCTTGCCGCTGTTTCCCAACGCCTCGGCGGAGTTCGCGCCGATCGCCATGACGCTGGGGCTGATCGGCATCTTCTACGGCGCCCTGCTGGCCTTCGCGCAGACCGATATCAAGCGCCTGGTGGCCTACTCGAGTATTTCCCACATGGGCTTCGTGCTGATCGGCATCTATTCGGGCAGCGAGCTGGCCCTGCAGGGTGCGGTGATCCTCATGCTCGCCCACGGCCTGTCCGCCGCTGCGCTGTTCATTTTGTGCGGTCAGTTGTACGAGCGTGTGCATACCCGTGACATGCGACAGATGGGGGGCCTGTGGCGTCGCCTGCCCTGGCTGCCCCCCCTGAGCCTGTTCTTCGCCGTGGCCTCGCTCGGCTTGCCGGGCACCGGCAACTTCATCGGTGAGTTCCTGGTGCTGTTCGGTGCCTTTGCTGCACATCCCTGGGTGGTGGTGATCGCCACCTTCGGCCTCGTGCTGTCCTCGGTCTACTCGCTGGCCATGGTCCATCGTGCCTACTTCGGGCCCGCCAGCTCCCCGGAGCCGCTGCCTGGCCTGGATGGCCGCGAGA
This sequence comes from Pseudomonas flexibilis, assembly GCF_000802425.1. GTDB lineage: Bacteria > Pseudomonadota > Gammaproteobacteria > Pseudomonadales > Pseudomonadaceae > Serpens > Serpens flexibilis. Next base: position 5,445 of record NZ_JRUD01000021.1, on the reverse strand, counting down.
TCGGCATGGTCCTGACGCTGGTCGTGCTGCTGGTGCTGCTGGGCATCTACCCGCAGCCGGCGCTGGATACCGCGCAGGCCAGCGCGCAGGGAATCCGTCAGTGGCTAGGCACGGCCATCACCCCATTCGCCTCGATCCGGTAGCCCGCATGGACCTGACGTTCGCCCACTTCATCGCCCTGCTGCCCCTGCTGGTCACCACCGGCACCGCCATCGCGGTGATGCTGCTGATCGCCTGGAAGCGCAACCACCGCATTGCCTATATCGCCTCGGTGGCGGGCCTGCTGCTGGCGCTGCTGTCGATCCAGCCGGCCCTGGAGGCCGCCCCCCTCGACGTGACGGCGCTGCTGCGCATGGATGCCTTCGGCTACTTCTACACGGCACTGCTGCTCGTCGCGACGCTGACCTGCATTACCCTGGCCCACGCCTACCTGGGTCGCAAGCCGGGCGAAGGCGGCTTCCCCGGCAACCGCGAGGAGCTCTACCTGCTGATGCTGCTGTCCGCCTCCGGCGGCATCGTGCTGGTCACCAGCCAGCACCTGGCGGCGCTGCTCATCGGTTTGGAACTGCTGTCGGTGCCGGTTTACGGCCTGGCGGCTTACGCCTTCTTCAATCGCCATTCCCTGGAAGCCGGCCTGAAGTACATGGTCCTGTCCGCCGCCGGCAGTGCCTTCCTGCTGTTCGGCATGGCGTTGCTGTATGCCGAGTCGGGCAGCCTGGACTTCGTCGGAATCGGCATCAGCCTGGGTACCGGCGAATTTGCCCCGCTGGTGCAGGCGGGCATGGTCATGATACTGGTCGGTCTGGGTTTCAAGCTTTCCCTGGTGCCCTTCCACCTCTGGACACCCGACGTTTACCAGGGTGCGCCGGCACCGGTGGCCGCCTACCTGGCCACGGCCAGTAAGGTCGGCGTGTTCGTGGTGCTGGTACGCCTGTATCAGCTATCGCCGGCCACCTATGGCGGCTGGCTGGATAGCACGCTATCGGTGATCGCCATCGCCTCGATCCTGATCGGCAACCTGCTCGCCCTGCAGCAGAACAACCTCAAGCGCCTGCTGGGCTATTCCTCCATCGCCCACTTCGGCTACCTGCTGATCGCCCTGATTGCCAGCAGCGGGCTGGCCGGCGAGGCCATCGCCGTGTACCTGGTCACCTATGTGCTGACCACGCTCGGCGCTTTCGGGGTGGTGGCGCTGATGTCCAGCCCGTTCAAGGGACGCGACGCGGATGCCCTGTTCGAATACCGCGGGCTGTTCTGGCGGCGGCCCTACCTGACCGCGGTACTCACGGTGATGATGCTGTCCCTGGCCGGCATACCGCTGACCGCCGGCTTCATCGGCAAGTTCTACATCCTCGCCACCGGCGTGCAGGCGCAGCTCTGGTGGCTGATCGGCGCATTGATCATCGGCAGCGCCATCGGCCTGTTCTACTACCTGCGGGTCATGGTCACCCTGTACCTGGTCGAGCCGGGCCTGATGCGCCGGGAGCCACCGATCAACTGGCCGCAGCGCGCCGGCGGCATCATGCTGCTGGCCATCACCGCACTCGCCTTTTTCCTGGGCATCTACCCACAACCCCTGCTGCAACTGGCTCAGGCAGCCGGCCTATGATCGTCGACGGCTGCTTCCTCCCGCTCGGTGAATAACCCCCAGGTGGACATGAACAGCGCGGCCACCAGTGGACCGATGACGAAACCGTTGAGCCCAAACAGCGCCAGGCCACCCAGCGTGGAAATCAGCACCATGTAATCGGGCATCTTGGTGTCCTTGCCAACGAGGATCGGGCGCAGCACGTTGTCCACCAGACCGATGACCCCGACTCCGTATAGCGTCAGCAACACCCCCTGCCAGATCTGCCCGCTGAGCAGGTAATAAATGGCCACCGGCGTCCAGATCAACGCGGCTCCCACCGCCGGCAACAGCGAAAGGAAGCTCATTACTACCGCCCACAGCAGCACACTGGGGATGCCAAGGAACCAGAAGATCAACCCGCCCAGGGTCCCCTGGGTGATCGCCACCACCAGATTGCCCTTCACCGTGGCCCGCACCACTTGGGTGAACTTGGTGAACAGCCGGTGCTTCTGCACATCGGCCAGCGGCAAGGCGTTACGCACCCGGGCCACCATGGCGGAGCCGTCACGGATGAGAAAAAACAGCAGATAGAGCATGACAGCCAGTCGCACCAGGAACTCAAAGGTGCTCTGCCCAAAGCTGAACGCCCGTGTCGCGAGGAACTGGCTGCCCTGCAGCAACAGGCCGGACAGCCGCTCACGCAGGTCCTGGAAGTCGCCGACTCCCAACCGGTTCAACTGTTGCTGCAGGGAAGGAGGCAGCCGCTCGCGAATCCACTCCAGGTAGGCCCCCAGATCCAGCTGGCCGCTTTCGATTCGCTGGTACAGGTTCGCGCCCTCCTGCACCAATAATGTTCCGATGATGCCGACCGGCAGAACGGCGACCAGCAACGTGGCACACAGGGTGATGGTCGCCGTCAGATTGGGCCGCCCGGGCATCCGGCGCGTAAGCCGACGCTGCAGGGGCGCAAAGATGATGGCCAGGATGACGGCCCAGAACACCGCGCCGTAGAACGGCAGCAATATCCAGATGAAGGCGATGGAGACCAGCAGCAGCAAGGCCAGAAAGACCTTGTTCTCGAGTCGGTGATTGGCCATGGGTATCCCTGTCGAGGCGTCCCCTGGCTTAGGCATTCCCGCTGGCGGTAAGTGCGGCCCGGAAAGTCAAATGGAGCCCGAAGGCTCCATCTGGGGGCAGATCAGGCGATGCTCAGAGCACCATCGCCGCCAACCAGCCGAAGGCCAGCAGCGGCAGGTTGTAATGCAGGAAGGTGGGTACGACCGTATCCCAGACATGGTTGTGCTGGCCGTCGACGTTCAGGCCCGCAGTCGGGCCGAGGGTCGAGTCGGAAGCGGGCGAACCCGCGTCACCCAGCGCGCCGGCGGTGCCGACCAGGCTGACGATGGCCAGCGGGCTGAAGCCCAGCTCGACGCCCAGCGGAACGAAGATGGCCGCGATGATCGGCACCGTGGAGAACGAGGAGCCGATGCCCATGGTCACCAGCAAGCCCACCAGCAGCATCAGCAGCGCACCCAACGCCTTGCTGTTGCCGATCCAGGCCACCGACGCTTCAACCAGCGCACCGACCTGCCCGGTTTCGCGCATCACCTCGGCAAAACCGGCGGCTGCAATCATGATGAAGCCGATCATGGCCATCATCTTCATGCCTTCAGTAAACAGGTCATCCGCCTCGCGCCACCGCACGACGCCGGACGCCGAGAAAATCACGAAACCGATCAGCGCTCCGATGATCATCGAATCCAGCCACAGCTGAATAACGAACGCCGCGGCGACCGCCAACACGGCGACCAGCATGCTCTTGGGGCTGTAACGGACAGCCACTCGCTTGGTCTGCTCGATCCGCTCCATGTCGTAGCTGCGCGCCTTGCGATAACTGAACAGGGCGATGAGAAGACCGCTCACCATGCCGAGTGCTGGAATCAGCATGGCCTGGGTGACCTGGATACCGCTGGTATCCACCCCGGCGCGCGCCACGTTGGCCAGCAGGATGTCGTTCAGGAAGATGCTGCCGAACCCCACCGGCAGGAACATGTACGGCGTCACCAGGCCAAAGGTCAGCACACAGGCGATCAGGCGCCGATCGATCTTCAGCTGGCTAAGTACATACAGCAGAGGCGGCACCAGCAATGGGATGAAGGCGATGTGGATGGGCAGGATGTTCTGGGAGGAAATCGCCACACTCATCAGCAAACCGATCATGGCCCACTTGAGCAGCCCGGTCCCCCGCTTGGCCTGCTGGCCGACCAGAATCAGCGCCTTGTCGGCCAGGGCATGCGCCAGACCGGACTTGGCGATGGCCACCGCAAAAGCACCCAACAAAGCATAGGACAGCGCAACGGTCGCACCGCCGCCCAGCCCCTTGTTGAACGCACTCAGTGAACCCTCAAGCCCCAGGCCACCCAACAGACCACCCGCCAGCGCACCGACAATCAGGGCAATCACCACATGCACGCGGCACAGGCTGAGGATCAGCATGAGGCCAACGGCTACGACTACAGCATTCATAGGAGTTCTCTGCGAATACGCGCGAAAAAACGCGCATTCTCCGCATCTAAGCCCGAAAAATCCAGCGTTCCTGCGCTCCGGCTGTCCCTTGCGGCATGCACCCGTATAATGCGTTCGCCGCTTGTAGAAGGACGTCCCGTGAGCAGTATCCATATCTCCCGTCCAGCCTTGGAAATACGTGCTGGATCCCTCGCCCTTGCACACATCCGCGAGCGCGGCCTGAATCCTGAAGATGTCGCCATCCTCCCAGGGGCGGCTGGCGGACCCAAGGCCCTTGGCATTCAGGGCCTGGACCTGGCGCTCTTCGGTGACTGGTTGCCACGCGCACCTCGCGTACGGACGCTGATCGGGGCATCCATTGGCTCATGGCGCTTCGCCAGCGCTTGCCTGCCCGATCCCGTGGCGGGTTTCCGCCGCCTCGGCGAGCTCTACACCAGCCTGCGTTTCGGTCGCAAGACAAGCATCGCCGAAGTAACCCGCAGTTGCCGCGAAATGCTCGAAGCACTGCTGCAGGATCAGGACGACGCGATCCTCGACAATGCGCATTATCGGCTCACCGTGATGGTCGTTCGCAGTCAGGGCCTGCTCGCGGGTGAGCGCCGACTGCAGGTTGCCCTTGGCCTGACCTCCGTGATCGCCAGCAATTTGCTGAGCCGACGACGCCTGGCAGGCCATTTCGAGCGTATCGTCATGCATGACCCGCGGCAGGCACCCCCGCTCGGAGAACTGAGCGATTTTCCCTCGCGCTGCATCCCAATGGATCGGCTCAATCTGCGAGCCGCGTTGCTGGCTTCCGGCTCCATCCCGCTGGTCATGGAAGGCATTCGCGATATTCCGGGAGCGGGACCAGGCACCTATCGTGACGGCGGATTGCTGGATTATCACCTCGACCTGCCCTACCAGGAGCCGGGACTGGTTCTTTACCCGCACTTCACCCATCGCGTCATCCCCGGCTGGTTCGATAAGAGCATGCCTTGGCGTAAGGCCAACCAACAAAGGCTCTCCCGCGTGGTACTGCTGTCGCCGTCAGCCGAATACCTCGATGGCCTCCCGCACGGAAAACTGCCTGACCGAACCGACTTCAAACGTTACCTTGGGAATGATGAAGGTCGTGCTCGCTATTGGCGTCAGGCCATGGCAGAAAGCCAGCGGCTGGGTGATGAGTTCTTGGATCTCGTGGAAAACGGAAAGCTGTCGGAGCGCCTGAAGCCGCTTTGATCATGTGAACTGCGGCCGAGGTGTCGGCTGCAGTTCGCTGTTTTCTAAGCAGAAAAAGACAAAACCCCAACCCGCGGTTGCGGATTGGGGTTTTGGTTTTAGGTGCTTGACGATGACCTACTCTCACATGG
>NZ_JRUD01000020.1 GCF_000802425.1 Pseudomonas flexibilis | reverse complement strand
GCACAACGCCGCGCTGGCGGCCGCGCGCAAGGGCCACTGGAAGCAGTTGTACGAGCAGTATCAGGCGCGTGGCCTGAAGAAGACCCAGGCGCTGGTGATCCTGGCCCGCAAGCTGGCCAGGATCGCCTTTGCCCTGATGAAGAAGCGGGAGGATTACATCCCTCGAACTGCCTAAAAGCGCTTGCAGGGCAACATAGAATCTCCTACACAGCGTCCCCGGTCTCTTGCTCCCGCAGACAAGCATCACCAGACGTTGGGCTCGATCTCCAGCTCGACACCGAAGCGCGCGGCAATGTCCGCCTGGATGCGCCGCGCCAGGGCCAGCAGCTCGGCGCCAGTCGCCCGGCCATGATTGACCAGCACCAGCGCTTGCTTGTCGTGCACGCCGGCATCGCCATCCCGATAGCCCTTCCAACCGGCCTGCTCGATCAGCCAGCCGGCGGCCAGCTTCACCCTACCCTCACCGGCCGGATACGCCACCAGCCCGGGGTACTGCTCGCGCAAGCGAGCCGCGTGGTCGGCCGGTACCAGCGGATTCTTGAAGAAGCTGCCGGCATTGCCCAGCACCGCCGGATCGGGCAGTTTCTCGCTGCGGATCGCACAGACCGCGCGACTGACATCCCGTGCCGTGGGCGCCTCGCAGCCCTGTGCAGCCAATTGCTGACGCAACGGACCATAGTCCAGTCGCAGCTCGGCGTGCCTGCTCAGGCGAAAACGCACACGCAGGATCAGCCAACGCCCGGCCTGGCGCTTGAACAGGCTGTCGCGATAGCCGAAGGCGCAGTCCGCCAGCGAGAAATCGCGCAGCTCGCCGCTCTGGCGCTCCAGCGCGGTCAGGCCGGCAAACACATCCTTGATCTCCACCCCGTAGGCACCGATGTTCTGCATCGGCGCGGCGCCAACGGTGCCGGGGATCAGGCTGAGGTTTTCCAGGCCGCCCAGGCCCTGCCCCAGCGTCCAGAGCACGAAGGGATGCCAGGGCTCTCCGGCCTCGGCCTCGACGATCACAGTTTCGCCATCGTCATCGATCACCCGCTTGCCCAGCAGCGCCATGCGCAGCACCAGGGCGTCCTGGTCGCCGGTGAGCAGCAGGTTGCTGCCGCCGCCGATCAGGCGCAGCGGCCAGCCGTTGCGCGCAGCCAGCGCCAGCGCCTCGCGCACCTCGGCTTCGTCACGCGCCTCGGCGAAATGCGCGGCACGTGCAGCCACACCGAAGCTGTTGTAGGGCTTGAGGGACGGGTTTTCGATGATGGTCAGGCTCACAGGCGCCCCTTGATTTCGGCCAGCAGCGCCTCGCTGGCCTGTTCGATCAGATCCAGCACCTGCTCGAAGCCGTCGGCGCCACCGTAGTAGGGGTCCGGCACCACGCCCCGGCCCAGGCCGTAGCGACGCAGCAGCAGATCCAGTTCGGCGCGCGCACTGTCCGGCTGGATATCCTTGAGGCGCAACAGGTTGTCATGGTCCATGGCCAGGATCAGGTCGAAGCGTTGGAAATCCTCGACGGTCACCTGCCGGCCCCGCAGCGAGCTCAGGTCATAGCCGCGCTGCAGGGCGGCCCGGCAGGTACGTGGGTCAGGACTCTTGCCCACATGCCAGTCGCCGGTGCCGGCGGAATCGATATGCACCCGATCAGCCAGCCCGGCGGCGCGCACCCGATGACGAAACACGCCTTCGGCGGTCGGCGAGCGGCAGATGTTGCCCATGCAGACGAACAGGATGTTCATCCTCAGGCTCCCAGTAGACGGCGCACGCGCTCCAGGTCTTCGGGTGTGTCCACCCCGGTCGGCGGCGCCTCGAGGGCGTCGGCGACATGAATGCGCACGCCGTGCCAGAGGGCACGCAACTGCTCCAGGGATTCGGTCTTCTCCAGCCAGCAGGCGCCCCAGGCGACAAAATCGTGCAGGAAGCCGGCGCGGTAGGCGTAGATGCCGATGTGGCGGCGGTAGGGCACGCCCTCGGGCAGCTGTTCGCGGCTGCTGGCGAAGGCGTCGCGGGCCCAGGGCAGCGGCGCGCGGGAGAAGGTCAGCGCCAGGCCGCTCACATCGCTGACCACCTTGACCACGTTCGGATTGAACAGCGCCTGCACGTCATGGATCGGCTCGGCCAGGGTGGCGATACCGGCCTGCGGGTTGGCCGCCAGGTTGGCGGCTACCTGGTCGATGATCGCCGGGGGAATCAGCGGTTCGTCGCCCTGCACGTTGACCACGATGGCGTCGGCCGCCAGGCCCAGCTGGCTGGCCACTTCGGCCAGACGATCGGTGCCGGAGTCATGGTCGGCGCGGGTCAGCAGCACCTCGGCGCCGAAGGCGCGACAGGCCTCGACGATGCGCGCATCGTCGGTGGCCACCACCACCCGGGCGGCGGAGGACTTGCAGGCCTGCTCCCAGACATGCCGGATCATCGGCTTGCCGGCGATGTCCTGCAGCGGCTTGCCGGGCAGGCGGGTGGAGGCGTAGCGGGCGGGAATGACGACGGTGAAAGCCTGGCTCATTTACGGGTGTCCAGGCGCTCGTCGACGGTCAGGGTACGGGCTTCGCTTTCCAGCATCACCGGAATGCCGTCGCGAATCGGGTAGGCCAGGCCGGCGCCCTTGCTGATCAGCTCGGTCTTGTCCTCGCTGAGCTGCAACGGGCCCTTGCATACCGGGCAGGCCAGGATATCGAGCAGTTTCGGGTCCATCGGGAAATCCTCACGAACAGGGAAGGCGCTCCGGCAGCAGGCGCACCAGCTGGGTGTCGAACCAGGCGACGAAGGCCGGCGACGGCACGGCATCGACCGCCAGGTACCACCAGTCGTCGGCGGCGAAGTCACGGCATTTGACCGCATCCTTCTCGGTCATCAGCAGCGGCAGCGGCGGGCTGAAGGTCAGCTGCTCGGCGTCGTACTGCGCATGATCGGCGAAGGGATGGGCAATCGGGCGCCAGTGTAGCGCTTCGAGGGTGGCGAAGAAACGCTGCGGGTTGCCGATGCCGGCCACCGCGTGCAGGCTCTGGTCCGGGGGGAAATAGCCGAGCGGGCGGCGCGCGCCGCTGTTGACCTGCACCAGCTCGGCCGGCTGCAGGTGAAAGGCGTAGCCCTCGGCGCGGTCGTGGGTCGCACCATTGAACAGCACGGCGTCCACGCTTTGCAGGCGTTCCTCGGGCTCGCGCAAGGGACCGGCCGGCAGGCAGCGGCGGTTGCCCAGGCCACGCGCAGCATCGATCAGCACCAGCTCCAGGTCCCGTGCCAGTCGGTAATGCTGCAGGCCGTCGTCGCAGAGGATGAGATCGACCGGCTCGCTGTCCAGCAGCGCGCGCACCGCCCTGCCCCGATCCGGGTCGATGAACAGCGGCACACCGGTACGGCGCACGATCAGCGCAGGCTCATCGCCGGTCATCGCGGCGTCCTGCTCGGGCAGCACCCGCCAGGGCAGACTTGGCGGCTTCGCGCCATAGCCGCGACTGACCACGCCGACCCGTAGTCCACGGGCGCGGCAATGCTGGATCAGCCAGAGAATCAGTGGGGTCTTACCGGTACCGCCGACGGTGATGTTGCCGACCACGATGACCGGCACCGGGGCGCGATAGATCTCGCCGTGGCCCGCCACGAACGCGGCGCGCTTGCGGCGCACCACGCGGCGATAGAGGGATTCGAGAGGGCGCAACAGGCCCAGCACCGGATGATTGCGTTCCTGGTACCAGGCCTTCAGCAAGCGATCGGAAAGACTCATCAGGGCGTCGCCTGGGCCTCGACCGTGGCGATGCGCAGCCGCGAGAAGCCGAGTTTACCGGCGGCGTCCATGGCGATGATCACCGCCTGATGCGGCGTCTTGCCATCGGCGCTGATGGTCAGTGGCAGGCTGTTGTCGCCTTCCGATTCCCGTTGCAGGGAGGTCATCAGGCTGTTCAGGTCGCTCTGCACCAGGGCCTTGCCGTTCACCGAGAAGCTGCCGTCGGCGCCGATCAGCACTTCCAGCGGCCGCACCTCAGCGTCCTCGGGCGGCGTGCCGCTGGCGGCCTCGGGCAGGTCCACCTTGAGGCGGGTTTCCCGGGTGAAGGTGGTGGTGACCACGAAGAACAGCAACAGGATGAAGACCACATCGATCAGGGGGGCCAGACCGATCTCCACGTTGTCCCGCTGTCTGCGCCGGAATTTCACGCCTTGCTGCCCTCGCGCTTGTTGCTCTCGGCCAGGTCGACGCTGCGCTCACCGTGCACCACGTCCACCAGCTTGATGGCTTCCTGTTCCATGCCGACCACCAGCTCATCGACGCGACGCTGCAGGTAGCGATGGAAGAACAGTGCCGGAATGCCGACCATCAGGCCCGCGGCGGTGGTGATCAGCGCCTTGGCGATGCCGCCGGCGAGCAGCGGCGCGTTGGCCATGCCCGAGCCCATGAAGGCGCTGAAGATGTCGATCATCGCCAACACCGTACCGAGCAGGCCGAGCAGCGGGGCGATGCCGGCGATTGTGCCCAGGGCGTTGAGATAGCGTTCCAGGTCATGAATGACCCGCGAAGCGGCTTCCTGGATGCATTCCTTCATGATGTCGCGGCCGTGCCGGGAGTTGGCCAGCCCGGCGGCGAGGATCTCGCCCAGCGGCGAGTTGGCGCGCAGTTCCTTGAGGCGCTCGTGGTTGAGCTTCTTGTCCTTGATCCAGCGCCAGACCAGACCCAGCAGATGCGGCGGGGTGACCCGCGACGGACGCAGGGTCCAGAAGCGTTCGACGATAATGGCTGCGGCCGTGACTGAGCAGAGAATGATCGGCAGCATGATCCAGCCGCCGGCTTTAACCAATTCCCACACTGTGGCAATCCTCCGGAAAAGTGCGCGCCACTCTACCACAGGGTGATTCGTCAGCCGACCGCCCGGCTTCTCAGTTTTTTCGCCAGAAACGCCGCTCGGAGCGCCAGCCTTGAGCGCTTGCGCGGCTACCCAGGCTAATGCGCAGGGCGCCATCCGTCACATTGTCATGGAGCTGCACGCCCTGCCGGACATAGCGGGCCAGTACCTGCGGATGGGGATGACCGAAGGCATTGTGCGCGCCGCGCGAGAACAGCACGGTCGCCGGCGCCACGGCGGCGATGAACGCCGGCGTCGAGGAGAAGCGGCTGCCATGGTGCGGCGCCAGCAGCCAGTCGGCGCGCAGGTCGAGGCCGCTGCCCAGCAGCACCGCCTCGGCGCGGGCATCGATGTCGCCGCTGAGCAGCAGCCGCTCGCCGCCGGCCTCGACCCAGAGCACACAGGAAGCGTCGTTGCCGCCGCGCGCCTGCGGCCAGCGCCACACCTGGAACGCCACGCCATCCCATTCCCAGCGCGCGCCGGACGGGCAGGCTTGCGCGCTCAAGCCGGCCAGGCGCTGCGGCTCGCCGCTCCACAAGGTGGCGCCCGGCATGTGGCGCAGCACTGCCGCCGCCCCGCCAGCATGGTCGTTGTCGCCATGGCTGATCAGCAGCGTATCCAGGCGCTGGATGCCCAGCGCCCGCAGCGCCGGCAGCACCACGCGCTCGCCCAGATCGAAATCACCGAATCGCCCGGCGGCGTCGTAGAGCAGCGCATGCTCGCGGGTGCGGACCAGCACTGCCAGGCCCTGCCCCACATCCAGTTGCCAGACCTCCGCCTGCCCCTCCGGCAACGACGGACGCGGAGGAAACAGCAACAGCAGCGCCAGTGGCAGACCGAGCAGGCGCAGCGGCACGCCCGCCGGCAGCAGCACCAGCACGACACCCAGCGCACCGAGTGCCCAGACCCAGGCCGGCAGGTGCCCGCCCAGCCAGGCCGGCAACAGCGCCGCCAGCCATTCCAGCAGGCGGAACAGCAGCTCCAGCGCCCCGCCCGCCAGCCACCAGAGGCCCTCGGCCAGCGGCGCCATCGGCAGCAGCAGTGTGGCCAGCAGCGCCAGGGGCACCACCAGGAAACCGACCCAGGGCACAGCCAGCAGGTTGGCCAGCGGACCACTGACACTCACCGGCAAGGCCAACGCCAGCAGCACCGGCAGCAGCCCCAGCGCGGCGGCCCACTGGGCGCGCCCCAGGCTGCGCCACCAGGGCCAGCCACCCAGTCGTCCGGAAAACACCAGCAGCAGCACGCCCACCGCCGCAAAGGACAGCCAGAAGCCGGCCTGCAGGCTGGCCAGCGGCTCGATCAGCAGCACCAGCAGCAACGCGGCCAGCAAGGGCGTCCAGATGCCCAGCTGGCGATAGCGCAGCCGCCAGAGCAGCACCAGGGCGAGCATCGCGCAGGCGCGCTGCACCGGCACGTCGAAGCCGGCCAGCCAGCCGTAGCCGAGCGATGCCGCCAGGGCCAGCGCGCAGGCCCAGGGCAGCCAGGGCAGGAACCCGGGCCAGACTCCCAGGCGCGCCAGACCGGCCACCCCGCCGTAGACCAGCAGAGCGATCAGGCCGATGTGCTGGCCGGAGATCACCATCAGGTGCACGGTGCCGGTGTCCTGCAGCACCCGCCACTCGGCGCTCGACAGCCCCGAACCGTCGCCCAGCACCAGCGCCACCAGGCCGCCTTCGCGGCCGAACGCCGGCATGGCCAGCAGCCGCTGACGCAGGCCGTCGCGCCAGGTGTGCACACCCTCGGCTTCCGCCAACCGTTCCCCACTCTTCACCGTGCCGGTGGCGCCGATACGCTGGGCGAGCAGCCAGGCCTCGTAATCGAAGCCACCGGGGTTCAGCATGCCGTGGGGCCGCTTGAGATGCACCGCCAGGCGCCAGCGCTCGCCACTGTGCAGCGCCGGCCCCTGCGGCCAGCTCAGGCGCAGCCGGGCGGGCAGTTCGGCGCGTCGCGCGCTCGGCTCTTCCAGCACGAAGCGCACCACGCCGTCACGTTGTTCCGGCAGGCCGACCACCTCGCCCTCCAGCCAAAGGATGCGACCGTCCAGCTCAGGACTCAGCCGGTCATCCAGCGCCAACTGCGCCGAGGCGCAGGCCCAGGCCAGGCCAAGGGCGAACAGCCCCAGTGGGTAGCTGCGAAACGGGAGCAGCAGTACGCCGACCGCGGCCATCAGCAGCAGCCAGGGCGTTCCGGGCAAGTCAGGAAGAAAGCGCAGGGCCAGCAGGCCCGCGCCCAGCGCCAGCATCCCTGTGCGCATCGGGTTCTCCGCCGGGGGCGTCCGTGCCTCCGGTTGGTGGCTGGGGGTGAAGCGTTACTCGTAACGGAGCGCTTCGGCCGGCTGGGTGCGCGCCGCACGCCAGGCCGGATACAGGGTAGCCAGGAAACTCAGGACCAGCGCCGCCGTGCAGATCAGCGCCACATCCAGCCATTGCAGGTCGGAGGGCAGGTAGCTGACGAAATAGATGTCGGAACTGAGGATCTGCTGGCCGCTCAGGCGCTCCAGCCAGCCGACCAACTGGCTGACATTCAGCGCCGTCAGCACACCGAGCACGCCGCCCAGCGCGGTGCCCACCAGGCCGATCAGCGTTCCCTGCACCATGAAGGTAGCCATGATCTGCCCGGGCGTGGCGCCCAGGGTGCGCAGGATGGCGATGTCGGTGCGCTTGTCGGCCACCACCATGATCAGCGTGGCGATGATATTGAAGGCGGCCACCGCGATGATTAGCAGCAGCAGCAGGCCGATCATGGTCTTTTCCATCTGCATGGCGGCGAACAGGCTGCCCTGGGTGCGCGTCCAGTCGCCGATCCGGTAGCCGTCGCCCAGCTGCGCGCTGAGCTCTGTCGCGATGCGCGGCGCCGCGTCCAGGTCGGTGACCGCCAGACGCAGCGCCGGCACCTGACCGGGCTCCAGGCGCAGCATCTGCGCGGCATCGGCGATGTGCACCAACGCCAGCGAGCCGTCCAGCTCGGCGCCCACCTTGAAGATACCGGCCACGGTCAGGCGCTGCATGCGCGGCGTGACACCGGCGGCCGAATCGCTGGCCTCGGGCACGATCAGGGTCAGCTTGTCGCCGATGCCGAGGGCGAAGCGCCGGGCGATCAGCTCGCCGATCACCACGCCGTAGTCATCCGCCCGCAGGTCGCTCAACGCGCCGCGCAGCATGTGTCGGCCGACGATCGACACGTCATCCTCGCGGGACGGATCGATGCCGTTGACCTGCACCGGCAGCATGCCGCCCTTGTAGGCGAGCATGCCTTCCAGCTCGGCCAAAGGCACCGCGCCGGTGACTTGCGGGTGCTCCTGCACACGGGCGGCCACCGCCTGCCAGTCGTCCATCGGTTCGGCGGCGGTGAGCGTGGCGTGCGGCACGGTGCCGAGGATGCGCCCGCTCATTTCCTTCTGGAAGCCGTTCATCACCGACAGCACCACGATCATGGCCAGCACGCCGAGGGTCAGGCCCAGCATCGAGGTCAGCGAGATGAAGGAGATGTAGTGGTTGCGCCGCTTGGCCCGCGTGTAGCGGGCGCCGACGAACAGGGCCAGGGGTCTGAACATGCGCCCTACTCCGCCACCAGGCGGCCTTCGGCCAGCCGCAGCACGCGGTCCATCTGCCGCGCCAGCTCGGGGTCGTGAGTCACCACCAGGAAGGCGGTGTGCAGCGACTGGCTGAGTTCCAGCATCAGCTCCTGGATGCCCTGCGCGGTATGCCGGTCCAGGTTGCCGGTGGGTTCGTCGAGCAACACCAGCGCCGGGCGGTTGACCAGCGCACGGGCGATGGCCACGCGCTGACGCTCGCCGCCGGACAGCTCGGACGGCTTGTGCTCCAGGCGATGACCGAGGCCGACCCGCGCCAGCAGCTCGCTGGCCTGCCGGCGCGCTTCGGGAATCGGCGTCTTGCCGATCAACAGCGGCATGCAGACGTTCTCCAGGGCGGTGAATTCCGGCAGCAGGTGATGAAACTGGTAGACGAAGCCCAGGGCCCGGTTGCGCAGCAGGCCGCGGGCCTTCTCGCCGAGGGCCGAGAGTTCCTCGCCAGCCAGCCAGACGCTGCCCTTGCTCGGGGTATCGAGCCCGCCCAGCAGGTTGAGCAGCGTGCTCTTGCCCGAGCCGGAACTGCCGACGATGGCCACGCGCTCGCCGGGCAGCAGCTCCAGCTGCACATCGCTGAGCACTTCCACCGGCTGCGGGCCTTCCTCGTAGCTCTTGCCCAGGTTGCGACAGCTCAGCACCGCCTTGTCACTCATAACGCAAAGCCTCCGCAGGCTGGGTGCGCGCCGCACGCCAGGCCGGATAAAGGGTGGCGAGAAAGCTCAGCAGCAGGGCCGAGCCGCAGACCATCAACACATCGTCCAGCAGCAGCTGGGACGGCAGGTAGTCGATGAAGTACACCTCGGCGCTGAGGAATTTGTGGCCGAGCAGGCGCTCCAGCGCGGCGATGCCGTCGCTGATGTTCAGCGCCGCGAAGATACCCAGCAGCGCGCCGAGCAACGTGCCGACCACGCCGATCACCGTGCCCTGCACCATGAAGATGCCCATGATGCGCGCCGGCGAGGCGCCCAGGGTGCGCAGGATGGCGATGTCGGATTTCTTGTCGGTGACCACCATCACCAGGGTGGAAATGATGTTGAACGCGGCGACCGCGACGATCAGCAACAGCAGCAGGCCGATGATGGCCTTCTCCATGCGGATCGCCTGATAGAGGTTGCCGTGGGTCCGGGTCCAGTCGCGGGCGAAGAAGTCCTCGCCCAGGCTGCCGGCCAGCAGCCAGGACAGGCCAGGCGCCTGGAACAGGTCGGCGAACTTCAGGCGCAGGCCCTGCACCTGATCCGGCCGCCAGCGCTTGAGGCGCGCGGCGTCCTCGATATGGGCGAGGGCCAGGAAGCCGTCGATTTCGCCGGCGCCGACATGGAAGATGCCGGCCACGGTGAAGCGCTTCATGCGCGGGAACATGCCGGCCGGGGTCACCGCCACCTCGGGCGCGACAAAGGTGACCTTGTCACCGATCTTCACGCCGAGCTTCTCGGCGGCGCGGTCGCCGATCAGCAGACCGAACTCACCCGGCTGCAGTGACGCCAGGCCGCCTTCGACAAAGAACTGGTCGACAATCGACACCTGGGACTCACGCTGCGGGTCGACGGCGTTGATCAGCACTTTCTGCACCTGGCCCGCATTCGTCAGCAGCCCCTGCATCTGCGTGTAGGGGGCCACCGCCAGCACCTCGGGGTGCTGCTGCAGGCGCTCGGCCAGCGCCGGCCAGCCACTCAGCGCCTGGCCGGTTTCCAGGCTGGCGTGCGGCACCATCCCCAGCACCCGCTCGCGCATCTCGCGGTCAAAGCCGTTCATGACCGACAGCACCAGAATCATCACCATCACGCCCAGGGCCAGACCCAGCATGGAGGTGAGGGAAATGAAGGAAACGAAACGACTGCGGCGCCGGGCACGGGTATAGCGGGTGCCGATGAAAACTGGAAGCGGTCTGAACATGAAGGAGGAAACGTCCGTTCGGCCATGAAAACCGCCTCTTGCGGGGCGGGCGAAACATCCCGGCACAGGTGCGTCTGGCCATCTGGCCGTTGGACGCCGGGCGTCTTACACTCTGGCGACCCCAAGTTTGCCATCGGATCGCCATGCCCATGCAAGACGCAGATCGCCGCGAATACTACCGCATCGAAGACCAGGTCGCAGTGCAAATCGTTCCGCTGGCGGACGACGGCGACACCGCGCTGCCGGAGGATGCACAGCTGTTCAATCTGCTCGGCGAACTCAGCCTGCTGGACTTCGAGGCCCAGCATCTGCTGCGCCAGATGGGCGAGCGCGACCGCCTGACCGGCAGCCTGCTGCGGGTGATGAACCGGCGTATCGACCTGATCGGTCAGGCCATGACGCACGGCCTGCAGGCACAGTTCGGCGTACCGCAGACCGTCACCCTGAGTGAAGGCGGCATCAGCTTCCAGCATGCCGAGGCGCTGGAGCGCGATGCGCTGGTCGGCCTGCGCCTGCTGTTGATGCCCCATGGTCTGGGCCTGCTGCTACGGGCACGGGTCGCGCACTGTCAGCCGCTGTCCGAAGGCAGCTACCACATCGGCGCGGAGTTCGAAGCGTTGACCGACGCACAACGCCAGCTGCTGGCCCGGCATATCCTGCAGAAGCAGGCCCAGGCCCGTCGCCAGGCCCGCGAACTCTCCGATCAGCCATGAGAATCCGCGCATGACCCGCCTCGTTTTTCTGCTTGCCCTGCTGCTGCCCTTTTCCGTTCCGGCCGACACCCTGCGCGTGCCGGTGGGCCAGCAGGGGGATCCCGGCCTGCACCTCCCTCGGCAGGGTGAAAGCCAGCAGGCAGTCGAAGCCCGCTTCGGTCAACCCGAAACCCGCCATCCGGCCGTTGGCCAACCACCCATCGGCCGCTGGGACTACCCCGGCTTTTCCGTGTATTTCGAAAGCGGCAAGGTGATCGACAGCGTTCGCCACCCGCGACCCACCCCCCCTGCGCAGGGCCAGTGACCCTGCCACTGGAGATTGCATGACCCTGATCTACGGCCACCGCGGCGCCAAGGGCGAAGCCCCGGAAAACACTCTGGCCAGCTTCCGCAAATGCCTGGAGCACGGCGTCACCCGCTGCGAGCTGGACCTGCACCTGTCGCGTGACGGCGAGCTGATGGTGATCCACGACCCGACCCTCAAGCGCACCACAGGGCGGCGGGGCAAGGTGGCCGAGCACAGTGCCGAGGAGCTGCGCAGCTACGATGCGCGCCTGGGCGGCCCGGGCTGGCCACAGCCGACGCCGATTCCCACCCTGGCCGAACTGTTCGAGCAGTGCCCGTTCGAGCACTGGCAACTGGAGGTCAAGAGCGCCTCGCGCGAGCGCGCCAGCCGCACCGTCAAGGCAATTCATGCGCTGACCGAACGGTACGGGCTGGCCGACAAGGTCACGGTGACCTCCAGCTCCCGCGTGGTATTGCGCGCCCTGCGCCACTGGGCCCCTGAGCTGTCGCGCGGCCTGGTGGCCGAATATGCCTGGCTGGACCCGCTCAAGGTGGCGAAGCAGTACGGTTGCGACCTGCTGGCCCTGAACTGGACGCTGTGCACCCCGGAACGCCTGCTCAAGGCGCAGCAGCAAGGGCTGCATGTGTCGGTATGGACGGTCAATGAGCCGGCGCTGATGCGCCGCCTCGCCGACTTCGGGGCGGACAGTGTGATCACCGACTTCCCGGGGCTGGCGGTGGAAACGCTGGGGCTCGCGTAGCAGGTAGGGCGGACAACGCTTGTCTGTCCGCCAAGACCGGCACTCCCGAAGCGACGTGCGTTCCGCTCGGCGGACAGGTGGAGCGCTGTCCGGCCTACGAGGCAGACATCCCCCAAAACAAAGGCCCGCACAAGGCGGGCCTTTGGGCCTGATTCAGAAGCTCTCCCGGTTTGGCCATTGCCAGAGCCGGGGGTCCTGCAGGGGTTCCCCGCCCGGCTCAGGCAACCGGACGGAGCCCGTCAAAAAAGCCGGTTGAGGCCGTCGAACGCCGCCACCCGGTAGGCCTCGGCCATGGTCGGGTAGTTGAAGGTGGTGTTGACGAAGTACTTGATGGTATTCGCCTCGCCCTTCTGGTTCATGATCGCCTGGCCGATGTGCACGATCTCCGAAGCCTGATAGCCGAAGCAGTGCACGCCGAGCACTTCCAGCGTTTCGCGGTGGAAGAGGATCTTCAGCATGCCGACCGGCTCGTAGGAGATCTGCGCACGGGCCATGCCCTTGAAGAACGCCTTGCCGACCTCGTAGGGAACCTTGGCCTGCGTCAGCTCGCGCTCGGTCTTGCCGATGGAGCTGATCTCCGGAATCGTGTAGATGCCGGTCGGCACGTCGTCGACGAAGCGCCAGCTGTCGTTTTCCATGATGCTGCCGGCGGCCGAGCGACCCTGGTCATAGGCCGCGCTGGCCAGCGACGGCCAGCCGATCACGTCGCCGGCGGCATAGATGTTCGGCACCTGGGTGCGGTAGTGCTCGTCCACCTGGATCTGGCCACGGCTGTTGGGCTTGATGCCGATGTTCTCCAGGCCCAGCTTGTCGGTGTTTCCGGTACGGCCGTTGCACCACAGGAAGGCGTCGGCCTTGATCTTCTTGCCGGACTTCAGGTGCAGGATCACCGCATTCTCGGTGCCCTCCACCCGCTCGTACTCCTCGTTGTGGCGAATGATCACGTTGTTGGTGCGCAGGTGGTAACTCAGCGCATCGGAGATCTCGTCATCCAGGAAGTTGAGCAACTGGTCACGGGTGTCGACCAGATCGACGAGCACGCCCAGGCCACTGAAGATCGACGCATATTCGGTGCCGATCACGCCGGCGCCGTAGATGATGATCCGGCGCGGGGTGTGGGTCAGCTTGAGAATGGTGTCGCTGTCGTAGATGCGCGGATGGTTGAAGTCGACATCCGCCGGACGGTAGGGACGCGAGCCGGTGGCGACAATGATCTGCTTGGCCACCAATCGCTCGACCGCGCCGTTCAGGCAGACCACCTCGATGCAGTGCTCATCGGCGAAACTGGCCGTGCCGAAGAAGGTGGAGATGCGGTTGCGCGCGTAGTAGCTGGTACGCGAGGTGACCTGCTTGCCGATCACCTTCTCGGCGCTCTTCAGCACATCCTGGAAGGAGAACCAGCGCGGCTCGCCAATCTGGCGGAACAGCGGGTTGGTGTTGTATTGCATGATCTGGCGCACCGAATGACGCAGCGCCTTGGAGGGAATGGTGCCCAGATGGGTGCAGTTGCCGCCCACCAGCGGACGCTCGTCCACCACCGCGATCTTGCGCCCCGAACGCACCGCGTTCATTGCCGCGCCTTCACCCGCCGGACCCGTGCCCAGCACCACTACGTCGAAGTTGTAGACCGCCATGTGTACTCCTCAAAACGCGCCGGGGCGGCACGCGGTCGCCCACGGCAATTGCCCTGCGCCGCGCGCCGGGCCCTTGTCTGTCCCGGCCGGGCCGGGGTACGGCGCCCAGGGCGCCGGTTTGCATCAGCGCCGGGTGGCGTCGTAGGCCAGATCCGTCTTGCCGGCGTCTTGCGCCTTTTCGGCGTTGACCTCTTCGCATTTCTGCCGGTCACCGCCGCAGATGGAGCACTCCTTCTCGATACCCAGCGCGGCGATGCCGCCGCAGGAACCGGCGATTGGTTTGCGCCCGGCGAGCACGCCGACGGACATGCCGAGCACCACCAGCAGAAGAACGATGAACGTGATAAGCCAGGTCATGGCTGTACTCCTTGCGCCGGGAACAGCGCATCGAATGCGGGGCTGCCTGTGGAGACGAAGCCCTCTGCCGCACGGGTCACGAACAGCGCGGCGACATGATGGTCCTGCGCATAGGCCAGGCCCTCCTCGGGCCCGAGCACCATCAGCAGGGTGGACAGGCCGTCGGCCTCCATGGCCGAGGGCGTCACCACGGTGACAGCCGCCAGTGTATGGGTTATCGGCGCGGCCTGGCGAGGATCGAGGGTGTGCGAATAACGACGCCCGTCCTGCTCGAAGTAGTTGCGGTAATCGCCCGAGGTGGACACCGAAAGCCCATCGAGCTCAACGATGCGCTGCACCGCGCGGACATCACTCTGCGGCGCCTCGATGGCGATCCGCCAGGGCGCCCCGTCCGGCTTGCGGCCCTGGGCCTTCAGCTCGCCGGTGACTTCCACCAGATAACTGTTGGCACCCTGCGCCTGCAGCAGCTGCGCGATACGGTCCACCGCCTGGCCGGCGGCGATACTGTTGAAATCCACCTGCACCGCGTCACGGGCCTTGCATAGCTGTCCATCGCGAACCTCCAGCAGCCGGTAGCCGTACTGTTCGCGCGCCGCGTCGATCTCCGCCGTATCAGGCACACGCTGGCCGCGCGACTTCGGACCGAAGCCCCAGAGATTCAACAGGGGCTCCAGGGTCAGGTCGAAGGCCCCCTCGCTGCGGTGCGACAGCTCCAGGCCATAGCGAGCCAGCTCGAGCACCGGCGCGGGCATGGCCTGACAACCAGCCGGACCGTTGTTGAAGGCTTCGATCAGGGAATCGCTGCGATAGGTAGACACCTGCCGGTCGATCTCGGCGAGCAGTGCATCAACCTCCTTCTGCAAGGCTTCCGGGTGCGGCACGCCGCTGCCGCGCACGTACTTGACCGAATAGGTGCTGCCCATGGTCGGGCCGCCGAAGGTTTCCACGCTTTCGGAAAACAGGCAGCCCGTCAGGGCTGCCGCCGAAGCGACAGCGATGACGGGCTGCAGGACAGCTCGAAGACGCATGCTAGCCGCCGAAATCGTCGAGCAGGATGTTCTCCGGTTCGACGCCGAGGTCGGTCAGCATCTTGATCACCGAGGCGTTCATCATTGGCGGGCCGCACATGTAGAACTCGCAGTCCTCGGGAGCGGCATGGCTCTTGAGGTAGTTCTCGTACAGCACGTTGTGAATGAAGCCGGTGTAGCCGGTCCAGTTATCTTCCGGCAGCGGGTCGGACAGCGCCAGGTGCCAGGTGAAGTTCGGGTTCTCTTCGGCCAGCTTGTTGAACTCGTCCACGTAGAAGGCTTCGCGCATGGAACGGGCGCCATACCAGAAGCTGATCTTGCGCGTGGACTTGAGGCGCTTGAGCTGATCGAAGATGTGCGAACGCATCGGCGCCATGCCCGCGCCACCGCCGATGAAGACCATCTCGTTGTCGGTGTCCTTGGCGAAGAATTCGCCGAAGGGTCCGTACACGGTGATCTTGTCGCCCGGCTTGAGGCTGAACACGAAGGAGGACATCTTGCCGGCAGGAATGTCGTCACGACCGGGCGGCGGCGAAGCAATACGGATATTGAACTTCACGATGCCCTTCTCTTCCGGGTAGTTCGCCATGGAGTACGCGCGGATCACGGTCTCGTCGACCTTGGACACGTAGCGCCACATGTTGAACTTGTCCCAGTCGCCGCGGTACTCGGGCTGGATGTCGAAGTCCTTGTAGGCGACGGTGTGCGGCGGGCATTCCAGCTGCACGTAGCCACCGGCGCGGAAGTCCACGTTCTCGCCTTCCGGCAGACGCAGGGTCAGCTCCTTGATGAAGGTGGCCACGTTGGGGTTGGACTCCACCGTGCATTCCCATTTCTTCACGCCGAAGACTTCTTCCGGCACTTCGATCTTCATGTCCTGCTTGACCGGAGTCTGGCAGGACAAGCGCCAGCCGGCGGTCGCCTCGCGGCGGGTGAAGTGCGAGGCCTCGGTGGGCAGCATCTCACCACCGCCACTCTCGACGATGCACTTGCACTGGGCGCAGGTACCGCCGCCGCCACAGGCCGAGGACAGGAAGATGTTGTTGGCCGCCAGGGTCTGCAACAGCTTGCCGCCGGCCGGAACGGTGATGGTCCGCTCGCCGTTGATTTCGATATTGACGTCGCCGCTGGAAACCAGCTTGGCGCGCGCCGCCAGGATGATCACCACCAGTGCAAGCACGATGGCGGTGAACATGCCGATGGCAAGGAAGATTTCGTAGTTCATCTGATCATCCCGTCCTTACAGCTGCACGCCGGAGAAAGACATGAAGCCCAGCGACATCAGGCCGATGGTGATGAAGGTGATGCCCAGTCCCTGCAGCCCTTCCGGTACGTCGCTGTACTTGAGCTTCTCGCGGATACCCGCCAGCAGCGCAATGGCCAGCGCCCAGGAGAAGCCCGAGCCGACGCCGTAGACCACGCTCTCGGAGAGGTTGTAGTCGCGCTCCACCATGAACAGGGTGCCGCCCATGATGGCGCAGTTCACGGTGATCAGCGGCAGGAACACGCCGAGGGCGTTGTAGAGCGCCGGCACATACTTGTCGAGCAGCATCTCGAGGATCTGCACGATGGCGGCGATCACCCCGATGTAGCTGAGCAGGCCGAGGAAGGACAGGTCCACCTCGGGCAGTCCGGCCCAGCTCAGCGCGCCTGGCTTGAGCAGGTAGGCGTAGATCAGGTTGTTGGCCGGCACGGTGATGGCCTGCACGACCACCACGGCGACGCCCAGGCCGATCGCCGTCTCCACTTTCTTGGAGATGGCGATGAAGGTGCACATGCCGAGGAAGAACGCCAGGGCCATGTTCTCGACGAACACCGCCTTGACGAACAGGCTGATGTAATGCTCCATCAGAACGCCTCCTTGTTGGACACTTGCGGGGCCATCGTGAAGGACGGTTTCTCGACCTGCTCCTTCTTCCAGGAGCGCAGCGCCCAGATGATCAGACCGATCAGGAAGAATGCCGACGGCGGCAGCAGCAGCAGGCCGTTGGGCAGGTACCAGCCACCGTCATTGATCACCGGGATGATGGTGTAGCCGAACAGCTTGCCGGCACCGAACAGCTCGCGGATCACGCCCAGCACGATCAGCATGGCGCTGTAGCCCAGGCCGTTGCCGATACCGTCGAAGAACGACAGCAGCGGCGGGTTCTGCATGGCGAACGCTTCGGCGCGACCCATCACGATGCAGTTGGTGATGATCAGGCCGACGAACACCGACAGCTGCTTGGACAGCGAGTAGGCGTACGCCTTGAGCACCTGATCCACCACGATCACCAGCGAGGCGATGATCACCATCTGCACGATCATGCGGATGCTGCTGGGGATCTGGCTGCGGATCATCGAGATGAACAGGTTGGAGAAACCCGTCACCAGGGTGAGCGCAATGGACATCACCAGCGCGGTCTTGAGGTTGGAGGTAACCGCCAGGGCCGAGCAGATGCCGAGGATCTGCAGGCCGATGGGGTTGTTGGCGAAGACCGGATTGAACAGGACTTCCTTGATGGTGGGTTGCGACATGCTCACGCCTCCCCTGCACGAAGTTTGGCAATAAAGGAACCGAAGCCGTTCTCACCCAACCAGAAATGCAGCAGGTTGTTCACGCCGTTGCTGGTCAGGGTGGCGCCGGCCAGGCCGTCGACCTGGTGCATCGCCTTCGGGCTCTGTGCGTCGACGTTGCCCTTGACGATCTGCACGGCCAGGTTGCCGTTCTCGTCGAACAGCGACTTGCCGAGCCACAGTGATTTCCACTTGGGATTGTCGACTTCGCCGCCCAGGCCGGGGGTTTCGCCGTGCTGGTAGAAGCCGAAACCGGCCACGGTGTTCAGGTCGCCTTCCACGGCGATGAAACCGTACAGGGTCGACCACAGGCCGTAGCCACGCACCGGAAGCACCAGGGTCTGCAGTTCACCTTCGCTTTCCACCAGGTACACGGTGGTGTAGCGCTCGCGGCGCTTGATCGAGGCGATGTCCTGCTGGCCCGGCAGGGCCTTGGACAGTTGCGGATCCTTGGCGGCCGCCAGCGGGTCGAAGCTGGTCGGATCCAGTTCGTCGGTGAAGGTGCCGGTTTCCAGATCGACGACCCGCGCGGTGATGCGCTGCGCGTACAGGTCACGCACCTGACGGGCACTCATGCCCGCCTCGCCCAGACCGGCGATGGACAGGATGCTGCGCTGCTTGTCGAGCTGGCGGTTGGCTTCCTGGGTCGGGCGCAGGGCCACGGCGGCGCCGGCGACGAACACCGAGCAGACCAGGCAGACCAGCAGGGCCACCGTCAGGGTGCGAGCGGTGGATTCTTTCTGATTAGACATTGCGTGCCAGCCTCCGCTTGATGTTGGCCTGAACGACAAAGTGGTCGATCAGCGGTGCACACAGGTTGGCGAAAAGGATCGCCAGCATCATGCCTTCGGGGAAGGCCGGGTTGACCACGCGGATCAGCACCACCATCAGACCGATAAGGATGCCGAACACCCACTTGCCGGTGTTGGTCATGGACGCCGACACCGGGTCGGTGGCCATGAACATCATGGCGAAGGCGAAACCACCGGTGACCAGGTGCCAGTACCAAGGCATGGCGAACAGCGGATTGGTGTCCGAACCGAGGGCATTGAACAGGGTGCTCAGCGCGATCATGCCGATCATCACGCCGGCGACGATGCGCCAGGATGCGATCTTGGTCAGCAGCAGCACACCGCCGCCCAGCAGGATGGCCAGGGTGCTGGTCTCGCCGATCGAACCGTGCATGAAGCCGAAGAAGGCGTCGCTCCAGGTCAGGCCCTGGGCGGTGATCGCCTCGATGCCACCCTGGGCGCCGAGACTCAGCGCGGTGGCGCCGGCATAGCCGTCGACCGCGGTCCAGACCGCATCACCGGAGATCTGCGCCGGGTAGGCGAAGAACAGGAAGGCACGACCGGCGAGCGCCGGGTTGAGGAAGTTCTTGCCGGTACCGCCGAACACTTCCTTGCCGATCACCACACCGAAGCTGATGCCCAGCGCCACCTGCCAGAGCGGAATGCTCGGCGGAACGATCAAGGCGAACAGCACGGAGGTGACGAAGAAGCCTTCGTTGACCTCGTGCTTGCGGATGGAGGCGAACAGCACTTCCCAGAAGCCGCCGACGATGAAGGTCACCGCGTAGATGGGCAGGAAGTAGGTAGCGCCCTGGACGAAGTTGTCCCACAGGCTGTTCGGGTCGAACCCGGCCAGCATGCCGGTCAGCGCAAAACGCCAGCCTTCCTGCGCCGCCAGCAGCTCGGGGCTCTGGGCGAAGATCAGGTTGGCCTGGTAACCGACGTTCCACATGCCGAAGAACATGGCCGGGAAGGTGCACAGCCACACCGTGATCATCATGCGCTTGAGGTCGATGCCGTCACGCACGTGAGCGGTGGTGCGGGTCACGCTGCCGGGGCGGTAGAAGAAGGTGTCGATCGCTTCGTAGAGCGCGTACCACTTCTCGTACTTGCCGCCTTTTTCGAAGTTGTGCTCGATCTTGTCGAGGAATGCGCGAATACCCAAGGCTTAGCCCTCCTTCTCGATGCGAGTCAGGTTGTCCCGCAGGATGGGGCCGTACTCGTACTTGCCGGCGCACACATAGCTGCACAGCGCCAGGTCTTCCTCATCGAGTTCCAGGCAGCCGAGCTTCTGTGCGGTTTCGGTATCGCCGACGATCAGGGCGCGCAGCAACTGGGTCGGCAGGATGTCCAGCGGCATCACTTCCTCGTAGTTGCCGACCGGCACCATGGCGCGCGGGCTGCCGTTGGTGGTGGTGGTGAAGTTGAACAGCTTGCTGCCCATCAGCTTGGACACGAAAACGTTCAGTACCGAGTGCTTGTTCACGCCGGCACGCAGGTAGTGGAGCATTTCGCGCTCCTTGCCTTCGGCCAGGCAGGAAACCTGCTGGTGGTAGCGACCCAGGTAGGCCAGTGCGCCATGGGCGGTACGGCCACCGAACACCGAGCCGGAGATGACCCGGGAATTGCCCGGGTTCAGCTGACCGGCGGTCAGCTCGTCCAGATGCGCGCCCAGACGGGTACGCAGCAGACGCGGTTGAGTCACGACCGGACCACCCAGGGCCACCACGCGCTCGACGGACAGTTCACCGGTGGTGAACAGCTTGCCGATGGCAATCACATCCTGATAGCCGATGGTCCAGACGCTCTTGCTGGCGCTCACCGGGTCCAGGAAGTGCACATGGGTGCCGGCCAGACCGGCCGGGTGCGGACCGGCGAAGGCCGCGGTGTGCACATTGGCCAGGCTCTCGCCCGGCAGCTGCACGCCTTCGGCCTTGCACAGCTGCACCTTGGCCAGGCGCGCCAGCACCTGCAGCCCCTGAGCAAAGGCATCGGCCTGATCGGCGATGACGACCTGCGGATCGGCAGCCAGCGGATGGGTGTCGATGGCAGTGACGAAGATGGACGAGGGAACGGCGTCGACGGCAGGCACCTTGCTGTACGGACGAGTGCGCAGCGCCGTCCACAGGCCGGACTGCTGCAGATTCTCGCGAACCTGCGCGTCGCTCAGCTGTCCAAGCGCTTCAACCGGGTAATGAGCGAATCGCACTGCTTCATCGCCGTCCAGGTCGATGACCACGGACAGCAGGACGCGCTTCTCGCCCCGGTGAATCGCGCTGACCACGCCGGCACCCGGCGCGGTGTAGATCACGCCCGGGTTCTTCTTGTCAGAAAACAGCTCTTGACCCAGCTTGACACGATCCCCGACCTGAACAGCCATGGTCGGTTTCATGCCGTGGTAGTCGGGCCCCAGCAGCGCGACGCTGCGCACCGGCCGAGCCGGCTCGATGCGCTGCGCCGGAGCGCCGGCGATGGGCAAATCAAGCCCACGTTTTATTCTGATCATCAGGATGCCTAACCAGTAGTTGAAATTTTCGCTTCGGCAATCCCTGCGCATTGGACCAAGGTCCAATTGCCGACGAAAGGAAGTTTCGTCGCATGCACAAAGTCTGCCGAACCCCTAAAAAATCCGGCCGATTATAAGGACGCACCCTACAAAATGGCCACCGGGATGGCGCTATTTTCTTGATCCAAAACAGTCAACCCGTCGAACGGGGGCATATTGCCGCAGCGCACAGGCGCATGCGAAAGCAGCCCCTCGGCCGAGCGAAGCTGAGCGCGCACGCCCCAGCAACGGACCGCAAATGAAAAACGGGAGCCGAAGCTCCCGTCCTTGTGACGCCCGCGAAGCGGTTAGCGCGGGAAGGCCGGCGGGTTGACCCCAGCCATGTCTTCCATCACGCGCACCACCTGGCAGCTGTAGCCGAACTCGTTGTCGTACCAGACGTACAGGACGACACGGTTCTCGTTGCAGATGGTCGCTTCGGCGTCGACCACGCCGGCATGGCGCGAACCGACGAAGTCGGTGGACACCACTTCCTGGGACTGCACGAAGTCGATCTGCTTCTGCAGCTCCGAGTGCATGGCCATCTGGCGCAGGTACTCGTTGATCTCCTCGCGGTCGGTGGCCTTTTCCAGGGTCAGGTTGAGAATGGCCATGGAAACGTTCGGCGTGGGCACGCGGATGGCGTTGCCGGTCAGCTTGCCCTTGAGCACCGGCAGGGCCTTGGCGGCAGCGGTGGCTGCGCCGGTCTCGGTGATCACCATGTTCAGCGGAGCGCTGCGACCACGGCGGCTGCCCTTGTGGAAGTTGTCGATCAGGTTCTGGTCGTTGGTGTACGAGTGAACGGTCTCGACATGGCCATGGACGATGCCGAACTTGTCATAGACGGCCTTGAGCACCGGCACGATGGCGTTGGTGGTGCAGGAGGCCGCGGAGACGATCTTGTCTTCGGGGGTGATTTCGGCATGGTTGATGCCATGCACGATGTTCTTCAGCGCACCCTTGCCTGGGGCAGTGAGGATCACGCGATCCACGCCCGGGCACTTCAGGTGCTGGCCCAGGCCTTCGGCGTCACGCCACTTGCCGGTGTTGTCCACCAGCAGGGCGTTCTTGATGCCGTACTGGGTGTAGTCCACCGAAGACGGATCGTTGGAATAGATCACCTGGATCAGGTTGCCGTTGGCGGTGATGGTGTTGTTTGCCTCGTCGATGACGATGGTGCCGTCGAACGGACCATGCACCGAGTCGCGACGCAGCAGACTGGCGCGCTTGGCCAGGTCGTTCTCGGCGCCCTTGCGCACGACGATGGCGCGCAGGCGCAGGCCGTCGCCGCCACCGGTCTTCTCGATCAGGATGCGCGCCAGCAGGCGGCCGATACGACCGAAGCCGTACAGCACCACATCGGTGCCTTCGCGCTTCTCGCCGCGCTTGTTGGCCAGGCTGGCCAATTCTTCGCGCACGAAGGTGGCCAGGTCGGTGCCGCCGGCTGCCTTGTACTTGGCGACCATCTTGCCCAGGTCGACCGACGCCGCACCCAGGTTCATCTCGCTCATGGTTTTGAGGATGGTGTAGCTGTCATGCACCGACAGCTCGTCTTCGCCGCTCAGGCGGTGACGGGCAAAGCGGTGCGCCTTGAGAATGGCGATCACCGAACGGTTGATCAGGCCGCGACCGAAGATCGAGGTCACCACATTGTTGTTGCGGTAGAGCTGACCGATCAGCGGAATCATGGCCTCGGCCAGAGCTTCGCGGTCGATCCACTCACCAAGACATTGGTCGGGCTTCTGAGTCACAGGCAGTACCTTCGCTACATGTAGGACGGAAAAAAAGGGGCTACATTATGCCGGCGAGCCACGGACGGGGCAATCGGCAGCCGTTTCGAGGCACCAGTGTAGCCCTCCCGGCGCGCCGCACTTGCAAACCGACGGCATCCACGGTGCCTGCCTCGGCTCGGCACGTTACAATTGCCGACTTTCGTTCCCCGATCCGAGTCGCCCGTGTCCGTACTGCGTCTTCCGACCCTGCCGTCCGCGGCAGGCAAACAGCACTGGGGCAACCTGCCTGGCGCCGCCCTGTCCCTGGCCATCGCCGAGGCCGCCAGCGCGGCCGGCCGGCGCCTTACCCTGCTGCTGACTCCCGACAGCCAGAGCGCAGAGCGCCTGAAGGAAGAACTCGCCTTCTTCGCGCCAACCCTGCCGGTGCTGCACTTCCCCGACTGGGAAACCCTGCCCTACGACCAGTTCTCGCCGCACCAGGACATCATTTCCCAGCGCATCGCCACCCTCTACCGGCTTCCGGAGATCCGTCACGGCATATTGGTGGTGCCGGTCAACACCGCCCTGCATCGCCTGGCGCCGACCCGCTTCCTGCTCGGGCGCAGCCTGGTGCTGGACGTGGGCCAGCGCCTGGATGTGGAGGACATGCGTGGTCGCCTGGAAGCCGCCGGCTATCGGTGCGTGGAAACCGTCTACGAACACGGCGAGTTCGCCGTCCGCGGCGCGCTGCTGGACCTGTTCCCGATGGGCAGCGACACGCCCTACCGCATCGACCTGTTCGATGACGAGATCGAGACCTTGCGCACCTTCGACCCGGAATCCCAGCGCTCGGTGGACAAGGTCGAATCGATCCGCCTGCTGCCGGGCCGCGAGTTCCCGCTGGACAAGAAGTCGGTCACCGATTTCCGCGGCCGTTTCCGCGAGCGTTTCGATGTGGATTTCCGCCGCTGCCCGATCTATCAGGACCTGAGTACCGGCATCACCCCAGCGGGCATCGAGTACTACCTGCCGCTGTTCTTCGAGGAAACCTCGACGCTGTTCGACTATCTGCCCGAAGACACCCAGGTATTCTCTCTGCCGGGCATCGAGCAGGCCGCCGAGCAGTTCTGGCTGGACGTGCGCAACCGCCATGAGGACCGCCGCCTGGACCCCGAGCGCCCCGTCCTGCCGCCGGCCGAACTCTTCGTTCCCGTGGAGGACTGCTTCGCCCGCCTGAAGCGCTGGCCCCGCGTGGTCGTCGACAGCCAGGACCTGCAAACCGGCGTCGGCCGTGAGCGCTTTCCGGCCCGGCCGCTGCCCGATCTGGCGCTGCAGGCCAAGGCCGCCGAGCCGCTGGCCGCGCTGCGCCGCTTCCTTGAGGAGTATTCCGGCCGCGTGCTGTTCAGCGCCGAGACGGCAGGCCGTCGCGAAGCGCTGCTGGAGCTGCTCGGCCGCCTGAAGCTCAAGCCCCGCGAGGTGAATGGCTGGGTGGACTTCCTGGCCAGCGGCGAACGGCTGAACATCTGCATCGCGCCGCTGGACGAGGGGCTGCTGCTCGACGACTTGGCGCTGATTCCCGAAAGCCCGCTGTTCGGCCAGCGCGTCATGCAGCGTCGGCGCCGGGAGAAGACCCGCGACCACGGCGACAACGTCATCAAGCACCTCACCGAACTGCGTGAGGGCGCCCCGGTGGTGCATATCGATCACGGTGTCGGCCGCTATCAGGGTCTGGTCACCCTGGACTATGACGGCCAGAGCAACGAGTTCCTCGTCCTGCAGTACGCCGACGACGCCAAGCTGTATGTGCCCGTCACCAGCCTGCACCTGATCGCCCGCTACACCGGCAGCGACGAGGCACTGGCCCCGCTGCACAAGCTCGGCTCCGAACAGTGGCAGAAGGCCAAGCGCAAGGCCGCCGAGCAGGTGCGCGATGTGGCGGCCGAGCTGCTGGACATCTATGCCCGTCGCGCGGCCCGCAAGGGCTATGCCTTCAAGGACCCTGCCGCCGACTACGAAACCTTCAGCGCCGCGTTCCCGTTCGAGGAAACCGTCGACCAGGAAGCGGCCATCGAGGCGGTACGCCACGATATGCTGGCCAGCAAGCCCATGGACCGCCTGGTGTGCGGTGACGTCGGCTTCGGCAAGACCGAGGTGGCCATGCGCGCCGCCTTCATCGCCGTGCACAGCGGCAAGCAGGTCGCCGTGCTGGTGCCCACCACCCTGCTGGCCGAGCAGCACTACAACAGTTTCCGCGACCGTTTCGCCGACTGGCCGGTGCGCGTCGAAGTGATGAGCCGCTTCAAGTCAGCCAAGGAAATCGCCGACGCCGCCGCGCTGCTGGCCGAGGGCAAGGTGGACATCGTCATCGGCACCCACCGGTTGCTGCAGAACGACATCCGCTTCAAGAACCTGGGCCTGCTGATCATCGACGAGGAACACCGCTTCGGCGTGCGCCAGAAGGAACAGCTCAAGGCGCTGCGCAGCGAGGTGGACATCCTCACCCTCACCGCCACGCCGATCCCGCGTACCTTGAACATGGCGGTGGCCGGCATGCGCGACCTGTCGATCATCGCCACGCCGCCGGCGCGTCGCCTATCCGTGCGCACCTTCGTCATGGAGCGCCAGCCGGCAGTGATCAAGGAAGCCCTGCTGCGGGAACTGCTGCGCGGCGGCCAGGTGTACTTCCTGCACAACGACGTGAAGACCATCGAGAAGTGCGCCGCCGAACTGGCCGCGCTGGTGCCCGAGGCGCGCATCGCCATTGGCCATGGGCAGATGCCCGAGCGCCAGCTGGAACAGGTGATGAGCGACTTCTACCACAAGCGCTTCAATGTGCTGGTGGCCTCGACGATCATCGAGACCGGCATCGACGTGCCCACCGCCAATACCATCATCATCGAGCGCGCCGACAAGTTCGGCCTGGCCCAGCTGCACCAGCTGCGCGGCCGGGTCGGCCGCAGCCACCACCAGGCCTACGCCTACCTGCTTACTCCGCCGCGCCGGCAGATGACCGAGGACGCGCAAATGCGCCTGGAAGCCATCGCCAACGCCCAGGACCTGGGCGCTGGCTTCGTGCTGGCCACCCACGATCTGGAAATCCGCGGCGCCGGCGAACTGCTCGGCGAGGGCCAGAGCGGGCAGATCCAGGCGGTGGGCTTCACCCTGTACATGGAAATGCTCGAACGCGCGGTCAAGGCCATCCAGAAGGGTGAACAGCCGAACCTCGACCAGCCGCTGGCGAGTGGCACCGAGATCAACCTGCGCGTCCCGGCGCTGATTCCGGACGACTACCTGCCGGATGTGCACGGTCGCCTCATCCTCTACAAGCGCATCGCTTCGGCGCCGGATGAAGACGCCCTCCAGGAACTGCAAGTGGAGATGATCGACCGCTTCGGGCTGCTGCCGGAGCCGGCCAAGTACCTGATCCGCCAGACACTGTTGAAACTGCAGGCCGAGAAACTGGGCATCCAGAAGATCGACGCCGGTCCGCAGGGCGGGCGCCTGGAGTTCTCCGCCAATACCTGCGTCGACCCGCTCACACTGATCAAGTTGATCCAGAGCCAGCCGAACCGCTACAAGTTCGAAGGCGCTACCCTGTTCAAGTTCCAGGTGCCCATGGAGCGCCCGGAAGAACGTTTCAATACGCTCGAGGCCCTGCTTGAACGCCTCGCTCCACAACCTGCCTGAAGGACCCGCCCGATGCGCTTAATCCGTCCCTTCGCCCTGCTGCTGGCCCTGCTGGCTCCGCTGGCCCAGGCGCAGACCGCGCCCGCCACCGAAAGCACCGGCCCGGTGCCCTACCATCTGGAAGTGGTGCTGTTCCGCCAGGGTGAACCCATCGCCAGCGGCCAGCCGGCCCCGGAGGACTGGACTCGCAATGCCGACCTGCGCGCCAGCGATCTGCGCGCCAGTACGCGGCTGGACGCGGAAGTGGCCAAACTGACACCGGAGAACGGCTACGAGGTGCTGATGCACCGCGCCTGGCGCCAGACCCTGGGCCCGACCGCCACCCGCGTGGCGATCGGCGAAGGCGAACCGCAGCTGGGCCAGTATCCGGTGCAAGGCACCTTGCGCCTGCGCCTGGATCGCCTGGTAGAAATGCAGGCCGAGCTGTGGGTCAACCAGCTGAATGAAGGGCAGATCGTGCAGAGCGAGCAGATCAAGCAGAACCGCCGCCTCAAGCCGGGCGAGCTGACCTTCGTGGATGGCACCAGTCTGGGGCTGCTGGTGCGTGCCACGCCGGAATAAGGCGGTCCGGCCCGCACGAAGCCTGTAGGGTGGGCAACGTTTTCCTTGCCCACCATCGCGCCGGCACGGCGCGCTTGCGGCCAGAACAGCGCTGACCGCACTACAACCCTGCCACCACCTGTAGCATCGAGGGTGGGACGGCCCCTAGTGAAAAGTCGCTACACCAATCCCGCACTACGAAGTTCGCTCAGCGCCTTCAGCCAGCGCGGCCGCTGCTTGTATTCGCAGGTCGCGTAACCACGGCCGCGCATGCTGGCCAGGCGCTGCGGCGCCTGAACCCGCAAGCGCTGCAAGGCGGACAAGGCCAGCTCCGCCGCGGCCCGGTCATTGCACACCAGCCCCATGTCGCAGCCTGCGGTCAGTGCCGCCTCGATGCGTGCCGCCGCGTCGCCTGCCACGTGGGCGCCGGCCATCGACAGGTCATCGCTGAAGATCACACCCTTGAAGCCCAGCTCGCCGCGCAGGATGTCCTGTAGCCAGCGACGCGAGAACCCGGCCGGCTGCGGATCCACTTCCGGGTAGATGACATGCGCCGGCATGACCGCCGCCAGGTCTTGCGCCAGCCGGGCGAAGGGCTGCAGATCGCAGGCGCGGATCTGTTCGAGGCTGCGCCCGTCTCGGGGGATGGCCACGTGGGAATCGGCTTCGGCCCAGCCATGGCCGGGGAAGTGCTTGCCAGTGGCGGCCATGCCGGCCTGGCGCATGCCACGAATGAAGGCACGTGCCAGCCGGGCCGCCCGCTCCGGGTCACTGCCGAAGGCGCGATCGCCAATCACCGCGCTGTGGCCGTGATCCAGGTCCAGCACCGGAGCAAAGCTCAGATCCAGACCGACCGCCAGCACCTCGGTGGCCATCAACCAGCCGCAGTGCTCGGCCAACGGCTCGGCCCGGGCGCACTCGGCGATCCGGCGCATGGCCGGCAAGCGCACGAAACCCTGGCGAAGACGCTGCACCCGCCCGCCCTCCTGGTCCACTGCCAGCAGCAGGTCGGGACGCAGGGCGCGGACCGCGGCAATCAGCTCGCGAACCTGACGCGAACATTCGATGTTGCGGGCAAACAGAATCAACCCGCCGACCTGCGGCTGGCGCAGCAGTTGGCGATCCTCGGCGGTCAGCCAGGTGCCGGCGATGTCCAGCATCAGGGAACCCTGCAAAACAGTGCTCACGGAAAAATCCTTATGACAATGGTGCACCGGCCCACTGTGGACACGGCGCTTCGTCGATACGCACCGGGCAGTAGGCCGGCACGCGGGGAAACAGCTTCAGCAGGTCA
The DNA here is from genome assembly GCF_000802425.1 of Pseudomonas flexibilis. Taxonomy (GTDB): domain Bacteria; phylum Pseudomonadota; class Gammaproteobacteria; order Pseudomonadales; family Pseudomonadaceae; genus Serpens; species Serpens flexibilis. The sequence continues at coordinate 114,983 of NZ_JRUD01000020.1, read as the reverse complement.
CGGTTGCGCAAGCGTACGCAACCGTGGGACCCGGGCACACCCAAGGGCTCGCAGTCCGGCGTGCCGTGCAGATAGATGTAGCGACGGAAGGTATCCACTTCGCCCAGCCGATTGCGTCCTGGCTCACAGCCGCTGAGCCAGAGAATCCGGGTCAGGATCCAGTCGCGCGCCGGGAAAGAGGCATGCAGTTCCGGCGTCCAGATTTCGCCCGTCCAGCGCCGACCGCGCAGCACCGCACCCTCCGGCAGACCCTCGCCGATCTTCGCCCGCACGTAATGAAGGCCGCGCGGCGTGCAGCCGCTGTTCAGCCGCTCACCCGCTCCGTTGAGCGCGGTGGAAACCGGCACGCGCAGGCACAGCACGCCGTCAGCGAAGCCATACAGGCACTGATCGGCGAGCGAGATATGCAGGAAGTCGAGAGCAGGCATGGCATGACGGCCCGGAAACAGGCCGCTAGCTTAGCGCATGCCTACGTGGAGCCCAACCGCCCGGCGGTCAGGCCTTGGCGGGCGCATTGCCGGATTTGCTGCGCGGCTTGAGCTGAGCCGCCATCAGGTTCGGATCGGTGAGACCCGTGTCGGCGCGCGCGCCAGCGGCCAGGAACGGAACCATCATGCGCATCACCTGTTCGGTGGAGGTATGCACGCCGTAGTCGTTCTCCGCCATGGCGCGCAACGCCTTGATACCCGACATGCTGAAGGCCGCCGCTCCGAGCATGAAATGCACGCGCCAGAACAGTTCCAGCGGCGGAATCTTGGGCGCGGCCTCGATCACCAGCAGCATGTAGCGGCGAAACACCCGGCCATAGACCTCCTCCAGGTACTTGCGCAAATGGCCCTGGCTCTGGCTGAACGCCAGCCCCAGCAGGCGCATGAAGATCGACAGGTCATTGCCGCTACGCGGCTTCACGGCCAGTGCCTGCTCCAGCAGCAGCTCGAGCAGCTCTTCCAGTTCCGGTTTATGCTCCGGCAGTGCCTGTCGGCGATCCAGTTCCTTTTCCAGGCTGGCGCAGAATGGCCCGAGGAAGCGCGAGAATACCGCCTGGATCAGCGCCTTCTTGGAGCCGAAGTGATAGTTGACCGCCGCCAGATTGACACCGGCCTTGCTGGTGATCAGCCGCAGCGACGTTTCGGCAAAGCCCTTTTCGGCGAACAGCTGTTCCGCCGCATCCAGTATCCGCTCTACCGTTTCTGACTGAGCCATCGTCTTCATTCACCTGACAAACACTTGTTTGAAACATACGTTTTCGGTTGCGCCCAGTCAAGGCAACTTGCCGCAGGCATCGCAGCACTTGCGCACTTCGGCGATCGTCCGGGCGCCTGGTGATTGGCGAGCGGCAAAAACACTGTATATAATCCCAGCCACTGGATAAATACACAGAGGCTGGACATGCTGAAACTGACGCCCCGCCAAGCCGAGATTCTGGCCTTCATCAAGCACAGCCTGGAGCGCCACGGCTACCCGCCCACCCGCGCCGAGATCGCTCAGAAGCTGGGCTTCAAGTCACCCAACGCCGCCGAGGAACATCTCAAGGCCCTGGCCCGCAAGGGCGCCATCGAGATGATTCCCGGCGCATCCCGGGGCATCCGCATCCCCGAAGGCGAGCAACAGGAAAGCGACGAGGGCTGCCTACCGGTCATCGGCAGGGTCGCGGCAGGCGCTCCGATCCTCGCCCAGGCGCATATCGAAGACACCTTCAAGCTCGATGCCGGCATTTTCAAACCGCGCGCCGATTATCTGCTGCGGGTCCGCGGCATGAGCATGAAGGACGCCGGCATTCTCGATGGCGACCTGCTGGCCGTTCACGCCACCCAGGAAGCCCGCAACGGGCAGATCGTAGTCGCCCGCCTCGATGAGGAAGTCACCGTCAAGCGCTTCAAGCGTGACGGCAAACACGTCTGGCTGCTGGCGGAAAACCCCGAGTTCGCCCCCATCAAGGTCGACCTCGAGCACCAGCAACTGACCATTGAAGGCCTCAGCGTCGGTGTCATTCGCCGCTAGCCGGCAAGGAGCTTCCCATGCAGTACCAGCAGCAGATGCCCGATCGTTTCCAGCCTTCCCTGTTCGATCCCCTGCTGCTGCCCCTTGGGGAAGCCAGCGAACCGGCGGAAGCCGCCGACCATGTCAGCGAACTGTCGCTGCGCGGCGCGGCCGGGCATTGCCTGAGCCTGCTGGGACCCATCCTGCGGGAACTGAGTCAGGCAGCGGATGCCCGCTGGCTGACACTGATTGCCCCGCCCTCGCCGCTCACACCGGCCTGGCTGCGCAGCGCTTCGCTGAACCGCGAACGCATTCTGCTGCTGCAGGCCCGGGACCGCCAATCAGCCTTCAAACTCGCCTGCGAAGCCCTGCGGCTGGGGCGCAGCCATACCGTGGTCAGCTGGCTGCCGCTGTCGGTTCAGGAAAGCCGGGCACTGGCCCGTGCAGCCCGCCAAGGCTGCGCACAGAGTCTGAACATACGCATGAGCTGAGCGGGTTCAGTGCAGAACCCGCGGGCCATCCGACTCGGGAAGCTCACCTTCGACCAGTCGACCGGCCATCTGCAGTCCGGCACTCAGCATGGCCTTGGCTACCTCGACGTGCTGCCCCTGCAGGAATTCGCGAGCGTCAGCGGAGAACTCCAAGGTCACCAGCGTTTCCTCGTCTTCGGCGCGGCGCAACGCGATTCGGCCATCAGGCAGTTCGACGATTTCCAGGAAAGCGGTCGGCATAATTTCGATCCCAGCGAGAGGGCGCGCATTGTAGCAGCCCGACAGACATTGCCCTAGTGGTCGGACGAAGGGCCGGGGATACACGGCGCTGTGGCCGTGGCCGCTCCTGCCAAGCCAGCCCTCAGCTGTCGACCATCGCCTCGCGAAAGCGCAGAGCCAGGGCTTTGAGCTCGGACTTCCAAAGCGTCAGCATCCCCGCATCGACAGGCAACGTCGATGGCGCGGCGCTGGTGACGATCAGCCCGTCGTTCTCGGCCGGCTTGCGCGGCGCCAGGGGCGGTACAAAGAGTGCAGCATGGGCTTCGCGCAGGGCGGACAGCCAGCTGTCGCCACGCGCCGCCAGCTGGCGCAGCTCCGCCAGTTCGGGGCAGTCGGCAGCAATGCCCAGCAGAGATTCCACCGCTGGCACATCGGCACCGGGCAGGCGATAGAAGCCGGCGATCTCCTGCAACAGACCGAGCAGTGCGCCGTGCAGGTGGAACAGCGCCGCCTCGCGCTCGGCCTGGGCACGACCCGCGGCATCCAGTACGGCGCTCTGTTCGGCTTCACGCAGCGCCTTGATGGCGAGGCCGGCGAAGTAGAGCTTCTGGTTGGTTCGGGTATAGCGTTCCTGGGCCACGACGGCGCCCTCCGGTAATCTGCGGTACGTGCCGCGGCCTGGGCCGCGGCCCTGTTCAGCGCTTGTCTTCGACCTTCCACTGCCCGTTGGCATAGAAGGCACGCCAGCCGGTGGGCTTGCCATCCACCTCGGACTGCACGTACTGCTCCTTGCTCTTGCGGCTGAAGCGGATCACCGCCGGACGGCCGTCCGGGTCACTGGGCGGCGCGGACAGCAGGTAATGGTGCTTGGGATCCAGCTCGGCCTTGTGCGGCAGCAGCTCCAGCACCAGCGGCGCGCGGGTCTCGCGGTTCTTGGGGAACTGGCTGGCGGCCAGGAACAGCCCCGAAGCGCCATCACGCAGCACATAGGTGTCGTTCACCTTCTCGCACTTGAGCTCCGGCATCGGAATTGGGTCGCTCTTGGGCGGCGCCGCCTCGCCGCTCTTCAGCAGCTTGCGGGTGTTCTTGCAGCTGGCGTTGGTGCAGCCGAAGAACTTGCCGAAACGGCCGGTCTTGAGCTGCATCTGGCTGCCACACTTGTCGCACTCCAGGCTCGGGCCTTCGTAACCCTTGATGCGGTACTGGCCCTGCTCGATCTCGTAGCCACTGCAATCCGGATTGTTGCCGCAGATATGCAGCTTGCGGGTTTCATCCAGCAGGTAGGCATCCATCGCCGTGCCGCATTTCGAGCAGCGATGCTTGTTGCGTAGCAGCAGGGACTCGGATTCCCCCTCGTCGTCCGCGGCGATCTCGTCGCCCGGCACCAGGTTGAGGGTGGATTTGCAACGCTCCTTCGGCGGCAGGCTGTAGCCGGAGCAACCGAGGAACACCCCGGTCGAGGCGGTGCGGATCATCATGGGGCGGCCGCATTCCTTGCACGGGATGTCGGTCAGCGTCGGCTGGTTGGCGCGCATGCCGCCCTCGCTGGCCTCGGCGCGGGCGAGCTGCTGGCTGAACCGGGCATAGAAGCTGTCCAGGAGGTTCTTCCAGTCGCGCTCACCCTGGGCCACATCGTCCAGGCGCTCTTCCATGCCAGCGGTGAAGCCGTAGTCCATCAGATCGGCGAAGCTCTCCGACAGGCGATCGGTGACCACATCGCCCATCTTCTCGGCGTGGAAGCGACGGTTGTGCACGGTGACGTAGCCGCGTTCCTGAATGGTAGAAATAATCGCCGCATAGGTGGACGGCCGGCCGATGCCGCGCTTCTCCAGCTCCTTGACCAGGCTGGCTTCCGAGAAGCGCGCCGGCGGCTTGGTGAAGTGCTGGCTGGGGTCGAGCTTGAGCAGGTCGAGCGTTTCGCCCTCGGCCATATCCGGCAATACATCGTCTTCGCCCGGCTTGCTCTGTTGCGGCAGCACGCGGGTATAGCCATCGAACTTGAGGATGCGGCCCTTGGCGCGCAGTTCGAAATCGCCGGCGGCCACGCTGACGGTCGTCGACAGGTACTGGGCGGGCGGCATCTGGCAGGCCACGAACTGGCGCCAGATCAGTTCATAGAGACGCTCGGCGTCGCGCTCCATGCCCGACAGCTGGTTCGGACGCAACTGGACATCGGAAGGACGAATCGCCTCGTGCGCCTCCTGGGCGCCCTCCTTGCTGGAATAGAGGTTCGGCTTTTCGGGCAGGTACTTCGAGCCGTACTCGGCCTCGATGAAACCGCGCGCCATGGCGATGGCGTCCTGCGACAGGTTGGTCGAGTCGGTACGCATGTAGGTGATGTAGCCCGCCTCATAAAGGCGCTGAGCCATCATCATGGTCTTCTTCACACCGAAGCCCAGGCGGTTACTGGCCGCCTGCTGCAGCGTGGAGGTAATGAACGGCGCGGAGGGCTTGCTGGAGGTTGGCTTGTCCTCGCGCTTGGCGATGCGATACGCCGAGCGCTTGAGGCGCTCCAGGGCGGCCATGGCCTGCGCCTCGTTGACCGGCTTGAACGCCTCGCCCTGTTCGCGCACGACTTCGAAACGCACCTTGTCCTGTCGCGCCGTGCCGAGGTCGGCATGGACTTCCCAGTACTCTTCCGGGACGAAGGCGCGGATTTCGCGCTCGCGCTCGACCACCAGCTTGACCGCCACCGACTGCACGCGACCGGCGGACAGGCCACGGGCGATCTTGGCCCACAGCAGGGGCGAGACCATGTAGCCGACCACGCGGTCGAGGAAGCGGCGTGCCTGCTGGGCATTGACGCGGTTCAGGTCCAGCTCGCCGGGGCTGGCGAAGGCTTCCTGGATGGCCTTCTTGGTGATCTCGTTGAACACCACGCGCTTGTAGCGGCTGTCATCGCCGCCGATGGATTCGCGCAGGTGCCAGGCAATGGCCTCCCCTTCGCGGTCCAAGTCGGTTGCGAGGTAGATGGTGTCGGCATCCTTGGCCAGGCGCTTGAGCTCCTCGACCACCTTTTCCTTGCCGGGCAGGATTTCGTACTGGGCTTTCCAGCCGTGCTCCGGATCGACACCCATGCGGGCGAACAATTGCCGCCGGGCCTTCTCCTTGGGCGAGAGGGTCGCGCCTTCGGCAGCGGCCTTGCCGCGCTTGGCCGGCTCCTTGGCGGCGCTCGAGCCGCTGGTCGGCAGGTCGCGGATGTGGCCGATACTCGACTTCACAACGTACTGGCTACCCAGATACTTGTTGATGGTCTTGGCCTTGGCCGGTGATTCCACGATGACCAGCGATTTACCCATGGGTTGGAGAATTCCTGACAAATAAATAAAGGAAGGGGCCGCCTTGCGCGGAACCGCTATATATAGTGGCGATCACGCCAAGGTCAAGCTGCCGGCGTCAAGGCTCCAACTCCGGCTTGAGTCCGATCAAGGGCGGCTCTTCCCGCACCAGCGCGAAGCGCGGCAGGCGCTCGCCATTCAGATCGACCGTTTCGCAGAACATGCGCAGAGGCCGGATCCACAGGCCGTATTCGCCGTACAGCGCCTGGTAAATCACCATTTCCTCTTCGTTCTCCGAATGGCGGGCCACACCGAATACCCGATATTCATGCCCCTTGTAGTGGCGATACACGCCAGTCGTTATGCGCATCGATACCACTCCGATAACATAGGATGCATTTGCGTCAGCAGGTATCGGCAGCCGCGCTGAAAACCACACCCGCTTTTTGCACCGACAAACCAAAAAAGAAAACCGGGGCACGAGGCCCCGGTCTTTTCGATCCCGTTCGCTTAGACGCGTTCGAAGACCGTGGTGATGCCCTGGCCGAGACCGATACACATGGTCGCAACGCCGAGGGTGCCACCGTTCTGCTTCATCACGTTCAGCAGGGTGCCGGAGATACGGGCACCGGAGCAACCGAACGGGTGACCCAGTGCGATGGCGCCGCCATTCAGGTTGACCTTCTGGTCCATCTTGTCCAGCAGCTTGAGGTCCTTCAGCACCGGCAGGGCCTGGGCTGCGAAGGCTTCGTTCAGCTCGACGTGATCGATGTCGTCCATGCTCAGACCAGCGCGCTTGAGCGCTTTCTGGGTGGACGGCACCGGGCCGTAGCCCATGATCGCCGGGTCGACACCGGCCACCGCCATGGCGCGCACCACGGCCATCGGCTGGATGCCCAGGTCCTTGGCGCGCTGGGCGCTCATCACGATCATGCAGGACGCGCCGTCAGTGATCTGCGAGGAGGTACCGGCGGTCACGGTGCCACCCTTCGGGTTGAATGCCGGCTTCAGCGAAGCCAGGCCTTCGTAGGTGGTTTCCGGACGGATGGTCTCGTCGAAGTCGAACACCTTCAGGAAGCCGTTCTCGTCGTAACCTTCCATCGGGATGATCTCGTCCTTGAACTTGCCTTCCTGGGTGGCGGCCCAGGCGCGCTGGTGAGAGCGCACGCCGAACTGGTCCTGGGCCTCACGGCTGATGCCGTGCATCTTGCCCAGCATTTCGGCGGTCAGGCCCATCATGCCCGAGGCCTTGGCGGCGTACAGGGACAGCTGCGGGTTCGGGTCCACGCCATGCATCATGCTGACGTGGCCCATGTGCTCCACCCCGCCGACCACGAACACGTCGCCGTTGCCGGTCTGGATCGCCTGCACGGCGGTGTGCAGGGCGCTCATGGAGGAACCGCACAGGCGGCTGACGGTCTGGCCGGCGCTGGTGTGCGGGATCTGGGTCATCAGCGACGCCATGCGGGCGATGTTCCAGCCCTGCTCCAGGGTCTGGTTGACGCAACCCCAGATCACGTCCTCGACCTCGGCCGGGTTGATCTTGTCGTTGCGCTCCAGCAGTTTGCTGATCAGGTGCGCCGACATGGTCTCGGCGCGGGTGTTGCGGTGCATGCCACCCTTGGAACGGCCCATCGGGGTGCGGCCGAAGTCGACAATGACGGCGTCTCTCGGATTCAGACTCATATCTCTATATCTCGCTCTGTTCTGTCCGCATTAACCGAAGAACTTCTGGCCCTTGGCGGCCATTTCACGAAGCTTGGCGGTCGGGGTGTACAGCGCGCCCAGGTCGGCGTACTTGTCGGCCAGGGCCACGAACTCGGCCACACCGATGGAATCGATGTAGCGCAGCGCACCCCCGCGGAAGGGCGGGAAGCCGATGCCGTAGATCAAGCCCATGTCAGCTTCGGCGGCGGTTTCGACGATGCCGTCTTCCAGGCAACGGACGGTTTCCAGGCACAGCGGGATCATCATGAAGTTGATGATGTCCTCGTCGGTGACTTCGCGCTGCTCGTAGACGATCGGGGCCAGCACTTCCTGGACGGAGGCATCGACCACCTTCTTCGGCTTGCCGCGCTTGTCGGTCTCGTAGGCGTAGAAGCCCTTGCCGTTCTTCTGGCCCAGGCGGTTGGCCTCGTACAGCGCGTCGACGGCGGTCTTGCGCTCTTCCTTCATGCGATCCGGGAAGCCCTCGGCCATCACGTCACGGGCATGGTGGGCGGTGTCGATGCCGACCACGTCCATCAGGTAGGCCGGGCCCATGGGCCAGCCGAACTTCTCCATGATCTTGTCGATGCGCACGAAGTCCACACCGGCGCTGACCAGCTTGGCGAAGCCGCCGAAGTAGGGGAACAGCACGCGGTTGACCAGGAAGCCGGGGCAGTCGTTGACCACGATCGGGTTCTTGCCCATCTTCTTGGCATAGGCCACGGTGGTGGCGATGGCGGTCTCGCTGGACTTCTCGCCACGGATCACTTCCACCAGCGGCATCATGTGCACCGGGTTGAAGAAGTGCATGCCGACGAAGTTTTCCGGGCGCTTGAGCGCCTTGGCCAGCAGGTTGATGGAGATGGTCGAGGTGTTGGAGGCCAGCACGGCATCTTCCTTCACCTGGTCTTCCACTTCGGCCAGCACGATCTGCTTGACCTTCGGGTTCTCGACCACGGCTTCGACCACGATGTCGACGTTCTTGAAGTCGCCGTAGGACATGGTCGGACGGATGGCGTTCAGCGCCTCGGCCATCTTGGCAGCGGTCAGGCGACCCTTCTCGACGCGGTTGCCGAGAAGCTTGGAGGCCTCGTTCAGACCCATCTGGATACCCTCTTCGCGGATATCCTTCATCAGGATCGGGGTGCCCTTGACGGCCGACTGGTAGGCGATGCCGCCCCCCATGATGCCGGCGCCGAGCACGGCGGCCAGCTGTACGTCGCGGGCCTGCTTGTCGTAGCCCTTGGCTTTCTTCTTCAGTTCCTGGTCGTTGAGGAACAGACCGATCAGGCTTTCGGCGACCGAGGTCTTGGCCAGCTTGGCAAAACCGGCAGCTTCGACTTCCAGCGCCTTGTCGCGGCCCATGTTGGCCGCCTTCTGGATGGTCTTGATGGCTTCCACCGGAGCCGGATAGTTCGGGCCCGCCTTGCCGGCCACGAAGCCCTTGGCGGTCTCGAAGCTCATCATCTGCTCGATGGCGTTGAGCTTGAGCTTTTCCAGCTTGGGCTGGCGCTTGGCCTTGTAGTCCAGCTCGCCAGCGATGGCGCGCTTGACCAGATCCAGGGCGGCATCACGCAGCTTGTCGTCGGCAACCACGGCATCGACGGCGCGCACCTTGAGGGCGGCATCGGCCTTGTTCTCGGCGCCGCCGGCAATCCACTCGATGGCGTTGTCGGTACCGATCAGACGCGGCAGACGCACGGTGCCGCCGAAGCCCGGGTAGATGCCCAGCTTCACTTCCGGCAGACCGATCTTGGCGCTTTCGGCCATTACGCGGTAATCCGCGGCCAGGCACATTTCCAGGCCGCCGCCCAGGGCGATGCCATTGATGGCAACCACGGTGGGAACAGCCAGGTCTTCGAAATCGTTGAAGATCTTGTTGGCTTCGAGGTTGCCGGCGACCAGTTCAGCCTCGGGCAGCTTGAAGTTGTCGACGAACTCGGTGATGTCGGCGCCGACGATGAACACGTCCTTGCCGCTGGTCACGATCACGCCCTTGACGGAGGCGTCGGCCTTGATGCTATCGACGGCCTGACGGAGCTCGTTCAGGGTGAGGCGGTTGAACTTGTTGACGGACTCACCCTTGAGGTCGAAATTCAATTCGACGATGCCGCCCTCAAGAGCCTTAACCGTGATGGCTTTACCTTCGTAAATCATCAACTGATCTCCAGGTATGGAAGCTGAACTGTTATACATCGATCGCCGGATACCACAGGTCAGTGCCTGTCGCGGCGTGTTTACCGGCACACCCGTCGATGCATGGAGTCGTGCGTAATAGAGCAGTGCAAGGCAAACGCTCAATTCATACGATCGTTTGATTCGGGTGTGCCAACCTTCCTGCAAAAGGCCCGGCTTGTCAATTGGCGCTCTGCGCATTCCCGCATACCGCACCGGCCAATCGCATTCTGCTAGCATTCAGCCCGCTTTGTGGTGAACGTTAGCAACCCGTTCGAGAAATCATCATGAAACCCCGGCCGGAGCCATACTTGCCGCAATGGTGAATGACCCGGCATTCCAGGAGGAAATGATCATGCAGTACCAGCACATACTGGTCGCCATCGACTTGGCAGAGGAATGCCATCCGGTGGTGGAACGCGCCGCCACCCTGGCACGCAGCCACAATGCCCGGCTGTCGATCGTGCACATCGTCGAGCCCATGGCCATGGCCTTCGGCGGAGACGTACCAATGGACCTGTCGATGCTGCAGCAGCAGCAGTTCGACCAGGCGCGCGAACGCCTGGATACCTTCACCGGACGCTACGGCGACATGCTGCCGGCGGACCAGCGCCACCTCGCGTACGGCCAGCCGCGCCAGGAAATTCACCGCCTGGCCATCGAGCAGGGCTGCGACCTGATCGTGGTCGGCAGCCACGGCCGCCACGGCCTGGCCCTGCTGCTCGGCTCCACCGCCAACGACCTGCTGCACGGCGCGCCGTGCGATGTGCTGGCGGTGCGCCTGAAGAAAGAGGAATAGGGGAAGGCCTTGTGTGGGGGCGGCTTTAGCCACGATGCCTGGGTGCAGTCGCACCCAAAAGCTCGCGACTGAAGTCGCTCCTACAGGTCCGCGCTTTACTCCCCGCCCTCCCCGGCACTCATCACCAGCGGCCGGATCTTGTGCAGCTGGGTTTCCAGCGACACCGTCATGCTGTTGGCCATGGAGAAGAAGGTCAGGAATGCCTTGAGGTTGGAGTCGCCCTCACAAGTGGCGTGAATCCGTTGCCAGAAGGCCTGATTGACCAGTTGCAGCTGCTGGAACGCCTTCACCAGGCCGCGCAGCTCCCAGTCGGGGCGGCGACCTTCACGGCTGTTGAAGTACTGGCGCGCCAGGTACAGGGCCACGGCGCGCAGGATGAATTCGCGGTTGCTGGCGAACGGCAGGTGCTGCTGGGCCATGGGTCGCAGGCGCGCCAGCACCGGGCAGGCGCTGGTCGCCATGATCACGCCAAGCAGCGAGCGCAGACCTTCTTCCAGCCCCACCTGCTTGCTGTATTCGCGCTCCGGGGTGCGCACCCAAACGAAGGCCCGGGTCACGGCCGGCAATCCCTGGAAATCCTCAATGACTCGGTGCAGATCGACCGCCGCCGGACAATGCACGTGCTCGGCCTTGCTCAGCGGACAGTTGCCGCATTGCTGGTAGTCCAGCCGCGTCCAGGCGGGCAATTTGTCCGCCGCGGGTCGCGGGTCGCGATCGAGTTCGATCTGGTAGCTGAACGTGTGTTCGTCGTCGAGGGTTATCCGGTACTCGATCGCCATTCAAGGCTCCTGGTCAGTCGTCCAATTCGGCCCACCTCTCGAGCAGGACATCCAGCTCGTGCTGCAGGCTTTCCAGGCGAGCCAGGGCCGCACGGGTTTCCTCGGCCGGTCGCTGATAGAAGGACGGCGAAGCGGTTTCCCGCTGCAGGGCCGCCTGCTCCTCTTCCAGCGCTTCGATCTGTCCGGGCAGCGCCTCCAGCTCGCGCTGCTCTTTGTAACTGAGCTTGCGTCGCGGTGCCGCGACCGGTGCCGCAACTGGCGCAGGCGCCGGCTCTTCAGCCTTCGGCGCCTTGCCCTTTTCCTCGACGCCGAGCAGGCGCGGCGAGCCGCCCTGGCGCAACCAGTCCTGGTAGCCGCCGACGTACTCGCGCACCCGGCCGTCACCCTCGAACACCAGGGTGCTGGTCACCACGTTGTCGAGGAACGCCCGGTCGTGGCTGACCATCAGCACGGTGCCCTGGAAGCCGAGCAGCACTTCCTCGAGCAGTTCCAGGGTTTCCACGTCCAGGTCGTTGGTGGGTTCGTCGAGCACCAGCAGGTTGGCGGGCTTGCTGAACAACTTCGCCAGCAGCAAGCGGGCACGCTCGCCGCCGGACAGCGCCTTGACCGGCGTGCGCGCGCGCTGCGGGCTGAACAGGAAGTCGCCCAGGTAGCTCAGCACATGGCGGCTCTGCCCATCGATGGTGATGAAGTCGCGGCCCTCGGCCAGGTTGTCGATGACAGTCTTTTCCGGATCCAGCTGCAGGCGCAGCTGATCGAAGTAGGCGACTTCCAGCTTGGTGCCGGTCTCGATGGTGCCGGACTGCGGCTGCAGCTCGCCGAGCAGTAGCTTGAGCAGCGTGGTCTTGCCCGTGCCGTTGGCGCCAAGCAGGCCGATGCGGTCGCCGCGCTGCAGCACCAGGGAGAAATCCTTGACCAGCGGATTGCCGCCAGGATGGGCGAAGCTGACATGCTCGGCGACGATCACCTGCTTGCCGGACTTCTCCGCCGTCTCCAGCTGCAGGCTGGCCTTGCCCTGGCGCTCGCGGCGCTCGGCACGCTCGGCACGCATGGCCTTCAGCGCGCGCACGCGGCCCTCGTTGCGGGTGCGCCGGGCCTTGATGCCCTGGCGGATCCACACCTCCTCCTGGGCCAGGCGCTTGTCGAACAGCGCGTTGGCGCTTTCCTCGGCGGCCAGCTGTTGCTCCTTGTGCACCAGGAAGCTGGCATAGTCGCCGTTCCAGTCGATCAGGTGGCCACGATCCAGTTCGAGGATGCGCGTCGCCAGGCTTTGCAGGAAGGCCCGGTCGTGGGTGATGAACAGGACAGCGCCATTGAAGCCCAGCAACGCTTCTTCCAGCCAGGCAATGGCACCGATGTCCAGGTGGTTGGTCGGCTCGTCGAGCAGCAGCAGATCCGGCTCGGCCACCAGCGCCTGGGCCAGCAGCACGCGGCGGCGCCAGCCACCGGAGAGCTCGGCCAGGGTCTTGTCGGCCGGCAGATTGAGACGGCTCAGGGTACTGTCCACCAGTTGCTGCAGACGCCAGCCATCCTTGGCCTCCAATTCCTGCTGCACGTGCATCAGTTCGGTCAGATCGGCATCGCCCTGGATGTGCTGGCTCAGGTGGTGATAGCGCGCCAGCAGCTCGCCGACGCCGGCCAGGCCCTCCGCCACCACGTCGAACACGCTGCGTTCGTCGGCGCGCGGCAATTCCTGGGGCAGCTCGCCGATCTTCAGCCCCGGCGCCCGCCAGATTTCACCGTCATCCGGCGCCTGGGCACCCTTGGCCAGCTGCAGAAGGCTGGATTTCCCCGTACCGTTGCGGCCGATGACGCATACCCGCTCCCCTTTGGCGATCTGCCAGGACACACCGTCCAGCAGCGGCATGGCGCCGTAGGCGAGGGAAACATCGGTGAATTTGAGCAGGGTCATGGGCGCCTCCGAAAACTGGGCCGGCATTCTAACAGGAGCCCGCCCGGCGGACTCATCCATGCAGGCATGCCAGAAGAGCTCGCGAATGAATTGGCTCCCACGGGCTGCCCTGGGGAATGTGAGACACACAGCCTGTCGGAAGCACTTCCCCTGCCGACCGGCGTCAATCATCCATACTCCAGTTCGGATAAGCTCCGCCTTCGCGATTCTGGAAGTACCATGCGCCGATCTTTTCTCCTGATTGCCAGCCTTGCAGCCACCCTGTTGGCCCTGACCAGCCAGGCTGCCAGCCTCGACCAGCAGCGCCGCTGGTACGACGAGGCTTACGCGGCCCTGAAGAAAGGCGACGAAGGCCCGTATCGCCGGCATGCGGCCGCGCTGCGCAGCTATCCCCTGGAACCCTACCTCGCCTACGAGGCAATCAACCGCCGCCTGGGCAGCGCCAGCAACCGCGAGCTGGACAAATTCTTCACCGAACATGGCGACCTGCCCCAGGCATCCCGCCTGAAGCTGCGCTGGCTGCGCCTTCTGGCCCAGCGGCGCGACTGGCAGCCGTTCCTCGACCATTACGACCCGCGCCTGGAGCTCACCGAACTGGATTGCCTGTACGGTCGCTACCTGCTGGAAAGCGGCCAGCGGGAAACCGGCCAGGCCCAGGCGGAACGCCTGTGGCTGGTAGGCACATCCCAGCCGGACGAGTGCGATGGCCTGTTCCGGCTGTGGAGCAATCAGGGCGGGCTAACCGAAGATCTTCGCTGGCAGCGCCTGCGCCTCGCCACCCTGGCCGGCAACCTCGGCCTGGCGACCCATCTGGCCAGCAATCTCACCACACTGCGTGCCGACGGCCAGCTGCTGCTCGAGGTGGCCCGCACACCGGAGCGCCTGAGCCAGAGCCAGCGCTTCCTGCGCGACGATGCGCGCATGGCGGAGATCGTCGGCCTCGGTCTGCGCCGCCTGGCGCGTCGCGACCCCGAGCGCGCTCTGGAACTGCTCGACCAGTACGCGCCTCACCTCACCTTCCCCACCGAGGAGAAGCTGGCCATCGCCCGCGATCTGGGGCTACGCCTGGCGAAACGCTTCGATAGCCGCGCCCTGCGCCTGATGGCCGACTACGATCCGGAGCTGCGCGATGCAACGCTCGCCGAATGGCGCGTGCGCCTGCTGCTGCGCCTGGAACGCTGGGAAGAAGCCCACCAGCTCACCAACCGCCTCGACGGCGAACTGGCGCAAAGCAACCGCTGGCGCTACTGGCGCGCGCGCAGCCTGCAGCTGTCCCAGGGCGACACGCCCGAAGCGCTGCAACTGTACCGGCCGGTGGCGACCGAACGGGATTTCTACGGTTTCCTGGCCGCCGACCGCATCGGCCAGCCCCCCCGCATCGGGCACCGGCCCCTGCAGATCGATCCACAGGTCCTGCAGCAGGTGCGCAACAGCGCCGGCATTCGACGCGCCCTGGAACTCTACCAGCGCGGCCAGATCGTCGACGCGCGCCGCGAGTGGTACCACGTCAGCCGCCTGTTCAGCCGCGACGAGCTGATCGCCCAGGCCAAACTGGCCCATGACATGGACTGGCACTTCCCGGCCATCCGCACCATCAGCCTGGCGCAACACTGGGACGACCTGGACATCCGCTTTCCGATGGCCCACCGCAACACCCTGGTGCGCACGGCCCAGCAGCGAGGCCTGGAGTCCAGCTGGGTCTATGCAATCACGCGTCAGGAAAGCGGGTTCATGGATGATGCCCGCTCCCATGCCGGCGCCACCGGCCTGATGCAAGTGATGCCGGCCACCGCCCGGGAAACGGCGCGGCGCTTCGGCATCCGCCTCCAGTCCCCCCGGCAGATCCTCGATCCCGACCTCAACATCCAGCTGGGTACCGCCTACCTCAGTCAGGTGCACCGCCAGTTCGGCCACAACCGCATTCTCGCCACCGCGGCCTACAACGCCGGGCCGCAGCGGGTGCGCCAGTGGCTGAACGAGTCCCGGGAGCTGGAATTCGACGTCTGGGTGGAAAGCCTGCCCTTCGACGAAACCCGCCAATACGTGCAGAACGTGCTGACCTACGCGGTGATCTATGGGGACAAGCTAGGCACGCCGCAGCCTTTGGTGGAAGGACACGAGCGGGTGGTGAAGCCATAGGCAGGACAGGTCTGCACCCACCGGATCAGCTCTCCGTGGGAGCGGACTTGTCCGCTAGCTTTATATGCGCAGTGGCGCTCCAATGGTGGACAAGAACAACGTTGTCCACCCTACGCGTAGGGTGGATCGCGCTCCATCGATCCACCAACGCGCCGCAAGGCGCGCCGCGGTTTCAACCGCGCAACAGCCGCGAAATCTGCTCCATCGAAAACCCCCGGTAGGCCAGGAACCGTCCCTGGCGGGCGCGTTCCTTCTGATCCTGCGGGCGCACGCCAAAGCGCCGCTGCCAGAGCTCGTTCAACTGCTCGGCCCAGTCCACCCCGCATTCGCCGAGCGCTAGCTCAATCGCCTCGCGCGGCAAACCGCGCTGGGCCAGTTCCTCGCGAATGCGCAAGGGGCCGTAACCGGCGCGGGCGCGGCTCGCGATGAAGCTGTCCAGGTAACGGGATTCGTCGAGCAGCCCTTCTTCGGCCAGGCGGTCGAGGGCGCTGTCAATCAATTCAGGCGGGGCGCCGCGCCGGCGCAGCTTGCGCGCCAGCTCGACGCGACCGTGCTCGCGTTGCGCGAGCAGGTCCATGGCGGCCCGTCGCACGGCGACGGGCGTATCCAGCACGACAGGCATGGCTCAACCGATCAGAGATCGTCCAGCTCGGCCACGTCTTCCTCGCTGTCGGCGCTGGCCTTCAGGTTGCCGGGGCTGACCAGCAGCTTCTCGCGGATAGCCTTGTCCAGGGTGCTGCGCACCTCCTGGTTGTCGTCCAGGTACTTGGCGGCGTTGGCCTTGCCCTGACCGATCTTGCTGCCCTGGTAGCTGTACCAGGCGCCGGACTTCTCCAGCAGGCCCAGTTGCACGCCCAGGTCGATGATCTCGCCGTTGCGGTAGATGCCCTTGCCGTAGAGGATCTGGAACTCGGCCTGGCGGAACGGCGGTGCCACCTTGTTCTTTACTACCTTGACGCGGGTTTCACTGCCGACCACCTCGTCGCCTTCCTTCACCGCGCCGATGCGGCGGATGTCCAGGCGCACCGAGGCGTAGAACTTCAGGGCGTTACCGCCGGTGGTGGTTTCCGGGTTGCCGAACATCACGCCGATCTTCATGCGGATCTGGTTGATGAAGATCACCAGGCAGTTGGCATTCTTGATGTTGCCGGTGATCTTGCGCAGCGCCTGGGACATCAGGCGGGCCTGCAGGCCGACGTGGGAGTCACCCATCTCGCCTTCGATTTCCGCCTTGGGCACCAGCGCGGCCACGGAGTCGACGATGATCACGTCCACGGCGTTGGAGCGCACCAGCATGTCGGTGATTTCCAGGGCCTGTTCGCCGGTGTCCGGCTGGGAGACCAGCAGGTCGTCGACGTTGACGCCCAGCTTGGCGGCGTAGTCGGGGTCCAGCGCGTGCTCGGCGTCGACGAAGGCGCAGGTGGCGCCCTGCTTCTGGGCTTCGGCGATCACCGACAGGGTCAGGGTGGTCTTGCCGGAGGACTCCGGACCGTAGATCTCGACGATACGGCCCTTGGGCAGGCCACCGATGCCCAGGGCGATATCCAGGCCCAGGGAACCGGTGGAAATGGCCGGAATGGCCTGGCGGTCATGGTCGCCCATGCGCATCACCGCGCCCTTGCCAAACTGCTTTTCGATCTGGCCCAGGGCCGCCGCCAGGGCGCGCTTCTTGTTATCGTCCATTGAGAAGTCCTCGCTAAATTCGACAGGGCCCGACGGCCACCAAACAACTGTATAAGTAGCCAGTATTAGAGCATAGGCTTCCGCACTCGCCTACCCCTCGAACGGATTTTCTCCGACGGCCAGCCGGATCAGACCATTCAAGGCCGCCTCAACCGACTGACGGCGCACTTCGGCACGATCGCCGGCGAACTGGAAGCGATGCGCATGCACCTGCGGGCCATCCGCCCAGGCCAGCCAGACGGTGCCGACCGGCTTGTCCGGCGTGCCGCCGTCCGGTCCGGCGATGCCGCTGACCGCCACCGCGAAGCGCGCCCCGCTGTGCTGCTGCGCACCCCGCGCCATGGCCTCGACCACTTCGCGGCTGACCGCGCCGACGGTGGCAAACAGCTCCGCCGGCACGCCCAACTGGGCAATCTTCTGGGTGTTGGAATAGGTGACGTAACCCGACTCGAACCAGGCAGAGCTGCCGGGAATGCGGGTAATGGCCTCGGCGATACCCCCGCCCGTGCAGGATTCGGCGGTGGTGGCCTGGGCCTGCTGCGCCAGCAAAGCGGCGCCCAGGCGCTGGGCCAGCGGGGTGAGTATGTCCATCGGATGTCCTCCATGTCCGGAAGGGCGAAACCCTACACCAGGAGTGTGACAAGTGGGGCCGGATTTATCCCGGCCGAAAGTGGCGCGGTCGCAACCCGGGCGCGGAATTCAGCACCGCAGACTGACATAAAACCGGCACCTGCCGGAGCTTGGATCGGCGGACAAGAACTACGTTGTCCGCCCTACATTGGTGTAGCCACAAACCCCAACGGCGGGCGCGCCCGGGTGCGGGAACAGGTGCCGGATGGTAACCTTCCGCGTTTCGCACCACCCCAGCCAGCGCCCGGATTCTTATGCCCAAGGACACACTCGACCTCTCGTCCCACACGCCCATGATGCAGCAGTACTGGAAGCTCAAGAGCCAGTACCCGGAGCAGCTGATGTTCTATCGCATGGGCGATTTCTACGAGCTGTTCTACGAGGACGCGAAGAAGGCCGCCAAGCTGCTGGACATCACGCTGACCGCGCGCGGCCAGTCCGCCGGACAGGCGATTCCCATGGCCGGGATTCCCTTTCACTCTGCCGAGGGCTACCTGGCCAAGCTGGTCAAGCTCGGCGAGTCGGTGGTGATCTGCGAGCAGATCGGCGATCCGGCGACCAGCAAGGGCCCGGTGGAACGCCAGGTAGTGCGCATCCTCACCCCCGGCACGGTGAGCGACGAAGCACTGCTCGACGAGCGCCGCGACAATCTGCTGGCCGCGCTGCTCGGCGACGAGCGCCTGTTCGGCCTGGCCGTGCTGGATATCACCAGCGGCCGCTTCACCGTGCAGGAGATCAAAGGCTGGGAAGCGCTGCTCGCCGAGCTGGAACGCCTCGACCCGGCCGAGCTGCTGATTCCCGACGACTGGCCCCAGGGCCTGCCCGCCGAGAAGCGACGCGGCAGCCGCCGTCGCGCGCCCTGGGATTTCGAGCGCGACTCCGCCTTCAAGAGCCTCTGCCAGCAATTCGGCACCCAGGACCTCAAGGGCTTTGGCTGCGAAGGCCTGACCCTGGCCATCGGCGCCGCCGGTTGCCTGCTCGCCTATGCCAAGGAAACCCAGCGCACCGCCCTGCCGCACCTGCGCAGCCTGCGCCACGAGCGCCTGGCCGACACCGTGGTGCTGGACGGCGCCAGTCGGCGCAACCTGGAAATCGACACCAACCTCGCTGGCGGTCGCGACAACACTCTGCAATCGGTGCTGGACCGCAGCCAGACCGCCATGGGCAGCCGCCTGCTCGGCCGCTGGCTGAACCGCCCGCTGCGCGACCGTGCCGTGCTGGAAGCCCGCCAAGACGCGATCGCCTGCCTGCTGGACGGCTACCGCTTCGAAAGCCTGCAACCGCGCCTCAAGGACATCGGCGACGTCGAGCGCATCCTCGCCCGCATCGGCCTGCGCAACGCCCGCCCCCGCGACCTGGCGCGCCTGCGCGATGCGCTGGCCGCGCTGCCCGACCTGCAACAGGCCATGGGCGATCTGGAAGCGCCCCATCTGCAGAGTCTGGCCACCAACGTGCGCACCTACCCCGAGCTGGCCGACCTGCTGCGCCGCGCCATCATCGACAACCCGCCGGCGGTGATCCGCGACGGCGGCGTGCTGGCGCGCGGCTACGACGCCGAGCTGGACGAACTGCTAGCACTGTCGGAAAACGCCGGCCAGTACCTGATGGACCTGGAAGCCCGCGAGAAGGCGCGCACCGGCCTGCCCAACCTCAAGGTCGGCTACAACCGCATCCACGGCTACTACATCGAACTGCCGCGCGTGCAGGCAGAACAGGCGCCGGCCGACTACCAGCGCCGCCAGACCCTCAAGGGCGCCGAGCGTTTCATCACTCCGGAGCTGAAAGCCTTCGAGGACAAGGCGCTGTCGGCCAAGAGCCGCGCGCTGGCCCGGGAAAAACTGCTCTACGACGAACTGCTGGAGCGGCTCATCGGCGAACTGGCGCCGCTGCAGGAAACCGCCGCCGCGCTGGCCGAGCTGGACGTGCTGAGCAACCTGGCCGAGCGCGCGCTGACCCTCGATCTCAACCGTCCGCGCTTCGTCGAGGAGCCCTGCCTGAAGATCGAGCAGGGCCGCCACCCGGTGGTCGAGCAGGTGCTGAGCACGCCCTTCGTGGCCAACGACCTGACCCTCGACGACGCCACGCGCATGCTGGTCATCACCGGCCCGAACATGGGCGGTAAGTCCACCTACATGCGCCAGACCGCGCTGATCGTGCTGCTCGCCCACGTCGGCAGCTTCGTGCCGGCCAAGGCCTGCGAATTGTCGCTGGTGGACCGCATCTTCACCCGCATCGGCTCCAGCGACGATCTGGCCGGCGGGCGCTCCACCTTCATGGTGGAAATGAGCGAGACCGCCAACATCCTGCACAACGCCACCGACCGCAGCCTGGTGCTGATGGACGAAGTGGGCCGCGGCACCAGCACCTTCGACGGCCTGTCGCTGGCCTGGGCGGCCGCCGAGCATTTGGCCAAGCTGCGCGCCTGGACGCTGTTCGCCACCCACTACTTCGAACTCACCGTGCTGCCGGAAAGCGAGCCGGTGGTGGCCAACGTGCACCTGAACGCCACCGAACACAACGAGCGCATCGTCTTCCTGCACCACGTACTGCCCGGCCCGGCCAGCCAGAGCTACGGCCTGGCCGTGGCGCAACTGGCCGGCGTGCCGTCACCAGTGATCCAGCGCGCCCGCGAGCACCTGGCGCGCCTGGAAGTCACCAGCCTGCCCCACGAGGCTCCGAAAGCGCCCCAGGGACAATCCGTCGCACCCGTGCAGAACGACCTGTTTGCCAGCCTGCCACACCCCGTGATCGACGAGCTGGCGCGGCTCCACCCGGATAATCTGACCCCGCGTCAGGCGCTCGAATTGTTATATGCGTGGAAGAGTCGGATATAACCGACCCGCGCGGGAGCTGTTAGAATCCGCGCGTTTTTGATATCGGAGCTTGCCCGGTTGCCTGAGCCGCGGCGGTCCCTGTTTCGAGCGGGAGCCTGGCAAAGACCAGACCCAGCCGTCGCCTGAGGAGAGAGATAGGCCATGACCTTCGTCGTCACCGACAACTGCATCAAGTGCAAATACACCGACTGCGTGGAAGTCTGCCCGGTGGACTGCTTCTACGAAGGCCCGAACTTCCTGGTCATTCACCCGGACGAGTGCATCGACTGCGCCCTGTGCGAACCCGAATGCCCGGCCCAGGCGATCTTCTCCGAAGACGAGGTGCCCGAGGACCAGCAGGAGTTCATCGAGCTCAACGCCGACCTGGCGGAAGTCTGGCCGAACATCACCGAGCGCAAGGAACCGCTGGCCGACGCCGAGGAATGGGATGGCGTGAAGGACAAGCTGCAGTACCTGGAGCGCTGATCGCTTCCCGGTAAAACGACAAGGCCCGCGAAAGCGGGCCTTGTCACTTGTGGATAGCCTGCGCGGGCCCTTCGAACCGTAGGGTGGATCGCGCTTCATCGATCCACCATGCGCGCCGCAAGGCGCGCCGTACCTGGCACGATGGTGGACAAGCAAAGCGTTGTCCACCCTACATATTTGCGGGAGCGGCTTCAGCCGCGACCGCGCTTTTGGCGCGCCAACCCGCCCGGTCGCGGCTAAAGCCCCACCTACGGGGAACGTGCATACCGTGGGTTTGCTACCATTGCCGCCCCATTCGAGATTACCCGCCATGGCCGAACACGACTTCCGCTACAACCTGCTCAACCCCGCCCATACCCTCACCGAATGCCGCGCCCTGGCGCCCGGCCGTTACCAGGTCACCGGCAACGGCGGCTCGATCCAGACGGGCGATACGCTGCTGGTCACCCTCAAGGGCAGCCGCGAACTGGCCATGCGCCTGAGCGTCGACAAGGTCCGCCATCTGATCAACCCGCCCGGCCAGTGGCTGGCGACCGCCAGCGGACCCGTGTTCCGCGAGCTGGCCATCCACAACTGGAAAGTGAACTGCGACACCTGCGGCGCCCAGCTGGATTTTGAATTCGCCGTCGACGCCAGCCTCGGCAAGGCCGCCCAACAGCCCGCCGCCGAAGCGCGCATCGCCGAACTAGGCTGGAGCAAGGCAGTCCAAGGCCATCTGTGCCCCGCCTGCCGGTAAGCCCAACGCACCCGTTGCGGAATACCCCGTAGGGCGGACAACGCTTTTCCTGTCCGCCGCTGGGGCCGCGCCGAAACCCGGGCCGGCGGACAAAAACAACGTTGTCCGCCCTACGCATTAAAATCCCCGGTAATCCGCAATCCAACGAGGCCCCCATGAGCAAGCTCGCCCCCTCTCTCGCCGCCGCCCTACTCCTCACCGGTTGTGCCGGCATGACGCCACCCCACCTGCCGCTGGACACCCCCTATAAGGTGGAATGGATCGGCGAACGCCCGCTGATCGACAGCAGCCACCTCACTGTGACCCTCGGCGCCGACGGCCGCGCCTACGGCCACGCCGGCTGCAACCGCTGGTTCGCCAGCTACCAGACCAATGGACAGAACCTGAGCTTCGACCACGCCGGCGCCACGCGCATGGCGTGCGCGCCGGCCCTGATGGAACAGGAAGATCGCTTCCTCCAGGCACTGGGCCAGGTGAAGCGCTGGGAGGTGGGGGAAAACGGCGAGCTGCGCCTGTGGTACGCGGAGGGCCAGGCGCTGCGGATGCTTGCCGAATAGCCAGGCCAACCGCAAGGCTCAAACTTCGCATGTGGGAGCGAATGCATTCGCGAGCTTTTGGGTGAGCACTGCCCAAAAGCTCGCGGACAAGTCCGCCCACACACAACGAACACGCGCCCTAATAGGCGTTCTTGTTGATGAAGCCCTTGAAAACCGTCAGGAAAATGATCTTCAGGTCCAGCCACAACGACCAGTTGTCGATGTACCACAAGTCGTACTCCACCCGCTTCTGCATCTTGTCCAGGGTGTCCGTCTCGCCTCGGTAGCCATTCACCTGCGCCCAGCCGGTAATGCCCGGCTTCACCTTGTGGCGCTGCATGTAGGACTCAACCATATCCTTGTAATACTCGTTGTGGGCCAACGCGTGCGGACGCGGGCCTACCAGCGACATGCGGCCTTGTAGCACATTGAAGAACTGTGGCAGTTCATCAAGGCTGGTGCGGCGCAGGAAGGCGCCTATCGGCGTGATCCGAGCATCGTTTTTCTTAGCCTGGGTGACGCCGTTACCGTTCTCCTGGTGCACCACCATCGAGCGGAACTTATAGACCTTGAATTTCTTGCCGTTGATACCGGTGCGGTACTGCTTGAACACTACCGGACCAGGCGACGTGGCCTTGACTGCGATAGCAATCCCCACGCATACCGGCAAAATCAACAAACTGATCAGCCCGCCAATAAGGATGTCCTCGGTACGCTTGATGAAGCGCGCCGGACCATCCATTGGAGTACAGCTGAGGTCCAGCGAGTACAAGCCCGCGATGTGAGAAACCTTATGGTTCAACAGCGGCAAGTCGCCCCAGTCCGGAAACATGCGCACCCCAACGGTGCTGTGGCGCAGGGCGTACATGATGTCCGGTAAGGCCTTGCCCTGCTCAATGCGTAGCGAGAGCCACACCTCATGAACTCGCTCATCCTGAACAGCCTCAACCAGCTTCTCTAGCCAGCCTGAGTCCTCTTGAAAGGGCAAGCGGCGGACCACCTTGAAACCCTGTAGCCGTAGCGCCGATTCCTGGTCCGACTTAAACGTACCGCCGCCAGAATCCACCAGCAGAACCGTTTTCAGGTTGCGCCCACCGGCACGCACCTGGCGCAGGAATACATACATCGCCAGGCGCATCACAAACGTCAGACCCATGCCCAGCGCCAACAGATAGGCGAACCAGACACGAGAGTAGTTGTTTGACGTTTTCATGAAGAAAGTCAGGGCCAACAAGATGCCGGCGGCGACCAGCCATCCTGTCAAAAAGCGTACAAGCTGAGAAAAGAAGGGTTTGCCTCGATGGGAGCCGTATACGCCGGTAAACATCAGGCAGGCGACCACTATGATGCCGGCAACGAGGGTCGCGGTGTTGTAGCGCCCCGGCATGTCGAATGAACCGAAGCGCAAGTAGTGAGCCAGAAGGCTCGCCAGTACGACCAAGCCGAGCTCCGTCAGCGCAACGATCAAAGGCACTGGATAGCGCTCAGCAAAGGTTGGCTGGTAGCTCGGGGTGGATCTCATGTCCATGAAAAACCTTAGGTGGGTAACGAAACGCTGGCTGCGGATGGTAAATCGTCGAGCCGGAAAAATCTCGCGCAAACGAAGGCAGTCATATCAGTTGATCAACCCACCGCAGGTGATCCTTCTGCCGCCGCCACTTCGCCTGGCCGTCGAATACCTAACAAAATGCCCACCGGCAGCCAGAACATGGTCCAGAAAATGTTGGGCTGTTTGAACAAGGAACTGATGTCCGAGACCATGCCGACCACTACAAACGCCATCATCGCTAGAGCAGCCTTGGCTAGAAACTGATCGCGACACTGCCAGCCTTTCCAAAGCACCGCTACAATGAGCGCAGACAACAGCGCAAACCCGACAACACCGTATTCATACCAGAATTGCAGGTAGAGGCTGTGTGCGTGATTGACGGAGCCATGGCTAAACCGGAACAAAAACCTGGATCCCGCACCTTCCCCCCATAACCAGAATTCAGGAAGGCGCCGAAGCCATTCCAACCAGATCTGATCCCGATAAGTGAGCCCTCTAGCTTGCTCATATTGTAGTTCCGCCCAGAAAACAACAGCCGCCACCAGCAGGGCAACTACACCAGTCACGAGCATAAAAGCCGACTTACGGTTGCGACACATCAGCAGAATGGCCAGCCCACCGGCACATGTCGCAAACCAAGCGCCGCGCGAAAAGCTCAGTAGCACATACAATAGCAGCCCACCCAACATAGCGAGCAATCCAAGCGCCTGCCAAAACCGCAAATTTCGCCCCACAAAAATAGCGAGACTTAAAACGGCAAAAATTCCGAAATACAACCCAGCCAGAACCGGATGCTTCAGATCCGCAAAGTCATTCCACCCCAACTTAAATAATCGCCCAGCGTTTCGCAGATACTTATAGGTGAAGGGCTTATCTAGAACAAAAAACTGATAAGCCAGCGTCAACCAGGCAAAAAACGCCGCAACCAATATTGCCGCCAGGATCATCCATAAAAAAGCCCGTGGATGACGGGCGAGGCTCGCAACGGCGAAAACGTAAAACACCAACAGCAGGCTAATTTTGAGCCAGTAGAAAGCTTTCCCCTGCGAACCCGGGTGCGCCATGCCGATTAGCACCACCCAGAGAGCGAGGGCGAGAAAAAGCCAACCCGCCGGCTGAGCCCATAGCTCCAGAGAAAAGCGCTGCTGAGCCAGCAGTATCAAAGCGGGCAGGAACAGTAGGAGATACATCTGGGTGACATGACGACTGCCGTCGTTATTGAATAGCTCCCCCGACATCTGGACAAAAATTCCGATGCCCAACAGCCATAGCCAAGGTTTGGGTAGTTCATGCATTGCGCCCAAAAGTCTCACCTTCCCCCCTCAAAGAGCTATAACTTCACTACAGCCCGTCACAAGCGGGCAAAAAAGCGGCTAAGTCGAAAAATTGCCGTAAGCCGGCCAAGCCCATAATCAGTTATAGAAATTCTCGAAACAATAATTTGTAGCCTCGACATATCCTTCCGCACTCCCACAGTCAAAGCGTCGACCCTTGAACTTATAGGCCAGCACGCAACCCCGCTGAGCCTGCTTCATCAGCGCGTCGGTGATTTGAATTTCACCCCCTTTGCCGGGCTCCGTCTGCGCGATCAGCTCAAAAATATCCGGTGTCAGGATATAGCGGCCAATAATGGCAAGATTCGACGGAGCGTCTTCGGGATTGGGCTTCTCGACCATGGTATTCACCCGGTAGATATCATCCCGAATCATCTCACCGGCGATGACCCCATATTTGGAGGTTTCCTCCCGCGGAACCTCCTGAATCGCCACGATGGAACAGCGGAACTGCTTGTAGAGGTTGACCATTTGAAGCAGCACCGGGTCGCCGCCCGGGTTGAGGCACAGGTCATCCGCCAAAACGACAGCAAAGGGCTCGTCACCAACCAGCGGCTGCCCGGTCAGGATGGCATGCCCCAAGCCCTTCATCTCCACCTGACGCGTATAGGCAAAGGTGCATTGATCGATCAGCTCGCGCGTCTCGTCCAAGAAGCGCTCCTTGTCGGTGCCCTTGATCTGATGCTCCAGCTCGTAGCTGATATCGAAGTGATCCTCCAAGGCCCGTTTGCCGCGACCGGTGACCATGGCGATCTGGGTCAGGCCAGCGTCCCGCGCCTCCTCGACGCCATATTGAATCAACGGCTTGTTGACCACCGGCAGCATTTCCTTGGGCATGGCCTTGGTAGCCGGAAGAAAGCGGGTGCCGTAACCGGCAGCGGGGAAAAGACATTTACGAATCACGAGACGTCCTTAGAAATGAAAAGGCAGGCCATGCACCTGCCCTGGCGAGAAATGCACTGAATGAATTGAACGGAATGCGAAATACTGCCGAGAGCATGCTCGGTCACAGCTCAGCCAAAACGGTATTCAACTCCGCTCGCCAATCCGCCGGCTCAATACCATATACCTGCCGCAGCAACGAGCAATCCAGAACCGACCAGGCCGGTCGCTTGGCCGGAGTCGGATACTGCTCGGTAGCGATGGCATGCACGACCGGCTGTCGAGAAATCAACCCAGCGGCGTGGGCCTGCTGAAAAATCGCCTGGGCAAACCCGTACCAGGAACAGGCTGGCGTACCGCTGTAGTGATAGATCCCCCAGCGCAAATCGCCTTCTTGCTGGTAGTGCTGCGCCAGTGTCCATAGGGCACGCGCGATGCTGGCGGCGGAGGTAGGGCACCCCTGCTGGTCCGCCACCACGGAAAGCTCGTCTCGCTCCTGGCCCAGGCGCAGCATGGTTTTCACGAAGTTGTTGCCATGCGCTCCAAACACCCAACTGGTGCGCAGGACGACATGGCGCCTGCAACTGGCCGCCAGCGCTTGCTCGCCCGCGAGCTTGCTGGCGCCGTACACACCGGTCGGGCCAGTGGGATCGCTTTCCCGATAGGGCTGGGCGGCATCTCCGGCAAACACATAGTCCGTGGAAATATGCAGAACGGGAATGCCCCGTTGCTCGGCGGCCCGCCCGAGGTTCGCAGGACCGTCCCGGTTTACGGCATAGGCACGTTCGGGTTCGGACTCGGCCTTATCGACCGCCGTATAGGCTGCCGCGTTGATGATCAACTGCGGCCGCAGACGTTCAACTTCCCGCGCTACTGCCGAGGCATCGGCGATATCCAGTTCAGCCGAACCCAGGCCGAGCACATCGAAGCCTTCCGGTGCCAAACGCAACAGTTCGTGGCCAACCTGGCCACGAGCGCCGGTTATCAATACCCGCATCGTTACCTCTCCAGCAGCTTGCGCAGGCTCGGGTTCCGCTGGTCCTTCGCGGACAACTGCGGCGTGTCGATCGGCCAAGGAATACCCACCTCCGGATCATTCCACAGCAGCCCGCCTTCATCCTCGGGGAAGTACAGATCGGTGCACTTGTAACAGAAGTCGGCCACGTCACTGAGCACACAGAAGCCGTGGGCATAGCCCGGCGGCACCCAGAGCTGGCGGTGGTTTTCGTCGTTCAGTTCGACGCCCACATACTGCCCGCAGGTTGGCGATGCCGGATCAATATCCACGGCTACGTCGTACACCGCCCCACGGGCCACGCTGACCAGCTTGCCCTGCGGACGAGACTTCTGGAAATGCAGCCCACGCAGAACCCCCCGCTGCGAGCGAGAATGGTTGTCCTGCACGAACGGCAGATCGATCCCCGCCTCGCGATAGCGCTCGACTTGGAACGTTTCCAGAAAGAACCCGCGATGATCCCCAAATACTTTGGGCTCAATGATCAGCACCCCGGGAAGCTTCGTTTCAATAACCTTCAAAACTGTACTCCTGCCCGCGACGAAGCCGGCGTCGTCACCCGTGAGGCCGGGTTTATCCCGGCCGAGGGAGCCGAATCCCCCTACAACCCGACCGCTCAGAGAGCGGGCGGCATCACCAACAACCGCTGCAAATACTGCCCATAGCCCGTCTTGCTAAGAGCTTCCGCCTGCCGGGCCAGTTGCTCCTTGCTCAACCAACCCTGGTGGTAGGCAATCTCCTCCAGGCATGCCACCTTCAACCCCTGCCGAGCCTCGATGGTCTGCACGAAGTGGCTGGCCTCCATCAGCGAATCATGGGTACCGGTATCCAGCCAGGCGAAGCCGCGACCCAGCAGGCTGACATGCAGATCACCACGCTGGAGGTACGCGTTGTTCACATCAGTGATCTCCAGCTCGCCACGGGCCGACGGCTTCACCTGCTTGGCGATTTCCACCACAGAGTTGTCGTAGAAATACAGCCCGGTGACCGCATAGTTCGATTTGGGCGCCTTGGGCTTCTCCTCGATGGAAACCGCCTTACCGCTGGCATCGAACTCAACGACCCCGAAGCGTTCGGGATCGGTCACGTGATAGCCGAACACGGTGGCGCCGCTCTTGCGGCTGGCAGCCTCGCGCAGCATGGCGCTGAAGCCGTAGCCGTAGAAGATGTTGTCACCGAGGATCAGGCAAACGCTGCTGTCGCCGATGAACTCCTCGCCGATCAGGAACGCCTGGGCCAGCCCGTCCGGCGAAGGCTGTTCGGCATAACTCAAGGAAATGCCGAAATCCGAACCATCGCCGAGCAACTTGCGGAAATTGGGCAGATCGTCGGGCGTGGAGATCACCAGGATCTCCCGGATGCCAGCCAGCATCAGCACCGACAGCGGGTAGTAGATCATCGGCTTGTCGTAGATCGGCAACAGCTGTTTGGATACGCCGCGCGTGATCGGGTGCAGACGGGTACCGGAGCCCCCGGCCAGAATGATGCCCTTCATGCCTTTTCTCCCAAACGATCCAGTTGGTAGCTGCCGTTCAGGACACGCTCCCACCACTGGCGATTATCCAGGTACCACTGCACCGTCTTGCGGATACCGCTTTCGAAGGTTTCCTGCGGTTTCCAGCCCAGTTCGCGCTCGATCTTCGAGGCATCGATGGCATAGCGACGATCATGCCCCGGCCGGTCCTTCACGAAGGTAATCAGCTCCTTATAGGAACGACCATCAGCAGCGGGCTTCAACTCGTCCAGCAGCGCACAAATGGTCTCGACGACCTCAAGGTTGCGCTTCTCGTTGTGCCCACCAATGTTGTACGTCTCGCCGATTTCGCCACGGGTCACCACCTCGACCAAGGCCCGGGCATGGTCTTCCACATACAACCAATCGCGAATCTGCGAACCATCGCCATACACCGGCAGTGGCTTGCCGGCCAAGGCGCTGAGGATCATGTGCGGAATCAGCTTCTCGGGGAAGTGATAAGGGCCGTAATTGTTCGAGCAATTGGTGACGATGGTCGGCAGGCCGTAGGTACGCTGCCAGGCACGCACCAGATGGTCGGAACTCGCCTTGGAGGCCGAATAAGGCGAGCTGGGCGCGTAAGGCGTGGTTTCCGTAAACAGGTCGTCCGTGCCCTCCAGATCGCCATATACCTCGTCGGTAGAGATATGGTGGAAACGGAAAGCCGCCTTGGCCGCCGGCTCCAGCCCGCTCCAATAGCGCCGGGCGGCCTCCAAGAGGGTATAAGTGCCGACGATATTGGTTTCAATAAAGTCGGCCGGCCCGTCGATGGAGCGGTCCACATGGGACTCGGCTGCCAAGTGCATGATTGCGGTCGGCTGGAACTCAGCAAATACCCTGTCTAGTGCCAGCGCGTCGCAGATATCCACCCGATAAAAGGAGTAACGTGGCGAATCGGCGATCGAATCAAGTGATTCCAGGTTACCCGCATAGGTCAATTTGTCGAGACTGGCTACTTCATGAGTGGTATTGCCGATCAGATGGCGTACCACGGCGGAGCCGATAAAACCAGCGCCACCAGTGACCAATATGCGCATCAGTGTTTCTCCGCGTAGGGGCTGTCCCAGTAACGTTTGTACATGCCCAGTTTCTTCTTTAAGGCCAGCGACATACTTTGTTCCTTCTGTCCCAGCTTGTAGCCAAGCAACTTCACAGCATTGCGCAAAATCGCCGATGGCCAGAGATGGAGACGCGACAGTCCAAGGAAGGCCAGCTCCGATTTCACATATCGCAGCCCCTCGCCACCCGCACCGCCGAAACGCTCCCGAATCCAGGGCTCACGAGCATGAAAGACGCCCATGTCGAAATAGCGGCAAAATTCCTCTCGAAAAGTGTAGTTATGGGAATGGCGGCAGCTCGCGTTCCCGGCATACGCAACTTTCCATCCCCCCAAGAGCATCTTTGCCGCTACGTACATATCCTCGGCAAAGATGACATGCTCCGGAAAACCACCAACCTCCAGAAGCGCAGCACCCCGATAGGCGGCGAAGGAGTTGGACATGAATGCCGTCTTGATTCCCAAGAGTGGTGCATCATCCAATGATTTCACTGACGAGGTCGCTGGGTAATTGAAAAGTCGCGCATGCTCGGCCAGTGGCGAAGCGTTCTTGTGGGGCAACTGGCGTCCGCAAACAGCAGCTACCTTCGGGTCTTCGAAGGCTGCCACCAGGTTTTCGATGGCGTCACATTCTTCCAGATAAGCATCTTGGGTCAGGAATACATAAACATCGTAACCTGGGTTACGATCAACCATCATCTGCCTTGTGCCGCCATGATTGAACTGGCTACTGGGAATTGTCAGGGCATTTTTGACACGTGAACATGCCAGTTCGTTTGTACCATCAGAAGAGCTTGAATCCACGATAAAGAGATCGAAGGACGCGCTCTGCTGGTTCAACGAATTCAACAACCGGTACAGATCGTCCCGGCCATTATATGTAGGTACTATGCAGGCAATCCGCATGGTTCGGTTAGCCAAGTCAGACATGAAACCTCACGTTTATTTCCACTCCTCGGGGCAGCTTTTCTTCCAATCCGCAAAAGCGCTTTCCAAGGTGTACTGATAGGGGTAACCGCTCTCGACCAGATAAGTGGGGAGAATATTGTTGGAGCGCACCAGCTTACGTATGCGGACCGGGCTGAACGGATGACTGATTCCCAGCGGCCTAGCAATGGTGTCAATAGCATATGCAGCAGTAAGCAATAACGGATAGGGAACGGCCGGAACCGTACGCTTCACACCGGCAACCATGCATACGGCGTTGACGTACTCCTCAATGGACGGGCCAGGATTCATCGACATGTTGAAAAGGCTGACGCGCTCACCTTTCACTTCCTGCTGCTGCAACACCCACCACATGGCATTGCACAGCTCTTTTACATACACACCCGCCTTGCGGGTGGCACGGTTCCCCATATAGAAGAAGTAACGGTGCAATACGGCCTTAATCAACCTCGACACGTTCCCGCCCTCACCGGGGCCAAATACCACACCGGGTCGCACGATCACCAGACGGCGGTTGACGTCGTCCTTAGCCTGCCAAATCTGATGGATTTTCTCTGCTGCCAGCTTTGAGCCTCCATACGCAGTAGCCGGCACAGGCAGGGAACTCTCATTCTTTACTTTCTCACTTGGACCGTAGGGAGAAATGGAGCTAGTAAATATCAGGTGGCTACAACCCACCTTTTCCGCCCAAGCACAGACATTTTCCGCCCCAAGCAGATTGGTCTCATAATATTCATAATCTTCATGACCTGGCTCCCGGTGCACCGCCGCAAAATTGGCAATTAACGCCACGGGTTCATCAACCTGAATATTAATGGCAGTCCGAACATCACCACAGACAAAGTAAATCCTGCTGTCTCCCTCGATTAGAGATCGACGAAAGCTACTCGGCTTCGAGTCCACAGACTCAACATCATACAGATACACCCGATCTACTATCTTTTTATCCAGTAAGAACCGAGCAAAAAAAACCCCAATAAACCCTGCGCCACCAAAAACAACCGCACAACTACTCATAAGCAGCCTCTCTATTTCAAAAACTTCAAGCGAGGCACACCAAACCTCGCTTTTAAATTCTCTCTCGAAAGAGTCGAGCCCACAAAGAAAACAAAGGCTAGAAATATCATTATCTCTGAATCATAACCCAAATATTGACTATTTAATAGAACTAGCAATGGAATCAACAAGGAACGAGAAAAAATACTAGCAGCCGACACCCGCCATAAGATAAAAATATAAAATAAAAGCGCGACCAACCCAAAATCCATTAGAACGTTCAAGAAAGTATTATGCGGATTATTTTCCGGAAAAATCCCCCCCGTATAACTTGCAAATGACAGGATTCCATTGCCCCACAAAAGATCAAAGCAATCGATCCCTTGGAGGACATGATTCCAAATTATGATTCGGGCTAAAAAGCCATCCCCCATGTGCCCACCAACCTCAGGATTAAACTCTGAAAAATCCAACCCACCAAACCGAGCAATCTTTTCAAAAAGGGCAAAAAACATCGGCGAAAACAGCACGGCAAGTAAAATCAATAAAAACCTTCGCCGCGCGACAAACCATAAATGGTAAGCAGTAATAACTGCGAAAAAAGCCACAAATGAAAGCTGAGCAGCGCGACTTGAAACATACAACAAGACAAAAGCACCCATACAAAGACAAAGTAGAAATGATACTAAGCCACGCCCGAGGAGGTAAAAGCAGCAAGTCGCGATAATCATGAATATCGCGACCTTAGAAGCCCATATATTCTTATTCAAATCACCAAATACAACTCCCTCAAAAACATAAGAATCCGAAGAGCTCTCTAATTGGAAAGGCAGCAGCCACAGCCCCCTTGACGACACAACGTAAAGCACTTGCAAAAAGGATAGGCATATGAAAATAAGCGAAGATACCCTGAAAATCCTGATAGCCTTACGAACGTCTAGATTGACAACATAAGAGGATACCGAAACAAAAAAAGCAAAATTCAATAGAAGTTTGACGAATGAAGCAACCTCAAAAACCCAACTTGCATGCAGCAAAGAAAAAGAAACACTGACAAATAAAAATAACGCAGCCGGATAAAAAACATCTTTAGCGAGCACACCACTCAAAACCAGCTGAAAAAATATAAAGACCAGAAAAAACAAAGGATAACTCTTATAATACGCATCCCCTATTGAAACTAACGCCAATACTAGCAGTAAACCTAAAACCCCGAGCCTCATGACTTTTTATACTCAAGGAAACCGCGAACGCGGGAAATAAAAGAACCTTTTCGCAATAGCGCTGTCTCCCCATCCATCTTGGCAAGCGCGAGCAAAGCAAGTAATGCATGATATGCAAGTGACATGAGGAAAAGCTTCATTATAAAAATATCGCCTGAGTACTTTGCGCAGAATGCTCCAAAGCCCAAACCATACGAGTAATTCTTCGCCTCGCCCATAACTTGGATACTCTGCGGGGGATGCCAAACCTCAAGATCACCACAGTAAAAACAGTTACCATGGTTCAGAATCATGCTATATACGTAATCCGTATCTTCGCAAGATCCAAAGTATTCACCAACACCTAACTTTTCATCAAAATCAAGCTCACTTCGTTTACAAAAAACTGTAATTGAACTGTAAAGCATAAAGAAATTGGAACGAGTCAATCTGCAATCATACTTCGGCCACTCCTTGATAATGTTCCGACCATCTTGACGATCTCGAATAGCGCCAAAAATAGCAAACGCACCTGTCCGTTTAAAACACTCTAAGACCTTACTCAACGTATCAGGGTAATAAGTACAATCATCGTCGGGAAAACAAACGTACTCTCCAGCAGCAGCCAAAAGCCCAATATTTCTATTATAAGAGAGGCCCTTTCTCGAAGATTTTATATGTTTAATTCTAAAAAAAGAGCTATACTTTGAAACAATCTCCGAAAGATCTATCTGATCGTTTTGATCAACAATTATAACTTCGAAATATCGCTCTGATATCTCCTGCCCCCTTAAAGATTCCAGAAATCGAGCCACTTCGGAACTGCGTCCGTAGGTTGCCATAACCAAGCTGAATAACATACTGGGCCACCTAACTCAGATAATAACAGGAATACCTTTCAGCAAAGCATCAATTGCTGAAGAGCCGAATCCAGATATATGCATTTAGAATCTTTAAAAGAAAGGTATATCTCTTTAAATATTCTAAGCTCATCATCTGGATCATGGTTTCCACTACCCGTGGCTAAAGAAATTGCCTCACTTGAGCTCTTGTACTCATCGCGATAGCCATCGGCATAGGCCGTTTTGAAAAACGTAAAGCCCGTTATATGAAGCTCTTTGAAATCTGAGCGCATTATATGATTCAGCGCCTGCAGTCCCGTAGTAGGCATCCTGGACTTATATGTCCGCTTTAGATCGCGGTATAACTTATGATGCACCCGGAAAAAATTCAACTCGGGATACTTAAAAAGACATCGATAGAAATTATGGGCTACTGCAATCTCTCCATACGTATAAACCACCATCTTTGTGCTCTGTTTCCCAAGCAAAGCGACGTCGATTACTCCTCCTCCGGTAATAGGATCCTCATCGCAACAGTGGTACAGGACATCTGTTCTCGCTCCTATTAACGCTTCCTTTCCCGCAATAGTGTGAGGTGACTTATTAACTCTAATAACTAGGTCGAAAGAATCTATCTCCGCACCAGACAAATAGCTCAGGGAAGAAACTGCCGGACCAACTATAATTACCCGCTTACCTTTGTAGACATCAGTGCCGTCATCAAACCAGCACCACCTGCGAAAAGTGAGCAGCGTTAGTAATCTATACCAAAAGAGATTAGGCAAATATTTTAAAATAGCCAAATAACGTCTCATGCAACCTGCCTCAATCCAAACTACCCCAGCAAAAAAACCATACTCTAAGACAATTCACCCAGATTTTTATAAAAAGTGATACCTTCTGCTCTACACCACTCTTCATACCGTTTCACTTCAGTCCATTCCCAGACGAACAAGAAGTCAAAACCAGCCTGTTTCGCTGCAAAGTAATCGTACTTGCTGTCACCAATAAAAACTGCAGACTCACCTATATTTCCATTCTGCTTTTCTCGTTCCAATATGCCTTCCTTAGAATCAGGACTTCCAAAAACCCCCCCGTTGAATAGATTGCTTATACCCCGCAGCTCAAACAAGTTCCTCAACTCTACTTGATCGCCGCCAGAGGCAATCAGCCAGTTCGAATTTGGATTTTTTCCCCGGAGCCGCTCTAGTCCTCCAGCCACCTCACAGGTTAGCAGGCCACTCCATACACGCTCCGCGTAGCTTGATAACAAATTATCCAAGCTTGGGCCATCCACATCGCAACAAACTTCTGGAACAATCTGCTGAAGAAAATGCTCAAACTTTTTATAGCGTGAAATACCCCCATTAGCCAAGTGATATTCAACCATGGCTTTAGCTGCATTCTCACCGTAAGGTAATACAGCCTCATAGAAAGCCTTTGTTTTCACGGGATTAGAATTAAGCACCACGCCATCGCAATCGAATATGACGGTTGAATACCCTGACAAAATATTAGTCATATTGAAACCAAGCCTTTCTCAACCAGCGCTTCCGCCATATAAAAATCTTCGGGCCAGTCAATATCATGACTCACAATCTTGTCCAAGCTATACAAAAATGGATTTACTCCTATACGATCATCCTGATCTCGATAAATTTCAGCTGAAGCCAAAAATGCTCCACTATTAACATCATGTATAGGCTTAATCGTTTGAGTTCTTGGCCATTTCTCTATAGTGCGATCGTAATTTAACGGCTTATTATCCTGCCAAAGGAAAGCATGAAGAAGAGTAGTCGTCATTAAAGAATCGTAACCTTCAGCCAGGCAAGATAAGTATTTTTTTATTACTGAATCATATACACTTGAATTGAAGAAGGGCGAGGTAACATGCGTCCAAAGAATATGACCCACAGGAATTAGATTTAAGGCATGGGCAACAAGCTCGTCTGTACTCGTTTGACTTGACGCCAGAGCATCCACTCGCTCGTGAACACGGACTCTTTGCTCTCCAAGCGAATGTGCAAAACTCAATATTTCCTCATCATTGGTCGAAAGCACGATCTCATCAATTAAATTGCTGCCGAGCAATTGACGGATCTTAAGCTCCACCAATCCATTCTGTATACCGGCAAATGGCTTGATATTCTTGCGCGGAACACGCTCGCTACCTTTTCGGCAAGGTAAAAAACAGGAAATTTTATCGTGCATATCACAACCCATAAACGCTTACAGAAGGCACGTCATAACGTGTTGGGGTTATGGAGACCAATGGAATAGAGGCCGGGCTTGATAAGTATGTTTTTATTAAATTATTCATCTCCAAATTTCTAACATCCTCACCTGGATAGCCATCAAAACCAGCCAGATAGATGGTCTTTGCACACCCACTTGTTAAGACGGCAAACGCGTAGGCTATTACGAGCGAGCTAGGAACAGCGCAGAACGAACTCGAAAATTCGAAGAGCCCATTCTTAACATTTAACCCGAAGTCCAATACTTTTTTATTATTACCTAGGGCAAGCTTTACGTCCTGAGGCAGCATGGAATACGGCGTAATTAGCGGCTGCGGCAATCTCGTGTGAGCCTCACAGTCTGCCAGCAACCGCACAGGATGACATGCTATTCGATATTGAATCAGGCTGGCATCAATGGAGCTTTGAGTGTTGAGCGCAACTACTACCGGATTATATTTTCCTATATATGTTTCTATCGCCTCGCGGTGATTTTCAACACCAGGCCCGGTCCCTAGAAGAAGCACATCACGCCCTTCAAAAACTTCGGCAGGACACCAATCCCCCTGAGGTAGGCCTTGGTAAAAATCTCTGGCTGCATTCAACTTCCCAGAACTATATTTCGCCCCGCCTTCATCCTTTAAATGGCCAATTACCGCCAGTATGTCCTCTTCACTATATCGGCTATCGGCGAGCATTTCCTGGACATACGTCGGGTGGATTCCATACTTACCTGCCAAGTAGTAATAGACGTTAGTACCCCATCCATATTTCTGCTGCATTGGCCTGAAATATTTTCTAATGAGCACCATTAACGGCACCATGTTAATAGGCTTAGTTCGTAACGTGCTAATCTCTGCTACCAACTCTTCTGTGCGCGCGTTACCTGGTCCACGTCCCATACCAGTTACTGTGGAGTCAACCCAAACCACGCCTTCCTCAATGGCACGCAACGTATTGGATAATGCTAACCCCAAGTTATCGTGGGTATGAATTCCTAACGCTCCAACCCGCTCGTTTTTTAGCCACCTAATAATTTCTGCCGCTTGCGATGGCTTCATACTACCCATGCTATCTGCAAAATACAGTACATCTACCGGGAATGCTGAGGCAGCCCTAGCCAAAGCTTTAACTTCAGCTTCGGTACGCTCTGCTATCTGCATAATATTGAAGCCAACCAGATAACCACGCTTCTTTAACCAAGCAGAAGCTGGCAATGATCGTTCAAACTCATGCACATGACAGGCAATACGGACTAGGTCAACTGGCGAATCCGAAGCATCGTTAGGCATTAACTTTTCAAGATTCTCTTCTATACTCGCTGAGGTCAGCAATTCACTTGCATTTATCATGACCGCAACGCTTAGGCTTTCCGGCACTGCCAATGAGCGTATGAACTCATCTGTACTAAAGGCACAAGCTCCTTTGAAGCCATCGTTCCTTAAACTTCTCAGACCCAACTCAACAAAGTCGACTCCTGCAGCCAACATCGATTCCAAGTAGGAATTAATAATCTCGCGCGGAAAATCCCAGTTATTGTAGTAGCCACCATCTCGCAAGGTGCAATCCAAAACAACAAAGTTACTTTTCATTTCGAACAAGCCCCAAGGTTAGTGATCGATTGCAGATGCTCACCAGCTGCTTCAAATCCCTATCAAAGTAATTTATAAGATAATTGGCCACAAATAACGTGACCATAGTTGATATCGCAGCACCTTGCACACCGTAAACAGGGATGAGGACCAAGTTCAATAGAACGTTTACTATCAGCCCAACCAACGTCCTACTGAGAATTTTACTTTCCATTCCCTCAACCGTTAGGTACCGAGCTGTGATAGACCCCAAAGCGGCAAAAGTAGCCGACCACATAACAACAACCAATATGGAAGCGCTATCTAGATATTTGGACCCAAATGTCATGGATATTACGAACTCGCCAAAAAAACTAAAGAACAAAGCAACAAGGGCGCTAGACCAAAACAGAAAAGCGAACAAAATTGCCATATTCTTTTCGTAACTCTTTGATTCAGCAGCCTTGAACCTTACAATTGCAGGCAAAAGCGAAATGCTGATCACGTATGGGACAATCATCCAGCCTTCAAAAACCTTGATTGCGGCAGCGTAAACGCCCAGCTCATGAAGCCCGACCATGCTCTTAAGCATTATCTGATCAATGCGGGAATACAAACTTACCGAAATTGCCGACAACATCATCGGCCAAGCACTTTTTAGTAACGGCCTTAAAAGGCTGGAATCATAACCACAAAAGAAATTTGGCTGTGATTTTTTAAAATTCATCGCAAGAAGTATTGCAGCTGTAACGACAAAATCCAAAAGATATGAAGCGGCAAAGAAAATTAGACCAGCTTCCAGCCAAACAAGAAGAATCTTTGTGGCCGCAGAAACAACCAAAGATAATGACTTTGCAATGCTGGAGTATTTAGCCTTAACCTGCGATTGAAAGTTGTACTCAACAACAGAGAAAGCTTGGAAAATTATCCCCATCGATATGACAAAGATATAAATCCGGTTTTCGTAGCTTTCTTCAAGGAGTAAAACAAGGCCACTCAGCAAAACAAAAGAAACAAATGACGCCATGACCATCAAAGTAAAAGCCGTACTCATGAATGCCTGGCGCCGCTCAGGAAAAAGCGCCAAGTCACGCACAAGTATAGACTCCATACCCAGCCTACTTAGCGCCATAAATACAGCGACTATTGCAAGCGCGTAGCTAAGCACTCCAAACTGCTCCGGCCCTAAGTAGCGCGCAACGTAAATAGTAACGAAGATAGCCGACACTACTTTCATTCCATATTCAGAAAGCATCCAAAGGCTATTTTTCATATACCGCAATATCTCAGGACGGCGCAAAACCTTACTCCAATTCATATATACAGCATTAGGTAACCACACTGCTACGTTTTAGATCCTTTAGCTCGCTTGACGTAAGCAAGTCAGCGCCACCGCCGCTGTTAAGATTGCGGCTGACGGTATACACGCTACCGCCCCAGGATTTGCCGTCGGTTTCCTGAAAACGCTGGTTCGAAACGGCGGTAACAGGCAAGAGCCGTGCCGCCGGAAGTTTGACCTCCGGATGGATTCCAGAGGGGATAGAGCCTACCGCCCTCGTCATACACCCGGCCAATACAACGCGGGGTACTAACCTCTGCGGACACAGGCCAGCGGCAGGGTGAGCCTCTGTTCCCGGTTCAGCAGGTTCATCAACAACACCACGCGCTCGTCACCATCCATGCTCAGAAAGATGGCATCCAGGTCGGCCAGACTGCCCTCGACAATGCGCACGGGGTCTCCGGGCTGCAGCAGCGACTGCGGCTCGTCTGATGGTGCGTGCTGGTGAAGGGAGTCGATGACGTGGACGGGGACTTCCAGCGGATAGCCGCCGAAACTGACCAGGCGGTTAACGCCTCGCGTGGAGCGCAACGGCGACCAATTGGCATTCGGCTGCAGCTGAACAAACAGATAACCGGGGAATAGGGACTCCACTACGCTCTGACGGCGCCCTGCGACCACGCGTTCGCGCTGCAGTCGCGGTCGATAACAGGTGTAGCCCTGCCGAATGAGGTGCTCTTCAGCGCGCTCGTCCTGGCGGGGCTTGCAGTGGACCAGATACCAGGCAGCCGGCTGGCTCGCCATGATCTCCATGCCCTGAAGCGCATTCATATCCATACACCTGTTATCCCTGAGAGGGATACCAATTCGGCCCGCCTGAAAAAAGGCGGATTCTATAGGAAAAAGCCTACTGCATCACGATCATCACGCCCAACTGGCGACGCGTATAGCGGGCCTCAAGCACCTCAGCCAGCTTCTGCTTGGCGGTGGCTTCTCCGTGAACCAGCCGGATATGCGATGGCCAATGCCTCATGCGCGTCACGAAATTGACCAGTCCGTGCTGGTCGGCGTGCGCCGAATAGCCGCCCAGGCTGGCAATGCCGGCATGGATCTGCAGCCGCTCACCATCCAGATCGACATAACCACCGCGCGGGCCGTAGGTCTGGATGGCATTACCGGGCGTGCCACGCGCCTGATAGCCGACGAACAGCACGTTGTGCCGCGCATCGCCAAGCATGGCCTTGAGGTAGTTGACGATGCGCCCTCCCGAGCACATGCCGTTGCCGGCGATGACGATGGCCGGGCGGGCCGTGCGGGTCAGGTGTTGAACCATGCGTTCATGCTCGGTGTGACTGTCGACAGTAAGCAGTTGCTCAAACCCTAAGGGACGACGCCCGCTACGGACACGTCGCAGGGCTTCCTGGTCCCAGAAAGGCTGCAGCTCTCGATACGCTGCGGTGAAACGGCTGGCCAGTGGCGAGTCGAGGATGATGGGCAGTTGCGGCCAATCGATTGGAGTGCCGGGCGGGGCATCCGGTTCCGCGCGGGCGCCCTGCCGGGATTTGCGGTGGATGATGTCTTCCAGTTCGTACAGCAGCTCCTGGGTGCGCCCGATGCTGAAGGCCGGAATCAGCACGCTGCCACCGTCGGCCAGGGCGCGCTCGATCACCGCCTCCAGGCGTCGGCGGCGGCCGCGACGATCCTCATGCAGACGGTCGCCGTAGGTGCTTTCGATCACCAGGGTATCGGCGCGATACGGCGGCTTGGGCGCGGGCAGCAAGGGCGCATGCGGTGCGCCCAGGTCGCCGGAGAACAGCACCCGCTCGCGGTGCTTGCGCTGCGGGTAATGCAGGTCGATTTCCACGTAGGCCGAGCCAAGGATATGGCCGGCACGCTGCAGGCGGATGCGCGCGTGCAGCTGCGGCTGGTCCACCAGGGTGAACCAGGTGTTGTAGGGCAAGGCGATCAGCCGCTGCTCGATGAGCTTCAGGTAGCGCTCGACCTTTGCCTGATCACGGCTGACGCCGAGGCGGAAGGCGTCTTCCAGCACGATGGGCAGCAGCTTGGCCGAGGGCTCGCTGCACAGGATCGGCCCCTTGAAGCCAGCGGCCAGCAGCCACGGAATGCGCCCAACGTGATCGATGTGCACATGGGTGGCAACCAGGGCACGGATGCCGTCGAGGGGGAAATCGAGGGTGAGGTTGTCGGCGCCGGCCTTGCCCTCAGGCGAGGTTTCGGCACCCTGGAACAGGCCGCAGTCGATCAGCAGTCCATGCTGCTCATCCATGTGCAACTGGTGACAGGAGCCGGTGACCCCCTCACGGGCGCCGTGATGGGTGATCTGCGGGTACTGCATGGCGGGTTAGTCCTTTAACAGCCATCGGAGGGGCGGCATGGTAATGCCGGGTCGTCAAAATCCCAACACCCTGGGAAACGGGAGTGACGAGGGTCACACGTCCGTCGATTTGGCGAGGAGCACGTGGCCGGCACGGCGCGCCGTGCCGGCACGATGGTGGACAAGGACAACGTTGTCCACCCTACGTTTGACCGTAACTCCTGTCGGCCGGCATGAAGTGGCCTTCTCGGCGATTACTCGCGGCGCACGTTACGGCTGCGCTTACGCTTGCGGGTACGAGGGGCGTACAGCTTGGACTCGCCCACGGGACGGGTCTTGTAGCGGCGATGCGACCAGAGATACTGCTCGGGACACTGGGCCACCGCCTGCTCGATCCACTGGTTGATGCGCAGGCAATCAGATTCCTCGCTCTCGCCGGGAAAGTTCTCCAGCGGCGGATGGATCACCAGGCGGTAACCCGACCCGTCGGCCAGGCGCTCCTGAGTGAAGGGAATGACGCGGGCGCGGCCCAGGCGGGCGAATTTGGTGGTGGCGGTCACGGTGGCGGCGGGGATGCCAAACAGCGGCACGAAAATGCTCTGTCGGCGGCCATAGTCCTGATCCGGTGCGTACCAGATGGCCCGGCCGGCGCGCAGTACCTTGAGCATGGTGCGCACATCTTCGCGCTCCACGGCGGTGGCATCCGGGTTGTGACGTTCCCGGCCGCGGCGCTGGACGAAGTCGAACACCGGGTTGTTGTGCTGGCGGTACATGCCATCGATGGTATGCAGCTGGCCGAGCAACGAGGCGCCGATCTCCAGGGTAGTGAAATGCAGCGCCATGAGGATCACGCCCTGGCCCTCTGCCTGAGCCTGGCGAAGGTGCTCCAGTCCCTCGACATGCGCCAGCTTCGCCAGGCGCGGCTTGGCCCACCACCAGCTCATGGCCATCTCGAAGAAGGCGATGCCCATGGACGCGAAGTTTTCCTTGAGCAGTCGCGTGCGCTCCGCTTCGCTCATCTGCGGGAAGGCCAGCTCCAGGTTACGGCGAGCAATGGTGCGGCGTTCGCCACCAAACTGGTACAACCCCCACCCTGCCACTCGCCCCATGCGCAGCAGCAGCGGATAAGGCAGCTGCGCGATCAACCACAGCAAGCCCAGGCCGAACCACAACGGCCAGAAACGCGGATGCAGGTAGTAGGTGCGAAAGGGTGAACGTTCCATGCCAGGACTCGATTGCGTAAAAGTGCGGCATGTTACCGGGAAATGGGGATTTTTGGAGCGGCGCAGCACGGGCAGCTACGGGAGCGAAGAAGCTCGTGGACAAGTCCGCCCCTAACAGAAGCACCGCACGGCACCTGTGGGAGCAAATTCATTCACAGCTTTTGGGGGCACCGAAGAGAAGCAGTGGACAACCCGGCCCACAGAAAAACGACGCCAGAAACCCGGCTGTCCAAAATGCGTATTCACCCTTGGAAAAGCCCTGTATTTCCCGCTATAAGTCCCGTCATTTACCGAAGCGGGCAAATGATGAGCCAGGATCAGGACGCGGTATTCCAACTCAAGGGCAGCATGCTAGCCATTACCCTGTTGGAGTTGGCCCGTTACGACCTCGCCAGGCTCGAACGCCAACTGGCGGACAAAGTCGCCCAGGCACCCAAGTTCTTTGATAACACCCCGCTGATTCTTGCCCTGGACAAGTTGCACGACGCGTCCATTCCCGTCGATCTGCAGAAACTCATCGCGATCTGCCGGCAACATGGCCTGCAGACGCTCGCGGTGCGCACGGACCGTCAGGATGACATGACCCTGGCCTCCGAACTCGATGTCCCGGTGATTGCCACGAGCAGCGCCAGCGGGCGCGCCCTGGAGCCGAGCGATGAGGCCAGCCAGGGCGAGGTGGCCCGGCCGAGCAAGGTCATCCACCGGCCGGTGCGCGGCGGCCAGCAGGTCTACGCCCAGGGCTGCGATCTGATCGTGATCGGACCGGTGAGTCCGGGGGCGGAACTTCTCTCGGACGGCAATATCCATGTTTACGGACCCCTGCGCGGACGCGCATTGGCCGGCATCAAGGGCGATGGCAAGGCGCGGATATTCTGCAAGGAGTTGAATGCCGAACTGGTTTCCATCGCCGGGCGGTATAAGGTGGCTGAAGATTTGCGCCGCAGCCCCTTCTGGGGACAGGGCGTGCATATCAGTCTCACGGGGGATTTATTGAATATCCACCGGCTTTGAAAGTTGTTTCGCGGTTTTTACAGGTCGGATGACCCGGAAAGGACGCCACCCTTTCGGTTCTCGAAGTTCCCGTTTTACTCATTCAGGGGTGATTTACCTTGGCCAAGATCCTCGTTATTACTTCCGGCAAGGGAGGCGTGGGTAAAACCACTACCAGCGCCGCACTGGGCACCGGACTCGCCCTGCGAGGGCACAAAACCGTCATCGTCGACTTCGATATCGGCCTGCGTAACCTGGATCTCGTCATGGGCTGCGAGCGCCGGGTGGTCTACGACTTCGTCAACGTCATCAACGGCGACGCCACGCTGCACCAGGCGCTGATCAAGGACAAGCGCCTGGAGAATCTCTACGTGCTGGCCGCCAGTCAGACCCGCGACAAGGAGGCGCTGACCCAGGACGGCGTCGGCCGCGTGCTGGACGAACTGTCCCAGAACTTCGAGTACGTCATCTGCGACTCCCCCGCCGGCATCGAGCGCGGCGCCCACCTGGCCATGTACTACGCCGACGAGGCCATCGTGGTGACCAACCCGGAAGTGTCCTCGGTGCGCGACTCCGACCGCATGCTGGGCCTGCTGTCCAGCAAGTCGCGACGCGCCGAGCGCGGCGAGGAGCCGATCAAGGAACACCTGCTGCTGACCCGCTACGATCCCACCCGCGTCGACAAGGGCGAGATGCTGGGCGTCGATGACGTCGAGGAGATCCTCGCCATCCGCCTGCTGGGTGTGATTCCCGAATCCCAGTCGGTGCTCAAGGCCTCCAACCAGGGCGTGCCGGTCATCCTCGACGAGCACAGCGACGCCGGCCAGGCCTACAGCGACGCGGTGGACCGCCTGATGGGCAAGGAGGTCCCGCACCGGTTCATCGACGCGCAGAAGAAGGGATTCCTGCAACGTCTGTTCGGAGGCCGCTAAATGAGCTTTTTCGACCTGCTGCGCGAGCGTGAGAGAAAACAAACCGCCTCCATCGCCAAGGAGCGTCTGCAGATCATCGTGGCCCACGAACGCGGCC
The DNA here is from genome assembly GCF_000802425.1 of Pseudomonas flexibilis. GTDB lineage: Bacteria > Pseudomonadota > Gammaproteobacteria > Pseudomonadales > Pseudomonadaceae > Serpens > Serpens flexibilis. Next base: position 70,621 of record NZ_JRUD01000020.1, on the reverse strand, counting down.
AGCGGGTGCAACCCGACTATCTGCCGGCCCTGCACAAGGAACTGATCGCAGTCGTGCGCAAGTACGTGAACATCAGCGACGATAAGGTGCAGGTCAGCCTGGAGGACCACGACAACTGCTCGATCCTGGAAGTGAACATTCCACTGCCGGATCGTTGATCCTGCCACTCGTAGGGTGGATCACGCATTAACGATCCACCAACGCGCCGCCCGGCGCGCCGTCGCAGCACGATCCTGTAGGAGCGGCTTCAGCCGCGATGCTCTCGCAGGGTGGATCACGCTTCACCGATCCACTATCGCTCCGCACGGCGCGATGGTGGACAAGAAAAGCGTTGTCCACCCTACAGTCCTGTCCAAGCGCCCAATCCGGCTCTGCCCCTTTATCGCGGCTGAAGCCGCTCCTACAATCCCGCACGCACCCTGCGCGGACACGTCCGCCCTCGCCTTGTTTTACGGATTTGTCCCATGCCCCTGTCGAATATTGAGATCCTCCATCAGGACGACGCCCTGCTGGTGATCAACAAGCCCACCCTGCTGCTCTCCGTGCCCGGGCGCGCCGAGGACAATCGCGACTGCCTGGTGACCCGCCTGCAGGAAAACGGTTACCCCGAGGCGCGCATCGTGCATCGCCTGGACTGGGAGACCTCCGGGGTCATCGTGCTGGCCCGCGATGCCGACAGCCACCGCGAGCTGTCCCGGCAGTTCCATGACCGGGAAACCGAGAAGGCCTACACCGCCCTTTGTTGGGGCGAACCGGAGCTGGACAGCGGCCGGATCGAACTGCCGCTGCGCTACGACCCGCCGACCAAGCCGCGCCATGTGGTGGACCACGAACTGGGCCGGCATGCCCTGACCTTCTGGCGCGTGCTGGAGCGCTGCGGGCACTACAGCCGCGTGGAGCTCACGCCGATCACCGGCCGCTCGCACCAGTTGCGCGTACACATGCTGAGCATCGGCAATCCGCTGCTCGGCGACCGCCTATATGCCCACGAAGAAGCCCTGGCCGCCCACGACCGCCTGTGCCTGCACGCCAGCCTGCTGGTGCTCACCCACCCGGTCACCGGCGAGCGGCTGCGCTTCGAAAGCCCAGCGCCGTTCTAGCCTGTCCGCCATCGCACCGGACCTACGCCAGAGAACGTAGGGTGGACAACGTCTTTCTTGTCCACCGCCACCCAATGGCTAGCTAACAGCTCATCCCCGTCTGCAACAGCGCCAGCCCGCCCCGCGTCCAGCCCCACCAGGCCAGGGCCAGCAGCAGGCCGAGGCCGATCAGCAGAGCTGTCTTCAGCCAGGCGCCCCGGCTCATGCGCTCGCCCCTCCGGTCTGCAGGCGGGCCACCGGGACTTCGCGCACCGGCCAGTTGAGCAGGGCGGCCATCAGGCTGAGCAGGATGGAAATCTGCCAGACCAGCGAGTAGCTGCCGGTGAGGTCATACAGGTAGCCGCCCAACCAGCCGCCCATGAACGAGCCCAGTTGGTGGAACAGGAAGGCGATGCCGCCCAGCATCGACAGGTTGCGCACGCCGAACAGGGTCGCCACCGTGCCGTTGGTCAGCGGCACAGTGGACAGCCACAGCAGCCCCATGGCCATGCCGAACAGGTAGGCGGACATCTCGCTCAGCGGCAGGAAGAAGAACGCGGTGATCACCACGCCACGCAGCAGGTACAGGGCCACCAGCAGCCTGGGCTTGGACATGCGGCCGCCCAGCCAGCCGGCGCCGTAGGTGCCGGCGATGTTGAACAGGCCGACCAGCGCCAGCACGGTGGTGCCCACATGCACGCCGAGGCCCTGGTCCACCAGGTAGGCCGGCAGGTGCACGCCGACGAACACCACCTGGAAACCGCAGACGAAGAAGCCCACCGACAGCAGCCAGAAGCCCGGGTGACGAGCGGCCTCGCTCAGCGCCTCGCCCAGCGTCTGCTGGTGTGCCTGGCGCGGCGCCGGCGCTTCGCGCAGGGCGGCGCCCATCGGCACGATCAGCGCCACCAGCGCGCCCAGCGCCAGCAAGGCCGCCGACCAGCCCAGCCACTCCATCAGCCCCAGGGTGCCGGGCAGCATGATGAACTGGCCGAAGGAGCCGGCCGCGGCGGCGATGCCCATCGCCATGCTGCGCTTTTCCGGGGTGGCAGCGCGTCCGACCGCGGCCAACAGCACCGAGAAGGAGGTGCCGGACAGCCCCAGGCCGATCAGCACGCCGGCGCTCAGCGACAGGCCCAGCGGGGTTTCCGCCATGCCCATCAGCACCAGGCCGACCACATAGAACAGCCCGCCCACCAGCACCGCGCGGCCAGCGCCGAAGCGGTCGGCCAGCGCGCCGGTAATCGGCTGCGCCAGGCCCCAGATCAGGTTCTGCAGGGCGATGGCGAAGGCAAATACCTCACGGCCCCAGCCGAATTCCGTGCTCATCGGCGCCAGGAACAGGCCGAAGCCATGTCGCACGCCGAGCGACAGGGTGAGCACCACCGAACTCAGCACCAGGATCCACAATCCCGCCCGGGTAAAACCGTTCATCACAACCCCTGTCTATCTCAAGGTATGCCCGCGCACGGGCGAGGGGGGCTGTATATCCCCGCACCCACGGGTGCGTCAATTGGCCCCCGTGGTCTCGCCGTGGGGCAGGCCGCGCCTGGGGAGTCATCACGACCTCCGTCGACCAGCGCCAGGCCGGCCCGCGCGGTATCGCCTTTCAGCTTCAGTTAAGCCGCCTCCCCTAACCTGTGTTCGTCAAAGCAACCCATGGAGACCACAACCATGCGCAAGACCCTCACCCTGCTGTTCGCCGCCACTACCCTGACCTTCGGCGCCAACCTGGCGCTGGCCGCCGACCGCGACATCGGCCCGGACGAAGCGCTCAAGCTGCGCGATGCCGGCACCATCCAGTCGTTCGAGTCGCTCAACGAAACCGCACTCAAGCAGCACCCCGGCGCCAAGGTGGAAGAAACCGAGCTCGAGGAAGAGAATGGCCGCTACCTCTACAAGGTGGAGCTGCGCGATGCCCAGAATCAGCAATGGGACCTGAAACTGGACGCCGCCACCGGCGAAGTCCTGGAGAATCAAAAGGACGACTGACGCGGCCCGCACGGACCTGTAGGGTGGACATCGCCTTCTTTGTCCACCATCGCGTCGGAACGGCGCGTCTGCCGACCGCGCCTGGCCGGCGCGATGGTGGATCGATGAAGCGTGATCCACCCTACGATGCGCGGCGGCCGTGACGTTTCCCTCACACGAGTCATTTGCCATGCCACGCCCCCTGCCCCTGCTGCTCGCTGCCCTGCTCGTCGCCACGCCGGCGATGGCCGGTCGTGACCTGAACCAGGATGAAGCCCTGCGCCTGCGCCGCGAAGGGACCATCCAGTCGCTGGATGCACTCATGCAACCGCTGCTGGAGCGCTACCCCGGCGCCCGCCTGCTGGAAGCCGAGCTGGAGGAAGAGCATGGCCGCTACATCTACGAGCTGGAACTGCTGACCCGCCAGGGCGAGGTGCGCGACATCGAACTGGACGCCGCCAGCGGCGCCCTGCTTGAGGACAAGGAGGACTGATGCGCCTGCTGCTGGTGGAAGACCATGTGCCGCTGGCCGATCAGCTGCTGGCCGATCTGAAACGCCACGGCTACGCCGTCGACTGGCTGGCCGACGGCCGTGACGCCGAGTACCAGGGCGCCAGCGAACCCTACGACCTGGTCGTGCTCGACCTGGGCCTGCCCGGCAAACCCGGCCTGGACGTGCTGCGCGCGTGGCGCGCGCGGGGCCTGGCCACGCCGGTGCTGATCCTCACCGCCCGCGACAGCTGGGCCGAGCGCATCGACGGCCTGAAGGCCGGCGCCGACGACTACCTGACCAAACCCTTCCATCCCGAGGAACTGCTGCTGCGCATCCAGGCGCTGCTGCGTCGCGCCCACGGCCTGGCCAACCAGCCGCTGCTGGCGACCGGTGGGCTGGAGCTGGACGAGGCGCGCCAGGAATGCCGGCGCGACGGCCAGAGCATCGCGCTGACCGCCGGCGAGTTCCGCCTGCTGCGCTATTTCATGCTGCATCCCGGCCAGCTGCTGTCCAAATCCCAGCTGGCCGAGCACCTGTACGACGGCGAAACCGAGCGCGACTCCAACGTCATCGAAGTATTGGTCAACCGCCTGCGCGGCAAGCTGGGGCGCGAGATCATCGAAACCCGTCGCGGCCAGGGCTACCGCTTCGGAACGCGCCCATGAACTCGCTGCAGCGCCGTCTGGGCCTCGGCCTGATCGCCGCCCTGCTGGTGGTCGGGCTGATACTGCTGCAGGCCAGCCTGTGGCTGTTCGAGGCGGGCCTGCGCCGCAGTATGGAGACCGACCTGCGCGAGGAGACCGAAGGCCTGCTGGTGGCTCTGGTTCCCGGAGCCAACGGCCTGCAGCTGGACAGCCAGCGCCTCGGCCCGCGCTATCAGCGGGCATTCTCCGGTCACTACTTCCGCATCGACAGCGACAGCCACGAGTGGCGTTCCCGCTCGCTGTGGGACAGCGATCTCGACTGGCCCACGCAGGACGGCTTGCACCCCGAACTGGTCGACGGGCCGCAGGACCAGCGTCTGCTGGTCTACCGCGCCGCCTACCGGCGCGGCGGTCAGCCCCTGCACATCAGCGTCGCCCACGACTACACCCCGATCCTCGACAGCTTTCAACAGGTCCGTCTCGGTGGACTGACGTTGCTGGGCGTGGCGCTACTGGCGTTCGGGCTGCTGCAGCGCCTGGCGGTTCGCACCGCCCTGCGCCCGCTGGAAAGCGCCCGCGCGCAGATCGCCGAGCTGCAGCAGGGACGCCGCGCCCAGTTGGATACCCACGTGCCGCAGGAACTGCAGCCGCTGGTCACGCAGATCAACCATCTGCTGACGCAGACCGACGAGACCCTGAAACGCTCGCGCCATGCCATCGGCAATCTCGGCCATGCCTTGAAGACGCCGCTGGCAGTGCTGACCGGCCTGCTGGACAGCGAGGCGCTGGCCGCCCAGCCGGCACTGCGCCAGCAGTTGGAGGAGCAACTGGGCCAGATTCGCCAGCGGGTGTCCCGCGAACTCAGCCGCGCCCGCCTGGCCGGCGAGGGACAGGCGGGCGGCGGCTTCGACTGCGCGCAGGAGCTGCCGGCACTGTTCGCCACCCTGGCGGCCATCCATCGCCGCGACCTGAAACTGGACTGGCAGGCCCCGCCCGATTGCCACCTGCCCTGGGAACGCGAGGACATGCTGGAGCTGCTCGGCAACCTGCTGGACAACGCCTGCAAGTGGGCCCACAGCCAGGTTCGCCTGGGCATCGCGACGCTGCCGGATGGCTACCGCCTGCGCGTCGACGACGACGGCCCGGGAATTCCTGTCGACCGCCGCGATACCGTCTGCCAGCGCGGCGCCCGCCTGGACGAGGGGCTGGAGGGCCATGGACTGGGACTGGGCATCGTCGCCGACATCATCAGCGCCTGGCGCGGCGAATGGCAGCTGCAGGCCAGCCCGCTGGGCGGGCTGCGCGTGGAGATCCGCCTGTCCGCCGTCTCACCAGGACGGTAGGAGCGGTCCGCTGCTGTCCCGTCGGAGCGAATTCATCCGCGCGCTTTTGATGGATGCCTGCAGGAAGCTCGCGGACGAGTCCGCTCCCACAAAAGGCGAGTCCGCTTGGGCGGCTGCAGCGGCCTGCCATCCGCAGCCATGATAAAGTCCCCCGCGTTCGTTGTTTCCCACAGGTTCCCATGCGCACTCTGCTGACCCTGCTGCTCTGCCTCGCCCTGCCGGCGCATGCCGAAGGCTTTCTTTCCCGCCTGCTCGATAAACCGGTCCCCGGGGGCGTCGCCGTGGTTGACCTGGGCGATGCTCCGCACGCGCCCCAGGTGAGCTACCAGGACAAGCCGGCGCTGGTGATTCGCGAGGACGGCCGGCGCTGGATCGCCATCGTCGGCGTGCCGCTGCAAACGCCCGCCGGTGCGCAGACCCTGCTGGTGGATGGCCAGCCGCGCAGCTTCGAGGTCGGCGCACGCACTTACCGCGAGCAGCACATCACCCTGAAAAACAAGGAACAGGTCAACCCTGGCCCGGAAGCCCTGGCGCGGATCGGCCGCGAGCTGGCCGAACAGCAGGAGGCGTACCGGCGCTTCAGCGCCTTCCAACCGAGCAACCTGTACTTCGACCGGCCAGTGGACGGCCCGTTGTCCTCCCCGTTCGGGCTGCGGCGCTTCTTCAACGGCGAGGAGCGCAATCAGCATTCGGGCCTGGACTTCGCCGCACCGGCCGGTACGCCGGTGAAGGCGCCCGCCGCTGGCGAGGTGATCCTGGTCGGCGACTACTTCTTCAACGGCCAGACAGTGTTCGTCGACCATGGCCGCGGGCTGATCAGCATGTTCTGCCACCTCTCGGCCATCGATGTGACGGTCGGCCAGCGCCTGGCGCGCGGCGAGGTGCTGGGCAAGGTGGGCAGCACCGGCCGCTCCACCGGCCCGCACCTGCACTGGAACGTCAGCCTCAACGATGTGCGCATCGATCCGGCCATCTTCATCGGCGCCTACCGCCCCTGATTACACCCTTCACCTGGAGACTCACATGCAAGAAGAGCTGGCCTTAGGGCTCGACTGGCTGCGCAGCCATCCCGAACTGCAAACCCTGGTTGCCTGTAGCGCACTGCTGCTGGTGGCGGCGATTGCCAACTGGCTGGTCAAGCGCATTCTGGTGCGCGGCCTGTACTCGCTGCTGAAGACCGGCGCCTTCGACGACTTCGGGCTGATCCGCCGACTGTCCAACGTGGTACCGGCGCTGATCATCACCGGCGGTGTGAATGCTGTGCCGGGTCTGCCCCAGGCTGCCGTCACGGTCACCCAGAACGTCTGCGCGGGATTCATCATTCTCACCGTGGCCCTGGCACTGGGCGCCGCGCTGAATATCGTCAACCACCTCTACCAGCGCCGCCCGGATGCGCAGCGCCGGCCCATCAAGGGCTATTTGCAGGTGGTGAAGATCGCCATCTACGCCATCGCCACCATCCTGGTGATCGCCGCGCTGATCGACCGCTCGCCGCTGATCCTGCTCTCCGGCCTGGGTGCCATGGCCGCGGTCCTGATGCTGATCTTCCAGGACACCCTGCTGTCGCTGGTGGCCAGCGTGCAGATCACCTCCAACGACATCGTGCGCGTCGGCGACTGGGTGGAGATGCCCCAGCTCAACGCCGACGGCGACGTGATCGATATCGCCCTGCACACCGTTAAGGTGCAGAACTGGGACAAGACCATCACCACCATCCCGACCAAGCGCTTTATCACCGACCCCTTCAAGAACTGGCGTGGCATGCAGGAGTCAGGCGGCCGGCGCATCAAGCGCAGCCTGCTGATCGACGAGCAGAGCATCCACTTCCTGGACAGCGAGGAGCGCGAGCGGCTGTATCGCTTCAACCTGCTGCAGGACTACCTGGTCAACAAGCGCCGCGAGATCGACGACTGGAACGCCAAGCTGGCCGAAGCCGGTCGCGAGCCGGTGAATACCCGGCGTGTCACCAACATCGGCACCTTCCGTGCGTATGTGGAGCGCTACCTGCGCAGCCACCCGGGGATCCACCAGGGCATGACCCTCCTGGTGCGCCAGATGGCACCCACCGCGGAAGGGCTGCCGCTGGAGATCTACTGCTTCACCAACACGGTGGCCTGGGCCGAGTACGAAAGCATCCAGTCGGACATCTTCGACCACATGCTGGCGATCCTGCCCGAGTTCGGCCTGCGCGTGTTCCAGAACCCCGGCGGCGCGGATCTGCGCGCCTGGACCGAGGCTACACAGGCCCCGGCACGCAAGGCCCTACCGGTGTAAGGCGGTCGGCGCAGGACGCGAGACGGTGGCCAACGCGTTGCGTTGACCACCCTACGCTGAGGCACGCGATTGGCCGGTAGGGCGGTCGGCGCTTTTCCGGCCGCCGAACCCGCCGTGCCGGCTACGAACGCCATGCGTTGACCAGCCTACGATTGCGCCGGCCCGACGTGGAAGCGCAGGGTGATGCCGTCACCGCTGCCATCACCCACCACCGAGCCCACCACCGGGTCGGCATGCACACTGCGCCCGGGGTAGGCTTCCTGCAGGTGCCGCCGGCAGACGGCGCTGATATCGTTGAGCAAACTGGTGAACTGGGTATCGCGCGGAATGATGAAGTGCAGCTGCACCAGCAGCGCGCAGGCATCCCTGGGCAGATGCGTCAGCCCGCAGGTATTCCACTGGTCGTTGACGTAGGCTTCGGCGCCTTTCATGGGATGGCCCTCCCTGCTGGATTCCCCCTATCTATAGACCAGTGGCCAGCGGTTCGCCGCAGCCGTGGCGGCGGTAAACTGGCCGCCACTCCCTCTTACAGGTAACCACCATGCAGCGGCCGAAAGCGGAAATCGTCATCACCTACTGCACCCAGTGCCACTGGCTGTTGCGAGCCGCCTGGCTGGCACAGGAGCTGCTCAGCACCTTTGCCGACGACCTTGGCCGGGTCAGCCTGGAACCAGGCACCGGCGGGGTGTTTCGCATCACCTGCGACGGCGAGCAGATCTGGGAACGCAAGGCCGACGGTGGCTTCCCGGAAGCCAAGGAGCTCAAGCAGCGCGTGCGTGATCGCATCGACCCGCAGCGCAACCTGGGACACAACGACCGCTGACATTCCCCAAAAACACAAACCCCGCCGAAGCGGGGTTATGTGGATGCGGAGGAAGCAATCAGGCGTTGGCCAGCTTCTTCAGCTCTTCGTCACGCAGCTCGCGACGCAGGATCTTGCCGACGTTGGTGGTCGGCAGGCTGTCGCGGAACTCGACCAGCTTGGGACGCTTGTAGCCGGTGACGTTGTCGTGCATGTGCTTGAGCACCTGCTCCTTGGTCAGGCTGGCGCCCGGCTTGACCACCACGAACATCTTGATGGTCTCGCCGGAACGCTCGTCCGGCACGCCAATGGCCGCGCACTGCAGCACGCCCGGCAGGGTGGCCAGCACGTCTTCCAGCTCGTTCGGGTACACGTTGAAGCCGGAGACCAGGATCATGTCCTTCTTGCGGTCGACGATGCGCATGTAACCGTCGTCCTGGATGATCGCCACGTCGCCGGTGCGCAGCCAGCCTTCGGCGTCCATCACTTCGCGGGTGGCTTCCTCGCGCTGCCAGTAGCCCTTCATCACCTGCGGGCCCTTGACGCACAGCTCGCCGCGCTCGCCGAACGGCAGCACCTTGCCTTCGTCGTCGATCACGCGGCACTGGGTGGAGGGCAGCGGGATGCCGATGGTGCCGACCTGGATGTTCTGCACCGGGTTGACCGACACCACCGGACTGGTTTCGGTCATGCCGTAGCCTTCGCAGATGGCGCAACCGGTGACTTCCTTCCAGCGCTCGGCGGCGGCCAGTTGCAGGGCCATGCCGCCGGAAAGGGTCAGTTTCAGGCTGGAGAAGTCCAGGCGACGGAAGTCCTCGTTGTTGCACAGGGCCACGAACAGGGTGTTCAGGCCGATGAAACCGGTGAACTTGTAATTGCCCAGGTCCTTGATCATCGCCGGCAGGTCGCGCGGGTTGGTGATCAGCACGTTATGGTTGCCGGTCAGCATCAGCATCATGCAGTGCACGGTAAAGGCGTAGATGTGGTACAGCGGCAGCGGCGCGATCACCACTTCGCAGCCCTCGCCCAGGTTGGCGCCCATCAGTGCCTTGCACTGCAGCATGTTGGCCACCAGGTTGCGGTGGGTGAGCATGGCGCCCTTGGCCACCCCGGTAGTGCCGCCGGTGTACTGCAGCACGGCGATTTCGCTGTTGCCCGGGTTGGCCTCGCGCACCGGCACGCCCTTGCCCTTGGCCAGGGCGTCGGTGAGCTTGACGGCCTGTGGCAGGCGGTAGGCCGGCACCATCTTCTTCACGTGCTTGACCACGGCGTTGACGATCAGGCGCTTGAGCGGCGGCAGCATGTCGCCGACTTCGGTGATGATGACGTGCTTCACGCCGGTCTTCGGCAGCACTTCCTCGGCCAGGTGGGCCATGTTGGCCAGGCACACCAGCGCCTTGGCGCCGGCGTCGTTGAACTGGTGTTCCATTTCCCGCGCGGTGTACAGCGGGTTGGTATTGACCACGATGAGGCCGGCACGCATGGCGCCGAACACCACCACGGGATACTGCAGCACGTTCGGCAGCTGGACGGCGATGCGGTCGCCCGGTTGCAGATCGGTGTGCTGCTGCAGCCAGGCAGCGAAGCGACCCGAAAGCTCGTAGAGCTCACCATAGGTCAGCGTCTTGCCCAGATTGCTGAACGCGGGCTTGTTGGCAAAGCGCTGGCAGGACTCTTTCAGAACGGCCTGGATGTTCGGAAACGCATCGGCATTGATCTCCGCAGGCACGCCTGCCGGATACTTGTCCTTCCAGTAATGTTCGGTCATGGAAAGCCCACTCCTAAGCTACAGCTTGTCTTCACCGTCGGCAGTGACGGTTGGTTGATATTATTCGGTGGCCGAGAGCCCGGTGCAGAGCCCCTAAGCGCCGCGAGAGTATCAGCTTTGCAAAAGGCCATCCATAGCCAAAATCAAGCCTTGCAGTCTCGTTAATGACTGAGAATTGACATTCAGTCACGAGATGCAGCCTCCGCAGCAGCCGCCGGATTTCGCCCGCCGGCACCCCTGCAACAGGCCATCCGGTATGACCCGGAGCAAGGTAGCAGCCCGCCGGCGGAGCGCAAACCGCAAACTGCGGGACAGCACGCACACCCTCGGGCTGGGCAGCGTTCGGCAGCCTACCTACAATGCGTGTCTTTATTCAGCGGAGCGCGCGCCATGCGCACCTTTACCCTGCCAGCCAGCGACGGTGTTGCCCTCCAGGTCAATCAGTGGAGCGCGGACCAGCCGCCGCGCGCTGCGCTGCTGCTGATCCACGGCATGAGCGAACACGGCGCGCGCTATGCCGAACTTGGCCAGGCGCTGGCCGCGCGCGGCATTGCGCTCTACGCACCGGACCTGCGCGGCCACGGCGTTACCGGTCAGCGGCAGGGCCTGCTCGGCCATTACGCCGACCATGACGGCTGGCGGCGCGTCCTCGAGGATTTGCACCAGCTCGAACTGCACCTGCGCGCCTGCCATCCGCAGGTCCCATTGCTCCTGTTCGGCCACAGCATGGGCAGTTACCTGGCGCAGGCCTATCTGCTGCGTCATGGCGCAGGCTTCGCCGGCGCGGTGCTGTCCGGCTCCAACTACCAGTCGCCGGCGCTCTATCGGCTGGGACGCCTGGTCGCACGCCTGGAACGCTGGCGCCAGGGCCGGCATGGACGCAGCGCGCTGCTGGAATGGCTGACCTTCGGCGCCTTCAACAAGGCGTTCCGTCCCAACCGCACTCGCCATGACTGGCTGAGCCGCGACCCCGCCTCGGTCGACGCCTACCTGGCCGATCCGCTGTGCGGTTTTCGCTGCACCAACCAGTTGTGGATCGACCTGTTCGGCGGCCTGCTGGAGATCACGCCGGTGGCAAACCTGGCGCAAATCCCCCACGACCTGCCGCTGCTGGTGATCGGCGGCGAGCGTGACCCGGTCAGTGACGGACGGCGTCAGTTGGATCTTGTCGACGCGTTGCGCCGTGCCGGCCTGGAACGCGTCAGCGCTCAGCTCTACCCCGACGCCCGCCACGAACTGCTGCACGAAACGAACCGCGCGGATGTCATAGCCTTTTTGCTCGACTGGCTGGAGGCCGCCCTGGCCAACCGGCAGTCCTGCCACCCCAAGGAGATCGCATGACCCAACTCACCAATACTCCCTACGAGGCGCTCGAAGTCGGCCAGAAGGCCACGTACAGCAAGACCGTCGGTGAGAAGGACATCCAGCTGTTCGCCGCCATGTCCGGCGACCGCAACCCGGTGCACCTGGACGCGGAGTTCGCCGCCGGCACGATGTTCAAGGAGCGCATCGCCCATGGCATGTTCAGTGGCGCACTGATCAGCGCGGCAGTGGCCTGCACCCTGCCCGGCCCCGGCACCATCTACCTGGGCCAGACCATGAAGTTCACCCGCCCGGTGAAATTCGGCGACACCCTCACCGTGCAGCTGGAAATCCTCGAGAAACTGCCCAAGTTCCGCGTACGCATCGGCACCCGCGTGGTCAACCAGCGGGACGAGATCGTCGTCGACGGCGAGGCGGAGATCCTGGCCCCGCGCAGCCAGCAGACCGTGACCCTGCCGGAACTGCCGCCGATCAGCATCGGCTGACGGGTCGGTTACGCCGGGGTCAGCGTTCGGTCCCGGCTTCCTCCCCATGCAGGTCGGGCCGATCCGCCCCTTCGGCGGCCGGGTTGCCCGGCTGCATGGCCGGCGCTGCGGGAGGTCGATCCCGCTCCCCGTTCCCGTCGCCACAGGCTGCCAGGAGCAACCCCAGCAGCATCACGGCACCCCAGCGCATCTCTCGCATCACTTCCTCCCGCCTCGCGGCCGCCTGATCTTCCTGGTAACCGACAGGCTCCACGTGCTGAAATTCGCCCCGCGCGAACCCAACAGCCGCACAGCCTTCTAAAGGCGGGTATTCGTCAGCAAGGAAATCCGCCATGTTCCGGCCACTGTCCACCCTCTGCGGCCTCGCCCTCGCCCTGCCCCTGTTCGCCCAGAATGCCGAGCCCGAGATCATCCTCCACCAGGAGGGCCTGCAGATTGACGTCCAGCCGATGGGCAAACCGCTGCAGGCCTTGGACGGCGAATTGCTCGGGGTCCGGGCGGTCAAGGTGATCAACCATGGCGAACAGACCGTCGTCTGCGAGTTCCAGGTTCCGGCCGAAGTGCGCTCGACCACCCCACCGGTGCCTTTCCGGATCGCGCCCGGCGCCCAGGTGGTGGAGCGGGTGCCCGGCGATTACGCGCCCGGCCAGCCATACGCGGAGCTGCGCTGCAGCCACGCGCCCTGAGCCGCAGCTCGCCGCATACCCGGAACCTGCGCGCCGCCCTTCCGGTCCCCTGCTCAGCCCGTCCACGCAGCCCCGCAGGAGCGCTCATCATGGCAACCGGCGACCCACACCATGCGCAGCACACCCCGACCCAAGCCGAGCCGTCGCCCGCGGAGGAGACCCGCGGGAACGAAGAGCCCGGCGTAGCACCGGGCCGCGTCGGCGATCTGCGCCATCAGGGTGAGCGCCTGCACGACAAGGCCAGCGATGTGGGCCAGGGCACGCCGGGAAGAGGCGAGAAGCCCGAGGATGAACAATCCGGCCAGCCTCCGCAGGCCTGAGAATGCCCCCGGCTCGACCCGAACTGACGGCCCCGCGCACTTATTCGAAATCGCTATATCACTATGAGAATTCCGTATTTTCATAGCATATGGCTATCCCGCAGAATCCCCACCCAGACGGCCGCCTGGCCACTCCCGATTGCCCGCTTGCGCGAAGGACGTTTTCGATGCTCAAGAAACTGTTGCTGGCCACCGCCCTGTCCACCAGCCTGTTCGGCGCCACCGCCCAGGCGCAGACCCCGCCGCTGCTCAACGCGTCCTATGACGTGGCACGCGAACTGTTCGCCGAGATCAACCCGAAGTTCATCGAACACTGGAAGGCCACCACGGGCGAGGAGCCGAAGATCGACCAGTCCTTCGCCGGCACCTCCAAGCAGGCCCAGGACATCATCCAGGGCAAGAAGGTCGACGTGGTGACCTTCAACCAGGTGACCGACGTGGACATCCTCGCCAAGCGCCGCCTGCTCAACGAGGACTGGGCCACCGAGTTCCCCAACAACAGCTCGCCGTACTACAGCACCATCGGTTTCCTGGTGCGCGAGGGCAACCCGAAGAACATCCGGAGCTGGGATGACCTGATTCGCGACGACGTGAAGCTGGTGTTCCCCAACCCGAAGACCTCCGGCAACGCCCGCTACACCTACCTGGCGGCCTGGCTGTTCGCCAACGAGAAGTTCAACGGCGACCAGGCCAAGATCAAGGCCTTCGTCGGCAAGCTGCTGCACAACGTGGAGAACTTCCCCACCGGCGGCCGTGGCGCCACCGTGGCCTTCGCCCAGAACGGCCAGGGCGATGCGCTGCTGACCTTCGAGTCGGAAGTGATCAACATCGCCAACCATCCGGACTTCAAGGCCGGCAACTACCAGATCGTGATTCCGCCGGTGAGCGTGCTGGCCGAGTTCCCGGTGGCCATCGTCGACAAGGTGGTGGACCAGAAGGGCACCCGCAAGCTGGCCACCGAATACCTGAATTTCCAGTACACCCGGGACATCCAGCAACTGCTGACCCGCTACAACCTGCGCGTTCATCACCCCGAGGTGGTCAAGGCCACCGAGGCCCAGTTCGCCAAGGTTCGCCTGATCAACCCCACCGACGTGCTGGGTAGCTGGGACACCATCACCGAGACCCACTTCGGCCGCAACGGCGTGCTGGACCAGCTGCTGAGCCAGCGCCCCAACTGATGTCCCGCCTGCGCTAGACTGTGCCGCCCCCACCGGGCGGCACTGCCTTTGCGGCGGTTGTTTTCCGATCGACAAGCGATTTCCCGTGACCTTTCCGATTCCGCGCTTCTTTCATCAGGCACCCACCCTGCCGGGTTTCGGGCTGAGCTTCGGCATCAGCACCCTGTACCTGTCGCTGGTGATCCTCCTGCCCATCTCGGCACTGTTGCTGTACGTCAGTGACCTCACCTGGCTGGAATACTGGCGGGCGATCAGCGATCCGCGGGTGGTTTCCAGCTATGCGGTAACCCTGCAAGGCGCGCTGATCTCGTCCCTGGCCGCCCTGCTGATCGGCCTGCTGCTGGCCTGGATCATCGCCCGCTACGACTTCCCCGGCCGGCGGCTGGTGGATGCCCTGGTGGACCTGCCTTTCGCCCTGCCCACCTCGGTGGCCGGCCTGACCCTGGCCTTCCTGCTGGTGCCGGACGGCTGGATCGGCCAGTGGCTGGGCTTCAAGGTTTCCTATGCATTTCCCGGCATCGTGGTGGCCATGACTTTCACCAGCCTGCCGTTCGTGGTGCGCACCGTGCAGCCGGTGCTGCTGGAGCTGGGCAACGAGTTCGAGGAAGCCGCGCACACCCTGGGCGCCAGCAAGTGGCAGACCTTCTGGCACGTGATCCTGCCGATGCTGGTGCCGGCGCTGATCACCGGTGGCGCGCAATCCTTCGTGCGCAGCCTAGGCGAGTTCGGCGCGGTGGTGATGATCGCCGGCAACATGCCGTTCAAGACCGAAGTCAGTTCGCTGATGATCTTCGTGCGCCTGCAGGAATTCGACTATCCCGCCGCCGCGGCCATCGCCTCGGTGATCCTGCTGGCCTCCCTGATTCTGCTGTTCACCCTGCAGGTGGTGCAGAGTCGCGTCCTTCGTTGGCAGCGCAAGAAATGAAGAAGCCCCATTCCTGGCAGCAATGGCTGCTGATCGGCCTCGGCCTCGCCGTGGTCGCCCTGGTTCTGCTGGTACCGCTGGTGCTGATCTTCACCCGCGCGTTATCCGGCGGCTGGGACCTGCTGGTGCAGAACCTCTCCGAAGACTACATGCAGCACGCACTGATGCTCACCGTGCTGGTGGCCATCGCCACGGTGCCGATCAACCTGGTGTTCGGCATCTGCCTGGCCTGGTGCGTGACGCGCTACGACTTCCGCGGCCGCCGCCTGCTGTCGACGCTGATCGACATCCCCTATGCGGTCTCGCCGGTGGTCGCCGGCCTGTGCTACCTGGTGATCTACGGCATCGAGGGTTTCGTCGGCCAGTGGTTCTACGATCGTGACATCCAGCTGATGTTTGCCTGGCCGGGGATCGTCATGGTCACGGTGTTCGTCACCGCGCCCTATGTGGCGCGCATCCTGATTCCCACCATGCAGAGCCAGGGCGCCGAAGAGGAAACCGCCGCGCTGACCCTGGGCGCCAATGGCTGGCAGATCTTCCGCCATGTCACCCTGCCCAACATCAAGTGGGCGCTGCTCTACGGCGTGGTGGTGACCAACGCGCGGGCGGTGGGCGAATTCGGCGCGGTGTCGGTGGTGTCCGGCACCATCATGAACCAGACCCTGACCCTGCCGCTGCTGGTCGAGCAGTTGAACAACGACTACAAGACCGCCGCCGCCTTCACCGCCGCCGCGCTTCTGGCGTGCATGGCGCTGCTCACCCTGTTCCTGAAGACCTTCATGGAATGGCGCCAGCGCCAGGCGATGGCGCGGGCCGAGGCGGCCTGAACGGCGCCCGGCCCCTCTCCCATCAAGGGAGAGGGGAAGCGCGTCAGCGCCTGGCCTTGAAGAATTCCTTCAACACCGCCCCGCACTCCTCGGCCAGCACGCCGCCCTCGACGCGCACCCAGTGGTTGAGGAAGTTCTGCTCGAAGAAGCGCCCCTGGCTCACCGCCACCCCGGCGCGGGGCTCGCTGGCACCGTAGACCACGCGGGCGATGCGCGAATGCACGATCAGCCCGGCGCACATGCTGCAGGGTTCCAGCGTCACGTAGAGGGTCGTGCCCGGCAGGCGGTAGTTCTGCGCCGCCTCGGCGGCGGCGCGGATAGCGACCATTTCGGCATGGGCGCTGGGATCGTGACGGCTGATCGGCGCGTTGAAGCCACTGCCGACCACCTCACCATCGCGCACCAGCACCGCGCCGACCGGCACCTCCCCCTGCGCCGCGCCCAGGCGCGCCTGGTCCAGCGCCAGGCGCATGAAATACTCATCGCGCGAGCGGTCGATGACGGGGGTGAACTTGCTCATGGCGAATCCGGAAAAAGAAATTTCACATTGAAGCGGGATTAGACGTAGGACGGTCAGCGCCTTCCTGGCCGCCGTGCGGGGTCAATGGTGGACAGGAACAGCGTTGTCCACCCTACGCTTGAGGGACAGTCCGGACCAGCCCGGCAGCGGCCTTGAGGGAGCGAATTCATTCGCGAGCTCTTGGCGCGGCCGGGTAGGCGCGGCCGGCACAGGATTCCTCAGAACCCGTCGTCCTTCCATCGCCGGCCGCGCGTCTTGTCCATCGCCGGCAGGCCCTGTTGCAGCGCGGCCTTCGACAGCATGTGCGCACTCACGGGTGCGGTGATGAACAGGAACAGGGTGAGCAGCAGCTCATGCAGGCTCAAGCCCTGCTTCTGCACACTGAAGAAGATCACCGAGGCGATGATGATGCCGCCCACGCCGAGGGTGGTGGCCTTGGTCGGCGCGTGCAGACGGGTGAAGAAGTCCGGCAGGCGATAGAGGCCAATGGCGCCGACGAGCGCGAACAGGCTGCCCAGCAGCAAAAACGCGCAGATCAGCAATTCGATCCAGAAAGGCATGGTGTGTCCCTCAGTCAATCAGGTCGCCGTGCAGCAGGTGCTTGCCCACCGCCACGGTACCGACGAAGCCGAATACCGCGATGAGCAGCGCGGCTTCGAAGAAGATGTCCGATGCCAGCCAGATGCCAAACAGCACGATCAGCGCCAGACCGTTGATGTACAGGGTATCCAGGGCCAGCACCCGGTCGGGCACCGACGGCCCGCGCACCAGACGCAGCATGTTCAGCACCAGCGCCAGGCCGAGCAGGCCCATGCACAGCGGAATCACGTAGGCGAGCATTCGAATATCTCCAGCAGCGGGGCTTCGTAGCGGTGCTTCAGTTCCGCCACCAGCGCCTTGATGTCCGGGGCGTCCAGGGCATGCAGCAGCAGGGTCTTGCGGTCGGGTGTCAGCCCGGCGGAGACCGTTCCCGGAGTCAGGGAAATGATGCAGGCCAGGGTGGCTAGCAGGAACTCATCCTCGATGACCATCGGCACCTCGAGGAACGCCGGGTTCAGCCGTTCCTTCGGACCCAGCACCAGGCGCGCCACATGCAGGTTGGCGACCACGATGTCCCAGAACACCTTGAGCAGGAACAGGCACAGCTTCAGCGGCTTGCGCACGCGCGGCACGAAGATCAGGTAGCGGCGCAGCAGCAGCGGAATAACCCAGCCCAGGAACAGGCCGAGCAGCAGGTGACCGAGACTGAGCTGGTTGGTCAGCAGCAGCCAGACACCCGTGAGCAACAGGCTCAGCCCCGGATGGGGCAGCCAGGCGAAGCGCGTCATGCCTCACCTCCTTCAACAATGCGCAGATAAGGCGCCAGGTCCAGCAACTGTGCGGCGGCGGCATCCAGGTACGCCTGCAGCGGCTGCGCGACAATCACCAGCACCACGCTGGCCAGCAGCAGACCGGCCGTGGCGGCCAAGCGCAGCGGATCGGCCAGCGGCCCCTCGGCAGCCTGGCCGTTGTTGCGCCAGAACAGACGGTTGCCAGCCCGGCTGAGGGTGACGATCGACGCCAGGCCGGCGATCAGCAGGAGCGGCCAGAACTCCAGCGCGGTGGCGCCGGTGCCGGCCGAACGCAGCATCAGCAGCTTGCCGAGGAAACCGGACAACGGCGGCAGACCGGCCACCGCCAGCGCCCCGAAGAAGAACAGCCCCCCCAGCAGCATCGGCTGGCGCAGCATCGGACCGACCTGCAGCGCACCGGCCAGCTCGCCGCGCTGCCTGCCGAGCAGATCGGCCAGCAGGAACAACCCGCCGCATACCAGGGTGCTGTGCACCAGGTAGTAGAGACCGGCTCCCAGGCTGGCACGGCTGCCCAGGGCGAATACCGCCAGCAGGCTACCCACCGAGATCACCAACAGATAGGAAATCATCTCCTGCAGGCTGCGGGCGGCCAGCGCACCGATGGCACCCGCCGCGAGGGTCAGCAACGCCAGCCACCAGAGCCAGTCATGGGCATAGAAGGCCAGTTCGCCGGCCTCGCTGCCGAACACCAGGGTGAACACCCGCAGGATGGCGTACAGGCCGACCTTGGTCATGATCGCGAACAGTGCGGCGACCGGCGCGCTGGCTGCTGCGTAGGTGCGCGGCAGCCAGAAGTACAGCGGCAGGATGGCCGCCTTGAGGCCGAACACCACCAGCAGCAGGAAGCCGGCGGCGGCCACCAGCGGCGCGGTCTGCGAGTCGGCGCTGGCCACGCGGGCAGCCATGTCGGCCATGTTCAGGGTGCCGAGCAGGCCGTACAGGGTGCCGACGCCAATCAGGAAGAACGACGAACCCAGCAGGTTGAGCACCACGTAATGCATGCCCGCCCGCGCCCGTGCGGCGCCGTTGCCGTAGACCAGCAGGCCATAGGAGGCGATCAGCAGGATCTCGAAGAACACGAACAGGTTGAACAGGTCGCCGGTCAGGAACGCCCCGTTGATGCCCGCCAGCTGGAACTGGAACAGGGCATGGAAATTGGGCGCGCGCTCATCTTCGCCGGCACTGGCGTACAGCGCGGCGAAGCCGGCCAGCACAGCGGTGAGCAGCACCATCAGTGCGCTCAGGCGGTCGAGTAGCAGGATGATGCCGAACGGCGGGCGCCAGTCGCCCAGCGCATAGACGCGCAGCTCGCCGTCGCCGGCCAGCAGCACCAGCCAGGCGGTCACCGGAATCAGCGCCAGCGTTGCCAGCAACGACAGCGCACGCTTGAACGACTTGCCGCTGCGGTGCAGCAACATCAGCAGCGCACCGGCGAACAGCGGCAGCAGAATCGGCAGGATGATCGCGTGATTCATTGACGCGGCTCCTGTCCATCCACATGGTCGCTGCGCAGCTCACCCATGCCGCGCAGGGCCAGCACCAGCACGAAGGCGGTCATGGCGAAGCCGATGACGATGGCGGTCAGCACCAGCGCCTGGGGCAGCGGATCGGCGAATTCGGTGCTCTTGCCGATGACGGCCGGCGCGCCGGTGACCAGGCGTCCCATGGCGAACAGGAACAGGTTGACCGCATACGAGATCAGGGTCAGACCGAGCACCACGGGAAAGATGCGCGCCCGCAGCAGCAGGTAAACGCCGCTGGCGACCAGCACACCCAGGGTGATGGCATACAAAGCTTCCATATCAGAGCACTTCCTCGCATTCGGCCTGGCTCACGTGGCCGATGTTGGACAGGATCAGCAGCGTCGCCCCGACAACCGCCAGATAGACCCCCAGGTCAAAGAGCATGGCGGTCGCCAGTTCCAGCTCGCCGATGTACGGGATGTGGAAATGACCGAACGCCGAGGTGAGGAACGGATGGCCGAAGGCCCAGCTGCCCAGGCCGGTGAGCGCGGCGATCAGCACACCACCGCCGGCCACCGCGTGGTAGCTGAACGGCTGGCGCGACTCGGCCCAGGTCACGCCATGGGAGATGTACTGCAGCACGAGGGCCACCGCGGTGACCAGGCCGGCGATGAAGCCGCCGCCCGGCAGGTTGTGGCCGCGCAGGAAGATGAACACCGAGACCAGCAGCGCCAGGGGCATGATGGTGCGCGCCAGCACATCGAGGATCATCGGGTGGCTGTCGGTGGACCAGGGCTGGCCACGGTAGTCGCGGCGCGGATGCGGCAGGTGCAGGCCATGCAGCAGGCCGTAGATGCCCACGGCGGCAATGGCCAGCACGCTGATCTCGCCCAGGGTATCGAAGCCGCGGAAGTCCACCAGGATCACGTTGACCACGTTGGTCCCGCCGCCGCCGGGCACGCTGTTGGCCAGGAAGAAACCGGCGATGGTCTCGTAGGGACGGGTCAGCACGGCGAAGGCCAGCACCGCCACCAGGGTGCCCACCGCAACGGCCACCACCATGTCACGCAGGCCGCGCAGGCTGCTGGTTTCCACCTGGGTGCGCAGCGGCAGGAAGAACAGCGCCAGCAGCATCAGGATGATGCTCACCACCTCCACCGAAAGCTGGGTGAGCGCCAGGTCCGGAGCCGAGAAGCGAGCGAAGGTCAGCGATACCATCAGGCCCACCACGCTGATCATGGCCAGCGCGGTCAGGTAGCGCAGGTGGAAGACAACCGTCAGCGCCCCGGCGGCCAGCAGCACCAGCAGGCCCAGCGCGGTGACCGGATCCGGCGGGGTCATCTGCAGCTCGCCGCTCAGCACGCGCAGCGGCGACAGGGCCACCACCACCAGCAGCAGCGCCAGGGCCAGCACCCAGGTCAGGTAGCTCTGCAGCGAGCCGCTTTCCAGCGCGCGGGTCACCCGCCGGGCGACGTTGACCAGGCTGGTCATCGCACGGTCGAAGATCATCAGCGCGTTGAACGACGGCAAGCCGTCGAACCAGGCGTAGAGGGGCTTGCGTGCCGCGTACAAGGCCAAGCCGCCGAGCAGTGCCAAGGTGCTCATGGCCAGCGGCATGTTGAAGCCATGCCAGATCGACAGGCTGTACTCCGGCAGCAGGCCGTTGAGGCTGGCGCTGGCCGCCGAGGCCAGCAACGGGGCCACCGTCCAGGCCGGCAGCATGCCCACCACCAGGCACAGGAGCACGAGGATCTCCACCGGTATCTTCATGTAGCGCGGCGGCTCGTGGGGCGGGTACTTCGGCAGGTCGATGGGCTCACCGTTGAAGAACACGTCGTGGATGAAGCGCAGCGAATAGGCCACCGAAAACATCCCGGCCACGGTGGCCAGGGTCGGCACCAGCCAGTTGAAGCCGCCGAACAGGCTCTGGTGCAGGGTCTCGCCGAAGAACATTTCCTTGCTGAGGAAGCCGTTGAGCAACGGCACCCCGGCCATGGCCAGCGAGGCCACCATGGCCAGCACGGCGGTGTGCGGCATGTACTTCCACAGGCCGTTGATGCGCCGCATGTCGCGGGTACCGGTCTCGTGGTCGATGATGCCGGCGGCCATGAACAGCGACGCCTTGAAGGTGGCGTGGTTGATGATGTGGAAGATCGCCGCCACGTTGGCAAGCGGCGCATCCAGGCCGAACAGCAGGGTGATCAGGCCCAGGTGGCTGATGGTGGAATAGGCCAGCAGGCCCTTGAGGTCGGTCTGGAACAGCGCCAGCACCGCGCCCACCAGCAGGGTCGACAGGCCGGTCAGGCTGACCAGGTAGAACCACCAGTCGGAACCGGACAGCGCGGGGTACAGGCGTGCCAGCAGGAAGATGCCGGCCTTGACCATGGTCGCCGAGTGCAGGTACGCCGACACCGGCGTGGGCGCGGCCATGGCTCGCGGCAGCCAGAAATGGAACGGAAACTGCGCGGACTTGGTGAACACGCCCAGCAGCACCAGGATCAGCGCCAGCGGATACAGCGCATGCTCACGGATCAGATCGCCCGCGGCCAGCACGTCGCTCAGTTCGAAGCTGCCGACGATGTGGCCGATCAGCAGGATGCCGGCCAGCAGGGCGAAGCCGCCACCGGCGGTGATGGTCAGCGACATGCCGGCGCCCATGCGCGCGTCGCGGCGATGTGACCAGAAGCCGATCAGCAGGAAGCTGGACAGGCTGGTCATTTCCCAGAACACCAGCATCAGCAGCAGGTTCTCGGACAGCACCACGCCGAGCATGGCACCCATGAACAGCAGCAGGTAGGTGAAGAAGCGCCCGGCCGCTTCATGACGGCCCAGGTAGTAGTGCGCGTAGAGGATCACCAGCAGACCGATGCCGAGGATCATCAGCGCGAACAGGAAACCCAGCCCGTCCAGACGCAGGCTGAGATTGAGGCCCAGCTCGGTCAGCCAGGGCTGGTAGAGGATCAGCGCCTCGCCGGAAAACACCCGGCCGGCCTCACTGAGCAGCAGGCCGAAGGCGATCGCCGGCGCCAGGGCGGTGGCCAGCGCGCAGGCCAGACGGCCGCGCCCCTCGGCCAGGGTTGGCAGGAAGGCGCCAAGGAAAGGCAGTAGCAGAATAAGTGCCAGAATCATCCATCGCACCTCGTGAGTCGGTTGGTGATGTTTTCGACGCCCACGCAGAGCGAAACGGCAGCATTCTTAAATAAACAAAGAATTGCCGTCATGCTTTTTTTATTACAAAAGACAATTAGCAGAGGTGCCATTAGCCAACAGTCGCGTGCCACAACGCGGCGATCGGCCTGGCATCACGTACCCGCAAACCACACCACCGGACCATGCGCGGTACAGGATCTGAATAATCGCTGCCCTGCAAACCGCAGGGTGAACAGCGCTTCCCTTGTCCACCCTTTGGCCGCGGCCCGATCCTACAGCGGCGCCACCCGGCTGGTGCCATCCACAGTGAGGATGCGTACCCGCTGTCCAACCCGGAAGGTCTGGTTGGGTTCCATGGCCTGCACGTAGGCGCGCAGGCTGCCGTCATCCTCGCGCACGGTGATTTCCACCCCCTGGGTGCGGGTGATGCCCTCCTCGGCCGCCGCGCCCAGCATGCCGCCGGCCACCGCGCCGATGACCGCCGCCACGGCACTGCCGCGGCCGCCGCCCACGCCGCTGCCGGCGATACCGCCAACCACGGCGCCGGCGCCCGAGCCGATGGGTGTCTTGGTGCCTTCGATGCGCACCGGCCGCAGGGACTCGATGGTGCCCATGCGCACCAGCTGCACGGTACGCGCCTCACTGCGCGAGTAAGTATCGCCGGTCAGGCTGGAGGCGCAGCCGCCCAGCACCAGCCCGCTCAGGGAAACACTGGCAATCAGTATCAGGGATGTACGCATGGAGTCCTCCGCTTTGACCGAAACACCGTGTTCCGAAGCATGCCCCGGGGCCGCGCCCGGGGTGTCACTTCCAGACGACCGGCAGTTCCGTTAGGGTAGCGGCTTTTGCGCCGGGGTCGGATTGCCATGGACTACTTCATCATCTTCATCGCCACGGCCAGTGGGCTGTATTTCCACTGGTGGTTGATGGTGCGCATTCGCCGCTGGGCCGATCGCGACCTGGCGCTGTCGATGGCCGGCGATGACGCGACGAAACGGGACTACATGCTGCAGAAGCTGGAGCAGGCCAAGCAGGACAAGGTGCCGCGCAAGCAACTGCAGACCTGGCTGGAACAGGCGGCCGGGGAATATGCAGTGAAGTGATGTCGGGCGGGTCAAGGCAACGCCTTGGCCGCCGGACGCGACATCGGTGCATCCGCTGCCTACTTGGACAGGAAGCGCATCCCCTCCTCCAGCCCCTGCAGGGTCAGCGGGAACATCTGATCGTTGGTCAGCTCGCGTACCAGCGAGGTGGACGCGGTGTAATCCCAGGTGTGCTTGGGGTACGGGTTGATCCAGATGAGCTTCTTGTACTTCTCCATGAAGCGGCGCATCCACACGTAGCCGGCTTCCTCGTTCCAGTGCTCGACGCTGCCGCCGGCCTGGGTGATCTCGTAGGGCGCCATGGCGGCGTCACCGACGAAGACGATCTTCCAGTCCGCGCCGTACTTGTGCAGCAGGTCGAAGGTGGAAAAGCGCTCGGTGGTGCGGCGCATGTTGTTCTTCCACACCGACTCGTAGATGAAGTTGTGGAAGTAGAAGAACTCCAGGTGCTTGAACTCGGTCTTGCAGGCGGAGAACAGCTCCTCGCAGACCTTCACGTGCGCGTCCATCGAGCCGCCGATATCCATCAGCAGCAACAGTTTGACCGTGTTGCGCCGCTCCGGGCGCATCTGGATGTTGAGCAGACCGGCGTCGCGGGCGGTGTGGTCGATGGTGCCGTCGATGTCGAACTCTTCGGCCGCGCCCTCGCGGGCGAACTTGCGCAGGCGGCGCAGGGCGACCTTGATGTTGCGGGTGCCCAGCTCCACCTGGTCGTCGAGGTTCTTGTACTCGCGCTGGTCCCAGACCTTGACCGCGCGGCCCTGACGCTTGCCGGCGTCGCCGACGCGGATGCCTTCCGGGTTGTAGCCGCCGGAGCCGAACGGGCTGGTGCCGCCGGTGCCGATCCACTTGTTGCCGCCGGCGTGCTTTTCCTTCTGTTCTTCCAGGCGTTTCTTGAATTCCTCGATCAGCGTGTCCAGCCCGCCGAGGGACTGGATCATCGCCCGCTCTTCCTCGCTCAGGTGGCGCTCGAACTCCTTGCGCAGCCATTCCTCCGGGATCAGCGCCTCGATGTGCCGGTCCAGATCCTCCAGCCCCTTGAAATAGGCGCCGAAGGCCCGGTCGAACTTGTCGAAGTGGCGCTCGTCCTTCACCAGGATCGCCCGCGACAGGTAGTAGAACTCGTCCATGTCGGCGAACACTACGTTGCGCTTGAGCGCATTGATCAGGTCGAGCAGCTCGCGCACCGACACCGGCACCTTGGCCGCGCGCATTTCATTGAACAAACCAAGCAGCATTGCTTACCTCGATGGGCGACTCACAGGTCGCCGCTGTGCTGGGGCAGATCGTCCTGGATGCGGTACCAGTCGGCCTTGGAATCCACGTAGATGTGCGCCTGGGGCACCTCGCCCAGCAGCGAATCCAGCGTGCCGGCGGCCACGCCGATTTCCCCGGCGCGGTCGTCGATGAACTGCAGGGTGGCGCCGCAGCGCCTGCAGAAGGTCCGCGTGATGCCGGGTGAAGACGGGTAACGGGCGACCAGGGCTTCCCCGGCGGTGAAGTGGAACGCCTCGGGCGACACGCCGGCATAGGAGGCGAAGGCCGCGCCGTGGGCCTTGCGGCACATGCTGCAATGGCAATGGGTGACTTCCTCGATGGGCGTGTCGATGCGGTATTTCACCGCCCCGCACAGGCAGCTGCCGTTATGCATCGCTGTGTCCCCTCTCCCATGTTGCCGACGTAGGGTGGGTTAGCCGCGCAGCGGCGTAACCCACCGTCTCGTGCCGCGTTATCGCCTTGGCCAGCCTGGCGGTTACGCTTCGCTAACCCGCCCTACGCCCGTCTTTCGCTTACCGGGAAGCGCGGCGGCTCATGAACGCCAGGCGTTCGAGCAGCATCACGTCCTGCTCGTTCTTCACCAGGGCGCCGGCCAGCGGCGGGATGGCCTTGGTGGGATCGCGCTCACGCAGCACGGCTTCACCGATGTTGTCGGCCATCAGCAGTTTCAGCCAGTCGACCAGTTCGCTGGTGGAAGGTTTCTTCTTCAGGCCCGGCACCTTGCGCACGTCGAAGAACACGTCCAGCGCCTCGGCCACCAGCGCGTTGCTGATGCCCGGGTAGTGCACGTCGACGATCTTCTGCAGGGTCTCGCGATCGGGGAAGGCGATGTAGTGGAAGAAGCAGCGGCGCAGGAAGGCGTCGGGCAGCTCCTTCTCGTTGTTGGAGGTGATGATGATGATCGGGCGCTGCCGGGCCTTGATGGTTTCGTTGGTCTCGTAGACGTAGAACTCCATCTTGTCGAGTTCCTGCAGCAGGTCGTTGGGGAACTCGATGTCCGCCTTGTCGATCTCGTCGATCAGCAGGATGACGCGCTCCTCGGCCTCGAAGGCCTCCCAGAGCTTGCCCTTCTTGATGTAGTTGCGCACATCGTGGACCTTCTCCACGCCCAGCTGGGAGTCGCGCAGGCGGCTCACCGCGTCGTACTCATACAGGCCCTGGTGCGCCTTGGTGGTGGACTTGATGTGCCAGGTGATCAGCCGGGCGCCGAAGGCCGCAGCCAGCTGTTCGGCGAGCATGGTCTTGCCGGTGCCCGGCTCGCCCTTTACCAGCAGCGGGCGCTGCAGGGTGATGGAGGCATTGACCGCCAGCTTGAGATCGTCGGTGGCGACGTAGGAAGGGGTACCTTCGAACTTCATCGGGAAGAATTCCTCGGTGGGGCCGCCCGTCGCGGCGAAACAGGCTGCGACTATACCCCGCACCCGGGATTCTGTGAACGCGACACCAGGTTTCGGTCACGTTCCGGTCGAAGGCAGGCCGACGGGCTACTCACCCTCTTCCAGCGAGCGCTCGAAGCGCGCGCTGAAGGCCTCGATGAAGGCGTTGCGCAGGACGGCAAGGAACACCTGGAAGGGACTGACATCCTGATCGCGAATGGTCCCGGACAGCTCGACCCGGGTGGCGAACTGATCCTTGCGCTGGTTCTTCAGCAGCGTCTGGCCGCCGCCGACGATGGCTTCCCACAGCCCGCGCAGGAAACCCTTGTCCTCGGCCTGGATATCCTGTTCCCAGTCGAACACCTCGACGTTGCGCAACAGCGGCTTGATGTAGCCGCCGAGCTGGCTGTTTTCGGCTTCCACTTCCATCACCAGGTCACCGGTGCCGTCGGCGAAATCGAAACGGCCGTAGGCGCGGCTGAAGTCGTTGAGCTTGACCAGCGGCACGCCGGTGACCCGCAGGCGTAGTTCGAAATCCTCCCAGTCGGTAAAGGGGTCGAAGCGCGCATTGGCTTCCATGGGCGCGACTTCCAGGAAACGCGCTTCGCCGACGAACTCCGCCACGCGGCGCCCCTCGGCATCGGTGCTGTTGGTCAGGTTGTAGAAGGTACCCACCACCTGGTCAGCATGGATGTTCACCTGCGGATCGGAAGTGAAGTTGCGAAACGAGACCTGGCCGTTGCGGATATGCACCTCGTTGAGGGTGATGGGCAGCAAAGCATCCAGGCGGTCCCGCCAGTCCACGCCCTCCCCGGTCTGCTCCTGCCCGGGTTCACGGGCATCCACGAAGTTCAGCTGCGGATCGACGAACGCCACCTCGGCCACCACCGCCCGGTCCTGCCACAGGGCGCGCCAGCTGACGGCAAGGTCGATCAGCGGCGCATCGAGCAGCGGCACCGGCACGCCCCCTTTCTTTTTTTCGATCAGCAGCCCCTCGATCTGGTAGGCGCCGCGCCACCAGGCCAGGTCGACATCGGCGATCTGCCCCCGGTAGTCGCCCATGTCGGCGAGGGTGTCGTTCAGGTAGTTGCGGACCAGTTGAGGCAGCGCCAGATGCAGCAACAACAGCAACAGCGCAATGATCAGCAGGATCCACACTGGCAGGGCCTGACGTCGGTTCATCGGCGACTCTCCCCGGCGGCGTTGTCGTGCAGTTGACCGGCCTTGTCCGGCCCGGTTCGGCTGGACTGACCGACACGACAGGCATAGGCTGACAGACCTCGTCAACCAGCCACCGACGGAATGAACATGAGCCGCATCTTCGCAGACAACTCCCTGGCCATCGGCAACACCCCGCTGGTCATGATCAACCGCCTGGGCCCCAAGGGCGTGACCCTGATGGTCAAGACCGAGGGCCGCAACCCCGGCTATTCGGTGAAGTGCCGGATCGGCGCCAGCATGGTGTGGGACGCCGAGGAGCGCGGCGTGCTCAAGCCCGGCATGACCCTGGTGGAGCCGACCTCCGGCAACACCGGGATCGGCCTGGCCTTCGTCGCCGCCGCGCGCGGCTACAAGCTGATTCTCACCATGCCGGCCTCCATGAGCCTGGAACGCCGCAAGGTGGTCAAGGCGCTGGGCGCCGAGCTGGTGCTCACCGAGCCGGCCAAGGGCATGAAGGGCGCCATCGAGAAAGCCAGCGAGATCGTCGCCAGCGACCCGGCGAAGTACTACATGCCCCAGCAGTTCGAGAATCCGGCCAACCCGGCGATCCACGAGAAGACCACCGGCCCGGAAATCTGGAACGATACCGACGGCGCCATCGACGTGCTGGTCGCCGGCGTAGGCACCGGCGGCACCATCACCGGCATCTCGCGCTACATCAAGAAGACCCAGGGCAAGCAGATCCTCTCGGTGGCGGTGGAGCCGGTCAGCTCGCCGGTCATCAGCCAGGCCATGGCCGGCCAGGAACTCAAGCCCAGCCCGCACAAGATCCAGGGCATCGGCGCCGGTTTCGTGCCGAAGAACCTCGATCTGTCGCTGGTCGACCGCGTCGAACAGATCACCGATGACGAGGCCAAGGCGATGGCCCTGCGCCTGATGCGCGAGGAAGGCGTGCTCTGCGGCATTTCCGGCGGCGCGGCCATGGCCGCAGCGGTACGCCTGGCCGAGCACCCGGACATGCAGGGCAAGAACATCGTGGTGATCCTGCCGGACTCCGGCGAGCGCTACCTGTCCACCATGCTGTTCGACGGCCTGTTCAGCGAGCAGGAACTGGTGCAGTAAGGACGATCCGTGGGAGCGAATTCATTCGCGATCGGGTGCAGGCCAGCACCAAAGGCTTGCGGCTGAATCCGCTTCCACAACCGTGGCGGCCGCCCCGCGCCAGCCATTGAACTTTGCCCGAGCGAAGCGGCCACAGACTACTCAGGGATACTGGAAACCGGGAAGGATGTTGCCGAACCGCCCCTGGGAAACCTGTTCATGGATGCCGCGCGGCAGAACCTCTCCATGGAGACCCTGCGTGGGCTGGCTTGCGTGCTGCTGGTCGCCTATCACGTGGTGGGTTCCGAAGCCCTGGCCAACGGCCTCAGGCTACCGGGTGATCACGAGCTGCATCGCTTCAACGAGGCGCTGAGCCACCTGCGCATGCCGCTGTTCACCTTCATCTCCGGCTATGTGTACGGCTACCGGCCGTTATCCGGCGGGCCTGGCCGTTTCCTGGCCGGCAAGCTGCGACGCCTGGGCCTGCCCTTGCTCTGCGTGGGCACACTGTTCGCCACACTGCAGTACCTGACGCCGGGCACCAGCACCCGACTGGTCCTGGACGAATTCTGGAAGCTCCACCTGTACCCGTTCGCCCATTACTGGTACCTGCAGGCGCTGCTGGTGATCTTCGCCCTGTTCGCCCTGCTGGAGCACAGCGGCCTGACCCGCAGGCACGCCGGCCTGCTGCTGGTGCTGCTGGCTCTTGGCGTGATCTACCCGCACCGCGAACAGCTGCCGGTGCTGTTCTCGCTGCGCCAGGCGTTCTACCTGTTCCCCTACTTCGTCCTTGGCGTGCTGTATTTCCGGATGCTGGAAGCCGCCATCCGGACCCACTCGCGGATCGCGGTGCCGATGCTCGCCCTGCTCTGTCTCGGCTATGGCGGGCTGACGCCCGTGCTGGGCGACACCGGCACGCTCAGCCGCCTGTCCCTGGGCTTCAGCGCCCTGCTGCTCCTGCTGGCCGCGGCATCGAATGTGCGCTTGCGCCTGCTTGCGCGGCTGGGTGTGTATTCCTATGCCATCTACCTGCTGCATGTGTTCTTCACTGCCGGGATGCGCCTGGCCCTGGAGCGCCTGGACCTGCGCCACGACTACCTGGGGTTCCTGTGCGGACTGGCGGCCGGGTTGCTGGGGCCGATTCTCGTCTACCAGGGCTGCGCGCGGCTGCCATGGGCGCGCCTCCTGCTGTTCGGGCAGTCGCCGGCCCGCCGCACACCCGCCAGGCCGCCCGCGCCGGCGGTCTCCGGCTTCCCGCCACCGGCCGACTGACATAAGCTCGCCATTCCATAGCCAGCAGGGATCCCAACATGGCGCAGCAATGGCCGGCCGATATCGCCCGTTCCATCCTCAAGGGCTTCGACGATTACCGCGAGCAGTTCCGGCTGATCACCGACGGCGCGCGCAAGCGCTTCGAGCAGGCGCAGTGGCAGGAAATCCAGCAGGCCTCGGCGGAGCGCATCGCCCTCTACGAGGACAAGGCCCAGGAAACCACCGAGCGGCTGCGCCGGGAGTTTCCCGTCGAGCAGTTGCTGGACGTGCAGCTCTGGCCGCTGGTGAAGAGCGCCTACATCGAGCAGATCAACCCGCGCAGCGACGACGAGCTGGCGGAAACCTGGTTCAACTCGATCTTCTGCCACCTGTTCAGCCATGACTGCATCAGCGACGGCACCATGTTCATCCACACCACCCGCCCGGCGCTGCACCCGCACCGGCGCGCGGCGCAGACGCGCAGCTACCGGCCGAATGGCGACCTCACCGAATTGCTGCGGGCGATCTTCAACGACTACCGCTTCGATGTGCCCTGGATCGACCTGGAAGGCGACCTCGCCCGCCTGGAAGCCACCCTGCAGGCCAACCTGCCGGACTGGGTGTGCAGGGACCCGGCGCTGACCATCGAGCTGTTCTGCTCGCCGCTGTACCGCAACAAGGGCGCCTACCTGGTCGGGCGCATCTACACCCCCGACGAGCAATGGCCGCTGGCGATTCCCTTCGTGCACAAGGAAGGCGAAGGCATTCGCATCGACGCGCTGATCACCGACGAGGCGGATGTGTCGATCATCTTCTCCTTCACCCGCTCCTACTTCATGGTCGATGTGTCCTACCCGGCGGAGTTCGTCGCCTTCCTCAAGCGCATCCTGCCCGGCAAGCACATTGCCGAGCTGTACACCTCCATCGGCTTCTACAAGCAGGGCAAGTCGGAGTTCTTCCGCGCGCTGATTCACCACCTGATCAACACCGACGACCGCTTCGTGATGGCCCCCGGGGTGCGCGGCATGGTGATGAGCGTGTTCACGCTGCCGGGCTTCAACACCGTGTTCAAGATCATCAAGGACCGCTTCTCGCCGTCCAAGAACGTGGACCACGCCACGGTCATCGAGAAGTACCGGCTGGTGAAGCGCGTCGACCGGGTCGGCCGCATGGCCGATACCCAGGAGTTCGCCGACTTCCGCTTCCCGGTGGACAAGTTCGACCCCGAGTGCCTCGCCGAACTGCTGGAGGTGGCCCCTTCCACCGTGGAGCTGCAGGGCGACACCGTGCTGGTGCGCCACTGCTGGACCGAGCGGCGCATGACCCCGCTGAACCTGTACCTGGAAGGCGCCAGCGAGGCCCAGCAACGCGAAGTGCTGGAGGACTACGGCCAGGCCATCAAGCAGCTGGCGGCGGCCAACATCTTCCCCGGCGACATGCTGCTGAAGAACTTCGGCGTCACCCGCCACGGCCGCGTGGTGTTCTACGACTACGACGAGATCTGCTACCTCACCGAGGTGAACTTCCGGCACATCCCGCCGCCTCGCTTCCCCGAGGACGAGATGTCCGCCGAGCCCTGGTACTCGGTCGGCCCCAACGACGTGTTCCCCGAGGAATTCCCACGCTTCCTGTTCGGCGACATCAAGCAGCGCCGCCTGTTCAGCCAGCTGCACGGCGACCTGTTCGATGCCGACTACTGGAAGAGCCTGCAGGACGCCATCCGCGAGGGCAAGGTGATCGACGTGTTCCCCTACCGGCGCGACCGGCAGCAGAGTCTGCAGTGAACCCAGGGGGGCGCGCTTCTTGTGGACGGACTTGTCCGCGAGCTTTTCACTCCCCGTTCACTTGGCCATGGATAACGCATGCCCCGCCCCACCTGCTCCCGCTGCCGACGCCCGTTGAGTCACTGCCTGTGCGCGCTGATCCCGCGCCTGGACAGCCGTACCCGGGTGCTGATCCTGCAGCATCCGGATGAAAGCGGGCATGCGCTGAACACCGCCCGGCTGGCGGCGCTGGGACTGGTGAATGCCGAGCTGCTGGTCGGCGAAACCTTCGGCGACGCGCTGGCCGAGCGCCTGGCCGACCCTGCCTACCGCAGCCTGCTGCTGTTTCCCGGCGCACAGGCCGAACGGCCCGCGCCGCAATCCGCCGAGGAACGCCCGCTGCAACTGATCGTCCCGGACGGCACCTGGCGCAAGGCGCGCAAGCTGCTGTACCTCAACCCCGTGCTGGAAAGCCTGCCGCGCCTGTGCCTGCCGGAGGGACTGACCTCCCGCTACCGCCTGCGCAAGGCGCCGCAGCCGGGGGCGCTGTCCACCCTGGAAGCCATCGTGGAAACCCTTGCCCGGCTGGAGCCGGAGCGGCGCTTCGACGCGCTGCTACGGCCCTTCGAGGCGCTGATCGACGGCCAGATCGCCGCCATGGGCGAACAGACCTACCAGCGCAACCACGGCGCCGGGCACGAGTGATTCGCGTATCATCGCCGCCATGCGCAACGACCCCTTCGAACGCCTCCACCTCGACCGCGAAGTGCTGAGCGTCAGCCAGCTCAACAACCGTGCCCGCCTGCTGCTGGAGGATGTCTTCGCCCAGGTGTGGGTCGAGGGCGAGATCTCCAACCTGGCCCGGCCGGCCTCCGGCCACGTGTATTTCACCCTCAAGGACGGCCAGGCCCAGGTGCGCTGCGCCCTGTTCCGCCAGAACGCCCTGCGCGTGCGCCAGGCGCTGCGCGACGGACTGGCAGTGCGGGTGCGCGGCAAGGTCTCGCTGTTCGAGGGGCGCGGCGATTACCAACTGATCCTGGACAGCGTCGAGCCGGCCGGCGACGGTGCGCTGCGCCTGGCCTTCGAGGCACTGAAGGGCAAGCTGAGCGACGAGGGGCTGTTCGCCGCCGAGCGCAAGCGCCCGCTGCCCAGCCATCCGCGCCGCATCGGCATCGTCAGCTCACCGACCGGCGCGGTGATCCGCGACATCATCTCGGTGTTCCGCCGCCGCGCGCCGCAGGTGGAGCTGACGCTGGTGCCCACCGCTGTGCAGGGCCGCGAGGCCACCGCGCAGATCGTGCGCGCCCTGCAACTGGCCGACCGCCAGGGCTTCGATGCGCTGATTCTGGCGCGCGGCGGCGGTTCGCTGGAGGACCTCTGGTGCTTCAACGAGGAGGCGGTAGCACGCGCCCTGGCGGCCTGTGTCACCCCGACGGTCAGTGCCGTGGGCCACGAAACGGATGTGTCGATCTGCGATTTCGTCGCCGACGTGCGTGCGCCCACGCCTTCGGCCGCCGCCGAACTGCTGGCGCCGCACAGCGCCGACCTGCAGCAGCGCCTGGCGGTGCTGGAGCGCCGCCTGCAGCTGTGCATGCGCCAGCACCTGCACCGCGAACAGCTGCGCCTGGAAGGCCTGCTGCGCCGCCTGCGCCATCCGGGCGAGCGGGTGCAACAGCTGGCGCTGCGTGTGGACGATCTGGAGCGGCGCCTGCATCAGGCCCTGCAGCGCCGTCTGGAGCAATCGCGGGAACGCCTGTTGCGCCTGGAACATCGCCTGGCCAGCCGCCATCCCGGGCGTCAGCTGGCCCTGCTGCGCCAGCGCCTGGACAGCCTCGCCGAACGCCTGCCGCGCGCCACCCTGGCCGGCCTGCGCCAACGCCGCCTGCAACTCGCCGCGCTGGCGCAGACGCTGCAGGTGGTCAGCCCGCTGGCCACTCTGGGCCGGGGCTACAGCATTCTGCTGGATGAACAGGGCCACGCCATCCGCGACGCCCGCCAGACCCACGTTGGCCAGCGCCTGGAAGCCCGCTTGGGCGAAGGTCGCCTGAGCGTGCGCGTGGAAGACAATCACCAGGAGCCGGTGAACCTGTCGCTGCTGGATTGAGCCCGGTCGCGGGGGCGGACTTGTCCGCGAGCTTTCGTGCAGCGGCACAAGGCTCGCGAATGAATTCGCTCCCACAGCTCGTAAGGCGTTCAAGGCATCGTCTTGGCCGCCCTACGCTCTGGACTCGCCTGGGCAGCACTCAATAGAAGCACCCAAAAAACAACACCGGCTCAAGGCCGGTGTCGTGTGGAACGCCATCCGCTGTCGCGATCAGCGTGCCTTTTCGAAGCAGGCCACACCATCGGTGCCGAAGCGATTGGCAGTGGTGTACTCGGAGACGTAGACCAGCTTCCAGCCATCGTACTTGGCGAAAGTCTTGTCCATCTCCTTCTTGGAGCGCATATCCACCTGCTCGCAGCGGGTGGTCACGTTCGCACCGTTGTTGGTATCCCATTTGGCCGAGGTGATATTGGCCGGGGCACAGCCTGCCAGCAGAACGGAGGACAGGGAAAGCAGCAGCAGTTGCTTTTTCATGCAGACATCCTTGCGGTAAGACGGCTAAGAGAAGGGGGCCCGATGCCGGAGGCTGGGCGGCGCAAAGCTATCAATTGGCCATCATCCTGTCCATTCGTCGCTGGCCGCCTCGTCATGCCCCTGGCGGCCAGAAAAACGCTGACCGCCCTATGTTCGCAACCCACCCATCGCCCCGCAGGCCCGCAAATCCTGAATCCGTGCCTCGTCATAGCCCAGTTCGCGCAGCACCTGTTCGCCGTGCTCGCCCGGCGCTGCGCCACTGTGTCGCGGTGGCGGCAGGCCCGCGGAGAACTTCAGCGGGCAGGCCAGCTGTCGCAGCGGGCCGGATGGGCCAGGGACCTCGGTGACCAGGCCGCGCGCCGCGATCTGCGGGTGCTGCAGGGCTTCGGAAAACGACAGCACCGGCTCCACGCAGGCATCCAGGTCGGCGAACAGCGCCTGACAGTCGGCCAGGCTGTGCCGCTCGATCTCGCGGGCGAACGCCTCCTTGAGGGCCTGCTGATCCTCCGCCCGCTGCGACAGGCCGCGCGCCGCCAGCTCCGGACGCCCCAGCGCCTGGCAGAACGCCTGCAGGAACTGTGGCTCCAGGCAGCCCACCGCCAGCCAGCGGTCATCGCGGGTGCGGTAGTAGTCGTAGAAGCCGCCGCCATTGAGCGGCTGGTTCTCCAGTCCCGGCTCCGCGCCGCCGGCCAGCGCGGCGGCGCCACCCAGGGCATGCAGGCTGAAGGCGCAATCGGTCATGCTGACATCCACCTGCTGGCCTTCGCCGTTGAGCTGGCGCTGGATCACCGCGGCCAGCAGACCCACCACGCCGTGCAGCGAGCCGCCGGCCAGGTCGGCGATCTGCACGCCCGGCGGCACCGGACCACTGTCGCGCCGGCCCGTGCTGGCAGCCAGGCCGCTGACCGCCAGGTAGTTGATGTCATGTCCGGCACGCTCACGATACGGGCCAGTCTGGCCGTAGCCGGTGATGGACACGTAGATCAGCCGGGGATTGATGCGCTTCAGGGCCTCATAGCCCAGGCCGAGGCGCTCCATCACGCCGGGACGGAACTGCTCGATGAGGATGTCGTAGTCGCGCAACAGGTCGTAGACCACCTCCCGCGCCGCCGGCTGCTTGAGATCCAGCGCCAGGCTGCGCTTGTTGCGGTTGACCCAGGCATGGGCGGCGGAGGCGCCCTGCACCCGGGGCGGCAGCAGACGTAGCAGGTCGGGCCGGGTCGGCGATTCGATGCGCAGCACCTCGGCGCCGAGGTCGGCCAGCAGCAGGGAGGCGAATGGCCCGGGCAACAAGGTGGAGAAATCGAGGACTTTCAGTGAGGCCAGGGGACCGGTCATGGCGGGCTCCTTCTTGAAGGTCCCGCAAGCCTAGGCCGGCGCGCGTCGCGCGCTCAATGACCCGAACGCTCAGCCGGCCTGATGTAAACGCGCTTGTCCGTGCCCGTCCCGGCTG
This sequence comes from Pseudomonas flexibilis, assembly GCF_000802425.1. Classification (GTDB taxonomy): domain Bacteria; phylum Pseudomonadota; class Gammaproteobacteria; order Pseudomonadales; family Pseudomonadaceae; genus Serpens; species Serpens flexibilis. The sequence continues at coordinate 34,954 of NZ_JRUD01000020.1, read as the reverse complement.
ACTACCATCGAGCGCCTGAGCCAGGGAAGCCACCATGCGCGAACGCACCATCGCCAGCCACTTCGTCCGAGCCGCCCTGCACGGGGCCCAGGCGCGTGACCTGGACATTGCCACGCTGCTCGCCGATGCCGGCCTGCCGCCGGCAGTGCTGGAGGAGACCGCCGCGCGGGTGACCGCCGCACAGTACGCTCGACTGATTCGCCTGCTCTGGCGGCGCCTCGACGACGAATACCTGGGCCTGGCCGCCCAACCCAGCCTGCCGGGCACCTTCGCCATGATGGCCTGCTCCATCATCCATTGCGGCACCCTGGAAAAGGCGCTGCGCCGCGGCATCCGCTTCTACCGGCTGTTTCCCGGCAGCCCCGAATTCAGCCTGCGCCGCGAGGGCGCGCAGGCCTGGCTGTGCCTGCATGTGGACCCGACCCACGATCCGGAGCACTTCCTCAGCGAAAGCCTGTTGCTGATCTGGCATCGCCTGGCCAGCTGGCTGATCGGACAGCGCATCGCGCTGGAGGAGCTTCGTTTCGCTTATCCGCAGCCGGCGCACGTCGCCGAATACGACCTGCTGTTTCCCGGCGTGCGGCACTTTTCCGCCGACTTCACCGGGCTGCGTTTCGTCGCCGCGCACCTGGATCAGCCGCTCCTGCAGGACGAGCACACCCTCAAGCGCTTCCTCGAACAGGCGCCCGCCGACCTGCTCAGCCGCCCGGCGGGCGATGACTCGCTGATCGTGCGCATCCAGCGCCTGCTGGGGCGCGACTGCCGCCAGTGGCCGGATCTGGAGCAACTGGCCCGCCAGCTCAACTGCAGCCCGCAGACCCTGCGTCGGCGCCTGCGCGAGCAGGGCAGCAGCTTCCAGGTCATCAAGGACCAGTTGCGCCGCGACCGCGCCATCTATCTGCTCGGCCGCCCGGAGCTGTCCATCCAGGAGATCGCCGAGCAACTGGGCTTCTCGGAGGCCTCCGCGTTTCACCGGGCGTTTCGCAAGTGGACGCACCTGACACCCGGCGCCTATCGCGAGCCGGTAGAAAAATGAGACAGAACCCCGCTTGCAGCGGCTAACGGAACGGCCAGAATGTAGGCCCTTCGCCTTCCCTGTCCGGATTCGCCATGCTCCTGTCCCGCGGCTTCAAGTCCATCGTCACCACCTGGCTGGCCGGTCTGCTGGCCCTTCTGCCGCTGACCCTGACCCTCGCGCTGGTCACCTGGATCGTCAGCCTGCTCAACCGCTTCGCCGGGCCCTCCACCACGGTCGGCCAGCTGTTCGCGGCACTCGGCTATCCGTTCGTGGAGAGTCCGGGGCTGGCCTACCTGCTGGGCACGCTGATCCTGATCGTTGCCATCTACCCGCTGGGCCTGGCCGTACAGCTGGGACTCAAGGGGCCGCTGTCGAAACTGCTCAAGCTGACGGTCGAGCGTATCCCGCTGCTGGGCAAGCTGTATGGCCTGACCGATCGCTTCGTCGGCCTGCTGGACCAGAAGGAAAATGCCGATATCGCCGCCATGAGCCCGGTGTGGTGCTTCTTCGGCGGCGACGGCGTGGCGGTGCTGGCGCTGCTGCCCAATCCGGAGCCCGTCGTGATCAATGGGCGGCGCTACCTCGCAGTGCTGGTGCCTACCGCGCCGATTCCGGTGGGTGGCGGCCTGCTGTACATGCCGGTGGAATGGATCAAGCCGGCGCAGATGGGCATGGACACCTTCACCAGCATCTACGTGTCGATGGGCATCACCCCCCCGCCCTACCCGCCTGCGGATAGCCGGCCGACGGAGCGGGTCGACTGATCAGCTCCGGGCCAGGCGCAGGATCTGCAGGCTGGCCAGCAGGAATACCCCCGACAGCAGCACCAGCAGCGGCAGCCAGCCGGCGTGGCTCCACACCCAGCCGCCGCAATAGCCGATGACACTGGAACCCAGGTAGTAAGCACACAGGTACAGCGCCGAGGCCTGCGCCTTGGCGCCCCGGGCGCGTTGCCCGACCTGGCCGCTGGCGACCGCATGGGTAGCAAAGAAGCCCAGCGTGACCAGGCCGAGACCGAGCGCCACGCCGGGCAGCCAGGGCAGCGCACACAGCGCCACGCCCAGTAGCATGATCATGAGGCCGCCGAGCATCACGCGCGGGGCGCCGAAACGCGGCACCAGCCGCCCGCCCCAGCCCGCGCTGAGGATGCCGACCAGGTAGACGGTGAACAGCAGGCCGATCACCGTCGAGGACAGCCCGAAGGGGGCCGCCGCCAGGCGGAAGCCGATGTAGTTGAACAGCGCGACGAAGCCGCCCATCAGCAGGAAGGCGACGCTGAACAGGATGCGCAGTTCGCGGTTGGCCAGGTGCAGGCGAAAGTTGTTCAACAGCGTGCGCGGCGACAGCGGCTGGGCACGGAAATGACGTGACGGTGGCAGCAGCCAGTGGAACAGCAGCAGCGCCAGCAGGCCAAGCGCGGCAATGCCGCCCAGGGCCAGTTCCCAGCCACCCAGATCGGCGAACAGACCGGCGAGCAGGCGACCGAGCAGCCCGCCGAGCGCGGTGCCGCCGATATACAGCCCCATCGCCGCCGGCAGCGACGGCGGGTCGAACTCCTCGCCCACATAGGCCATGGCCAGCGCCGGCAGGCCGCTGAGCGCCAGCCCCAGCAGGGTGCGCAATACCAGCAGCAGCTGCCAGTCATCGACCAGCGCGCAGGCGATGCCCAGCACACTGGCCAGGCCCAGGGCGCCCACCATCACCGGTTTGCGCCCCCAGCTCTCGGCCAGGGCGCCGGCCACCAGCATGGCGAGGGCCAGGCTCAGGGTGGTCAGCGACAGCGCCAGGCTGCTGCTGGCGGCGGACACGCGAAAGTGCGCCGCCAGCAGCGGAAGCAGGGGTTGCACGCAGTACAGGAGAGCGAAGGTGGCAAAACCGGCACAGAACAGCGCCAGGGTGGCCCGGCGGTAATCGGCACTGCCGCGCTGGATATAGCCGGCAGAATCGGAGGAGGCAGACATTCGGGTAAAGCGCTCGCGGTTCGCCCCGGACAAGGGCGGCGCGCAGCCTACCACTTCTCCTCCCGGCCTGCAGGACAAAATGACGCAGGGAACCTGTGAGCGATCTCACTGCCTCCTTGATAGGTCACGCAGCGGAGAACACGTCATGAGCGCCCCCTCTTCCGGCGGCCTTGCCCAGGCCGAGATCCAAACCCGCGAACTTACCTACCAGAGCGCCGACGGCACGCCGCTGTGCGGCTACCTGGCCTATGACGAGGCCGAGGAAGGCCCGCGACCGGGTGTCCTGGTGGCGCCCGAATTCTGGGGGCTCAACGATTACATCCGCAGGCGGGCGCGCGAGCTGGCCGCGCTGGGCTACGCCGCCCTGGCGCTGGACATGTACGGCGACGGCAGGACCACCACCGATCCGGCCGAGGCCCGCTCCCTCATGCAGGCCGCCACGGCCAGTGTGGAGCTGACCCGGCAGCGCTTCGAGGCGGCACTGGATGTGCTGCTGCGCCAGCCTGAAGTCGACCCGCGCCGGATCGGCGCGATAGGCTACTGCTTCGGCGGCAAGCTGGTGCTGGACATGGCGCGCCAGGGCCTGCCGTTGGCGGGCGTGGTCAGCTTCCATGGCCGGCTGACGCCTGCGGTGCCGGCCACGCCGGGCAGCGTCAAGGCCCGGGTGCTGGTCGAACATGGCGAGGCCGACAGCATGACCACGCCGGCGCAGCTGCAGGCGTTCCAGGACGAAATGCGCGAAGCCGGCGCGGATTGCCGGCTGGTGATCCACCCCGGCGCCCGCCACGGCTTCACCAACCCGCAGGCCGACCAGCGGCGCACGGATACGCTCGATATCGGCTACCAGCGCGAAGCCGACGCGCGCTCGTGGGCAGACATGAAGGCGTTTTTCGCGGAGGTGTTCGTGTAGGGCGGCCGCCATGGTGGCCAACGCGCTGCGTTGGCCACCCTACGAGCCGGCAACAAAAAAGGGCGACCGAAGTCGCCCTTTTTCCAGCAGGAAAGCAGAACTTAGTTCTGGTTTTCCATCTGAGCACGGATCAGATCACCAATGGTGGTCGGACCGGTGGACTCGGATTCCTGCTTGGTACGCAGTTCCTTCATCGCGTCCTTCTCGTCCTCGACGTCCTTGGACTTGATGGACAGGCTGATGACGCGGGACTTGCGGTCGATGCTGATGATCTTGGCTTCGACTTCGTCGCCTTCCTTCAGCACGTTACGGGCGTCTTCGACGCGGTCACGGCTGATTTCGGACGCCTTCAGGGTCGCTTCGATGTCGTTGCCCAGGTCGATGACAGCACCCTTGGCGTCAACTTCCTTCACGGTACCGCGAACGATGCTGCCCTTCTCGTGGGTGGCGGCGTAGCTGGAGAACGGATCGTCTTCCAGTTGCTTGATACCCAGGGAGATGCGCTCACGCTCCGGATCGACGGACAGGATGACGGTTTCCAGCTCGTCGCCCTTCTTGAAGCGGCGAACAGCTTCTTCACCCGGCTCGTTCCAGGAGATGTCGGACAGGTGAACCAGGCCGTCGATGCCGCCGTCCAGGCCAATGAAGATACCGAAATCGGTGATCGACTTGATGGTGCCGGAGATGCGGTCGCCCTTGTTGAACTGGCTGGAGAAGTCTTCCCACGGGTTGGACTTGCACTGCTTGATGCCCAGGGAGATACGACGACGCTCTTCGTCGATGTCCAGAACCATGACTTCCACTTCGTCGCCGACCTGAACGACCTTGGACGGGTGGATGTTCTTGTTGGTCCAGTCCATTTCGGACACGTGCACCAGACCCTCGACGCCTTCTTCCAGCTCGGCGAAGCAGCCGTAGTCGGTCAGGTTGGTGACGCGAGCCTGAACACGGGTGCCTTCCGGGTAGCGCGCCTTGATGGCGACCCACGGATCTTCGCCCAGCTGCTTCAGACCCAGGGAAACGCGGTTGCGCTCGCGGTCGAACTTCAGGACCTTGACGTCGATCTCGTCACCAACGTTGACGATTTCCGACGGATGCTTGATGCGCTTCCAGGCCATGTCGGTGATGTGCAGCAGGCCGTCCACGCCGCCCAGGTCGACGAACGCGCCGTAGTCGGTGAGGTTCTTGACGATACCCTTGACCTGCTGGCCTTCCTGCAGCGATTCCAGCAGAGCTTCACGCTCGGCGCTGTTCTCGGCTTCCAGGACGCTGCGACGGGAAACGACAACGTTGTTGCGCTTCTGGTCCAGCTTGATGACCTTGAATTCCAGTTCCTTGCCTTCCAGGTGAGTGGTATCACGCACCGGACGCACGTCGACCAGGGAGCCCGGCAGGAACGCGCGGATGCCGTTGACGTCGACGGTAAAGCCGCCCTTCACCTTGCCGTTGATGACGCCCTTGACCACTTCTTCAGCAGCGAAAGCAGCTTCCAGAACGATCCAGCACTCGGCGCGCTTGGCTTTTTCGCGGGACAGCTTGGTTTCACCGAAGCCGTCTTCCACCGCGTCCAGCGCGACGTGAACTTCGTCACCTACCTTGATGGTCAGCTCGCCCTGTTCGTTATAGAACTGCTCGACCGGGATGACGCCCTCGGACTTCAGGCCGGCGTGGACAGTGACCCAGTCACCGTCGATGTCGACCACGATACCGGTGATGATCGCACCGGGTTGCATGTCCAGGGACTTCAGGCTTTCTTCAAAAAGTTCTGCAAAGCTTTCGCTCATGTTGATTCCTGTAGTTCAAGGGCGGTCGATCCGCCCAAAGCCACACTCCAGCCTCATGTGGGTTCGTTCATGTAAAAGACGCCCGCAGGACATGGACTGGTTCCCTGCAAGCGTCCTTGCGACCCTTCGTATGGCGAAGCGATCGACTTACCCGACGAGTCCGCGGGCAGCGGCTTCGCCAAGAATTCTTTCGAGCACCTGCTCGATGCTCAGTTCGGTCGAGTCCAGCAGCAGCGCATCCTCGGCCGGCTTGAGCGGCGCGGTGGCCCGCTGCGTGTCGCGCTCATCGCGCGCGCGGATCTCCTCGAAAAGACCCGCGAGGTTAACAGCCTCGCCCTTTTCCTTCAACTGAAGATAGCGACGGCGTGCGCGTTCTTCCACGCTGGCCGTCAGGAAAATCTTCAGCGGCGCGTCAGGAAACACCACCGTGCCCATGTCGCGACCGTCTGCAATCAGCCCCGGCGCGGCACGGAAGGCGCGCTGGCGATCCAGCAGCGCGGCGCGCACCGCCGGCAGCGCGGCAACCCTGGAGGCGCCGGCGCCGGCCTGCTCGGTACGGATGGCGCGGGTGACGTCCTCGCCATCCAGCAGGGTGACCTGTTCCTGACCGGGCTGACCAGGCACGAACTGCACGTCGAGCTGGCCGGCCAGCTCGACCAGCGCCGCTTCATCGGCCAGGTCGATGCCCCGCTTGCCGGCCCCGTGGGCCAGCAGGCGATAGATGGCGCCCGAATCCAGCAGGTTCCAGCCCAGGCGATTGGCCAGCAGGCCGGCCAGGGTGCCCTTGCCCGAGCCGCTCGGGCCGTCGAGGGTGATGACAGATGCGGTCATGGTCAGGATTCCTTCGCCACGCGGATCCCCACCTGCTCGGCCAGCGCCAGGAAGTTGGGGAACGAAGTGGCGACGTTGGCGCAATCGTGGATGCGGATCGGCGCCGTGGCGCGCAACGATGCGACGCTGAAGGACATGGCGATGCGGTGATCGCCATGGGCCCAGACTTCGCCGCCGCCGATCGGGCCGCCGTGAATGATGATGCCGTCCGGGGTCGGTTCAGCCTTCACGCCCAGGGTCTGCAGACCATCGGCCATGACCTGGATACGGTCGGATTCCTTGACGCGCAGCTCTTCGGCGCCACGCAGCACGGTGCGCCCTTCGGCGCAGGCGGCGGCGATGAACAGCACCGGGAATTCGTCGATGGCCAACGGCACCAGGTCCTCGGGGATGTCGATGCCCTTGAGCTTGGCCGAGCGCACGCGAATGTCGGCCACCGGCTCGCCGCCCACTTCACGCTGGTTTTCCAGACTGATGTCACCGCCCATCAGCCGGAGGATGTCGATCACGCCGGTACGGGTCGGGTTGATGCCCACATGCTCCAGCAGCAGCTCGGCGCCCTCGGCAATGCTCGCGGCGACCATGAAGAAGGCCGCCGAGGAGATATCCGCCGGCACTTCGATCTGCGTGGCGGTCAGCGTGTGGCCGCTCTCCACCTTGGCGGTGGCACCCTTGACCTCGACCGGATAGCCGAAGCCGCGCAGCATGCGCTCGGTGTGGTCGCGGGTCGGCGCCGGTTCGGTCACCGAGGTTTCCCCCGCGGCATACAGGCCGGCCAGCAGCAGGCAGGATTTGACCTGGGCGCTGGCCATCGGCATGTCGTAATGCATGCCCACGAGCTTCTGGCCGCCGCGAATGGTCAGCGGAGGACGACCCTCCGGGCCGGTCTCGATCACCGCACCCATTTCGCGCAGCGGCTTGGCCACCCGGTTCATCGGCCGCTTGGACAGCGACGCGTCGCCGGTCAGGGTGGTGTCGAACGGTTGCGCGGCCAGCAGGCCGGAGAGCAGGCGCATCGAGGTGCCGGAGTTGCCCATGTACAGCGGGCCGGCCGGCGCCTTCAGGCCGTGCAGACCGACGCCGTGCACGGTGACGCGGCCCTTGTGCGGGCCCTCGATGACCACGCCCATGTCGCGGAACGCCTGGATGGTGGCGAGCGCGTCCTCACCTTCGAGGAAGCCCTGCACCTCGGTCACGCCGTCGGCCAGCGAGCCGAGCATGATCGAACGATGGGAGATGGACTTGTCGCCCGGCACGCGGATTCGGCCGTTGACGCTGCCGCCCGGCTGGGCGAGGAAGATCAGATCGTTATTGGAATGCATGGCGTCCACATAGGCCCGGCGGGCCAGGATTTTGCTGAAATGCTCGCGGGCCACCCGGGCGCGGGTGAACACGCCCAACAGGTGATGCCCATCCCCTTCGACCACCGCGGCGCGCAGAGCGTCGAGGTCGTCGCGAAAATCGTCCAGTGCCTGCAGTACGGCATCCCGGTTGGCCAGAAAGATGTCGTGCCACATCAATGGGTCGCTGCCGGCGATGCGCGTGAAATCGCGAAAGCCACCGGCGGCGTAGCGGAATATCTCCAGGTTCTCGTTGCGCCTGGCCAGCGAGTCCACCAGCGTGTAGGCCAGCAGGTGCGGCAGATGGCTGGTGGCGGCCAGCACCTGGTCGTGGTGCGCCACGTCCATGTGCTCGACATCGGCGTCCAGCGCGCGCCACAGGTGACCGACCAGCGCCAGCGCGTCGGGATCGGTCTCCGCCACCGGCGTGAGAATGACCTTGTGGCGGCGGAACAGCTTCGGATTGGCCGCCGTCACGCCGCTCTGCTCGGAACCGGCGATCGGATGGCCGGGCACGAAGCGCGCCGGCATGTGACCAAACGCCTGGCGCGCGGCGCGCACCAGGTTGCCCTTGGCGCTGCCCACGTCGGTGATGATGGCCTGCCCCAGCTCCAGCTTCGCCAGTTGCGCCAGGACCTTTTCCATGACCAGGATCGGCACCGCCAACTGGATCACATCGGCGCCCTGGCAGGCGGCGGCCAGCTCGGCCTCGCAGCGATCCACCACGCCCAGCTCCACCGCCAGACGGCGGGACTCGGCATCCAGGTCGACGCCCACCACCTCGCGGAACAGGCCGGTGGCGCGGATGCCCTTGGCAAAGGAGCCGCCGATCAGGCCCAGGCCGACCACCACCAGACGGCCAAGCTGCGCCTCGCGGGGGTGCTTGAGATCAGCCACGCAGGACTTGCTCCAACGCGTCGAGGAATCGGGCGTTCTCCGCCTCGGTGCCCACCGACACGCGCAGGAAGGTCGGCATGGCGTAACCGGCCACCGGCCGCACGATGACGCCCTGGCGCAGCAGCGCGGCGTTGATCGGCGCGGCGTCGCGACCGAAGTCCACGGCCAGGAAGTTGCCGCGCGAGGGAATCCACTTCAGCCCCAGCGCCTGCAGGCCGGCTTCCAGCTGGCGCATGCCGGCGCGGTTCACCTGGCGGCTGCGCAGCACATAGTCCTCGTCATCCAGCGCGGCGCTGGCGGCGACCAGGGCCAGGCTGTTGACGTTGAACGGCAGGCGCACGCGATTCAGCACGCCGGCGATCTCCGCCGAGGACGCGCCGTAGCCGATGCGCAGGCCGGCCAGGCCGTAGGCCTTGCACAGGGTGCGCGAGACCAGCAGGTTTGGGTAACGCGACAGGTAGGCGAGGCCGTTGGGCAGCTCGCCCGGCTCGGAGAACTCGATGTAGGCCTCGTCCAGCACCACGACGACATGCGCGGGCACGCGAGACAGGAAGCGTTCCAGTTCCTCGGTACCGAACCAGGTGCCGGTCGGGTTGTTCGGGTTGGCGATGTAGGCGACCCGGGTGTTGGCGTCCATGGCGGCGATCAGGCCATCCAGGTCATGGCCGTAATTGATCGCCGGCACCACGCGGCTTTCCGCGCCGGTGGCCTGGGTGGAAATCGGGTAGGCGGCGAAGGCATGGGCGCTGAACACGGCGTTCAGGCCAGGCGCCAGGAAGGCGCGCGCCACCAGATCGATGATGTCGTTGGAACCGTTGCCCAGGGTGATGCCCGCCGGATCGATGGCGAACCTGGCGGCCAGCTTCTGCTTCAGCGCATAGCCGCTGCCGTCCGGGTAGCGGGTCAGCTCGGGCAGCGCATCCTGAATGGCGGCCAGCGCCTTCGGGCTCGGGCCCAGCGGGTTCTCGTTGCTGGCCAGCTTGACGATCTGCGCCGGGTCCATGCCCAGCTCGCGAGCCAGTTCCTCGATCGGCTTGCCGGTGACGTAGGGGGACAGCTTCTGCACGCCCGGCACGGCCAGGGCAAGGAAATCAGCACTCATGCGTATAGCCTCGACGGCCAGCGGGCCCCGCGCCGGAGCCCGCCGAAAGATTAAAGAACAGCCTTGGGGTAGGAACCGAGCACCTTCAGCGCCACCGATTCGTCGGCGAGCTTCTCCAGCACACCCTTGACCAGCGGGTCCTTGTGGTGGCCGACGAAGTCGATGAAGAACACGTAGGTCCACTTGCCGCTGCGCGACGGGCGGGTCTCGATGCGGGTGAGGTCGATGCCGTTGGTGTGGAACGGCAGCAGCAGCTCATGCAGCGTGCCCGGCTTGTTGCGCATGGAGACGATGATCGAGGTCTTGTCGTCGCCGGTCGGCGGCACTTCCTGGTTACCGATGATCAGGAAGCGCGTGGAGTTGTCCGGACGGTCCTCGATCTTCTCGTGCAGCTTGGTCAGACCGTACAGGGTCGACGCCATGTCGCCGGCGATGGCCGCGCTGTTCCACTCGCTCTTCACCCGCTTAGCCGCCTCGGCGTTGCTGGAAACCGCCACGCGCTCGACATTCGGGTAATGGGCGTCCAGCCACTTGCGGCACTGGGCCAGCGACTGGGCGTGGGAATAGATGCGCGAGATCTTGTCGGTCTTGGTGGTCTCGCCCACCAGCAGGTGGTGGTGGATGCGCAGCTCCACCTCGCCGCAGATCACCAGGTCATGTTCGAGGAAGCTGTCCAGGGTGTGGTTGATCGCGCCCTCGGTGGAGTTCTCCACCGGCACCACGCCGAAGTTCACCGCGCCGGCGGCCACTTCGCGGAACACCTCGTCGATCGCCGCCATCGGCTTGCTCTTCACCGCCGCGCCGAAGTGCTTGAGCACCGCGGCGTGCGAGAAGGTGCCTTCCGGGCCCAGGTAGGCGACCTGCAGCGGCTGCTCCAGGGCCAGGCACGAGGACATGATTTCGCGGAACAGGCGGGCCACCTCTTCGTTGTCCAGCGGCCCCTTGTTCAGCTCCATGATGTGCTTGAGCACCCAGGCCTCGCGCTCGGGGCGGTAGAACACCACCTCCTCGCCCGGCTGCAGGCTGGCGGTCTTCACCCGCGCCACGTCCTGGGCACAGCGCGCACGCTCGCTGATCAGCTCGAGGATCTTCTCGTCGAGGCTGTCGATGCGCACGCGCAGCGCCTTGAGCTGATCGGCGTCGCTCATCAGGCGTGCTCCTTCTCGAACTCGGCCATGTAGGCGACCAGCGCCTCGACGGCGTCCAGGCCGGTGGCGTTGTAGATCGAGGCGCGCATGCCGCCCACCGAACGGTGGCCCTTGAGGTTCAGCAGGCCACGGGCGTCGGCGCCGGCCAGGAAGGCCTTGTCCAGGCGCTCGTCGGCCAGGCGGAACGGCACGTTCATCCAGGAGCGGGCGTTCTTGCTCACCGGGTTGCTGTAGAACTCGCTGGCGTCGATGGTGCTGTACAGCAGTTCCTGCTTGGCGTGGTTGCGGCGGGCCATGGCCTCGACGCCGCCCTGCTCCTTGACCCACTCGAACACCAGGCCGGCCAGGTACCAGGAGTAGGTGGCCGGGGTGTTGTACATGGAGCCGTTGTCGGCGGCGGTCTTGTAGTCGAGCATGGTCGGGCAGATGGCCCGGGCGCGGCCGATCAGGTCTTCGCGGATGATCGCCACCACCAGGCCGGACGGGCCGATGTTCTTCTGCGCGCCGGCGTAGATCATGCCGAACTGCGAGACGTCCACCGGGCGGGACAGGATGTCCGAGGACATGTCCACCACCACCGGCACGTCACCCACCTCGGGCACCCAGTCGAACTGCACGCCGCCGATGGTTTCGTTGCTGCAGTAGTGCAGGTAGGCGGCGTCCGGGGTCAGCTGCCAGTCGTTCTGGCCGGGAATGGCGAAGTAGTCCAGCGACTTGCCGCTGGCCGCCACGTTGACGTTGCCGAAGCGGCGCCCTTCCTCGATGGCCTTCTTCGACCAGATGCCGGTCTCCACGTAGTCGGCGGTGGCGCCTTCGGGCAGCAGGTTCAGCGGAATCTGCGCGAACTGCTGGCTGGCGCCGCCCTGCATGAACAGCACCTTGTAGTGGTTGGGCACGTTCATCAGCTCGCGCAGGTCCTGCTCGGCCTTCTCGGCGATGGCCACGTACTCGTCGCTGCGGTGGCTCATTTCCATGACCGACAGGCCCTTGCCGTGCCAGTCGAGCATCTCGGCCTGGGCGCGTTCCAGGACGGCGGTGGGAAGGGCTGCGGGGCCTGCACAGAAGTTATGGGCTCGTTTCACGTCGTTCTCTCTCGATTCGCCGCACACCAGGCCACCCGGCGCTGGTGCTGTTCGTGCGAAATCTGGCGCCGGGGCGCCAGATCCGTCAATTCTTGTCTCCCCGGCCTGCTGCCCGGGAACGCGACGGGCGGCACTTGGCCGCCCGTACGTGCGCTTAAACGTCCGACGCCTCGTCGGCGTCCTCGCCCGCTTCGGGCACAGCGTCCTCTTCGCCCTCGAGCGCGTCATCCTCGACGTTGGTCGGCTCCTGGACACGTTCGAGGCCGACCAGCACCTCGTCCTTGGCCAGCTTGATCAGGGTGACGCCCTGGGTGTTGCGGCTCAGGCTGGACACCTCGTCGACACGGGTCCGCACCAGCGTGCCCTGGTCGGAGATCAGCATGATCTCCTCGCCGTCCTGCACCTGGATGGCGCCGACCAGCTTGCCGTTGCGCTCGTTGGTCACCATGGCGATCACGCCCTGGCCACCCCGGCCGCGCTGCGGATACTCGTCGATCGGCGTGCGCTTGCCGTAACCGTGCTCGGAGGCAGTGAGGATCTGCGCGTCGCCCTCGGGAATGATCATGGAAATCAGCTGCTGGCCGTCCTGCAGGCGCATGCCGCGCACGCCGCGGGCGGTACGGCCCATGGTGCGCACGTGGCCTTCCTTGAAGCGGATGACCTTGCCGGCATCGGAGAACAGCATCACTTCGCGGCTGCCGTCGGTGATGGCGGCGGCGATCAGGGTGTCGCCCTCCTCCAGGCGCAGGGCGATCAGGCCGCTGCTGCGCGGCTTGCTGAACTGCACCAGCGGGGTCTTCTTCACGGTGCCGTTGGCGGTGGCCATGAAGATGAAGGCGCCGGTCACGACCTCTTCGGCTTCGCCGGCCTCTTCGCCCTCGGCCAGATCCTCGACCTCGTCGTGTTCGACCACCTCATCCAGCTCGTCGTCTTCCGGCGCCTGCTGACGCAGCGCTTCCAGGTCGACCTGCAGCATGGCGGTGATGCGTTCGTTCTCGTCCAGCGGCAGCAGGTTGACCAGCGGCCGTCCGCGCGCGGTGCGCGAGGCTTCCGGAATCTCGTAGGTGCGCAGCCAGTAGACCTTGCCCTTGCTGGAGAACAGCAGCAGCGTGGCGTGGCTGTTGGCGACCAGCAGGTGCTCGACGTAGTCCTCGTCCTTCACGCCGGTGGCCGACTTGCCCTTGCCGCCACGGCGCTGGGCTTCATAGGAAGCCAGCGGCTGGCTCTTGGCGTAGCCGCCGTGGGAAATGGTCACCACGCGCTCTTCCTCGGGAATGAGGTCGGCGATGGTCAGGTCGGCGTGGGACGCCATGATTTCGCTGCGGCGCGCATCGCCGAACTCGCTGCGCACCTGCTCCAGCTCCTCGCGGATCACCTCCAGCAGGCGCTGCGGGTTGGTCAGGATGCGGATCAGCTCGCCGATCTGATTGAGGATCTCCTGGTACTCGCCGAGCAGCTTCTCGTGCTCCAGGCCGGTCAGGCGGTGCAGGCGCAGGTCGAGGATGGCCTGGGCCTGCTCCGGCGACAGGTAGTACTTGCCGTCGCGCAGGCCGAATTCTTCCGGCAGGTCCTCGGGGCGGCAGGCATCGGCGCCGGCGCGCTCGACCATCGCTTCCACGGCGGAGGATTCCCAGCCGGTGGCCAGCAGACGCTCCTTGGCCTCGGCCGGGGTCGGCGACTTCTTGATCAGCTCGATGACCGGGTCGATGTTCGACAGGGCGACGGCCTGGCCTTCCAGGATGTGGCCGCGCTCGCGCGCCTTGCGCAGTTCGAAGATGGTCCGACGGGTCACCACTTCACGGCGGTGACGCACGAACACCTCGAGCATGTCCTTGAGGTTCAGCAGGCGCGGCTGGCCGTCGACCAGGGCCACGTTGTTGATGCCGAACACGCTCTGCATCTGGGTCTGGGCGTAGAGGTTGTTGAGCACCACCTCGCCGACTTCGCCCCGGCGCAGCTCGATGACGATGCGCATGCCGTCCTTGTCGGACTCGTCGCGCAGCTCGCTGATGCCTTCGATCTTCTTCTCTTTCACCAGCTCGGCGATCTTCTCGATCAGCCGCGCCTTGTTCAGCTGGTAGGGCAGCTCGGTGACTACGATCTGCTGGCGGCTGCCGGCCTTGTCCATGTCCTCGACGGTGGCGCGGGCGCGCATGTACACGCGGCCACGGCCGGTGCGATAGGCCTCGATGATGCCCGCGCGGCCGTTGATGATGCCGGCGGTGGGGAAGTCCGGACCGGGGATGAACTGCATCAGCTCATCGACGGTCAGCTCCGGGTTGTCGATCAGCGCCAGGCAGCCGTCCACCACCTCGCCCAGGTTGTGCGGCGGGATGTTGGTGGCCATGCCCACGGCGATACCGGCCGAGCCGTTGACCAGCAGGGCGGGAATCCGGGTCGGCAGGACTTCGGGGATCTGCAGGGAGCCGTCGTAGTTGGGCACCCAGTCCACGGTTTCCTTGTGCAGGTCGGCCAGCAGTTCGTGGGCCAGCTTGGTACGGCGCACTTCGGTGTAACGCATGGCTGCGGCGCTGTCGCCGTCCACCGAACCGAAGTTGCCCTGGCCGTCCACCAGCAGGTAGCGCAGCGAGAAGGGCTGCGCCATGCGCACGATGGTGTCGTACACCGCCGAGTCGCCGTGAGGGTGATATTTACCGATCACGTCGCCGACCACACGGGCCGACTTCAGGTAAGGCTTGTTCCAGTCGTTGCCCAGCTCGCTCATGGCGAACAACACCCGGCGGTGCACCGGCTTGAGGCCGTCGCGGGCATCCGGCAGTGCACGGCCGACGATGACGCTCATCGCGTAATCGAGGTAGGACTGTTTCAGCTCGTCTTCGATGTTGACCGGGAGGATTTCTTTGGCCAGTTCGCCCATGGAAGCCTGGTTCCTTTAGTCAGCAGGGTCCTGCAATAAGCGCGGGATGGTATCACAGCTTGCCGCGTCAGGCTTCAGGACCCAGGCCGCAACTTTCCGTTACCGGGCGGGATGTTGCGTGACGCGCGCGCCCTTCAATGCAGGCGCTTGCGGCACATCAGCCCGGCCAGCTTCGCGGCATCGGGACGCTCGATCACGCCGCGCTCGGTGACGATGACATCGATCAGATCGGCCGGCGTCACGTCGAGCACCGGATTGAGCACACCGATGCCATTGGCCGGATCGAGCACCTCGCTCGCCGCACGCTCTTCCAGGGGAAGGTCATCGCCATGCTCGAGGCCCAGATCGATGCAGGCGCTGGGTGCCGCCACCATCACCCGCAGGCCATGGTGCATGGCCAGAACGGTCAGCGGATAGGTGCCGATGGCGGCCGCCACGTCGCCGTTGGCGGCGATGCGCTCGGCACCGACGATCAGCCAGCCGATGCGCTCGCTCTTCATCACATGCCCCACTGCCGCGTCGACGCATACGGTGGTCGGCACGCCGTCGCCGTGCAGTTCCCAGGCGGTCAGGCGCGAGCCCTGCAGCCAGGGACGGCCCTCGCCCACGAAGACCTGCTCGACCAGCCCGTCCAGCGCACCGGCGCGGATCACGCCCAGGGCGCTGCCAAAGCCGCCGCTGGCCAGGGCGCCGGCGTTGCCATGGGTCAGCACGGCATGCACGCCTTCGTCATGCCGGCGCAGCAGCTCCAGGCCGAACTGGGCGATGGCCAGATTGGCCTCGCGGTCGCTGGCCAGGATGCTGCCGGCCTCGGCTTCCAGCGCCGCCTGCGGATCTTCGCCGGGCGCCAGCCGCCGCAGGCGATTGCGCAGGCAGGTCAATGCCCAATCCAGGTAGGCGGATCCCGGCTGCGCGTCACGCAGGTGCTGGAAATCCGCCTCCAGCGCCGCCTGCCAGTCACCACCGGCAGCCAGCCGCGCGCGCAGGCCGAGCACCAGGCCGTAGGCCGCCGCGATACCGACGACTGACGCGCCGCACACGGCCCGTTCGCGGATCGCTTCGGCCACGGCGCCAGCGCTGTCCAGCGCCAGCCAGGTCTCCCGGGCCGGCAGCAGACGCTGGTCCAGCACATGCAGGAGGCCCTCGCGCCACTCAAGCGCCTTCACCCGTTCCGCCGCCAGCAATCGCTCACGCATGTCCACCGCCCACCCGACACAAAGGGCGCGGATTATACGCACATCGACGCCCCAGCCACCTACGCAGGCCGCTGCTTTGGTCGCACAAAAGCTCGCGAATGAATTCGCTCCCACAGCGTCCCGTGCAGGGCACTGCTTCTTCTGTCGGAGCGGACTTGTCCGCGAGCTTTTCGCGCAGCCCCCGGAAGCTCGCGAATAAGTTCGCTCGCACGGGGCCCGCGCCGTATTGCCGCCCCCCTTCAAACCCACCCGGCGCAGCCGTACACTGCCCGGCCTGCCATCGGTTTTGTGAACGCCACCATGCCCGCCGCCGCCCCGCTCGACCTCCTTCTGTTACCCGAATGGGTGGTTCCGGTGGAGCCGGCCGGCGTGGTGCTGAAGAATCACGCGCTGGGCATCCGCGACGGGCGCATCGCCCTGCTCGCCCCGCGCGAACAGGCCCTGCGCCTGGAGGCCCGCGAGGTGCGCGAGCTGCCCGGCATGCTGCTCGCCCCCGGGCTGGTGAATGCCCACGGCCACGCCGCCATGAGCCTGTTTCGCGGCCTGGCCGACGACCTGCCGCTGCTGCCCTGGCTGCAGGACCATATCTGGCCGGCCGAATCGGTGTGGGTGGACGAGGATTTCATCCGTGACGGCAGCGAGCTGGCCATCGCCGAACAGCTCAAGGGCGGCGTGACCTGCTTTTCCGACATGTACTTCTACCCGCGAGTGACCAGCGAGGTGGCGCACCGCGCCGGCGTGCGCGCGCAGCTCTGCGTGCCGCTGATGAATTTCGCCGTGCCGGGAACGCTGGATGCCGGCGACGCGGTGCGCCAGACCCTGCAGTTGTTCGACGAACTGCGCCATCATCCGCGCCTGTCGGCGGCATTCGGCCCGCACTCGCCCTACACGGTCACCGACGAACAGCTGGGCCAGGTGATGATGCTGGCGGAACAGCTGGACGCCAGCATCCAGATGCACGTGCACGAGACCGCGCTGGAAGTGCAGCAGAGCCTGAACACCCACGGCGAGCGGCCGCTGGCGCGCCTGCAGCGCCTGGGCCTGCTCGGCCCGCGCTTCCAGGCGGTGCACATGACCCAGGTGAACGACGAGGACCTGCAGCGCCTGGTGGAAAGCAACAGCAGCGTCATCCACTGCCCGGAGTCCAACCTCAAGCTGGCCAGCGGCTTCTGCCCGGCGGAACGCCTGTGGCAGGCCGGCGTCAACGTGGCCATCGGCACCGACGGCGCGGCCAGCAACAACGACCTGGACCTGCTCGGCGAAATCCGCACCGCCGCCCTGCTGGCCAAGGCGGTGCACCAGGATGCCAGCGCCCTGGACGCGCACCGCGCGCTGCGCATGGCCACCCTGAACGGCGCCCGGGCGCTGGGCCTGGAGCACGACTGTGGCTCGCTGGAGGTCGGCAAGTGGGCCGACCTGGCGGCCTTCGACCTGTCCGGCCTGTACCAGCAGCCGGTCTACGACCCGGTGTCGCAGCTGATCTATACCGGCAGCCGGCATTGCGTGCGGCATGTGTGGGTGGGCGGCAAGCAGCTGCTCGACGACGGCCGGCTGACACGCCTCGACGAGGAACGCCTGGCGGTCACCGCCCGCGCCTGGGGCGCGAAGATCGCTGCCGGACGCGCCACGCCGCGTCGCTGAACGCGACTCAGCGCTTGAGGAGCCGCTGGCGATACTCCCCCGGCGTCTGCCCGGTCCACTGCTTGAAGCTGCGATGGAACGAGCGCGGCTCGCCGAAGCCCAGGTAGCAGGCGATGTCCTGGATCGGCAGGTCGTCATGGCGCAGGTAATGCTCGGCCAGCTCGCGGCGCAATTGATCGAGGATCGCCTGGTAGCTGGTGTCAGCCGCCTGCAGGTGGCGTTGCAGGGTGCGCGGGGTCATGTGGAACCGCGCGGCCACCCGTTCCTTGCCCGGCAGCCCGTCCCGGAGCATCTCGCGCAGCACCGCGCGGACCCGCAGCGGCAACGGCTGATCGTCCTCCAGGCTATCGAGCAGGCCCATGGCGTGCGCCTCCAGGGCCCGCAGCAGGCCGGCGTCGGCCTGGCGCAGCGGCAGGCGCAGGTAGTCGCCCGGCACCAGCAGCGCGCTGTGCGGCTGCTCGAACAGCACCCGACAGCCGAACACCCGCTGGTAGTCCTCGACCCGGCAGCCGGCCGGCAGCGCATGCTCCAGGTGCACCTCGGCGGGCGAATGCTCAACCCCGGCGATCCAGCGCGCGTAATGCAGCCAGGAGGCCAGCACGTTCTCGATCAGGTGCCGGCGCACCGGCTGGTGCGGGTGGCGGCAGTGCCAGCTCAGGCACACCTGGTCACCCCGGTTGTCGATGCGGCTGGTGCCCATGTCGCCGACCAGCCGCTCGTAGGGCAGGATGCGCGCCATCGCCTCGCCGAGGGTGGCGCAGTTCATGGTGATGTAGCCCAGAACGCTCCAGGAGCCGGGCTGCACATGGCGCGCGGCGTGCAGGCCGAACAGCGGATCGGCGGACTGCCGCAGCAGGTGTTCGAGCAGGCGCTCGTGCTGTTCGCTGGGCACCCGCTGGCCGTTGTCGGCCAGGCACTCGGCGCTCAGCCCGGCGGCCTCCCGCGCCGCCGCGCAATCCAGGCCCAGCGCCTGGGCGTGACTGAGGTACTTGAGCAGGACGGGCACCGCCGTGTAGCCGAGAGTGTGCATGCGGTCGTGGTTTGGCTCGATTGGCGAATGGGCCTGGCCGGATCGGACAGTGACCGGCGCGGGCGGCTGGCTAGTATAGGCAGCCGACACGCGAGGCCGACAAGAGGGGAACCGGGCATGCGCCGCTGGAACGGATGGGGAGACGAACGCACCGAGGTGCATCTGCCGGACGCCGGCGCGGCGTTCCTCGCCGCCCGACTCGGGCCGGGCCAGCCGCTGGCCGACGCCAGCCTCGCCGAGGTGCTCGCCCAGGTGCCGCCGTCGCGCCTGCCCGAGCACCCGCTGATCACCCGCGACGCCGAGGCGCGCATGCGCCACGCCCGTGGCCAGAGCCTGCCGGACTGGCTGGCGATGCGCTCCGGCGCGTTTGGCGTGTTCCCCGACGCGGTGGGCCTGCCGGAAACCCCGGCGCAGATCCGCGCACTGCTGGACTGGGCGCGGCAGCAGGACGCCGTGGTGATTCCCTACGGCGGCGGCACCTCGGTGGCCGGACACATCAACCCGGCCGCCTCGCCGCGACCGGTGCTGACCCTGTCGCTGGCGCGCATGACCCAGCTGCTCGACCTGGACGAGGAGAGCCGCATCGCCACCTTCGGCCCCGGCGCCAACGGTCCGCAGGTGGAAGCCCAGCTGCGCGCGCGGGACTACACCCTCGGCCACTTCCCGCAGTCCTGGGAACTGTCCACCCTCGGCGGCTGGGTGGCCAGCCGCTCCAGCGGCCAGCAGTCGCTGCGCTACGGGCGCATCGAGCAGCTGTTCGCCGGCGGCACCCTGGAAACCTTCGCCGGCAGCCTGCAGCTGCCGACCTTCCCGGCCTCGGCCGCCGGTCCCGACCTGCGCGAGCTGGTGCTGGGCAGCGAGGGCCGCTTCGGGGTGATTTCCGAAGTCAGGGTGCGGGTCAACCCGCTGGCCGAGCAGGAGCGTTTCTACGCGGTGTTCCTGCCCGACTGGCCGCGCGCCCTGGCCGGCGTGCGCGCCCTGGCCCAGGCGCGCATTCCGCTGTCGATGCTGCGCCTGTCCAACCCGATCGAGACCGAAACCCAGCTGGCGCTGGCCGGCCACCCGCGGCAGATCGCCCTGCTGGAGCGCTACCTGGCGCTGCGCGGCGCCGGCGCCGGCAAGTGCCTGCTGACCTTCGGGGTGACCGGCGAGCGCCGCCAGAACGCCCTGTCGCTGCGCCAGACCCGGCGCCTGCTCAAGCGCTTCGGCGCGGTGTTCACCGGCACCCTGCTCGGCCGCAAGTGGGCCGAGGGACGCTTCCGCTTCCCCTACCTGCGCCACGGCCTGGCCGACCAGGGCGAGCGCGTGCACGTGTTCACCCACCTGTCGCACGTCTACGGCCAGGGCTCGAGCCTGTACACCACCTACCTGTTCCGCCCGGGGCCGGACTACGCCACCGCGCTGGCGCGCTGGCGGGTGCTCAAGCACGCGGCCAGCCAGGCCATCGCCCGCCACGGCGGCACCATCAGCCACCAGCATGGCGTCGGCCGCGACCACGCCCCCTATCTGGAACACGAAAAGGGTCCGCTGGGCCTGGCGGCGCTGCGCAGTCTGGCGCGGCACTTCGATCCCGACCAGCGCCTGGCCCCCGGCGTGCTGCTGGAGGACTGAACCATGGCCTGGAACGCCGCCTGGCGCGACGCGCTGCTGCCCGAGCTGGCCGCCAGCGAATGGGACCTGATCGTGGTCGGCGGCGGCATCACCGGCGCCGGCATCCTCCGCGAGGCCGCCCGGCGCGGCTGGCGCTGCCTGCTGCTCGAGCAGCGCGACTTCGCCTGGGGCACCTCCAGCCGCTCGTCGAAGATGGTGCACGGCGGCCTGCGCTACCTGGCCAAGGGTCGGCTGGGGCTGACCCGCGACGCGGTGCGCGAACGCCAGCGGTTGCTCGACGAACTGCCCGGGCTGGTCGAGCCGCTGCCCTTCCTGTTCCCCCATTACCGGGGCCGCTTTCCCGGGCCGCGCCTGTTCGGCGGCCTGCTCGGCGTCTACGACGCCCTGGCCGGCCAGCGCCAGCGCCGCTATCACCCGGCCGGCGAACTGGCCTGCCTGGCGCCCGGCCTGGACGACCCCGTCCTGCTCGGCGCCAGCCGCTTCGGCGACGCCGTCACCGACGACGCGCGACTGGTGCTGCGCGTGCTGCAGGAGGCGCGCGCCGCCGGTGGCCAGGCGCTCAACGGCGTGCGCGTGGTCGAGTTGCTGCGCGACGGCGGGCGGGTGGTCGGGCTGCTCGCCGAGGACCGCGAGCGCGGCCAGCGCCTGACCCTGCGCAGCCGCATGCTGGCCCTGGCCACCGGCGCCTGGAGCGACCAGTTGCGCGGCAGCCGCGACATCCGTCCGCTGCGCGGCAGCCACCTGCTGCTGCCGGCCTGGCGCCTGCCGGCGGCCCAGGCGCTGAGTTTCCGCCACGCCCGGGACGGCCGCCCGGTGTTCGTCTTCCCCTGGGAAGGCGCCACGGTGATCGGCACCACCGACCTGGATCACGACGACACGCTGGAACAGGAGGCACGCATCAGCCCCGCGGAAATCGATTACCTGCTCGCCGCCTGCCACCAGGTGCTGCCGGGCGCCGCCATCCGCCACGCGGACATCCTCTCCACCTGGGCCGGCGTGCGTCCGGTGGTCGGCGCCGCCGCGCCTTCGCGCCGGCGGCCTTCCGACGAAAAGCGTGAACACACGCTGTGGAGCGAGCCGGGCTGCGTGACCCTGGCCGGCGGCAAGCTCACCACCTTCCGCCTGCTCGCCCTGGAGGTGCTGCGCGCCTGCGCGGCGCAGCGCGGGGAAACCCTCAATGTCAGCGAAGCGCCGCTGTTTCGCGCCCCGCCCCCCGTCACCCTGCCCGGCCTGTGCCGGAGCCAGCACCGTCGCCTGGCAGGACGCCACGGTCATCGGCTGCCACGCCTGGCCGAGTTGCTGGCTGAGCTCGGAAGCGAACGGGTCGGCGCCACGCCCACGCTGTGGGCGGAGCTGGCGCTGGCCTGCGAGGACGAACTGGTGCTGCACCTGGATGACCTGCTGCTGCGCCGCACCCGCCTGGGCCTGCTGCTGCCACGCGGCGGCGCCGAGCTGCTGGCGGACATCCGCGCGCTGTGCCAGCCGCGCCTGGGCTGGAGCGACGCGCGCTGGCTGCGCGAGCTGCGCGACTACCAGCAGCTGTGGCAGACCTGTTACGGGCCGGGAGAGCGAGCATGAGCGCGCCGCGCTACCTGCTGGCCATCGACAACGGCACCCAGAGCGTGCGCGCGCTGCTCTTCGACCTGGCCGGCAACCTGCTCGGCAAGGGCAAGGTGGAACTCGAGCCCTACTACGCCGCGCAGCCCGGCTGGGCCGAGCAGGACCCGGAGTACTACTGGCAGAGCCTGGGCGAGGCCTGCCGGCGGCTGTGGCAGGCGACCGGCGTCGACCGCGGCCTGATCGCCGGGGTGGCGCTGACCACCCAGCGCGGCACGCTGATCAACGTCGACGCCGACGGCCGACCGCTGCGTCCGGCGATCCTCTGGCTCGACCAGCGCCGCAGCCCGCCGCAGGGGCGCATCCGCGGCCCGTGGGGCTGGCTGTTCCGGGCGCTGCGCGTCGAGGACACCGTCGACCACTTCCGCAGCCAGGCCGAGGCCAACTGGATCGCCGCCCAGCAGCCGGAGATCTGGGCGCGCACCGACAAGTTCCTGCTGCTCTCCGGGTTCCTCACCCACCGGCTGTGCGGGCGCTTCGTCGATTCGGTGGGCAGCTGCGTGGCCTACCTGCCGTTCGACTACCGCCGCCTGTGCTGGGCGCGCCCTGGCGACTGGAAGTGGCAGGCGCTGCCGGTCACCCCGGCGATGCTGCCGGAGCTGGTCAAGCCGGGCGAAGCGCTGGGCCGCATCACCGCCGCCGCCAGCGCCCACACCGGCATTCCCGAGGGCCTGCCGCTGATCGCCGCGGCCGCCGACAAGGCCTGCGAAGTGCTCGGCGCCGGCGGCGTGGACCCGCGCATCGCCTGCCTGTCCTACGGCACCACGGCGACCATCAACACCACCCGCGCCCGCTACCTGGAGATCAACCCGCCGCTCCCGCCGTATCCGGCCGCGCTGCCCGACCACTTCAACACCGAGGTGATGCTGTTTCGCGGCTTCTGGATGGTCAGCTGGTTCAAGGAGCAGTTCGGCCACCTGGAGCGCCAGCGCGGCCTGGAACTGGGCGTGGAGGCCGAGACGCTGTTCGACGAACTGGTCGAGCGCGTGCCGCCCGGCGCCATGGGTCTGACCCTGCAGCCGTTCTGGTCGCCGGGCATCCGCGAACCGGGCCTGGAGGCCAAGGGCGCGATCATCGGCTTCGGCGACGTGCACACCCGCGCGCACCTGTACCGCGCCATTCTCGAAGGCCTGGCCTACGGGCTGCGCCAGGGCAAGGAGCGCATCGAACGGCGCTCCGGCACGCGCATCGAGCGCCTGCGCGTGTCCGGCGGCGGTTCGCAGAGCGACGCCGCCATGCAGCTGACCGCCGACATCTTCAACCTGCCGGCCGAGCGCCCGCACCTGTACGAGACCTCCGGGCTGGGCGCGGCCATCGATTGCGCGGTGGGCCTGGGCCTGCACCCGGACTTTCCCACGGCCATCGCCGCCATGACCCGCCCCGGCCGGCTGTTCACGCCGAACCCGCAGGCGGCGGCGACCTACGAACGGCTGTATCGCGAGGTCTACCTGCGCATGTACCGACAGCTGCGGCCGCTGTACCGCAGCATCCGCGAGATCACCGGCTACCCGCCCTGACGGCTCACTCGGCGAACGGCCAGGTGTCGGGCACGCCCGGCTCGCTCGGGCCGTGCAGCGGCTTGACCGCCCGGGTCTCCTCGAACCACAGCCAGGCGTCGAACTGTTCCCCCAGCTCGGCATGGAAGTAATGGCTGACCCGCTCGGTGCGCGGCCGGTAGATGACGCCGATGGCCCGCTCCAGTCTTGGCTCCAGCAAGGCCGCGCGCAGCTCGGCGCGCCCGGGGCCGCGCCAGTCATACAGCGCGGTGGACTGGCCGGCCTGCAGGAACAGCCGTTCCCAACTGTCGGCCCGGGAGGGCAGCACTGACCTGACCTGCATCGGCTCGTCCCAGTTGTCGGCGGCGGCCACCTCGCCCCGGTCGGTGGACTGGCCGATCAGCACCGCGTCGCGGCCGAAGGCGGTGCGGCACAGCTCGCCCAGGTTGGTCTGCCCGCTCCAGCCCATCTCGGTGGCGCCGGCGTTGCCCAGGTGCGAGTTGTGCGCCCAGACCAGCGCCTTGGCGTCGGGGCCGCGATGCTCCAGCAGCGCCCGTAGGGTCTCGAACATGTGCCGGTCGCGCAGGTTCCAAGAGGCCGTGGCGCCCCGGTACATGGCCCGGTAGTACTGCTCGGCGGCCAGCACCACCCGGGCGTTGCGCTCGGCGTGGAAGAACGCCTCGTCGTCCGCTTGCAGGTCCTGCAGGCGCAGCGCCAGCAGCTCGCGCAGCTGCTCCACCACCGCCTGCTCACAGGACGGCTCACCCGCCAGGGTCACCTGTTGGCCGTAAGCGGCCGGCTCGTCCTGCCAGGGCGTCAGGCAGCCGTAGCGCCGACGGGCACGCTGCGCGGCGTCGGGGTCGCGGCCATCCAGATAACGCAGCACGGCTTCCAGCGAGGCGCCGAGGCTGTAGACATCCAGCCCGCGAAACTCCACAGGCCGTTCGGCGCCCTGGTTGAAGTCACGCAGCCAGCGCACGAAGCCGTCCACTTCACGGTTGCGCCACATCCACAGCGGAAAGCGCCGAAAGGCCGTCTGCCGCCAGTCGTGCAGCGTTCGCCCGCGCGCCCAGGCATCCACGGCGGCGGCATCCGGCCAGTCGCCTTCCACCGCGACGATGGAGAAGCCATGCCGCTCGATCAGCCTGCGACTGATAGCCGCACGGGCGCGGTAGAACTCCGAGGTGCCATGGCTGGCCTCGCCGATCAGCACCACCCGCGCGTCTCCGAAGCGGTCGAAGGCGGCGGCGAACTCCGGATCGTCCAGCGCCGGCAGCGGCTCGGCGTGGCGGCGCAGCAGCGCGGCGAGCAGGGCTTCGTCTGAGGTGCGGGACATGCGAGCGGCCCTCATCGGTACGTTCGCGGATGACTCGGCGGATTGGCCGGTGTTCCTCATCCGGGACATCCGGCTCACCGACACTGTTTGGCCAGCATATCTATATGAATAAAAAGAATTTCTTTCGAAATTCTTATATCCGTATATTCGCCACCCATAAGCCGCGTACTCATAGGCAAACCGTTGAGCCGCGCATTCGTGCCAGGGCACGCATGCGACTCGACGTGCCCTGCGATTTTCATCCGATTTTCGCAAGGAGCCTTCCCATGAATGCGGTAGCCCCTCTTTTTTCCGCACCTACTCAGTCGTTCGAAATCCGCCCCTTCAATGCCGCGCTCGGCGCAGAAATCGTCGGTATCGACTTGGCCCGTCCGCTGAACGACGCTGACTTCGCCCGCGTGCATCGCGCCCACCTCGACCACGGGGTACTGGTCTTTCGTGACCAGCAGCTGACACCCGAACAGCACATCGCCTTCAGCCGTCGCTTCGGCGAGCTGCAGATCCACGTGCTGCGCCAGTTCCTGCTGGCCGGACACCCGGAAATCTTCATCATCTCCAACGTCATCGAGAACGGTCAGCCGGTCGGGCTGGGCGATGCCGGCAAGTTCTGGCACTCGGACCTGTCCTACAAGGACATCCCCAGCCTGGGCTCGATGCTCTACGCCCAGGAGCTGCCTGCCGAAGGCGGCGACACCCTGTTCGCCTCGCAGCAGGCGGCCTATGACACCTTGCCGGCCGAGGTAAAGAAGCTGCTGGAAGGCAAGCGTGCGGCGCATTCCTACGTTGCCCGCTACAACGACGAGGTGTTCGCCGGCGTGCAACGCCCTACCCTGACCGCCGAGCAGCTCGCCCAGGTGAAACCCGCCATCCACCCGGTGGTGCGCACCCACCCGGAAACCGGCCGCAAGGGGCTGTTCGTCAACGAGAACTTCACCACCCACATCCTCGACCTGCCGGCCGACGAAAGCCGCGACCTGCTCAAGGAGCTCTATACCCACAGCGCCAGGCCGGAATTCATCTACCGCCACCAATGGCAGGCCAACGATCTGGTGTTCTGGGACAACCGCGCCCTGATCCACCTGGCCACCGGCTGCCCCAGCCACCTGCGTCGCCGCATGCACCGCACCACCATCCAGGGCGATGTGCCGTTTTGAGTCAGGAGCCGGTCATGAATGCCTTTACCCCCGCACCCTCCCTATTACGTGCCGCCTCGACCACCACCCTGCTGGAAGTCGATGGTGTCAGCCTCGAATACCGTACCGCCGAGCGCAGCGTGCGGGCCACGCACCAGGTGAGTTTCGCCGTCGATCCGGGTGATCGTTTCATCCTGCTCGGCCCGTCGGGCTGCGGCAAATCCACGCTGCTCAAGGCAGCGGCCGGCTTCCTGCAACCCCAGGAGGGCGAAATGCGCCTGGCCGGCCAGCGCATCGACGGCCCGGGCGCCGACCGCATCGTGGTGTTCCAGGAGTTCGACCAGTTGCTGCCGTGGAAGACGGTCAAGCAGAACGTGATGTTTCCGCTGCTGGCCTCGCGCACCGTCACCCGGGCCGAGGCCGAGGCACGGGCGGTGCTGTACATCCACAAGGTCGGCCTGGGCAGCTTCGCGGATGCCTACCCGCACACCCTCTCCGGCGGCATGAAGGCCCGCGTGGCCATCGCACGCGCGCTGGCCATGCAGCCGAAGATCCTGCTGATGGACGAGCCGTTCGCCGCGCTGGATGCGCTGACCCGCCGCAAGATGCAGGAAGAGCTGCTGGCGCTGTGGCGCGACGTGAACTTCACGCTGCTGTTCGTCACCCACTCCATCGAGGAGGCGCTGATCGTCGGCAACCGCATCCTGCTGCTCTCGCCCCATCCGGGCCGGGTGCGCGCGGAGATCAATTCCGAACAGTTCGACCTGACCAGTTCCGGCAGCGAGGCCTTCCAGGCCGCCGCCCAGCGCATCCACCGCCTGCTGTTCAACGAGTCGGCGCCTGCCGAATCCGCCTACCAGGACACCGCTGTCTTATTGAGGAGCGCTCCATGACGGCACACATCCCTTCGCGCCCCGAGTATGAGATCGCGCTGGCGCCCTTCACCGAGAAACCACTGGAGCACACCCTGCCGCTGGCCACCCGCCTGTGGCAGTACGGCTGGCTCCGCAAGGGTCTGATCCTGATCGTCCTCGCGGTGATCTGGGAGCTGGTGGCCCGCAACCAGGACAACGACCTGCTGCTGCCCGGTTTTCTGCAGACCGCCGAAGCGCTGTTCAACGGCCTGGCCAGCGGCGAGCTGCTGGTCAAGTCGGCCGCCTCGCTGGACGTGCTGCTGCGCAGCTACCTGATCGGCATCCTGCTGGCCTTCGGGCTGACCACCCTGGCGGTGTCCACACAACTGGGCCGCGACCTGCTGTCCACGCTGACTTCAATGCTCAACCCGCTGCCGGCCATCGCGCTGCTGCCGCTGGCGCTGCTGTGGTTCGGCCTGGGCGAAGGCAGCCTGATCTTCGTGCTGGTGCACTCGGTGCTCTGGCCGATGGCCCTGAACACCTACGCCGGCTTTCTCGGCGTGTCGGAAACCCAGCGCATGGCCGGCCGCAACTACGGCCTCAAGGGCGTGCGCTTCGTGGCCCTGATCCTGGTGCCGGCGGCCCTGCCGGCGATCCTCTCCGGCCTCAAGGTGGGCTGGGCCTTCGCCTGGCGCACGCTGATCGCCGCCGAGCTGGTGTTCGGCGCCTCGTCCGGCCAGGGCGGCCTGGGCTGGTACATCTACCAGAACCGCAACGAGCTCTACACCGACAACGTGTTTGCCGGCCTGACGGTGGTGATCCTCATCGGCCTGCTGGTGGAAAACCTGATCTTCAACGGCCTCGAGCGCATCACCATCAAGCGCTGGGGCATGCAACGCTAAGGAACCCCCATGATGAGCAATATCGTCTTCATCACCGGAGCCACCTCCGGCTTCGGCCGCGCCAGCGCACGGCGCTTCGCCGCTGCCGGCTGGTCGCTGGTGCTCACCGGCCGCCGTCTGGAGCGCCTGCAGGCCCTGCAGGACGAGCTGGGCGCGCAGGTACCGGTGCACATCGCCGCCCTGGATGTGCGTGACGAACAGGCCGTGCGCCAGGTCGTCGCCGGGCTGCCGACAGGCTTGCGTCAGGTGAAAGCCCTGATCAACAACGCCGGCCTGGCCCTGGCGCCGCAAGCCGCCCAGCACGTGGACCTGGCTGACTGGCACACCATGATCGACACCAACATCAAGGGCCTGGTGAATGTCACTCACGCGTTGCTGCCGACCCTGATCGCCACCGGCGCGGGCGCCAGCATCGTCAACCTGGGCTCGGTGGCCGGCCAGTGGCCCTACCCGGGCAGCCATGTGTACGGCGCCAGCAAGGCCTTCGTGCAGCAGTTCAGCTACAACCTGCGCTGCGACCTGATCGCCACCGGCGTGCGCGTCACCGACATCGCCCCCGGCATGGCCGAAACCGAGTTCACCCTGGTGCGCACCAAGGGCGACCAGGCGGCCTCCGACCGACTGTACCGCGGCACCACGCCGCTGACCGCCCAGGACATCGCCGAGCAGATCTTCTACGTGGCCACCCTGCCCGACCACATCAACATCAATCGCCTGGAAGTCATGCCGACCCGCCAGGCCTGGTCGAACTTTTCCGTCGACCGCGACTGATCCTTCATAGGTTCGGTACGACAAGGCAGCCGAGCGCAGGCTTGTCGCACAGAACCTGAAACGCCCATGAGACCGGACCGCCGGATCATGGCTTCTGCACCCAGAACGCTCTGATCCGAGGTCTTGAAATGAAACTGAAGAACCTGGCCGGCATCGGCCTGCTGTCCGCAACGCTACTGACCACTTCCGCCGCCCAGGCCGAAGGCACCCTGCGCCTGGCGCAGCAGTTCGGCATCGCCTACCTGCTGCTGGACGTGGCGCGTGACCAGAAACTGATCGAAAAGCACGGCAGGGCCGAAGGCGTCGACATCCACGTGGAGTGGAAACAGATCTCCGGCGCCGC
Source organism: Pseudomonas flexibilis (assembly GCF_000802425.1). Taxonomy (GTDB): domain Bacteria; phylum Pseudomonadota; class Gammaproteobacteria; order Pseudomonadales; family Pseudomonadaceae; genus Serpens; species Serpens flexibilis. The sequence continues at coordinate 6,073 of NZ_JRUD01000020.1, read as the reverse complement.
CGCCATGAACGAGGCGCTGCTGGCCGGCGCGCTCGACGTGGTCACCGCCGGCACCCCACCGATGCTCGGCCTGTGGGACCGTACCCATGGCCGACAGAACATCAAGGGCATCGCCGCGCTGGGTTCGATCCCCAGCTACCTGCTGACCAACAACCCGGCCATCCAGTCGCTGGACGACTTCACCGAGAAGGACCGCATCGCCGTGCCCTCGGCCATCGTCGGCTTCCAGCCGCGCACCCTGCAGATCGCCGCCGCCGAGCGCTATGGCAACGAGCAGTTCAAGCGCTTCGATCCGATCACCATCAGCCTGCCGCACCCGGATGCCACGGCGGCGCTGCTGACCGGCGCCTCGGAAATCACCGCGCACTTCTCGTCCGCGCCGTTCCAGTACCAGGCACTGGAAAACCCCAAGGTGCGCAAGCTGCTCAGCTCCTATGACGTGCTCGGCGGGCCGGGCACCATGAACGTGCTGTACACCACCGAGAAATTCCACAACCAGAATCCGAAGACCTACCGCGCCTTCTACAAGGCGCTGGAAGAGGCGGAAGGCTTCGTGAAGGCCAACCCGGACGAGGCCGTGGCCATCTATATCCGCCAGCAGAACTCGCGCCTGGACCCGGCATTCCTGAAGAAGGTCGTTCTGGACCCGGAAGTGGAGTTCACCATCACCCCGCAGCGCACCTTCGTGTACGCCCGCAAGATGCACGAGCTGGGCATCCTCAAGCAGCAGCCGAACGATTGGAAGGACTACTTCTTCCCGGCCGTGCACGCGCGTTCCGGCAGTTGATCGCAGGGTGGTCAAGGCAAAACCTTGGCCACCGACGCGACATCGGTGCAAGCCGCAGCGGCGGCCGGAAATAACGCCGATCGCCCTACGAGGCCGGTGCGCGTTGCAACCATAGGGTGGACAACGTTTTCTTGTCCACCATCGCGCCGGCACCACGCGTAGGGCGGCCAGCACAGCGCTGGCCGCCCTACGCTTCCCCATCGGAAAGCTTTGGAGCATCGATGAGCCTTTCACCTCACTTCCACGAACCCCGCCTGGAAGCCCTGCTGCCCGGCTTCGCTGCCAGCGCCGCCCAGCGCGACCGGGCCGGCGGGCACGCTGCCGCCGAAAAGGCGCAACTGCGCGACGCCGGCCTGCTCAGCCTGAGCATCCCCAAGGCCCGGGGCGGAGACCAACTGCCCTGGCCTGATCTGTACCGCACCATCCGCCGCCTGGCCGCGGTGGACAGCGCCCTGGCCCACGTCCTGGCCTTTCACCACCTGCAGGTGATCACCGTGCTGATCTACGGCAGCACCACGCAGCATGACGCCCTGCTGATCCCGACACGCGAACAGGGCCTCTGGTGGGGCAACGCCATGAACCCGCTGGACAAGCGCCTGATCGCCACGCCGGTGGCCGGCGGCTATCGGCTGAGCGGCATCAAGTCGTTCTGCTCCGGCGCCCGCGGTTCGGACTGGATGACCCTCGCGGCCCACGTCGAAGGCCAGCCCTTCCCCCTGCTGGCCGTGACCCCGACCGCCAGCACGAAGCAACTGGACGACTGGAACACCATCGGCCAGCGTCAGACCGACAGCATTTCGGTGGTCTTCGAGGACGTGTTCCTGCCCCGGGAGCAGGTGCTCAAGCAGCCGGATGTGGCGCCGGCACCGGCCCACACCCTGCGCAACTGCTTCGCCCAGCTGGTGCTGGTCAACCTGTATGCCGGGATTGCCGAAGGTGCCCTCACCACCGGCATCGGCGCCGTGCGCGAATCTCGCGCCTGGATCAGCGCCGGCGTCGATCAACGGACGGACGACCCGTTCCAGCAGAACCGCGTCGGCCTGCTGGATGCCCAAACGGCCGGCGCCACCGCCGCCGCCGACCGCGCTGCCGAGCTGCTGACCCTGGCCTACGAAAAAGGCGCAGCACTGACCGGCGATGAGCGCGGCGAAGTCTCCATCGCCATCGCCCGCGCCAAGGTGCTGGCCCACCAGGTCAGCCTGACGGCCAGCCAGGAACTGTTCGAAATGACCGGTGCACGCGGCACCGGGCATGCCGAGGCCCTCGACCGCTTCTGGCGCAATGCCCGCACCCACACTCTGCACGACCCGCTCGACTACAAGCTCAACCAGCTGGGGCGCTGGCGCCTCAAGGGCGAGTGGCCCAATCCGCAGTTCTACGCGTGAACGGGGCGCACGGCGCCGCTGCGACCGATGGCCGCACTGCCCGGCTCAAGACCGGGATCAACGGTGCCGCATTGGGCAAGCCCTTGAATAAACTGGCATCATGTCGACCTTTTTCCGCCGCCGGCTGCGGCGCCAGTTTCAGGGAAACCGTCATGAGCAACGTCGATCGCGCCGAAATCGCCAAGTTCGAAGCCCTCGCCCACCGCTGGTGGGACATGGAGAGCGAGTTCAAGCCGCTGCACGAGATCAACCCGCTGCGCGTCAACTGGATCGACGAGCGCGTCGGCCTGGCCGGCAAGAAGGTGCTGGACGTCGGCTGCGGCGGCGGCATCCTCAGCGAGGCCATGGCCCGCCGGGGCGCCACGGTGACCGGCATCGACATGGGCGAGGCGCCGCTGGGCGTCGCTCAGCTGCACCAGCTGGAATCCGGCGTCGAAGTGGAATACCGACAGATCACCGCCGAGGCCCTGGCCGAAGAGCAGCCCGGCGAATACGACGTGGTCACCTGCCTGGAGATGCTCGAGCACGTGCCGGACCCGGCCTCGGTGATCCGCGCCTGTCACACGCTGGTCAAGCCCGGCGGCCAGGTGTTCTTCTCGACCATCAACCGCAATCCCAAGGCCTACGCCTTCGCCATCCTCGGCGCCGAGTACCTGCTGCGCCTGCTGCCGCGTGGCACCCATGACTTCAAGAAGTTCATCCGCCCCTCGGAGCTGGGTGCCTGGAGCCGCGCCGCCGGCCTGGAAGTGAAGGACATGATCGGCCTGACCTACAACCCGTTCACCAAGCACTACAAGCTGGAGAACGACGTGGACGTCAACTACATGATCCAGACCCTCAAGGAGGCCTGATGCGCTTGCGCGCTGTTCTGTTCGACATGGACGGTACCCTGCTGGACACGGCGCCGGACTTCATCGCCGTGTGCCAGGCCATGCGCCGCGAGCGCGGCCTGCCGCCGGTGGCGGACGCGGTAATCCGCGACGTGGTCTCCGGCGGTGCCCGCACCATGGTGGCCGCCACCTTCGACATGTCGCCGCTGGACGAAGCCTTCGAGCCGCTGCGCCAGGAATTCCTCGAGCGCTACCAGGATCACTGCGCCGTGGAGACCTGCCTGTTCGACGGCATGGGCGAGCTGCTGGACGACCTGGAAAAGTCCCGGCTGGTGTGGGGCGTGGCCACCAACAAGCCACTGCGCTTCGCCGAGCCCATCATGCGCGGCCTGGGGCTCGCCGAACGCTCGGCGGTGCTGCTGTGCCCGGACCATGTGCCGCGCAGCAAGCCGCACCCGGACATGCTGCTGCTGGCCTGCCAGCAGATGGACATCGAGCCGTCCGCCGTGCTGTTCGTCGGCGACGACCGCCGCGACATCGAGGCCGGCCAGGCCGCCGGCACGCGCACGGTGGCGGTGCGCTACGGCTACATCCACCCCGAGGACAATCCCGGCAACTGGGGCGCCGACGCGGTGATCGACCACCCGCTGGAGCTGCGCAAGGTCATCGACCAGGCGCTGTGCGGCTGCTGAGTCCGTATCCTTTTCTGTAGAGAGACCGAGTCATGTTCGAATACACCGCCCGTCCCGATCTGCTCAAGGGCCGGATCATCCTGGTTACCGGCGCCGGTCGCGGCATCGGCGCCGCGGCCGCCAAGGCCTACGCCGCCCACGGTGCCACCGTGCTGCTGCTGGGCAAGACAGAGGAAAACCTGGATCGCGTCTACGACGAGATCGTCGCCGCCGGCCATCCCGAGCCGGTGAGCATTCCGTTCAATCTGGAAACCGCCCTGCCACACCAGTACGACGAACTGGCGGCGACCATCGAGCGCGAATTCGGCCGCCTGGACGGCTTGCTGCACAACGCCTCGATCCTCGGTCCGCTGACGCCGCTGGAGCAGCTGTCCGGCGACAACTTCATGCGTGTCATGCAGGTGAACGTCAACGCCGTGTTCATGCTGACCAGCACGCTGCTGCCGCTGCTCAAGCTCTCCGAGGACGCCTCGGTGGTGTTCACCTCCAGCAGCGTGGGCCGTAAGGGCCGCGCCTACTGGGGTGGCTATGCGGTGTCCAAGTTCGCCAACGAAGGGCTGATGCAGCTACTGGCCGACGAGGTGGACGGCATCGCCCCGGTGCGCGCCAACAGCGTCAACCCCGGCGCCACCCGCACCGACATGCGCGCCAAGGCCTACCCGGGCGAAGACCCGCTGACCCTGCCGACCCCGGAAGCGATCATGCCGGTGTACCTGTACCTGATGGGGCCGGACAGCAAGGGCGTGAATGGCAAGGCGTTCGACGCGCAGTAATCCCGGTTGAAATAAAAAACCCGCCTGATGGCGGGTTTTTCATGGGCGGCTGGCTTAGCGCTTGCGATCGAAGCCGGGGCGCATGCCTTCGCCGGCCGGCACGCTGCGGCGATTCACCGGAGCCTTCGGACGCGGCTTGGCCGGACGCTCACCCTGAGCCGGACGATCGGCATTCGGACGGGCCGGACGCTTGTCGGCCGGACGCTCCGACTGCGGACGCGGCTTGCGCTGCTCACCGGCAGCCGGACGGTCACCTTGCGGGCGCGGCTTGCGCTCGCCATCGAACGGGCGGTCGCCCTGCGGACGCGGCTTGCGCTGCTCACCGGCAAACGGGCGGTCGCCTTGCGGGCGCGGCTTGCGTTGCTCACCGGCAAACGGACGGTCGCCTTGCGGGCGCGGCTTGCGCTCGCTGTCGAACGGACGGTCACCCTGCGGACGGGGCTTGCGCTTGACGTCGCCGGGACGTTCGGCCACCTCGGAACGCCCCGGGCGGGCAGGCCGGGCGTCGTCACGGCGCGGCTTGTGGCGACCCGGGCGCTCGCTGGGGCTCAGCGGCTTGGCGGACTTCTTCTGCAGGCGCTCCATGCGCTCGCGGAACTTGGTGGTGACTTCCGGCAAGGCCACCGGGGTCAGGCCGACTTCCTCACTGAGGATGTCGACTTCCTTCTGGGTCATTTCGCGCCAGCGGCCCATGATCAGTTCGGAGGTGAGGAACACCGGCCCGAAGCGCACGCGCTTCAGACGGCTGACCACCACACCCTGGGATTCCCACAGGCGGCGTACTTCGCGGTTGCGGCCTTCCATCACCACCACATGGAACCAGCGGTTCAGGCCGTCGCCACCCGGGGCTTCCTGGATGTCGGTGAACTTGGCCGGACCGTCCTCGAGCATGACGCCGGCCTTCAGGGTCTCGATCATCTCTTCGGTGACCTCGCCACGCACACGCACCGCGTACTCGCGGTCCATCTCGTAGGACGGGTGCATCAGGCGGTTGGCCAGCTCACCGTCGGTGGTGAACAGCAGCAGGCCGGTGGTGTTCAGATCGAGGCGACCGATGTTGATCCAGCGGCCGCTCTGCAGGCGCGGCAGGCGGTCGAACACGGTCGGGCGACCTTCCGGATCGCTGCGGGTGCAGACTTCACCGTCGGGCTTGTTGTAGATGAGCACGCGGCGCACCACCTGGGCGGCTTCGTCCAGGCGCAGGCTGCGGTCATCCAGCTGGATACTGTCGTGCGGTTCGATGCGCTGGCCAAGGGTGGCGACCTGGCCGTTGACCTTGATGCGTCCGGCGCTGATCCAGCCCTCGATGTCACGGCGCGAGCCGAGGCCCAGGCGCGCCAGGACCTTCTGCAGCTTCTCGCCGGAAACGGGTTGGGGGAATTGGTCTTGGTTCTGATCGGTCATCTGGGCACCTCCCGGTGTAGCGGGTCCGATATAGGGGGCGCGAATCATACACGCAATGAAACGGCACCGCACCGAACCTGTGGGAGCGAATTCATTCGCGAGCTTTTGGGCGCCCGGCTAGGGGCACCCGGCTAGGGGCGCCCGGCCAGGGGCGCTGGCCGGGCGCAACCACCGGAAAAGCTCGCGGACAAGTCCGCTTGTA
>NZ_JRUD01000019.1 GCF_000802425.1 Pseudomonas flexibilis | reverse complement strand
GCAGGGCAACATAGAATCTCCTACAAAAGCGCGCCACATCGCGCCCGTGATCCAGATCAACGTACCCGACAGACTTCTGCCCAGTGCAATCAATATGATATGGGCGATGCGGGGCTCAGTTGGTCCTGCCTTTCCGGAAGCCCCGATGGAAACCCCATGAATCCGAAAGCCTTCACGAAGATCGACACGCCCTATGCCGAGCTACCCTGGTTCCGCAAGCGCTGGTTCATCATGATTTCGCTTCTGCTGTTCACCCCCGCCGCGGTCGTGGTGGCCCTGACGGGCGATGTGTACGCCCAGAGCAGGGGCCAGAGCTATGTGTTCACGGATCGCCAGCGCAACCAGATTCTGTTTCTGGCGGGCGTATTCTTCATCGCCGGCCTGGTTTCCGCCCTCGGCCGGGGCTGATGTGGGCCACGACATGTATATTGGCGATCTCTCGAAGCGGACCGGCGCGTCGCGCAAGGCGATCTACCTCTACGAGGAACTGGCGCTCATTCCGACGCCCCGGCGCCGGGGCACGTATCGCGTCTATGCGCCGGAGGTGGTCGGCATCGTCGAAACCATTCGCTGCGCGCAGGCGCTCGGTTTCACGCTGAAGGAACTGGCCGAGACCCTGCGGGGCGCATCCACCGGCCAGGCGCCCAGCCTGGATGACATCGTCGAACAGATCGATCGCAAGCGGCGCGCGCTGCAGGCGCAGATCGACGCCGCAACGACACGGATCGAGCGGCTGGACGAGCTCCGCCAGCGCCTGGCTGACGCGCCCGCCCTGTGGGACTGCGAAAAAACCGCTTGACCCTTCCCCTAGGGGCAATCCTTAGGCTGCCGCTTTCCCAGAAAAGGAGTCGGCATGAACAAACGAATTCTGGTCATCCTCGGCCATCCCGCACAGGACAGCCTGTGCGCTGCCCTCACCCAGTCCTATGCGCAGGGGGCCGAGGCCGCGGGCCATGAGGTCCGCGCCCTCCACCTCGGAGCACTGCGCTTCGACCCCATCCTCCACGAGGGCTACAACCACATCCAGCCGCTGGAGCCCGACCTGCTGGCCGCCCAGGAAGTGATCACCTGGGCTCAGCACCTGGTCTTCGTCTATCCGATCTGGTGGGGCTCGATACCGGCCCTGCTGAAGGGCTTCTTCGACCGGGTGCTCTTGCCGGGCTTCGCCTTCCGCTTTCGCAAGGATTCCCTGATGGCCGACGGCCTGCTGGCGGGCCGTTCGGCGCACCTGCTGGTCACCCTGGACACGCCGCCCTGGTATTTCCGCTGGGTGTACCGGATGCCCGGGCACCATCAGATGAAGCGCACCATTCTCGGGTTCTGCGGCATCAAGCCTGTCACCGTCACGAATTTCGGCCCGGTGAAAGGCGCCAGCCCCAAGACACGGGAGCGCTGGCTGGCGCGGGCGTTTGCCTACGGCGCGAACGCCTGACTCGACGCTGCGTGGCGGGCTTCCAGCTGCTTGGCCACGTTCTGCGCCAGACCGGCGCCGGCTTCGCTCATGGTCAGGTAGGTGTGATCGGCGCCAGCCGCTTCGATCTGCCGGGCGACGTCCTCATAGAGGGCATGGGAGACCAGCAGGCCAGTGAAGCCCTTCTCGCGCAGCTTGCGACTGGCGATGACCTTCGCCTCGGCGTCGTTCATGGCCAGGATCACCGCCTCGACCTGGCGCATCTCCAGGCTCTGCCAGAAGGTCTGGTCTTCGGCATCGGCATAGAGAATGTTGCAGCCCTCGCGGGCCGCGCGTTCGACCGCCACCGGGTCGGAGTCCAGGCTGATCAGCCGGTAGCCCTTCTCCCGCAGGTCGTTGTAGGCGGCACGTCCCGTGCGCCCCATGCCCATGACCAGAATCTGCGCATCGCCCAGCGACACCGGCTGTTCATCGGGATGGCGGGTGTTGCGCTCCAGCCGCACCAGCCGGCTGGCCAGCCGGTTGTAGAGCCTCGCGGAGACCCGGTTGAATTGCGCGGACAGGATGAACGAGAAGGCCACGGTGATGGCCAGCGGCACCAGCCATTGCGGCATGACGACGCTGGATACGATCAGGCCGAACTCGCTGTAGTTGGTCAGGCTGGCGGCGCTGAGGAAGGCGCTGCGCGAGCGCAGGCGGAAGGCCAGGAACAGGAAGAAGAACAGCACGGTCTTCAGCGGCAGCAGCAGCGACATCACGGCGGCGAAGATCAGCGCGTCGGCATCCGGCAATCCGCCGATGCCGATCTGCAGGAAGAAGCCGACCAGGAAGACTTCCTTGACCGACCACAGGGAGTTGGACAGCTCGCCGGCGCGCGGGTGCTTGGCCAGCATGGCGCCGAAGGCCAGCGCGCCCAGCTCGGAACTGAGCCCCACCGACTCGAAACCCAGGCCGCCGACCACCAGTGCCAGCATCAGGCCAAGCAGCACCAGCAGTTCCTCGTGACCGCTGTGATCGAGCAGCCGGAACAGCAGCGGGCGCAGCAGCGGCAGCAGGAAGACCAGCAGCGCCCAGGCCGACGGCATCTTGCCGCTGGCCAGGCTCATCACCAGCAGGGCGATCAGGTCCTGCATGATCAGCACGCCGATCGCCACGCGGCCATGAAAGGCCTTCAGTTCGCGGCGACTCTCCAGCACCTTGGCGGCCAGCACGGTGCTGGAGAACGCCAGTACCACCGAGAGCATCAGCGCCTCGTACCAGCCGACCTCCAGGAACAGCAGGATCGGCGGCAGCATCAGCACGGAGGACAGCGCGAAATGCAGCACGCTGCCGCCCACCACTTCCGGGCGGGCCAGGTTGCCGAGCTTGAGCTTGAGACCCACGGTGAACAGCAGCAACAACACACCCAGGTGCGACAGATGGGCCAGGATCTCGCTGTCCTCGCGGGTGATGCCGAGCTGGTTGTCGAACGCGGCCAGGGCGAACCCGGCGCCGAGATAGCCGATCAGCGGCGGCAGGCCAATGACCCGGGCCACCAGGCCCAGTCCGAACGCGAAGGCGATCCAGGTGGCTTCGATCATGGGCGGCTCCCTTCGGCACGGGTGAGGTAATACGCCAGGCAGAAACGAAAAAAGCGACCTTTCGGTCGCTTTTTTCTGTATTTGGAGCGGGAAACGAGACTCGAACTCGCGACCCCGACCTTGGCAAGGTCGTGCTCTACCAACTGAGCTATTCCCGCATGTGTGACCTTTCGGTCGTGACGCCAGCCTTTCGGCTAACTACCCCAGCGACATGCAGCGCTGTGGAAGAATCTGGAGCGGGAAACGAGACTCGAACTCGCGACCCCGACCTTGGCAAGGTCGTGCTCTACCAACTGAGCTATTCCCGCTTATTGGCGTCCCCTAGGGGACTCGAACCCCTGTTACCGCCGTGAAAGGGCGGTGTCCTAGGCCACTAGACGAAGGGGACGCGGCCCGGAACTTACAACAGTTTTTACAAACTTTTTTCCGGCTTCCCCGCTTGGCGTTGCCGTCTGCGCTGGAAGTGGGGCGCATTTTATGGATGCCTCGGGGAGGCGTCAACACCCAAACAAAACTTTTTTTAAATCAATGACTTCTGCTCAAAAAACGTTCAGCGCCAATGACGCTCCGTCGCCCTGCCGCAGCGCGTGCTTTCCAGCGTTCCGCTGAAGCGGCACGATGCGTCGCTGCGCCTCAGGAATCCGAGCGCGCGACGAAAGCTTAATTGACCCTAGGAGCCACGGGGAGAAATCTCTACACTCGGGGCCAGATGCCATCATCGGAGGAAAGCCGTTGTCTCCAGCCCTTATCACCGCCCTGGTCTTCGCCGCACTGTTCGTTGCGATCATCCTGGTTTATGCGAGCCAGCAGATCGAGCGCCGCAAGCTGGAGCGACAGCGCCAGAAAGCCGAACTCACCGAGCGCGTTCGCCGCTGTGCCGACCTCAGCGAGATTCTGCCCGGGCAGATGATGACACCCGCGCTGAAGCTGCTGATGTGCAAGCTGGAGCTCAAGCTGAGCGAGCGGCTGCGTCCCATGGCACCCGAGAATACCGAGTTGGTCACGCGCATCGACGAGCTGGTGGTGTTACTGGGCAAGGGAGAGAACCTGCCGGTGAAGAACCTGCCGCAGGCGATCAACACCGAAAACAAGGCCAAGGAAGTGCGCTTCCTGCTCGAAGGCCTGCACGGTGTGATCACCCGCGCGGCGCGCGAAAACCTCATCACCACCGCCGAGGCGCGCCACTGGGTCGACGAGATCCGCCACATGATGGTGCAGCTGCACATCGACTTCTTTACCAGCGTAGGCGTGCAACTGCTGCAGCAGGACAAGCCCCGCCAGGCGCGCCTGGCCTTCGAGCGCGCGGTGCAGTTCCTGCGCCGCCAGGCGGATCAGGATCGCTATCGCATCGAGCTTCGCGAGCTGGCCAAGCATCTGGAACGGGCGAACGACCTGGCGCTGGACCGCGAGCCTACCGAGGAAGAGGAAGATGAGCTGACCGTCGGTCTCACCCAGGAGGAAATCGACGATCCGTGGCGCAAGAAACAGGTCTACGACTGAGACCTGCCGCCTTTGTGGGGCGCAACGCCGCAGCGCTGCGCTGCGCCCCACCTCCGCACGCGCGGCGCGCTCACTGCAACAGCCGGAGCCCCACCCACTGCCGTGCGAACTGGTAGGCACAGCGTCCGTTGCGGTTGCCACGTCCAGTCGCCCAGCGCACCGCGGCCTTCTCCAGCTCTTCGTCCCATGCCCAGCTCAACCCGGCCTGGGCCGCCAGGCTGCCGATCCAGTGGCGCACCACCGACAGGTAGTGCTCCTGGGTAAAGGGATAGAAGGACAGCCAGAGGCCGAAGCGGTCGGACAGCGCGATCTTGTCCTCCACCGCCTCGCTCGGGTGCAGTTCGCCATCCACTCGCTCCCAGTTGTCGTTGTCGCTCTGCCGCTCCGGCACCAGGTGCCGGCGGTTGGAGGTGGCGTACAGCAGCACGTTGTCCGGCGCCCGTTCCAGCGAGCCGTCCAGCACGCTCTTCAGTACGCGGTACTCGCCTTCCCCGGCTTCGAATGACAGGTCGTCGCAGAACAGCACGAAGCGTTGCGGCTGATCGCTGATCAGCTCCACCACCCGTGGCAGATCAGCCAGGTGGTCGCGCTCGATCTCCACCAGGCGCAATCCGGCTGGCCAATGCTCGGCCAGCAACGCGCGCACCAACGAGCTCTTGCCGGTGCCCCGCGCACCCCACAGCAGGGCGTGGTTGGCAGGCAGCCCGGCGACGAACTGGCGGGTGTTGCGGGCCAGCTGCTCGCGCTGCAGATCCACGCCCAGCAGATCGTCCAGACGCAGGTCATGGCTCACCCGCAGCGGCTGCAAGAATCCACTGCGTCCCTGGCGCTGCCAGCGCGCGGCCAGGGTGGCGGTCCAGTCGATCACCGGCGGTTCGATCGGCAACAGGGGTTCGAGTCGCTGCGCCAGGCGGTCGGCCCGCTCCAGCAGCGCGATCAGTCGGGAATCCAAGGGGGGTACTCCTTAACGCAGCAGGTTCTCCACCGCCTCTTGCAGGGCTTCGGGCTTGGTGGTGGGCGCGAAGCGCTCGACGCGCGAGCCGTCTCCGCTGATCAGGAACTTGGTGAAGTTCCACTTGATGCGCTGGCTGCCCAGCAGGCCGGGCGCGCGGCGCTTGAGCTCGGCAAACAGCGGATGGGTGCCCGGGCCGTTCACGTCCAGCTTGCGAAACAGGGGGAAGCTGACGCCAAAGTTCATCGAGCAGAAGCTGGCGATCTCCTCTTCGCTGCCCGGCTCCTGGGCGCCGAACTGGTTGCAGGGAAAGCCCAGCACCGCCAGTCCACGATCCTTGTACTGCTGCCAGAGCTGTTCCAAGCCTTCGTACTGCGGGGTGAAGCCGCAGCGGCTGGCGGTATTGACCACCAGCAGCGCCCGGGCGCCGTAATCGGCCAGCCGGGTTTCCTGTCCATTGATATCGGTCAGCGGGATCTGCAGCAGATCGGTCATCGGGGTAACGCTCCTTGATCAGGCGGGGTCCGTCTTCGGCACCAGCGTGAGCGATGCCGAGTTGATGCAGTAACGCAATCCGGTTGGCCGCGGGCCGTCCGGGAATACATGGCCGAGATGGGCATCGCAGCGCGCACAGCGGACTTCGATGCGCTGCATGCCATGGCTGGAATCCTCCAGTTCCCTGACCGCCTCGTTACTCACCGGCTGGAAATAGCTCGGCCAGCCGCTGCCGGAATCGTACTTGGTGTCGGAGTCGAACAGCGGGGCCTGGCAGCAGGCGCACTGGTAGATACCGGGTGTACGGGTGGCGTAGTACTCGCCGCTGAACGCGCGCTCGGTGCCGCCCAGGCGGCAGATATGGAACTGTTCGGGCGTAAGCTCGTCGCGCCAGGCGTCGAGGGGTTTGTCGATCTTGTCCATCGCGGCTCCTGACTTCGGAAAATGCCCGCCTGCACCTTTCCCCGCTTGCAGGCCAGACGTATCATGCGTGGCTTTCAACCGCCAGTCTGGCAGCGCACGCGGATGCTGCCAAGGCGCTCCTCGCCGCCCTCGACTGCACGTGGCCGTGCAGCCTCGCGACGTTCACTTCGGGAACACTCAGCATCATGCAGATCAGTAAGTCGAACAAGCTCGCCAACGTTTGCTATGACATTCGCGGGCCGGTGCTCAAGCACGCCAAACGCCTGGAGGACGAAGGTCACCGCGTTCTCAAGCTGAATATCGGCAACCCGGCGCCGTTCGGCTTCGAGGCCCCGGAGGAAATCCTCCAGGACGTGATCCGCAACCTGCCGACCGCCCAGGGCTACAGCGACTCCAAGGGTCTGTTCAGCGCCCGCAAGGCAGTCATGCAGTACTACCAGCAGAAGAACGTCGAGGGTGTGGGCATCGAGGATGTCTACCTCGGCAACGGCGTCTCCGAGCTGATCATGATGTCCATGCAGGCGCTGCTGAACAACGGTGACGAGGTGCTGCTGCCGGCGCCCGATTACCCGCTGTGGACTGCCGCCGTGAGCCTGGCCGGCGGCAAGCCGGTGCACTACCTGTGCGACGAGCAGGCCGGCTGGTTCCCCGACCTGGCCGACATGAAGGCCAAGATCACCCCGAATACCAAGGCGCTGGTGCTCATCAACCCGAACAACCCCACCGGCGCGGTGTATTCCAAGGAATGCCTGGAGGCCATCGTCGAGCTGGCCCGTCAGCACAACCTGATCCTGTTCTCCGACGAGATCTACGACAAGATCCTCTACGACGACGCCGAGCACATCGCCACCGCCTCGCTGGCGCCGGACGTGCTGTGCCTGACCTTCAATGGCCTGTCCAAGTCCTACCGTGTGGCGGGCTTCCGCTCCGGCTGGATCGCGATTTCCGGTCCCAAGCACCTGGCCAAGGGCTACATCGAAGGCCTGGACATGCTGGCCAACATGCGCCTGTGCGCCAACGTGCCAGCCCAGCACGCCATCCAGACCGCCCTGGGCGGTTATCAGAGCATCAACGACCTGGTGCTGCCGCGCGGCCGTCTGTTCGAGCAGCGCAACCGCGCCTACGAACTGCTCAATGACATCCCCGGCATCAGCTGCGTGAAGCCGATGGGCGCGCTGTACGCCTTCCCGCGCATCGACCCGAAGGTCTGCCCGATCCACAACGACGAGAAGTTCGCCCTGGACCTGCTGCTCTCCGAGAAGATCCTCATCGTGCAGGGCACCGCCTTCAACTGGCCGTGGCCGGACCACTTCCGCGTGGTCACCCTGCCACGCGTGGACGATCTGGACATGGCCATCCGCCGCATCGGCAATTTCATGAAGACCTACCGCCAGTGACGACAACGACCCTGCCGCGCAGGGTCGTGTGCCGTCTCCGCAAGACGGGCGAGGCGCAGCCAGGGGACACAGTTTGCAATAGTCCCTCGGTTGAATAGGCCTCGCCCGAACCTTATATAACCAGCGTTCCGTTATTCCTCAGTGGAGTTCGCCCACACCATGATGCGTATTTTCCTGTTCCTGGCCACCAACCTGGCGGTGCTGATCATCGCCAGCATCACCCTGAAACTGCTCGGGGTCGATCGCTTCACCGGCCAGAACTACGGCAGCCTGCTGGTTTTCTGCGCCGTGTTCGGCTTCGCCGGCTCGCTGGTCTCGCTGTTCATCTCCAAGTGGATGGCCAAGATGAGCACCGGCACCCAGATCATCACCCAGCCGCAGACCCGCCACGAACAATGGCTGCTGCAGACCGTGGAGCAGCTGTCGCGCGAAGCCGGCATCAAGATGCCGGAAGTGGGTATCTTCCCGGCCTACGAGTCCAACGCCTTTGCCACCGGCTGGAACAAGAACGACGCGCTGGTCGCGGTCAGCCAGGGCCTGCTGGAGCGCTTCTCCCCCGATGAAGTGCGCGCCGTGCTGGCTCACGAGATCGGCCACGTGGCCAATGGCGACATGGTCACCCTGGCGCTGATCCAGGGCGTGGTGAACACCTTCGTGATGTTCTTCGCGCGCATCTTCGGCAACTTCGTGGACAAGGCCATCTTCAAGAACGAGGACGGCCACGGCATCGGTTACTTCATCGCCACCATCTTCGCCGAACTGGTCCTCGGCATTCTGGCGAGCATCATCGTCATGTGGTTCTCGCGCAAACGCGAATTCAAGGCCGACGAGGCCGGCGCCCGCCTGGCCGGCACCGGTGCGATGATCGCCGCTCTGCAGCGCCTGCGCGCGGAGAGCGAGGTACCGGTGCAGATGCCCGACAGCCTCACCGCTTTCGGCATCAACGGCGGCCTCAAGCACGGCCTGGCCGGCCTGTTCATGACCCACCCGCCGCTGGAAGACCGTATCGAGGCCCTGCGCGCCCTGCGCTGATCGGCCACCCCCGTTTCACACTTGCTTGGGCGACTTCGGTCGCCCTTTTTTATTCTCACCCCCCTTCTCCCCAGCCCTCTCCTGCATGGGGAGAGGGAGGTGTCCGATTGCGTTCCCCTCTCTCCTTGCGGGAGAGGGGCCAGGGGAGAGGGGTTGGGTTACAGTGTCGCCATTTTCACGCCGAGGACTCTTTATGCTGCGCCCCCTTTCCGCCCTGCTATTTACCGCCCTGCTCGGCCTGACAGGCTGCCAGAGCGCCTATTACGCCGCCATGGAGAAGGTCGGCGTGCACAAGCGCGACATCCTGGTCGACCGTGTGGAAGAGGCCCGCGACAGCCAGCAGGAGGCCAAGGAGCAGTTCCAGAGCGCACTGGATCGCTACCGCAGCGTGGTGCAGGTGAAGAGCGGTGAGCTCGAGGCCCGCTACGAGGCGCTGAACAAGGAATACTTGGCCAGCGAATCCAGTGCCAAGGAGGTACGCGCGCGCATCGAAGCCGTCGAGGATGTGGCCGAGGCGCTGTTCGAAGAGTGGGAAGGCGAGCTCAAGCTGTATAGCAATGCCAGCCTGCGCAACGCCAGCGCCGCCGAACTCAAGCGCACCCGTGCGCAGTACAAGACCCTGCTGGAGCGCATGCGCGCCGCCGAACGCCGTATCGAGCCGGTACTGAGCGTGCTGCGCGACCAGGTGCTGTTCCTCAAGCACAACCTCAACGCCCGCGCCATCAGCGCGCTGCAGGGCGAATACCGCACCCTGCAGGGCAATGTCGATCAGTTGCTGCGCGACATGCAGCGCGCCATCGACGAGGCCGACACCTTCGTGCGCAACCTGCAGCAGAACAGCTGATTCAGCGCGCCAGCCGGTAGGCCGCCTCGTCCAGCCGGGTGGCGCCCAGTTTCAGGAACTTCCAGTTCTCCGCCAGCACGTCGCGACGCTCCAGTAGCGTCACCGACCAGCCGGCCGCGCCCCAGCGCTCGCGCACCTCACTGTCGTCGACCGCGAACGGCGGACCGTCGCGCAGCGCGTGGTCATAGTCCACCGTCACCAGCAACCCTTCGCAGCGTTCCGGCAGGATCGCCGACAGGTGGGCCACGTAGCGCTCGCGCAGGGCCGGCGGCAGAGCGATCAGCGCCGCCCGGTCGTAGAAGTGCGGGCAGTCGGCCACGTCCTCGGCGCGCAGGGCGAAGAAGTCGCCGCACCAGAGCTCCAGCTTGCCGTGCCGGTAGCAGCGGAAACGGCCGTTTTCGATGATGTGGGGTGTCAGTCCCTGCTCCGCGAAGAAGGCCTGCACGGCGGTTTCCATCAGTTCGATGCCCAGCACCCGATGGCCCTGCCCAGCCAGCCAGGCCATGTCCAGGCTCTTGCCGCACAGCGGCACCAGCACCCGGGCTCCCGGCTCGGCGTCCCAGTGCCGCAGCAGCCAGGGATTCACTTCGGACAGGTGAAAGCCGATCTCGTTACGGTTCCAGCGCGCCCGCCAGAAGTCTTCATGCATGGTGTTTCTCCCCCTGGGGCCTGTTGACCCCGCGTCGGTCAGCGGCGGGATTCTCGCATGAAAGGCCGGTCGGCCCGGCGGAACAAGTGCCGCCTCAGGCGCTCTACCTTGCTCGATCACTCGCTGGAGAACGTCCATGAGCATCGTCGTGCATACCCTGACCAGTGCCAGCTACCGCCACAGCGTCCTGGTGGACGGGCGCCATGAACTGGCCACCGACCTGCCGATCGGCCTGGGTGGCCAGGGCAGCGCACCCGAGCCCCACGACTACTTCGATGTCGCCCTGGCGACCTGCAAGGCGCTGACCGTGACCCATTACGCCCGTCAGAACGGCATCCCGCTGACCGGCATCAGCGTGGAAGTCAGCCACGATGGCAGTCGCGAGAAGGAGGGTTTCTACGCGATGACCGCGGAACTGACCCTGCGTGGCAGCCTGACCGACGATCAGCGCGCCGAGTTGAAGCGGGTGGCCGGCCACTGCCCACTGCACAAGCTGATGACCCAGGTGCAGATCAGCATCGAGACTCGCCTGGCCGAAGGCCCGTTCAGTTAGTTCAACAATCAGCCAAGCATCACTCGCTTGGTATCAGTTTTAAGCATTTGAGCCGTAGGGCGCCGTGCTAGCATAATGCCCACACTTTTGCCGGGGGTGTTTCCTGCGCCCGCCGGCACCCGCTGCTTCTCCCTCGCCGCCCAATAACAACTAAACGGTCCTTGCCGCATCCGTGCGCGTTCCCGAACGCCGCGCGGGGTTTTCCATTAATTTTTTTTTGGCTGCCGACCATGAACCTGAGCCTGACTTCCCTCCAACGCCATCACCGCCAGGCCGACCGCGTCATGCGCGGCGTGCTCTGGGCGATGTTTCTCTACGCCCTGATCCTGGGCTTCTGGTTCGACAATGCCGGGCAAGCCCTGGTGATCGGTGGCCTCACCTGCGTGACGCTGACCGTGCTCGGCCAGCTGATTCCCGGCCAGCGTCTGCTGCGCAGCCTGATGGGCGCAGCCTTCATGGTGATGGCCGCCCTGCAGATCAACCTGGCCCACGGCGTGGTGGAGTTCCACTTCGGCATCTTCGTGCTTCTGGCGGTCCTGCTGTTCTACCGCGACTGGCTGCCGATTCTCACGGCGGCGGGGACGGCGGCTGTACATCACCTGGTGTTCTTCGCCCTGCAGACCCGCGGCTTCGATCTGGTGGTGATCCAGCAGGGCGGCTGGGGCACCATCTTCCTGCACGCCTTCTACGTGGTGCTGGAAACCGCCATCCTGGTGTACCTGGCGCAGCAGAGCCACAAGGCCGCCGCAGAAGGCGAAGGCCTGATGACCGCCACCGATCGCCTGGTGTCCGACGACAAGATCAACCTGACCTACCGCATTCCCCAGCGCGGGCCGATTGCCCAGCGCTTCAACGAATTCCTCGACGAGCTCGGCGAACTCACCGGCGCGGTGGTGCGCGACAGCCGCCAGTTGGAGCAGTCGGCCGATCATCTGGCGGCCACCACCGACCAATTACGCAGCGGCGCCAACCGACAGCTGGACGAAACCGCACAAATGCTGGCGGCCATGGACGAGATGGTCGCCGCCATCGAGAGCGTCGCCGACCACGCCAGCGAAGCGGCTCGCGCAGCCCAGGGGATCAACGAGAAATCCGACGCAGGCGACCGCCTGCTCAGGGTCTCGCAGCAGGCGATCGACGCGCTGGCTGAACGGTTGAATGACGCAAACCAGACCGTGCAGGCGCTGGCCGAGCAGTCCGAGCAGGTCAGCAAGGTACTGGAGGTGATCGGCAGCATCGCCGGGCAGACCAACCTGCTGGCGCTCAACGCGGCCATCGAGGCGGCACGGGCCGGCGAAGCTGGTCGTGGCTTCGCCGTGGTAGCCGACGAAGTGCGCAACCTGGCGCAACGCACGGCCGATTCTACCCGCGAGATCCACGACATCCTCGAACGCTTGCAGCACGGCAGCCAGGCCGCTGCCCAGGTCATGCGAAGCAGCCGCGAAGCCGCACTGGACTGCGTGACGGACAGTCGCCGCGCGGGCGAACTGCTGGTTGCCATGGGTGACGAGATCGAGGCGATCAGCCGCATGAATACCCTGATCGCCTCCAGCACGCAGGAACAGAGCGCGGTCAGCACGCAGATCGCCCAGAACCTGCAGAGCATCCGCGAAGTGGCCGAACGCAACGCCGATGACGCCCGGCGGCTGGACCAGGAAAGCGAGCAGTTGCAGGCGCTCACTGATCGCCTGGAGCGACTCAGTTCGCGCTTCCACGTCTGAGCGGGTTCGGACGAACGTGGGGAGCATCCGCCCTGCCGGCTGGTCACAGCCCTGTACGCCCGTTCGGGTGAAACGGTAGGAGGCTCCTCAATGAAGCACTGGATCATTGCTGCGTGCTGCGCGCTGGGGCTGGCGGGTTGCGCCAGCGATTACATCATCGCCACGACCGACGGCCAGATGCTGGCCAGTCAGGACAAGCCCGAGCTCGACAAGAAGACCGGCCTGATCGAATACGAGGACAGCGAGGGGCGCACCCGGCAGATTCCCAAGTCCCAGGTGCGGCAGATCATCGAGCGCTGATCCAGGGCCAGGCGCCCTGGCATGGCAGTTGCTCCGGCATCGGCATACCTATAACGGCGCAACCGCGCCCTGCCGTGCCCCGTGCGCCGCCGATCCACAATGAGGCATGACCGCCTTGCCGTGCGCCCTTGTTGTGCGCAGGCGCGGAGTGGTGCGGCGGAGCACATCGTGGAGAGACTGCCATGCTGCGCATCCTGCTGATCAACGATACCGCTCGCCATGTGGGGCGTCTCCGACAGGCCCTGAGCGAGGCCGGCTTCGAGGTGACGGCCGAATCCGGCCCGACCATCGACCTGCCCGCCCGCGTGGAGGCGCTCAAGCCGGACGTCATCCTCATCGACAGCGAATCGCCAGGTCGTGACGTGCTTGAACAGGTGGTCATGGTGTCGCGCGCCCAGCCACGCCCGATCGTGATGTTCACCGACGAGCAGGACCCACAGGTGATGCGCCAGGCGATTCGCTCGGGGGTCAGCGCCTATATCGTCGAAGGCATCCAGGCCCAGCGCCTGAAACCCATTCTCGACGTGGCCATGGCCCGCTTCGACAGCGAACAGACCCTGCGCAGCGAGTTGCAGGTGCGCGAAGCGCAGCTCAACGAGCGCAAGCGCATCGAGCAGGCCAAGGGCCTGCTCATGAAGATCCGCCACTGCGATGAGGAAGAGGCCTATACCCTGATGCGCCGCCAGGCCATGGACCGGCAGCAGAAGCTCATCCAGGTGGCCGAGCAGATCATCGCCATGCAGTCGCTGATGCGCGGCTGAAGCGGGCTATTGCCGCCCGTCTCGCTTTGGGCGTATCGTCGCTGGCGGTCGCACAGGCGACCAGCGTCGCTCGGACGGTTCCGGGCGCTTACGTCACATCGAGGAAATCATGGCCGAACACGGCAAGCGCCGCTTTGCGCGCATCGATCGTCTGCCCCCCTACGTTTTCAACATCACCGCCGAACTGAAGATGGCCGCCCGCCGCCGTGGCGAGGACATCATCGACTTCAGCATGGGCAATCCGGACGGCGCCACCCCGCCGCATATCGTCGAGAAACTGGTGCAGGTCGCCCAGCGCGAAGACACCCACGGCTACTCCACTTCGCGCGGCATTCCGCGTCTGCGCCGCGCCATCTCGCGCTGGTACCAGGACCGCTATGCCGTCGAGATCGACCCGGAAAGCGAAGCCATCGTCACCATCGGCTCCAAGGAAGGCCTGGCGCACCTGATGCTGGCCACCCTGGACCAGGGCGACACCGTGCTGGTGCCTAATCCCAGCTACCCGATCCACATCTACGGCGCGGTGATCGCCGGCGCCCAGGTACGTTCGGTGCCGCTGATTCCCGGCATGGACTTCTTCGCCGAGCTGGAACGGGCGATCCGCGAGTCGATCCCCAAGCCGAAGATGATCATCATCGGCTTCCCCTCCAACCCCACCGCCCAGTGCGTGGAGCTGGACTTCTTCGAGCGCGTGGTGGCCCTGGCCAAGCAGTACGACATCCTGGTGGTGCACGACCTGGCCTACGCGGACATCGTCTACGACGGCTGGAAGGCGCCGTCGATCATGCAGGTGCCGGGGGCCAAGGACGTGGCGGTGGAATTCTTCACCCTGTCCAAGAGCTACAACATGGCCGGCTGGCGTATCGGCTTCATGGTCGGCAACCCGGAACTGGTCGCCGCACTGGCGCGCATCAAGAGCTACCACGACTACGGCACCTTCACCCCGCTGCAGGTGGCGGCCATCGCCGCCCTGGAAGGCGACCAGCAGTGCGTGCGCGACATCGCCGAGCAGTACCGCCAGCGCCGCAACCTGATGGTCAAGGGTTTGCACGAGGCCGGCTGGATGGTCGAGAACCCCAAGGCCTCCATGTACATCTGGGCGAAAATCCCCGAGCCCTATGCACACCTGGGCTCGCTGGAGTTCGCCAAGAAGCTGCTGGCCGACGCCAAGGTGTCGGTGTCGCCGGGCATCGGCTTCGGCGAGTACGGTGACGATCATGTGCGCTTCGCGCTGATTGAAAACCAGGACCGCATCCGCCAGGCCATCCGTGGCATCAAGGCGATGTTCCGCGCCGACGGCCTGGTCACCCCGCCGGCCAAGGCGCGCAAGACCGAGGCCTGACCTTCAGGGGCCGGCGCAACGCCGGCCCGTCGGGTGGTCGGCGATTTTCCCGGCCGCCAATGCGGTGTGCATTGCGGCCATGCTCGGCGGCCAACGCGTTGCGTTGACCACCCTACGGTCTGCGAATCCGCCGCGCCTTCCGCTAGGGCGTCGGCGCTTTCCCGGCCGCCGATGCGGCATACACCCAGGCGTCGACCAGACTGCGCGGATGTCGCCCTACTACCGCGCAGCGTGCGCCGCCCTGGCGCATTGCTCCTTCTCCCCTCACAACGACAGGGCACTCCTGACTACCGCCCCGGGCCACATGTCATTGTTTTCAAAAGACTTTAATCGCCATTAGTCACTTGGCAAGGCCTTTGCTTCGTTCATGGTGAACTCTCGCAGCACGCCAACGGCGGCGGGCCGCGGATCGCGGACAACGGCGTCCGCCGGGTTGCCTTCCCCCTCGCAGGGAAACCCGGCGCGTACGCCGTTTTTTATTGCCCTAAAAAGGAAGTCTTCATGAATGAACGTGATTCGACCCGTCGCACCTTCCTCAAGCAGTCCATCGCCGTGGCCGGCCTGAGCCTGGCCGCGCCAGCCTTCCTGCGCAGCGCGGCCTGGGCGGCCGGCTCGGATGCGCCGGAGAAGACCGACCTACGCATCGGCTTCATTCCGCTCACCGACTGCGCCTCGGTGGTGGTGGCCGCCACCCAGGGCTTCGGCAGCAAGTACGGGCTGAACATCACCCCCAGCAAGGAAGCCTCCTGGGCCGGCGTGCGCGACAAGCTGAACACCGGCGAGCTGGATGCCGCTCACGTGCTGTACGGCATGATGTACGGCGCCCAGCTCGGACTGGCCGGCCCGCAGCGCGACATGGCGGTGATCATGGGCCTCAACCAGAACGGCCAGGGCATCACCCTTTCCAGGCAGTTGCGCGAGGCCGGCGTGACCACTGGCGAACAGCTCGCCGCCCACGTGAAGCAGTCCGCCAACCCGCTGACCTTCGCGCAGACCTTCCCCACCGGCACCCATGCCATGTGGCTCTACTACTGGCTGGGCGCGCACGGCATCAACCCGATGAGCGACGTGAAGACCATCGTCGTGCCGCCGCCGCAGATGGTGGCCAACATGCGCGTCGGCAACATGGATGGCTTCTGCGTCGGCGAGCCCTGGGGCGCCCGGGCCATCTTCGACAAGGTGGGCTTCACCGTGGCCACCAGCCAGCAGATCTGGCCGGACCACCCGGAGAAGGTGCTGGGTACCACTCGCGCCTTCGTCGAGCAGTACCCCAATACCGCCCGCGCGCTGGTCATGGCGCTGCTGGAAGCCGGCCGCTTCATCGACGCCAACGAGGAAAACCGCCGCAGCACCGCCCGGCTGATCGCCGGCAAGGCCTATGTGAATGCCCCGGTGCAGGTGATCGAGCAACGCTTCCTCGGCAACTACGAGGATGGCCTGGGCAACAGCTGGCAGGACCCGCACAGCATGCAGTTCTGCCGCGACGGCAGCGTGAATTTCCCCTACCTCTCCGACGGCATGTGGTTCCTGACCCAGTTCCGCCGCTGGGGACTGCTGACCGAAGACCCGGACTACGCCGCCGTCGCCGCGGCTGTCAACCAGACCCGCCTCTTCAGCGAGGCCGCCGGCGCCCTGGGCCTGGCCCTGCCGGCCAGTCCGCTGCGCAGCAGCACGCTGATTGACGGCACCGTCTGGAACGGCAGTGACCCGGCCGGCTACGCCCGCTCCTTCGCCATCAAGGCCTGACCGAGGAGGTTCCCATGTCCATTCCCCTGAGCCCACCGCCGGTGGCCCACCGCGAAACCCACCCACTGCGCCGTCTGGCCATGGCCGCCTGGCTGCGCCAGAGCCTGCAGCAGGTGCTGCCGCCGCTGCTCGGTATCCTGCTGTTCCTCTTCCTCTGGGCGCTGCTGGCAGCGCGCAGCGAAGGACTGCCGGGCCCGCTGGTCACCGGGCAGGCGGCGCTGGAGCTGTTCGCCGACCCCTTCTATGACAACGGGCCCAACGACATGGGCATCGGCTGGAACATCCTGCACTCGCTGGGCCGGGTCGGCGCCGGCTTCGGTCTGGCGGCGCTGGTCGGCATTCCGCTGGGTTTCGCCATCGGCCGCTTCGCCTTCCTGGCGCGCATGCTGGCGCCCATCATCAGCCTGCTGCGCCCGGTGTCGCCGCTGGTCTGGCTGCCGATCGGCCTGCTGGTGTTCGAGGCCGCCGGACCGGCGTCGATCTGGGTGATCTTCATCAGCGCCATCTGGCCGATCATCCTCAACACCGCCGCCGGCGTGGCCAGCGTGCCGCAGGACTACCTGAACGTCGCCCGGGTGCTGAAGCTCTCCGAGTACAAGGTGCTGACCCGCATCCTGTTCCCGGCTGTGCTTCCGCACCTGATGACCGGCATTCGCCTGGCCATCGGCGTGGCCTGGCTGGTGATCGTCGCCGCGGAGATGCTCACCGGCGGCATCGGCCTGGGCTTCTGGGTGTGGGACGAATGGAACAACCTCAACGTGGCGCACATCCTCATCGCCATCGTCATCGTCGGCCTGGTCGGCCTGGCACTGGAGCAGAGCCTGCTCCTGCTGGCCCGCCGCTTCGACTACCACAGCTGATTCGGGAGACCCCATGGACAAGTTCGTCGAGCTGACCCGCGTCGGCAAACACTTCGAGACCCGCAAGGGGCGCTTCGTGGCCCTGCGCGAGGTGAACCTGGACATCGCCCGTGGCGAATTCGTGTCGCTGATCGGCCATTCCGGCTGCGGCAAGTCCACGGTGCTCAACCTGATCGCCGGGCTGCTGGAGCCCAGCGAAGGTGGGCTGATCTGCAACGGCCGCGAGATCGACGGGCCCGGCCCGGAGCGCGCCGTGGTGTTTCAGAACCACAGCCTGCTGCCGTGGATGACCTGCCTGGGCAACGTGCAGCTGGCAGTGGACAAGGTGTTCGCCAGCCGGAGCAAGGCCGAGCGCCGGGAACGCAGCGAGGCGGCCCTGCGCATGGTCGGCCTGGACCACGCGCTGCACAAATACCCCAGCGAGATTTCCGGCGGCATGAAGCAGCGCGTCGGCATCGCCCGCGCGCTGGTGATGGAACCCAAGGTGCTGCTGATGGACGAACCGTTCGGCGCGCTGGACGCCCTGACCCGCGCCCATCTGCAGGACGAACTGCTGCGCATCGTCGGCCAGACCCGCAGCACCGTGGTGATGGTCACCCACGACGTGGACGAGGCGGTGCTGCTCTCCGACCGCATCGTGATGATGAGCAACGGGCCGGCGGCCACCGTCGGCGACATCCTCACCGTCGAGCTGCCGCGCCCGCGTGAGCGCCTGGCGTTGGCCAACGATCCGCTCTACCACCAGTACCGGGGCGCGGTGCTGGAGTTCCTTTACCAGCGTCAGCGGCGTCCAGCCGCATGAAGGGTCGTTGAATGCGGCCCTGCGGGGCTGCATTTCGCTCCTCAAGAATTTCCGCATAGTGCCGCCATGCTGAGCGCGGATTCTCCGCCAGGCTGCTTGTCCTCGCACTTGCCTTCCGGCTCGTGTTGTGGGATTAAGCGCCACCGATCCCAGCCGGACAAAGGAACGCCATGATTTCAAGCACGCATCGCAGTCGCGCAGACACCCTCTTCTGGACGCTTTCCTGGTTGGCGTTGGCCGTCCACCTCGGGTTCTTCCTGGATGCACCGGAAAGCGTGGGGATGGCGTTCTATCAGGGTCTCCTGATCTCCACGTATGCGTTGATGTTCCTGGCACCGGCCTGGCTGATCAGCAAGCTGGCCCGTCCGCTGCCCCGGGGCGCGCAACTGGCCTTGCACGTGGTGCTGACCACCGCCGTTCAGCTATTGCTCTACGCCGATGGCCTGCTGTGGAAGCTGTACGGCTTCCACCTCAATGGTTTCGTCTGGAACATCATTACCACTCCTGGCGGCATCGCGGCGCTGGGCTCGTCGGAATCCAGCTACCTGGGCTTCGCGCTGATTGGCCTGGGCTTTGTTGGCGGCCAACTGGCCTTGCGCCTGCTGGCCAGCGCCCTGACCCGCATCCTGCCGCGCCTGCCGGTACCCCGCCTGGCCTGGGCGCTCACGCTGTTCATGGTGGGCACCTTGACCGAGCGGGTCAGCCACGCGGTCAGCCATTTTTACGGTTACAGCCCTCTGCTGGAGACCGCCCAGCGCCTGCCGCTGTATCAGCCGCTGACCATGCGCGAGTTCTTCGTCGGCACGCTGGGCATGGAGCGTCCGCAGAGCCTGGAGGTGGAGAACGTCGCCATCAAGGGCCGCCTGGCCTATCCGCAAGCACCGCTGCAGATCCAGCCGCCGGCCAAGCCGCTGAACCTGGTGTGGCTAGTAGCCGAGTCCTGGCGAGCCGACACGCTGAATCCCCGGGTCATGCCACAGACCAATGCCTTTGCCGCAGAGTCCCTTCGCTACAGCAATCATTTTTCGGGCGGCAACGGCACCCGCATGGGGCTGTTCAGTCAGTTCTATAGCCTTCCGGCCAGCCTCTGGTTCCCGGTTCTGAATGCTCGCGTCGGTAGTCCCCTGATTGACGTTCTGCAGCAGCAGGACTACCAGATGCGTCTGTTCACCAGTGCCAAGTTCACCTATCCGGAATTCGACAAGACGTTGTTCGTACGGGTACCGCAGGAGCAGATGCAGGCCTACGGAGAGGGCGAAACCTGGCAGCGCGACCGCAAGAACATCGATGATCTGCTGGCGTTCATCGATCAGCGTGATAGTGCCCGGCCCTTCATGACCTTCATGTTCTTCGAATCGCCGCACGCCAATTACAACTTCCCGCCCGAGTCGGTGATCGAGCCGGATTACCTGGCGGATTTCAGCTACGCCAGCATGGACCTGGAGCGGGACATCGGTGGCATCCACAAGCGCTACCTGAATGCGGTGCACCACCTGGATGGTCAGATCGCCCGTGTGGTCGACCACCTGAAGGCGCGCGGGCTGATGGAAAATACCCTTATCGTGATTACCGGCGACCATGGCGAAGAGTTCATGGAGAACGGCCGCTGGGGCCACAACTCGACGTTCTCCGACGAACAGATCCGCGTACCGCTGGTGCTCTGGGTGCCGGGCCGCGAGCGCCACGAAGAAACCCTGCGCACCAGCCATATGGATCTGCTGCCCACCCTGTTGCCGTTGCTGGGCGTCCAGAATCCTGCGCATCAGTACGGCATCGGACACAGCCTGTTCGATCCGAAACCGGGACGTCATCTGATTGCCGGCGACTGGGATCGCCTGGCGTTCATCAGCGAAGAGCACAAGGTGGTACTGCCGTTTGCCACCGGCAACTTCACCGCGCTCCAGGCCACGCGTGCAGACGACCTGGCGTTGCCGAATGCCATGCAAGTCGTGCAGCAGACCCTTCCGTCCATCCGTAGCCAGCTTCAGGGTATTCGCCGCTTCATGGCGCACTGAGGCGACGGCCGGCGCACCGCGCCGGTCGTTAAAGAAATCCCCACAGCAGCCGACAGCGATAGCACACGGGCAGAGTGCCACTACTGCCCGTCCCTTCCGATGATTCAGGATTCCGGGGGTCAGCATGTCGCTTTTCAGGAAGAAGAACAGTCTGGCACCGGCCTACAGCTGGCGGGGCACCGCCGCGGAGCCGGGAATCCTGGTGCACTATCGCTCCGATCACCATGAACGCTCGGATACCCTGTTCTGGTGCCTGTCCTGGCTGGCGCTCCTGCTGCACCTGCACCTGTTCATCACCGATGCGCACAACCTTCCCCAGCAGGCCTATCGCTGGCTGCTCATCGGCAGCTACGCACTGATGTTCCTGGCACCGGCCTGGCTGCTGGCCCGGCCGCTCGCCTGGCTGCCGCGTTCGCTGCAGCTGGGCGGCCAGGTGCTGCTGGTCGTCCTGGTACATCTGCTGGCGCACGTGGACAATCAGCTCTGGACCCTGCAAGGCCATCACCTCGGTGACCTCTCCCGTGGCGCGATAATGGACTTCCTGCGCGCACTTAACCCGCTCCCCCTTGCCGCAGCGTTTCTGCTCATCCAGAGCCTGCTGCGCAGCCTGGCGAGTCTGGTGATTCTCTTTGCACCGCGCTTGCCACTGCCTGGCCTGCGCGTGGTGCTGCTGACGTTCCTGGTCGCCACCTGCGCCGAGCGCCTGGGCTATGCGCTGGGCCATTACGAACACAATCGCGCCGTGCTGCGCATGGCCCAGGGCATGCCCTTCCACCAGCCGCTGCTGATTGATGGCTACCTGAAAGAGCTGCGTAACTAGCCTGCCCCCGAACGCACTGCGCCCGGGCAGGACGCACCAGCAGCGGGCATCCACCTTCTCCGTCGGTATGCAACCGTCGTCGCCAAGCCCCTGATAATCAACCGGTTGCCGATCTGGCACGCAGCCTGCTTGGGTTCTTGCATCACCGGCACGGCCTTCAACGGCGAAGGCAGACTCGACCGGCACGGACAAAGGCGTCCTCGTCGCACTGGCGACGGGACGCCTTTTTGTTTTTGGCATGCGTGACGGAGAAGCGAATGAACAGACCCAGACTGGTCATGGTCGGCAACGGCATGGCCGGAGTGCGCACGCTGGAAGAGCTGCTGGGACTGGCCCCGGACCTGTATGACATACAGGTATTCGGTGCCGAGCCCCATCCCAACTACAACCGCATCCTGCTGACTCCGGTGCTGGCGGGCGAGCAGCAGCTCGAGGACATCGTCCTCAACGATTTCGATTGGTACCGGCAGAATGGCATTCGCCTGCACGCAGGTCGCAGCGTGGTGCGCATTGATCGCGCGAGGCGTCTGGTGATCGCCGATGACGGCACCGAGGCGGTGTATGACCGCCTGCTGCTGGCCACCGGCTCGCGGCCCTGCATTCCTCCGCTGCCCGGTCATGAGCTGCACGGCGTCACCGGCTACCGCGATATCGCCGACACGCACACCATGCTCGAAGCCGCCGAGCGCTATCGTCACGCGGTGGTGATCGGCGGCGGCCTGCTGGGCCTGGAAGCGGCCAACGGACTGCGCCAGCGCGGCATGCAGGTGACCGTCGTACACCGGGGCGATTGGCTGCTGGAGCGTCAACTGGACCGCGAGGCCGGGACGCTCCTGCAGCAGACGCTGGAGGCCCGTGGCCTTGGCTTCCGCCTGGCCGCCCATACCGAGCGCCTGCTGGGTGACAAGAACGGCCGGGTACGTGCGGTCTGTCTGCGCGATGGCACCCAGCTGGCCGCCGAGCTGGTGGTGGTGGCGACGGGCATCCGCCCCAACAGCGAACTGGCCGAAGCGGCCGGCCTGCCCTGCAGGCGGGGCATTCTGGTCAGCGACACCCTGCAAACCTACGACCCACGCATCTATGCCGTGGGGGAGTGCGCCAGCCATCGCGGCATCAGCTATGGGTTGGTGGCGCCGCTGTTCGAGCAGGCCCGGGTGTGTGCCACCCACCTGGCGAGGCTGGGCATTGGCCGCTACACAGGCTCGCTGCTGTCGACCCGCCTCAAGGTGAGCGGCATCGACCTGTACTCGGCCGGCGAGTATGCCGGCGGCGAGGGCACCCGGAGCATCCTCCTGCGCGACCCCGTCGGCGGTGTATACCGCAAACTGGTCCTGCGCGCAGACCGCCTGGTGGGTGCTTGCCTGTACGGCGACAGCTCCGACAGTGGCTGGTATCAGCGCCTGATTCGCGAGGGCGCATCGATCGCCGGCTTCCGCGACCGGCTGATGTTCGGTGAGGCCCTTGCACACCGGGAGATCCACCATGTCGAGTGAACGCCGCACCACCGCCTCGACCTGCTGCTACTGCGGTGTCGGCTGCGGCGTGCTGATCGAGCACGATGGCAGCCGCATCCTCGGCGTGCGTGGCGATCCCGAGCACCCCGCCAACCTGGGTCGACTGTGCAGCAAGGGCGCGAGCCTTCATCTGACAGGCGGACTGGAGCACCGCGCGCTCCACCCGCAACTGCGCCTGGGCAAGACGCTGGGCCGCACCCGCACCGATTGGCCCAGCGCCCTGGAGCATGCCGCCGAGCGCTTCACCGCGACGATCCGCGAACACGGACCGCAGAGCGTTGCCTTCTACGTCTCCGGCCAGTTGCTCACGGAGGACTACTACGCCTTCAACAAGCTGGCCCGAGCCCTGATCGGTACACCCAACATCGACAGCAATTCGCGGCTGTGCATGTCCAGCGCCGTAGTGGGCTATAAGCGCAGCCTGGGTGCCGACGCGCCGCCCTGTTCCTACGAGGATGTGGAGCTGGCCGACTGCGTGCTGATCATTGGCGCCAACCCGGCCTTCGCCCATCCGGTGCTGTTTCGCCGGTTGGAAACCGCCAAGGCGCAGCGCCCGCAGATGCGCGTCATCGTGGTCGACCCACGGCGCACCGACAGCTGCGAGCTGGCCGATCTGCATCTGGCGCTGCAGCCGGGGACTGACGTGGCGCTGCTGCATGGCCTGCTGCATATCCTGCTGCGTGACGAACGCATCGACACTGCCTTCATCGCCGAGCACACCGAAGGCTTCGCGGCACTGCAGAGCCTGGTACAGGAATACCCACCGGAGCGGGTCAGCCAGCTGTGCGGGCTTGATATGGCGCAGCTGGAGCAAGCCGCACACTGGATCGGCACCGCAACGCGCTTTCTGTCGCTGTGGTGCATGGGCCTCAACCAGTCCAGCAGCGGCAGCGCCAAGAACAGCGCCCTGATCAACCTGCACCTCGCCACCGGACAGATCGGCAGGCCGGGCGCGGGCCCCTTCTCACTGACCGGCCAGCCCAACGCCATGGGCGGCCGGGAAACCGGCACCCTGGCCAATCTGCTACCCGGCCATCGGGAGGCCGACAATGCCGAACACCGCGCCGAGCTCGCCCGCTACTGGGGTGTCGATAGCCTTCCCGGCGCCGGGCTGAGCGCGGTCGAGCTGTTCGAAGCCGTGGCGGAGGGCCGCATCAGGGCACTGTGGATCGCCTGTACCAACCCGGCGCAATCGATGCCCGACCAGCAGCGCATCCACGACGCACTGGCGGCCTGCCCGTTCGTGGTCGTGCAGGAGGCATTCGCCGGCACCGAGACCTGCGCCTATGCAGACCTGTTGCTGCCGGCCGCCAGCTGGGGCGAGAAGGAAGGCACGGTGACCAACTCGGAGCGGCGTGTCAGCCACGTGCGCAAGGCCGTTCCGCCCCCGGGCGATGCGCGGCCGGACTGGGCCATCGTCTGCGACTTCGCCCGCCGGCTGGAACAGCGACTGCGGCCTGGCCTCCCCAGCCTGTTCGACTTCGATTCGCCGCAGGCCCTGTTCCAGGAGTTCACACCGTTAACCGCCGGGCGCGACCTGGATTATGCCGGGCTCAGTTATACCTTGCTCGACGCGCTCGGCCCTCAGCAGTGGCCCTTCCCGGCCGGAGCCCGCCAGGGCACGCCTCGCCTGTACAGCGACCGCCGGTTCCCGACGCCCAGCGGACGGGCGCGCTTCATCGCCGAGCCTTATCGGGCCGTCCTGGAAATGCCGGAGCCCCCCTTTCCCTGGCTGCTCAATACCGGTCGGCTGCGTGATCAGTGGCATGGCATGAGCCGCACCGGCACCGCTGCACAGGCGTTCGGCCATGCGCCCGAGCCTCTGTTGGGTATTCACCCCGATGATCTGGCCAACCTGGGGTTGCACGAAGGCGACCTGGTCCGGGTCTCCAGTCGACGCGGCAGCCTGGTGCTGCCGGTGCAGGGCGATGCAGGCCTGCGGCCAGGGCATACCTGGCTGCCAATGCACTGGGGCGACCGTTTCCTCAGGGGACTGGGTACCAACGTGCTGACCCAGCCGGGGTTCGATCCGCTGTCACGCCAGCCGGAACTCAAGCTCAGCGGTGTGGCGCTCGAACCGGCCGACCTGCCCTGGCGGCTGTTCGCGCTGGTCGAAGGTATCGGTTTATCGCACCTCGATGCGCTACGGCCGCTGCTGGTGGAGTTCCCCTATGTAAGCCTGGGTCTGCTGGGGCGAGAGCGCACGGCCCTGGTGATTCGAGCCGCCCGCGCCGAGGCGCCGCCGCAGTCATGGCTGATGCAGCTGGACCGGACGCTGGCATTGCACGAACCGCTACTGGCCTACGAAGATCCGGAAGCCGGGATCAGCAAGCGCCTGCGCCTCGAGCAGGGCCGTCTGACCGCCGTGCGGCTGGCCGGCGAGGTCCTGGCCCGCGACTGGCTCATGCAGGTCTGGCGGGAAGGCCAGCCGGTCGACGTGCCGCATCAGCAGTTGCTGGCGCCACTCGCCGCGCCAGAGGGTCGCCAGGCCGCCACCGATCGGCTGGTTTGCAACTGCCTGAACGTTTCCGCCAGCGCCATCCTGGCGGGTCTGCAACAGGGCCTGGATCTGTCCGCCCTGCAACGCGAGCTGCGCTGTGGAACCCAGTGCGGTTCCTGCCTGCCGGAAATTCGCCGAATGGTGTCGGCGCCATGAGTCTTCCCGTGTTGCGACGGGCGCTCGCGGTCTCGACCCTGGGCTATACCTTGAAGCGGGATTCAGGGAGAGAACCGCCATGAACAGAGTTTCGCTGCTTGCCGCCGCCCTGTTGTTGCCGATGCCCAATCACGCGCTTCGTCTGATGAGCGACCAGGATCTGCTGAGCATCCATCGCTTCGTCAGCCATCTCGGACCGGCCGGCACGCCGGCACCCGCCTTCGTACCGCCACCCGGCAAGCCTGCCGGGCCGCTTGTGGTATTTCCTTCCCCCGCTCCCTGAGCCAGCAAACGGTCATAAAAAAACCGGGGCCCCTTCAGGCCCCGGTCCCGGTCACGCAGATCGAACGGACTGTCATTCGACCTGCGCTTCCACCTCGGCTTCCACGCGACGGTTGATGGCGCGGCCGGCCTCGGTGGCGTTGTCCGCCACCGGACGAGTTTCGCCATAGCCGATCGAATCCACGCGGTTGCCCGAAATGCCGTACTGGTCGACCAGTACGTTGCGCACGGAACGTGCGCGGCGGTCGGAGAGGTCCTGGTTGTAGGCCTCGGTACCGATCGAGTCGGTGTGGCCTTCCACCACGGTGGTCGTTTGCGGGAACTGTTGCATGAATTCCGCCAGGTTGCGGATATCGTCGTAGCTGTCCTCGCGCACCACGTCCTTGTCGAAATCGAACTTCACATCCAGTTCGACCCGCACCGTCTCAGGAATGGGCTCAGCTTCGACCACAGGCTCATAGACCGGCTCGGGCTCGGCCTGGGCAACTTCCTGACGACCACCGCCGAAGTTCAAGCCTACACCGACGCCTGCCATCCACTCGCTGTTGCCCTGGTCGATGTTGTGCATGCCATCCACCCCGGCCCGGGCGAAGAAGTTCTCGCTGAAGTAGACCTTCACCCCCGCGCCGACGTTGGCGAAGGTGCTGCGGTCTCGCCCGCTGCGCTCCGCCTGGCCGATGCTCTGGTGGGCCATACCGGCCGACAGGTAGGGACGTACGCCAGGGCCCGGCTCACCGAAGTGATAGACCGCATCTAGCGAGGTCAAACTGCCCTTGATGTTCTTGTAACGCCCATCGACCGTGACCGGATCGTCCGAGGTGAGATCGTGGTATTCGCCGTGAGAAATGCCCAGGGAGACGTCATCCGTGAGGAAGTAGCTAGCCCCGGCCCCGTAAAGCTCGCCTTCGCTTTCGATGTTGCGGCGGCTATCGGGGTAGTACTGCTTGGCAAACACTTCCACCTCGACGGCGCCCTGGCCCTGAGCCAACGCGTGCGCGGAGGTCGCGGCGACAACAGCACCAATGACCGCGCCTAAGGTGTTTTTGAGCCTCATCCGTAAATCCCCATCTGAATGGTATGGATGGCTCCCCAGAAACAGGGGAGTCACCATTCAGAGAGGCGGATGGGTTACAAAGTTTCCGCGCTGGCGAATTTTTCGCGCATACGGTCCAGCGCGCGCTTGTAGCGCATCTTGGTGGCGCTGAGGCCCATGTGCATGATGTCGGCGATTTCCTGGAACTCCAGCTCGGCGACAAAACGCAGGATGAGGATTTCCCGGTCGATGGGATTCACATGCACCAGCCAGCGATCCAGGCCACCCTTGTCCTCGACTTTCGGTGTCTTCTCCTCCGAGGCCTCTTCCATGGGTTCCAGGCTGAGGGCATCGATTAGCCGACGCTTACGCCGCTCCTTGCGGTACTGGGTGATGCACTCGTTGTAGGTGATGCTGTACAGCCACGTCTTGAACTTGGACTTGCCTTCGAAGTTTTTCAGGCCGTAGAGCACCTTGAGCATCACTTCCTGGCAGACGTCATCGGCGTCCCGATCGTTACCGAGGTACCGCGCACAGACGTTGAACAGCGTGCGCTGGTAGCGCCGCATCAACTCTTCGTAGGCGCGGGTGATATGGAAGAGTTCCTGGTGCGCGCGCGCCACCAGCTCTTCGTCAGAGAGCTCGCGGGGGTCGTAGCGCTGGCCGGGGTGCTGGACTTTGTTCAAAACGAATCGTCGGCGATTGAGGCGGATGCGCGGCGAGCGACCGGGCGGTCGTCGCGGCGCAATAAGATAACAGGATTTGCCGCCTCAACGGCTGTTGACGCGATGTTCGAGCAGCGTCTTATTGGCTATTGACACCAAATCCCCATCCGAGGTGACCAGGATGGTCTTCACCGTACCGATTTCCTCGATCTGCCCCTGGATGTCGCCGACCTGGATATCCTGGCCCACCTCATACAGCTCGCGCACGTAGATGCCAGCGAGGATCTGCCCGGCGATCTCGCGGCTGCCCAGCCCCAAGGCCAGCGCAGCGGCCAGGCCGACTGAGATCAGGACGATGGCAATGACGGTGTTGAGCAGGTCGGTCTTCACCTCCAGCTGGCCGATGGCCACCGAGATACTGATGATGATGACCATGGCCTGGGCGACACGACCGAGACTGGCAGCGTAATCCAGGCCCACGCTTTCCGCGGCTCCGCGCACCAGGCCGTTGACCAGTTGCGCCAGCAGCACACCGGCCAGCAGTACCAGGGCTGCACCGAAGACCTTGGGCAGGTACAGGGCGAACACGTCGAGGGTAGCTGAGACACGTTGCAGGCCCAGGGAATCGGCAGCCGACACCAGGAACACCAGCAGCACGAACCAGTAG
The DNA here is from genome assembly GCF_000802425.1 of Pseudomonas flexibilis. GTDB lineage: Bacteria > Pseudomonadota > Gammaproteobacteria > Pseudomonadales > Pseudomonadaceae > Serpens > Serpens flexibilis. The sequence goes on along the minus strand of NZ_JRUD01000019.1, from coordinate 188,526 downwards.
ACGATCTTGCCGATCAGGGTGGAAACCGGCACCTGGATGCCGATGCGCGCCATCATCTTGGTCAGGCCGGTGCCGGCCATCAGTCGGTCCAGGCCCAACTTGGCCAGCAACTTGGACAGCAGCGTGTCCAGCAGCTTGGCCACCACGAAGCCCAGCAACAGCACCACCAGGGCGCCGAACAGGCGCGGGATGAAAGCCGCCACCGAGCCCCACATGGTGCTCATGGCGTTGACGAGGCTCTGGGTCCAGGGATCGAATTCCATCTTCATTCAGCCTTTTCAGCACAGCGTTTGGTGGCGGCATGGCCCGATTCCACGTTCCGGGAACCGGCATTCAGTGCGATCATCAGGGCCTCGAACCAGTTGCCCATCAGCGAGAACAGATCGCCGACGCCCACCTGACGATTGGCGGTCTTGAGCACGCGATCGAGGGTCGCATCGTCGTCATGCTGGGACGACGGTGCGTTCTTGAGCAGATCACGCAGGGATTCTTCGAAGGGGTCGTGCATGCGCACCTCCGCGGAGTACAAACGGGTAGACGCGGCGGGACAACCGAGGGTCACAGCAGGGCAAGCGCTCCGGCCAGAGGCGCGGAGCGCTAAGATCCGATCGAACCTACTCGGGCATGCTCAGCGGTTCAGGGGAAACGATGATGCCGTTGTTGTCGGCATACACGTACTGGCCAGGGCGGAAGGTCACGCCGGCAAAGGTAACGACCACGTTCAGGTCGCCAATGCCGCGCTTGTCGGTTTTCATCGGATGGCTCGCCAACGCCTGGATGCCCAGCTCGGTCTGCGCCAGCACGTCGACGTCGCGTACGCAGCCGTAGACGATGATGCCTTCCCAGCCATTCTTCGCCGCCTTCTCGGCCAGCATGTCGCCCAGTAGGGCGCGACGCAGCGAGCCGCCACCATCCACGACCAGCACCTTGCCTTCACCAGGCAGGTCGACCTGCTCCTTGACCAGCGAGTTGTCCTCGAAGCACTTCACGGTGACGATCTGACCACCGAAGGAGTCGCGGCCGCCGAAGTTGGCGAACATCGGCTCGACGACCTGAACCAGATCCGGGTAGGCGTCGCACAGGTCAGGGGTGACGTATTGCATGCTGAACTCCTTGAGATGGTGCTGCTGCGGGGGCGCACATCTTAGCCGCAGCGATCCCCTTTAGCACAGGGCTTCGCGCGTGGCACACCCCTGAACTTCCGCCGAGGTGCTCGCCTGGCGCCGCAGCCAGTCGGTCAGCAATGGCCAGACCTCGCGTTGCGCCGTCTTGCTGATGAGCATTTCCACATGGCCGAAGGGGCTGGAGAAGCCATTCCGGGGGCCGAGGCACAGGTGCTCGCGACTGGCCGAACCGAACTGGCGCAGCAGACGCTCGCAAGCCGCCGGCGGATCCTGACGATCCCCCTCGGCGGAAACCGCCAGCACCGGAATACGCACCGTGGCCAGGCCCTGCCACCAGTTTTCCCGCCCGCAGCCGAAGCGACCGAACAGTCCATGCCAGCGCAGGGCGTCGCGCGCCACGCCGATCGGCTCGTCCTCGGGTCCGCGCCCCAGTCGCATGCCGGACAGATGCGGCAGGCAGCCCAGCAGCAAGTGCCCGCCCCACGCCACCGGCGGAAACTTCAACGGCAGGTACAAGCGACTGACCTGACTGCCGAACAGCGCCAGCGAGGCTGCGCTGTGCTGGTCCAGATAACCACCGCCCGCGGCAGCGGCGAGCACCACCCCGCCGAGCGAATGGCCCATCCAGTGCGGTGTCTGCCCGGTCTGTTCCATGACGAAGGCGGCGATGGCGGGGAGGTCGTAGCGCGCATAGTCGACCACTCGATTGTGCCGGTAGCTCCGGTTGCGCGGCGAAAGACCATGCCCGCGCATTTCCGGAATCCACACATCGAAGCCGGCCCGGGCCAGGTGCGCGCCAAAACCAATGCCCTTGGGCGAGTACCAGAAACGCCGGTTGGTGAAGGTGCCGTGCAGCAGGATCGCAGGTACGCCCCGGCCCCCCTGTACATCGGCGCGCCCCAGGCGGGTGACCGCCAGCTCGACGCTGGCATCGGGACTGTTGCGTGGTTTGAGAAGGTAGACGTCCTCGCTCAGGTCGCCGCGGAGTTCGGCGCCGAGCAGGGAGACAGGAAAGAGTCGGCTGCTGCTTTGCATTACAGGGTTCTATCGCGTGGATATGAAAAGGGCGGGTTCAGACCCGCCCTTCCAGTATGGTCAAAGCGCTCAGATTTGCCCTTCGGCGAGGAAGAACCAGGTATCAAGAACGGAATCCGGATTCAGCGACACGCTCTCGATGCCCTGCTCCATCAGCCAGCGGGCCAGATCCGGGTGGTCGGATGGGCCCTGGCCGCAGATGCCGATGTACTTGTCCGCCTTGCGGCAGGCCTGGATGGCACTGGAAAGCAGCTTCTTGACCGCCGGGTTACGCTCGTCGAACAGGTGGGCGATGATCCCGGAGTCGCGGTCCAGGCCCAGGGTCAGCTGGGTCATGTCGTTGGAACCTATGGAGAAACCGTCGAAATACTCGAGGAACTCGTCGGCCAGCAGCGCGTTGGAGGGCAGCTCGCACATCATGATCACGCGCAGGCCGTTCTCGCCGCGCTTGAGGCCGTACTGGGCCAGCAGGTCGACCACCTGGGAGGCTTCGCCGAGGGTACGTACGAACGGCACCATCAGTTCGACGTTGGTCAGGCCCATCTCGTCGCGCACCTTGCGCATGGCCCGGCATTCCAGCTCGAAGCAGTCGCGGAACGACTCGCTGATGTAGCGCGAGGCGCCACGGAAGCCCAGCATCGGGTTCTCTTCCTCGGGCTCGTAGAGCTTGCCGCCGATCAGGTTGGCGTATTCGTTGGACTTGAAGTCCGACAGGCGCACGATGACCTTCTTCGGCCAGAAAGCGGCGGCCAGGGTGCTGACCCCTTCCACCAGCTTCTCGACGTAGAAGCTCACCGGATCGGCGTAGCCGGCGGTGCGCTTCTGCACGCTTTCCTTGATGTCGGCCGGCAGGCTGGCGAAGTTCAGCAGCGCCTTGGGGTGCACGCCGATCATGCGGTTGATGATGAACTCCAGCCGCGCCAGGCCGACACCGGCGTTGGGCAGCTGGGCGAAATCAAAGGCGCGGTCCGGGTTGCCGACGTTCATCATGATCTTGAAAGGCAGCTCGGGCATGGCATCGACGGAGTTCTTGCGTACGTCGAAGCCCAGCTGGCCTTCGAAGATGAAGCCGGTATCACCTTCGGCGCAGGAGACGGTGACGCCCTGGCCGTCCTTCAGCACGTGGGTGGCATTGCCGCAGCCCACCACCGCCGGAATGCCCAGCTCGCGGGCAATGATCGCCGCGTGGCAGGTGCGCCCACCGCGGTTGGTGACGATGGCGCTGGCGCGCTTCATGATCGGTTCCCAGTCCGGGTCGGTCATGTCGGAGACCAGCACGTCGCCCGGCTGCACCTTGTCCATCTCGGACACGTCGTGGATCACGCGCACGGGACCGGCGCCGATGCGCTGGCCGATAGCGCGGCCCTCGACCAGCACGGTGCCCTTTTCCTTGAGCAGGTAGCGCTCCATGACGGTGGCGCTGGCGCGGCTTTTCACGGTTTCCGGGCGGGCCTGCACGATGTACAGCTGGCCGTCGTCACCGTCCTTAGCCCACTCGATGTCCATCGGGCGGCCGTAGTGCTTCTCGATGATCAGCGCCTGGCGTGCCAGGTTGGCGACCTCCTCGTCGCTGATGGCGAAGCGCGCGCGCTCCTCGCGGGCCACGTCGACGGTCTTCACCGACTTGCCGGCCTTGCCTTCGTCGCCATAGACCATCTTGATGGCCTTGCTGCCCAGGTTGCGACGCAGGATAGCCGGGCGGCCGGCTTCCAGGGTCTGCTTGTGGACATAGAATTCGTCGGGGTTCACCGCGCCCTGCACCACGGTCTCGCCCAGGCCGTAGGCGGCGGTGATGAACACCACGTCACGGAAGCCGGACTCGGTATCCAGGGTGAACATCACACCAGCGGCGCCGGTTTCCGAGCGCACCATGCGCTGTACACCGGCGGACAGGGCCACCAGCTTGTGGTCGAAGCCCTGGTGCACGCGGTAGGCGATGGCGCGGTCGTTGAACAGAGAGGCGAACACTTCCTTGGCGGCACGGATCACGTTGTCCACGCCACGGATGTTCAGGAAGGTTTCCTGCTGGCCGGCGAAGGAGGCGTCCGGCAGGTCTTCGGCGGTGGCCGAGGAGCGCACGGCAACCGCCATATGTTCGTTGCCGCCGCTCATTTCGGCGAAGGCCTTGCGAATGTCGGCGTCCAGCTGGGCAGGGAATTCGGCGTCCATCACCCACTGGCGGATCTGCGCGCCGGTCCTGGCCAGGGCATTGACGTCATCGACGTCCAGCGCATCCAGCGCGGAGTGAATACGATCGTTCAGACCGCTTTGCTCGAGGAAATCACGATAGGCCTGGGCCGTGGTGGCGAACCCGCCGGGGACGGAAACACCGGCACCCGCCAGGTTGCTGATCATTTCGCCCAGGGAGGCGTTCTTGCCCCCTACCCGCTCGACATCGTGGTTGCCGAGCTTATCGAGGGAAACTACGTACTCAACCAAGGTGATTTCTCCACGCTGTAGGGGAATGCTGCCAGCGGATTGTGTCCGCACCGGTGTGGCCTGCCCCGGGGAAATAGGTAAGAATGCCAGCCGTCTAGCTATGGCACAGCCCGGCTATGATAGCCAAGAATCGCTTTCACCTTAAGGCTTTCGGCGTATGAAACGAACCGCTTTCTTCATCTCTGACGGAACAGGCATCACCGCCGAAACCCTTGGACAGAGCCTGCTTGCCCAGTTCGAGAACATCCAGTTCCAGAAACTCACCCGCCCCTACATAGACACGCCCGCCAAGGCTCAGGCCATGGTTCAGCAGATCGATCTGGCCACCGAGCGCGACGGTTGCCGGCCGATCATTTTCGATACCATCGTGAACCAGGAGATCCGCGACATCTTGGCGCAGTCGAGTGGCTTCATGATCGACATCTTTTCCTGTTTCCTGTCGCCGCTTGAGCAGGAATTGAGCGCCAGCTCGTCCTATTCGGTGGGCAAGTCGCACGCCATAGGCCACTCCGCCAACTACATGGAGCGCATCGAGGCGGTGAACTTTGCCCTCGACAACGACGACGGCGCCCGCACCCACTACTACGACAAGGCCGACCTGATCCTGGTGGGCGTGTCACGCTGCGGCAAGACGCCCACCTGCCTGTACATGGCCATGCAGTACGGCATCCGCGCCGCCAACTATCCGCTGACCGAAGAGGACATGGAGCGCTTGCAACTGCCGGCAGCCCTCAAGGTGCACAAGCAGAAGCTGTTCGGCCTGACCATCGACCCGGACCGGCTGACCGCCATTCGCCATGAGCGCAAGCCCAACAGCCGCTACGCCAGCTTCGCCCAGTGCGAGTTCGAGGTGCGCGAAGTGGAGAAGCTGTTCCAGCGCGAGAACATCCCGTGCCTGAATACCACGCATTTCTCGGTGGAGGAGATCTCCGCCAAGATCCTGGTGGAGATGGGCGTGGAGCGCCGTCTCAAGTAGAGCGCCCGAACAAACGAAAAAGCCGGCCCCAGGCCGGCTTTTTCGTTCTCGCAAACAGGTAATCAGAACGCGTCGCCCGGCACCCGCACCCAGCCTTCCATGAGGATGCGCGCGCTGCGGCTCATGATGGCCTTGGTCACCGTCCAGTTACCGTCGATCTGCTTCGCTTCGGCACCGACTCGCAGCGTGCCGGAGGGATGGCCGAAGCGCACGGCCTGGCGCTCACCACCGCCGGCAGCCAGGTTCACCAGCGTGCCGGGCACCGCCGCCGCCGTGCCGATGGCCACCGCGCAGGTGCCCATCATGGCGTGGTGCAGCTTGCCCATGGACAGGGCACGCACCAGCAGGTCGACCTCGCCGGCCTCGATGGTCTTGCCGCTGGATGCCTTGTAGGTTTTCGGCGGGGAAACGAAGGCAATCTTCGGCGTGTGCTGGCGGGTCAACGCCTCTTCGGCCGTCTTGATCAGCCCCATGCGCAGCGCACCGGCCACGCGGATCTTTTCGAAGCGCGCCAGCTGGGCGGGGTCGCCGTTGATGTCCTCGCGCAGCTCGGTGCCCTGGTAGCCGATGTCCTCGGCGTTGACGAACACCGTGGGAATGCCGGCGCTGATCATGGTGGCCTTGAAGGTGCCGACGCCGGGCACTTCCAGGTCGTCGACCAGGTTGCCGGTGGGGAACATCGAGCCGCCCTCCTCGCCATCGTCGGACGGGTCGAGGAATTCCAGCACGATCTCCGCCGCCGGGAAGGTCACTCCGTCCAGCTCGAAATCGCCGGTCTCCTGCACCTGGCCGTTGGTGACAGGCACGTGGGCGATGATGGTTTTCTGGATATTGGCCTGCCAAATGCGCACCACGCAGGTGCCGTTCTGGGGAATGCGCGCAGGATCGATCAGCCCGGCGTGGATGGCGAAGGCGCCGGCCGCGGTGGACAGGTTGCCGCAGTTGCCGCTCCAGTCGACGAAGGCCTTGTCGATGGAGATCTGGCCATAGAGGTAATCCACATCGTGCCCGGGCTGGCTGCTTTTCGACAGGATCACGCACTTACTGGTGCTGGAAGTGGCGCCGCCCATGCCGTCGATGTGCGCGGCATAGGGATCGGGGCTGCCGATCACGCGCATGAACAGCTGGTCACGGGCCGCGCCCGGCACCTGGCAGCGCTCGGGCAGGTCCTGCAGACGGAAGAACACGCCCTTGCTGGTACCGCCACGGATGTAGGTGGCGGGGATTCGAATCTGAGGTTGATGAGCCATTACGCTGCTCCAGATGAAAAGTGAAGCGGCCCCTCAGGGCCGCCTCGTTCGTTGCTTAGGCGTTGCCTTCCAGGAAGTCCTTGGCGAAGCGCTGCAGCACCCCACCCGCCTCGTAGATCGACACCTCCTCGGCGGTGTCCAGACGGCAGGTCACCGGCACCTTGAGGCTTTCGCCGTTGGTGCGGTGGATGACCAGGGTCAGGTCGGCACGCGGCTTGCGCTCGCCGATCACGTCGAAGGTTTCGGTGCCGTCGATGCCCAGGGTCTTGCGGGTGGTGCCCGGCTTGAACTCCAGCGGCAGCACGCCCATGCCGATCAGGTTGGTGCGATGGATGCGCTCGAAGCCTTCGGCGACGATGGCTTCCACGCCGGCCAGACGCACGCCCTTGGCCGCCCAGTCGCGGGACGAGCCCTGACCGTAGTCGGCGCCGGCGATGATGATCAGCGGCTGCTTGCGCTCCATGTAGGTCTCGATGGCCTCCCACATGCGCATGACGGTGCCGTCCGGCTCGACGCGCGCCAGGGAGCCCTTCTTCACCTGGCCGTCGACCACGGCCATCTCGTTGACCAGCTGCGGGTTGGCGAAGGTGGCGCGTTGCGCGGTCAGGTGGTCGCCACGGTGGGTGGCGTAGGAGTTGAAGTCCTCCTCCGGCAGGCCCATCTTCGCCAGGTATTCGCCGGCGGCCGAGTCGGCCAGGATGGCGTTGGACGGCGACAGGTGGTCGGTGGTGATGTTGTCCGGCAGCACCGCCAGCGGGCGCATGCCCTTGAGGGTGCGTTCACCGGCCAGCGCGCCTTCCCAGTACGGCGGACGACGGATGTAGGTGGACATCGGGCGCCAGTCGTACAGCGGGCTCTTGGCCTCTTCCACGCTGCCCAGGTCGAACATCGGGATGTAGACCTGCTTGAACTGCTCCGGCTTGACGCAGGCGGCGACGATGGCGTCGATCTCCTCGTCGCTCGGCCACAGGTCCTTCAGCGTGATGGCCTTGCCGTTCTTGTCATGGCCCAGCACGTCCTGCTCGATGTCGAAGCGTACGGTACCGGCGATGGCGTAGGCGACCACCAGCGGCGGCGAGGCCAGGAAGGCCTGCTTGGCGTACGGGTGGATGCGGCCGTCGAAGTTGCGGTTGCCGGACAGCACGGCGGTAGCGTACAGGTCGCGGTCGATGATTTCCTGCTGGATCTTCGGGTCCAGCGCGCCGGACATGCCGTTGCAGGTGGTGCAGGCGTAGGCGACGATGCCGAAGCCGAGCTTTTCCAGTTCCGGCAGCAGGCCGGCTTCTTCCAAGTACAGCTTGGCGACCTTGGAACCCGGCGCGAAGGACGTCTTCACCCAGGGCTTGCGCACCAGGCCCAACGCGTTGGCCTTCTTGGCCACGAGGCCGGCGGCGACCACGTTGCGCGGGTTGGACGTGTTGGTGCAGCTGGTGATGGCGGCGATGATCACCGCGCCATCGGGCAGCAGACCCTTTTCCTCTTCGGCGCGCGCGGCGGCCAACATGGCTTCGTCGGCGATGCCGCGCTCATGCAGTGCCGAGGTCGGCAGGCGCTTGTGCGGGTTGCTCGGGCCGGCCATGTTGCGCACGACGGTGGACAGGTCGAAGGTCAGCACGCGCTCGTACTCGGCGCCTTCCAGCGCGGTCGCCCAGAGGCCGGTAGTCTTGGCGTAGTTCTCGACCAGCGCCACCTGCTCCGGCTCGCGACCGGTCAGCTTGAGGTAGTCGATGGTCTGCTGGTCGATATAGAACATCGCCGCAGTGGCGCCGTATTCCGGGCACATGTTGGAGATGGTGGCGCGGTCGCCGATCGACAGGCTGTCGGCGCCTTCGCCGAAGAACTCCACCCAGGCACCCACCACGCGCTCCTTGCGCAGGAATTCGGTCAGGGCCAGCACGATGTCGGTGGCGGTGATACCCGGCTGGCGCTTGCCGGTCAGTTTGACGCCAACGATGTCGGGCAGGCGCATCATCGAAGCGCGGCCGAGCATCACGGTCTCGGCTTCCAGGCCGCCGACGCCGATGGCGATCACGCCCAGGGCATCCACGTGCGGGGTATGGGAGTCGGTGCCGACGCAGGTGTCCGGGAAGGCCACGCCACCGCGGGCCTGGATCACCGGCGACATCTTCTCCAGGTTGATCTGGTGCATGATGCCGTTGCCGGCGGGGATCACGTCGACGTTCTTGAATGCGGTCTTGGTCCACTCGATGAAGTGGAAACGGTCTTCGTTGCGGCGCTCTTCCACGGCGCGGTTCTTCTCGAACGCGTCCGGGTCGAAGCCGGCGTATTCGACGGCCAGCGAGTGGTCGACGATCAGTTGGGTCGGCACCACCGGGTTGACCTTGGCCGGGTCGCCACCCTGTTCGGCGATCGCGTCACGCAACCCCGCCAGGTCGACCAGCGCGGTCTGACCGAGGATGTCGTGGCAGACCACGCGGGCCGGATACCAGGGGAAGTCCAGGTCGCGCTTGCGCTCGATCAGCTGCTTGAGCGCATCGGTCAGCAGCGCCGGATCGCAGCGGCGCACCAGCTGCTCGGCCAGCACGCGCGAGGTGTACGGCAGTTTTTCGTAGGCGCCGGGCTGGATGGCGTCGACCGCCGCGCGGGTGTCGAAGTAATCCAGCGCGGTGCCGGGCAGGGATTTGCGGAATGCGGTGTTCATGCCATGGACTCGATGGGGTGATGAGTAAAACGGAGCAGGCAGGGCCTGTCAGCGGGCCCTGCCTTCTCCAATCAGCGCTGTGCCATGGGCGGCACGGCGCGCGGCTCGACACCGATGTACTCGGCGCTCGGGCGGATGATGCGGTTGTTGCTGCGCTGTTCGAACACGTGGGCGGCCCAGCCGGTAACCCGCGAGCAGACGAAGATCGGGGTGAACAGCTTGGTGGGAATGCCCATGAACCGGTAGGCGGAGGCGTGGTAGAAGTCGGCGTTGGGGAACAGTTTCTTGCGCTCCCACATCAGCTCGTCGATGGCCACGGAGATCGGGAAGATCATGGTGTCACCGACCTCCTCGGCCAGTTGCTTCGACCAGACCTTGATCACCTCGTTGCGCGGGTCGGAAATGCTGTAGATCGCGTGACCGAAGCCCATGATCTTCTCCTTGCGCTCCATCATCCGCTCCAGCTCGGCGACGGCTTCGGCCGGCGTCTTGAAGCGGTCGATCAGGTCCATCGCTGCCTCGTTGGCGCCGCCGTGCAGCGGGCCGCGCAGCGAACCGATCGCACCGGTGATGCAGGAGTACAGGTCGGACAGGGTCGAGGCGCAGACGCGACCGGTGAAGGTCGACGCGTTGAATTCGTGCTCGGCGTAGAGGATCAGCGAGACGTTCATCACCTTGCGGTGCAGCTCGCTGGGTGACTTGTCGTGCAGCAGGGCGAGGAAATGGCTGGCCAGGTCCGGCTCACCGGTGACGCAGTTGATGCGCACGCCATCATGGGTGTAGCGGTACCAGTAGCACATGATCGCCGGGAAGGCCGCCAGCAGGCGGTCGGCGATGTCGAGCTGCTGCTCGAAGCTGTGCTCGGGCTCCAGGGTGCCGAGCATCGAGCAACCGGTGCGCATCACGTCCATGGGGTGGGCGTCGGCAGGAATGCGCTCAAGCACTTCCTTGAGCGCCTGCGGCAGGTCGCACAGCCCCTGCAGGCGGCGCACATAGGCCTCCAGCTGGGCGGCATTGGGCAGTTCGCCGTAGAGCAGCAGGTAGGCGACTTCCTCAAACTGACAGTCCTTGGCCAGCTCACGCACATCGTAGCCACGGTAAGTCAGGCCGGCGCCTTCCTTGCCAACGGTGGACAGGGTGGTCTGTCCGGCGATCTGCCCACGCAGACCCGCACCGCTCAGTACTTTTGCTTCAGCCATTGCTCTCTCCTTATTGAATTTGTTCTGGATACTGCAAATTGCCTCAGGCGCGACCCAGGCTGATGGGCCGCACGGTTCTCTTCCTCAGCCCTTCTTCTGCGCAAACAGCGCGTCGAGACTCTGCTCGTAGGCGTGGTAGTTGATGCGGTCGTACAGCTCCATGCGCGTCTGCATGGTATCGATCACGTTCTTCTGGGTGCCGTCGCGGCGAATAGCGGTATAGACGTTCTCGGCAGCCTTGTTCATGGCGCGGAACGCCGACAGCGGGTAGAGCACCAGGGAGACGTCCACGGAGGCAAGCTCCTCGGTGGTGTACAGCGGCGTGGCACCGAATTCGGTGATGTTGGCCAGGATCGGCGCTTTCACGCGGTCGGCGAAGGTCTTGTACATGGCCAACTCGGTGATCGCCTCGGGAAAGACCATGTCGGCACCGGCCTCGACACAGGCGGCGGCACGATCCAGCGCGGCGTTCAGACCTTCCACGGCCAGCGCGTCGGTGCGCGCCATGATCACGAAGCTGTCATCGGTGCGCGCGTCCACGGCCGCCTTGATGCGGTCGACCATTTCCTGCTGCGAGACGATTTCCTTGTTCGGGCGGTGGCCGCAGCGCTTGGCACCCACCTGATCCTCGATATGGATGGCGGCGGCGCCGAACTTGATCATCGACTTGACGGTGCGCGCCACGTTGAAGGCCGAGGCGCCGAAACCGGTATCCACATCCACCAGCAGCGGCAGGTCGCAGACGTCGGTGATGCGACGCACGTCGGTCAGCACATCGTCCAGGCCGGTGATGCCCAGATCGGGCAGGCCAAGCGAGCCGGCAGCCACGCCGCCTCCGGAGAGATAAATGGCCTTGAAGCCGGCGCGCTTGGCCAGCAGCGCGTGGTTGGCGTTGATGGCGCCCACCACCTGCAGCGGATGTTCAGCGGCCACGGCGTCTCGGAAGCGCTGACCGGGGGTGTTGGAGCTCATGCGTCACCTCTGCTTTGGTTGTCTACCTGTTGTTCCACGTTGCGGCGCGAAGCCGCGATATGTCGGCGCATCAGCAGCTCGGCCAGTTCGCCATCGCCCTCGGCAATGGCTTCGAGAATCCGCTGATGCTCGGCGAAGGCCTGGTGCGGCCGATTCGGCGTGCTGGAGAACTGGATGCGGTACATGCGCACCAGTTGATAGAGATCGCCGCACAGCAGCTGGGACAGCGTGGCATTGCCGCTGGCCTGAATAATGCGGTAGTGGAAGTCGAAGTCGCCTTCCTGCTGGTAGTACCCGCGCCCGGCCTGGAAGGCCTCGTCGCGCTCGTGGGCATCCAGCACCCGGCGCAGTTCGTCGACCTCGGCGCGGGTCATGCGCTGCGCGGCCAGGCGACACGCCATACCTTCGAGGGACTCCCGGATCTGGTACAGCTCCACCAGCTCGCGGGTACCCAGCGAGACCACTCTGGCGCCAGCGTGGGGAACTCTCACCACCAGGCGCTGTCCTTCCAGCCTGTGAATCGCTTCACGCAACGGCCCGCGGCTGATGCCGTAGGTACGCGCCAGCTCAGGCTCGGAGATCTTGCTGCCGGGCTTGATCTCTCCACTGACGATGGCGGCCTGGATACGACGGAACACCTGCTCGGCCAGGGTTTCGCCTTCTTCCGCCACAGACAGCAAGGCTGGTGGGAGCCACTCATTCATTGTCGACAATCCATTTACTAGATGTCTAAAAAATACTCAAAAAAACGGGTCAATGCCAGATCTCAGCAGAAGATTGTCAACACGAGCCCTGCCAAGCCATGCCACCTTGGTCGAGTTGTCTTTCCACCACCCGGTTCACGATCCGCCAGGCGCCGGACTTCCGGCGCCATGGTAGAATTCGCCCCGCTTGTTCCAGGGGGCGTCTCTGCATACCTTCTCCCGCGTTCCACGCGCTTGCCGGTCCGCAGCTGACTCCGGTCGGTTCAGAACCGCCACTGCCTGTACTCCAAGACCTATGAGAATTACGCCTCCCCTCCTTTTCTGCCTGTTGCTCGGCCTGGCCACTGCCAGCACCGCCGATCAGAAAACCATCTATGGTTTGAACGAATACGCCCGGATCATGGATTTCGATCTGGAACTGCCCGCCAAGCTCGACACCGGAGCCATGACCGCCTCGCTCAGTGCCCATCACATCCAGCGCTTCGAACGCGACGGGGAAACCTGGGTGCGTTTTCAGCTTGATAATGGTGACGCGGAAGGCAAACCGATCGAGCGCCCGGTGTCACGCATCAGCCGGATCAAGCGGCGCGCGGGCGATTTCGATCCTGAAGAAGGCAAAAGCTACACCGCGCGCCCGGTTATCGAGCTGCAGCTGTGCATGGGCCAGACCCTGCGCACGATCGAAGTGAACCTGACCGACCGCAGCGCCTTCCAGTACCCCCTGCTGATTGGTTCCGACGCGCTGTCCGAGTTTGCGGCCCTGGTCGATCCCAGCATTAAATACGTGGCCGGCAAGCCTGCCTGCCCTGCCCCAGAAACAACTCCCGGCGAGTAAACAGCTCCATGCGCTCACTGACTCTGCATCTGAAAATTCTCATCACCGTGCTGGTGACGCTGGGGGTGCTGACTACGGCCTACCAGATCTTCGTGCTCGGCATTCCATTGACCGAAGACGAAACCGCGGACCTGTGGAACATCGACGCCCGGGTGGAACTCCAGGCCAACCCCCGCGAGCCAGTGAAGGTGCAGATGTTCGTGCCGCCGCCGGCAGCCAGCCATGTCAGCCTCAACGAGAGCTTCATCTCCAACAACTATGGGGTCAGCGTCAACCGGGTCGATGGCAATCGCCGGGTCACCTGGTCGGCCCGGCGCGCCAGCGGCGATCAGACCTTGTACTACCGGATGGTGCTGACCAAGCGCTACGGGGGTGAGCAGAGCGAGGAAAAAGGGCCGATCTTCCGCGAAAGCATCCCGGTCGAAGGGCCGGAGAAGATCGCCGCCGAAGCGCTGCTGGCCCCCATCCGCCAGCACTCCGCGGATGTGGAGACGTTCATCAGCGAGACCATCAAGCGTGTCAACAACCTGAACGACGACAACGTCGGCCTGCTGCTGGGCGGCGATCGCTCCACGGCAAATAAAGCCCGCGTCATCGATCTGCTGCTGTCCATTGCCCATGTACCCATGGAGCGCGTCAACACGATCCGCCTGGCCAATGGCATCGCACAGACCCCGGAGCTGTGGCTGCGCAGCTACAACGGCACCCAGTGGCTGTACTTCAATCCGGAGACCGGCGAGCAAGGCCTGCCGGCAGACCGGCTGATCTGGTGGTTTGGCGAAGAACCGCTGATCAGCGTGGAGGGCGGGCGCAACCCGCAAGTCGAATTCACGCTGAACAACAGTCAGATCAACGCCATCCGCCTGGCGCAACTGTCGGACGCTCAGGCCCAGGCGGGTTTCCTCGAGTACTCCCTCTACGGGTTGCCGCTGCAGACCCAGCAGACCTACCAGATCATGATCATGATCCCCATCGGCGTACTGATGATCCTGATCCTGCGTAACCTTGGCGGCTTGCAGACGCTGGGCACCTTCACACCAGTGCTGATCGCCCTGGCTTTCCGGGAAACCCAGCTGGGATTCGGCATCCTGCTGTTTACCCTGGTCACGGCGCTGGGCTTGATGCTGCGTTCCTACCTCGAGCACTTGAAACTGCAGATGCTGCCGCGGTTGTCCGTGGTGCTGACCTTCGTGGTGGTGCTCATGGCGGTGATCAGCCTGCTGAGCCACAAGCTGGGCCTGGAGCGCGGCCTGTCGATCGCCCTGTTCCCCATGGTGATCCTGACCATGACCATCGAGCGCCTGTCGATCACCTGGGAAGAACGCGGCGGCGCGCACGCCTTCAAGGTCGCTATCGGCACCCTGGTGGCGGCCACTCTGGCCTACCTGCTGATGACCATTCCGGAGCTGACCTACTTCGTCTTCACCTTCCCTGGCGTGCTGCTGATCATGGTTGCCTTCATGCTGGCGATGGGTCGCTACCGCGGCTACCGGCTGACCGAACTGTTCCGCTTCAAGGCTTTCCTGAAGGACTGACACCATGCTGGGACTCTGGAAAACCTGGAAGGCCCTGGATGCCAAGGGCATCATGGGCATCAACCGCCGCAACGCGGATTACGTGCTCAAGTACAACAAGCGCAGCCTTTACCCCATCGTCGACGACAAGATCCTCACCAAACAGCGCGCGCTGGAAGCGGGGATCCATGTGCCGGAGATGTACGGGATCATCGAGACCGAGAAGCAGATCGAAGGGCTCGACCGCATCATCGGTGGGCGCAACGACTTCGTGATCAAGCCAGCCCAGGGCGCCGGCGGCGACGGCATCCTGGTGATCGCCGACCGCTTCGAGGGGCGTTACAAGACGGTGTCGGGGCGCATCATCAGCCATGAAGAGATCGAGCAGCAGCTGTCGACCATCCTGTCCGGCCTCTACTCCCTGGGTGGTCACCGGGACCGCGCACTGATCGAGTACCGCGTCACTCCGGACCCGATCTTCAAGAGCATCAGCTACGAGGGCGTGCCGGACATCCGAATCATCGTGCTGATGGGCTATCCGGTGATGGCCATGCTGCGCCTGCCCACCCGCCAGTCCAATGGCAAGGCCAACCTGCACCAGGGCGCCATCGGTGTCGGCGTGGACCTGGCCACCGGCATCACCCTGGGCGGCACCTGGCTGAACAACAAGATCATCCGTCACCCCGACACCGGCAACGCGGTGGATGGCGTGCAGTTGCCCGACTGGGACGGTTTCATGCGCCTGGCCGCCGGTTGCTATGAGCTGTGCGGGCTTGGCTACATCGGCGTCGACATGGTGCTCGACCAGGACAAGGGGCCACTGATTCTCGAGCTCAACGCACGACCCGGCCTGAACATCCAGATTGCCAACAACTGTGGCCTCACCCTGCGCACCCAGGCGGTCGAGGCGCATCTGGAAACCCTGCGCAAGGCAGCCGTGACCGAAACTCCAGAGCAGCGGGTACGCTTCGCCCAAGAAGTGTTCGGGCACGTGAAGCCCAGGGACTGATCAACGCAGCACGGTGAGTTCGAAGCTGCCGTCCTCGGCATGGCGATGGACCTGCACACCGGCCTCGTTCAGCTCCAGGGACTGCAGCGGGCGCTTGTAGGGCCGGTTGTCCAGCGTTTGCCGGGCCCGGTCCTCCTCGGTGGTCAGCAACAGGACGTAGCGCTCGCCGCGACCCCCGAAAACCGGCACCACGCCCTCCAGGAAGGCGTAGCGGTGCCAGCTTTCCGGATGCAGAGTGGACACCGCCTCGCTCACCAGACGCGTGGGGCGGCGCGACTCATCGAGAAACAGCAGCGACGGATAGACCAGTTGCCGGTTGGCGAAACTGCGCACCCGCAGACCATAACGCTGCGCGGAGCGCGGCAGCTTGATGGCGACGTAACGGCTGTCAAGGTGCGGCAACCTGAGACGCGGCGAGAACCGATTGAACTCCTCGTAACGGGGCTCTTCGGTCGACAGTTCGATGAAGTCGCTTTCCGCCAGCTGCTCGCAACAACGCTCCAGCAACTCCCGGTGCAACTCGGTCATCCCGGCCGCGGACTCCTGCGGCTGCCAGGCCAGTGCGGGCTGACCATCCAGACTGGGCAGCAGGGGCGACGGTCGGCTGAACGCTACCTGCCGACCTTCGCTGTATTCAACCGGTGCGGCGGCCGGCCCGACGGGGCCGCCGCGCTGGCCAACCGGCGAGTTGCGCACCCGCCCCTGATCATCGACCCAGGTGAAATAGGCTCCTGCGCGATCATCCGCCTGGAAGTTGCGGCCTTCCAGCCATTCCGAATCCACATAGTCACCCTCCAGCGGATCGCGGCCGGATACCTGCGTATCGGCCGGCGCGGTCGCCGAAACATGGAAATTGCTCTGCAACGCGCCACTGGCATCTACCCAGGTGAAGTAGCGGCGCTTGGCCTCATTGCTGCCCGGAGCGTTGTTGGCCCAGCCGGCACCATCCCGACTGTTCGCTTCCGGGGTAGGTCCGCTTCGCCAGAAGCCACCGGCAGCACCCTCAGCCTGGATGAAGGTGTTATGGACACGTCCCTGGTCATCCAGCCAGGTCAGATAGCGCCCCTGCCCCGCCTCGACGGGCAGGGCCAGGATCACCCACAACAGCGGCAGCCAGTTGCGCATCTCGACTCTCAGAAGGTCGTCCGGTAACTGATCGAGAAGATATACGCCTCAACCTTGGTCTTGATATCCAGGTCGGCATACGGGTTGTAGACCATGTCCAGCAATCCCGAGCAGTTCACGTTACAGCTGGTGCCGGCGGGAATGTCCTGCTTGCTGATCAGGTAGTTGAAGCCGATATCGATCTCCGTATCCTTGTCCCAGCGATACCCGGCACCGATGCCGTAAAGGTCGGCATCGCCCAGCGGCGCGAGGATATCCGCCCGATCACTCGGGATGGATGAGCTACGCGGTTCATAGCCCACCCGCAGGCTGAGACGATCATTGACGTCGTACTGCACGCCCAGGGCCCAGCTCCACACCGACTCGTAGCCGCGATCCAGGATGATCGAACGGTTGGTGGCGTTGTCGGGCGCAAACAGCATGGCAATGGTCAGCAGATCCAACTGACGGTCGAACTCCAGCTCCAGGTTTTCCCAGCTGCCGTAGTCGGTCCATTTCACGTCGAAATTGACCTGCCAGCGCGGCAAGGGGCGGACCTTGATCCCGGTGGAAAAATGCGCCGGATGGGTCACATCCAGGGAGACGTTGCCTTGCTCGTTCTCCCAGACGCCGTCAGGTGTGATGCTGGTGAAAATGGCGCCAAACAGTGAACTGTCGAGGCCCCTCCAGAAGTTCTGCCAATTGTCGGTGTACTCGACGCGGTACTTGCCCTGCAGGCGCATCTTCGCTTCGCTCTGGTAGACGGCCCCCAGGGAGAACCACTCGGTCGGTTCCCAGAGGAAACCCAGGTTCCAGGTCGGCGACAGCGTCTGCTGCATGTCGACGTCCAGGTTCGCCAGGTCGGTGAAGGGACCAAAGGGCGCGCCACACAGGTTGATCAGCACATCCATCGGGTTGCCCTCGATGGTGCAGAGCGCATCCTGAACCGCGGCCACCACACCGGTGAGCATGCCTGGAGCCCGGAAATCCTGCTTCAGGGCCAGCGCCTGGTGGGAAAACCCGACCGAAAGCCCCACGGAGAACTCATCGTTGACCTGGTAGGCCACCGAAGGCGAAAAGTAGGTGATGCGCTGCAGCGCGATTTCCTGCCCCATGTAGCGGCCCGGATCATCCTTGTCGCGCCGAAAACCGACCGCCTGCGGGGTATACACGTTGGTGGCGAAGGTGAACTTCGACCCCGGCGGATTGATGGAGACCCCGGCCAGCGGCGCGACCAGCACCGGCACATCGACCGTCCCGCCCAGACCGGGCAGGTACATGGTGGAGGTGGTGGTGCGACTGCGGCTGCCCGCGATCGGATCGTTCTTGAAATTGAAGAAGTTGTCGCCGTAATGGGGCGGCGCATCGAACTCGGCACGGATATCCATCACCCCGGTCACCAGCTTCAGCGCGGTCTGGCGACCCTTGAGCTTGGAAAGCGCCGCCGGGTTGTAGTGCACCGCATCGATACCGCTGGAATCGGCGGTAATGGCGTTGCCCAGCGCCATGGCCTTGGGGTTGCCCACGGTCAGGTTCTGGGAAAACTGCGCCTGGCTTTCCATTGCCCAGAGCAAGGTCACCCCGGCAATCGCGCGCGCAAGCGGCGAAAATCGCTTTTTCATGGGCTGTCCGCCTGCGCGTTATCGGGCCTTGAGGCCTTTGATATCCAGGGGCATGGAGAACCCCAGTAGGACATCCGGCGAATCCTCGGTCAGACCGAAACCGGCGTTGACGTTGACGATGCGATCCGGCGAGGTTCGCAAGCCCAGCGAAAAGTTCATGACAGCGCTGGTCTGCTCGTTGCCGTCACCGGAAACATCCGCGAAGCGAAACTTGGGCTTCAGGCTGTGGGCCATCTGGTAGGAGGTGGCCAGCGACACGTCATAGGACAGGGCGTAGGCAAAGCCCATGCTGAGCGAGAAGGTGGCGCCGGGGTAAACCTCTTCCAGCAACCGTCCACCGCGCACCTGGTCGATGTCCTTGATGGGCGCGTTGTAGGCGTACCCCAGCGAACCGAAGAGCACGACCGGGTCGAGGACATGGGAGACGTTGGCCCCCAGACCTAGGCTGTAGTAGCCATTGCCGGTCGACAGATCTCGGTTGATGTTGATGTCATAGGGGCTTTCCCCGGTGGGAAAGCCGAGGTTCGCGTAGAACGTGGTAACGGGGCGTCCGCGCACCGAGTTCCAGGGCTGCCAGCGCAGACTGGTGGAGAGATCGCCGATGCTGTAGACGTCGAGATCGCGCTCGGTATCGTACTTGGCCACCAGTGGCAGGCGCACGCTGAAGGTCAGGTTGTCCCAGACACCGTAGTCGAAGGTAAAGGCGTTGGTGAAGCTGTGCTGAGCCTCGCTCTGGCCAATGACGCTGTAACTCGGCACACCCTGGCTGTCCTGGTTCGTGCGCACCGTCTGGATGGCCATGTCGCGGGTCAGTGAATAGTCGAAACCGTAAGTGAGGGTCCGTTCCCCCTTCTTGAGCAGGGTGTAGCTCTGTTCGGCCGCCTGGAATACTTCTTCCAGCGCCTTGGTGCTGTCCGCGTCGTCTTCTTTCTTGCTCAGTGCTTCCCGGGCCTGCTCGACACTGCTTTCCTCGGCATAAACCTGCCCCGCGCTGACCAGCGAGATGATCGCCAGCCACGCCAGTCCCCGAACTCCCATGGCCTACCCCTTGTTATTTTTGAATTACGGGTCGCGCGTCCCCTGCGCGATCTGTGCTTGCTATTTGCGGCGGATGTAATGGGTTTCTCGCAGTTGACCCGCGGACCCGATTTCGGTCGCCTGGTTCTCGGTGAATTTGGCCAGAACCGGGAACTCCCGAAATGCCAGCAGGCTGGTGGTCCTGTCATCGACCAGACGCATGTCTGCGTCGCTGAGGGCAAGCGCGTTCACGGGCGGACGCTCGCCCGGATACACGATGAACACGACATTCTGATCCCAGACGTCCTGAAATCGTGTCTGGGTAAAACTGATGTTGCCCAGGGCCGGATCGGCCACATAAACCCGACCTTCCTGAACCTTGCGCAGCACCACGAAATGTTTGAAACCGGCATATTCGATCGGAACGATCGCCGGATGCTCCAGGGTCACCAGATCCTGGAAGTCGGCACGGAAACCGCCGCTCTGGTAGCCCAGCGCCGCCGTGAGCCGTTTCATGTCCAGCAGCGAGAAGCCACGCCGTTCGGCGATCTTGTCGGCCTCACCATAATGGAGGAGCCCTTCCATGACCTGGCGTTCATCCAGATTGAGCCCCAGGTAATAATCCAGCACCGTGGTCAGGGCTGCCGAACCACAGCTGTAGTCGTAAGCCTGGCGGACGACGTTGCGATACTTGAGCTGACTCAGTGGCTCGACCACCACCGACTCCCGCACCGGGCCGGCGACCGTCATGCCGTGACTGACATTCACGCCGCCTTCGGGCACTGTCCGGGTGTCAACGGCCTCGGTGAAGCCCCAGACAGCCAGCAGGCTACCCAGCAGAATTTCTATCATTGCTGTTCTCTCGATCCAGGAATCCGCCGGTTGCCCGGCGGATTGTCAGGCGCGTGCCCGGGGATCAGTGACCCCAGATCCGCAGCTGGGTACCGGCCATGTTCTGGTCGATGATGGCCAGGGAGCCCAGGCTGGCACCGGTATCACCCACACGGATGGCGCCGATGGACACCTGACCGGTCATTTCCGGCAGGGTGATCTGCAGCTGATCGGTAGCGGTACCGGAAATATCAGTGGTAACCACGTCAATCATCAGCGGGTTGTCGTCAGTGATGCTGAAGCCGGTCATGGAGACGTTTTCCAGACGCAGGGTGCCGCTGCCGGAAGCATCGTTGTCGGTGTAGACGATGGCGCCGATGGTGCCATTGAAGTCACCGGCAATGCTGATGCCGTCCTGACCGCTGATACCTGCCAGGGAAGCGTCGTCCAGGGCGCGCAGATCGGCCTGAGCCATGAACGGAGCGGCGAGAACAGCGGCAGCCAGAGCCAGTTGGTTCAATTTCATTGTTGTTATCTCCAGAAGGTTCGGTTCGCTAGGGATCATCCCAGAAGCTGTCGCGGCACCCGCCTCGACAGCAGGAGCGCTTCGTCTCGCCTGCCGCAGCACCTCGGTCGACAGTCGGATAGCATCGAACTCGTCCTGCGCATAAAGCTACTGAGGCTTCGGTGACCTGCCAGCCTATCCAAGGGATGGCACAGGCCAGATGGCTTCCAGCCGAACCTCAGGCCTCACCCAGCAGGCCCAGGCTCTTGCCCTTCAGTACCGCCTGGGTACGGCTGCGCACGGCCAACTTGGCAAACAGGTTGTGCAGGTGCCATTTGATCGTGGCTTCGGAGAGGTGCACCGCCTGGGCGATATCACGGTTCGACAAGCCCGCCGCAACCAACCGGAGAATTTCCCGCTCGCGGTGGTTAACCACCTGATTCTCTTCAATTTTCTCCGGGTCTACGGTCAGCCGCCGGCACTGCTCGCGCAGCATCTCGCCCAGACTTGGCCAGGCGACCTCCGACTGCCAGGCCTCCCACAGTGGCAACAGCCACAGCGCATCATCCAGGAAGAGGCGTCGATAGCCCCGCTCCCAGGCATCACGTACGGTCTGTTCCAGCAGGTTGAACGCCTTTTCGCTGTTACCCTTGCGCCAGTACGCTACGGAGAGTAACAAGCCCAGGCGCAGACGCCGGTCGCGCTGATGTTCGCCGGCCTGCGCAGACAGCAGCGGCTCCAGAACCCCCTGGGCCTTCTCCGGGCGCCGCTCACTGAGGGCCAGGCGTGCCTGGGCCAGACTGAGGGCGGCAAAGGCGTCTGGATAGCGGCTGATGTCCAGGCGATCCAGTTGCCGCTCCAGCTGCAGGCAGGCGCGCTCCGCTTCGTTGGGGCGATGCAACCACAGCAGGAAGCTCACCTTGCAGCCCATCGCCAGGGCATAGACGCGCTCGTAGCCGGGGCCCTGCAGATTCAGCAACCAGTCCTCCAGCTCCGCCAGTCCCTGCTCGGGCTCCCCGGCATAGAAGCGCGCGCGCACCATGACCAGCCTTGCCCGGTTGATCAGCTCGATGGGCGTCGCCACATCCCGCCAGGTGGTGGCCAGGGGCAGCTCGGCCAGGACCGCGGCGTGGCGATCCTGCTCATAAAGCAGGTCGGCATAGGCCAGGGCCAGCGGGCCGCCGACCCGGCTGCGCCGGCCGAACACCCGCTCGACTCGATTGCGCGCCGCCTCGGCAATGGCACGCCCGCGCTCCAGTTCGCCATATTCCTTGCTGATCAGGGCTTCGATCAGACTGGTCACAACGTACAGGTAGGCGCTGTCCACCTGACGCAGCTCGCTGCGCGCCAGCGCGATGGCCTTGCCGGCCTCGGCAAAATCACCGAGCAAGGCCAGGGCGGCGGCCTGCACGCAGGCCAGGCTGGCACGGAACACCGGCTGGCCGCTCGGCACCAGCGTCAGCCATTGTCGGGAAATCTTCAGGCAGGTCTCCAGCTTGTCCTGGTAGAGGAGCACCAGCGCCTTGAGCACCTGTGCGGCGCCCAGCAATTCGATCAGACCGGGCTGCGGCGTCTTGCCCCTCACCTGCAGCAGGCGTCCGCTGACCTCCTCGATCAGCGCCTCGGATTCGGCGAAGCGCTGATCGAACGCCAGCTGCCAGGCGTAGAACAGCTGAAAGACTGTGTGCTCACGGATCTGCTCGGTGGGCACCTGCTTGAGCAGGGTCAGGACCCCGTAGGCCCGGTTGCTCGCCACCAGGCGAGCGCCCTGCCGCTCCAGCAGACTGGCGGCCAGGGTGTAGTCCCGCGCGCGCAGGGCATAGGCGATGGCGCGGTCGCCGTGCCCCTGCGCCTCGCTCCAGCGGGCGGCAGCCAGCAACAGCGGCGTTGGGCTGCCATTGCGCGCCAGGCGCCCCTGGAGGAATTCGGCGAACAAGTGGTGGTAACGAAACCAGTGGCCCTGGCCATCCAGCGGAATGATGAACAACTGCTCCCGTTGCAGACGTGCCAGCAGCTCGGCGCTGTCCGTGCGCCCGGTCAGCGCATCGCACAGCTCGGCGCTGAACTCGTCAAGCACGGAGGTCTGTTCCAGGAAGCGGCACAACGCCGGCGGGAGACCCGACAGCACATCCTCGGCCAGGTAGTCCGCGATGTCGCGCTCGGTGCCGCTTAAGCCGTCAATAAACGCCTTGCGGTCCGGATGGCGCGCCAACGCCAGTGCCGCCAGGTGCAGCGCGGTGATCCAGCCCTCGGTACGTTGGTAGAGCAGATCCAGCTCACGCTCGGTCAGCTCGAGGTGGCGCAGGCGCTTGATGTATTCGGCCGTCTCGGCCCGACTCAGCCGTAGGTCGCCGGCCCCGATCAGCTGGCAGGCCCCCTCGGGAAGTGCCGTTTCGTCGCGCAGGAAGCGGGGAAGGAAGCGGCTGCTGGCAACCAGGTGCAGCCGTGGCGGCATCCGGCTCAACAGATAGCGTACGGCTTGCGGAAACTCCGGATGACGAATGCGGTGCACGTCGTCGAGGATCAGATAGACGTCGCGGGGAAACCGCTGTACTTCGGCCAGAAAAGCATCGAGCAAAGCCTCCACCGGCCAGCTCGGCCCATCGCGCAGCAGCTCGGCCGTGCTGCCGCCAAAGCCGGGCTGCGCCAGCTCCAGCGCCGCCAGCACATACTCCAGCAGGCGATGCGGCTCACTGTCCGCCTCGTCGCAAGATAACCAGGCCACGCAGCAACCCGCCTGCTCCAGGCGCTGGCGCAGCAGGGCCAGCGCCGTGCTCTTGCCGTATCCGGCCGGCGCACCGAGCACCAGCAGCGGATGATGGCGTGCCTGGTAAAGGCGCTCTACCAGCAGGTCTCGCCCGAGCAGTGCCCGACTCTCCAGGCCAGCCGGAAACAGCTTGGTGCGCAGCAGGGGCGCCCGCATCGCGCCCCTTTCGAGATGGTTCATGCCAGCACTCCCAGATCGCGGGCGCGACGGATCGCCTGGGTCCGGTTACGCACCCTGAACTTCTCGTAGATGTTGTGCAGATGCCACTTCACGGTGCCCAGCGCCAGCGATAGCTGCCGGCCGATCTCGTCATTGGAGAACCCCTGGGCAGCCAGGCGAATGACCTCCAGTTCGCGCTCGGTGAGTGCCTCGGACAAGCCATATTGCTCACTGCTGGCGGGTTGTCCCGGCCACATACCGATCAGCTCGCGCAGGAAGCCCTGCAACGCCGGCTGGCGTTCGACCGCTTCCAGATGCTGCAGCAGCGCGCGTACACCTTCACCCTCTTCCACGAACAGACTGCGCATCCCTTCGCGCTCGGCCGCCAACAGGCATTGCACCAGCAGGCTCAAGGCGCGCTCCTGGTAGCCCAGGTGCTGGTAGCTGAGCGCTGCCAGGAGGTCCAGGCGCAGCCGCTGCAGCTCGTGCCAACCCGGCTGCAGCAGGGCGCGCAGCTGGGTGATCTCGTGCAGCGCCTCACTGAATTGATTGCGCGCCTGCTGCAGACGCACCCGACTCAAACCCAGCACCCACTGCACCGCATTGAAGGTGTGCTGGGGGTATGCGGCCGCCTGGCGCTGCCAATCGACTGATTTCAGGCGCTGCTCGGCACGTTTGGCGCGTTCGCCACCCGGGTCCTGCAGCAATCCGAGGATTTCCTCCCCCACCGCCTGGGCATAGAAGCGCCAGGATTGATGACGGGCGCCCAGGTTCTGCACCTCCATGAGCGTGGCCTGGGCCTCCCTGGCCTGGCCGCGCAACCGTTGCAGGCGCGCCAGACAGAGCAGGCCCTGGGCGTAGAAGTCGATGGGGTTGATGACATCCACACCCGCCAACGCGCGGCGCAAGCGCTCTTCCAGGCCCTCGAAACGCCCCTGCTGATAGGCGATCAGGCCTGCGCTGATCTGCGGCAGCACCAGCGCCGTGCTGCCGGGCTCGAAACAACCCTGGCTTCGTTCCAGCAAGCGCTCGCAGAGCATGCTGGCCTGACGCAGGCGGCCCTGTTCGTAGGCCAGAAATACCTCGATGTTGTCGAGCTGAATGTCCAGGTAGCGGCCGCTCAGGAAGTGATTACGTTGCCGGGCCAGCGCGATGAGGCGCCGGGCCTGCTCCGGCTGGGCCAGCACCGCATGGGCCAGTGCTCCCATCAGCAGCGTGGCAGCTTCGAGAAAGGCACTGTGCTGCTCGAGTCGCGCCTCGACCTTGCGCACCAGCGCCACGCACAGCTGCAGGTCATCCTTCTGCAGAGCCAGCATTGCCTTGATCGCCAGCACGGCTAGACGTCCGTCGCCCAGCGGTGTCTCGTCCTCGCTTGCCCAGCGCGCCAGCAGCTCGTCCAACAGCCGATTGGCCTCTGCCAGGGTCAGGCCGGCGGCCTTGTCCCAGACATCCACCAGCACCAGGATCGGATGGCGCTCCACCAGGGCGTCAGGGATCTTGCGCCGCCAGCGATACAGGCGGTGCAACTGGCCGCGATTGATCAGTTCCAGGCCGTAGCCGCCCACCAGGGCGGCGAGCATTTCCGAATCCTCGGCCAGACAGGCATGTTCGATAGCCAGGGTTTGCATGTGGTGGTTGGTAAACCACAGGCTGGTCTTGAACTGCAGCTGGCGATACTGCTCCGCATCGCTATGCCGCAGGAGCGACTGCAGGAAACGGCCGAATTGGCGATGAAAGCGGTACCAGCGGCGCTCCCGATCCAGGGGGATGAGGAACAACTGACGGGTCTCGAGCTCCTCGAGTAGCGCCTGACCATCGTCCCGTCCGGTCAGGGCGCAGACCAGTTCACCGCTCATTCGCGCCGGCACGCCCAGGATCAGCAACAGCTCCCGGATTTCTTGTGGCAGCGCCTCAAACAGAGGCCGCAGCAAATCGTCCAGCAGCCGGGCATAGTGGGCCAGTGCTTCCGCACGCGGCAGTGCGTCCGGCAGGGGCTGGCAGGTGAGCAGTGCGCCGGCCAGCCAGCCCTCGGTGAGCGCATGCAGGTCCTGCAGGGTTTCCTCGCCGAGCCCGGCCGGCGACACACCGCGCATCTCTTCCAGGGTCAGGCACAGTTCGCCCAGGCCGATCTCCAGCAATCGCCCCTTGGCACGCAGCACCGCCAGATTCAGCGCAGGCCGTTGCGTACAGCCAATGGCCAGGGTCAGACCCGGCGGGGCCAACTGGATGAAGCGATTGAGGGCCGAGAGCAGCTCCGTGCTGGCCGGTTGCCAGTCATCCAGCACCAGCAGCAGGGGCCGGCGCAGTTCGCCCAGCTCTGCCAGCAGGCCATCCAGTACCACACCGGGGGCTGGCCTGTCCTGGCTGGCCAGCATTTCCAGCAACGCGGTACAGAGGCCCGGCACCTGCAGGCGCAGCGCGTGTAGCAAGCGGGTCAGAAAATGGTGGGGATCGGTATCGCTGGCGGCCAGCGACAGCCAGGCGCATGCACTGCCCTGCGCCTGCCGGCTGGCGATCAGTTCGGCCAGCAACGTGCTCTTGCCGGAGCCGCTGGGCGCGCAGAGCAGAATCAGTCGGGCATCGGCGTGTTCGGCCAGCAGGTTGTGTAGCCGGGAGCGGAGCACATAGCCATCCGGCACGGGAGGCAGGAACCGCCTGGACGGATGCGCAAGGCCGCCCATCGTATCTGAGACGACGTCCATGGTCTGAATCCCTTGCTGCTTATATTTATCGTTATGATCGGGCCAACGGCCCCGCGGGATGCTCCAGATACTAATCACCCCCCCTCGACCGCGCAAACCGACAGCGGCCCTAGGACAAGCCCGGTGAGCGGAATACAATCCCCGTCACGTTATTGCCCGCGATCCCGATGCCAACCTGTCTCTGCCACGACCTGCCCTACCAGGCCGACCCCACCGAACGTTTCGCCCGCATTCGCCACGCGCCGGGAGCTGTCTTGCTGGACAGTGGCCGGCCGGGGGCCGAACGCGGACGGTATGACCTGCTGTCCGCCTGGCCATTGGCCTCGCTGAGCCCTTCTTGCGACGAAACAGCCAAAGGCTTCTTCCAGCGCCTGCGCGCAGCGCTGGGGACGCTGGGCCGGGCCGAGGCGCCGGCGGGCTGTGCGCTGCCCTTCACCGGCGGGCTGATCGGCTACCTGTCCTACGATTTCGGCCGGCGCCTGGAACAGCTGCCTGAACAGGCCCGTGACGACCTCGGTTTCGCCGACGCAACGCTGGGCCTGTACGCCTGGGCGCTGATCTCCGATCACCACCGGCGCACCACGCAGCTGATGTTCCACCCCACTGTCGAAACCACCGAGCGGCAGCGCCTGATCCGGCTGTTCGAAGCCGAGGCATCGGCCGAGAGCGACGCGGCCTTCCAGTTGCTCGCGCCCTTCCAGCCCGACCAGAGCGCGGCGCAGTACCAGCGTGCCGTGCAGCGCATCCTCGACTACATCCGCGCCGGCGACTGCTATCAGGTGAACTACGCGCAGCGCTTCCGCGCTCCTTGCCGGGGCGACGCCTGGCAGGCCTATCGCGCGTTGCGCGCCGCCTGTCCCACGCCCTTTTCCGGCTTCATCAGCGGACCCGACGGCGACATCCTCAGCCATTCGCCCGAGCGTTTCATCGAGGTGCGCGGCGGCCAGGTGGAAACCCGGCCGATCAAGGGCACCCGGCCGCGCGGCGACACGCCCGACGAGGATCGCCAACAGGCCGAGGCGCTCCTGGCCAGCACCAAGGACCGTGCCGAGAACCTGATGATCGTCGACCTGCTGCGCAACGACCTGGGGCGCAGCTGCCGTACCGGCTCGGTGCGCGTGCCCGAGCTGTTCGCGCTGGAGAGCTATCCCAACGTGCACCACCTGGTCAGTGCGGTGACCGGCGAACTGGCGGACGGCAGGGATGCCCTGGACCTGCTGGCCGGCAGCTTTCCTGGCGGCTCGATCACCGGCGCGCCGAAGATCCGCGCCATGCAGATCATCGACGAGCTGGAGCCGACCCGCCGCGCGCTGTATTGCGGCTCGCTGCTTTACCTGGACGTGCGTGGGGAGATGGACAGCTCCATCGCCATCCGCAGCCTGCTGGTCAAGGACGGGCAGATCAGCTGCTGGGGCGGCGGCGGCATCGTCATGGACTCCGACTGGCAGGCCGAGTACCGGGAATCCATTGCCAAGGTCGAGGTGCTGCTGCGCACGCTGGAGAGACTCCCCCTGTAGGGCGGTCGGCGTCTTTCCGGCCGCCGGCGGCGCGGCCGCAACGGGCAAGGAAAACGTTGCCCACCCTACGAAGTCATGGCATCACCGAGCGCTGCCACAGCGGCAAATCGCCCCAAATGTGACGAGCGCGCTCGATTGCGACTCGGCAGCGGCGTGCCGCTTGCTTAAACTGCGCCCTTGCTTCGCATCTTCGAAGGATTCGCATGCCCAGCCTGAATCGCCTCATTCTGATCAACACCCACCTCAAGGGTGTGGTGGAGCTGGTCGTGGACGACCACACCAACATCTGCGGCACCAACGCCTCCGGCAAGACCACCCTGCAGCGCCTGGTGCCGGTGTTCTACGGCGAATACCCGAGCCGCGTCGTGCCGGCCACCCGTGACAGCTTCGAGCGCTGGTACCTGCCCACCGAGCAGAGCTTCATCGTCTACGAATACCAGCGCATGGACGACGAGCCCTGCCAGGCGATCCTCGCCACCAGCAGCGACGGCCGGGGCGTGGACTACCGGCTGGTACAGAAAGGCTTCGACCTGGATGACTACATCCGCAGCCGCCAGGGCGACAGCATCGTCTGCCGCACCATGAACGAACTGGGCCGGCATTTCCGTTCGCTCGGCATCGCGGTGAGTAACCAGCTCAACACCCGTCAGTACCGGGCGATCATCCAGAACGACCGCACCCTGCTCTCCAGCGACAGCCAGCGCAGCGAGCTGCGCCAGCTGGCCCGCCAGTTCTCCCTGTGCAACGGCGAACACAGCCTGCGCCATATCGAGAAGCTGGTGCGCGCCGTGCACTCGCGCGAAGGCAAGATGGAGACCATCAAGTCGATGGTCGCCGCCATCCTCGAGGAGGACGGTGTTGCCCCACCGACCACCGGCCTCAGCGCCCAGAAGGTCGAGGACTGGATCCGCGACAGCCAGCTGATCCAGGGCTTCGCCGACCTGCGCCCGGAATTCGCCCGCCTGGAGCGCGACTTCCAGGAACTGCAAGGCTGCGAGGCGCGCCTCAGCGGTCTGTTGCAGGCCTTCCGCACCGACGAGCCGCAGCTGTTCGCCCGCCAGGAAACCCTGAAGAGCGAGCTGGAGCAGATCGGCTTCGAACTCAATCGCCTGGAAGGCGACTGGAAAGAGCAGCGCGACGCGCTGAGCCTCGATCTGTCCCAGGTGCAGGCGCGCATCGAGAGCGACGAAACCCAGCTCAACCATATCGAGGAGCAGTACCAGCAGTACCTGGATTCCGACATCGACCAGGCCAAGGCCGATCTGGAAAAGCTCGACGGCTGGAAGCTGGAGCTGGACAACCTCAAGGAGCGTCTGCGCCTGCTCACCGAGCAGCACGCCGACGTGCAGAACGCCTACCTGGAGCGCAAGCAGATCGTCCAGGAGCGCCAGCAGGAAGCCCTGGACCGCCTGCACCAACAGGAAGGCAAGGTGCGCGACGAGCTGGCCGCCCGCACCCAGCAGCAGCACGACGCCCTGAGCCAGCTGGACAAGTCCTTCGCCAGCCGCCGCCAGGAGGCCGAGACCCACTACCGCGAGCAGAAGCACGCCCGCGAGCTGGAGCGCAAGGATCACGAGCAGCGCATCAACCAGTTCGGCTACAGCGAAGAGGAAAGCCGCAGCCTGGACATCTTCGACCGCCGTCTGGAAGAGGCCGACGAAAAGCGCGACGCGGCCAGCCAGCAGGTCGAGACCCTAACCCAGCAGGAACGCCAACTGCTGCGCCAGCGCGAGGAACTCGCCCAGCAGCACCAGCAGGCGGCCCGCAAGGTGGCCGAACGCGAGCAGGAAAAGAACGTCGCGGAACGCCTGCTCTACCCCGGCCAGCACACCCTGCTGGAATTCCTGCGCCGCGAGCAGCCGGGCTGGGAACAGCACCTGGGCAAGCTGATCGAGCCGGGCCTGCTGCAGCGCACCGACCTCAAGCCCGCGCTGAGCGACACCCCGTCCGACAGCTTCCACGGCCTGCGCCTGGACCTGGCCATGCTGCCCAGCCCCGAGCACGCCGCCGACGAGGCCGCCCTGCGCGCCCGCCTGCAGCTGGCCGAGGACAACCTGCTGGCCGCGCGCAATCAGCAGGAGGCCCTGGAAACCCAGCTGGCCGAACAGACCGCCGCGCTGGACGACCTCAACACCCGCCTGGTGCAGGCCCGCACCGAACTGCAACGCGCCAGGGACGATCGCCAGCGGCTGCGCGAGGAGCGCGCCGCCCTCAAGGAGCGCCTCGACGCCGCCCTCGCCGAGCGCCGCCTGGAAGCGCGCAAGCAACTGAGTGCGCTGGACGAGAGCCTGGCCCGCCTGAGCGCCGAACACGGCCTGTTGCTGGAAGAGCTGGCCGAGCAGCACCAGGACGCGCGCCTGGAAGCCTCGGCCCACTGGCAGCAGGTGATCCAGGACCTGGAGCAGCGCCTGGCGCAGCTGCGCGGCCAGATGGACGAGCAGCGCGCCCAGGGCAAGACCGAACTGGCCGCCTGCGAAAGCTGGTACCGCAACGAGCTCAAGTCCCGTGGCGTCGACGAAGCCCAGCTGATCGAGCTGAAGAACGGTATCCACCAACGCGAGCAGCGCATCCGCGAAACCGAGGCGCTGCGTTCCGAGGTGCACCGTTACGAGGAGTGGTACGCGGTCACCTGGCTCAAGCGCAAGCCGCAGCTGCACGACGACCTGGTCGCCCGGCGCGCCGAGGCGAGCGATCTCAAGCAGAGGCTCGACAGCGTCACCCAGGCCTACAAGCGCCAGCGCGACCAGCTTGAGCAGCAGCGCAAGCAGGGCCTGCAGCAGCAGGGCCAGATCGGCGACCAGCTGGATCTGCTCAAGGGCCTGCTGCGCCGCCTCGGCGACTGCAAGCTGCCGCGCGAGGGCGTCAGCCCCGAAGGCGAGCTGGACGAGCGCCTGCGCCTCGGCCAGGAGCTGCTGCACAGCCGCGAGGGGCTGATGACCACCATCAAGCAGCACGTCGACCGCTTCGACAGCCTGCTGGCCGGCAAGAGCGGCTCCAGCCTCACCGAGACCTGGGAGCGCGGCCGCGAGGAATGCACGCTGGTCAGCGAACGCGGCGTGCCGACCCTGGATTACCGCAGGCTGGTGCCGGTGCTGGCGCAACTGCTCAACGAGCTGGTGCCGCAGAGCATCCGCGGCCTGCTGGAGCAGGGGCGCATCTTCGGCAAGGACCTGTACGACTATTTCGACGTGCTGGCCGACATCGACAAGCGCATCGCCAGCCAGAGCGCGCGCATCACCCGCGAGGTCAGCGACGAGCTGTTCCTCGACGGGGTGTCCAATTCGGCGGTAACCATCCGCTCGCGCATCACCGAGCTGGAGTTCTGGCCGGAGCTGCGCAGCTTCGTGAACGCCTACCGCGAATGGCAGGACAGCGGCTTCGCCGAACTGCCCGGCGAGGACTACACCGGCAGCATGCGCCGCGCCCTGGAAGTGCTCGGCCGCTCGGCGCTGAGCAGCGGCATCGCGGGCTTGCTGGAAATCGAGCTGCGCCTGCGCGAGGGCAACAGCGACCTGGTGATCCGCACCGACCGCCAGCTCAACGAATCCTCCAGCCACGGCATGGCCTACCTGATCCTGTGCAAGTTCCTGCTGGCGTTTACCCGCCTGCTGCGCGGCGACGCGCCGGCGATGATCCACTGGCCGATCGACGAACTGGGCACGCTGCACCACAACAACGTGAAGAAGATCTTCGACGCCTGCACCAGCAACCGCATCCGCATCCTCGCCGCCTTCCCCAACCCGGATTCCGAGGTGCTGTCGCTGTTCAGCAACCGCTACATCGTCAACAAGCAGACCCGCCAGCTGCAGGTGGTCAAGCCGCGCCTGGATGTGATCGGCGAGCGCCTGAAAGCCCGCCAGACCGAGGAGACCGTCTGATGCTTTCCAACAAGGGACAGGTCATCGAACGCCTGCTGCAGGGCAGCTTCATCTGCCGCACCACCGACGAGGAAGGCTGGCGCTTCCTGAAGAACCCGGCCAACCGCGAACAGGTGGACGACTACCTGAGCACCCTCAACCGGTTGGTGGCCAGCGTCGGCAGCGGCGCCGAGGCGGAGGTGTTCTATTGCGCCTACCGCCAGTTGGGCGAGAACGAGCGCAAGGTCGTCGGCCAGCAGTTTCGCGACGTCTGCAATGCCCTCACCCCCCTGGTGGAATGGCTGCTGCTGGTGCAGGAAGCCAGCGCCCAGGACGCGCCGCTGACCGAGGGCAGTCCGATTCGTCTGAATGAACTGCAGGGCATCGTCGAGGACACCCCGGCCTTCCGCGAGCAGTTGGCGCGCATCAGCCACTACCGGCTGTTCGGCTCCACCAGCGCCAGCGTCGACGCGCAGATCAAGCAGGTGTTCAAGAAGCTCTGCGACATGGGCTACCTGATCCGCCCCAACCCGGAAAAGCAGATCTACATCGGCACCGGCAAGCTGGATTACCTCTACGAGGTGATCCGCTTCATCGACGAAGCCGAAGGCCTGGCGCTGGAGGATCGCGCCGAGGCCGCCAGCCAGAGCAGTCTGCTATGAGCGGCAACCTGCACCAGGCCGGCGTGCGCTTCCTGCGCCAGCTGGGCCGCCACGCCGAACCCATCATGGACGCCTACCTGGCCGGCTCCATCAGCGACGAGGCGCTGGAGCCCGGCGTGCAGGAGCGCCTGGTCAAGGACGGCATCCTCTACCGCCCGGAGCCCGGCGCCGACCTGCACCTACGGCGCACGGTGCGCGCCCTGCTGGAAGAGGCGCTGAAGGACGACCGAAACCGGCAGATCGACGCCAACACCGGCGCCACCCTGGCCACGTTCCGTACGCTGGCCGCCCACTACACCGAGGCGCGCCACCAGGGCGACTTCGCCGCCGCCGACGCCTACCTGTCCGACCTGCGCGAGCACGTCTACAGCTTCTGCGAAGGCCTGGGGCACGGCATTCGCGTGCTGTGGAGCCGCATCAACAACGAGTTCGGCTACGTTGGCAGCCTGAACGCCAAGATCCGCGAGAACGAACTGGCGCAGACCCAGGTCAGCGAAATGCTCGCCGGTCTGGAGCTGATCGACTTCCAGGATCTGGCCGACACCGCCGGCGATCTGCGCGAGCTGCGCCGCCTGCTGGTCACCAGCCTGCAGCGCAGCGTCAGCGACGCCTATCTGGAACTGGGCGTGGTGCAGGCACGCCTGCTCGACCTGCTCGGCCGCTTCCGCAAGATCCAGGGCCGAACCCGCCTGCTGCGTGGCTGGAGCCTGCATGTGGAGCAGCAGCCGGACTATCAGCCCGGCCAGCACACCGCCCTGCCGCAGATGCCGCAATTGCTCAACCTGGCCGAGGCGCTGCTCGCCCCGGCCGCCGTGGATATCCACGACAGCGTGCAGGAAGCCGAACTGCTGGCCCTGGCCGCGCAGGTGCGTGCGCAGCGCGATGAGCGCGCCCTGGTGGCCCTGCCGGAAGCCGGCGAAACGCTGCTGGGCGAGGTGGAAAGCTTCGAGGTGCAGGCCAGCCCGATCCAGGAGGCCGTGCAGGAGTATCTCTGCCAGGTGATCGAGCGCGGCCAGCCGATTTCCGCGCTCGCCTGGCGCGCCGAACAGCGCCTGCCCTGGGACGAGGAAACCTGGCTGTACCAGGTGATCGGCGGCTACGAGGCGCTACCCGATGAGCAGAAGGACTACTTCGAGCTGCTGCCCGAAGGCGAGGACCATCCGGTGTTCACTGGCAACTTCATCGTGCGGGATCTGGCGCTGTGTTTGTCCGCCTAGGCCGGAGGCATGCCAACGCGGTGCATCGCCTGCTGAGCAATCACGTGCTGGACGTGACCTATACCGTAGCCTGGCGGGACATCCATCGGGCCTTTGAGCTGGGCCGGGTCGAGCGGCACCGCTTGATACTCACCCCGCGCGAGCGCGAGCTGCTGCGCAAGGAAGCCGAACGCTATTTCGGCTGGGACCTCATAAGGCCGCTGCCAAGCGAAGACCGTATCCAGGCGGCTGCCCAGGCCATCGACGAGAAGCTTGCTCCGCAACGGCCGGATGACGGCTTCGTGCTGGCCAAGGGCGCGCTGCCCGCGCCGCTGCCCGCCCTGCCTTCCAGCTGCGCGTTGCGGGTTGCGTTGGATCAGCTGGATGTGGTGGCCATCGGCAGCGTGCTGGTGGTCGAGAACCTCGACTGTTTCGACCAGCTTCACCGCTTCGCCCTCCCCGCCCGCCTGCGCGATGCGCTGGTGCTGTACCGGGGGCATGGGGCCGCCACGCGCGGCACGCGGCAGTTGCTGCAACGCCTACCCGCCGCGATTCCGGTTGTCGTCTTTGCGGACTACGATCCGGCGGGCCTGGTGATCGCCGCGGCGCTGCCGCAGGCCAGTCACCTGCTGGTGCCGCAGCTCACCCCGGAGCTGCTGGCCAAGGGCAGCCGCGAGCATTTCCAACGGCAGCATCTGCAGGCCAGGCATCTGGACAACAGCGCGCTGGGCGGTTGGCAAGTGGTGTGGGCGGAGATGAAACTGGGCGGGGTCAGCGTCAAGCAGCAGCATATGCTGGCTATGGGTGCGCCGCTGCACTGCATTGGCCGGTAGGGCGGTCAGCTTCTTTTCTCTGGAATCCCGATTAGTGGCCCGACGAGATGCCGCAATGGTGGACAACGTTGTCCACCCTACGGCTCGGCCGGAGTACGCGCGCAGGCACAAAAAAGGCGGCCACCGGGGCCGCCTTTTCCTGCTGGTTCTTACAGGCTCAACGGGCGATTCGACGCCTTGAGGAATTCCTGCTTCAGGTCCGCATAGGTATGCACCGCCGGGAACTGCGGGAACTCGCGGATGACGTTGTCCGGCGCGTGGAACAGGATGCCGGCATGCGCCTCGGACAGCATGGTGGTGTCGTTGTAGGAGTCACCGGCCGCAATCACGCGGTAGTAGAGGCTCTTCAGCGCGATGACGGACTGGCGCTTGGGGTCCTTCTGGCGCAGCTGGTAGCCCACCACGCGGTCGGTCTCGTCGACCACCAGCTTGTGGCACAGCAGGGTCGGGAAGCCCAGCTGGCGCATCAGCGGCTGGGAGAATTCGTAGAAGGTGTCGGACAGGATGACGACCTGGAAGCGCTCGCGCAGCCAGTCGACGAACTCGACAGCGCCTTCCAGCGGCTTCAGGGTGGCGATCACTTCCTGGATGTCGCGCAGCTTCAGGCCGTGCTCATCGAGGATGCGCAGGCGCTGCTTCATCAGCACGTCGTAGTCGGGAATGTCCCGGGTGGTCGCCTTCAGCGCCTCGATGCCGGTTTTTTCCGCAAACGCGATCCAGATTTCCGGGACCAATACGCCTTCCAGGTCGAGACAAGCGATCTCCACGAGAACACTCCTAGGGTGAGGTGAGAAAGGGCCGCACTCTAGCCGGTCGGCACAGGCGGCGCAATTGGACTCTTATAACCGGCCGGGTGGGTACGGCGCATTTTGGTTATTTAATTGCATAGGTTGCCCGGTGCTACCATCGCGGCCCCAGGTTGCAACCCGCCGAGAGCCGCATGATCGAGCCCAGCCACATTGCCGAACTGGCAGCCCGCTACGCCGAGAAATCGCCCCAGGACATCCTCAAGCTCGCCTTCGAGCACTTCGGTGACGACCTGTGGTTGTCCTTCAGCGGCGCGGAAGACGTGGTGCTGGTGGACATGGCCTGGAAGCTGAACCGGAACGTCAGGGTGTTCAGCCTGGACACCGGGCGCCTGCATCCGGAGACCTACCGCTTCATCGAGCAGGTGCGCGAGCACTACTCGCTGCCCATCGAGATCCTCAGTCCGGACCACGCCCGCCTGGAGGCCCTGGTGCGCGAGAAGGGCCTGTTCAGCTTCTACAAGGACGGCCACGGCGAATGCTGCGGCATCCGCAAGATCGAACCGCTGCGCCGAAAGCTGGCCGGCGTGCGCGCCTGGGCCACCGGCCAGCGCCGCGACCAGAGCCCCGGTACGCGCAGCCAGGTGGCGGTGCTGGAGATCGATACCACCTTCTCCACCCCGGACAACACCCTCTACAAGTTCAACCCGCTGGCGCAGATGACCAGCGCCGAAGTCTGGGGCTACATCCGCATGCTGGAGTTGCCCTACAACCCGCTGCACGAGCGCGGTTTCATCAGCATCGGCTGCGAACCCTGCACCCGCCCAGTGTTGCCCAACCAGCACGAGCGCGAAGGCCGCTGGTGGTGGGAAGAAGCCACCCACAAGGAATGCGGCCTGCATGCCGGCAATCTGATTCACAAAGGTTGAGATCCAAAAACAGAACAGCCGGCATGCAAGCCGGCTGTTTGCTTTCGCACGCGGGAAATCAGTAGACCGGCAGTTCGACGTCTGCGAACAGCTCGTCCAGCTCCAGCTTGTTGCGGCACTGCACGGCCTTGGCCTGCATGTCGCGGGTCAGGTGCGGCGCAAAGGACTCGATGAAGTCGCTCATGAAGCCGCGCAGGAAGGTGCCGCGGCGGAAGCCGATCTTGGTCACGCTGGACTCGAACAGCTCGCTGGCATCCAGGGTCACCAGGTCGTCGTCGTGCTCGTCCACCGCCATGTGCGCCACGATGCCCACGCCCAGCCCGAGGCGCACGTAGGTCTTGATCACGTCGGCATCCGCGGCGGTGAACACCACCTTGGGTGACAGTCCGCGTCGGCTGAAGGCCTCGTCGAGCTTGGAACGCCCGGTGAAGCCGAACACGTAGGTGACGATCGGGTGCTCGGCAAGCGCCTCCAGGGTCAGCTTGGGCAGCGCGGCCAGGGGATGTCCCTTGGGTACGATCACGCAGCGGTTCCAGCGGTAGCAGGGCATCATGATCAGGTCGCCGTACATCTCCAGACCTTCGGTGGCGATGGCGAAATCTACCGTGCCGTCGGCGGCCATCTCGGCAATCTGCGTCGGCGAGCCCTGATGCATGTGCAGCGTCACGTCCGGGTAACGCTTGATGAAGCGGTCGATCACTTTCGGCAGGGCATAGCGCGCCTGGGTGTGGGTGGTGGCGATGGACAGGTTGCCCTTCTTCTCGTTGGAGAACTCCTGGGCGATCTGCTTGATGCTTTCCACCTTGCGCAGGATCTCGCCAGCGGTCTGGATGATGTATTCCCCGGCCGGGGTGACGCGGGTCAGGTGCTTGCCGCTGCGGGCGAACACTTCGACGCCGAGTTCGTCTTCCAGCAGCCGGATCTGCTTGCTGATGCCCGGCTGGGACGTATAGAGGCTCTGGGCCGTCGCCGAGACGTTCAAATCGTGGTGCGCCACCTCCCAGATGTAGCGCAGTTGCTGAAGCTTCATGTGTGATCCTCTTTCGACTCGAACGCCGTCTTGCTTATAACCATATCGCGAGTATACGAGCAAAGAAAAAAGTCATTCAGCAATAGTAGTGCGGCATAAATCCACGTCGACGCCGCCCTGTCCCATTGTCGAGCCAAGGGCTGTCGCGTTATGGTGCGCCCTCCCCGCCTCCGCGCCTCCAGCTGTGCTCGCCGCAAGGGGATGCCAGGCGGCCGGCTCTGTGATTACGAGTACCTCGATGGCTGATTTACCGATCAACGACCTGAACGTTGCTTCCAACGAAGCCCTGATCACTCCCGAGCAGCTCAAACGCGAGATGCCGCTCAGTGACACCGCCCTGCAGACCGTCAGCCACGGCCGCCAGGTGGTACGCGACATCCTCGACGGCAAGGACCACCGTCTGTTCCTGGTGATTGGCCCCTGCTCCATTCACGACCTCAAGGCGGCGCACGAGTACGCCGAGCGGCTCAAGGCGCTGGCGGAAGAGGTCTCCGACACCCTGTTCCTGGTGATGCGCGTGTACTTCGAGAAGCCGCGTACCACCGTGGGCTGGAAGGGCCTGATCAACGATCCGTACCTGGACGACTCCTTCAAGATCCAGGATGGCCTGAACATCGGGCGCCGCCTGCTGCTGGACCTGGCCGAGATGGGCCTGCCGACCGCCACCGAGGCGCTGGACCCGATTTCGCCGCAGTACCTGCAGGACCTGATCAGCTGGTCCGCCATCGGCGCACGTACCACCGAATCCCAGACCCACCGGGAAATGGCCTCGGGCCTGTCTTCGGCCGTGGGCTTCAAGAACGGCACCGACGGCGGCCTGGCCGTGGCCATAAACGCCTTGCAATCGGTTTCCCGTCCGCACCGTTTCCTGGGTATCAACCAGCAGGGCGCGGTCTCCATCGTCACCACCAAGGGCAACCCTTATGCCCACGTGGTGTTGCGTGGCGGCAACGGCAAGCCCAACTACGACTCGGTGAGCGTGGCCCTGTGCGAGCAGGAGCTGACCAAGGGCGGCATCAAGCCGAACATCATGGTCGACTGCAGCCATGCCAACTCCAACAAGGATCCGGCACTGCAACCGCTGGTGATGGAGAACGTGGCCAACCAGATCGTCGAGGGCAACAGCTCGATCATCGGCCTGATGGTGGAGAGTCACCTGGGCTGGGGCAGCCAGAGCATTCCCAAGGACTTGTGCCAGCTCAAGTACGGCGTGTCCATCACCGATGCCTGCATCGATTGGGACACCACCGAGAAGGCCGTGCTGGCCATGCGCGACAAGCTCAGGGATGTGTTGCCCAAGCGCCAGCGCTGATCAACCCGGAACGCGCCGCAAAAGAAAGCCGGGCATGCCCGGCTTTCTTCATTTCGCGGCCTGCCGCTGGCGGCGCTCCATGTAGCGCTCCACGTAGGAACAGGAAGGAATCACCGAATAGCCCATGCGTTCGGCATACTGCAGCGCGTGCTCGGTGAGTGCCGCCGCGATGCCCCTGCCGCGCAGGTCGTTGGGGACGAAGGTGCGATAGATATCCCAGGTCTGCTGGCCCAGATCCATGTAGGCCAGATAGGCGCGGTGGCCATCCACGGTCATCTCGAACTGATGACCCGCCGGATCGTGATGGATGGAAGCCTCGTTCATGTGTTCTCCCGCACGGCATCTGGCGCAAGGTCCGCCCTCCCTGCGGATACTGCCTGGCGCGTCATTTGACCACTTGCCATCCCGGCAATGACCGACACTCTACACCCGCCAGGGATTTCCACCTAGTGCGCCAGCGTGGGTCTGGCGTCGTGGTCTGACTGGAACTTTTGCCGTGCGAGCGGATCAGATAGCCGCTTAATTGCAAGTCTCCGCTCGCGTCGTTAAACGTCACGCGTCGGAAACTGTCTTTAATTTGCATGCTGTCCGTTCAGCGTCTAGAAATGTGGTTGGCAGCATGTAGGCCGCTGGTTTCCCGTTGCGGGAAATAGCCGATACAGTAAAGCCCACCATAAGGGGAATCCAATGAACAACACTCTGAAACTTTCTGCTATCGCCTTGGCCGCCGTTCTGGCCGCTGGTTGCAGCAGCACCAGCAGCGATACCGAAGCCCGCATGACCGCCACCGAAGACTCCGCCGCTCGCGCCCAGGCACGCGCGGACGAAGCCTATCGCAAAGCGGACGAAGCCCTCGCCGCCGCACAGCGTGCCCAGCAGACCGCGGACGAAGCCAACGAGCGAGCGCTGCGCATGCTGGATCGTGCCAGCCGCAAATAAGGGACACATCCCTTGAGAAAGCCGATCCGCAACCGGATCGGCTTTTTTGTTTCCGCCAACTGAAGCATCAGGGATAGACGTCGGCCACGTGCCCCTCGCCCCCCTGCTGCACGACTGCCGGATCACGCCGAGCAATTTCCACCGGCAGGCCATCCTCGGCAGCCACCACCTCGCGCAGCATTTCCCAGTCCAGTTGCTGGGAGCCAAGGTCACCGCGCGCCAACAGGGCATTGATGATGTTCGCATGCTTGTCCACCACCGAGACCTTGCCGTCGTCCTCCAGCGGGGCATGCACCTCCAGGAAGTAATGGCCACCGCCCACGCCCACCTTGTAGGGCTGGTTGATGATGCGCACCGGAGTGCCGACCGGCGCCAGCCCGGCCAGCTCCAGCACGTTGTGGTTGAGCATGCGGAAGCAGCCATGGCTGACCCGCATGCCAATGCCGAACTTTTTATTCGAGCCATGGATCAGGTAGCCCGGCAGCGCCAGGTTCATCTTCAGCGGACCCAGCGGGTTGTCCGGCCCAGGCGGAACAACGGCCGGCAACGGGTCGCCCTCGGCCGCATGCTCGTCGCGGATCGATTTGGGCGGATACCAGGCCGGATTGGGCGTCTTGGCGGTTATGCGGGTTTGTGCAACCGGCGATGACCACCCCTCGCGCCCGATACCCAGCGGGTAGGTGTAAACCACGTCACGCCCTTTCGGGTAGTAGTACAGACGGTACTCGGCGAGGTTGATGACAATGCCTTCACGAGGGCCGGGGGGCAGGATGTAGCGCGTCGGCAGGATCACTTCGGTGCCCTCGCCCGGCAACCAGGGGTCCACCCCCGGATTGGCCGCGACCAGTTCCAGATAACCGAGGTCGTTGGCCTCGGCGATCGCGGCAAAGGTGTCTTCGTAGCGGCTTTGAATCATGCGCACCTGGCCGACCACATCCTCGCCGGGCGGAGGCAATGGCAGCTCGAGCGCCTGAGCGGTTCCCGTGGCGCCGAGAACGAGCAGAACGGCGCGGCGCAGCGAAGCAAGAAGCGGGACAAACATCCGAGAGGAACCTTGGCTGACTGAACATGCAGAGCAAAACGAGGCCCACTGAGCCGACGTCTTGAGACTGCGCTAGGGAGCAAACGTTCAGCGACAACGGCGGGATGATAGAAAAACCAGACCAGTGGCTACCCCTGAAGCGCGCTCACCACGCCAGGGCAGGGTCGGGCCGCTTCCCCTGGCGATGCGCCTTGAGCGTAGCCAGACATTGCGGACAGAGCAGCCGGTCACTTAGCAGATCCAGCTCGACCGAACGGAAGTGCGGGCGGGCCGGCAGCAGATTGCCACAGAGCGTGCGGTCACCCCGGCCGGCCAGCTCCAGCTGCCGTGCAACCAGATGCACACGCACCTCGCGACAGGCGAAGAGGTCGAGCTGCTCGTCTGGCTCGATCAACTGATAGGCGTACAGGGACCAGGCGTGACGCGGCATGGCAGGCTCCGGGAAGGGGGCGCCACCTTAGCCGAAAGGCGAAAGGCGGGAAAGCCTCACAACAAGGGCTCGAGAACCGGCCAGAGGTTGTCCAGCAGCCGTTCCTGGGCTGCAGCGCTGGGATGAATGCCATCGGCCTGCATCATGCCATCCACGCCACCCACGCCTTCCAGGAAGAACGGCACCCAGGGCAACTGCCACTGCCTGGCCAGTTCGGAAAAGACCTGCTCGAACGAACGGGTGTAACGGACGCCATAATTGGGCGGCAGACGCATGCCCAGCAGGACCACCTCGGCACCTGCGTCCCGGCTGCGCGCGATCATCGCATCGAGATTCTGCTTCAACTGGTCAGGCGGCAGGCCGCGCAGGCCATCGTTGCCACCCAGTTCGAGGACCACCCAGTCAGGGCGATGCTCTTCGAGCAGCCGGGGCAGGCGGGCCAGTCCGCCGGCGCTGGTATCCCCGCTGATGGAAGCATTGACCACCCGGTAAGGCTGCCCCTTCGCCGCCAGGCGCTGCTCCAGCAGGGCAACCCAGCCTTGGCTGGTATCCAGTCCCAGAGCGGCGCTGATACTATCGCCGACCACCAGCAGCGTACCGGCCAGGGCGGACTGCCCCCACAGCAGGCACGCCAGGCCACCCGCCAGAATCCACGCACGCATCGGAACCCCCATGATCAACAGCATTCTCAGCGCCCGGAACCTTAGCAAAGTGGTACCTGGCACGGAAGGCGCGCTGACCATCCTGCATCCCCTGTCCCTGGAACTGTCGGCGGGCGACAGCCTGGCCATCGTCGGCAGCTCGGGCTCCGGCAAATCCACCCTGCTCGGCCTGCTGGCCGGACTTGATCGCCCCAGCAGCGGCGAAGTCGTGCTGGCCGGCAACGCCCTGGAAACCCTCGACGAGGACCAGCGCGCGCGGGTGCGCGCCGAGCACGTGGGCTTCGTGTTCCAGTCCTTCCAGTTGCTCGACAGCCTGAACGCGCTGGAGAACGTCATGCTGCCGCTGGAACTGGAAGGCCGCGCCGATGCCCGTCAGCGAGCCACCGAACTGCTGGAGCGGGTCGGCCTGGGCCAGCGCCTGCGTCATTACCCACGGCAGCTGTCCGGCGGCGAGCAGCAGCGGGTCGCCATTGCCCGCGCCTTCGCCGCCGAGCCCGGCCTGCTGTTCGCCGACGAACCCACCGGCAATCTGGACAGCCGCACCGGCGAGCGCATCAGCGACCTGCTGTTCGACCTCAACCAGGAGCGGGGGACCACGCTGGTGCTGGTCACCCATGACCAGCGCCTGGCCCACCGCTGCCGCCGGCAGATCCGCCTGGAAGGCGGTCGACTGATCGAGCAGGAAGAGCCCTGATGGCCCGACACATCCCCTTCGTTCGCCTGCTGGCCCTGGCGACCCGCCAGTTGCTGCGCGACCTGCGTGCCGGCGAGCTGCGCGTGCTGTTCGGCGCCGTGCTGATCGCCGTGGCGGCCAGCACCGCCATCGGCTACTTCGGCGCGCGCCTGAACGGCGCCATGCTGCTGCGCGCCAGCGAGTTCCTCGGCGCCGAGCTGGTGCTCAGCGGGAGCGCGCCGGCCAGCGCCGAGCAGCTTGCCCCGGGACATGCCCTCGGCCTGGGCCATGCCCGGGTGGTGGAGTTTTCCAGCGTCATCGCCA
Organism: Pseudomonas flexibilis; assembly: GCF_000802425.1. Classification (GTDB taxonomy): domain Bacteria; phylum Pseudomonadota; class Gammaproteobacteria; order Pseudomonadales; family Pseudomonadaceae; genus Serpens; species Serpens flexibilis. The sequence goes on along the minus strand of NZ_JRUD01000019.1, from coordinate 145,948 downwards.
CGGACCTGGGCATCCAGCTGGCCAGCGTCAAGGCGGCCGATGATGCCTATCCGCTGCGCGGCGAGCTGCGCAGCGCCGCCGAGCCCTATGGAGTCGAAAGCGCCGGCGCCGGACCCCGCCCCGGCGAAGCCTGGGCCGAGGCCCGTTTGTTCGCCGCACTGGAGCTGGCGGTAGGCGACAGCATCGACGTCGGCGAGAAAAGCCTGCGTCTGACCCGCGTGCTGACCCACGAACCGGACCGCGCCGGTGACTTCTACAGCCTGACGCCACGCGTGCTGATGCACCTGGACGACCTGGACGCCACTGGCGTGGTGCAGCCCGGTAGTCGGGTGCGTTACCGGGAGCTGTGGAGCGGCCCGACGGCAACTCTGGATGCCTACCGGCAGGACGTGGAAGGACGACTGCAGGCCAGCCAGCGCCTGCAGGACGTACGCGACGAGAACCGGCAGATCGGTGGCGCCCTGGCGCGCGCCGAGCAATACCTGAACCTGGCCAGCCTGGCCGCCATCCTGCTGGCCGGGGTGGCCGTGGCGCTGTCGGCCAACCGCTTCGCCGTGCGCCGCTTCGACGCGAGCGCGCTGCTCCGCTGCCTCGGCCTTTCACGGCGCGAAGCCCTCGGCCTGTATGCGCTGCAGCTGCTGATGCTGGGGGTTGCCGCCAGCGCGGTGGGCGTACTGCTGGGATGGCTGGCGCAGCTTGGACTGTTCCGTCTGCTGGCCGGACTGTTGCCGGCGGACATCCCGCCCGGCGGCCTGCTGCCGGCGTTGGCCGGTGCCGCCACCGGCCTGCTGGCCCTGGCCGGCTTCGCCCTGCCGCCGCTGGCCGCCTTGGGCCGTGTGCCGCCGCTGCGCGTGCTGCGCAGCGATGTGCAACCGCTGCCGCCCGGCGCCTGGCTGGTCTATGGTTCGGCGCTGCTGGCGCTGGGCGTGATCATGTGGCGCCTGAGCCTCGACCTGACGCTCACCCTGGCCCTGCTCGCCGGCGGTCTGCTGGCCGCCATCGTACTGGGCGGTCTGTTATTGGCGGCACTGACCGGCCTGCGCCGCCTGCTGCGCGATGCCGCACTGCCCTGGCGCCTCGGGTTGGGGCAGTTGCTGCGCCACCCGCTGGCGGCGGTGGGCCAGGCGCTGGCCTTCGGACTGATCCTGTTGGCCATGGCGCTGGTGGCGCTGCTGCGCAGCGAGCTGCTGGACACCTGGCAAGCCCAGCTGCCGGAAAATGCGCCCAACCATTTCGCGCTGAACATCCTGCCGGATGAACGCCAGTCCTTCGCCGAACACCTCGAATCCCTGCAGGCGATCGCCGCTCCGCTATACCCAGTGCTGCCCGGTCGCCTGGTGGCGATCAACGACCAGCCGGTGCGCGACATCGTCAGCAAGGACTCACAGGGCGAACGCGCGATCCGCCGCGATCTGAGCCTGACCTGGGCCGCCGAACTGCCTGACGACAACCAGGTGCTGTCCGGTGCCTGGTGGCCACAGCAGGAGGACACCGACCTGCCGGGCGTCTCGGTGGAGAGTGAGCTGGCCGAGAGCCTGAAAGTGAAGCTGGGCGACCGCCTGCGCTTCAGCATCGCCGGCAGCGAGCACGAGGCGCGGGTCACCAGCCTGCGCCAGGTGAACTGGGACAGCTTCCGGCCGAACTTCTACATGATTTTCGAGCCCGGCTCCCTGCAGGATCTGCCGGTGACCTACCTGACCAGTTTCCACCTGCCGGCCGGCCAGGAGCGCGAGCTGGTGGCGCTGGCCCGCGCCTTCCCCTCCGTAACCCTGCTGCAGGTGGACGCCCTGCTCGCGCAACTGCGCAGCATCCTGGAACAGGTCACCCTGGCGGTGGAATACGTATTGCTGTTCGTTCTGGCCGCCGGCATGGTGGTGCTGGCGGCCGGCCTGCAGGCCACGCTGGATGAGCGCATTCGACAGGGCGCCCTGCTGCGCGCCATTGGCGCCTCGCGGCGCCTGCTGGTCCGCGCCCGGCGCAGCGAGTTCGCCTTGCTCGGCGCGGCCAGCGGTCTGCTCGCCGCGCTGGGCTGCGAACTGTCCAGCGCCCTGCTCTATCGTTTTGTCTTCGATCTGGACTGGCAGCCGCACCTGTGGCTGCTGTCGCTGCCACTGCTGGGCGCCCTGCTGGTTGGCACGGCCGGCGTGCTGGGTACCCGCCGCGCCCTCAATGCCAGCCCTCTGCAGGTGCTGCGCGAAGGTTGAGTCAGGAAGAAAGCATGAGTCGTTATCGCCCCCCGCGTACCGCCGGTACACCGCTGATCACCCCCGAAGGCGAAGCTCGTCTGCGCGCCGAATTGCATGAACTCTGGAACGTGCGCCGCCCACAGGTCACCCAGGCAGTGAGCGAGGCCGCCGCGCTGGGCGACCGCTCGGAGAACGCCGAGTACATCTACGGCAAGAAGATGCTGCGCGAGATCGACAGCCGTGTGCGCTTCCTGCGCAAGCGCCTGGAGAACCTGAAGGTGGTGCGCGAACGCCCGGCCGACCCGAACAAGGTCTATTTCGGCGCCTGGGTCACCCTGGAGGACGAGGACGGCGAGACGGCGCGCTACCGCATCGTCGGACCGGACGAACTGGACCTCAAGCAGAACCTGATCAGCATCGATTCGCCGCTGGCCCGCGCACTGGTGGGCAAGAGCCTTGACGCCGAGGTGCGCGTGTCCACGCCCACCGGCATCAAGACCTGGTACCTGGTGGAGATCGACTACCCCAAGGACAGCTGAACGCCACCGGGATCTCAGCGTCGGAGGATCAAGCCCTTGCGCGCCACCCGTATCAGTTGGCCGATGCAGTCGAGACCGGAGGCCTCCATCACCGCCAGGTCAATGCTGTCGGTCGCCAGGCTGGCCAGCGCGCTGCCTTCCTCGGCAAAACGGATCTGCAGCGGGCCACGCCGCCCCCGCAGGGCATCCAGACGTCGGATCAGATCGACCTGACGCTGGCCACCCAACAGGATCTGCGGGTCGCGGCCGGCCAGGCCGCGGGCAACAGGAGCGGTACGCAGGGTAAAAAGGGAGGAATTCATGGTGAAACGCTTCCGCCTCGCGAGAACCACTGGACAGCGGTGGGAGGCATCACCGGAACCAGCGCTTTAGCGGTATTTTTCTCAAGCGCCCCGCAAGTAGCTGACTAAATCGGCGCAGGGGCGAAATGCTAGAAAGACCCACCAGACCTGTCAACCACCGACGACCGCCCGGATGACCAACGATCGCCTGCGCCTGTTCTTCGCCCTGCCCTGCCCTGAGCCCGTGACCGAAGCGCTGAGCGCTTGGTGCACTGCGAACTTCCCCAGCGGGCGACCGCTTCACCCTGCCGATCTGCACGTGACGCTGGCGTTTCTCGGCAATCAGCCGGTGGAGTCCCTGCCGGCCCTGACCACGCTGGCAGCTGCACTGCCACTGCCCGCCTTTGAGCTGGAGCTGGCCCGTACGGAGCGCTGGTCCGACCTGCTGGTGCTGGTCACGCGCCAGGCGCCGCCTGCCCTGCTGGAATTCCAGGCCGAACTGTCGAACCGCCTGCAGGCGGCCGGCATTGCCCATGAACAGCGGCCCTACCGGCCGCATCTGACCCTGGTACGCCGGCTGGACGAGACAGCAGCACCGGCGTCCGCTCCCCATGTTTCCTGGCAGGTGAGCGAATGGGGGTTGTACCAGAGCATCGAGCGCCAGCCACGTTACCAGCGACTAGCCCACTGGCCTGCTGTGTCGGGCCGTAACAGTTTCTCTCCCGATTGAGCGGCTGAGCGCGCGCGATCTCTGAATCCAGAGGCATTGGCACTCAGGCACGATTCCTGCCTCGACAACCCACCGCGAGGCAGGACGCCTCGCTCCGAGTCATCGAGTCGCCGATGAAGAAGCTGCTTCTGGCCCTGGGCCTGGTCCTGATGTTCGCGTTCGGCGGGCTGCATCTGTTGCCCAACGAAACCACTGCGCAACAGCTGCGTCCGCTGAATGCGGAAGAGACTCGCGCCTGGGAACGCCGCCTGCGGGCCTACAACCGGGCCAAGGCGCGCATCCAGCTCAATGAGCGCCTTGACAGCAACGCCCGGCAGCAGGCCATCGAGCAACTGCAGATCGACTACTTCGACGACGTCGAGCGGGCCCGCTTGCGGCAACGGGATAGGCAACAGCATGTTCCTGATTTATAAGGACCTCTCATCGCCCCCCTGCGGAACCGTCATGCTCATCGATATCGGAGTGAACCTCACCCATCCCAGCCTCGTCGCGGACCTGAACGGTGTGCTGGAGCGCGCCCGCCAGGCGGGCGTCGAACAACTGGTGGTCACCGGCACCAGCCTGGCCGAAAGCGAGCAGGCCCTGCACCTGTGCGAAGAGCACGACCCCGAGGGCGGACGCCTGTTCTGCACGGCCGGCGTGCATCCCCATGATTCCAGCCATTGGCAAGACGGCCACCGCCGCCAGTTGCAGGCGCTGCTGCGCCAGCCACGGGTGCGCGCCGTGGGCGAATGCGGCCTGGACTTCAACCGCGACTTCTCGCCCCGCCCGGTGCAGGAGAACGTGTTCGCCGCCCAGCTGGAGCTGGCGGCCGAGCTGAAGATGCCGGTGTTTGTCCACGAGCGCGAGGCTGATCAACGCCTGCTGGCCATCCTCAAGGAGTTCCGTGATCACCTGCCCGCCGCGGTGGTGCATTGCTTCACGGGCGAGCGCCGCGCGCTGTATGCCTATCTGGACCTCGACCTGCACATCGGCATCACCGGCTGGATCTGCGATGAGCGCCGCGGTACGCACCTACAGGCGCTGGTACGCGACATTCCCGCCGGCCGACTGATGCTGGAAAGCGACGCGCCCTACCTGCTGCCACGCACTCTGCGGCCGAAACCCAAGCACGGGCACAACGAGCCGGCCTTCCTGGGCGAGGTGCTCGCCCAGGTGGCACGCAACCGGGGCGAAAGCCCCGAGGCCCTGGCCGCGCATACCAGCGCCTGCGCCCGCGCCTTCTTCGGCCTGCCCGAACCCGCCGCAGATGGCCGGGTTTCTTGATTATTCTCATGCCGGCTGGCATATGGCCGATATAGTGTTGCCTGCGTCACATTCCTATAACGATAAAAAGACCATCCCATGGGACTCCACCTTCGCGATCTTTCTCTCAAATACAAATTCTGGGCGCTGAACGCCGTCTCCTTCGCCATAACCCTGCTGCTGGTGTTGTTCGCCATGCATCAGGAGCAGGATGCGCGGGGGACGGCGGCGCGCCAGCAGGCCCAGGCCCAGGCCGAGCTGCTGGCCCGCTGGCCGGCGGGCACGGCTCTGCCGGCCAGCGACCGGGTGCTGGTGTATGCGCCGGACGGACAGCCGCGGCGCAATGGCGCCCCGCTGCCGCTGTCGCGGCAGAGCGGCTGGACGGCGCTGGAGCACGATCTCTTCGATCGCCAGCCGCTGATCGGCGCACACGTGGTCGAGCTGGCTGACGGCCGCCGAGCCGCCGTGCTGGCAGTAGGCGCCGGTCTGGGTGAGGTGTTCTTCGAACGGGCCAGCAGTTACGCGCTGGCGGTGCTGGTGCTGATGCTGATGCTGCTGGCCAGCTCGCAACTGCTGATCCGCTTCCTGCTCACCCACCTGAACACCCTGCGCGGGGTGATGCTGCATGTCGAGCGCAGTGGCGATCTTTCCGCCCGTGTCCCCCTGGACAGCCGTGACGAGGTCGGCGAGATGGCCAGCGCCTTCAATGCCATGCAGGCCGGCTACCAGCGCATCGTCGGCGTGGTGGCGCAAAGCGCCGCGCAGCTGGACGAAGGCGCCACGCGCCTGGCGACCGCCATGGGCCAGGTACAGCAGGGCATGGTCGGCCAGCAGAGCGAAACCGATCAGACCGCCACGGCGATCAACGAGATGTCGGTGACCGTGCACCACATTGCCCAGCACGCCGCCGACACCCGTGACCAGTCACTGGCGGCGGACCGGCTGGCCAGCACCGGCCAGTCGGTGGTGGCGCGCGTGGAGCAGTCCATCGCCGGACTCTCCGACGGCATCCAGGAAACCGCGCAAATGGTCGAACGGCTGGCCCAGGACAGCGAGAAGATCAGTGGCGTGGTCAACGTGATTCACGGCATCGCCGAACAGACCAACCTGCTGGCGCTCAACGCCGCCATCGAGGCGGCGCGCGCCGGCGAGCAGGGGCGCGGTTTTGCGGTGGTGGCCGATGAGGTGCGCAACCTGGCCCGCCGGGTGCAGGACTCCACAGACGAGATCACCGCGATGGTTGGCACCCTGCAGGGCGGCACCCGGGACGCAGTGGAGTTCATGCGGGAAAGCTCGTTGCGCGCCGATGACTGCGTGCAGCTGGCCCGCGAAGCGGAGCAGGCGCTGGCGGAGATCGCCCAGGCTGTCGAACAGATGCGCGACAGCAACATGCAAATCGCCACCGCCGCCCAGCAGCAGAGCCAGGTGGCGGAGGAAATGACCCGTTCGGTGATCGGCATCCGCGACTTCTCGGAGAAAACCGTGCTGCAGACCCGCGATTCGACCACCACCAGCACCGAGCTGGCCAACCTGGCCAGCGAGCTGAACCGGGCCATCGGCAAGCTGAAGCTGTAACCCTTCCTCGCGCGAAAGTGACTGGGCGAGCCCAGGCGCTTTCGCTTAGTCGAAGACCACCACGGTCTGACGACTGATGGCCGCCAGCTCGCCGCCGGCTGTCCACAGGTTGGCGGCCACATGCCCATAGCCGTCGCGGGCATGTTCGATGCGCGCCTGATAGAGGAAGTATTCGCCGACGTCCGCCACCGGCAGCGGCTGCACGAATTCGATGGTCCAGGTCAGCGAACTGCCCGGCGCCGGGCGCGACAGGTGACTCAGCAGCGCCGGTGGCCACGCATCCACGAGCGCCAGCAAGGCCGCCTCGTCCACCGGCTGGTGTGGTGATTCACCGCGCAGGCGTACCCAGCCACCCATCTCCCGGGCCGGCGTGGCGGAGAACGGCAGGCCACCCTGCCCCCAGTTCATTTCCAGATGACGGGTGAACTCCGGCGTGATGCCCGGAAGGTAGGGGAAACTCTGACACTCGTCAGGCGCTTTCAGCGCTGGCGCCGGCTCGGCGTCCACCGCCACGACAGACGGGCGCCCGGCGCCGAAGCTGGCCTGCACCAGGGTCACCACTTCGCCGTTCTGCAGCGCCCGGCCCAGCAACTGGCTGACGGCGCGCCCCTCGCGCAGCACCTCCACCTCGAGGTGTACCGATGCTTCGCACTGCATCGGCGCCACGAAAGTGATCGCCAGCGAACGCACCGGGCGATCGGCCGGCGCACGCTCGCGCAAGGCCTTGTAGACCAGCGCGGCGGCCAGGCCGCCGAACACGGAGCGGCCCTGTCCCCAGTGCGCGGGGATGCGAATGGCGCTATCCGACGGAATTTGCATCAATTCAAAGAAATTCATCACTGACTCCATTGCGGGTAAGGCGCAGCTTAGCCAGCGCGACGGCGCAGCAGAAGCCGCTCAGCGCAGGCAACGCCGCAGCCGGGTGAGGGCTGCTCGCAGCCCGTGCCCCGACTGAGACTGATCGGCATAGCGGGCCTGTTCGTGCAGCCGGGCGAAGGTGAGGATCGGTTCACGCTGCGCCGCCAGGGCCTGTGCCGCCCGTTCGGCAAAGTCCCGGGGGCCTTCCCCGATAGCGCGGCGCAGGCCGTGCCGGGCCAGCAACGCCTCGAAGCGGGCATACTGCCGCGACAGCGGGTCCGCACGTCGCCGCCAGGGAGCAATCAGCCAGACCGTCAGCAGCAGGAGCGGCGCACCCAGCAGCAGAAGCAAGGCCCCGGCCAAGGCCCGCCCGTCGAGAATGCCAAACCACTCCTTCAGCACGCGCCATTGCTGATCGGCCTGATAGCCCAGCACCCAGCGCTGCCAGCCGTAGTTGATGCGCTCCCAGCCCAGGCGCAAACCGTTCAGCCAGCTGATATCCCGATAGCGCAGCAGGTTAAGCGGCGCATCGGCGAGGAAACTTTGCTCCTCATCGACGGCCTGCTCCAGGCCCTGCTCGATACGCTCGGGGGCCACCGCAAAGGTCGGATCGACACGCTGCCAGCCCAGCTCCGGCAACCAGTATTCCACCCAGGCATGGGCATCGAACTGGCGCACCGTGAGGTAGTTGCCGCTCGGGTTGTATTCCCCGCCCTGGTACCCCACCACCAGGCGCGCGGGAATTCCGGCGGCACGCAGCACGAAGGTCATGGCGCCGGCATAGTGCAGGCAGAAGCCCTTGCGGCTGGCAAACAGGAAGTCATCAATGATGTGCACGCCCACCGGCGGCGGGCGCAGGCTGTAGACGTAGGGCTGCTCGCGGAAATGGCTGAGCATGGCCTGTACCAGTGCCTGAGGCTGGTCGTGATCCGCACGCAACTGCCTGGCCCAGAGCCGCGCCTGCGGGTTGCCCGCGTCGGGCAGCTGCAAGGCCCGCTGCAGGGTAGCCGCAGGCGCAGTTAATTCGCGCACCGCAGCCGGCCATGAGGTGACCGGGTAAAGCAACGGCTGATCCACCGGCCGCCAGTGTTCCAGCCGGAAGTCGGCCCCCTGGCGTACGCGCGGCAGCTCGGTTTGCGCGACATCCAGGCCATACAGCCAGGTGCGATTACTGGGCTCCATCACCACGCTGTAGCGCAGCGGCTCGCCCTGTGCTTGCCACTGGGGCGCGCTCGGCCAGGCAGGTGCGGCGTCCTGGCTCCATTCGCGACCGTCGAAGCGCTCCAGGGTCAGCGCCCGCCAGTACAGTTCAGTACGCGGAGGTGCCGCCCCGTCGAAGCCGACCCGAAAGGCCAGCGCGCTGGACTGGCTCAGTTCGACAATGTCGCCCGGCGCCATGCGGTCGGACAGGCCGCTGACACCCTGCTGCTTCACCTGGGGCAATGACCACAGCGGTCCCAGACGCGGGAACAGCACGAACAGCACCAGCAGCAGCGGCAATGCCTGCAGCAGCAGCGTGCCGGCCAGGCGCAGGGTCCGGACGGGTCGCCGGGCCAGCTCGCTTTCTTGCAGGCCGATCAGCGCTGCCAGCAGCGCGACGAAGGGCACCAGACTGTACAGGGTGGCCAGCAGACCGGAATCGAACAGGAAGCCGGTCACCAGCACGAAGAACCCCAGGAAAACCACCACCAGCGCATCGCGCCGCCGGTGCATTTCCAGCACCTTGAGGATGAATGCGGCAACCAGCAGCGCGGCGGCCGCGTTCAGATCGAAGCCCGAGCTGGACAGCGCCAGCCCCAGCAGCACGGCCAGCAGCAGCAAGCCCTTGAGCCACGACGGCGGCAAGGGCACGCGCATGCGGTACACCTGGACCCGCCACGCGGCACAGCCCAGCCAGAGCAGCACCAACCAAGCCGGCAGGTACGCCACGAACGGCAGAATGACCAGCAACTGCGCGGTCAGCAGCCAGCTCAGTGCGTGACGCGGCATATGGCTCACGAGGCTTCCCCCAGGCCGTGCAATGCCAGCGCGCGCAAGCAGGCCTCGCGATGGGCTGCGCCGATTGCCGGTCCCAGGCGCTTGCCCGCCACGCGTAATTCGAAGGGCCGTCCCTCGGAGCACAATTCCAGCACCGCCTGGCACAAGCGCGACAGGCGTTCCTCCAGCGGGCCAGGCAGGCTGTCCAGGTCCAGCAGCCAGTCGCCGCCGGCCCACGCGGCAAACTCCTTCACGCGCAGCCCCTGCCCGCGCGAGAAGGCCTTCCAGTCCAGCCGACGTGCGCCATCGGCGGGCTGGTGCTGGCGCAGGCCGCGAAAGTCGTCCACCCCCTCGCCCGCCGGCTGGCCATCGCCGTCGCCACCGCCGGCACGACTACGCATCGGCGACCCGCTGGTCGGCTGCGGATACACCAGCGCCTGCTGCTGCAGGTCCACCCCGCTCCAGGCTACCCACAAACCCAATGGGAAACGGCTTTCCACACGCAGGCGCGGCGCCACCAGCCAGCCTCGGCGTAGCGCCGGCAGCAGCAGTTCGACGCGGGCCTCGCCCGTCTCAGGAATATCAACCAGGACGCGTTCCATACCGGGCCAGCCCAGCGCGATGGCGGAACGGGCACTGTCGGCCCCGAGGAATATCTGAAAGCAGGCGGCCTGGCCGGCGAAGGTGGACTCCGCGGGCCCCGCGCGCAGCTCTACGCCGAGCAACGTGCGCCAGGCATGCAGCAGCGACACCAGCGCCAGCGATACCAACAGGAAGGTCAGCGCATAGGCCGGACTGTTCTGGTAATTGACCGCCACCAGCAACATGGGCCCCACTGCAGCCGCGAGCGCCCATCCTGCGCGGGTGGGCAGGATGAACACCTGGCGCGGCGCCAGGCGAACATGCCGGGCCGCCGGGAGCCGCCGCATCAGCCAGCGCTCCCCCCGCAGTGCAGGCATCACAGCACCGGCACTTCGTCCAGCAGCCGGCGCACCTGCGCATCCCCGCTGTTGCTGTCATGGCCCAGTCGATGCCCGGCCACGGCCGGCAGCACCGCCTGGACATCCTCGGGAATCAGGTATTCGCGCCCGGCCAGCCAGGCCCAGGCCCGCGCCGCGGCCAGCAGCGCCAGGGTGGCGCGCGGTGACAGGCCGCTGCCAAAGGCATCGGACTGGCGGGTCACGGTGGCCAGGCGCAGCACATAGTCCACCACGGCGGTGCTGGCATGCACGGCGCTGACCGCCTGCTGCGCCTCGGCCAGCTCACCGGGTTCGAGCAGCGGCTGGATATGCGCCAGCAGCGCGCGACGTGTCGTGCCCAGCAGCAGATCCCGCTCGGCGGCCAGCGCTGGATACCCCAGCGACAGGCGCATCAGGAAACGGTCCAGCTGCGATTCCGGCAGCGCGAAGGTGCCACCCTGGTTGCTGGGATTCTGGGTGGCAATGACGAAGAAAGGCGACGGCAGCGCATGGGTGGTGCCCTCATGGGTCACCTGTCCTTCTTCCATCGCCTCCAGCAGCGCACTCTGGCTTTTCGGCGTGGCGCGATTGATTTCATCGGCCAGCACCAGCTCGGCGAAGATCGGCCCCGGATGGAAAGTGAAGCGGCCGCTGCGCGGGTCGAACACCGAAGTGCCGAGAATGTCGCCCGGCAGCAGGTCCGCAGTGAACTGGATACGCTGGAAGCCCAGCCCCAGCACACGCGCCAGGGTATGGCTGAGGGTGGTCTTGCCCATGCCGGGCAGGTCTTCGATCAGCAGATGTCCCCGGGCCAGCAGGCAGGCCATGGCCAGACGCACCTGCGCTTCCTTGCCCAGCACCACCTCGTTTACTGCCGCCAGGCAGCGTTCCAGTTTCGTGCGCATGCAGCCTCCTTGATGAGCGGTCGATGCTACTGACCACTCCAAGGCGGGCAAGGCCGCGCGCGGCGATTCTGTGAACTGGCCGGACGCCTGGCCGTGCAGCGTGCACATTCTGCACGCCGCGGCGCAAACGCTAGCGGCAGGTCAGCCGCGCCAGGTAGCCGATGACCTCTTCGCGATTGCCGGTAAAGATCACCCGCTCGCGCTTCTTCTCCTGCTGGAAGGCGTACATGGGGTCGTAGTACTCGCGCAGCAGGCCTTCGATCCAGGCGCGGTGCAGATCCACCGCGCCGCTTCTGGCCTGCTCCGCCAGCGCCTCGTCCATCAGCGCCAGCAGGCGCTGGGCACGCTCGCCGCCAAGGCGGCGCTGGATATTCGACAGGCTCTGGCGCAGCCGCTCGGCGAACACGGGGAAGCCCTGCTCGGCGCCGTGCAGGGCGACGAACTCGGCCAGCAGGTCGATGACGTAGTCCTTGAGGATGCGTTCGACACGGTTCTCGAAACTGTCCTCCAGCCAGACCAGCGGATATTCCTGCATGCCCCGGCACAGGGACAGCGGCAGCGAGCAGCTGCCCACCATGCGCCCCTCGTCTTCCAGGACGAAATGCTCGAAGCCGGCAGCGCGCTTCTTGAGGATGTCGATGGCCAGCCGGTTGTCGAAGTCGATCTGCCCCGGCTGTGGCGTGGCGTGGCGGCCGAAGCTGGAACCGCGATGATTGGCGTGGCCTTCCAGATCCAGCGCGCTGGGCAGTTGCGCCAGGACTTCGGTCTTGCCGATGCCGGTGTAGCCACCGAGCACCACGAAGCGGCACTGGGCCATGGCTTGCTCGGTGGTATCGATCAGGAAGGTGCGCATGGCCTTGTAGCCACCCACCACGCGCGGATAGTCGATGCCCGCCTCGCTCTTCAGCCACTGCTGGACGATCTGCGAACGCAGGCCGCCGCGGAAGCAGTACAGATAGCCCTCGGGATTGGCGCGGGCGAAGGCCGCCCAGGCCGCAATGCGTTGCTCCTTCACCGCCCCCGACACCAGGCGATGCCCCAGCTCGATGGCCGCCTCTTGCCCACGCTGCTTGTAGCAGGTACCAACCTTTTCGCGCTCCGCGTCCTCCATCAACGGCCGATTGATGGCCTGCGGAAAGGCGCCCTTGCGAAACTCGATGGGCGCCCGCACGTCCATCAGTGGCCGGTCGTTGAGGAAAAGGTCGCGGTAGTTACTGCTGTTTTCTCGCATCAGATCACCTGGACAGAATACTGCTGTCGCTCCGTCAGCTCGCCGATGGGCGAAAGACTCATGCCCAGCTCGGCCGCCACGGAGAGGAATTCCGCCTCGCCTTCCGGGGCCACGGCCACCAGCAGGCCACCCGAGGTCTGCGGGTCGCACAGCAGCAGCTTGTGCAGCTCCTCCAGGGGGGCGGCCCGCTGGCCATAGCTGTCGAAGTTGCGATGGGTGCCGCCGGGCACGCAGCCCTGTTCGAGGTAGTGCTCCACCGCCGGCAGGCGCGGCACCCGGTCGAACGCCACCCGGGCCGACAGGCCGCTGCCGTCGGCCATTTCCAGCAGATGGCCGAGCAGGCCGAAGCCGGTGACGTCGGTCATCGCCTGCACCCCTTCCAGCCGGCCAAAGCGGCTGCCGGCGCGGTTCAGGGTGCACATCAGATCGCGCGCCACGCCGACATCCTCGGCACGCAGGGCGGCCTTCTTTTCCGCCGTGGTGTAGATGCCGATGCCCAGCGGCTTGGTCAGGTACAGGCGCGCGCCGGCGCTGGCCGTGTCGTTGCGCTTGAGGTGGCGCTTGTCGACCAGGCCGGTGACGGCCAGGCCGAAGATCGGCTCCGGCGCGTCGATGGAATGTCCGCCCGCCAACGGGATGCCGGCCGCCTCGCAGGCAGCGCGCCCGCCCGCCACCACCTCACGGGCAACTTCCGGCGCCAGCACGTTCACCGGCCAGCCGAGGATGGCGATGGCCATCAGCGGGTCGCCGCCCATGGCATAGATGTCGCTGATGGCGTTGGTCGCAGCGATGCGGCCGAAATCGAACGGGTCGTCGACGATGGGCATGAAGAAGTCGGTGGTGGAGACCACCCCGCGTTCGCCGTCGATACCATACACGGCGGCATCGTCACGGGAGGCGTTGCCGACCCACAGGGCCGGATCGAGGTTCTGCGCACCGCTGCCGGCCAGGATCACATCGAGCACCTTCGGGGAAATCTTGCAACCGCAGCCGGCACCGTGGCTGTACTGGGTCAGGCGAATGGTCTCGGGCATGGCGTCTCCGGGCGAGGTTCAGATCGGGGCGGGGATTCTAGCGCTCTGTGGGCCCCTCTGTCCGCGCCTACGTCGGGCTTGGCGACGACAGAGGCGCCGCGCTATCGTCCCCCCTTTTGACGAGGGAACGATATGGGCAAGCGGGTGGCACTGGTGCTGGGCTCGGGCGGGGCACGCGGCTACGCCCATATTGGCGTCATCGAGGAGCTGGAACGGCGCGGCTACGAGATCACCTGCATCGCCGGTTGCTCGATGGGCGCGGTGGTGGGCGGCATCTACGCCGCCGGCAAGCTACCGGAATACCGCGCCTGGATCGAAAGCCTCGACTACCTGGACGTGCTGCGCCTGGTGGACGTGAGTTTCTCGCTGGGCATGATGCGCGGCGAGAAGGTCTTCGGGCGCATTCGCGAAATCCTCGGCGAGGTGAACATCGAGGACCTGGCGATCCCGTTCACGGCGGTGGCCACCGACCTCACCAACCAGCAGGAAATCTGGTTCCAGGAAGGCGACCTGCACCAGGCCATGCGCGCCTCGGCGGCGATTCCCAGCATCTTCACCCCGGTCCTGCAGGACCAGCGCACGCTGGTGGATGGCGGCCTGCTCAACCCCCTGCCCATCGTGCCGGTGGTCTCCAGCCATAGCGACCTGATCGTGGCGGTCAACCTCAACGCCGCCGGGCATCGCCATTACCGCCTGCCGGAGATCGAGCGTCCGCCCGCGATGCGCAACCGCTTCGAAGGCATGCTCCACCGCCTGCCCTTCATGCGCACCGGCAATGGCAACGGCCATGCGCCGAGCGCTCCCGAGGAGGCCGATCCGGAAGCCCAGCAACCGATCGCCGCGCCGCTCAAACCAGGCTCGCCGCGTTCGGCCAGCGGCACGCGCGTGGTGGACCAGGTCGGTCCGGCGTCGCTGCTGGAACTGGTCAACCAGAGCTTCGAGGCCATGCAGACCTCGCTGGCCCAGTACAAGATCGCCGGCTATCCGCCGGACATCCTGATCAACGTGCCGCGCAAGGTCTGTCGCTTCTTCGACTTCCACCGCGCCCAAGAACTCATCGCACTGGGCCGGCAGATCGCCAGCGACACCCTGGACAATTACGAAGACACGGCCTGACCGTGAGACCTACAGCACCGGCCCGCCCGTCTCGGCGGCTTTCTGCTCCTCCGCCTTGCCGACCCAGTCATTGAGCAGGCTGTAGGCCACCGCCAGCAGGGTGGGCCCGAGGAACAGGCCCATGAAGCCGAAGGCCAGGATGCCGCCGAACACGCCGAGCAGCACCACCACCAGCGGCAGATTGCCGCCCCGGCTGATCAGGTAGGGCTTGAGCACGTTGTCCACGCCGCTGATCACGAAGGTGCCCCACACGGCCAGGAAAATCGCCATGCCATACGCCTCCTGGCCCACCAGCCATACGGTGGCGGGAATCCACACCAGCGGCGGCCCCATGGGAATCAGGCTGAGCACGAAGGTCAGCAGGGCCAGCGGCAGTACGCCGGGCACCCCGGCAATGGCAAGGCCGATGCCGGCCAGCGCGGCTTGCGCCGCCGCGGTCCCGATTACGCCGTTGACCACCCGCTGGATGGTGGCGGCCACCAGCTCCAGATAGTGGTCCGCGCGCCGACCGATCAGGCGTTCCAGCACGCTGTGCACGAAGGCCGACAGGCGGGGGCCGTCGCGGTAGAAGAAGAACACCAGCACCAGGCTCAGCGCCAGTTCGATCATGCCGCCGGCAATCTGCGCGCTGCGCCCCAGCAGCCAGTTGCCCAGGAAGCCCAGGTGCGGGCGCAGGGCATCGAACAGCGCCGTGCCCTGCTCGTCGAGCTCGCGCCAGGTGTCACGCAGCCAGTCGCCAATCAGCGGAATCTCGACCAGCCAGGCTGGCGCCGGCGGCAGGCCGGCGTCCTGCAGGTCATGGATCAGCGCATTCAGATCACGCAGATGATCCGCCATGTTCAGCCCCAGCAGGACCAGCGGCACCGCCACCAGCAGCATCCAGCCGGCGGTCAGCACGGCAGCGGCCACCGTCTGGCGCCCCGACAGCCAGCGGGTCAGCAAGCGCATCAGCGGCCAGGACGCGAAGGCCAGCACCGCTGCCCAGAACAGGGCGGACACGAAGGGCGCCAGCACCCACAGGCTGGCGCCCAGCAGGCTCAACAGCAGAATCTGAATCAGCAGGCGGTCATTGCTCATCATCGGAGGTCAGCCGCTCCCGGCGGCACAAGGTGATCAGGGCTCGCGGGGCCCGGGTACGCAGGATCATCAGCGCAGCAGTTCGATACGCAGTCCGTCGCCACCATTCGCCGCCAGCTCCAGGCGACCGGCACGCACATTACGCGCCACCAGGGCGTCGCGCCAGGCCGCCGCCTGGGGGCCGGCCAGACTGACACGCAGGGTGCTGTCGAGGTTCAGGGCCCGCACCAGCACACTGACCCACTCCGGGTCCGGCTCCCCTGACAGGTCGCGCAGCGCCAGCGAGCCGTGCTCGCGCAGCTGCCGCAGCAGCGTGGCGGCGCTGGGCAGCACCCTGCCCAGTGGGGCGTCGGCGTCCAGGCGCTCGGCGTGCAGGTAGGCGCGGCGGTTGCCGCGGGTGATCATGTACAGCGCCAGCAGGCTGTCGGCACGGGGCTCATCCAGACGCAGCAGCATGTAGCCCTGCTGGTTGTCCGGGCCGTACAGGCGGGCGTTGCCGAAGATGCTGTTGGCCCACAGGCTGCTGGAGCCGCAGTCACGCCCTTCGCACCAGTAGAGCAGTTGCGCGCCCTGCTCGAGCAGCGCCAGACGGGCCTGGGCGAATGCCTCGCCCAGATGACGCTCATCCGGCAGTTCCCAGGTGAGTGCAGTGAGCCGCCCCCGGGTTTCGATGGACTGGTCGATACGCAGACGTCCGCTGATGCGGCTGATCGATGCCTGCGGATAGACGCGCTGAACGCCCTCGCTTTCGCGTGCCTCACTCAACTGCGCTTGCTGCGGCACCGGCAACTCGGGCAACCGCACCTCCTCGGCGTAAGTAACCGGCAGGGCGATGAGATTCAGGAACAGGGAACCGATCAGGAACTGACGCATCCGCACCTCACCGGACCAGGATCGACTGGGCGGCTTTCACCTGTTCGGCCTCGGCCTTGGTGCTGGGCGGCACCTGCAGCCCGCGTTGCACTGCAGGCCGGGCCTCCAGCGCGGTCATCCAGCGCTGCAGATGCTCCAGACCGTCCACGCTCACCCCCGCCCAGTCATGGATACGCACCCACGGGAAGGTGGCGATGTCGGCGATGCTGTAGTCGCCGGCCAGGTACTCCACTTGGCCAAGGCGGCTATCGAGCACCTCGTACAGCCGACGGGTTTCGTTCTGGTAGCGCTCGATGGCGGCGGGAATCTTTTCCGGGAAGTAGCGATAGAAGACGTTGGCCTGACCCTGCATGGGGCCGACACCGCCCATCTGGAACATCAGCCACTGGATCACCGTGGAGCGGCCCTTGAAATCGCTTGGCATCAGGCGCCCGGTCTTCTCGGCCAGATAGATCAGAATGGCACCGGATTCGAACACGGCGAAATGGTCATTGTCGCGATCGACAATGGCGGGAATGCGTCCGTTGGGGTTGATCTTCAGATACTCGGGCGCCTTCTGCTCCCGGTTGGCGAAACTGAGCGCATGCACCTCGTAGGGCAGGCTCAGCTCCTCGAGGGCGATGGACACCTTGAAGCCGTTGGGGGTATCGGCCGTATACAGATCAATCATGGCTGCTCTCCACTCACAGTGGCTTGCAGCCTCGCCAGTTGGCCGGCGCAAGTCAAGGCACGGCAAAGGCTCGATTGAAACAGTCTGCGACGGCCTGTGCGCCCGCCTCGTCATCCAGATGCAGGTGATGGCCCCCGGGCAGGCGATGCACAGTGATCGGCAGCAGGGTGAGCCACGTCATCAGCAGCTGTTCACTCGCCAGCATGCCCTGCTCAGCCACCACCAGATCGACCGGACAGCGCAGCGCTTCGACAAAGGCCCGGGCATGCGCGCGGGTCAGGCGCAGCGGGCTGGGCAGGGTCAACCGCGCATCGGTGCGCCAGGTGTAACCGCCCGGCACCGGCATCAGCCCGCGGACGGCCAGCAGTTCCGCCGCCTCGCGGGAAACATCTCCCACCCCTTTCATGCGCGCCTCGACGGCCTGCTCGAGGGTGGCATACACCGGCTTGCGCTTGGTGCGCAGGTTCAGCTGCGCCTGCAGGGCCTCGCCAAGCTTCTGCGGCGCCTGCTCGGCCTCGCCGACATAGGGCACCAGGCCGTCGATCAGCGCCAGCCGCTCGACCCGATCGGGCATCGACGAGGCCAGCATCATGGAAATGATGCCGCCCAGGGAATGGCCGAGCAGCGAGAAGCGCTGCCAGCCCAGCTCTTCGGCTACCAGCAGCACGTCCATGACGTAGTCCCACAACTGGTAGCCAGCGCCGGCGCCCCGGTGAGCAGAGTGGCCGTGACCGGCGAAGTCCAGCGCGACGATGCGCAGCCCCTCCAGCTTCGGCGCAAGCCGGGCGAACGTGGCGGCGTTGTCCAGCCAGCCGTGCAGGGCCAGTACCGGCCGGCCATCCTCGGGGCCG
The DNA here is from genome assembly GCF_000802425.1 of Pseudomonas flexibilis. Classification (GTDB taxonomy): domain Bacteria; phylum Pseudomonadota; class Gammaproteobacteria; order Pseudomonadales; family Pseudomonadaceae; genus Serpens; species Serpens flexibilis. The sequence continues at coordinate 127,841 of NZ_JRUD01000019.1, read as the reverse complement.
TACAGGTGCGCAGCCAGTTCGACATGGGGCAGGTTGAGACGGATTTCTTCGACCCGGGCGGTCATGGGGCTTGCTCCTCCCAGCGATGCAACAGGCCGCGCAGCAATTCGGCGGTGTGTTGCGGGCGTTCCAGCGGAAACATGTGGCTACCCGGCACCGAAAGACACTCGCCACGCGGCAGTCGCCGGGCCAGGCGTACATGATGGGGCAGCACGGTGCGGCTGTCGCGCCCGCGCACCATGGCCAGGGGGACGGCCAGGCGCTGCGGCCTGCCTGGAACCCGGTGCGGCACGCTGCGGTAGATGTCGATTTCGGTAGCCGGATCGAACCTCAGGCGCAGACCATCCTCGGCCGGCGCCAGGCCATGGCGGACATAATCGTCCAGACAGTCGGGGTCGAAACGGCGAAACAGCGCCTTGCCGGCGAAATACGCGCGGGCTTGCGCGTGGTCGGCGAAACGGTCGCGACGGCCCAGGCTACGGCCGGCCGGGGTGAGCCGGTCGATGAAACCGAAGCGTTTGGCGGCGCGGATGGCCAGCCGGTCGACCACCGTCAGCAGCGGCGAATCCAACATCACCACGCCCCGGTACAGTTCCGGTCGACGCAGGGCCGCATGGAAATGCAGGATGCCGCCCAACGAATGACCAACACCCCAGACCGGCCCGTCGAGGCGCTCCAGCGACTCGATCAGCTCGACGACCAGATTGCCCCAGTTGTCATCCACCGGAAAACGCGGGTCATGGCCGTGCTGTGCCAGGCGATGGATACGGTAGTCGGGCTCCAGCCCGGTAAAGAGCTTGCGGTAGGTTTCCGACGGAAATCCGTTGGCGTGGGCGAAGAACAGGACACGGGACATCGGCGGGTCTGGCGGCGTGAAAAACAGGCCGGGATTGTTGCTTTCCCGCAGGCCACCGGCAACGGCCGGAAGCGCCGCACAGGACGGCACTCCGGCCAAGCCAACATCAGGTCGGTGGCTGCGCGGCGTGGGGGACCACCGCCACGGTCAGCCGCGCGATACAGCTGGGCTTGCCGTCCTTTCCGTGCAGGCGGATATCCCAGACGTGGGTGGTGCGTCCCAGGTGCACCGGCCGGGCCACGGCGGTGACCCGACCGCTGCGCAGCGCCCGCAGGTGGTTGGCGTTGACCTCCAGTCCCACGCAATAGTGGGTCTGTGGGTCGAGGCACAGGTAGCTGGCCATCGAGCCCAGGGTCTCGGCGAGCACCACCGAGGCGCCGCCGTGCAGCAGGCCGTAGGGCTGATGGGTTCGTCGGTCGACCACCATGCTGGCGGTCAGCGTGTCGGCATCGAATGCCTCGAAGCGGATGTCGAGCAGCTCGCCAATGGTGTCAGCCAGCTGGGCTGTGAGCCGCTCGAGATCCGGAGTCTGTCGCCAGATCGCCATGCCCGTTCTCCTTGCCGTCATGCCAGAGCACCGCCCGTGCGTGCTCGCCCCATGCCTCGAAACAGTGGCCGTAATGGCGCTCCACCATGGCCCGGCGGATCTTCAGCGTCGGGGTGAGAAAGCCGTTCTCCACCGCCCACAGGTCGCCGATGATCACCAGTCCCTTGAGCTGTTCATGCTTGTCGAGCCCGGCGTTGACGTCACCCAGCAGCCGATGGAGATGCCCTTCCAGGTGCTCGCGCGCCTGCGCCTTGCCGGTTTCCGACAGCACGCAGAGGGCCATTGGCCTGGGCAGCCCGTCGCCGACGACACAGACCAGCTCGATCTGCTCGTGTTCCGCCAGGCGGTTCTCGATGGGCGCCGGCGCCACGTACTTGCCCTTGCTGGTCTTGAAGATTTCCTTGATGCGCCCGGTCAAGCGCAGGAATCCGCTGCCGTCCAGCTCGCCCTTGTCGCCCGTGCGCAGGAAGCCGTCCTCGGTCAGGGTATCGGCGGTCATCGATGGCTCCTTGTAGTAGCCCTGCATGACCGCCTGGCTGCGCACCTGCACTTCGCCCTCGGTGCTGATACGTACCTCCACGCCCGGATTGCTGCGCCCGATCCAGCCTGGCTTGCGTTCGCCCGGGCGGCCGACGTGCGAGTAGCCGCAGTTCTCGGTCATCCCGTAGACCTCGTTAATCTCCAGGCCGAGCCGCCGGTACCAATCCAGCAGCGACTCGGGCACCGGCGCACCACCGGAAAAGGCATAGCGCACGGCATCCAGGCCCAGGCCGGCGAGCACCTTGCGCCGCAGCAGGCCGCCGAGAACGGGCAGCTTCATGAGGACATCCAGCCGGCGCGGCGACATGCGCGCGAATACGCCGTGCTGGAACTTGGTCCAGATGCGTGGCACGGCGAAGAACAGGGTGGGCCGGGCACGGCGGATATCGTGAATGAAGGTATCCAGGCTCTCGGCGAAATACACCGTCTGCCCCCCGTAGAACGACACCACCTCGACGAAGATACGCTCGGCCACATGGCACAGCGGCAGGTAGGAAAGGCCCCGGTCCCCCTCCTGCACACCGAACAGCGCGACCGCTTGCCTGCCGGTGAAGCCGAAGTTGCCAAAGCTGTGCATCACGCCCTTGGGTACGCCGGTGGTGCCGGAGGTGTAGATGATGGTGGCCAGCCGACAGGCCTGGGGAGCCGGGTTGTCGGTGATCGGCGTGCAGGCCTGCAGGTCGCTCCACAGATGATCGAAGCGGCCCGTGGGCCGCAGCGGCAAGCCGACGGTGCGTACCCCCTCGGGGACGCCAGGGGCCATGGCCGGCCAGTCGTCCAGCTTGCCGATGAACGCTACAGCGCTTTCCGAGTGCTCGAGGATCTGGCGTACCGACTCGGCGGTGAGGTTGGGATAGAGCGGCACGGAAACGTGTCCGGCCATCCAGATTGCCAGGTCGGCGACAATCCAGTGCGCGCAGTTCTTGGAAATGATTGCAATGCGACTGCCCGGTGCCAGCTCCAGCTGCCGCAGCCAGGCTGCCGCGCGGCGGGCCTGCTCGCCCACTTGCCCCCAGGTCAGCTCTTCCACCTGTCCGCCTGCCTGGGGCTGGATCAGGTAGCGCCGATCGGGGTGTCGTTTCTCGCGCCAATAGAATTGCTCTAGCGGCAGCAACGGTTGCGTGATGGCCACCGGCGTCCCTCCATTTTCTTGTTGTTGTTTTTTAGACTACCAAGCACTTGCTTGGTTAATGTTTCACGGGTTCGCCGATTGCGCAAGCGACGACTGCCGCTGCGGCTGCAACCATCACCAAAAAGCTTAGCGGGAAGGCTGGACGAGCAGGTCCATGGCGCCAGCGAGCAGGTAATCCCCCTCCAGGCCGACCAGTGCGGCGGTCCGCATGGGCAGCGGGGACTGGCGGTGGCCGTGCAGCAACAGCCCGGCCAGCGCGCCGACGAAGGGCTGGTGAGTGACCACCAGCAACTCGCCTTCGGGCCGCCGGAACAGCTGACTCAACGCATCCGCGGGGTCACTGTCCGGCGTCAGCCAGGCCTGGATTTCCACCACGCCGGGGTAGCCCAGCGTCTCGGCAACCAGCTCGGCCGTCTGGCGGGCCCGCACGTACGGGCTGGCCAGGATGGCTTCAAGGGGTCGCCCGCGCAGCTGGGCTGCGCTTTCCAGCACCTCCCGACGCCCCTGTTCGGTCAGCGCCCGCAAGGCATCCTGCGGGGCGAAGCGTTGCGCTTCGCCGTGGCGCAGCAACCAGAGCCTCATGGGCGGGGCGCGGTATCGTCTGCGGGCTTGACCGGCGCCGGCGCAACCGGCTCGACATCCCGCTCCGGAGCGCGTGCAGCCGGCCAGTCGGCGAATGGCCAGGGCTTGCGATCGCTGTGGAAGGCCTCGAAACGGCCGATCTGGGCCAGATAGCGGCTCAGGCTGTCGCCGAAATCCATCAGCGCCCGGTTCGGTTCGCCCTGCACCAGGCGCACCAGCAACTGCACCACCACCAGGCAGAGCAGCACCAGCTCGGCAAGCTGCCAGACGATGACGAATACCAGCATCCACAGTACGCGCAGCAACAAGGCTTCGCGGCGCAGTTCGGCTTTCGGGTCCTGCATGGTCTTACTCCTCGGTTAGTGATACCCGACCCGATCAGAAACCACTGGCCGGGATGAAATCCACGTCGGTCTTGGGATCGCCACGCATCAGCGCCTCGCTGACCTGGTCCACCGTGCGCCCCTCGAAGAGGATCGCATGCAGACCGGCCACGAGCGGCATGTAGACCTGCAATTCCTCGGCCTTGCCCTTGAGCACCTTGAGGGTGTTGACCCCCTCGGCCACCTCTCCCAGGCGACCCACCGCCTCCTCCAACGACAGCCCCTGCCCCAGGGCGTAGCCCACCTGGTAGTTGCGGCTCTTGGAAGAGAAGCAGGTGACGATCAGGTCTCCGACACCGGCCAGGCCCAGGAAGGTCATCGGGTTGGCGCCCAGACGCACGGCGAAGCGGGTCATTTCCGCCAGGGCGCGGGTCACCAGCATGCTCTTGGTGTTTTCCCCGGTGCCCATGGCGGCGGCCATACCGGACATGATGGCGTAGACGTTCTTGAGCGCACCGCCCAGTTCGACACCGAAACGGTCGCTGCTGGCGTAGACCCGGAAGGTACGGCCATGCAGCGCGTCCTGCACGCGACGGCAGAGCTCCTCATCGGTACTGGCGATGACCGTGGCGGTCAGTGCGTGCTCCGCCACCTCACGCGCCAGGTTCGGACCGGACAACACACCGATGCGGGCCTGCGGCGCGATCTCCTCGAGAATCTGGCTCATCAGCTTGAAGCTCTGCGCCTCGATCCCCTTGGTCGTGCTGACCAGCAGCTTGCCGCGCAGCGCCTCGGCCACTGGCTGCAGGGCCTGGCGCAGCGCGCTGGAGGGCAGCGCAACGAACACCAGTTCGCAAGCGGCCAGCACTTCGGCCAGATCGCTGCACGGCTCCACGCCGGGATGAATACGGATGCCCTTGAGGTAGCGGGGATTTTCCCGCTCGCGGCGCATCGTTTCCGCCTGCTCGGCATCGCGCATCCACAGGCGCGCGATCTGGCCATTCTCTGCCAACAGGTTGGCGATGGCCGTCCCGAAGCTTCCCCCACCCAGAACCGCAATGGGTTGTCGTTCAGTCATTCTTTTATCTCCAGCCACCCCCGTGGCGACGGCGCATTATACGGAGCGCGGCCGTTGCGGACAGTACCGCCTTGCCCGTGGCACCACCGTCTCGGTTAACATGCCGGCCTTTCCTGGCCTGAAACGAGTTGTCCTGTGCCATTCCCCGGATTAGCGAAATCGCTGCCGCCCCTGCTTCTGGGGCTGACCCTGTGCTCTGTGGGTCGCGCACATGCCTTCGAGCTTTTTCTCGGCACCACTGAGCTTCCAGAAATCCTCACCGCCACACGTTTGCAACAAGCCCCCGCTGCCGTGCCCGGCAGCATCACAGTGCTCGACCGCGAGCTGATCCGTACCAGCGGCGCGCGGGAAATTACCGAACTGCTACGACTCGTGCCGGGCATGCTGGTGATTCCCGAGGGTAGCGCCACCACGGTCAACTACCACGGCGGATTGGGTGCCGCAGCGAGGCGCCTGCAAGTCATGGTCGACGGCCGCTCGGTATACCGCCCCGCGCTCGCCCAGGTCGACTGGGTAGACATCCCGGTAGCAATCGAAGATATCGAGCGCATCGAGGTGTTCCGCGGTCCGAACACTGTGAGCTATGGAGCCAATGCACTGTTGGGTGTGATTAACATCATCACCCGCCAACCCAGTGATAGCCTGGGCACCCAACTGAGCTACACAACTGGCAAGCGAGGCATTGAAGACTGGTACGCCAGGCACGGTTTCGGCTGGGACGGTGGCGCCATGCGCATATCCTTGTCCGCATTCGATCATGACCGCTTTGACATGGATCGCCGGGGCAACGACTTTCCGGACAGCCAGCGACTGTCGCGCCTCAATCTGCGCAGCACTCATGAATTGGACAGCCGTCACTCGCTCGACTGGCAACTGGCATTGAAGTCGGGCACCAATCAGGACAAGAACTACGAGTATTCCAATGATTACCCGGCCAACCTGCAGGACTCACGTGCCGATGTCGACGCCCGGGACTACGCTGCCAGCCTGCGCTGGAATATCGACCTCTCCCCTACCCACAGGGTTTACGTGCAGGGGGCGGTGCAGCACTGGGAGCGCATCCAGGAATGGCGCGCCTGCGCGCCACAGATTTATTTCAGTCCCGCTCTATCGCAGCTCTATGGACAATCGCCCTCATACGTCAACGCCCTGATCGCCTATGCCTCCGGGCAAGGCGCGCAACCCGTACCTGCCACACCGCAACAGATGACGTTGACACAGCAGTTGATGCAGGACCTTAGCCTTCTGGGATTCGACGCATATACCTGCGGCCTGCTCAATGCCAACAGCCGCGAAAACCGGTTCGATCTCGAGGTTCAAGACACGCTGAGTATCGGCGATCACCTGCGGCTAATCAGCGGTACGAGTTACCGGCACGATGCCGTCACCTCGGAAACCTACTTCGACGGCTCGCGCAGCAAGAACATCGCCCGGGTGTTTGGACATCTCGAGTGGTACGCGACCTCCGAATGGCTCCTTCAAGGCGGCGCGATGTACGAGCATGACAGCATGATCGGCGAATCCCTGTCGCCCCGCGTAGCCGTCAACTATCTGTTTCACCCGGCCCATGGCATACGGGCAGTGTACGCCGAGGCGGTTCGCTCACCGGATATGTTCGAAGAGTCGGCCGACTGGCGAATGCGGGTGCGCAACCTGCAGCCTGCCGTGCTGGGCCAAGGGTCAGCCTATCTGTTCCTGAGCAGTCATGCGCAGGGCGGGCTGCGCCAGGAGCATATCGTTTCCCGTGAACTGGGCTACAACGGACACTTTGCCAACCTCGGCCTGCATTTGGATGTGCGCTTGTTTGACGAGGACATTACCGACCTGATTACCTTCTGGCCCTCGCTTGGCGATCCCAGCCCCACCAATGATGACCGTTTGAGCTTCCATGGCTGGGAAAGCGATGCCAACTGGCAGCTCGGGCAGAGCGACCGACTGCGTCTGAGCTACGCCTATATCGAATTCCAGGCCACCCACCACTACGACAGTGAGTTGACGCCGCGCCACAGCGGCTCGTTGAGCTGGCTGCGCGAATGGGGCCGAGGCTGGAATAGCAACCTTACCTATCTCGGGGCCGACAGCCTCAACGAAAACCGCTTCGAACGGCTTGATCTGCATGTCACCAAACGGTTCCAGATGGGCAGCACCGGTATTGAACTGAGCGGCACCTGGCAACAGCGCCTGGACGACAACCCACTCGGCGGCCGGAACACCAATTACAAACAGCGCCACGTCTACTGGCTCTCCGCAGGAGTAGAACTCTGACTCCATGACCACTCTTTCAAGGATGAACGCACTGCGGGCAGCTGGCCTTGCGGTGCTATTGCTGGCCGGAGCGCCAGCCGTACAGGCACTGGAGATCCTGGTCGCGGCTCAGGAGAGCAGTCCGGCCCTGCAGCGTTTCCTCGTGGGCCTACAGGCCAGCCGGCCGGATGATCGTGTGCAGTTTTCCCGTGCCGAGCAGTTGCCGGCGGTCGCGGACTTGCCACGGGATCTGCGCCTGATCCTCATCGGCCCAGAGCTGCTCGACTGGCGCCAGCGCTCCGTGGAAGGGCCGCCGACCCTGGTCATGCAGGTCAACCGGATCGAAGGACGACAGATCCTGGGGCGCCGACAGCCATTGGGCATCACCCTGCTGTGGGGTGACCCGCCGCTCGCGCGCCAGCTGAACCTGATCCGACTCCTGCTACCCCAGGCCCGCCACATTGGCGTGCTGTACAGCAACGACAGTGCCTTCCTCGTCCAGGAGCTGCGCCAGGTGACGCCCGCGGGCGAGCTGGAGATCAATGCGCACTTCTGGCCGAACACCCGCGACCCCCGGGTTCTCGGCCGCCTGCTCGACCAGAGCGACGTGCTGCTGGGTCTCGACGACCCGCACCTGTACAACCCGCACACCATCAAGACCCTGCTGTTGAGCAGTTATGGCCGGCGCCAGGCGCTGATCGGCCCAACTGCGGCCTTCGTGCATGCCGGCAGCCTGGTCAGCACCTACAGCGATCAGCAGGACTGGCTCGACACCCTCGGCACCCTGCTCGACCGAGATCCCGCCACCTGGCCCCACGAACTCTACCCAGCCCATTTCAAGGTAATGGGCAATACCCGGGTCGCCCTGTCGCTCGGCATCCCCATGACCGATCCGCACCAGCTGGAACAAGCGCTGCAACGCCTGGAGGCCTCCCCGTGAAACGCACCCCTTGGCATTTTTTCTCCTGGCACAGCCGCAACATCCACACCCGCACATTGATGGTCAGCCTGCTGCCGGCGCTTGCGCTCGGACTGCTGCTGATCGCCTACTTCACCCACACGCGCTTGCAGGACCTGCGTGCCGAGCGCGATCAGGTCGGCCAACTGATTGCCGACCAGCTTGCTCCAGCTACCGAGTTCGGCGTCATCACCGGTAACCCGCTGGTGCTGGAGAGTCTGCTGCAGGGCAGCCTGGATACCCCCTATCTGCGTGCCGTGGAGGTCTACGATCACAACGATCGCCTGCTTGCGGTGGGTGGCCAGCCGGCCGCGCCCAATGAGGCAAATGTGTCCCTTTATGTGGCGTCGATTCGCCGCCAGCCGATCCCCCTGAGCGATCCGTTCCTGCCCTTCGGCCGCGACGAGTCCTCGCTGACGGAGGAACGGCTCGGCTGGGTGCGCGTCAGCATGACCGACAACCCGTTCAGCGAGCGCCAGCGGCAGATACTGATCAGCGCGGGCCTGCTGCTGGCCTTCGCCCTGTCCTTCACACTGCTGCTCGCCCAGCGTCTGGCCCGCGGCCTGTCCCGCCCCATCGGCGACATGGACCGCGCGGTGCTGTCTATCGGGCGTGGCCAACAGGTTGCCCTGTTGCCCGAGCCGCGCATTCGCGAGCTGGGCGACCTGGCCCGCCATATCAACCAGCTGGCGGTGGCACTGGCCACCGCCAACCGCGAGCAGCAGATCAGCATTCGCCAGCTGACCCTGGCCCGTGAGGAAGCGGAGGCGGCCAACCGTGCCAAATCGGACTTCCTGGCCATGATGAGCCATGAACTGCGCACCCCCATGAACGGCGTGCTCGGCATGCTGCAGCTGCTGGAAACCACCCCCCTGGATTCCGAGCAGGCCGAGTACACGGCACTGGCCAACGAATCCACCGAACACCTGCTGAAGGTGATCAACGACATCCTGGATTTCTCGCGCATCGAACGCGGCTCGCTGGACTTCGAACACATCCCGTTCAACCTCGCCGAGCTGCTGCAGAACACCCTGCAGGCCTTCCAGCCGGGCGCCCAGCAGCGCGGCCTGAGCCTGGAGGCCGACACTCAGCCGGGCCTGGAGGACTACGAGGTGCGCGGCGATCCCACCCGCCTGCGGCAGATCCTGGTCAACCTGCTGGGCAACGCCCTTAAGTTCACCGAGCGTGGCGGCGTGCGCCTGGAAGTTCGCTGGCAGCAGGTGGACGAATCGCGCCTGCGGCTCAGCTGCGCCGTGCAGGATTCGGGCATCGGCATCGAGGCCGAGCGGCTGGCGCGCATGTTCGATCCCTTCCAGCAGGCCGACAGCTCGATCTCCCGCCGCTATGGCGGCACCGGCCTGGGCCTGTCCATCGCCCGCACCCTCGCCGAGGGCATGGGCGGCCAGCTGTTTGCGCGCAGCCAGCCCGGCAGCGGCTCCACCTTTACCCTGGAATTGACCCTCGAGTGCTCGCTGCAAGGCGCGAACGTACCGGATCGGGAACCGCTGGATGCGGCACTCGGCGGTGGCCAGCACATCCTCATCGTCGAGGACAACGCGGTAAACCAGGCCGTCACCCAGGCCATGCTGCGCAGTCTGGGCTATCGCATCAGCCAGGCCTACACCGGTCGCGAAGCCCTGCAGCGCGCCGGCTCCGAGCAGTTCGACGCCATCCTCATGGACTGCCAGCTGCCCGAGCTCGACGGCCTCAGCGCGACCCGGGTACTGCGCACCCTGCCAGGTTACGCGCAGGTGCCGGTGATCGCGCTGACCGCCAACGCGCTGCCCGGGGACCGCGAAGCCTGCCTGGCGGCCGGCATGAACGACTACCTGGCAAAACCCTTCAAACGGGCCGATTTACAGCGCCTGCTGCTACGCTGGCTGACCGAACGCAAGGAGTCGCCTGACGGCGAGTGCTAAAGTTTCTGCACTTCGGATTCGCATTTGGCGAACACTTGTATCCCGTTGCCTGTGACTTTCTCGCCCAGGCGACTGTCTCTTAGGCTGATTTGCACCGTCACGCGCGTGCAGATGAACGATTTACCCAGAGCCATGACTGGGACTATTGAGGAACTCGCATGACACAACAGAACGCCTTCACCCGGGAAGACTTGCTGCGCTGCAGCCGCGGTGAGCTGTTTGGCCCGGGTAATGCGCAACTGCCCGCGCCGAACATGCTGATGGTCGACCGGATTACCCATATTTCCGACGTCGGCGGCAAGTACGGCAAGGGCGAGATCGTCGCCGAGCTCGATATCCACCCGGACCTGTGGTTCTTCGGCTGCCACTTCGAAGGCGATCCCGTCATGCCCGGCTGCCTGGGCCTGGACGCCATGTGGCAACTGGTCGGTTTCTTCCTGGCCTGGCAGGGCAACCCCGGCCGCGGTCGCGCCCTGGGATCGGGCGAGGTGAAGTTCTTCGGCCAGGTGCTGCCCACCGCCAAGAAGGTCACCTATAACCTGCACATCAAGCGCACCATCAACCGCTCGCTGATCCTGGCCATCGCCGATGGCAGCGTCAGCGTCGATGGCCGCGAAATCTACAGCGCCGAAGGCCTGCGTGTCGGCCTGTTCACTTCCACTGACAATTTCTAAGGGTCAATCCGTATGCGTCGCGTCGTGATTACCGGCCTGGGCATCGTGTCCTGCCTGGGCAATGACAAAGAAACCGTCTCCGCCAACCTGCGCGCCAGCCGCCCGGGCATCCGTTTCAATCCGTCCTATGCCGAAATGGGTCTGCGCAGCCAGGTCTCCGGCTCGATTGACCTGAATCTGGAAGAGCTGATCGATCGCAAGGTCTACCGGTTCATGGGCGACGCAGCAGCCTTTGCCTATCTGTCCATGCAGCAGGCCATTGCCGATGCCAACCTGAGCGAAGAGCAGATCTCCAACCCGCGCACCGGCCTGATCGCCGGCTCGGGCGGCGCCTCCACCTTCAACCAGATGGAAGCCCTGGACACCCTGCGCGAAAAAGGCGTCAAGCGCGTCGGCCCGTACCGCGTCCCGCGCACCATGGGCAGCACCGTGTCCGCGTGCCTGGCCACCCCGTTCAAGATCAAGGGCGTCAATTACTCGATCTCCTCGGCCTGCGCCACCAGCGCACATTGCATCGGCAACGCCGTCGAGCAGATCCAGATGGGCAAGCAGGACATCGTCTTCGCCGGCGGCGGTGAAGAGGAGCACTGGAGCCAGAGCTTCCTGTTCGATGCCATGGGCGCCCTGTCCACCCAGTACAACGACACCCCCGAGAAGGCCTCCCGCGCCTACGACGCCAAGCGTGATGGCTTCGTGATCGCCGGCGGCGGCGGCATGGTGGTGGTCGAGGAGCTGGAGCACGCCCTGGCCCGTGGCGCCAAGATCTACGCGGAGATCGTAGGTTACGGTGCCACCTCCGACGGCTACGACATGGTCGCCCCGAGCGGCGAAGGCGCAGTGCGCTGCATGCAGCAGGCACTGGCCACCGTCGACAGCCCGATCGACTACCTGAACACCCACGGCACTTCCACCCCGGTAGGTGACGTCGCGGAAGCCCGCGCCGTGCGCGAAGTGTTCGGCGACAAGGCCCCGGCCATCAGCTCCACCAAGAGCCTGTCCGGCCACTCCTTGGGCGCCGCCGGCGTGCAGGAAGCGATCTACTGCCTGCTGATGATGGAAGGCAACTTCATTGCCGGTTCGGCCAACATCGAAGAGCTGGACCCGGAAGTCGCCGACCTGCCGATCCAGCGCAGCACCGTCGAGAACGCCAAGATCGACACCGTGATGAGCAACAGCTTCGGCTTCGGCGGCACCAACGCCACCCTGATCCTGAAGCGCTGGCAGGGCAAGTAAGCCCGGTCGCGGAATTGAGAGAGGCGCCTTCGGGCGCCTTTTTCGTTTCAGTGCCCGTGGAGGGGCCGCAGCAGAACCGCAGGGTAGACAACGGCGCAGCCTTGTCTACCGCAGGGCACCCGCCTTCGGTGGGTAATCGCTGCGCGAGTTACCCACCCTACGGCAGACAATCGCGCCGCGAACGACGCCCTGCTCGCTTGTCCAATCCACCGCAAATGGCCAAGCTTGAGCCTCCGCCCCTTCAGGAGACCCGCCCTTGGACTGGCATTCCCTGCTCAGCCGCGAACGCCTCGGCAAGCCCGTGCACGGCACCGAGGAGCTTGGCCGCTCGCCGTTCCACAAGGACCACGACCGGGTGATCTTCTCCGGCGCCTTCCGCCGCCTGGGCCGCAAGACCCAGGTGCACCCGGTGTCCAGCAACGACCACATCCACACGCGCCTGACCCACTCGCTGGAAGTCAGCTGCGTCGGCCGCTCATTGGCCATGCGCGTCGGCGAGATGCTGCGTGGCGAGCTGCCCGACTGGTGCGACCCCGGCGACCTGGGCATGATCGTGCAGTCTGCGTGTCTGGCCCATGACATCGGCAACCCGCCGTTCGGCCATTCCGGGGAGGATGCCATTCGCCACTGGTTCCAGCAGGCCGGGGAGCGCGGTTGGCTGGACGACCTGGAAGACGACCAGCGCAACGACTTCCTGCATTTCGAAGGCAACGCCCAGGGCCTGCGGGTGCTGACCCAGCTCGAGTACCACCAGTTCGACGGCGGCATGCGGCTGACCTACGCGACCCTCGGCACCTACCTGAAGTACCCCTGGACCTCGCGCCACGCCGACGCCCTGGGCTACAAGAAGCACAAGTTCGGCTGCTACCAGAGCGAATTGCCGGTGCTGGAGCAGATCGCCGGCAAGCTGGGCCTGCCGCAGTTGGAGGAACAGCGCTGGGCCCGGCATCCGCTGGTCTACCTGATGGAGGCGGCGGATGACATCTGCTATGGCCTGATCGATCTGGAAGACGGCCTGGAAATGGAGCTGCTCGACTACGGCGAGGTCGAAGCCCTGCTGCTCGGCCTGGTCGGCGACGACCTGCCGGAAACCTACCGCCAGCTCGGCCCCAACGACTCGCGGCGGCGCAAGCTGGCGATCTTGCGCGGCAAGGCCATCGAGCACCTGACCAACGCCGCCGCCCGCGCCTTCGTGGACCAGCGCGATGCCCTGTTGGCCGGCACCCTTGAAGGCGACCTGGTGGAACACATGCAAGGACCGGCGCGCTACTGCGTACAGCAGGCCAAGGCCACCGCCCGGGAAAAGATCTTCCAGGACAAGCGCAAGACCCTGCACGAGATCGGCGCCTACACCACCCTGGAAATCCTGCTCAACGCCTTCTGCGGCGCGGCGCGCGAGCAGCATGGTGGCCGCACGCCATCCTTCAAGCATCGCCGAGTGCTCGACCTGCTGGGCAACAACGCGCCCGATCCGAACTGGCCGCTGTACCGGGGCTATCTGCGCATGCTGGATTTCATCGCCGGCATGACCGACAGCTACGCCAGCGAAATGGCCCTGGAGCTGACCGGGCGGGCCCGGCCGATGTGACTGAACGTTGCCGGCGCCTGTCAGTCTACTCAGCGCAGGCCTCCCGCTTCGCTACCGCAATGCCGACAGGCCTTACACCAACCGTCACGACACCCGAACCATGCGTCTTCGTATTCCCCATGCCGTGCGCCACGGCTTCTCGGCACCGGTCTGGGGTGTCGCCACCGTCGCCACGCTCGGCTGCGCCCTGCCCCTTGTGCTCGGTCTGGTCAGCGGCCATAACGGCTTCCTCTGGGCGGCGCTGGGCGCGTTCCAGGCGGCCCTGGCCAATCCGCTGCACCGCTACGGCATGCTGCGCATGCTGCTCATCGGTACCCTAGGCGCCCTCGCCGCGGCGCTGGGCTACACCGCCGCCAGCCATCCGCTGTATAGCCTGCTGCTGTTCGCCGCCATGGGCCTGCTGCTGGCCCGCCTGCAACGCTACGGCAACGAAGCCGGCAAGCTGGGGCTCGGCCTGGCGGTCTGCCTGTGTCTCGGCCAGGGCAGCCATGGCCAGAGCGACCTGAACAATGCCGGCGCGGTGGCGATGCTGTTCCTGCTCGGTGCCCTGTGGACCACACTGCTGGCGTTCATCCTGCGCGGCCTGCATGCCTTGCGCACCTGGCCTTACATGCCACGCCTGCTGGCGGTGCTGCGCGTGATGCGCCGCCAGGCCCGCAGCGTGCCGCGCCAGCCGTGGCTGCTGCATGCCCTGGCCTGCATCCTTGCCCTGGGGCTGGCCGGGCTGTTCATCGACCTGCTGGAGCTGGCCCACGGCTACTGGCTGAGCCTGACGGTGGTGATCATGCTGCAGCTCAACCTGGTGCGTGGCCTGCGGCCGCTGCTGTATATGGCGCTGGCCGTGCTGCTGGTCAGCGCGCTGATGACCGCCATCGGCCACAGCCTGCAGCGCCCGCTGCTGCTCAGCGCCCTGCTGCTGCCGGTGATCTTCTTCAACCGCGCCTTCCAGGCGAGCCACTACCTGCTGTTCGCCATCCAGACCACCCTGGGCTGCCTGCTGCTGCGCGAAGGCCTCGCCACGGACTGGCTACAGCCGCAGGGACGCCTGCTTAATGTGGTGTTGGGAATTGTGCTGGTGCTGATGATGGCCAGCCTGGTGCAAGCACTGCAGCGGGTGCTGGCGAGAAGGCGCTCGGCATAGCGCCGTCTAGGCGTGACCGCAGGGCCAATTGAAACCGAGCCCCGCCTGGTTTACCCCGACACGGGTCAACTCGCACTGCCGGTCGGCGCGGCGCAGCAACATCCGGCGGGCACAAAAAACCCTGGAGCCGGTGTGAAGCCGGCCCCAGGGTTCAGTCAACAGCAGGCGCTTACTCAGCCGTAAAAGTGCGCGGCTTGAGCGCTTCGGGCTTGAGGAAGGGCTTGCTGCCGGTGTTGTCGTGGTCACCCAGCAGCTTGCCATTGACGGTCAGGCCGTAGTTGGTGGCCTTGTGGAAGGTCGCGTCGTACTTGGCCCGGGTTTCCTTCACGTTACCGGTGTAGCGCGGGTCCTGCGGACGCTCCTGGGTGTCGATGTAGTAGGCCACGTCCCAGGCTTCCTGATCGCTCAGGGTGCCACGCTGGCCCAGCGGCATGTTGTGCTTGACGAACGCCGCCAGGGTGAACGTGCGAGCGATACCGGCGCCCCAGTTGTAGGAGTTGTCGCCCCATACCGCCGGGAACACCACCTTGCCGTTCTGCACCAGACCACTGCCGTCGTTGCTGTGGCAGAGGCTGCACTTGGCCTCGTACACCTGCTTGCCACGCTTGTAGTCGGGCTTCTGCTGCGGGTCGTTCAGCTTCGGGTAGCCGCGGCCATAAATTGGCGCGCTGGGATACATCTCGACACCCTTGGCCAGCCACTGGTGATAGGCGGACAACGCCAGCATGTCGTCGCTGCCATAGGCCGGCGGCGTGCCGTTCATGGAATAGCTGAAGCAGCCGGCGATGCGCTCCTCCAGGTTGTTCACATGGTTGTTCTTCGGCCGGAAGTCCGGCAGGGTCACCGCCGCCGGCCATACCGGGCCGGCGAACGGCAGGCGGCCTTCGCCCATGTGGCAGCTGCTGCAGTTCATGTTGTTGAACACGTTCTTGCCACGCAGTTGCTGGGTGTTCATGAACAGATCATGACCCCGGCGGATCACCCGCTTGAGTTCCGGATGGAGCTGGCTCTTCTCCAGGTCGTCCATGGTCGGCGGCACGTGCACCAGCTGGCCTTCCTTGGGTTTGGGCATGTCCACCGGGAAGCGCACGTCGGCGGCGGTGGCGTTCAGGCTCAGCAGGCCCACCGCAATGGCGGCGGACAGTTTCACGAAGGGGATATTCATCGACTCGCTCCTCACTTGGCCGGCTGCCGGGACAGCCACTGGGATACCGCGCGGATATCCTTCTCATCCATGCGCTCGGCAATCGCCAGCATCAGGTGCAGCGGGTCGTTGTCGCGGGTGCCGTTCTTCCAGGCGCGCAACTGATCGGCGATGTAGCCGGCGTGCTGGCCGGCCAGCGCCGGGAACTGCCCGCCGACGCCCAGATTGCCCGGGCCGTGGCAGCTCTGGCAGGGCACGATATAGCGCTCCCAATCGCCGACGGTGGCCAGCTTCTCGCCGTGGGCCAGGTCTTCGGCGCTGGCCTGCTCGCCCCCCTTGCCGGCGGTGGCAGGCAGTTGGCTGTAGTACACCGCCACGTCGCGCATCTGCTGCTCGTTGAGCATGCTCACGAACGGCATCATGACCGGGCTCTGACGGCTACCGGCCTTGATGTCGCGCAGCTGCTTGTACAGGTAGTCGGCATCCAGGCCGGCCAGGCGCGGCCAGGACTGGCCGCCGGCGATGTTCATGCCGCCGCCATCGGGCTGGTGGCAACTGGTGCAGACGGCGGCGGCCTGCTGGCCTGCCTTGGCGTCGCCTTCCAGCGCCTGGGCGGCGGATGCCGCACCCAGCGCCATGGCGAAGGCCAGCGGGGTCAGAAGCTTCTTCATTGTGCTCCCCTCATCGTTGGAGATGTACATCGGGCTGGTCCCGCCACCGCCTCCGAAGACACGGCGGGAAGACCTTATGGAATTACTGTGCCAAATTGCCGCACTTCGATTAAGCAGGCATTAACTGGGGTGTCTGCACTTACCCTCCGAAGGTAGCAAGTCGCGACTGCTGATCGGGATCAGCACTCCTGGCGCGCGCCGAGGCATAATGCCGGCAGGTTTCTGTTACCAGTGGTTGCCATGTTTGTGTTGCTCGTCGAAGACGACCCCCTGATCGCCAGCGGCATCGTCGCCGGACTCCTTGCCCAGGGCCTGACCATCGAGCATGCGGCAAGCGCCATCGCTGCGGAATCCATGCTGCGCGCCGCCACCTTCGACGTGCTGATCCTGGACCTGGGCCTGCCCGATGAAGATGGCCTGTCCCTACTGCAACGCCTGCGCCGGCAGGGGTTGGCGATACCGGTGCTGGTGCTCAGCGCCCGCGACACCGTCAGCGATCGGGTCGCCGGCCTGCAGGCCGGCGCTGATGATTACCTGCTCAAGCCCTTCGACCTGCGCGAATTGAGCGCCCGCCTGCACAGCCTGCAGCGCCGCGCCGGTGGCCGCTGCGTGAATCCGGTCGAGCACGGTCCGCTGCGCTACGACCCCAGCACCCGGGAAGCACTGCTCGACGGCCTGCCCGTGGAGCTGACCCGACGCGAGCATGCCCTGCTGGAAACCCTGTTGCACAATCCCGGACGCATCCTTAGCGGCGAGCAACTGAAGAACGCCCTCTACGGCTTTAGCGACGACGTGGAGAGCAACGCCCTCAACGTGCACATCCATCACCTGCGTCGCAAACTGGGCAGCCGCATCATCGAAACCGTTCGCGGACTCGGCTACCGGCTCGGCGAGCCCGAGCGCAGCGAACCATGAGCCTGCGCCTGCGCCTGACGCTGATCCTCGGCAGCGCCTTCCTGCTGCTCTGGACGCTGGCCGCCACCTGGCTGCTCTACGACCTGCGCAACCAGACCATGCTGGCGCTCGACCAGCGCCTGGCGGCGTCGGCACGCATGGTTGCCGGCCTGGTCGCGCAGTTGCCCCCGGAACTGCTCAACGGCCTGCACGAGCAGCGCCTGAGCGCCGAGCAGCTGGGCATCCCCAATGGCTTGCGCTGCCAGGTCAGTTCGCTGCGCGGCACCGTGCTGGCCCGCAGCCATGCCCTGCCGGGCGCCCCCCTGGAGGTGGACAAGGGCTTTCGCTCCCAGACCATCGACGGCCACCCGTGGCGCAGCTTCACGCTGGTCAGCGACCACGGCCTGCGCATCACCACCGCCGACCGCCTGGAGGAACGCTCGCAACTGGAACGCTCCATCTGGCTGAGCGCCACGGTACCCGCAGTGGTAGCGCTGTTCGGCAGCCTGGCGATTCTCTGGCTGGGCATCGGCCAGGGCCTGGCGCCGCTGACGCGCGTACGCGAAGCCCTGACCCGGCGCAGCGCCGACGATCTGAGCCCGTTGCCCGAGCAGGGTCTGCCCAGCGAGCTGCGCCCCTTGGTGACCTCCCAGAACCTGCTGCTCGAGCGCATCAGCCAGGCCATGGAACGCGAGCGCTGCCTGACCAACAACATGGCCCACGAGCTACGCAGCCCGTTGACGGTAATCAAGACCTGCCTGCAAGTGGCACGAATGACCGAGGGCGCCACCGCCGAACGGGCGCTGGCCAATGCCGAACAGGGCGCCAACCGCCTGCAGCGCACCCTCGAGCAGTTGCTGTTGCTGGCGCGTCTGGAGGGCCAGCTGCCACTGGAAGACGACGAACCCCTGCTGGCGCGCGATGTGGCCGAACTGGCCATCCACGATGTCAGTCCCGCGCCTGTCGCGCTGCATCTGCTGGAGCCCCTGCCCGACGCCCCGCTGGCCATGCCCTCGGTGCTGGCCATTACCGCGCTGCGCAACCTGCTGGAGAATGCCGTGCGTCATACGCCAGCCGGCACGGGTGTGGAGCTGTGGGTGGAGCAGGAAGGCGGCCAGGTGCGCTTCACGGTGCGCGATCACGGCCCCGGCGTGCCCGAAACGCACCTGCCGCGGCTCACCCAGCGGTTCTGGAGCCAGGGCAAGGGCAACGGCCTGGGCCTGGCCATCGTCCAGGCCATTGCCGAGCGCTGCGCCGCTCGTCTCGCGTTCGACAACCGGTCCGATGGCCTGCGCGTCAGCCTGAGCGTGCCGCTGCGCGGCTGACACCACCGCGCCGGCTAGCCCCCCGACTAAGCTTGCAGGTACCCGTCGCGGGCCAGGGATGGTGGCTCGCCCTGGAGTACCACGATGCCCAAGGCTTTTCGCCGCTTGCCGCTGCATGTCCTGATCACCCTGCTGTTCGGCAGCCTGCTGCTGCTCAGCGGCTTCGTGCTGGGCGTGTTCCATTACCGCCAGGCCAGCCAGATCATCTATGACAGCAGCGCCCAGCTGTCAGTGCAGATTCAGGAGGCCGTCGAGCAGGACCTGCAGAACACCTTCACGCCGATCCGGCGGCTGCTGCACCTGCTGGCCCAGGCGCCGGCGACCCAGGGCCGCGATCTGGATCAGCGCCTGCCGCTGCTGCGCCCCTTCAGCCAGGCGCTGCGTGACAATCCCCAGCTGGACTCACTGTACGTCGGCTATCCGGACGGCGATTTCTTCATGGTCAGGCCGCTGCGCGATGAACGCTTGAGGTCGCTGTTCGATGCCCCGCCGAACGCGCGCTTCCAGGTCTGGTCGATCGAACGTAATGGCCGGCGCATCGTCTCCCAGCACCGTTTCTACGACGACACGCTGAGCGTCGTCAGCCGCGCACCCCAAACCGAGGAAGCCTACGACCCACGTACCCGCAACTGGTTTGTCGAAGCCCGCGACAGCGCGCGGCTTATCACCACCGAGCCCTACGTCTTCTATTCCAGCCGCCAGGTGGGCACCACCCTGGCCCTGGCCGTGCATGGCGAGGTCGTGCTGGCTGCCGACCTGACCCTGGCCGACCTGTCCGCCACCCTCGCCCGCCACAATGTCACCCCGGATACCCAACTGGTGCTCTACGACAGCCAGGGGCGTGCCGTGGCCTACCCCAGCAGCGCCCTGGTGATCGACGAAAGCGCCCAGGAGCTGATTCCCGCCCGGCGACTCAGTCCCGGCCTGGCCGCGCTGTTCGACATGCCCACCCTGCTGCAGGGCCGCCTGCGCCTGGCCGGACGCGACTGGCTGGTGACCCGTAGCCGCATCGCCGAGGGCGGACCACAGGGCCTCAACCTGGCCATCCTGGTGCCGGAGGACCAGTTGCTCGGCGACGCCTACCGCATTCGCTGGCAGAGCGCGTTGATCACCATCGGCGTCACCGCCCTCGGCATGCTGCTGGCCTGGCTGGCCTCGCGCCTGGTGGTGTTGCCGCTGCGCAGTCTGGCGCGCAACGCCGAGGCCATCGGCCGCTTCGACTTCAGTCAGACGGTGGACAACCGCTCGCCGGTGCTGGAAATCGACCAGTTGGCCGGCGTCATGCGGCACATGCGAAACAACCTGGCCAGCTTCCTGGAAATCAACGCCTCGCTCGCCGCCGAAACCCGCTATGAAGCCCTGCTCGAACGCGTGCTGCGCGAAACCCTGGGGATTGGCGGCGCCGACGCCGGCCTGTTGTACCTGCGCGATGCCGACAGCGGCCGTCTGGAGCCCCACGGCTGGCTGTTGCGCAACTCCCACGACGCGCCAGTGCGCGGCGGCCTGCTCGCCTACCGTAACAGCGCCAGCGCTCCCGTCTGGCTGCGCCAGCCGGCCGAGGGCGGCGAGAGCCTGCTGATCGCCCTCGGCTACGAGCAGGCCGGCGACCTGCGCGAGCTGATGGAGCGCCTGGATTGTCGCCAGCTGCAGCTGCTGTGCATCGGCCTGCACAACCGCCAGGGCGACACCCTGGGCGTGCTGTTGCTGCTCAACCGCATCACCGGTGCCCAGGGCGATCCCAGCCTGCTGCAGCCGGCACGCATCGCTTTCGTGGAGGCCATCTCCGGCGCCGCCGCGCTGAGCATCGAGAGCCAGCGCCTGCTGGATCGCCAGAAGCGCCTGCTGGAGGCCTTCATCCAGGTGATTGCCGGCGCCATCGATGCCAAGAGCCCCTACACCGGCGGCCATTGCCAGCGCGTGCCGGAACTCACCCTGATGCTGGCGCGCACCGCTGCGGCCAGTAGCGAACCGCCCTTCAGCGATTACCGCCCCAGCGCCGAGGACTGGGAAGCCCTGCATATCGCCGCCTGGTTGCATGACTGCGGCAAAGTCACCACGCCGGAATACGTGGTGGACAAATCCACCAAGCTGGAAACGCTCTACAACCGCATCCACGAGATCCGCACCCGCTTCGAGGTGCTCAAGCGCGACGCCTGGGTCGATTATTGGCGCGCCCTGGCCGAAGGGGGAGACGCGGCGCAGTTGGCGGAGCGCCGTGAGCGCCAACTGGCCGAACTGGACGACGATTTCGCCTTCGTCGCCCGCTGCAACCTGGGCAGCGAGAACATGGCCGAGGCGGACCTGCAGCGATTGCAGCGCATTGCCCGGCGCCGCTGGCTGCGCACCCTCGACGATCGCCTGGGCCTGTCCTGGGAAGAAGCCCAGCGCAAGGCCGGCCAGCCGCCTGCGGCGCTACCGGTGGAAGAACCCTTGCTGGCTGATCGCCCCGACCATCTGATCGAGCGACCGGAGCAGGAACGCATCGCACCGGACAATCCCTGGGGCTTCCGTATGCGCGTGCCCGAGTACAAGTTCAACCTTGGCGAGCTGTACAGCCTGTCGGTGCGTCACGGCACCCTCACCGAGGAAGAACGCTACCTGATCAAGCACCACATCGTGCAGACCCTGATCATGCTCGGCCATCTGCCCTTCCCGCCGCACCTCAAGGAGGTCCCCGACATGGCCGGCAGTCATCACGAGCGGATGGACGGCAACGGCTACCCGCGCCGGCTCAGCGCCGAACAGTTGAGCCTGCCAGCGCGCATGATGGCCATTGCCGACATCTTCGAGGCACTCACCGCCGTCGATCGCCCCTACAAGCGCGGCAAGACCCTAAGCGAATCCCTCATGCTGATGGCCAACATGTGCCGCAACGGCCACATCGATCCCGACCTGTTCCGCCTGTTCATTCGCCACGACCTGCCGCGCCAGTACGGCGAGCGCTTCCTGGCGCCGGAGCAGATCGACGCGGTGGATGAAGGCGCCATACTGGCGCACGCAGGCATCGCCTGACTAGCGTCCAGCGGAGCCGGCGAACCGCGCAGTGGCCTCCAGCGCCGCGCCGATATCCGGCCAGGGCACACCGTGACGCGCCGCGAAGGCGCGGGTCGCCGTGGTATCGAAACGGTGCGTCTGGATGAAATGCAGCGACTCCGGCTCGGTACGCAACAGCTGCGCCGTTCCCGGCACCCGCAGGAGGGCACGCAGCAGACCGAGCGGCAGGTGCCGATGTGGCGGCTCGAGGGCAAGCGCCTGCGCCAGCCGATGAACCAGCCCGGCCAGGCTCGGCGTGGCATCGTCCAGCACCAGCAACTCGCCACCTTTCATGGCGGGATCGAACGCCGCCAGGCGCGTCAGCTCGGTAAGAAAATCCACGCACACCAGCGGCAGCCAGTGCGCCGGCGTGCCGGGGATGGCCCGCAGTCGGCCACGGGCCAGGTTGTCGATCAACCCGGCCAGCGGCTGCGTTGGCAGTATATGGCCTGTGCGGCTGTGGCCGCAGAGCGTCGCCGGGTGGATGCAGGTCAGCGCCCCGGACAGCTCGCGCATCCGCCGTGTCACCATGAAATGCGCTTCCAGCTTGCTGCCCTCGTAGCCCCCGCTGCGCCGGTAGACGGCCGGCCAATCGGTGCGCGACGGCCGCTCCAGGTCAATGCCCAGGCGTCGCAGGTGCATGGGGTTGCGCAGCATGAAGCCACCCACCATCAGCAACCGGCTCCCGGAGGCGGCGGCCAGCTCGGCGACCTGCCGGGTGCCCTCGACATTCACCGTGCGCGCCCGGCTCACTGGCAGCCGCCAGGCGAACTGGGCCCCCAGATGGAAAGCCACTGCCGCTTGTGCGGCCTGCCGGCGATCGGCCCCGTTCAGTCCCAGGCCGGGACTGGCGAGATTACCGGCCAGCGCATGCAGCCGGTCGCCACACCCGCCCAGGGCGTCGACCTCCGCCCGCAATGCCGGCAGCCTGTCAGGACTGCGCAGCAGGGCCAGCACTGTGTGATCGTGGGCTGTGAGAGACGCCAGCAGATGGCGGCCCATGAAGCCGCTGGCGCCGGTTACCAGGCAGGTCGTGGTCATCGTGTCGCTTCCTTGGTGAAGAGGCGACGCAGGCTAAACTGTCGAGCCCAGTCGAAGGTCAAGAGGGCACGGAATGCGTATCGGCGAACTGGAAATCCGCAGCGGCGCCAGCCGGCACACGCTGCGCTACTACGAGCGCATCGGCCTGTTGCAGGCCCGCCGGCGCGCCAACAACTACCGGGAGTACGACGAGCAGGCCGTGGCCGAACTGGCCTTCATCCGCCACGCCCAGGCCATGGGGTTTGCCCTGGAGGAATGCCGCGAACTGCTTGCCGCGCGGCGCAACCGACAACTGGACTGCGCCCGAGGCGCCGCGCTGATCGCGGACAAGCTCGTCGTCCTGGAGGCCCGCATGGACGAACTGAGCCGGCTGCGCGAGCTGCTAGAAACCGAGCGCGAGCGCCTGTTGGCCCGCGCCGCGCAGCAGGCCGGCAACTGCCCGAAGCCGTCCGGATAGGCAGCGCCAGGCGCGCCGCGTAGACTGCCCGAGCACCGTATTCCAGGAGGCTCCATGGCACGTTATCCCTTGTTGGTCATGCTGGCGTTGCTCGGCCTGCCCTGGCTGTTCGACCGCCTGCTGCCCGCGCCCCTGGGCCTGCCCGGACTGCCCTGGCTCGGCATAGCCCTGTTGCTGGTCGGGGGGCTGCTGCTGATCCTTGCCGCCGGGCTGTTCCGCGCACGCGGGACCACGGTGGACCCGACCCGCAGCCCCGATACCCTGGTCACTGACGGCCTCTACCGACTGTCACGCAACCCCATGTACCTGGGCATGCTGCTCGTACTGATCGGCTTCGCCTTGTGGCGTGATTCCTGGCCGGCGCTGCTCGGCCCGCTGGCCTTCTTCCTTTACATGAACCAGGTGGTGATTCCCCGCGAGGAACGCATGGTCGAAGGCCGCTTCGCCGAGCAGTTTCAGGCCTATCGGCAACGCACGCGGCGCTGGCTCTGATCCCCGTCAAGGCCATGTGGGTGAACACGCGGAATGCTCTAGCACCGCCAGCTGACAGGAGCCACCCATGTACGAACTCGCCCTCCTCGCCCATGTGCTGGGCGCCACCGTCTGGACCGGCGGGCATCTGGTGCTGGCGCTGGCCATCCTGCCGAAGGTGCTGCGCAGCCGGGACCTGGAGTTCCTCCGCCGTTTCGAGTCCGCCTACGAACGCGTCGGCATCCCGGCGCTGATCGTACAGATCGCCAGTGGCCTGTACCTGGCGGCCCACTACCTGCCGGACCTGGCCGCGCTGGGCAACCGCGCCAACCCGGCCGCTAACCTGCTGCTGATCAAGCTCGGCCTGCTGCTGGCTACCGCGGCACTGGCGGCCGATGCCCGGCTGCGCATCATTCCCCGGCTCGGCAACCACAACCTGACGGCGCTGGCCTGGCATGTATACCCCGTCACGCTGATCGCAGTGCTCTTCGTGCTGACCGGTGTAGGCTTCCGCCTCGGCTGGCTGGCCTGAGAACGGCTTCTGTGCGAGCATCCGGCCATCCGATCCTCGAAGAACAAGAACATGATCCGATCCTTCGCCCCTACCGACATGGACGCCGTGCTCGGCGTCTGGCTGAACGCTTCCATCCAGGCCCACGACTTCATCACCCCGGACTACTGGGTGGCGCGGGTCGGCGACATGCAGGAGGTCTACCTGCCGGCCGCCGAGTCCTATGTGTACGAGGAAAATGGCCAGGTGCTGGGTTTCCTGTCCCTCGTCGGCCCAACCCTGTCGGCGCTGTTCGTGGCGCCCGACCGCCAGGGTGAGGGCATCGGTGCACGCCTGCTCCAGCACGCCCAGCACCTGCGCCAGGAGCTCACGCTGCGCGTATACGCCGCCAACGCGCGCAGCATCGCCTTCTACGAGAAGCATGGCTTCCGCCGCCAGGTCCGCCAGCCGGACGAGCATACCGGCCACGAGGAATGGACCATGACCTGGGCCGACCCGGAAGCCGCCTGAATCTGCGCACCCGTGCCGGCTGCCGGCCGGCGCATCGTTCAGAATCGACCCCTGCTCGCACAGTCTCCCCGCCACCTGGAGTTCAACGGATGAATGCCGCACTGATTTTCTGGCCGGTTCTCGCCCAGATCGCCCTGACCCTTGCCATTTACATCGTCCTCGCCCGACGCAAGGCCGGCGCAGTCAAGTCCCGCGCCGTCAACATGAGGGAAGCCGCGCTGGACAACCGGGCCTGGCCGGAGCCGGTGGTCAAGGTGTCCAATAATCTGGCCAACCAGTTCGAATCCCCGGTGCTGTTCTACGCGCTGTGCCTGATGCTGCATGCCATCGACGGGGTCAGCCTGCCGGCGCTGTTGCTCGCCTGGCTGTACGTGGCGCTGCGCGTGGTGCATGCCGGTATTCACATCGGCTCGAACCAGCTTTCGCGCCGTATGCCGGTGTTCGTGCTCGGCACCGGCGTATTGCTGGCGCTCCTGGGGCTCAGCGCCTGGCAATTGGCGGCTAGCTGAACGGCGCCGGGTATCGGTTTTTCGACGCCATTTACCGGCGTTGCAATCTGTTCGTCACCTTGAGTTGAGACAACCCGAAACGAGATAGTCAGCTCGCGGCCTTCCAGTCCGCGACGGTTATCGGCACAATGCGCCCCCTCTTTGAAAAGGGGGGGCCTTGGCCGCCTCCGCCAGCCGACTCGCACGGGTTTACAGATGCTCAAGACGCCTTATTACCTGATCGACAAGCAGAAACTGCTGCCCAACCTGGAGAAGATCGCCTACGTGCGCGAGCACTCCGGGGCCAAGGCGCTGCTGGCGCTGAAGTGCTTCGCCACCTGGTCGGTGTTCGATCTGATGCACCAGTACATGGACGGCACCACTTCGTCCTCCCTGTACGAAGTGAAACTGGGCCGCGAGAAGTTTCCCGGCGAGACCCACGCCTACAGCGTGGCCTGGGCCGACGACGAGATCGAGGAAGTGCTGGCCGCCTCGGACAAGATCATCTTCAACTCCATCGGCCAGCTGCAGCGCTTCGAACAGGCTTCGGCCAATCATGTGCGCGGCCTGCGGGTGAATCCGGGCGTCAGCAGCTCCGATTTCATCCTCGCCGACCCGGCCCGTCCGCACAGCCGCCTGGGCGAGCACGACCCGGCGAAGATCGAGGCGGTGATCGGCAAGATCTCCGGCTTCATGTTCCACAACAACTGCGAGAACAGCAGTTTCGAGCTGTTCGACCAGATGCTGACCCATATCGAGGAGCGCTTCGGCCATCTGCTCAAGCAGGTGCAGTGGGTAAGCCTGGGTGGCGGTATCCACTTCACTGGCGAAGGCTACCCGCTGGATGCCTTCTGCGCGCGCCTGAAAGCCTTCGCCGAACGCCACGGCGTGCAGGTCTACCTGGAGCCGGGCGAGGCCGCGATCACCCTGAGCGCGTCGCTGGAAGTGACCGTGCTCGACACCCTCTACAACGGCAAGCACCTGGCGGTGGTGGACAGCTCTATCGAGGCGCACATGCTCGACCTGCTGATCTACCGCCTGAATGCCAAGATGGCACCCAGCGAGGGTGAGCACACCTACATGGTGTGCGGCAAATCCTGTCTGGCCGGAGACATCTTCGGCGAGTACCGGTTCGATCGTCCGCTGGCCATCGGCGATCGCCTGTCGTTCATCGACGCGGCAGGGTACACCATGGTCAAGAAAAACTGGTTCAACGGCCTGAAAATGCCGTCCATCGCCGTGCGGCAGCTCGATGGCAGCATCGAGCTGGTCCGTGAATTTGGTTACGACGACTACCTGTCCAGCCTTTCCTGAAGGCCGGCAGCGAGGGAGAAATAATTGAAGAAGAACGTACTGATCATTGGTGCAGGGGGTGTTGCCAAGGTAGTGGCTCACAAGTGCGCGCAGCACAACGACGAACTGGGTCGTATCGCCATTGCGTCGCGCAATCTCTCCAAATGTCAGGCCATCATCGACAGCGTCACGGCCAAGGGCAGCCTGAAACAGCCCGCCGAGATCAGGGCCTATGCCCTGGATGCGCTGGATATCGAGGCGACCAAGGCATTGATCCGCGAGACCGACTCGCAGATCGTCATCAATGTTGGCTCTGCCTTCCTCAATATGTCCGTGCTGCGCGCCTGCATGGAAACCGGCGCCGCCTACCTGGACACCGCCATCCACGAGGATCCGAGCAGGATCTGCGAGACCCCGCCGTGGTATGGCAACTACGAGTGGAAGCACCTGGACGAATGCCGCGAGAGAGGCATTACCGCCATTCTCGGCATCGGCTTTGACCCGGGCGTGGTCAACGCCTGGGCCGCGCTGGCCAACAAGCAGTACTTCGACCGGATCGACTCCATCGACATTCTCGACGTCAACGCCGGCTCGCACGGCAAGTACTTCGCAACCAACTTCGATCCGGAAATCAATTTCCGCGAATTCACCGGCACCGTGTGGAGCTGGCAGAACCGCCAGTGGACGCCGAACAGCATGTTCGAGGTCAAGCGTACCGATGACCTGCCGGTGGTCGGCGCGCAGAACCTGTACCTGACCGGCCACGACGAGGTGCATTCGCTGTCCAAGAACCTGGACGTGCCGAACATCCGCTTCTGGATGAGCTTTGGCGACCACTACATCAATGTATTCAGCGTGCTGAAGAACCTGGGCCTGCTCTCCGAGCAGCCGGTGAAGACTGCCGAGGGCCAGGAAGTGGTGCCCCTCAAGGTGGTCAAGGCCGTGCTGCCCGACCCGGCTTCGCTGGCGCCCGGCTACACCGGCAAGACCTGCATCGCCGACCTGGTGAAGGGCAGCAAGAATGGCCAACCGCGCGAAGTGCTGATCTACAACGTGGCCGACCACGAGGAAGCCTTCGCCGAGACCGACAGCCAGGGCATCTCCTACACTGCCGGCGTGCCACCGGTGGCCGCCGCCCGCCTGATCGCCCGTGGCGACTGGGATGCACGGCAGATGGTCAACGTGGAGGAGCTGCCGCCCGAGCCGTTCCTGACCCTGCTCGACCAGATGGGCCTGCCGACCCGCGTCAAGGACGAGCACGGCGACCGTCCCTGGAACGCCTGACCGTCACGTGCAATACGCATCGCCCGCCTTTCGGCGGGCGATGTCGTTTCTGAGCGCGGTGGCCAAGACTGCGCCTTGAGCTCTACGGATCTGGCCATCTTCTCAGCCGCGATGCTGTCAGTCCCCGCCGGCCAGCATCCGCACATATGCCAGGTCGGCCGGGAGCGGCTGGCCTTGCCCCGCCGACACCCGCGCCAGGTAGTCGTCAACTTCCCGCCGCAGCGCCTGCTTGCGTTCGGGATTGCGCTCGACCGCCAGCGCCTGTTCGAGCGCACGAATCTTCAGCAGCGCCTGCGGCTCGGACCAGGCGCCACCGAATTTCTCCAGCGCGGCCAGATCGTCCAGCGCCGCCGTGTAGCGGCTCGCCTCCAGATTGGCGCGCACCACCTCCAGCGCCTCGCGGGGATAGCTCTTGAGCGTTGCGCAGATGCGCGAGATGTCCGGAGAGATCGCATCCGCCGGGTGGTTCACGCCGAACTCGTGCATGTAGATCGCGCAGTTGCCGCGCTGCTCACGCAGGTCGAGGTAGCGGTAGTTGCCCGCCTCCAGCGGCATCTGCTGGGCGGTGATGCGCAGATGCAGAATCACCGGATTGGCAAACCCCAGCGTCCGCTCCGCCTCGAGCAGACTCCCCAGCGCACCCTGATAGTCGCCTGCTGACAAGGCGGTGCGGGCTTCGGTGATGAGGGTGTCGACGCGATCGGAACGCGAGGCCAGCAGCGGCCCGGCCATTACCAGACCCAACAGGACAATGGCAGCGATGCGCTTCATGGCAATGCTCTCCGGACAAGGTTCCAGAAGGTAGCGCGCTGCCCTGGCCCGCCACAATTGGCGCAAAGGTCGCAGTCCTGGCGTTTGACTGGTGCCCACCGGCCACAAAAAAGCCCTCGTGAGGAGGGCTTGATCGGTTCCGCTGGCCGTTACTGCGGCTGGTGGATCGGCGCGTCCGGGTACCAGACGTCGATCAGCTCGCCAGCCACGCTGCGGGACAGGTCGCGATGACCCTTGAGCCAGGCTTCGACCTGGGCGCGCTGTTCGGCGGTTACCGAACCACGACGGCCCAGGCAGACATAACCGTACTCATCCGCGCCAATGAAGCCCAGGCCGTTGGCCTCGATGGCCTGGTCCAGGAAATCGTCCATGGCGGCGTTACGCTCGGCGTCGCTGATGCCGTCGCGGTAGTTCAGTTGCACTTCGAAGCCCAGTTCCTGGAATTCGTCGACGCAGAGTTTCTTGCGCAGGCGGCGGGATCTAGCCATGGGGTGTCTCCTCAATAAAGTGGCGGGCACTCTACCGGCTTTAGCGTCGCCCATGCAAATTCTTCACCCGGGCCGAAACCCAGCAACCACGCGGACTCACACGCAGGCGTTCAGAAAACCGGACAGACGAGTCCAGGTTTCTGGACGAACAGACACCGATACCCGTCGCGCATGTCCAGATTTCCGGATGTGCTTGTCGCTCCAGATTCTTACTTATTGATTTAAAAAGGATTTTCAGAACAGGTATGAAACCTGCCTGGCTCCCTTCGCCACCTGCCGGTGCCCTTGCAGCGTTCCATCGCAGCAGCGAACCGGACGTGATCTGCGCTACTGTCCGACCGGTAGCACATACAAAAACAACAAGAAGGAACTCAGCATGTCCATGAAGCAACAGCTTTCCCGCCTGACCTTCAGTGTTACCGCCACTACGCTGCTCACCAGCACCCTGCTGGCCAGCCCGGTGATGGCCAGCGAGAAGATCCGCTGGCAGGTACCGCTGGCCTTCCCGTCCCACCTTGTCGGCCTGACCACCCCGGTCAAGCATCTCTCCGAATCGCTCAAGACCATCTCGGGCGGCAACATCCAGCTGCGCTACTACGAGCCCGGCGAACTGGTGCCACCGTTCGAGATCATGAATGCGGTGAGCACCGGCAAGTATCCGGCCGGCTATACCTGGGTCGGCTACGACCAGGGCACCATCCCGGCCCTGCCGCTGTATTCCGGCGCACCGTTCAACATGGAACCGCCGGCGCACCTGGCGTGGTACTACCAGGGCGACGGCAAGAAGCTGCTCGAGGAAATCTATGCCCAGCGCAACATCCATCCGATGCTGTGCAGCATCATCGGCCCGGAAGGCGCCGGCTGGTTCGCCAAGCCCATCGAGAAGCTGGGCGACATCGACGGCCTGCGCATCCGCTTCGCCGGCATCGGCGGCAAGGTACTGGAAAAGCTCGGCGCCTCGGTGACCATGGTGCCCGGCGGGGAGATCTACCAGGCGTTGGAGCGCAAGACCATTGACGCCACCGAATTCTCGCAGCCGGCGGTGGACAAGATGCTGGGCCTGGACCAGATCATCAAGAACTACATCATGCCCGGCTGGCACCAGACGCTGACCACCTCGCACCTGCTGGTCAACAAGAATGTCTGGGACAAGCTCAAGCCGGAAAGTCGCGCGCTCATCGAGATGGGCTGCGAGGCGGCCACCCTCAAGGGTTTCGCCGAGAGCGAGTGGGCCCAGCCGACTGCCCTGCGTGACTATCAGCAGCAGGGCGTGAAGGCCCAGGTGCTGCCCGAGCCGGTGCTGCGCGAGCTGCAGAGGGTGACCGACGAGGTGCTCGACGAAATGGCCGCCAAGGACGAGATGTTCAAGCGCGTGCTGACCAGCCAGCGCGAGTTCATGAAGCATCACTCGATCTGGCACGGCATGGGTTACCTGCCGCGCGACTACTACCAGTACGACTGACGGCTGCGCGCCCGTGAGCGGGCACGGCAACGTGCCCGCTTCTCAATCCCCGTGTCGAGATTTCGAGGTCGCCGTGTCCTTCAAGCCCGTCTCTCCCGATACGGCAGCGCCCGAGGCGCTGCCGTACAACCGCATCTCGCGGCCACTGGATCGCCTGCTGACCGCCATCGGCCAGGCCAGCGCCTGGCTCTGGCTGGTGGTTCTGCTGGTGGTACTGGCCAACGTGTTCAGTCGCTTCATTCTCTCGCGCGGCTCCATTGCGCTGGAGGAACTGTCCTGGCACCTGTTCGGCGCCGCCGTGATGCTGTCCCTCGCCTACGCGGTGGTGCGCGACGACCACGTGCGCGTCGACGTGCTGCGTGAACGCTTCAGCCTGCGCAGCCAGGCCTGGATCGAGCTGCTCGCCATTGTGTTGCTGGCGCTGCCGGTGATCCTGCTGATGATCGATGCGCTGGTCCCCTACGCCTACCAGGCCTACCTGTACAACGAGCGTTCCCAGGCACCCAGCGGGCTGCCCTATCGCTTCATCTTCAAGAGCGTGCTGCCGCTGGGGCTGCTGCTGGTGGCGCTGGCGCTGCTCTCCCGCGCACTGCGCTGCAGCACGCTGCTGTTCCATTTCCCGCGGGCCCTGGCGGCCCCCTCGGACGACCGCGACCGCGCTCGTTCGCAGCCCTGATGGAGAAGTCGCAATCATGGGTCTGGAAGAAATTCTCGTCATCGCCATGTTCGCCAGCTTCATGGGCCTGCTGCTGCTCGGCTTCCCGGTCGCCTGGTCGCTGGCCGGCATCGGCCTGCTGTTCGCAGTGCTCGGCTATGTACTGGTCGATCACTTCGACGCCGATCTCTGGTTCACCTGGGACGGCACCATCGGCGTCCTGGACGCGCGCATCTACGGCATCGTCGCCAACGAGCTGATGGTCGCCCTGCCGTTGTTCATCTTCATGGGCATCATGCTCGACCGCTCGGGCATCGCCGAACGGCTGATGCACAGCCTGGTACGGGTCCTCGGCCCGCTGCGCGGCGGCTACGCGGTGACCGTGGTGGTGGTCGGCATCCTGCTCGCCGCGTCCACCGGCATCGTCGGCGCCTCGGTGGCGCTGCTCGGCATGCTGTCGCTCGGACCGATGCTGCAGGCCAACTACAACAAGAGCCTGGCGGTAGGCACCGCCTGTTCGGTGGGCACGCTGGGCATCCTGATTCCGCCAAGCATCATGCTGGTGCTGATGGCCGATCGCCTCGGCACTTCCGAGGCCTCGGTGGGCAAGCTGTTCATGGGCGCGCTGATCCCGGGGATGCTGCTGGCGCTGATGTACGTGCTGTACATCGTGATCGTCGCCTGGCTGAAGAAAGACTTCGCCCCGGCACCCGCCAACCGGCAGAAGCTCGACGGCCGCGCCCTGCTCGACGTGTTCCGGGCCGTGGTGCCGCCGCTGGCGCTGATCTTCGCCGTGCTCGGCTCGATCTTCTTCGGCATCGCCACCACCACCGAGGCCTCGGCAGTCGGCGCGGCCGGCGCACTGTTGATGGCGGCTGGCGGCCGTCGCCTGAGCCTTTCGGTGCTCAAGGACGCCCTCTACCAGACCAGCCGCACCGCCGCCTTCATCTTCGGCATCTTCATCGGCGCCACGGTGTTCGCCGCCGTGCTGCGCGGCCTGGGCGGTGATGACGTGATCCGTGCCGCGCTGACCGGCCTGCCATTCGGCCAGACCGGCGTGCTGTTCACGGTGCTGGCGATCACCTTCCTGCTGGGGTTCTTCCTCGACTGGGTGGAGATCACTCTGATCATCCTGCCACTGGTGGCGCCGGTGCTGTTCTCCATGGGCGTCGATCCCCTGTGGTTCGCAATCCTCTTCGCGCTGTGCCTGCAGACCTCGTTCCTCACCCCACCCGTGGGCTTCGCACTGTTCTATATCAAGGGCGTCTGCCCGCCGGGCATCAGCACCCGCCACATCTACCTGGGTGTGGCGCCCTTCATCGCCCTGCAACTGCTCGGCATGGCCCTGGTGTTCTACTTCGAGCCCCTGGCCACCTGGCTGCCCAACGAGGTGTATGGCGGCCCCTGATCCCCGGCTGTACCGCCTTGCCCGCGCGGCGAGGCGGCTCCCATAATCCCCCGTCACCCTCGGAAGCCCAGCTGCCATGGCCATCTCCAGCAACGACCTCGACCAGCACGGCCTGATCGTCGGGGTATCTCCCGAGCGCTTTCGCGCGGTGGCGATGCCCCTGCTGTTCGATCACCTTGATGCGCAGTGCGAAGGCACCATCGCCGTGAACCGCCAGGCGCGAATCGTCTGGATCAACGACAAATACGCAGAGAAGCTCGGCATCAGTCCGCCGCACAGCGTGCTCGGCAAGGAGATCGAAGAGGTGTTGCCGGCCAGCCGCCTGCGCGAGGTGGTCGAGAGCGGCCAACCGAGCATGCTCGATCTGATGGCCTTCGGCAGCGAGCACTTCGTGGTCACGCGCATCCCGCTGCGCGACAAGGACGGCACCCTGGTGGGTGCGCTGGGCTTCGTGCTGCTGGATCGCGCGCACCAGCTCAAACCGCTGATGGCCAAGTACAACAGCCTGCAGAATCAACTGCTGGCTACCCAGAGTGAGCTGGCCAAGGCACGCCGCGCCCGCTACACCATCGCCGGCTTCATCGGCGGCAGCGCCGCCGCCAGCGAGGTCAAGCGCCAGGCCCGGCGCGCCGCACAGCTGGACGCCACAGTGTTGCTGCGCGGCGAGACGGGCACCGGCAAGGAGCTGCTGGCGCAGGGCATCCACAACCTGTCGCCGCGCGCCAACGGCCCGTTCGTGGCGGTCAACGTCGCCGCCATTCCCGAAACCCTGGTCGAGGCCGAGCTGTTCGGCACCGCGCCGGGCGCCTTCACCGGTGCCGATCGCAAGGCGCGCATCGGCAAGTTCGAGGTGGCCAACGGTGGCACGCTGTTCCTCGACGAGATCGGCGACCTGCCGCTGGCATTGCAGGCCAAGCTGCTGCGTGTGCTGCAGGAGCAGGAAGTCGAGCCGCTCGGCTCCAACCAGGTCAAGCCGCTCAACGTAAGGGTGATCGCCGCAACCCATATCGACCTGGAGGCCAAGGTCGCCGCCGGGCAGTTCCGCGCCGACCTCTACTACCGCCTGAATGTGCTGGCGCTCCACGTGCCGCCGCTACGCGACCGCCGCGAGGATATCCCGGCGCTGGCCGAACACCTGCTCGACGACATCGCCAACCGCTCCGGCCAGGCGCCCCGGGAGCTGAGCCGCGAAGCCCTGATGTTGCTGGTCCGGCAGCCGTGGAACGGCAACGTGCGGGAGCTGCGCAACCTGCTGGAGCGGGTACAGTTGGATGCCGACGGCCCAGTGCTGGAGGCGGCACAACTGCTGCCACTGCTGGCTACGCGCGGCGCACCGTTGCCCGTCACGGCGGCCGCCAACCCAACGCCGCAGGCTGCTCCACCCGCTGACGAACCCCAGCAGCCGCTGCAGCCCTTGGCGCACAGCATCGCGGCAGCCGAGCGCCGCGCGCTGCAGCACGCCCTGGCGACCTGCAACGGCAATCGCCGGCGCGCCGCCAGCGAACTGGGCATCTCCCGCGCCAGCCTGTACAGCAAGCTGCAGCAGCACGGCCTGGGCACGCGCCGCTAGGCACCTACTGGGCCACCCAGCCGCCATCCATGTTCCAGGCCGCACCACGCACCTGGGCGGCGGCCTCGCTGCACAGGAATACCGCCAGCTCACCGAGCTGTTCGGGGGTGACGAACTCCCGGGACGGCTGCTTCTCCGCCAGCAGGTCATGGCGCGCCTCGTCGGGGCTGGCACCGGCCTCGATGCGCGCCTGAATCTGCTGCTGCACCAGGGGCGTCAGCACCCAGCCGGGACAGATCGCGTTGCAGGTGATCGGCGTGGTCGCGGTTTCCAGGGCGATGCTCTTGGTCAGGCCGATCACCCCGTGCTTGGCGGCCACATAGGCGCTCTTGCCGGCGGAAGCCACCAGCCCATGGGTGGAGGCGATATTGAGGATGCGCCCCCAGCCGCGCTGGCGCATGCCCGGCAGCACCAGGCGCGAGGTATGGAATACCGAGGACAGGTTGATGGCGATGATGGCGTCCCAGCGCTCCACCGGAAACGCCTCCACCGCGGCGACATGCTGGATGCCGGCGTTGTTGACCAGGATGTCGGGGCCACCAAAGGTCCGTTCAACGTAAGCGATCATCTCGGCGATCTGCTGCGCATCGGCCATGTCCGCCGGGTAGTGGCCGACTCGCGTGCCATGGCGGCCAAGCTCGGCAAGCACGCCTTCGACGTCGCCGAAGCCATTGATCACCACTGCGGCACCGGCCGCGGCCAGACGGTGGGCGATGCCCAGACCGATGCCGCTGGTGGCGCCGGTGACCAGTGCGATCTTGCCTTTGAGATTCATGTGGGGTTCTCCTGCCGATGACGACCCGCCGGGGGCGCCTGCCCGTGGACGGCGCCTTGTCTGAACTCCCTACAGCGAAAGACGTGCCAGACCATCCGCAACTCCCCGCCGACACCCAAAGGCCAGGCGCCACGCGGCTTTGCCGCTGCTCTGGCACTGCCGCAGCGACGCAGAGGGCCTGAAAAGACGTCCGGTTCGCTGGACATGTTCAGCAGCAGCAAGCGACTGTCCAGGGATCTGGACAACCGCACGCGACCTCCGCCAAGCGGTTGTGCACGACACCCGTCGGATACCGGTCGGCGCGGACAAACTTCGTCCTTGCAGGCGATGACTAAGCTGCATACCGGACGCGTGCCGATTCTCCCGGAAGCCCGCATGAAACCATGGCTGCATCCCCTACTGCTGGGGGGCCTGCTGACGACCACGACGCTGCTCGCTGCCCCTCCCGTGTGGGCGGCGGAGCGACAGGTGCTCCCTGTAAAAGTCCAGCAGGCCTTGCGCCAGCACAAGCTGGACGGCCAGGCACTGTCGCTGGTGGCCATCCCGCTCAACGGTCCCGGCCAGATCACCGCCTACAACGCCGACGTGCCGGTCAATCCCGCGTCCACCATCAAGCTGGTCACCACCTACGCCGCGCTGGAGCTGCTCGGTCCCGCCCACACCTGGACGACCGAGCTGTATGCCGATGGGCCGCTGCGCGACGGTGTTCTGCACGGCAATCTCTACCTCAAGGGTGGTGGCGATCCCAAGCTGAACATGGAACGCCTCTGGCTGCTGTTGCGCGACCTGCGCAGCCACGGGGTTAACACCATCAGCGGCGACCTGGTGCTGGACCGCAGCCATTTCCTGCAGCCCGCCCTGCCGGAATTCGACGATGACGGCGGTGACGCCAACCGCCCGTATCTGGTGGCGCCGGATTCCCTGCTGATCAATCTCAACGCCCAGCGTTTCAGCGTGCGCAGCGAGGGTGGCCAGGTGCATGTGAGCGCCGAACCGCCACTGGACGCGGTGCGCATCGACAATCGCGTGCGCCCGCTGCCGGCCCGCGCCACCTGCCCGGCCTGGCCGCAGGTGAGTTACCGGCCGGTTCACCAGGGCGACAGCGTGACCCTGGTGATCACTGGCGAGCTGGCCCAGGGCTGCAAGGCACACACCTATCTGGCGCTGCTCGATCATCCGCAATATGCGGCGGGTACCGTGCGGGCCATCTGGCGCGAGCTGGGCGGCACCCTGCTGGGCGCCAACCGTATCGACCGCGTGCCGGAGGATGCGCGCCTGCTGGTGCGCGCCGAATCGCCGGACCTGGTGGAGGTCATCCGCGACATCAACAAATACAGCAACAACACCATGGCCCGGCAGCTGTTCCTCAGCCTGGGCGCCGCCTTCCGTACAGGACAGGACAGTGACGATGCGGCCGCCGCGCAACGGGTGATTCGCCAGTGGCTCGAACCCAAGGGGCTGCCGGTGGCACGGCTGGTGCTGGAAAACGGCTCGGGCCTGTCGCGCAGCGAGCGGGTCACTGCCCGGGGCCTGGCCAGCCTGTTGCAGTCGGCCTGGCAGAGCCCGTTCGCCGCCGAGTTCATTTCCTCCATGCCGCTGGCGGCGCTGGACGGCACCATGCGCAAACGCCTGCAGGACACCGCCGTGGCCGGCAAGGCGCACATCAAGACCGGCACCCTGAACAACGTGCGCGCCATCGCCGGCTACAGCCGCGACGTGAACGGTAGCAGCTGGGCGGTGGT
Source organism: Pseudomonas flexibilis (assembly GCF_000802425.1). Taxonomy (GTDB): domain Bacteria; phylum Pseudomonadota; class Gammaproteobacteria; order Pseudomonadales; family Pseudomonadaceae; genus Serpens; species Serpens flexibilis. The sequence goes on along the minus strand of NZ_JRUD01000019.1, from coordinate 91,033 downwards.
GGCCATCCTCAACCACCCGCGCCCCTGGGGCGCCTCGGCAGTGCTGGACCAGGTGCTGCTGTCGATATACGAGCAGCCGCGCGAGCGGCGCAGCACCGCGCGACGCTGAGGTCAGGTCAGGTCGCCAGGCGCACCTGATCGCGACCTGCGCGCTTGGCTGCGTAGAGCGCGGCGTCGGCACGGTTGAGCAAATCATCGGCGGTTTCGCCGGTATGCCATTGCGCTACGCCAAAACTGGCGGTGACGCGCCCCACTTCTTCGATCGATTCGCCAGCCAGCAGCGCCCGCAGCGCCTCGGCCAGGGTCACCGCCTGGGACAGGCTGGTCTGGGCGCACAGCACGGCGAATTCCTCACCACCCAACCGGCACAGCAGGTCGCTACGCCGCAGGCGCGCTCCCAGCCGCTGGCAGCACGCCTGCAGTACCCGGTCACCGGCGGCGTGGCCAAACTGGTCGTTGATCTGCTTGAAATGGTCGATATCGAACATCAGCAGGGACAGGCCGGCTTCACGCCGCCCGGCCAGTGAGATGGCCTGCGCCAGGCGCTCCTGGAAGTAGCGGCGGTTGAACACCCCGGTCAGGCCATCGGTTTCCGAGAGCTGGCGCAACTCCTGTTCGGTGTCCTTGAGCGGCGTGATATCCGACAGGAAGCCGTGCCAGAGAACGCCACCATCGGCACCGCGCTCCGGCATGGCCTCGCAGCGGAACCAGCGCTGTCCCTGGCTGGGCAGCAGGCAACGCAGCTCCGTCTGCCACAGGGTCAGGTGTTGCGCGGAATCCTGCAGGCCGTCGCGCAGTCGCGGGTAGTCTTCCGGGTGCACAAGGCGGAACATACGCTGGGCATCGGAACGCACATCGGTGGGGTCCAGCTCGTAGAGGCCGGACAGCGCGGCACTGGCGTACGGCACGCTGAAATGGCCGTTGGGCGCGCGGTGCAGCTGGAAGATGATGCCCGGCACGCGCTGGGTCAGCTTCTGCAACAGGTGGTCGCGCTCCTCCAGCGCCGCACGGCTGCGCCGGCGCTCGGTGGCGTCGGTGGCGATGCCCAGGTAGCCGACCGCCTGGTCGTATTCGTCGCGGATACTGGTGGTGATGAGGTCGACGACCAGATGGCCACCATCACTGCGCAGGTACGTCCATTCCTGGCTGGTGCGGCAGTCCGCAGTCAGTTCCTGCAGGCTACGCCGCGACCCGGACGGCGCGGCGTGATCGTCCAGATCCTCGGCGCGGCACAGGCGTTCGATCGGCTGCCCGATCATCTGCTCCGCGCGGTAGCCCAGCATGCGTTCGGCACCGACGTTGAAACGCTGGATGAGTCCCTGCAGGTCGGTGGCGATGATCAACACATGGGTCGTGGCCCTGAGCAGGGCATCGAGCTCGCCCAGGGTGCGGTTCAACTGCAGCTCGGTGTGCTTGCGGCCATCGATATCCGTATGCACGCCGATCATGCGCAACGGCTGGTCCTGAGCATCGCGCAGCACCACTTGCCCGCGACTGAGGATCCACTTCCAACTGCCGTCCTTGCAGTACAGACGGTACTCGTAGGCGACCGACTCCGTGGCGCCGGACATGTGGCGTTCCAGAGCCCGCAGCGCCTGGTGCCGGTCCAGCGGGTGGATCAGTTCGAGCCATTCCTGGTAGGTGCCCTCGATCTCCCCGTCGGCGTAGCCGAGCATGTGCTTCCAGGTCGGCGAGAAGTAGGCGCGGCCCGTCTGGCATTCCCAGTCCCAGACGCCATCACCCGCTCCCTCCAGGGCGAAGTGCCAGCGCCGCTCGCTGAGGCGCAGCTCTTCCTGACTGGTCTGCAACTCGCGCTGGCTGGCCTGCAGTTCAGCCGTGCGCACCGCCACCAGGCGGCGGGTGCGTTGCCGCTCACTGAGCAACGAGCCCAGAAATCCGGCCGCCAGCAGGCTGACCAGACCACCCAGCAGGAAGACCCACACACCCACCGATCCTCCATGCTGGTGCATGAAGGCGAACTGCGGGCGCAGGCTGACGGCGAACAGTCGGTCGGCCATGGGCAGCATCCGGTGGTACTCCAGCGCGCTGCTCTCGGCTGGCTCGCCTGCCGAGTGGAGCAAGCGGGGCTGCTCGGCGTCGCTCAGGTCCCAGAGTTCGGTGTACAGCCCTTCGGTACTGCCGTGCTCGGCCAGCATATCGTCCAGCAGCAGGGCAGAGGAAACGAAGCCCAGCAGTTCACCCGCACGCAGTACCGGGGCCATCACCACCAGGGCCTGGCCATAGGGGGTGACAGGCGACAGCGTCAGCACGGTGGAGACCAGCCCCTCACGCTCGCGCGCCCGTTGCAGGATCTCCCGCCTGCCTGGATGGGACGCCAGGTCCAGGCCTGGCAGGCGTTCACCCAGATGGCGCGAACCTACGTAGCGCACCGGAAAATACTCGTCACGCACCCCGGCCGGGCGAAGCGCACCTCGCTCATCCACTTCGCGCAGACCGTTCGCGCCACCCTGCTCGCGCAACCGGGCCTCGAAGGCCGGCCGCTGCTCGTGGGTCACGCGGGGCATCCAGATAAAGCCCAGGCTGTCGGCCAACAGGTGCTCGGTCGCCAGGGCGAAGGCTCCGGGGCCCAGGTCGCCGGCCAGGCTCAGGTGGCGGCTGAGGGATTCGACCTGCTGCTGACTGGTCTTGAACTGGTTGGCGATCCGCGACACACGCTCGCCGGCCAGACGCTGGAATTGATCCTGCATCTGGGCACGGCGATTCTGCTCCAGGGCATACGCGGCGGCTGCCGATAACGACAGGCCGACAAGAAATACCAGAAGGAACACAGTGCCGGCTTCGCAGCCCCGACTTACGGGCCGGGGCCTGGAAGAATCATCTTGCTGTACTGCCTGCATACCGACTTCCCTGCCAGCGCAAACCAGGGTTCAGCCGTGGCTGATGTGCCAGGCCCTGTGGATGCGGGGATTGCGGGCGAAATCCGGATCCAGTGTTTCGCCCGTCACTTCGGCGATCTTGTAGCGTTTTGCCAGCATCTCGTCCAGCTGGAATTTACGGAAGTTGTTCGAGAAGTACAGGACGCCCCCCGCCGCCAGCCGGGCCATGGCCAGGTCGATCAACCGGGCATGATCGCGCTGAACGTCGAACACTCCTTCCATGCGCTTGGAGTTGGAGAAGGTCGGCGGGTCGATGAAGATCAGGTCGTACTCGCCGCGATCCGCTTCCAGCCAGGCCATCACGTCGCCCTGTTCCAGGCGCTGCTTGTCCGAGAAGCCGTTCAGCGACAGGTTGCGGCGTGCCCAGTCCAGGTAGGTCTTCGACAGGTCGACACTGGTGGTGCTGCGTGCGCCGCCCTTGGCCGCGTGCACGGTAGCGGTCGCGGTGTAGCAGAACAGGTTGAGGAAGCGCTTGCCGGCCGCCTCGCGCTGGATGCGCAGGCGCATCGGCCGGTGGTCGAGGAACAGGCCGGTGTCCAGGTAATCGGTGAGGTTGACCAGCAGCTTGACGCCGCCCTCGCTGACCTCCATGAAGCGGCCCTGCTCGCCCTGGCGCTCGTACTGGCGGGTACCGGTCTGCCGTTCGCGACGCTTGATCACCACGCGCTCGGCGGGCACGCCAAGGGCCACCGGGATCGCCGCCAGGGCGTCGAGCAGGCGGGTCTGGGCCTTTTCCGGGTCGATCGAGCGCGGCGGCGCGTATTCCTGCACATGCACCCAATCGCGGTACAAATCGATGGCCAGGGCGTACTCGGGCATGTCCGCGTCGTACAGCCGGTAGCATTCCACACCGGCCTGCTTCGCCCATTTGCCCAGGGTCTTGAGGTTCTTCTGCAGGCGGTTGGCGAACATCTGCCCACCTTCGGACAGGCGTGCCGGCTCACTGGCCTGGGGCACAAGGCGGTCTTCGGCGCCCTGGCGGTTGCCGGTGACGAACTGGTCGGGCCGCACCTGCAACAGCAGCAGCTTGCACGGCAGCGCGCCGTTGAACAGCGCGTACTGCTTGTGGCTGCGAATGCCCATGCGCTTGCCCAGCTCAGGCGCGCCGGTGAAGATCGCGGCCTCCCAGCCCATGCAGGCCTGGCGCAGGCGCTCGCCCAGGTTCTGGTAGAGGTACAGCAGGCTGGCTTCGTCGCCCAGGCGCTCGCCATACGGCGGGTTGCACACCACCAGGCCGGCCTGGCCCTTGTCGGTGCGCGGCTCGAAGGTGGCCAGTTCGCCCTGGTAGATGCGTACCCACTCGCCGAGTCCGGCGCGCTCGATGTTGTTGCGCGCCGGCTGGATCAGGCGCGGGTCGGCTTCGTAGCCGCGAATCCACAGCGGCGGCTTGCTTAGGCCGATGCGCGCGCGCTCCTCGGCCTCGACGTGCAGGCGGTTCCACACGGCCGGCACATGGCCGAGCCAGCGGGAAAAGCCCCACTGCTGGCGCTTGAGGTTGGGGGCGACGTCGGCCGCCATCAGGCCGGCCTCGACCAGGAAGGTGCCCACCCCGCACATCGGGTCGGCCAGCGCGCCGCCCTCGGCGGCAATGCGCGGCCAGCCGGCGCGGATCAGGATCGCGGCAGCCAGGTTTTCCTTGAGCGGCGCGGCACCCTGCTGCAGGCGGTAGCCGCGCTGGTGCAGGCTGTGCCCGGACAGGTCGATGGAAAGTACCGCCTCGCCCTTGTCCAGGCGCAGGTGCACGCGCAGGTCGGGATTGTCCTTGTCCACCGACGGGCGCTGGCCGAACTGCGCGCGCAGACGGTCGACAATGGCGTCCTTGACCTTCAGCGCGCCGAAGTGTGTGTTGTCGATGCCGGCGCCGCGCCCGCTGAACTCCACCGCCAGGCTGCCGCCGGCATCCAGGTGCTCGCTCCAGTCGACGGCCTTGACGCCTTCGTAGAGGGTCTCGGCATTGCTCACCGGGAAGCGCGCCAGCACCAGCAGCACCCGGTTGGCCAACCGCGACCACAGGCACAGCCGATAGGCGGTTTCAATACCGGCGAAGCCGCGCACCATGGCCACATGTTCGCGGGCCTCTTCCAGCCCCAGTTGCCCGGCCTCGTCCAGCAGCAGGCTTTCCAGGCTCTTGGGGCAGGTCAGTACCAGTTCGTAACGCTCAGACATTCGAAAATCCAGGCCCGCAGGCGATAAAGGCTTCCGCCAGAGAAGCCGAAACAAATTGAAACGACGAGCTGCACAACAGTTGCTGACAAAATCACGGTGCGCAACTAGCGCCCAAACCCACCTGGGATACCGCTTTGCCCCGACAAGTGGCGCTGCTTATGGTTCCGTCAGGCGAAATGTTGCCTCGTTATGACAAATCGATCATTCACAGCGCTCGCCCCTTTGGATAGAAACAACCTCAGGGAGACAACGCAAGGTTGCCCTTCCTATGGGGTCGTCACGCCGGCAACGACCCCTTTCGCGGCCTCGCAACGCGGCCGCCAGTGGGAAATACAGTCAACGATTGAGGGCAATACCCGATGAGAAGACTAAAGCGTGACCCGATGGAACGCGCCTACTTACGCGGTTACCAACATGGTGTTCATGGCAAATCCCAGGAGCTCTGTCCCTTCACCCATCCGACGACTCGCCAGGCCTGGCTCAATGGCTGGCGCGAAGGTCGCGCCGACCACTGGGACGGTCTGACCGGCACCGCCGGCATACATCGACTGAATGAAATGAGAGCGGTCGGCTGAGACCCGGTCCGACGCTCTTCCGCCGCGCCAGGCCCCACACGGACCTGGCACGGTGATCGCCAAAGGGCTCCCAAGGGAGCCCTTTCCATTTGTGCGCTTCAGGTCCGCGGCAGCGCGGCGATGGCATCCACCGCTTCGCGAATCAGCTTCGGGCCCTTGTAGATGAACCCCGAATAGATCTGCACCAGGCTCGCCCCGGCGGCGATCTTCTCGGCCGCGTCGCGCCCTTCGGTGATACCGCCCACGGCGATGATCGGCAGACGCCCACCCAGCTCGGCGGCCAGCACCTTCACGGTGTGGGTGCTCTTGTCGCGTACCGGCGCGCCGGACAGACCGCCGGCCTCGTCACCGTGCAGCAGGCCTTCGACGCCTTCGCGACTCAGGGTGGTGTTGGTGGCGATCACCGCATCCATCCCGGCATCCACCAACGCGCGCGCCACCTCGACGGTTTCCTCGTCGCTCATGTCCGGGGCGATCTTGATCGCCAGCGGCACACGGCGGCCGTGCTCGACGGCCAGGTCTTCCTGGCGGCGGCGCAGGGCTTCGAGCAGTTGGCGCAGCGAATCGCCGAACTGCAGGCTGCGCAGCCCCGGGGTATTCGGCGAGCTGACGTTAACCGTGATGTAGCTGGCGTGGGGATAGACCTTCTCCAGGCCGATCAGGTAGTCGTCCACCGCGCGCTCGACCGGGGTGTCGAAGTTCTTGCCGATGTTGATACCCAGCACGCCGCGATAGCGGGCGGCGCGCACGCGCTCCAGCAGGTAGTCGACCCCGTGGTTGTTGAAGCCCATGCGGTTGATGATGGCCTGGGCTTCCGGCAGGCGGAACAGGCGCGGCTTCGGGTTGCCCGGCTGAGGGCGCGGCGTCACGGTGCCGATCTCGAGGAAGCCGAAACCCAGCTGGCCGAGACCGTCGATGGCGTCGCCGTTCTTGTCCAGACCAGCGGCCAGTCCGACCGGATTGGCGAATTCCAGACCCATGATCTTCACTGGCAGGGCCGCCGGCTTCTTGCACAGCAGACCGTTCAGCCCCAGACGCCCGCCCGCGCCGAGCAGGTCGAGGGACAGTTCGTGAGAGGTTTCCGGAGACAGTCGAAAGAGCAGATCGCGGGCCAGGGAGTACATGGTCGGGCTCGTTGGGTGTTTGGGGCCGCCGAGTATACCCGCTCGGCGCGCGCTTTTGACCCGTCGGACTCAGGCCAGACGCTTCACGTCCAGCAGCTTGCCGTCGGCCCCTACCTCCAGCCGGAAGGTGCCCTGGATGCCGGCATGGGTCAGGAACGGCCGTAGATGATGGGCCGGCAGGCTCACGCTGCGCCCGTCGCGACTGTAGGCCAGCACCCGGTTGGCACGGCCCTGGTAGTAGGCCAGGAACTGATCGGCCGTCAGATGGATATCCAGCACCAGGCTGGGCATGGAGCGCCCCCTTTGTCAGACACGCGAGTCAGTTTGCCACATCTGCGACCCAAGTCGCCCTCGCCAGCGAGCGGGCCGCTCTGCCACACTAGCGAGCGCCAGCAAGGCCAGGCGGGCAACGCACCTTTCCATGCGCCCTGCTCACCCGGTTCGAATGGCACGCCACCCCGACGCAGTACTGTTGGAGCCCGTAGCATTGCCATGACCTCGCCCACGCCACCCCCGCGCCTCACCAGCCGTTTGTCGTCCCTGGCCGGACAGCTGGGCCTGGGCGGCAAGGCTGCCAGACGCATGCTGGATCGCGCACGCCAGCTCAGCCTGCCGTTTCAGCCGATCCCCCTGCCCACCCTGAGCATCTGGTGGCAACTCGGTCCACAACTGGAGCGCCTGGTGGATCTACCGCGCGGTGCCCTGTCCGGACCGGTGCAGGAGGACAAGGCGGCCGCCCACGCGGTGCTGGCGCGCCTGCTCGAGGTGAATCATCGCTTCGTACCGGCCTTCGATCTGCGCGACATCGGTGGGCTGTGCTGTCCACCGGGTGACCAACCACCTCATTCGCGCCTGGAAGACCTGGCCGCCACGCCGGCCTGTCGCAGCCTGCGCATGATCAGCTACAAGGATTTCCTCAAGGCCGCCGAACAGACGCTGCCCGGCAAGGGTCAGCCCCTGCGCCTGCGTCAGGCGGAATGGTTTGGCGAACGGCTGTTCTACGACGGAGACCAGGGCACCACGCTGGCCGTTCTGGTTGCCTATGCCCGCTTGCGCGGCCTGAAGCACGAGCTGCCGGCGGAGGTCGCCCAGTATCGGCTCAATCCGGTGGTGCTGGCCGAGCTGCACAGCCACTACCACATGCTCGGCATGCCGGCCGAGGCCTGGAGCGACCCAGGTTTCATGGGGCTGCTGCTGGACAGCGGGCTGCCGTATTCGCGCCTGTTGCTGCAGCGTACGCCCACGGTGCTCGAAGCCCTGCTGCTGCCGCGCGCCGACGAACAGGCGAACGCCCTCGGCGAAGGCCTGCGCCTGGCTGGCGCGCCGGACCTGGTGGAATTCCTCTACCACCTGCCGACCACCCTGCACATCGATCCGTAAGCGCCGCCGGGCGTCGTGCCCAACGGCGGCCGATAAGCGCCGACCGCCTACCTGGATCACGGGTCTGCAGGGCGGCCGCCCGGCGCTGCCGTTCAGCCCGAACGCGCCAGGTCCGCCAGCTCCCGGCTGGCCACGGCATGCAGCGCATAGTCGTTTTCACCCGCGCCGCGCAGTTCGGCGAGGATCGTTTCCCAGCGCTGCACCAGTGGCTGGCGTTGTTCCAGCCAGCTCTCCAGGCGATGGCGCGGATCGCCTTCGCCGGGGGCCGACAGCAACGACAGGGTGATCTCCCGCTGCTGGCTGTCCAGTTCATCGCGGAAGGCTTCGCGGGCCTGCGCCTGCCAGTGGCTGTTCACTGCAAGATGGGTGATGCGCCGCAGGTAGCCGTCCAGGTCCAGAGCGCTGCCCACGGCGAAGAAGGCCCGCGCCACCAGCAGCGGTTCGTGACCGGTCCGCTCGGCCACCTCCAGGATCGGCAACAGCATGTAGAGCTGGTCGCTGGCCGCCACCATGCGTGCCAGCAACTCCGGCACCCCGGCCTCGGCGTAGGCCTGGTGGCGCTCCTGCCACTGCTCGCGGGCCGCCCCCTGCAGCAGCTCGTCCAGTTTCACGCCAAGGGTGGCCACCGGCGGGCCGAAGTGCGCCACATCGCGGGCAGCGTCCAGGGTCTGGCGGCGGCTGCGCAGGAACCAGCGCGTGGCCCGGCGTCCCAGGCGCATCAGTTCATCCATCAGCGCCAGCTGCGTATCCGCGCTCACGCCATAGTCCAGCGACTCGATCTGCCGGTACCAGTGCGGCAGGTGGAAGACGTCGCGCACGATCACATAGGCCTCGGCCACCTGGGCGGCGCCCATGCCGGTGGATGAGCACAGCCGTTGCGCGAAGGTGATACCCATGCGGTCGACCAGATCGTTGGCGATCTGGGTGGCGACGATCTCGCGCCGCAGCCGGTGATTGCGCATCGCCTCGCCGAAGCGCTCCACCAGCTGCGGCGGGAAAGCGCGCTGCATGTCGCGTACCAGGTAATCGTCGTCCGGCACGCTGGAATCCAGCAGCGCCTGCTTGAGGTCGATCTTGCTGTAGGACAGCAGGACCGCCAGCTCGGGCCGGGTCAGCGCACGGTCGCCGAGCTGCTCGTCGCTGGGCAGGAATTCCAGCGCCCGGTCCAGGCGCCCGCGGCTTTCCAGGTCGCTCATCAGCCGGCGGTATTCGCCCATCCGCTCGCGGGCGCGGCGTTCGGCCAGCGACAGCGCCTGGGTCTGCGTGTAGTTGCTGCCCAGCACCAGTTGCGCCACGTCGTCGGTCATCTGCGCCAGCAACTGGTTGCGCTGCTTGCCGGTCATGTCGCCGGCGACCAGCACGCCGTTGAGGAGAATCTTGATGTTCACCTCATGGTCGGAGCAGTTCACCCCGCCGGCGTTGTCGATGAAGTCCGTGTTACAGGCGCCACCGTTTAGGCAGTACTCGATGCGCCCCAGCTGGCTCATGCCCAGGTTGCCCCCCTCGCCCACCACCCGGGCGCGCAGTTCCCGACCGTCGATCCGTAGCGGATCGTTGGCCTTGTCGCCGATGTCGGCATGGCTTTCCGTGCTGGCCTTGACGTAGGTGCCGATGCCGCCGTTCCACAGCAGGTCCACCGGCGCCCGCAACAGCGCGCTGACCAGCTCGTTGGGCGACAGCTTCTCGGCCTGGATGTCGAAGCGCTCGCGCATCTGCGGGCTGACGGCGATGCTCTTGGCGCTGCGCGGGAACACCCCGCCACCGGCGGAAATCAGCCCCGCGTCGTAGTCCGCCCAGCTGGAGCGCGGCAGCTCGAAAAGCCGCTTGCGCTCGGCATAACTGGCGGCCGGGTCAGGATCGGGGTCGACGAAAATGTGCAGATGGTTGAAGGCGGCCAGCAGCTGCACCCGCTCGGACATCAGCAGCCCATTGCCGAACACATCGCCGCTCATGTCGCCGATGCCGATCACCGTGATGCTGTCGCGCTGCACGTCGATGCCACGCTCGCGGAAGTGCCGCTGCACCGAGACCCAGGCACCGCGCGCGGTGATGCCCATCTTCTTGTGGTCGTAACCGGCCGAACCGCCCGAGGCGAAGGCGTCGCCCAGCCAGAACCCGTACTGGGCGGCGATGCCATTGGCGATATCGGAAAAACTCGCCGTGCCCTTGTCGGCGGCCACCACCAGATAGGGATCGTCGCCGTCGTGGCGCACCACCTGTTCCGGCGGGACCACGCGGCCTTCCAGGTAGTTGTCGGTGATGTCCAGCAGGCCACTGATGAACAGCCGGTAGCAGGCAATGGCCTCGGCCTGAATCTCGTCGCGGCTACCGCCCACCGGCAGGCGGCGGGGCACGAAGCCGCCCTTGGCGCCCATCGGCACGATGACCGCGTTCTTCACCTGCTGGGCCTTGACCAGACCGAGCACCTCGGTGCGGAAATCCTCCTCGCGATCCGACCAGCGCAGCCCGCCACGCGCCACGGGACCGAAGCGCAGGTGCACGCCCTCGACACGCGGCGAATAGACGAAGATTTCGTACAGCGGGACCGGCCGGGGCATCTCGCTGATCGCGCCGGGGCTGATCTTGAAGCTGAAGTAGGGCTTGTGCCGACCCTCGGCGTCGGTCTGGTAGAAGTTGCTGCGCAGCGTGGCGCCGATCAGCTCCAGGTAGCGACGCAGGATGCGGTCCTCGTTGAGCACCGCCACCTGGTCAAGCGCGGCGCGAATGGCCTCCTCGAGCTTGCCCTGCTTCTCCTCCAGCGCCTCCGCGGTGAGCTTGCGGGCCAGGTAGAAGCGGGTCTTGAACAGACGCACCAGCTCCAGCGCGATGTCGGTGTGGTTGTTCAGCGTGGCGGCGATGTAGCCCAGGTCGAAGCCGATGCGGATCTGCTTCAGGTAACGGCCGTAGGCGCGCAGCAGTGCCACCTCCCGCCAGGTCAGCCCGGCGCCGAGCACCAGGCGGTTGAAGGCGTCGTTCTCGGCATTGCCGGCGATGATCTGGGTGAACGCCTCCTGGCAAAGGCCGTTGAGCGTCTTCAGATCGACCACCAGCCCGGCCGGCGGCGCGAAGGTGAAGTCGTGAATCCAGTAGGCCCGGCCATCGCGCTGGCGCAGCCGGTGCGAATACTCGCCGAGCACCCGCAGCCCGAGGTTCTCCAGGATCGGCAGCACATCGGACAACGGCAGCGGCAGATCGGCGTGGTAGATCTTGCAGTGCAGCTCGCCCTCGCCCTGTCCCAGCGGCTGGTAGAAGCTCATCACCAGCCGCTGTTCGTCGGACAGGCTGCGAATGTGCTGCATGTCCGCCACCGCCGAGTGCGGCTCGAAGCGCTCCCGGTAGCCGGCCGGGAAGCCGGGCGCGAAGCGTGCCAGCAGGTCGGTGCCGCGCGCCTCGCCGAAGCGCTCGACCATCAGGCTGGCGAACTCGTCCTGCCAGGAACGGCAGGCCTGTATCACCTCCTGCTCCAGCTGGCGCGCGTCGAACGCCGGCACGGTGCGCGGGTCGACACGCAGGATCAGCTGCACGCGGGCCAGCACCGATTCGGAAAAATAGGTCCAGAACTCGCAGTCGGAGGCGTTCAGGCGCTCCATCAGCAGGTTCTGGATCTTCACGCGGATCTCGGTGGAATAGTGGTCGCGCGGCACGTAGACCAGGCAGTAGACGAACCGACCGTAGGGGTCCTTGCGCAGGAACAGGCGCAGCTTGTTGCGCTCCTGGATCTGCACGATGGCGATGGCGGTCTCGTACAACTCGTCCACCGGCGTCTGGAACAGCTCGTCGCGGGGCAACACTTCGAGCACCTGGGCCAGCTCCTTGCCCAGGTGCGCGTGTCGGGCGAAACCGGAACGGCCGAGGATCGCTTCGGCCTTGCGGCGCACATAGGGAATGCGCGTGACGCTTTCGGTGTACAGCATGGAGGTATAGAGGCCGAGGAAGCGGCACTCCCGGACCACCCGCCCCTGGTCGTCCAGCATGCGCAGCGACACCAGGTCGGGGTAGGCGGAACGATGCACGCGACTGACCTGGGAAGCCTTGGCGAAACTCAGCAGGCAGGGCTCGCGCAGATAGGCCAGCACCGAAGGCTCGATGCTGCGCTGCTCGTCGCTGAGGTTCTTGCGCAACACCCGCGACAACCCCAGCAGCGAACCCTCGTCGTACTCGATACGGGCGCCGCGCTCGTCCTCGAGCACCCGGAATTCCTCGTAGCCGAGGAAGGTGAAGTGATGATCCAGCAGCCATTCGTAGAAGGCCCGCACCTCACCGACACTCTCACCCTCGCCCGCATCGCCCCGCTGCGCCAGATGTTCGAGCAGGCGACGGACCTGTTCCTGCATCGCCGGGTAATCGCCCACCGCCAGGCGCACCTCGGCCAGCACGTCACTCAGCAGCTGCTGCAGCTCGCGCAGCTCGGCGGTACTGGCGCAACGGTCGATCTCCAGGAACATCAGGGCTTCGTCGCGTGCGCCCTCGGCGTGGCTGCCGCGCGGCAGGATGTCCAGCAATTCCCCCGCCGCGCCGCGCCGCACGCTGAGCACGCTGTTCTGCAGGGTGTGGATGCTGTGACCGCGCCGGTTGAGCGCCATGCGCACCGAATCCACCAGGAACGGCATGTCCGGGTGCAGCACCTGCACCACGCTGTGGGTGGACTGCCAGCCGTGCTGCTCGTAATCGGGGTTGAAGACCCGCACCAGCGGCTCGCCGCGAAACGCCTCCAGTAGCCGCCAGGCGGACAGCGTGCTGCCCTCCAGGTCGGCCAGGCGGTGCTGCAGCAGCTCCTCCAGGGGAGCAATGGCGAAGAACTGTTCGGCGAATCGCGCCAGCCGGGGAAGCACCTCGGGCTCCACATGCCGGGCGAGCGCTTCTCGCAGTTGCTGGTGAAAATCGGTCTTGCCGGACGCGCTGAAAAAGACCATGACAACTCCATCGAAGCAGGCAGGGTGGCAGAGTGACAGTAACGAACCCGTGTTTCCGTTCAACGTTAGTCCACGGGTGGCCACTCCGGGTTGCGACGCCTCGTGCCAGCGCGGCCGAGTTGGATTAAAGTGCCGGTCTTGCCGACGAGCCGACCGGACTCGCCCACCGGAGATGACCCCGACGATGGAACATCGCGAAGCGCTGCTTGCCCTGCGCCAGTTCATGGCCAGCCGTATCCTTGGCCAGGACCGCCTGATCGACCGCCTGCTGATCGCCCTGCTCGCCGACGGCCACCTGCTGGTGGAAGGCGCGCCGGGCCTGGCCAAGACCCGCGCCATCAAGGAGCTGGGCGAAGGGATCGAGGCGGAGTTCCATCGCATCCAGTTCACCCCCGACCTGCTGCCGGCGGACATCACCGGCACCGAGATCTACCGCCCGGAGACCGGCAGCTTCGTGTTCCAGCAGGGGCCGATCTTCCACAACCTGGTGCTGGCCGACGAGATCAACCGTGCGCCGGCCAAGGTGCAGTCGGCGCTGCTCGAAGCCATGGCCGAGCGCCAGGTGAGCATCGGCCGCAGCACCTACGCGCTGTCGCCGCTGTTCATGGTGATGGCCACCCAGAATCCGATCGAGCAGGAAGGCACCTACCCGCTGCCTGAAGCCCAGCTCGACCGTTTCCTCATGTACGTGAAGATCGGCTATCCGGACGCCTCGGTGGAGCGCCGCATCCTCCAGCAGGCGCGCGGCGAGGCGCTGCACGGCGCCGACGCCGGCGCGCACCGACGCATCAGCCAGCAGGCAATCTTCGCCGCCCGCCAGGAAGTCCTCGCCCTGCACATGGCCGATGCCGTGGAGGAGTACCTGGTGCAGCTGGTCATGGCCACCCGCTTCCCGGCCAAGTTCGACGCTGACCTGGCCGCCTGGCTCAGTTACGGCGCCAGCCCGCGCGGCAGCATCTCGCTGGACCGCTGCGCCCGCGCCAACGCCTGGCTGGCCGGCCGCGACTTCGTCAGCCCGGAGGATATCCAGGCGGTGTTCTTCGATGTGCTGCGCCACCGCATCATCCTGTCCTTCGAGGCCGAGGCCTCCGGCATCGACCAGGACCAGGTGCTGCAGCGGGTGCTTGACGTGGTGGCGGTGGGCTGATGGACCGCCCGGCTCCCGGCCCCGCCGGCGCCTACACCACCCTCGCCGAGCTGGTGGACATCCGCCACCAGCTGCGCGGCCTGCAGCTGTTTTCCACGCCCTACCGGCGCAGTGCGCTGGTCGGCCTGCATCGCTCGCGGCTGCGCGGGCGCGGCATCGACTTCGACCAGGTGCGTGTCTACCAGGCCGGGGACGACGTGCGCACCATCGACTGGCGCGTCACCGCGCGTACCCAGCAACCGCACACCAAGCTGTTCCACGAGGAGCGCGAACGCCCCGTCTACCTGCTGGTGGAGCAGAGTCGCCCGCTGTTCCTGGGCAGCGGCGCGCGCTTCAAATCGGTGCTCGCCGCCCAGGCGGCGGCGTTGTTCGGCTGGGCCGCGCTGGACCACAACGACCGCATCGGCGGCCTGGTGTTCGGCAGCGGCGATGCCCCGGAAGTGCGCCCCCGGCGCAGCAAGCAGAGCCTGCTGCAGCTGCTCAGCCGGCTGATCGATGCCAATCATGCCCTGCACGCCGACATGCCCGGCCCCCAGGGCACCTTTGGCCCGGCGCTGCGTCGCGCCCGCGAGGTGCTGCGCCCCGGCAGCCTGCTGGTGGTGATCTGCGACGAACGCGCGCTGGACGACGCGTCCGAACAGCAACTGGCGCTGCTCGGCCGGCACGTGGAACTGATCCTCGTGCCGCTCTCCGATCCGCTGGATCACGCCCTGCCCGCCGCCGGTCTGCTGCGTTTCGCCCAAGGCGGCGCCGCGCTGGAGCTGGACACCTACGACCCGCTACTGCGCAAGGCCTACCGTGCCCGCGGCGAGGCCCGCCAGCAGCGCTGGCAGCAACTGGCGGACAAGGTGCGCGCGGTGCTGCTGCCGCTGAGCACCCGCCACGAACTGCTCGATCAGTTGCGCGACTTCCAGACCGCGCCGGTGGAGGCCCAGCCATGAATCCCCTCGATTCCCTGCTGCCGCCCATCGCGCCGCCACCAGTGCCCTGGTGGCCGCCGGCACCCGGCTGGTGGCTGCTGGCCCTGGCGCTGCTGCTGACGGTCGGGGGGCTGTATCTGTTGCGTCGCCGCCTGCGCCGCCGCCCGCTGCGCCCCACCCAGCTCGATCCGCTGCGCCTGGCCGCCCTGCACGAACTCGACAGCCTGGAGAAGCCCTACGGCCGCGAGGCCGGCCCCTGGCTGCAGCAAATCAACGCGCTGCTCAAGCGCCTATGCGTGCAGCGCTACCCGCAGAGCCAGTGCCAGACCCTGAGCGGCCGCGCTTGGCTGGCCTTCCTGGACAGCCGCTGCCCCTCCGCCGGACTCACCCGCTGGATGGTGCTGGTGGAAGGCGCCTACCGGCCGCGCTGCCAGCTCGACGACAAGGCGCTGCAGGCCCTGCACCAGGCCATCGACCTGTGGATCCGCAAGCATGTTTGAGTTCGCCTGGCCGTGGATCTTCCTGCTCGCCCCACTGCCCTGGTTGCTGCGCGCCCTGCTGCCACCGGCCGACAGCGGCGAGGCGGCGCTCAAGGTGAGCTTCCTCGATGAGCTGCAGGACCTCAGCGGCCAGCGTGCCCGTGGCAGCAGCCTGCCCGCCTGGCGCCAGCAGCTGCCCTTCATGCTGGTGTGGCTGTGCCTGCTGCTGGCCGCCGCCCGCCCGCAATGGCTCGGTGAACGCTTGCCGATTCCCGCCAGTGGCCGCGACCTGCTGCTGGCGGTGGATGTCTCGGGCTCCATGGAATACCCGGACATGCTCTGGCGGGACCAGCCCATCAGCCGCCTGGGGCTGGTGCAGCGACTGTTCGGCGAATTCATCGAGCAGCGGCGCGGCGACCGGGTCGGCCTGATCCTGTTCGGCAGCCAGGCCTACCTGCAGGCGCCGCTGACTTTCGACCGGCGCACCGTGCGCACCTGGCTGGAGGAGGCCCGCGTCGGCATCGCCGGGCCGAACACCGCCATCGGCGACGCCATCGGCCTGGCGGTCAAGCGTCTGCGCGACCAGCCGGCGCACAGCCGCGTGCTGGTGCTGATCACCGACGGCGCCAACACCGGTGGCAGCCTGGCGCCGCTGACCGCCGCGCAGCTGGCGGCGGACAATCGCGTGACGCTCTACACCATCGGCATCGGCGCCCTGCCGGGACAGGGCCGTGGCCCGGGAATCTTTGCCTTCGCGCCGGGGCTGGATCTGGACGAGCCGGGGCTGCAGGCGATGGCCGAACTGACCGGTGGCCAGTACTTCCGCGCCCACTCCAGCGACGCGCTGCGCGAGATCGGCCAGACCCTCGACCGCCTGCAGCCGGTGGCCCAGCAAAGCCTGCCGGCGCGCCTCACCCGCGAGCTGTACGTCTGGCCGCTGGCGGCGGCGCTGCTGTTTAGCCTGTTGCTGGTGGTGCGGGTGATCCGGCCGCAGGGCATGGCCCCCTACTGGCTGCGGAGGTCGCGCCCATGACCGAGCTCTGGCCGACCCTGTTGCGTCCTGCCTGGCTGTTGCTGCTGGTGCCCTGCGCCTGGCTGCTCTGGCGCCTGTGGCGCCGCGAGCGGCGCAGCGCGCGTTGGCAGCTGCTGCTGCCGCGTCCCTTCCATGCCCTGCTGCTGGCCGGCAACCAGGGCCGTAGCAGCCGCCTGCCCTGGCTGGCCCTCGGCCTGGCCTGGCTGCTGGCGCTGCTGGCGTTGCTCGGCCCGAGCTGGCAGCGCATGGAACAGGCGACGGCGACGCGCGGCGATGCGCTGGTGGCGATCCTCGACTTGACTCCGCGCATGCTGGCCACCGACCTGCCGCCCACGCGCCTGGAGCAGGCAAGACGCACCCTCGTCGACCTGCTGGAGGCACGGCGCGACGCGCAGACCGGCATCGTTGTCTATGCCGGCAGCGCCCACGTACTGGTGCCGCTCTCCGACGACCTGGCCACCGCCCTCAACCTGCTCGGCGCGCTCACACCGTCGATCATGCCGGAACCCGGCCAGCGTGCCGACCTGGCCGTGGCCCGTGCGTTGGCCTTGCTGGAGCAGGCCGGCCAGGGCAGCGGTCGCCTGCTGCTGTTGACCAGCGGCCTGAGCGACGCGGAACAGACCGCCATCGCCGCCCTCCCTCTCGACGGCAATCGCCTCGACGTCCTCGGCGTGGGCACCTCGCGCGGCGCCCCGATCGTGCTGGACGACGGCAGCTTCCTGAAGGACGCGCAGGGCGCCATCGTGCTCCCGCGCCTGGACGCCGCCAGCCACCAGCGCTTCGCTCGCCAGTTGGGCGGCGCCTACCAGCCGCTACGCCCGGACGCCGCCGACCTGCGGGCCCTCGGCCTGCTGGAGGCCACGGCCAGCGAACAGGAAAGCGGTCAGCGGCTGCCGCTGGAACACTGGGTGGACCAGGGCTACTGGCTGTTATTGCCACTGTTGCTGCTTGCCGCCTGCGCCGGTCGACGCGGCTGGCTGTTCTGCCTGCCCCTGCTGTTCACACCATTACCCAGCCATGCCGCCTTCGATACCCTGTGGCTGCGCGCCGACCAGCAGGGCCAGCGCCTGCTCGCCGAAGGCCGGCCGGGGGACGCCGCCCAGGCCTTCACCGACCCCCAGCGCCAGGGCTACGCCCTGTACCTGGCCGGTGACTATGCCGAAGCCGCCGAGCGTTTCGCCCAGGGCGACCAGGCCGCCGATCACTACAATCGCGGCAACGCCCTGGCCCTCGATGGCCAGCTGGAAGAGGCCCTGCTGGCCTATGACCAGGCCCTGGAACGCGACCCGCAACTCGAGCAGGCCCGCCACAATCGTCAGCAGGTGGAAGAACTGCTGCGCCAGCGGCAGGCCGAACGCGACCGGCAGCAGGAGCAGGCGGCGCCGCCCCGGGAAGCGCCCGGCGGCCAGGCGGCGCCGAGCACCGGCGGCGCGGGCGAGCAGCCTGCGACTCCCGATGAAGGGACCGGCGACCCGCAACAAGGCGAGCCGAGCCCGCCCCGCGAAGCGACTGCCGGAGGCCAGAACGGTGCGGGCACCGGCAACGAGCCGGCAGCCGCCACGGCCGCACAGGCGCCGCTCGACCGGGAGCGCCGCCAGGCCCTGGAACAATGGCTGCGCCAGATTCCCGATGACCCCGCCGAACTGCTGCGCCGCAAGTTCCGCCTCGAACAGCAACAGCGCCAGGAAACCCCGTGATGATGCGAACGCTCTGTCTGGTCTGCCTTCTTCTGCTCAGTGGCGGCGTGCGCGGCGACGAGCTAATGGCCAGCGTGGACCGTCAGCAGATCGCCGAAGGCGATACCGTCGAGCTGACCCTGGAGCTGGGCGGCCTGGCACTGACCGGCCAGCCGGACCTGAGCCCGCTGCTGCCGTTGTTCGAGGTGCTCGACAGCCGCCAGGTCAACCGGGTGATCCGCGACGATCAGGGCAGCCGCAGCGCCACCCGCTGGATCCTCACCCTTCTGCCGCGCCGCACCGGCTACGTGGTGATTCCGCCGCTGCGCGTCGGCGAGGCGGTGTCCGCGCCCATCACCCTGCAAGTCAGCGAGGCCAGCACGCCGGACGCCGGGGGGGATCGGTTGATGCCGGTGTTCATCGACGCGAATCTCGACCGCGACAGTGTCTATGTTCAGGCGCAAGCAGTGCTGACCCTGCGCATCTACCATTCCGTGTCGCTGTTCGACGACAGCACCCTGACCCCGCTGCAGACCCCGGAGGCGCGCATCGAGCAGCTCGGCAAGCCGCGCACCTACGAGACACGCGTCAACGGCGTGCGCCACGGCGTCATCGAGGTGCGCTACGCCATCCATCCGCTGCGCAGCGGGGAACTGGAGCTGCCCGCCCAGGTGTTCAGCGCCACCCTGGTTGAGCGCAACGATCCGGACACCTTCAACCCGTTCGGCCCACGCAGCGGGCGCACCGTGCAGGTGAGCTCGCCGGTGATTCCCCTGCAGGTCAAGTCGATTCCCGCCGAGTACCCGGCCGACACGCCCTGGCTGCCGGCAACCGCCCTGACACTGGCGGAAAGCTGGAGCGAGACGAGCGAACCGCTCAAGGTCGGCGACTCGCTGACCCGCACCCTGACCCTGCGCGCTGAGGGCCTGGCCAGCTCCCAGCTGCCGCCCCTGCCGCTCGCCGAGGTTCCCGGCCTGCGCCGCTATCCCGATCAGCCACGGCTGGAAAGCACCCTGGGCGAGACGGGCCTGACCGGTCTGCGCGAACAGCGTGAGGCGCTGGTGCCCACCCAGGCGGGCGAGCTGGAAATCCCCGCGCTGGAAGTGGTCTGGTGGAACCTGGCCAGTGACCGCCTGGAACGGGCCACGCTGCCGGCACGCCACTTCAGCGTGCAGGCCGACCCCCTGCTGGAAGCCCCAGCGGCCTCGGGCGAAACGGACGCTTCCGCCGCACGCCTGTGGCCCTGGCAGTTGAGCACCGCCGTGCTCGGCCTGACCACACTGCTCGGCTTTTCCCTCTGGTGGCATGCCCGCCGCCAGCCGGCGATCCCGCGTACGCTGCCGAGCGCCGCGAACGCGCGCAATCTGCTCGATGAGCTGAGGCGCGCCTGCCAGGCCAACGATCCGCAGGCGACCCGCCAGGCGCTGGATGCCTGGGCCCGCGCCCAGCCGGAAACCCTGGCGGAGATGGCCGCCCGCTGTGTGCCGCTGTCCGATGCCCTGGATGGTCTGAATGGCGTGCTGTACGGCGAGAGCGGCCAGCAATGGGACGGCCAGCAGCTGTGGCAGGCCATCCGCGACCTGCCGCCCCGGCCGGATGGCACGCCCGTAAGCAATGGCAACGGTGGACTGCCACCGCTATACCCCCGATGACCCGACCGGGTGCCGCCTGCACCTGGGCAATGATGGAGAAATGATTCGTGAACCCTGACGACGCCCTCTGGGCCCAGATGTGCGAGGCCGACGGCCTGGACCCCGCCAAGCGCCTGCAGGCCCGCCAGCAGGTGCTGGACAGCGCCGACGCCCGCGACTGCACCCTGTATCGCTCCGCCGAGGAGGATGATCCGGACACCGAAGAGGAAGACCTCGGCGATGCGCGCATCCTCTTCCAGGGCCCCTTCCAGGCGCCGGCCCACTGGGGCGAGGCCGAGCTGGAGGATTTCTTCGGCGACGAGGACCCCGAGCAGTTCGTCACCGCGCTGATCGAATGCTGCGCCGAACCCAGCACCTCGCAGTTCTTCACCCCCGAGCCGGGCGACTATGTGGCCGTGGTGAACGAACGCGGCCAGGTGACCATGTACTACCTGTACGCCTGCCACGAAGATGACGCCGGCCGCCATTGCGTACTGATCCACGACGATCTGGCGCTGCTGTAGGAGCCCGGTCGTCTGTTGCGGTTTCGCGGGGCTTCGTCCGGCTTTTGTAGGAGCGGCTTCAGCCGCGGTTTTTGATGCGACCCCACCCAGGGGCTCGCAACTGAAGTCGCTCCTACGGGTTCGGCACGGAGGCCCGCAGGTTTTCAGAAAAAAGAGGTTTATCTCCCATGTCCAAGATCATCTTCATCACCGGCGCCACCTCCGGTTTCGGCCGCGCCGCCGCGCGCCGCTTCGCGGCCGCAGGCTGGTCGCTGATCCTCACCGGGCGCCGCGTCGAACGCCTGCAAGCGCTGCAGGAAGAACTCGGCGCACAGGTACCGGTGCACATCGCCGCGCTGGACGTGCGCGACGCCGAGGCGGTGCAGGCCGTGGTCGCGGCTCTGCCGGCCGCCTTCCGCCCGGTGCGTGTGCTGCTCAACAACGCCGGCCTGGCCCTGGCGCCGCAGGCGGCCCAGAACGTGGACCTGGCCGACTGGCACACCATGATCGACACCAACGTTAAGGGCCTGGTCAACGTCACCCACGCCCTGCTGCCAACCCTGATCGAGACCGGCGCCGGTGCCAGCATCATCAACATCGGTTCCACCGCCGGCCAGTGGCCCTACCCTGGCAGCCACGTGTACGGCGCCACCAAGGCCTTCGTCGAGCAGTTCAGCTACAACCTGCGCTGCGACCTGCAGGGCACCGGCGTGCGGGTCACCGACATCGCCCCGGGCATGGCGGAAACCGAGTTCACCCTGGTGCGCACCAAGGGCGACCAGGCGGCCTCGGACCGCCTGTACAACACCACCACGCTGCTGACCGCCGAGGACATCGCCGAGCAGATCTTCTACGTGGCCAACCTGCCGGACCGCATCAACATCAACTTCCTGGAAGTGATGCCCACCCGCCAGGCCTGGGCGGGGTTCGCCGTCGACCGAGACTGACCGCTACGCGGCGCGGAAGCGCGCGACACTGCCCTGCAGGGCGGTGGACAGCTCTCCCAGCCGCCCGGCGGTCTGGTGGTTGCTGGCCACCGCCTCGTCGTTCTCGCCGGTCATGCGGGCGATCAGCCCCACCTGGCGGGCGATTTCCCCGGACGCACTGCTCTGCTCCCTGAGGGCATGGGAGATCTCCGCCACGCGCGATACCACCTGCTGGGCGGCTTCGCTGATCTGCTGCATGGCCTCGCCGGCGCGTCGCGCCCGGCCGACGCCTTCGCCGACCCGCTCCACGCCCTGCTCCATGCTGGTCACCGCCCCGTGGATGCCGTCCTGGATGGAGCGCACCATGTCGGCGATTTCCCGCGCCGATTCGGCGGTGCGCTCGGACAACTGGCGCACCTCGTCGGCGACCACGGCAAAGCCGCGGCCCTTGTCGCCGGCGCGCGCCGCCTCGATGGCCGCGTTGAGCGCCAGCAGGTTGGTCTGCGAGGCGATGTTGCCGATCACGTCGACGATGCTGGCGATCTGGCCGGAGCGCTCGCCCAGCGCGTCGATGGTGCGCGCCGAATGGGCCACCGAGTCGGCGATGCCGCCGATCTCGCCGACCACCGAGGCGACGATCTCGCCACCCTGGCGCGACAGCTGACCCGAACGGCTGGCCAGTTCGTCGGCGCTGGCGGCGTTGCGGCTGATGTCCTCGATGCTGACGGTCATCTGTTCCACCGCCGCCGCCATGCTGGAGGCCGCATCGTTCTGCTGCTGGGTCGCCACGCGGATCTGCCCGGAGGCCGCCGCCAACTGGTGCGCGGCGTCGGCCACCTGATCCGAATGGCCCTTGATGCCACCAATCAGCTGGGCCATGGATTCGGCCATGTGATTGAAACTGCCCGCCACCTGCGCCAGTTCATCGCGTGCCTCCAGATGGATACGCACCGTCAGGTCGCCGGCGGCCAGCCGCTCGCTGCCCTCGCGCAGGCGGATCACACTGCCCAGCACCGACCAGTAGGCCCCCGTCGCCAGGTAGCCCACCACCACCAGCAGCCCCAGTAACACCGCCAGGTTGCGCAACAGCTCGCCGCGCGCCTGGGCGCTGCGCTCGGCGAGCAGATGGTCCAGCTCCGGCAACAGCACCTCGAACATCTGCCGGTAGCCTTCATCGACCGTCTCAGTGGCCAGCCGGTAGAAGGCTTCGCTGCTGATTGAGGACTCGCCCTGGTAGACCAGGCCCTGCACCACCCTTTCGATCTCGCCGCCGCGCTCACGCAGGCGGGACAGCGAACGCTGCAGGCGATCACGCAGATTCGGGTGCAGGTTGATCACCTTGTCCAGGCTGTCCTGCATGTCACGCAGGCCAGTGCTGATCTCGTCGACTCGCACCAGCAGCATGCCGCGTTCCTCGGCGCTCGCCTCGCCGCGCGCCAGCACACCGGAACCCAGCGCACGCAGGCGCCCGAAGCGCTCGAGCAGGAACGGCAGGCGCTCCACCGCCACCGCCTTGAGGAAGTAGGTGTCTGCCTCGGGGTCGAAGGTCAGTCCATGGTCATCGGCGATGCGTGCCTGCAGGCGCAGCAGCTCATCCACCAGGGCGCTATGCGCGCCGAAGCTCTGTTCGCGACTCCAGCCAGGCTGCTCGGCGACCATGCGCTGCCACTCCGTGCGTATCCGTGCCAGTGCGTCGCGCTGGGCCGGAGTGAGCCGCTCCTCCAGTTGCGCCAGGCCGTTGCCCAGGTCGCGCTGCACCTCGCGCAGGGCTGCCTCGGCGCCGCCGTCGCCGCCGTCGCCGCCCAACAGACGGGCGGACAGACCGCGCTGCTGCTGCGCCAGGCGCACCAGTTCGGACAGCGGCCGGGCCAGCTCGGCGGCGTGCTGCTCCTGTTCGGCGCGCTCGATGGTCGCCTGCTGCTGGCGGGCGATGCCCCACAGCATGGCGGCCAGCGCCAGCACCATGAGCAGCCCCATGGCCAGGAACTTGAGGGGGTACTTCAGGCGATTCATCAGGGCCTCGGCGGGCCGGAACAGTCTTCTCATCGCACGATCTCACGGCCTGGCAATTCGCTCGCCTCCCCCGAATTACCAAGCTGACTAATGAAGTCGGGAAGGTGGCGCAACGCTATCGGTTGGCGGGCGCCCGCCTCCATGATGCCGATCAAGGACGGAAAAAAGGCGCCAGAAAAACCGCATCCCAGTTTGCCGAATACATCAGAGTCGGGGCCCCGGCGGCCAGAAAGGCGTAGGGTGGACAACGCTTTCCTTGTCCACCATGGCACCCGCACCGCGGCATGTCGGCAGCAGGACGGCCGTGCAAACAAAAGGCCACCCCGGTTGCCCGGGGCGGCCTTTGGGTGCAGCAACGCCCGCTTACGCCAGGCTCTTGCTCACCACTTCATACACATCCGGCGACAGCTCGCCGCTGGCCAGGATGCGCTCCAGCTCGCCGCGCATCAGCGCCTGGCGGGCCGGTGCAAACTTGCGCCAGCGGGTCAGCGGCGCCAGTTGGCGGGCCGCGATCTGCGGGTTGAAGCCGTTCAGGGCGATCACCTGATCGGCCAGGAAGCGGTAGCCGCTGCCGTCCAGGGCGTGGAAGTTCACGTGGTTCTGGTTGGCGAAGGCGCCGATCAGCGAGCGCACCTTGTTGGGGTTCTTCAGGTTGAACGCCGGGTGCGCCATCAGCTGTTGCACACGGGACAGGCCGCCGGGCAGCGGGCTGCCGGCCTGCACGCTGAACCACTGATCCATGACCAGCGGGTTGTCCTTGAAGTGCTCGGCGAACTTGGCCAGCGCACCGGCCTTCTCGGCCTCGAACGGCGAGTTGACCAGCACCGCCAGCGCATGCAGACGCTCGGTCATGTTGTCGCTGTGTTCGTACTGCTCCAGGCAGGCGGCCAGCACTTCCTCGCGGCACGTTTCCATCAGGTAGCTCAGGGCGATGTTCTGCAGGCTGCGGCGGGCGATCTGCCCCGCCTCGGCCACATACGGGGTCTGGCGGGACTGCTCGCGGCTGGCCTGGTAGCGGGCCCACAGCGGCTCGTACAGCGCCTCGGCGATCTGCTGGCGCACGAACTCGCGGGCGGCGTGGATGGCGTCGACATCGGCCTCGTCGCTGATCTCCGCCAGGTAGGCCTCGCTCGGCAAGCTGAGCATCTCCGCGACCATGGCCTGATCCAGCTGCTGGTTTTCCAGCAGCGTGCGCAGCGCGGCGATCAGGCGCTGATCCAGCACCATGGCCTCGCCGCGCTGCCGCTGGCCGACCAGCTCCTGCAGCACCTGCACGGCCAGCTGCTGGCCGGCCTCCCAGCGGTTGAAGCCGTCGGAGTCGTGCTGCATGAGGAACATCAGCTGGTCGCGGTTGTACGGGAAGCTCAGCTTCACCGGCGCGGAGAAGCCGCGCAGCAGCGAGGGCAGCGGCTTCTCGGCCAGGTTGACGAAGGTGAACGACTGCTGCGCCTCGGTGACCGACAGCACGCGACTGGTGCCCTGGGCCGCGGCTTCGCCGGCCAGCTGCAGCGGCAGGTCGTTGCCCTGCGCGTCCAGCAGGCCCAGGGCGACCGGGATCACGAACGGCTGCTTCTCTGCCTGGCCAGGGGTCGCCGGGCAGCTCTGGGCGAAGGTCAGGGTGTAGGTCTGGGCGGCGGCGTCGTAGGCCTCGCTGACCTGCAGGCGCGGCGTGCCGGCCTGGCTGTACCAGCGCTTGAACTGGGTCAGGTCGATGCCACTGGCGTCTTCCATGGCCTTGATGAAGTCGTCGCAGGTCACCGCCTGGCCGTCGTGGCGCTGGAAGTACAGGTCCGAACCCTTGCGGAAGGCGTCGGCGCCCAGCAGGGTGTGGATCATGCGCAGCACTTCGGCGCCCTTCTCGTACACGGTCAGGGTGTAGAAGTTGGAGATCTCCATGTAGGCGTCCGGACGCACCGGGTGGGCCATGGGGCCGGCGTCCTCGGCGAACTGGTGCGTGCGCAGGTAGGCCACATCCTCGATGCGCTTGACGGTGCGCGAGTTCATGTCGGCGCTGAACTCGGCGTCGCGGAACACGGTGAAGCCTTCCTTGAGCGACAGCTGGAACCAGTCGCGGCAGGTCACGCGGTTGCCGGACCAGTTGTGGAAGTACTCGTGGGCGACGATGGCTTCGATGCGCTGGTGGGCGGCGTCGGTGGCGGTCTCGGCGCGGGCCAGCACGGCACTGGAGTTGAAGATGTTGAGGCCCTTGTTCTCCATGGCGCCCATGTTGAAGTCGTTCACCGCGACGATCATGAAGATGTCCAGGTCGTATTCGCGGCCGTAGACCTCCTCGTCCCAGCGCATGGACTTCTTCAGGCTGTCCATGGCGTGCTGGCACTTGTCGATGTTTTCCGGCTCGACATAGATGCGCAGGGCCACGTCGCGGCCGCTCATCGTGGTGAAGTTGTCCTCGATGCACCACAGATCACCGGCCACCAGGGCGAACAGGTAGGCCGGCTTCTTGAACGGGTCCTGCCAGGTCGCCCAGTGGCGGCCATCCTCGCCGTCGCCGGCGGCGATCGGGTTGCCGTTGGAGAGCAGCACGGGATAGCGCTGCTTGTCGGCACTGACCGTGGTGGTGAAGCTGCTCATCACGTCCGGGCGGTCGAGGTAGTAGGTGATCTTGCGAAAGCCCTCGGCCTCGCACTGCGTGCAGAACATCGTGCCGGACTTGTACAGGCCTTCCAGCGCGGTGTTGCTTTCCGGATGGATGCGCACCGTGCTGTCCAGGGTGAAGCTGGCGCTGTCCGGCTGCAGGGTCAGGCTAGCCGGGGTGAGCTGGTAGTCGCCGGCGCCCAGTTCGCGATCGTTGAGGCTCAGGCTGAGCAGTTCCAGCTCCTGACCGTGCAACACCAGCGGGGGAAGCCCGGCTCCGGCCTGCGGGTTGCGACGCATCACCAGCTGGGCATGCACCAGCGAGTGATCCTCGTACAGCTCGAAGGTCAGGGTGGTCTCGTCGATCAGGTAGTCGGGAACCTGATAGTCCTTGAGGTAGATGGTGTTCGGCTGTTCGGTACGCATGGAAACCTCAATCATGTTCGCGAAACCCGCCGGACCCGGCGGGTCGAAGAAACAGGGTTACGCGCAGCTGGCGGCGACGGTGTAGGCGGTGAACTTGCGGATGTTGATCACGCCGGTATCCAGAATCAGGTATTGACCCTTGATGCCCAGCAGGGTGCCCTCGACCCGCGGGGTCTTTTCCAGATCGTGGGTGACGATCTTGCCCGGGTACGCCTGGACGGGATAGCGGATGGTCTGCACCTCGGCATCCGGCACGGTCTGGATCGCCTGCAGGCCGAAGCGCTGCTGCAGCTGGCCGATACCGTCGGCGCAGGCGGCGAACACCTGGTCGCGGATGGCCGGCAGGTCCAGCTGTTCGGCGTCGCCCTTGAGCAGCGCCCGCCAGTTGGTCTTGTCCGGCACCTGGCTGCGCAACAGGTCTTCCACCAGCCCGGACTGCTGCCGGGTGGCCACGCGCAGGATCGGCAGCGCCTGGGTGGCGCCCTGGTCCAGCCAGCGGGTCGGCAGTTGGGTGGCGCGGGTGATGCCGACCTTGATGCCCGAGGAGTTGGCCAGGTAGACCACGTGATCGGTCATGCAGAAGCTCGTGCCCCATTCGGGATCGCGGCAGGTGCCCAGCTCGTGATGACACTTCTCCGGGCTGACGATGCACAGGTCGCACTGGGGGAGTTTCTTGAAACAGGGGTAGCAGTAGCCCTGGCTGAAGCTCTTGTTGGTCTTGCGACCGCAGTGGCTGCAGTGGATGGCACCCAGGTATTCCAGGCACAGGGTCTTGCCGATCAGCGGATTGACCGGCACCTGCAGCTCGCCCAGGCGAAAGGCGTACTGCACCGGGGCATCCAGGCGCGCGGCCATCTTGTCCAGCGCGCCGCGTCCGAGTTCCACCATCAGTGGCGGGTTCCGGACGCCGGGGCGAACAGATCGCTTTCGGTGGCAGCCTTCTTGCTCTTCGAGCCGCATTCCTGGCCGTTCATGAAGCCGGTGCGCTCTTCCTCGGGCAGGTTCTTCAGCTCCCAGGCGATCATCGCGCCCAGGCAGGTTTCCTTCTGCTCCTGGGTCAGCTTGCGGCCATCCGGCCACTTGCCCAGCTCCACGGCCTGCTTGAGGTTCTGGTAGATCTCGGGGGTGATGTTCTCGATGGCTTCGATAAAGGACGACATGGCCGACTCCGGAAAAGTGAAACGCCGGCCATTCTAGCGGGGCGGGAGGATTAAGGGAAAAGCGCGAACCGCCCCGCTCCCACAGAAGCGGCGAGTCAGCGCCGGCGCGCCAGCCAGCCGCCGAGCACCCCGGTGGCGCAGCCGATCAGCAGGCCGCCAACGTGGGCGGCGTTGGCGATGGCGCCCAGGCCCAGGGCAGTGACCAGCCCGGACAGGCACACCAGCAGCCAGACCAGCATCAGCCCCACCACACCCGGCGGCAGCCGGTAGGCGGGATTGTGCGCCAGCTTCTGGTACAGCCAGCAGTGCCCGAGCAGGCCATAGAGCACGCCGGACAACCCGCCGAAGATGCCCACACCCCCGAACACGTACTGCGCCAGGTTGGACACCAGCGCGAACAGCAGGGTGAAGCCCAGCAAGGCGAAGCGCCCCTGATGGGCCTCGACGCGCCGACCCAGCTCCCAGTACCAGAGGCTGTTCATGGCCAGGTGCAGCCAGCCGAAGTGCACCAGCATCGGCGTGAACAGGCGCCACCACTGGCCGCTGTCGAGGGTGTGGCCGAGGTCGGCGAAGTACAGGTATTCCTCGGTGATGCCGTAATCCGCGAAACTCAGCCAGCGGATGGTCTCCAGGTTCTCGCCACCCCAGGTGATGGCGAACACCACCAGGGTCAGCAACAGCATCAGCGCGGTGAACGGCGCCTCGCGCAGGCTGCCGAAGCGGCGCACCGGCGTTGCCGATACGACCTCGCCCTCGATGGGCGCATCAGGATCGCCCTGCGGGAAACGCGCGTACAGTTCGCGCACCTGCGCCGCCAGCGTGTCCGGCACCCAGAGCACCTGCTGGCCGCTTTCCTCACTGACCCGGCAAGGCACGCCCATCCGTTTCAACAGCGCCAGGAAGCCGCTGAGATCGGTCTCCAGCGGCAGGCGCAGCACCGCCACGGCGCTCATCGCGGCGCCCCCAGGCTATCCACCTCGACCCACACGAACTTGTCGGCATGCAGCCGATGCTCGCCGTCGAAGCGGTAGGCCACCAGGCGACCTTCCAGCACCGCGCTGTAGTCCAGGCACGCCAGGTTGTGGCGAATCGGCGCCGGTCGGCCGTCGCGCCAGTAGTGGCCGATGAACAGCGGAGGCTCGTCCGGCCCGTAGCGCAGCAATTCGCGCTTCTGATGCGGAGTCAGCGGCGTGCTGGCAACGTGCTGGGGCAGCGGCTCGGGCTGGAAAACGATGTCGCCGTAGGTCTGCGGGTCCTCCTCCCAGAACTTGGTGCGGAAGAAGGTGCGCGGGAAGCCTTCGCGGCTGGTCAGTACCACGCCCTCCGGCAGGCGCATGTCCAGGCCGCGCAGCAGCCGGTTGAACGCCTGGGCGGCGAAGCTCTCCGGCCGGCCGGCGGCACGCACGAAGGCGCGGTCGACCCGCCCCTCGGGAAAATGCACGCGCAGCATGTCGATCAGCTCGCTGTCCCAGCAGGCGTGCACCAGGCGGAAGGCGCCGGCGTCGAGGAACAGCGGCAGGTCCTGGAACCAGTCGAGGAACGCCTGCCACTCGGCGGGGTAGGCCTCGAACTGCCGATGGGTTTCCTGCAGCAGGATGGCGTGGCGGCGCACGTGTTCACGGACGAACAGCCGGCCGCTGCCGGGCGGCGCCGGGGTAGCCCAGCCCAGCGCGCTGAACTCGTGGTTGCCCATGATGCACAGCGCCTGCCCGGCCTCGACCATGTCGCGCACGATGTGCAGCGCTTCGCGGATGTGCGGGCCACGGTCGATGATGTCGCCAAGGAACAGCGCCATGCGCTGCGGATGTCGCCACACGCCGTCCTGCAGGCGATAGCCGAGGCGTTCGAGCAGTTGCTCAAGGGCTTCGGCGCAGCCGTGGACATCGCCGATGATGTCGTAGCCGCGCGCGGGATCGAACTGCATCACTCGCCACCACCACCCAGACGGCTGCCCCAACCCAGCTTGGTACGGCAGATCTCGTAGTAGTTGTGGTCCAGCGGATGGATCAGACGCAGCTTCTGCGGTTTCTTGGAGATGGTCACCGTGTCGCCCGGCGCGCAGGTGAAATGGTTCTGGCCGTCGCAGGACACCTGCGGGTAGATCTGCAGGTTTGGCGATACCACCACCTTCAGCTCGCTGTTGCCGTCCACCACGATCGGCCGGCTGGACAGCGTGTGCGGGTACATGGGCACCACCA
This sequence comes from Pseudomonas flexibilis, assembly GCF_000802425.1. Classification (GTDB taxonomy): domain Bacteria; phylum Pseudomonadota; class Gammaproteobacteria; order Pseudomonadales; family Pseudomonadaceae; genus Serpens; species Serpens flexibilis. The sequence continues at coordinate 61,271 of NZ_JRUD01000019.1, read as the reverse complement.
CGATGGCGTCCAGCTTGGGGTGCATGATCGGCCCGCCGGCGGACAGCGCGTAGGCGGTGGACCCGGTGGGCGTGGCGATGATCAGGCCGTCGGACTTCTGGCTGCTGACGAACTGGCCGTCGATGTACAACTCGAACTCGATCATCCGCGTCGACTTGCCGGGGTGCAGCACCACATCGTTGAGGGCGTCGCCCTGGCCAATGGGTACGGCGTTGCGACGCATCTCGGCTTCCAGCAGGAAGCGGCTCTCCACGGTGTACTGGCCGTCCAGCACCTCGGCGACCTTCTGTTCCAGCTCGTCCGGGCGGATGTCGGTGAGAAAGCCCAGGTTGCCGCGGTTGACGCCCAGCACCGGCACCTTGTAGCGCGCCAGGGCGCGCGCCGCGCCGAGCATGCTGCCGTCGCCGCCGACCACGATGACCAGGTCGCAGACCTCGCCGAGGTTCTTGCGCGAGCAGACCTGCTGGCCGTGTCCGGGCAGCACCTCGGCGATTTCCTCTTCGAGGATCACATTGAGGTGGCGGTCGAGCAGAAAGCGCTTGAGCCGGCGAATGGTCTCCAGGACCTGGGAACTGCCCAGGCGGCCGATGATGCCGATATTACGAAACTGCTCCATGGGACTCCTGTTCGCCGCGCCAAAGTGCCGGCAATTATGGGCGAAAGCGGCTGCCAGGGGCAGCCCTCGTGCCGACCTTGTCATTCGCCGGGCGCAGCGCAACTATGCTCGACACCATGCATCCCTTCCTCGAACTCACCGACCTGCTGCCCCGCCTGCGCCAGCCCGTGGTCCGCGACCTGGCCTGGACGCTGCTATCGCCACCCTTGCTCGCGGAGACCGAATGGCCGCAGCGCCATCCGCTGGCCGGCAGTGGCTGGGCGCGCCAGCCGGGGCGACTGGCCGACTGGCTGCTGCGCCTCGACGAGCAGCCCGCCGTCCTGCTGGAATGGCTGGCGCGCGGCCCGCTGCGGCGTCTGGGCCTGTATTACGAGCGACTCTGGCAGTTCGCCCTGCAGGCCGCGCCCGGCATCCTGCTGCTGGCCTGCAACCTGCCGATCCGCCTGGGTGGCCGCACCCTGGGCGAGCTGGACCTGCTGCTGCGCGACGAGGATGGCGTCCACCACCTGGAACTGGCGGTCAAGCTCTACCTGGGCCCGCGGCAGGGCAACGGCCGTGACACGGCCCAGTGGCTGGGCCCGGGCAGCGAGGATCGTCTGGACCGCAAGCTGGATCACCTGGCCAGCCACCAGTTGCCACTCTCCAGCAGCCGCCACGGCAAGCTGGCCCTGGCCGATCTGCGGCCGGACGACGTCCAGGCTGAATTCTGGCTGGGCGGTTATCTGTTCTACCCCTGGCCGGACGGCTGCGCCGCGCCGGCGGGCGCACACCCGCTGCACTGCCGTGGATACTGGCTGACGCGCGAGCGCTTCACCGCGTTGCGCGCGGACAGCGCGCCAGGCCCCTGGCAGCCGCTGCCCCGCCAGGCCTGGCTGGCCACTGCGCAACTGCCGCACGCGGAGGTGTGGTCGGCCGAACACTTGGACGACTGGCTGGAACAGTTGCCGCGCACGGCGCCGGCGCAACTGCTGGTACGCCTGCGGGAAGCGTGCACGGACGTGTGGGAGGAAGCGGAACGAGTCTTTCTGATGCCCGACGCCTGGCCGCTCAACGGCCAGGCCGGCGGCTGACTCAGGCGTATTCCTGATGGCCGTGCTTGCTTCCGACCAGGCGGCCAGCGGACAGCGACATCATCAGCAGGGCAATGCGCTCGTGCATGATCAGGGTGTGGGTGTTGCCTGTCTCGACCATGTGCTTGCGCAGGGTCTCGCGCACCTTGGGCGCGCCAGTGACGTCGATGATCACGTCCACGCGTTCGCCCAGCTCGGCCAGTTCCATGAAGTTGTCGGTGACCGGCACGCCGAACTCGCGGGCCAGCACGATGCCGGGCATCGACAGGTCCAGGTCGGCCACGCCCACCACGGTGACGAAGGGCGAAGTCAGCAGTTGCTTGAGCAGCGGGGTGCCGGTCTCGCCGGCGCCGATGACGGCAATACGAAAGCCTTGCATGAGTAGTACAACCCTCGGTGAATGACGATGTCACTGTGCCGCCATGCGCTGGCACCCGGATTGACTTGCATCAAGCCGGCAGTGCCGCGGCCCTGCGACCAAAAGTCAGTGGCGCCAGCCCTGCAGGCCGCCGGTATGCACGAAGATCAGCCGCGTACCGGCCGAAACCTCGCCGGCGGCCACCCGCTCGCGCAGCGCCAGCAGGGCCTTGGCGGTGTACAGCGGTTCGAGCGACAGGCCGGTCGCGTCCTCGGTGTCGCGCATGAAGGCCAGCAGGGCGTCGTCCAGCCGGGCGAAACCGCCGCGACAGGCCGGCAACAGGTGATAGTGCTCCCGCGCCAGGCCCAGCTCGGCCAGGCGCCGGGGCACGCCATGGTCCTCGGGCACCGCCAGCGCGCCATGCACCGGGCGCTGTCCCGCCTCGCCCAGCGCCAGCCCTGCCAGGGTGGTGCCGGTGCCGACCGCCAGCCACCAGCCGTGGTAGTCGTCCCAGCCCAGCGCGGGCAGCTGGCGGCGCGCCAGTTCCACCAGCTCGACGCAGCCCTGCGCGCCGGGCAACCCGCCGCCGCCTTCCGGCACCGGGTGCAGATCGGGGTAGCGCTGCCGCCAGGCGTCCCAGAAGTCCTCCCGATGGCGCGCCCGGTAGCCGCCGTAGCCCAGCCAGTGCAGGCGCATGCCGAATGCTTCGAGATCACGCACCGTCGGCGTGTCGCAGGGCTCGCCGCGCAGCAGACCGACAGTGGCGAAACCGAAGCGTACGCCGGCGGCGGCCACTGCGTGCAGGTGATTGGAATGCGCGCCACCCAGGGTCATCACCCCGGCCCGACCCGCTGCGGCGGCTTCGCGCAGATGCGGTTTGAGCTTGTACCACTTGTTGCCGGAAAGCTGCGGGTCGATCAGGTCCAGGCGCAACACGGCGACCTCCACACCGGCCTGGGCCAGCCAGTCGAGTTCGAGGCGCTGCAACGGGGGTTCGGGGGACCAGTCGGGCAGGATCAGCATGGGGCGTGGAGGCGGTTTGGGATGGCTCAGCCTAGGGCGCGCCGTCGGCGCAGTCCAGCCGCTATCCCCTCACCCCCGCCTCGGAGCGGGGTAGGAGGCCAGCGCCTTTTCTGGGCGCCGGACCGCCGGACCGCCGCATCGGCGGCCAGGAACAACGTTGCCTGCCCTACGTGAAACCTCAGGCCCCTGCCCGCGCCGCCCGCACCTTGGCCTGATGCCGCGTACAGCAGCTGCTTTCGCCGCGCACGAAGCGGCTCGGCGTGTCGATGCGGTCGATGGGCATGGCGCAGCGTTCGCCGGTGGGCAGGCGGGCGCTGCAGGTCGGCTGCTGGTAATGGGCCAGCCATTCCCGGTAGTGCTCGGCGGACACCAGGCACTTGGCCGCCACAAACGCCTCGGGGTCGTCCTGGTAGCGGCCGATTTCGGCCAGCGGAATGGTCAGGTGGCCGGTGCCCGGGTGATAGACCACAAACATCACGCCCAGTCCGGCCAGGCGCTCGATGCCGCGCAGCTGGTTCTGGCGCAGGCGTTCCACTTCCGCCTGCTGTTGCGCGTCCAGCTCGCTGCGGCTGGCCAGCTCCGCCTGCAAGGCGGCGATCTGGTCCTTGTAATCGGCGACCTCCGCGGCAATGCGTGCCTGCAGCTCCAGCTCGAACTGCCCGCGCAGTAACTCTGCCTCGCTGCGCCCGTCGTGCTCCATCGAGCGCAACTGGCGGGTCAGTGCCTCGCGGGCCCGGCGGAACTGATCGGCCTGGCTCTGCTGCTGTACCTTGAGGTCCACGTTCATCTGCTCCTGGCAGGCCAGTACCTGCTGCAGCGTCTCGATCTGCTCAAGCAGCGCCTTCTCCCGCTGTTCGGCCTCCAGGCGCAGGCGGGCGAACTGGTCCTCGTACTGCTGGGTCAGGCTTTGCAGGCGCAGACGCTGCTGGCGGATCAACTGCGCGGTCTTCTGGCGATGCTGCAGATCCACCTTGCGGGCCAGGCGCGCAGCCATGCTCTTGGCCGCCTCCGGGGCCAGCCAGTCCCCGCCGCCGGCGTCGGCACCGGCCGGCGCATCCACCTCGCTGAGAATCCCCAGATTGTTGCGTTTTGCGGCATCGCGCAGCTGCAGCAGCTCGTTGCGACCGGGCTTGAGGCTCGGGTCCCACAGGTGCATCTGGTGCCAGGCGACCGGGCAACGGCTGCGGCAGGCCAGGCGGATGGCGCCATCGCCCAGATCCGGGCCGCGCACGCCCTGCTCCGCCAGATGGCGCAAGGGAATGTTCCAGCCGCTGTCGGCGCGGCCGGATTCGTCGAAGTCGATGAGGAAGAAGGTGACGGCACGAATGTGCAGGCGCGGCGTGATCAGCACGTAGGCGGCGGGGATCTGCTGGTCGGCGAAATCCACCAGACTCACCACCCCGTCCAGCACCGCCTCGAATTCGGCCAGGTGCATCTCCTTGCAGATGGCACCGGCGCGGAAAAACATCACCGCTTCGACCTGCTGAGGCTTGGCCTGCAGACTCATGCTTACCCCCTGAAACGAACGAACCCCGCGCCAGGCGGGGTTCGCAGTCTAGGAAAAGCCCGGGACGGGCAGCGTGACGCCGTTGGCAACCACCTGCCCCACCGTGCGCGCCGCGACGAGCGGCGCGCCGGGCGCGGGTTACAGCTCGGCGGCCAGGCGCGAGCCCTGGTTGATGGCGCGCTTGGCATCCAGCTCGCTGGCCACGTCGGCGCCGCCGATCAGGTGCACCTTCTGGCCAGCGGCGACCAGGCCGTCGTGCAACTCGCGCAGCGGCTCCTGGCCGGCGCAGATGATCACCGTGTCCACCGGCAGCACCTGCGGTTCGCCTCCGGCGATGCTGACGTGCAGGCCGGCGTCGTCGATCTTCAGGTACTCGACGCTGTTGAGCATCTGCACGTTCTTGTTCTTCAATCCGGTGCGGTGGATCCAGCCGGTGGTCTTGCCGAGGCCGTCGCCCACCTTGCTCTTCTTGCGCTGCAGCAGGAACACCTCGCGGGCCGCCGCGTGCGGCTGCGCCTGGATGCCGGCCACGCCGCCGCGGGCTTCCAGACCGAGGTCGATGCCCCACTCCTTCCAGAACGCCTCGCGATCCAGGCTGGTGGAAACGCCGTCATGGGTGATGTACTCGGAGACGTCGAAGCCGATGCCGCCGGCGCCGATCACCGCCACGCGCCGGCCGACCGGCTTGCGCTCGAGGATGGCGTCCAGGTAGCCGATCACCTTCGGGTGCTCGATGCCGGGGATCGCCGGGGTGCGCGGCACGATGCCGGTGGCCAGGATGATCTCGTCGAAGCCACCCTTGACCAGCGCCTCGGCGCTGACCCGGGTGTTCAGGCGCACGTCCACGCCGGTGCTGTCCAGGCGGTTGCGGAAGTAGCGCAGGGTTTCGTGGAACTCCTCCTTGCCCGGCACGCGCTTGGCGACGTTGAACTGGCCGCCGATCTCGCTGCCGGCGTCGAACAGCGTCACGCGGTGGCCACGCTCGGCCGCCACGCAGGCGGCGGACAGGCCGGCCGGGCCGGCGCCGACCACGGCGATCTTCTTGCCCTGGGCGACCGGGATGTAGTTCAGCTCGGTTTCATGGCAGGCGCGCGGGTTGACCAGGCAGCTGGTCAGCTTGCCGCCGAAGGTGTGGTCCAGACAGGCCTGGTTGCAGCCGATACAGGTGTTGATCTCGTCGGCGCGACCGGCGGCCGCCTTGTTGACGAACTCCGGGTCGGCGAGGAACGGCCGGGCCATGGACACCATGTCGGCATCGCCCTCGGCCAGCACCTGCTCGGCCACCTCCGGCGTGTTGATGCGGTTGGTGGTGATCAGCGGAATCTTCACCTCGCCCTTGAGCTTGGCGGTGACCTTGGTGAAGGCCGCGCGCGGCACCTTGGTGGCGATGGTCGGGATGCGCGCCTCGTGCCAGCCGATGCCGGTGTTGATGATCGTCGCGCCAGCGGCCTCGATGGCCTTGGCCAGGGTGACGATTTCGTCCCAGGTGCTGCCACCTTCCACCAGGTCCAGCATGGACAGGCGGTAGATGATGATGAAATTCGGGCCGACGGCCTCGCGCACGCGGCGCACGATTTCCACCGGCAGGCGCATGCGGTTCTCGTAGCTGCCGCCCCAGCGATCAGTGCGCTGGTTGGTGTGGGCGACCAGGAACTGGTTGATGAAGTAGCCTTCCGAACCCATGATCTCGACGCCGTCGTACTCGGCCTGCTGGGCAAGACGGGCGCAGTTCACGAAGTCGCTGATCTGCTTCTCGATGCCTTCCTCGTCCAGTTCGCGCGGTTTGAACGGGTTGATCGGCGCCTGGATGGCGCTCGGCGCGACCTGCTTGGGGCTGTAGGCGTAGCGACCGGCATGGAGGATCTGCATGCAGATCTTGCCGCCCGCTTCGTGCACGGCCTGGGTGACGATGCGGTGCTTCTCGGCTTCTTCCGGGGTGCTCAGCTTGGCGGCGCCGGAGTACACCGCGCCCTCCTCGTTCGGGCCGATGCCGCCGGTGACCATCAGGCCGACGCCGCCGCGGGCGCGCTCGGCGAAATAGGCCGCCATGCGCTCGAAGCCGTTGGGCTTCTCTTCCAGGCCGGTGTGCATGGAGCCCATCAGGGTGCGGTTCTTCAGGGTGGTGAAGCCCAGGTCCAGCGGGGCGAGCAGGTGCGGGTAGCGTGCGGTCATGGCGATCCTTCCGGCAGTTCACGGTGCTGGCTACGCTCATCGACGCAGCCTGTTATGGCGCCAGACGATAGTCAGCCGGCGCGAGGCGCTCAATGATCAAAACTGACAAGTTGCTGATCCAAATGCACAACGCGGCTTGGCAAGTCCGACGCCGCCCCCTACCCTGACCGCCATGAAACGCACCCTGCTGATATCCGCCGCCCTGTTGCTGCTCGCCGGCGCCGCCCTGCTGAGCTTCCTGGACTGGGCCAAGGAACGCCCGACCATCCACTACCTGTCCGACCTGCGCACCCAGGTGATCAGCCCGCCGCCGCCCGCCGTGCGACACGGCAACCTGCTGACCATCCGCCCGCAGCTGTTCCCGCTCGACTACCAGAGCCCGGCGCACCTGCGCCTGGTGCTGGCCGCCGCTCTCGACGCGGCCCGCGATGCCGGCCTGCTCAACCCACAAACCCTGGTGGTGCTGCCCGACCATATCGGCACCTGGCTGCTGGCCACCGGCGAAAAACCGGAGTTCTACCGCGCCCGCGACCGCCTGGAAGTGCGCAACTGGCTGCTGCTGGGCAACCCGCTGCTGGCCATGAATGTGCTGCTGCGCAACCTGGACGCCAACCGCCTCGACGAAGCCCTGCTGCGCATGAAGGCCGAGCAGATGGCCACCGACTACCAGGCGCTGTTCGGCGGCCTGGCCAGGGAATACGGCGTGACCCTGCAGGCCGGCTCCATCCTGCTGCCCGAACCGCACATCGACGGTGACGGCCAGTTGCACAGCGGCAGCGGGCCCTTGTGGAACCTCAGCCTGGTGTTCGGCCCGGATGGGCGGATCATTGGCGAGCCGTTCCTGCAGGACTGGCCCTGGACCTCGGTACGCATTCCCACCCAGCGGGTGACGGTCGGCGATCAGCAGTACCTGATCGAGCGCGACTGGCTCCCCGGCTGGCCGCAGAGCCGTGTGCAGCTGCCCAACGGGCGCACCAGCCCGCCCCTGTTCCTGCGCGGCCGGCTCAGCTGGCCGATCGGCGGCGTGCCGCGCGGTGTGGCGCTGACCCCGGCCCAGGCACCGCAGCTCAGCAGCCTGCCCGGCACGCATCTGCTCAACCAGTGGATCGAGCCGTGAAGACAGCGCGCGTGCGCCTGGGCGATCTGTCGGTGGGCAGCGTGCTCAGCCTGGCCGCCGCCCTGCGCCAGCAGGGCATCGATCCGCAGCCGCTGCTCGTCGAGTACGACCTGGACCCGGCGCGCCTGGCCGAACCCCGCGCACGGCTGTCGATTCCCCGCTACATGCGCCTGGGGCATGCCGCCATGCAGCTGTGCGGCGACCCGGCGCTGGGCCTGGAGATGGGCCGCCTCGGCCATATCGCCCAGGTCGGCCTGGCCGGAGTGACCGCCGCCCAGGCGCCTACGGTGCGCGAGGCGGCGCGCACGCTGATCCGTTTCGAGCCGCTGTACGCCGCCAACTACCGGGGGCAGTCGAGCTTCGCGGAAGACGCCGACGGCGCCTGGCTGAGCTTCTATTCGATCAGCCCCTACAACACCTACAACCGCTTCGTGGTCGACGCGCTGCTGGCCGGCTGGCTGCACCAGCTCGGCGCCCTGGCCGGCCGGCCGCTGGCGGCGCAGCGGGTGGAGATCGAGTTCCCGGCCCCGGACTATGCCGAGCGCTATGCCGAGGTGTTCGGCGGCCCGGTGGAGTTCGGTGCCGCGCACAACCGCCTGCGCCTGGATCGCGAGGCGCTGGCGCTGCGCAACCCCGCCCACTGCCCGAGCACCTGGCACCAGTTGCTGGAACTCTGCGAGGCGGAGCTGACGCAGCTGACCCGCACCCGCAGCCTGCGCGAGCGCATCACCCAGTTGCTCGGCCCGCTGCTGCATGGCCGCGAGCCGGATCTGGAGGAGATCGCCCGGCGCCTGCAACTGCCCAGCTGGACCCTGCGCCGCAAGCTGGCCGAGGAAGGCACGCGCTTTCGCGACATCCTCAACGACACCCGCCGCGACCTGGCGATGACCTATATCCGCGACACCGAGCTGAGTTTCGGCGAAATCGCCTACCTGCTCGGCTTCGCCTCGGCGGAAGCCTTCCAGCGCGCCTTCAAGCGCTGGAGCGCTCAGACCCCCGGCGAATTTCGCCGCGCGACGCGAACCGGGTAGGTACAACGACCGCTGTGCGTTGCGCCATGCCGCACGCGACATCGGTCAGCCGGCACGAAGCCGAGCTACGCCATTTCCCGCGTTGCCGGCTCATCGTCGGAGCGCCCAATGCTCGCCGGCGTCTCGACCAGCAGCTCTTCCGGCACGTCCTCGATACGCGGGTCGAGCGCCGCCGCCATCGGGCTCAATGTATCCGGCATCGGCACGTGACTAAGTGGCGCCTCGTCGACACGATGGCGCCCGGTAACACGCTTGGGCTGCACCCAGAAGATCAGCGCCAGGGCGTAGATCGACACCAGCACGTAGAACATCCCCGGCCCAAAGCGCTGCATCATCAGGCCGGCCAGCAGCGGCCCGAGGCAGGCGCCCACACCATAGGTGGTCAGCAGCATGGCCGATAGCGCCACCCGCCGCGACTGCTCGACATGGTCATTGCCCAGCGCCACCGCCAGCGGATACAGGGTGAACAGCAGCATGCCCGTCACGAAGCCATTGGCCAGCAACAACCAGTACGGCAGGCTGAACAGCCCCCAGAGAGGAATGGCGGTCAGGCACAGCAAAATGGCATTGCCCCGGATCAGCCAGCTGCGATCCAGGCGATCGGACAGCCAGCCCAGCGGCCACTGCGCACAGAAACCGGCGACGATGCACATGGCCACGAACAGACTGGCCTGCGAGGTATCCAGGCCATTGCGACTGGCATACACCGGCGCCAGGCCATAGAAGGCGCCGACCATCAGCCCGGCGACGAAGATGCTGCCCAGTGCCTGCGGCACCCGCTTGCAGAAGAAGCCGATCTCCAGCGGGGCCGCCACCAGCTTGGCCGGGTGCACACGCCGCGTCACCGCCAGCGGGATCAGGCACGAGGCGAAACAGATCGCCACCAGCACCAGCGGCTTGAAATCCAGTGAGGGAAGCATTGCCAGCAGCCCCTGGCCAACGACCAGCCCCAGGTCCACAGCCACCATGTAGCCTGCGAAGACCTTGCCACGCATGTGGCTTTCCGCCTGCTCGTTGAGCCAGCTCTCGATGACCATGTACTGGTTCATCATCACCGCGCCCATGACGAAACGCAGCAGCAGCCAGACCTCCAACCGCTCCACCAGCACGTGCAGCAGTACGATCACCGTGGCCAGCCCGGCGCAGGCCACATACGAGCGAATATGGCCGACGCTGGCGATCAGCCGATGGCCGAACTTGCCGCCACACACCAAGCCGAAATAGTAAGCCGCCATCAATCCGCCGACCCAGGCATCGCCTGCGCCCTCCTCCGTCAGGCGCAGGCCCATGTAGGTGCTGAACAGCCCTGAACCGGCGAGCATGAGCAGGGTGGCGGCATACAACGCCGGGAAGGTGACGAGCGGGCTGAACATGGCAACTCTCAGGCAGGACGGCGACAGGCAGTCCAGCGAACAACGGTACAACGGCGGCCCGGCAGCCCCAGCCGGAGCCGCCGAAAAGCGCGCATTATCCACCACGGTGCAGTATCTCGCCATGCATGCAGGGCGCCGACAGCACCGCCGGGTCGTGCCTTGCCCCGTGCAAAGCAGGCTCCGGCACGGGCGGGATGGCCGGTTCCTGACGACGTGACGACTCCCGTCCGCCCCGGCACAATGCCCCCCATGAGCGACTTCCACCCCGCCTGCTGCGCAGCGCTGCGCGAGCACTGGCCCCTGCCCGTCCCCATGCCCGGCGCGCGGCTGGTCAGCACCTTGTTCCAGGCCGACCAGCTGCAACCCGGCGACTTCGTCAGTTGCGCGATTCCCGGCGTGCCCGGCGTCGCCAAGCGCCAGTGCGAATACCTGGCCGGACGCCTGTGCGCGCGCCACGCCCTGCACGCCCTCACCGGCCAGCCGGGCGTCCCCGCCGTCGGCGAGGACCGCGCGCCGCGCTGGCCCGCCGGCGTGGTCGGCTCGATCACCCACAGCCACGGCCAGGCCGCCGCGCTGGTCGCCAGCACCGAACACTGGCGCGGCCTGGGCATCGATCTGGAGCGACTGCTGAGTGCCGAACGCAGCCAGCGCCTGCGTGGGGAAATCCTCACCGCCGGCGAGCGCCAGCGGCTCGAACAGCTGGAGCCGGCGCTGCACGCCTGGCTGACAACCCTGACCTTCTCGGCCAAGGAAAGCCTGTTCAAGGCGCTGTATCCCCTGGTCGGCCAGCGCTTCTATTTCCAGGACGCGGAACTGCTCGACTGGGACCCGGCCGGCCGCCTGCGCCTGGGCCTGCTGCGCGACCTGGGCGACGAATGGCGGGTAGGCGCACAGTTGGAGGGCCAGTTCGGGATGCTGGGCGAGCAGCTGCTGACAGTCGTGGCCACGCCGGCCAGCCCGGGCTAGGCACTTTCCGTACAGCGCCTAGCGATACACCGGATGGCGCCGGCATAGCGCCATCACCTGCTCCCCTACCTGACGAACCACCGTCTCACTGTCGCCGGACTCCAGCGCATCCAGCACGTCACACAGCCAGCCCGCCAACTGCTCGCACTCCGGCACGCCGAACCCACGGGTGGTCACCGCCGGGGTGCCGATCCGCAGCCCCGAGGTCACGAACGGCGAGCGCGGGTCGTTGGGCACCGAATTCTTGTTGGCGGTGATGCAAGCGTCGCTCAGGGCGGCATCGGCGTCCTTGCCGGTGTAAGGCCGGTCGGACAGGTCGATCAGCATCATGTGGTTGTCCGTCCCGCCGGAGACGATCCGGAAACCCCGCCGCTGCAGCACCGCGGCCATGGCCCGAGCATTGGCCACGACCTGCTGCTGATAGGTCTTGAACCCCGGCTGCAGCGCTTCCTTGAAGGCCACGGCCTTGGCGGCGATCAGGTGCATCAACGGGCCGCCCTGGACACCCGGAAAGACCGCCGAATCGAGCTTCTTGTAGAACGTCTCGTCCTGCCCCCTGGACAGGATCAGGCCACCCCGTGGGCCGCGCAGCGTCTTGTGGGTGGTGCTGGTGACCACATGGGCGTGCGGCAGCGGGTTCGGGTACTCGCCGGCCGCCACCAGGCCGGCGACATGGGCCATGTCGACCCAGAACAGCGCGCCGACCCGGTCGGCGATGTCGCGCATGCGCGCCCAGTCCATGTGCCGGGAGTAGGCGGAAAATCCGCCGATCAGCAGCTTCGGCCGAGTTTGCAGGGCGATGCGCTCCATCGCGTCGTAGTCGATCAAACCCGTGCGTGGGTCGAGTCCGTAGGGAACGATCCGGTAATGGCGCCCGGAGAAGTTCACCGGGTTGCCGTGGGTCAGGTGGCCGCCCTGGGCCAGGTTCATGCCCATCACCGTGTCGCCGGGACTGAGCAAGGCCAGGAACACGGCGGCGTTGGCCTGGGAGCCGGCGTGCGGCTGGACGTTGGCGTAGTCGCAATCGAACAGGGCCTTGGCCCGCGCGATGGCCAGGCGCTCGGCCACGTCGACATGCTCGCAGCCGCTGTAGTAGCGCCGGCCCGGATAGCCTTCGGCGTACTTGTTGGTGAGCACCGAACTCTGGATCGCCATCACCAGAGGACTGGCATAGTTCTCGGAAGCGATCAGTTCGGCGTGGTCTTCCTGACGGACTTCCTCGGCATGGATGGACTCGGACAGCTCGGGATCAAAATCGGTAAGGGTCAGGGATGCGTCGTACATAAGGGAACCTGTGGGTTGGAAATCGGGGGCCTGCTAGGCCAGCAGCCGGATGACGCGCGCGGCAATGTCGTCGATCTGCGCGTCGTCGCAGATCAAGGGCGGTAGCAGCCGCAGGGTGGCGCCGCGGGTCACGGTGATGAGCAGGCGCTGTTCCTCCAGCGCCCGGCCAACCAGCTCGGGGCACTGGCGATTCAGCTCGATGCCGACCATCAGGCCCAGGCCACGGATCGCCAGCACCTCGGGACAGCCGCTCAGTCCCTCCTGCAGGGCCGCCAGCAGCCGGCGACCGAGGGTGGCGGCCCGCTGCGGGAGCTGCTCGCGCGCCAGGATGTCGAGTACCGTGCAGGCCACCCGGCAGGCCAGCGGATTGCCACCGAAGGTGGAGGCATGCTGGCCAGGGGAAAACAGTTCCGCCACCCGACCCCGGGCCAGACAGGCGCCGATCGGCAGGCCGTTGCCCAGCGCCTTGGCCAGGGTGATGACGTCGGGCACGATGCCCGCCTGCTGGAAACCGAACCAGCTGCCGGTGCGGCCCAGGCCGGTCTGCACCTCGTCGACCATCATCAGCCAGTCGTGCGCATCGCACAGTTGCCGCAGGGCCTGCAGATAGCCGGCGGAGGCGGCACGCACCCCGCCCTCGCCCTGCACCGGCTCGACCAGCACCGCGACGATGCCCGGGAATTGCCGCGCCGCGTCCCGCAGCGCCTCGATGTCGTCGTAGGGCACCCGCACGAAGCCCGGCATCAGGGGTTCGAAGCCGCGCTGCGCGGCCGGGTTACCGGTGGCCGCCAGGGTTGCCAGCGTGCGGCCATGGAAGCTGTTCTCCATGACCAGCACCTGCGGCTGCGCCACCCGCCGGGCAGTGGCGTGCAGGCGGGCCAGCTTGAGCGCCGCCTCGTTGGCCTCGGCTCCGGAGTTGCAGAAGAACGCCCGCTGCATGCCCGACAAGACGCACAGGCGCTCAGCCAGTCGCTCCTGCCATTCGATGCGGAACAGGTTGGAGGTGTGCAGCAGTTGGCCGGCCTGCTCGGCGATCACGGCGGCAATCTCCGGATGGGCGTGACCAAGGCCGGTCACCGCCACGCCGGCGATCGCGTCCAGGTACTCGATGCCCTGCGCATCCCACAGGCGCGCGCCCTGGCCGCGACTGAACGAAACGGGCTGGCGTGCGTAGGTCGGCATCAGATACGCGGATGAGCGGGTCATGGCATTCCTTCGTGGAGATCGTGGGTAAACGTGCGCGACGTGCTATTCGCCGGCCGCCGGCCAGTAGTGGCTGTCCGGCAGGGCGCGCGCACCGAAGATGGCCTGGCCGACCCGCACCACGGTGGCGCCTTCTTCGATGGCGATTTCGAAATCGCCGGACATGCCCATGGACAGCTCCTCCAGGCCGATACCGGCCGGCGCGTCCTGGCGCAGTCGCTCCCGCAGCTCGCGCAGCCGCACGAAACAGGGACGCACACGGGCCGCGTCGGCGGAGAACAGCGCCAGGGTCATCAGGCCGCGCACGCGCAGCGCGGAGAACGCCGGCAAGGCGCGCAGGAAGTCGGCGACCGCGTCGGGCGCCAGGCCGTACTTGCTGGCCTCGCCGGAGGTATTCACCTGGACGAACACGTCCAGCCGCCGACCCTCGATCTGCAGCCGCCGGTCCAGGGCCTCGGCCAGCCGCAGGCTGTCCAGCGCCTGGAACTCGGCGGCGAAGCGCGCGACCTGCCTGGCCTTGTTGGTCTGCAGGTGGCCGATGACCGACCACTGCAGGTCGCCCAGGTCGGCCATGGCCTGCCACTTGCGCTGCGCCTCCTGCACCTTGTTCTCGCCCAGGACGCGGCAACCGGCGGCATAGGCCAGGCGCAGGTGCGCCTCGTCGAAGGTCTTGCTCACCGGCAGCAGGCGCACGCCCGCCGGATCGCGCCCGACCCGCTGGCACGCCTGGGCGATGCGCTGGCGCACGGCGGCCAGGTTGCGCAGGAAGTCCTCGACGCTGTTGGCCTGCGGGTAGCGGCCATGCTGTTCGTGCAGGCGCGGCATCAGTGGGCCCCTCCCACATCGGCGACCGACTGACCGGCCGGCACGCGGCGCGGCAAACGGCCGTTGAGCACGGCGAATGCCGCCAGCCCGATCACCAGCCCCCAGAACGCTCCGCCGATCCCGAACAGGCTGATATCGGCGGCGGCGGCCAGGAAGGTGATCAGCGCGGCTTCGCGGGATCTGGCATCGGCCATGGCGCTGGCCAGGCTGCCGCCGAGGGTGCCGAGCAGGGCGAGCCCCGCCAGGGTGGTGATGAAGGTCGCCGGGAAGGCCATGAACAGTGCGGCCAGGGTGACGCCGAAGACCCCGACGAGGATGTAGAAGACACCCGCGGCGACACCGGCGATCCAGCGCTTGGCGGGTTCTTCGTGGGCGTCCTTGCCGGTGCAGATGGCCGCCGTGATCGCGGCGAGGTTGAACGCGTGCGAGCCGAACGGCGCCATGAGCAGCGAGCCCAGCCCGGTGACGGTGACAATCGGGTTGGCGCTGGTGCGGAAGCCATCGTTGCGCAGCACCAGCATGCCGGGCATGTACTGGCCGGTCAGGGTGATCAGGAACAGTGGCAGCGCCACGCTGAGCAAGGCATTCAGCGAGAACGCGGGTGGAGTGAACACCGGTGCCGCGAGCCGCAGCTCCAGCCCGGACAGGTCCACCCGCCCCTGGACCAGCAGGAAGGCCAGGCCGAGCAGCAGAATCCCCACCACCGCGTAGCGCGCGCTCAGACGCTTGAGTACCACATAGGCGCCAATCAGCAGCGCGGCCAGCAGCGGATCGATGCTCACGCCCGCGAAGGCACCGATGCCGAACTGCAGCAGGATGCCCGCCAGCAACCCCGCAGCCACCCCCGGCGGAATCATGCGGATGACCTTCTCGAAATAGCCGGACACGCCCAGCAGCACGAAGGCGGCGGCCGAGACAAGGTAGGCGCCGACCGCCTCGGCATAGGGCGTCGTCGCCAGGGCGACGACCAGGAATGCCGCCGCCGGGGTCGACCAGGCGGTGATGATCGGCTCGCGGAACCGCCAACTGAGCAACAGCCCGCTCAGCCCCACGCCGATCGATACCGACCACACCCAGGAAGCCGTCAGCTCAGGGCTCAGGCCCGCCACCTGGGCCGCCTGGAAGACCAGGATGAAGGTGCCGCCATAGTTGACGATCACCGAGACCAGCCCGGCGACGATCGGATGGGCGAGATCGCGGAGGCGAACCGCGGATGGGGAGACAGGGGACGACATGGCTTCAGGTGGCTCCTGGCAACACGAGGCTGGAACTGGCGGCTGATTTATAGCGCGGTAATGGTCCGTAGAACCCGTACACTTTCCATCAGATAACCAGACCACTTTCCCGCCTGGGGCTGCCGTAGGGGTACGTCGAGAAACTCCTTCGGCGCTGAGCGCAACCATGGATAAACTGGCCCGCTTCCGCCGGCCGGTTTTTCTGTTCAGGGCAGACCACTTCGTGAAAACCTTCGAGCTCGAAACGCTGAAGATGCGGCTCAACGATGCCGAGCTTCAGCGCCTGGATCTGCATCAGCGCATTCAGCGCGCCCTGCGCGCGCTGATCCTCGACGGCGCACTGGCCCCCGGCCTGAAACTGCCGGCCACCCGCTCCCTGGCCACATCGCTGGGGGTCGCCCGCGACACGGTCGAAAACGCCTATGTGCAACTGCACCGTGACGGTTTCATCGTGCGACGCGAGGGCTCGGGCAGCTACGTGGCCGAGACGCTCGGCAACGAGTTGCAGGGGATCGCGCGCCAGCGCCCAAGGCCACGGGAGGCCCGACGCAGCGAGACGGCGGCGGCGGAACCCGGCCTGAGCCGGCGTGGGCGCATGATTCTGGACAGCGGCGGGGTCAGCGATCAGCAGGTGGTCAGGGCGTTCGCCACCGGTCTGCCGGAGACCCGCACCTTCCCCATCGATGTCTGGCTACGCCTGCAACGCCAGGCCATGAAGGACTATCGGGCCACCGTCCTGCTGCATGGCGACCCGCAGGGCGCCGAGCCGCTGCGCAAGGCCATCGCCACCTACCTGAACCTGGAACGCGGGGCCGCGTGCACCCCGGAGCAGATCCTGGTACTCAGCAGTACCCGCCAGGCGCTGTTCCTGTGCGCCCAGTTGCTGGTCGATGCCGGCAAGCCGATCCTGCTGGAAAACCCCGGCTACTACGGCGCCCGGAAAGCCTTCGAAAGCGCCGAGGCCAGGGTCGTGCCCATCGATGTCGATGCGCTGGGCATTCGCACCGACCTGCTGCGCGCGGACCGCAGCGGCGCCAATTGCGTCTACGTGACGCCCTCCCACCAGTACCCCACCGGGGCCACCCTGCCACTGGCGCGCCGGCTCGAGCTGATCAACTGGGCGGCGGAAAACGGCAGGTGGATCATCGAGGACGACTACGACAGCGAGTTTCACTACGACGGCTTGCCAACCGCCTGTGTGCAGGGCCTGGACAAGTACCAGCGCACCCTCTACGTGGGCACGTTCAGCAAGACCCTCTCTCCGGGCCTGCGCCTGGGTTACATGGTGTTGCCCCAGCCCCTGGTAAAAGCGTTCACCCATGCGCGCAGCATCATGGACGGACACACCCCGCAGATCCTCCAGCTCACCCTGGCGCGCTTCATGGAAGACGGCCATTACAACGCCCATGTGCGGGCCATGCGCAAACTGTACGCGGGCCGTCGGGCCAGCATGTTCGAGGCCATCGGCAGGCATCTGAGCGGTATCGCCACCGCCATGCGACCTCCGGGCGGCTTGCAGATGCCTTGCCTGCTGGACGAGGGCTGGTCGGAGGAAAGGACCATCCGCCTGGCCGCCAACGCCGGCGTGCAGCTCCCCGGACTCAGTCGCCTGTATGCCGGGGAGGAACGGAAACAGGGTTGGCTGCTGGGCTATTCATCCCTGACCGCCATGGAAATCGAAGCCGCCATGCTGCGCCTGGCCAAGGCGCTGCGCAGCAAATAGGCCCTGCGGCGCGACTCCCTGCGACATTGCTGCGCAATGAAATCGAGCTCGCCTGAGGTAGACCGGGCATCGCACCCTCACACGCGAAACTCCAGCTCGAAGGTCGTCCAACCCTCCGCGCTGTGACAGCGGATCCTTCCCCGGTGCGCCTCGACGATCGAGCGGGTGATGGCCAGGCCCAGGCCGGCGTTGCCGGGGTGGCCTTCGCGGCGGGCCGGGTCGACCCGGAAGAAGCGGTCGAACAGACGCTCCAGATGCTCGGCGGCGATGGTCCCGCCGGGGTTGGCCAATGCCAGGCGCACGCTGTGTTCGCTCTGCCGCAGGGTCAGGCGGATGCTGCCGCCATCCGGCGTGTAGCGCAGCGCGTTGGACAGCAGGTTGGAGAGTGCCCGGCGCAGCATCAGCACGTCGCCCTGCAGCGTGGCCTCGCCGCTCAGTTCGAAACGGATGCCGCGTTCCTCCGCGGACAGCTCGTAGAAATCCAGCAGACTGGCGCACAGTTCATGCAGCGCCACCGGCCGCTGCTCGGGGATGATCAGCCCGTTGTCGGCCTTGGCCAGGAACAGCATGTCGTCGATCATCCGCGCCATGCGCCGCAGCTCTTCCAGGTTGGAATGCAGGTTCTCCTGGTAGTCCTCGACGCTGCGCGCGCGGGTCAGCACCACCTCGGTGTGGGTCAGCAGATTGGTGACTGGGGTGCGCAGTTCGTGGGCGATGTCCGCCGAGAAGTTGGACAGGCGCACGAAGGAGTCCTCCAGGCGCGCCAGCATGGCGTTGAACGCCTGCACCAGCGCGCGCAGCTCGGCCGGCACCTCCTGCTCGATGCGCTCCTCCAGCGAACGGGCCGACACCGAGGCGATCACCTCGGTCACCTGGCGCAGCGGGCGCAGGCCGCTGCGCACCAGCAACCAGCCCAGCAGCACGCTGAGCAGCGCCGCCAGCCCCAGCCCCGCCCACAACCAGCCGGCCAGCTGGTGGGAGAACACCTGATGGGTGGTGACATCCAGCATCAGCTGGATGCTCACCGGCCGCTCGTCCACCACGACCTCCCTTTCCAGTCCCCGCCAGGCGCGCCCCTCGTACCGCCACTCGCCGGAGCCGGCGCCGAACGGGGCCGTGCCCCGCTCCGGCGTGGCGAACAGCGGGCGCCCGTCCTCGAGGATGCGCGCCTGCAGGTCGGCCTGGCCGCTGAACAGCGCGCGCAGCTGCCCGTCGCGGCTCGCCGGCGGCGCCTCGCGCAGCAGGCGTTCGGCAGCGGCAGCCGCGACGCTCAGGGTCTGCTGGTCCAGCTCGTCGAAATGGTGCTGGCTGAGGTGGTTGAAGAAAAACCCCGAGCCCGCCAGCACCCCGGCCACCGCCAGCATGAACAGCAGGCTCAGCCGCGCGGTGAGCGACAGGCGCCTCATGACGGCTCGGGCTCGTCGAGCATGTAGCCCATGCCGCGCGCGGTGTGGATCAGCTTGGGCTCGAAGTCGTCGTCGATCTTGGCGCGCAGCCGGCGGATGGCCACTTCGATCACGTTGGTGTCGCTGTCGAAGTTCATGTCCCACACCTGCGAGGCGATCAGCGACTTGGGCAGCACCTCGCCGCGCCGGCGCAGCAGCAGTTCCAGCAGGGCGAATTCCTTGGCGGTCAGATCGATGCGCCGCCCGGCGCGCACGGCGCGACGCTTGAGCAGGTCCACCTCCAGGTCGGCGATGCGCAGGTGGGTGGTCACCGCCGCCGGGTTGCCGCGGCGCAGCAGGCTGCGCACCCGGGCCAGCAGCTCGGAGAAGGCGAAGGGCTTGACCAGGTAGTCGTCGGCGCCCAGCTCCAGGCCCTTGACCCGGTCCTCGACCCGGTCGCGGGCGGTGAGGAACAGCACCGGCATGTCTTGGCCGGCGGCGCGCACCCGGCGCAGCACTTCCCAGCCGTCCAGGCCGGGCAGCATCACGTCGAGGATCAGCAGGTCATAGGACTCGCTCAGCACCTGCTGCACGGCATCCGCGCCGCTGGTGACGCGGTCGACGCTGAAGCCGGCCTCGCCGAGGCCCTGCTGCAGGTAGGTACCGGTTTTCGGCTCGTCTTCGGCGACCAGGAGTTTCATGGGCAACACCCCCCACGGGAAACAGACGCGGGCAGTGTGCAGCGCCCGAACGACGCTGACCACAAGCTGACAGAAAAGTAATCCCGGGCTCAGCCTGATGTCAGCCATCCGACGCTACGGTGCCAACAGGTAAAAGGAATCCCGCCATGCCCAGCCCGCCGAACCCACACCCTGCAAGTGCCGCCGTCCCGGACCGCGATCCCGTGTGCGGCATGACGGTCAAGTCCGACAGTCCCTACCAGGCCCAGCATGCCGGCCAGCGCCTGCGCTTCTGCAGCCAGCACTGCCTGGACCGCTTCGGCGCCGAACCGCACAAGTACCTGTCCGCCCGGCACGCCGATCACGCGCCGGCTGCCGCGCCCGACGCAGGGGCGGCCGCCACGGCAGCGGCCGCCGAATACACCTGTCCGATGCATCCGGAGATCCGCCAGATCGGCCCGGGCACCTGCCCGATCTGCGGCATGGCGCTGGAGCCGGTCATGCCGGAACTGGAAGAAGAGGAAAATCCGGAGCTCAGGGACTTCTCCCGGCGCTTCTGGTGGACCCTGCCGCTGACCCTGATCGTCACCGTGCTGGCCATGGGCGGGCATGCCCTGAACCTGTTCCACGGCGCTGCGCAGAACTGGGTCGAACTCGCGTTGAGCACCCCGGTGGTGCTCTGGGCCGGCTGGCCGTTCTTCGTGCGCGGCGTGCGCTCGGTGCGGCTGCGCAGCCCGAACATGTGGACGCTGATCGGCCTGGGCACCGCCGCCGCCTACCTGTACAGCCTGGTCGCCACCCTGGCGCCGGGCGTGTTTCCCGCCGACTTCGTACAGGACGGGCGCATCGGCGTGTACTTCGAGGCGGCGGCGGTGATCATCTCGCTGACCCTGCTCGGCCAGATCCTCGAACTCAAGGCGCGCTCGCAGACCTCGGCGGCGATCCGCTCGCTGCTCGGCCTGGCGCCCAAGACCGCGCGGCGCATCAATGCCGACGGCAGCGAAGAAGACATTCCGCTCAGCCACGTGCACAGCGGCGACACCCTGCGCGTGCGACCGGGCGAGAAGGTGCCGGTCGACGGTCTGGTGCTGGACGGCGAAAGCGCGGTGGACGAGTCGATGCTGACCGGCGAGCCGCTGCCGATCATGAAGCGCGCCGGCGACAGCCTGATCGGCGCCACCCTGAACGCCCACGGCAGCCTGGTGATGCAGGCGCAGAAGGTCGGCAGCGCGACCGTGCTCGCGCAGATCGTGCAGATGGTCGCCCAGGCGCAGCGCTCCAAGGCGCCGATGCAGCGGCTGGCCGATGTCATCGCCGGGTACTTCGTGCTGGTGGTGATCGGCATCGCCATCCTGACGTTGTTCGTCTGGGGCCTGTGGGGGCCGGAGCCGAGCTGGGTGTTCGGCCTGATCAACGCGGTGGCGGTGCTGATCATCGCCTGCCCGTGCGCCCTGGGCCTGGCCACGCCGATGTCGGTAATGGTCGCCACCGGCAAGGCGGCGAGCAGCGGCGTGCTGTTCCGCGACGCCGGCGCCATCGAGAACCTGCGCAAGATCGACACGCTGATCGTCGACAAGACCGGCACCCTGACCGAAGGCCGCCCCGCGTTCCACAGCGTCGAGGCGGCGCCCGGCTTCGCGCGCGACGAGGTGCTGCGCCTGGCCGCCAGCCTGGATCAGGGCAGCGAACATCCCCTGGCCCACGCCATTGTCGATCAGGCCCGCGCCCTGGGCCTGGCGCTGAGCACGCCCGAGGCGTTCGAATCGGCCTCCGGCATCGGCGTGCGCGGCCAGGTCGAGGGCCGCCGCCTGCTACTGGGCAACACCGCGCTGCTGACCGACGCCGGCGTGGATACCGGCCCGCTGCAGGCCAGCGCCGAACGGCTGCGCGGCGACGGGGTGAGCATCATGTACCTGGCGGTGGACGGCACGCTGGCCGGGCTGCTGGCGGTCGCCGATCCGATCAAGCCGACCTCGAAACTGGCAGTCGAGCGCCTGCAGGCCGATGGCGTACGGGTGATCATGGCCACCGGTGACGGCCTGACCACCGCCCGCGCGGTGGCCCGTGAGCTGGGCATCGAGGAGGTGCACGGCGAGGTCAAGCCGCAGGACAAGGAGCGCCTGGCCGCCACCCTGCAACAGCAGGGTCACCGCGTGGCCATGGCCGGCGATGGCATCAACGACGCCCCGGCCCTGGCGCGCGCCGATATCGGCATCGCCATGGGCACCGGCACCGACGTGGCGATGAACAGCGCCCAGGTCACGCTGGTCAAGGGCGACCTGCTCGGCATCCTGCGCGCGCGCAGTATGTCGGTGGCCACCGTGCGCAACATGCACCAGAACCTGACGTTCGCCTTCCTCTACAACACGCTGGGCATTCCGCTGGCCGCCGGCCTGCTCTATCCGCTGACCGGCCTGCTGCTCTCGCCGCTGATCGCCGCGCTGGCCATGAGCCTGAGCTCGGCCTCGGTGGTGTTCAACGCACTGCGCCTGCGCAAGGTTTCCATCGACTGATCCGGAGAAGTTCCATGCACCCCAGACTGCGTATCGCAGCCCTCGCCGCCCTGCTGCTGAGCGGCGCCGCCCAGGCGGCCGAACCCCTGACCATCGACGTGCACCGCGACGCCAATTGCGGCTGCTGCAAGGACTGGATCGTCTACCTCAAGGACAACGGTTTCACGGTGCGCGACCACGTCGAGCGCGACATGGGCGCGGTCAAACAGAAGCTGGGCGTGCAGCCGCGCCTGGCCTCCTGCCACACCGGCGTGATCGACGGCAAGTTCGTCGAGGGCCACGTGCCGGTGGCGCAGATTCACGCCCTGCTCAAGCGCCCCGCCCTGCGCGGCATCGCCGTGCCAGGCATGCCCGCCGGCTCGCCGGGCATGGACTACGGCCAGCCGCACGAGGCGTATCAGGTGCTCGGCCTCAACCGCGCCGGGCAGGACGAGGTGCTGGCCAGCTACCCGGCGCCGAAGGTGCCGCGCCGCTGAGCTGACGAAAACGTAATCGACGCTTCAGCCTGCCGTCAGCGGCGCTGCCGCAGGCTGGGGGTAGATCGCAATGCCAGAGGATTTCCCCATGCAATCCCGCCTGTTGGCGCTGGCACTGACCAGCGCCCTGTTCGCCGGCACGCCCGTGATGGCTGCCACCGTCTATGTCGCCAACGAAGGCGCCGGCAGCCTGACCATCATCGACGAGGACGCCGCGTCCACCCGCACCGTCGCCCTGGAGGTGCTACCCCACAACGTGGATCTGACCCCCGATGGCAAGTCCCTGCTGATTGTCGGCATGCCCGCTGGCCAGGCGCATGGCCACGGCGGGCATGGCGGGCATGACGAAGGCGGTCGCCTGTTGGTGCTGGATGCGCTGAATCCCGACGCCCCGGCAATCCCGATTGCCATCGGCGGTCACCTGGCCCACGTGGTGCCCGATGCCAGCGGCAAATGGGTATTCATCACCGATGCAGACAGCCATGCGGTGCTGGTCGTCGACCTCGTCACCAGGCGGGTCGCGGAGCGCATCGCGGTAGGTCGCTACCCTCACGGCCTGCGCCTGTCGCCGGACGGCCGCAGCCTGGCGGTGGCCAACCGCGACAGCGGCGATGTCAGCCTGATCGACGTGCAGCGCCGCAAAGAAGTCGCGCGCATCGCGGTCGGCAAGAAACCGGTGCAGGTCGCCTTCGCCCCCGACGGCCAGCGCCTGTTCGTGTCCCTCAGTGGCGAAGACGCGGTGGCGGCGGTCGATCCGCGTCAGCGCTCGCTGCTCGACACCTACCCGGTCGGCCCCGGTCCCATCCAGCTGTCCGTCTCGCCCGATGGCAAGCAACTGGTGGTGGCCAACCAGGGCAGCGCACAGGCGCCCGGACACAGCCTGTCGGTCCTGGATGCCCGCAGCGGCCGGCTCCTGGCCAGCCCGGAGGTCGGCAAGGGCGCCCACGGCGTGTCCATCGCCGAGGGCGGCAGCCGCGCCTACATCAGCAACGCCTTCGACGCCAGCGTGTCGGTGGTCGACCTGAACAGCCACCGGGAGTTGACCCGCTACCCGACCGCCGCTGGCCCCAACGGCATCGTGGCGCGCTGAGTTCGCGCACCTTCTTGACTCATAAGGACATCCGCTCGCATGCATTCCACGACTTCACGACGCACCTTGCTCAAGGGCCTCGCCGCCGGCGGCGCCTTCGCCGGCCTGGGCCTGTGGCGCCAGCCGGTCTGGGCGCTGACCAGCCCCGGACAGCCGACCGTGCTGGCCGGCACCGAGTTCGACCTGACCATCGACGCGCTGGACGTCGACTTCACCGGCAAGCGGCGCACCGCCATGGCCATCAACGGCTCGATTCCCGGCCCGCTGCTGCGCTGGCGCGAAGGCGACACCGTGACCCTGCGCGTGCGCAACCGCCTGCCGGTGGACACCTCGATCCACTGGCACGGCATCCTGCTGCCGGCCAACATGGACGGCGTGCCGGGTTTCAGCTTCGCCGGCATCGCGCCGAACGGCCTGTACGAATACCGCTTCCGGGTGAAGCAGCACGGCACCTACTGGTACCACAGCCATTCCGGCTTCCAGGAGCAGCTCGGCGTGTACGGCCCGCTGATCATCGAGCCACGGCAGCCCGAGCCCCACCGCTACGAACGCGACTACGTGGTGATGTTCTCCGACTGGACCGACGAGAATCCCGCGCGGGTGCTGGCCAAGCTGAAGAAGCAGTCCGACTACTACAACGAGCACCGCCGCACCGTCGGCGACTTCATCCGCGACGTGGCCGACCAGGGCTGGAGCGCAACGCTGGGTGACCGCTGGGCCTGGGCACGGATGAACATGAGCCCCACGGACCTGGCCGACGTCAGCGGCGCCACCTACACCTACCTGCTCAATGGCCGCACGCCGGCGAATCCCTGGAGCGGGTTGTTCAAGCCGGGCGAGCGCATTCGCCTGCGCCTGATCAACGGCTCGGCCATGAGCTACCTGGATTTCCGCATCCCCGGCCTGAAGCTCACCGTGATCGCCGCCGACGGCCAGCCGGTCGAGCCGGTGCAGGTGGACGAACTGCGCTTGGCGGTGGCGGAAACCTATGACGTGCTGGTCGAACCCGGCGACCAACCGGCCTACAGCCTGTTCGCCCAGGCCATGGATCGCAGCGGCTATGCCTGCGGCACGCTGGCGGTGCGCGATGGCCTGCGCGCGCCGGTGCCGGCCGTGGACCCGCGCCCGGTGCTGAGCATGGCGGACATGGGCCACGGCGAGCATGGGGCGCACGGCCAGGCGGCCGGTATGGATCACGGTTCCCACGGTTCGATGGCGGATATGGATCACAGCGCTCACGGCGCCATGGCGGGCCTAGATCAGGGCACGGTGACGCACCCGGCCAGCGAGACGGGCAACCCGTTGCTCGACATGCAGACCATGATGCCGGTGGCCAAGCTGGACGATCCGGGCATCGGCCTGCGCGACAACGGGCGGCGGGTGCTGACCTACGCCGACCTGCGCAGCCGCTTCGCCGACCCGGACGGTCGCCAGCCGGGGCGCACCCTGGAGCTGCACCTGACCGGCCATATGGAGCGCTTCGCCTGGTCGTTCGACGGCGTGCCGTTCGCCGATGCCGAGCCGATCCGCCTGAAGTACGGCGAGCGCCTGCGCATCGTGCTGGTCAACGACACCATGATGCATCACCCCATCCACCTGCACGGCCTGTGGAGCGACCTGGAGGACGAACCGGGCAACTTCCTGGTGCGCAAGCACACCATCGACATGCCGCCCGGTTCCCGGCGCAGCTTTCGCGTCACCGCCGACGCGCTGGGCCGCTGGGCCTTCCACTGCCACCTGTTGATGCACATGGACCTCGGCATGTTTCGCGAAGTCCGCGTGGAAGAATGAGGAAGCCGATGATGAACCTCCGCAGCACATCCCATTTCGCTTCGCTGACCGTCGGCCTGCTGCTTACCACACAGGCGCTGGCACAAGGTGCCCACGATGGCCACCATCCGCCGAGCACGCCCTCACCCAGTGCCGATGACCATCGCCACCACCGTGCGCCAGCGCACGGCGCCGGCCGCACGCCGATCCCGGCGCCAACCGCCGCCGACCGCGCCGCCGCCTTCCCCGACCTGCCGCCGCACGCCATGCACGCGGGCGGGACCAACTTCCTGCTGCTTGCCGACCAGCTGGAATGGCGGGATGCCGACGACGGCAACGCCCTGGCCTGGGATATCGACGGCTGGATCGGCGGCGATATCAACCGCCTGGCGGTGCGCTCGGAAGGCGAGCGCATCGATGGCCACACCGAGGAAGCCGAACTGCAGCTGCTGTGGAGCCACGCCATCGGCCCCTGGTGGGAAAGCGTGCTCGGCGTGCGTCAGGACTTCAAGCCGGGCTCGCCGCAGACCTGGGCGGTGGCGGGCGTCCAGGGCATGCCGTTGTACGGCCTGGAAACCGAAGTCAGCGCGTTCTTCGGCGAAGGCGGCCAGACCGGCCTGCGCCTGGCCGCCGACTACGACATCCTGCTGACCAACCGGCTGATCCTGCAGCCGGCCGTGGAGCTCAACCTGCACGGTCGCAACGACGCGGCGCGCGGCGTTGGCGCGGGCTTCAGCGATGTGGAGGCCGGCCTGCGACTGCGCTACGAGATCACCCGGCAGTTCGCCCCCTACCTGGGCGTGAGCTGGCAGCGCGCCTATGGCAACACGGCGGATTACCTGCGCCGCGCGGGAGAGGATCGCGAGGAAACCGCCGTGGTCGCCGGGGTTCGTTTCTGGTTTTGAGGCCCGCGACCGCTACCGGCCAGGGGCGTTTGGCTGCGCGCCAGGACGCAAAGTTCCGCGTTTTGTAAGGACGGCTTAAAAAGTCGGTAAAGCCGTGCAGCTCGTCGGCCGAGGGCTTGTTTCGGCACCCTCGGGCAGCGAGCATCGCCCCGTCATTTTTCTGAGGCCACACCTGATGAAGAAGCATGCCCCGATTGTTTTCCTGACCCTCGGCCTGTTCAGCGGCGCCGCCTTTGCCGGCAATAACACCGAAGCCGCCGTCGGTGGAGCGCTGGGTGGCGTGATGGGCAGCGTGGTCGGCGGACACCTTGGCGGCAGCACCGGCGCGGTGATCGGCGCCGGGGTCGGTGGTGCTGCCGGCAGTGCCGTTGGCGCCGACAAGCGCTCTCGCACCGAAGCCGCTGTCGGCGGTGGACTGGGCGCGGCCGGTGGCAATGTGCTGGGCCAGCAGGTCGGCGGTACCAATGGCGGCCTGCTGGGTGCCGCCGTGGGTGGCGCCGCCGGCGGCGCGCTGGGCAATGCCTACGGCGATGATGACAGACGCGATTACCGGGGTGATTACCGGGGCGACCGTCGCCATGTGCGCCACGATCACAAGCACAAACGCGGCCGGGGCCATTACAAGGAGCAGTGGCACCACAAGTACCGCTGAGTCCTTCCCCTCTCCCCGGCCGGGTGAGAGGGGATAACGCCTCTGCCCCAAAACAGGGAGCGCGACGGGCGCTTCGCCCCATCAGGGATCATTCGTCAAGCCCGTCGCGCCTGCCCTTATTCGCCGCCAAACCCCTCTGCATCGGGCATTGCCGCACGTCATTCCGTCGCTGGCACGCTCCCTGCTAACTCCCAGGCAGGGTCAGCGAAGACCCCGTTATTCAGGTGATCCGGGCAACGGCGCTCGGCCAACACCACCCCACATCGAATCACCAGGCAAAGGCGCCTGGAGCTCTCAACGGCTCCAGGCGCCTTTTTGCGTTTCGGCCGGCGGAACACCGGCCGGCAAAGGCAGAGGAAGGACACATGAACATCGTCATCATCGGCAACGGCATGGTGGGTCATCACTGCGTGGCCCGTCTGGCCGAGCAGGGTGCGCTCGAGCGCTTTCAGGTGCGGGTGTTCGGCGAAGAGCGCCAGCGTGCCTACGACCGGGTGCACCTGTCCGAGTACTTCGGCGGTCGGGATGCCGAGTCGCTGGCGCTCTGCGAGGCGGATTTCTATGCCCGCCACGGCGTGCAGCTGCACCTGGGCGAGGCGGTGACCGCCATCGACCGCGCCCGCAACGAAGTGGTGACCGCACAGGGCCGCTACGCCTACGACCATCTGGTGCTGGCCACCGGCTCCTACCCGTTCGTGCCGCCGATTCCCGGTGCCGAGGGCACATCCCGGCTGGTCTACCGCACCCTGGAGGATCTGGACGCCATTCGGCTCGCCGCCCAGGGCGCCCGGCGCGGCGTGGTGGTCGGCGGCGGTCTGCTCGGTCTGGAAGCGGCCAACGCCCTGAAGTCGCTGGGCCTGGAGGCCCATGTGGTGGAATTCGCCCCGCGCCTGATGCCCGTGCAGCTGGACGAGCTGGGCGGCGAGGCGCTCAGGGCGCGCATCGAGGCCCTCGGCGTCGGCGTGCACCTGTCGCGCGCCACCGAGGCCATCGTCGCCGGCAGCCAGTATCGCTACCGCATGGACTTCAAGGACGGCGACAGCCTGGAAACCGACCTGATCGTGTTCTCCGCCGGCATCCGCCCGCAGGACGCCCTGGGCCGCGCCGCTGGCCTGGAAATCGGCCCGCGCGGCGGCGTGGCGGTGGACGATCTGTGCCGCAGCAGCGATCCGGCCATCTACGCCATCGGCGAATGCGCAGCCTGGAACGGCAGCGTGTTCGGCCTGGTGGCGCCGGGCTACAGCATGGCGCGCACCGTGGCCGACCAACTGACTGGCCTCGACGCCACGCCGTTCACCGGCGCCGACCTGTCCACCAAGCTCAAGCTGCTGGGCGTGGACGTCGGCTCCATCGGCGATGCCCATGCCGCCACGCCGGGTGCGCGCAGCTACCGCTTCATCGACGAAGCCACGGCCAGCTACCGGCGTCTGGTGGTGGCCGCGGATGGCAAGCGGGTGCTCGGTGCCGTGCTGGTCGGCGACAACAGTTACTACGACACCCTGCTGCAGTACGCGCAGAACGGCATCAAGCTGCCGGCCGACCCGTCCAGCCTGATCCTGCCGGTCTCCGACGGCACCCCGACGCTGGGTGCCGACGCCCTGCCGGACACCGCCACCCTCTGTTCCTGCCACAACGTCACCAAGGGCGCGGTGTGCTGCCAGGTGGATGCCGGCGTCACCGACCTGGGCGAGCTCAAAAGCGCCACCAAGGCAGCCACCGGCTGCGGCGGCTGCGCCAGCCTGCTCAAGCAGGTGTTCGAGCATGAGCTGACTGCCCGCGGCGTGGCGGTGGACAAGAGCCTGTGCGAACACTTCGCCCACACCCGCCAGGCGCTGTACGACATCGTGCGCGTCGAAGGCATCGAGCGCTTCGAGGATCTGCTGGCCCGCCACGGCAAGGGCGAGCTGGGCTGCGACATCTGCAAGCCGGCGGTGGGTTCGATCCTCGCTTCCTGCTGGAACCGGCCGATCCAGGACCCGGCGCTGGTGCCGCTGCAGGACACCAACGACACCTTCATGGCCAACATGCAGAAGAACGGCACCTACTCGGTGGTGCCGCGCGTGCCCGGCGGCGAGATTACCCCCGAGGGGCTGATCGCCATCGGCCAGGTGGCGAAGAAGTATGACCTCTACACCAAGATCACCGGCGGCCAGCGCATCGACCTGTTCGGCGCCCAGCTGCACCAGTTGCCGGACATCTGGGCCGAGCTGATCGACGCCGGCTTCGAGACCGGCCACGCCTACGGCAAGTCGCTGCGCACGGTGAAGTCCTGCGTGGGCAGCACCTGGTGCCGCTACGGCGTGCAGGACAGCGTCGGCATGGCCCTGACCCTGGAGAACCGCTACAAGGGCCTGCGCGCGCCGCACAAGATCAAGTTCGGCGTCTCCGGCTGCACCCGCGAATGCGCCGAGGCGCAGAGCAAGGACATCGGTGTGATCGCCACCGAGAAGGGCTGGAACCTGTACATCTGCGGCAACGGCGGCATGCGCCCGCGCCACGCCGAGCTGTTCGCCACCGACCTGGACGACGCCGGCCTGATCCGCACCATCGACCGCGTGCTGATGTTCTACATCCGCACCGCCGACAAGCTGCAGCGCACCTCGGTGTGGCGCGAAAGCCTGGACGGCGGCCTGGACTACCTCAAGGCGGTGATCCTCGACGACAGCCTGGGCCTGGGCGCCGAGCTGGAGCGCCAGATGCAGCTCGTGGTGGACCGCTACGAATGCGAATGGGCCAACGCCCTGAAGGATCCGGAAAAGCTCAAGCGCTTCCGCACCTTCGTCAACGACCACCGCGACGACCCCGACATCCATTTCGTGCGCGAACGCGGCCAGCGCCGTCCGGCGCGCGCGTCCGAGCTTTCCCTGATTCCCGCCGAGGAGGTGCACTGATGAACATGCTCGCCCCGCTCACCCACTGGCGCACCCTGTGCAGCCGCAATGATCTGGTGGCCAACTCTGGCGTGGTCGCCTGGCTGGACGGCACCCAGGTGGCGCTGTTCCACCTGTCCGGCGATCAGGTCTACGCCATCGAGAACCGCGACCCGAAATCCGGTGCCAACGTCATCGGCCGCGGCCTCGTCGGCTCCCTCAAGGGCCGAACGGTGGTCGCCGCCCCCCTCTACAAGCAGCACTTCCGGCTGGACGACGGCCTGTGCCTGGAGGACCCGCAGCAACGCCTGCGGGTCTGGCCGGCGCGGCTGAACGGCGACGCCGTGGAAATTGCTTTGGGCTGATTGCCCCCTTTCGGAAGAACAGGAATCCCGTCATGTCCTATATCGTGCCTGCCGAATTCGTCACCAAGATGGTCGACGCCGGCGAATCCAAGATCCACATGTCCACCCGCGACACCCTGATCCGCGCCTTCATGGCCGGCGCCATCCTCGCCCTGGCGGCGGTGTTCGCCGTCACCATCACCGTGCAGACCGGCTCGGCGCTGGTCGGCGCCATGCTCTTCCCGGTCGGCTTCGTGATGCTCTACCTGATGGGCTTCGACCTGCTGACCGGGGTATTCATGCTCACTCCGCTGGCGCTGCTCGACCGCCGTCCCGGCGTCACCGTCGGCGGCATCCTGCGCAACTGGGGGCTGGTGTTCCTCGGCAACTTCGCCGGCGCGCTGACCGTGGCCTTCATGATGGTGTTCGTCTTCACCTACGGCTTCTCCACCGAGCCGGGCGAGGTGGCCCAGAAGCTCTCGCACATCGGCGAGGCGCGCACCCTGGGCTACGCCCAGTACGGCGCGGCCGGCTGGGCAACCATCTTCCTGCGCGGCGTGCTGTGCAACTGGATGGTGTCGATGGGCGTGGTGGGCGCGATGATCTCCACCACCGTCGGCGGCAAGGCGATCGCCATGTGGATGCCGATCATGCTGTTCTTCTACATGGGCTTCGAGCACTCGGTGGTGAACATGTTTCTGTTCCCGGCCGGGCTGATGATGGGCGGCGACTTCTCGATCATGGACTACATGCTGTGGAACGAGATCCCCACCGCGCTGGGCAACCTGGTCGGCGGCCTGGCCTTCACCGGCCTGACCCTGTACGCCACCCATGTGCGCACGGCGCCGAAGCGGGCAGTGCTTTGAGTCATCCGGGGTCGCGTACAGCCGTTCCCCCCTCTCCCTAACCCTCTCCCACGAGGGGAGAGGGGGACAAACAGCATCAATGCTCGCCCCAAACTCCTGTATCCACGATATCCTCCATGCCCACCACCCTCGCCGTCACCGTCGGCCAGTTCTCGGACAAGGGCCGCAAGCCCCTCAACCAGGACTTCCACGGCCTGCGCCTGCCCGAGCCCGAGCAGCAGCACAGCAAGGGCATCGCCCTGGCCATCGCCGATGGCATCAGCAGCAGCGAGGTCAGCCACATCGCCAGCGAAACGGCGGTGAAGAGCTTTCTGGAAGACTACTTCTGCACGCCGGACGCCTGGTCGGTGAAGCAATCCGGCCAGCGCGTGCTGGTCGCTGCCAACGCCTGGCTGCATGCCCAGACGCGGCGCAGCCCGTACCGCTACGACCGTGACCGCGGCCATGTCTGCACCTTCAGCGCACTGGTGCTCAAGTCCACCACCGCGCACCTGTTCCATGTCGGCGATGCGCGCATCTATCGGCTGCGCAACGGCCAGCTGGAACCGCTCACCGAGGAGCACCGGGTCTGGCTGTCGCCGGAGCAGAGCTGCCTGGGCCGGGCGCTGGGCATCAACCCGCATCTGGAAATCGACTACCGCGCCCTGCCGCTGCAGGTCGGCGACCTGTTCCTGTTGCTCACCGATGGCGTGCACGAATGGCTGAGCGAGGCGGCGCTGCTCGCGCTGATCGATGCCCACGGGGACGATCTGGACGCCACCGCCCGCCGCCTGGTGCTGGAAGCCCACGCGCGGGGCAGCCCCGACAACCTCACCGCCCAGCTGGTGCGCATCGATGCCCTGCCTGACGGCGAGGCCGGGGAAGTCCAACGCCAGCTCGAAGAACTCGCCCTGCCGCCGCTGCTGGAGCCGCCGGCGTGCTTCGACGGCTACCGCATCCTGCGCGAACTGCATGCCAGCAGCCGCAGCCATGTGTACCTGGCCGAGGACGAGCACAGCGGCGAACGGCTGGTGCTCAAGACCCCGTCCCTGGACCTGCGCCACGACCGTGCGTATCTCGAACGCCTGCTGCTCGAGGAGTGGATCGCCCGCCGCGTGCACAGCGTGCATGTGGTGCGCGCACCCGCCTCTGGCCGGCCACGCCGGTTTCTGTACAGCGTGACGGAATACGTCGAGGGCCAGACGCTGGCCCAGTGGATGACCGATCATCCGCAGCCCTCGCTGGAGCAGGTGCGCGACCTGCTGGAGCAGATCGCCCGAGGCCTGCGCGCCTTTCACCGCCTGGAAATGCTGCACCGCGACCTGCGTCCGGAGAACATCCTGATCGACGCCGCCGGCACCCTGAAACTGATCGACTTCGGCTCGGCGCAGGTCACCGGCCTGGCCGAAGGTGGCATGGATCCGGACAACCCGGTGCCCGGCGCGCTGGCGTACACCGCACCGGAGTATTTCCTCGGCGAAGGCGGCAGCGTTCGTTCGGATTTGTTCTCCCTGGGCGTGATCGCCTACCGCCTGCTGGGCGGCGACCTGCCCTACGGCGCCGAGGTGTCCCGA
The DNA here is from genome assembly GCF_000802425.1 of Pseudomonas flexibilis. Lineage (GTDB taxonomy): Bacteria > Pseudomonadota > Gammaproteobacteria > Pseudomonadales > Pseudomonadaceae > Serpens > Serpens flexibilis. Next base: position 28,664 of record NZ_JRUD01000019.1, on the reverse strand, counting down.
GCGCGCAGCCGCACCGCCCAGCTGCGCCTGCGCTACCGCCCGCTGTGGCGCGAGGATCGCGCCCTGCCGAGCTGGGTCGACGCCGTGCTGCGCAAGGCTGTGCACCCCAACCCGGCGCGGCGCTACGGCGAGTTGTCGGAATTTCTCCACGATCTGCGCCAGCCGCCGCCGGAGCTGCGGCAACGCGCGAAAGCGCCGCTGCTGCAGCGCCATCCGCTGCGCTTCTGGCAGACGGTGGTGTGGGTGCAGTTGGCGATGCTTATGATGCTCCTGTTGCGCTAACACCCGGCAGGCCACACCGGCCGGTGGCCCGGCTGGGGCTTGACTACCCTACGGACCAGCACGGTTCCGCCTGTCGTTGTCGGCTGCCGCCTCGATAACATATTTGTTAGCATGCCACCGTCGATGAACTACACCATCACGTACTACAACGAAAAGGTTCAGGAAGAGGTGCTTGGGCTCCCCGCAGGCTTGCGCGGTCGCTACTTCGCACTGACCGACCGCATGGAACTGTACGGTCCCCATTTGGGCGAACCCCACAGCAAATCCTTCGGCGACGGCCTGTTCGAGCTACGCCTGAAGGCAGCGGGAGGTATCGCGCGGGTGTTCTATTGCACGCTAGTGAACCAGCGCATTGTGGTGCTCCACAGCTTCGTGAAGAAGGCCAGCAGGACACCCGTCAAGGAGCGGCGGCTGGCCGAAATGCGCATGAAAGAGGTGAAGAAACATGCTGACTCACGCTGAACTCAAGGCCAAGGCCCTGGAAGATCCGGAGGCCCGCACCGAATACGAACGCCTCAACCGCGAGGAATTCGCCCTGCTGGATGAGATGCTGGCCGCGCGCCGCGCCGCCGGGCTGACCCAGGCGCAGGTGGCCGAGCGCATGGGCACCAAAGCGCCGGCCGTGGCCAGACTGGAGAACGCCCTTGCCTCCGGCAAGCACTCGCCCAGCCTGGATACGCTGCGCAAGTATGCAGCCGCGCTGGGAAAGCGGGTCGAGGTGCACCTCGTTTGACCACAGCAGTTGGCGCCGCGCTGGGAGCGCCAGGCTATCCTCGCCAATCCAGTCCGCTCACAACAACCGATCGAGCAATACTGCCGTCATCCCCGCCGCCGCCAGGCATACCAGCGCGCTTAGCAGCGCCTTCCTGCGCAGATGACGGATCGCGCCCTCCTTGCCGCGGCTGGAAAGAACGAACGGCTGCGCCTCGCCGGGTTTGGCCAGGCGGTGCCAGTCGGGTTGCCGGGCGGCCTGCCGATGGCGCTGCTCGGCTTCCAGGCGGGCGGCCAGCTGGACCAGCCGCCACTCTTCGTCATCCAGGCGACCGTTACCGTTGGCGTCGAAACGGCGCAGCAGGCCGGTGAAATCCGCTTTCCATTCACGCACCACCGCGCCCCGGGCCTGTTCCCCGTCGAGGGAGCGGCTGGCCGGGCTTTCTGTCTGGAATTCGCCGATGGCATACAGGTACTCGCCCACGTGCAGGCGTTCCTCGGTATAGCGATACCGGGCGCCGAACAGCCCGTCCAGCAGCCCGTAGGAGGCGTCGCGCAACGGATGGCGCAGCGTGCCCTCCCACACCTGGCGCGTCGCCGGATAAACCTGCGCGCCGCGCGGATCGATCACGCATTCGCCGGTGCTGTCGGCCAGGCGCAGCCAGGCCTCGCTGCGACCGCTCTCCAACGTCTGCCAGCGGCGCGACCTGCCGCTCGTCCTATAGCGTTCGATCTCGTAGCGCCACCACAGGCACGGCTGTCCGGTGAGTGGCCCGAACTGCGTCTGCTCCGCGGACTGGAGCAGGCCGGCCAGCTCCACATACCCCTGCGCCGCGGAGCGGATCTTCGAGCTGGGCGTGTCCTGCAGATGGCGCGCCTGCGACCAGCAGCGCACGCTGTTCCAGCCGCCGGCAGCACAGGCGAAGACCGCCCCGGCGAACAGCGCCAGCGTATGCACGACATTCATCGCCCCGTCCTCAGCCGAACAGCGCCTTGAGATCCACGTCGGCCTTTTCCGCCTCGCTGAACTGCAACAGGGTCGCGGCGGCGAAGCCGAAGAAACGCGCCAGCAGCACATCCGGGAATTGCTCGATGCGCACGTTGTTCAGATTGACCGCCTCGTTGTACAGCTCGCGCCGGTCGGCGATGCCGCTCTCCAGGGCGCTGATGCGCTGTTGCAGATGGCGGAAGCTCTCGTCGGCCTTCAGCTGCGGATAATTCTCGGCCAGCGCGAACAGCTTCCCCAGCCCGGCGCGCAAGCCGCTTTCCGCCTGGCCCAGCGCCTGCATGTCATGCCGCTCGCGGGCGCTGGCCACCGCGTTGCGCGCTTCGATCACCCGCTCCAGCGTGGCGCGCTCGTGCTGCATGTACTGCTTGCAGGTCTCCACCAGCTTGGGCAGCTCCTCGTGGCGCTGGCGCAGCAACACGTCGATGTTCGCCCAGGCCTTGCCCACGCCATGCTTCAGGCGCACCAGGCCGTTGTACAGTCCCACCGCGTACGCCACGGCGAAGAACGCCACCACCAGAACCATCGCCACCGTCAGACTCGGACTCATGCAACCCCCGCAATGTCGTTGCGCATAAAGTCGCGGAGTCTATGGCCTGGCGCAGCGCGAAGGATTGATCGGCCCCGCATTCGCGCGTTGCCGCCACGCCTGCGGCGACACCCCGCTCCAGCGCCGGAAGGCGCGCGCGAATGCGGTTTCGTCGCCATACCCCAGGTGCAGCGCCAGCTCGGTGATGGACTGGCCCGACTGGCGCAGCTGCTGGCAGGCTTCCTGGTAACGCACCCGGTCGAGCAGGGTACGAAAGCTGACCCCGCGCGCCTGCAGGGTCTTCTGCAGCACGCGCGGGTGCTGGCCGAGCAGGCGGGCGGCCACCGGCAGGCTGGCTTCGCCGGTGGTGAGGATCGACTGGAGCACGTAGCACAGCTGCGCCACCGGATCTTCGGCGATGTCCGCCTGGCCGGCGAACTCGGCCAGCAGGTGGGAGCGCAACGGGGCGGCCTGGGCCAGCGGGCGATGGTTCACCAGCGCACGGTCGGTGATGAAGGCGTTGCGCGCCTGGCCGAAACGCACCTCGCAGCCGAAGAACGCCTCGTAGTGCGGCAACGGTGCGCGCGCCTCATGGCGGATCTCCAGCCGCCGCGGCCGCCAGGCGTCGCCGAACAGGCTGCCCAGGCTGCGGTGCACCACGCCCAGTCCCAGCTCCAGCAACTGGCGCGTGTCGATGTGCTCGCGCAGCGTCAGGCTGTAGCGCATCTCCAGGGCATCGCCCTGCTCCAGCGTCGCCAGTTCGATGCCCTGGGCGTGCAGGTGCACATAGTTGCGGGTCAGGCGCAGCACCTCGGGGAAGCTTTCTGCCTGGGCGAGCAACAGGCCGAACGGGCCGAAGATCAGATAGTCGTGCAGGCGGCTCAGGTGCAGGCCAAACAGCGGGTTGCCGGAGCGTTCGGCCGCCAGCGCCAGCGCCTGGCCGAAGCGTGCATAGGGCACATACAGGTCGCGGCGCTGCAGCACCTCGGGGTCCAGGGCACAACGTGGGAGCAGGGATAGCGGGTCGAGGCCATTGGCGCGGCAGAGTGCTTCGAAACCGATGAACACGGCGCTGCGGGCGATCTGGGTCATGAGGGTCCTCGTTCGCAAAATGTCAGGCCGGGCCGCGCCAAGGCTGCCTATGCTCGCCGGCAAAAACAAGAACTACACCGAGGGCACATGAGCAACTCCCTGCACCACGCCGATACCCTGGTGATCGGCGCCGGCCTGGCCGGCATCGTCACCGCGCTGGAACTGCTCGACCGGGGGCAACGCGTCACCCTGCTGGACGCCGGCCCGCGCTCAGCCTGCGGCGGCCAGGCCAACGAGGCGTTCGGCGGCCTGCTGCTGAGCGAAACCCCGGAGCAGAAACGCAACGGCATCCAGGATTCCCCCGCGCTGTTCCTCGCCGACTGGCTGCGCGCCGCGCAGTTCGCGCCGGACGCGCAATGGGGCCGGCGCTGGGCAGAGGACTACGTGGCGCGCAACCGCGTGGAGATCTATGACTGGCTGCATGACCAGGGCATCCGCTTCTTCCCCGCCGTGCAGTGGGTGGAGCGCGGCAACCAGGGCGACGGCAATTCGCTGCCGCGCTACCACGTGGCCTGGGGCTGCGGGCGCGGGCTGGTCGGCACGCTGGCCGCGCGCCTGTTCTCGCACCCGTGCAGCTACCTGCTGGATCTGCTGTTCGAGCACCGGGTGGAGGGCCTGGAGCGGCGCAACGGCGCGGTCAGCGGTTGTCACGGGCACGGCCCATGGGGCGCGTTTCGGGTGCAGGCCGAACAGGTGGTGGTGTGCACCGGCGGCATCGGCGGCGATCTCGGCCGGGTGCGCCAGCACTGGGACACGGCGCTGTACGGCCCCTGCCCCGACAACCTGCTCAGCGGCACCCCGCCATGCGCCGACGGCGCCCTGCATGACCAGGTGCAGGCGGTGGGCGGCCAGGTGGTCAACCTGGGCCAGATGTGGAACTACGCCGCCGGCATCGCCCACCCGGAACCCGAATACCCCGACCACGGGCTGAGCCTGATTCCGCCGCGTTCGGCGCTGTGGCTGGACGCCCACGGCCGGCGTATCGGTCCGCAGCCGCTGGTCACCGGCTTCGACACCCACGACCTGTGCAAGCGCGTCGGCCGACTACCCGGCCAGTACAGCTGGCAACTGATGAACTGGCGCATCGCGATCAAGGAAATGGCCATTTCCGGCACGGATACCAACCCGCTGTTCCGCGACCGCAAGCTGGTCAGGCTGATCTGGCAGACCCTCACCGGCAACAAGGCGCTGGTGAACTGGATGCTGGAGCGCTGCCCGGACGTGGTCAGTGGCAACACGCTGGAGGAACTGGCCGGGCGCATGAACGCCCTCGGCCCGCTGCCGGTGGACCTGGCTGGCATGCGTGCCGATGTGCAGGCCTACGACGCCATGCTCAAGCGCGGCCCGGCGCTGCACAACGACGACCAACTGCGCCGCCTGGCCCAGCTGCGCCAGTGGCGCAGCGACCGCTTGCGTACCTGCAGGAACCAGCCAATCCTCGACCCCAAGGCCGGCCCGCTGATTGCCATCCGCGAGCGCATCATCAGCCGCAAGAGCATGGGCGGCATGCTCACCGACCTGCAGTCGCGGGTGCTCGACGCGACGGGCCAACCGGTGCCCGGGCTGTACGCGGCCGGCGAGGCGGCGGGCTTCGGGGGCGGTGGGATCAGCGGCATTCGTTCGCTGGAGGGGACATTCCTGAGCAATTGCGTATTCAACGGCCGCCGCGCGGCACAGGCGATTGCACAAGGTGGTTGATTCTGCAGGAGCAAACTTGTTCGCGAGCCTTCCCCATAGATTTCGGTTCAGGCCTTGCCACACAACAACATTCACAAGGAGCAGGACATGAAGAAGACCGGCGCGGCACTGGCGCGTTTTGCCCTGGAACAGCTGGGCGTGCGTTTTACCTTCGGCATACCCGGCGTGCACAACACCGAGCTGTATGACGAGCTGAACGCCTCGGAGAAGATCCAGCCGGTGCTGGTCACCCACGAGTGCGGCGCGGCGTTCATGGCCGATGCGGTGAGCCGCACCAGCGACAGCATCGGCACCCTGGTGATCGTGCCGGCGGCGGGTGTCACCCACGCCGCCAGCGGCATCGGCGAGGCGGGGCTGGACGGCATCCCGATGCTGATCATTTCCGGCGGCATCCACAGCGACAGCCCCTACCGCTACCAGCTGCACGACATCGACCAGCACGCCCTGCTCAAGCCCATCACCAAAGCCACTTTCCGCATCGGCAGCCATGCCGAGGTGATTCCCACCCTGTACGAGGCCTACCGCATCGCCACCGGCGGCGAGCCTGGGCCGGTATTCGTCGAACTGCCGTACAACATCGGCAACTTCCTCGGCGAGGTGGACGAGATGCCGGCCTTCCAGCAAGCCATCGCCGCCCCGCAGGAGAACGCCGAGGCCCTGCGCGAGGCGGCGCGCCTGCTGGTCAGCGCCAAGCGTCCGGGGTTGTTCCTCGGCTGGGGCGCGGTGGGCGCGCAGGCCGAGCTGGTGCGCCTGGCCGAGCTGCTGGACGCGCCGGCCTGCACCACCCTGCAGGGCCTGAGTGCCTTTCCCGGCAATCACCCGCTGCATGTGGGCATGGGCTTCGGCGACTATGCCGTGCCGGCGGCCGCCAACGCCTTCGCCGGCTGCGACTGCCTGCTGGCGGTAGGTACGCGCTTTTCGGAAATCCCCACCGGCAGCTACAGCATGCCGGTGCCGGACTGCCTGATTCACGCGGACATCAATCCGGAGGTGTTCAACGCCAACTTCCCTGCCCGGGTCACGCTCGAGGGCGATGCCGCGCAGCTCATCCCTGCCCTGCTGCGCGAGGTGGAAACCCTGCAGCCGGCCCCGCGCAGCGGTATGGCCGAGCGTATCCGCGCCGACAAGGCGGCCTACCGTGACGAGTGGTTCAAGCACGACAGCCAGGGTCGAGTGAACCCGGCGCGCTTCTTCGCCGAATTGCGCAGCCAGCTGGACGACGAGGCCATCGTGGTCGCCGACGACGGCAACCACACCTTCCTGATCGCCGAGCTGATGCCGATCCATGGCCCGCGCCGCTACCTGTCGCCCAGCGACTTCAACGCCATGGGCTACTGCATCCCGGCGACCATCGGCGCCAAGCTGGCCAATCCGGACAAGACCGTGGTGGGCGTGGTGGGCGACGGCGCGCTGCGCATGACCGGTCTGGAGCTGCTCACCGCCAGCCAGCTGCGGCTGGGCGTGCCGCTGTTCGTGTTCAACGATGGCGAGCTGTCGCAGATCGCCCAGGCCCAGGAAATCCCCTACAACCGCAAGACCTGCACGGTGCTACAGCCGCTCAATGTCAAAGCCCTGGCCGAGGCGACCGGCGCCGCCTTCGTGGCCATCGACGGCAACGACGGCTGCGCAGAGGGCATCCGCCAGGCGCTGCAACTCGCCGCGCAGAACCGCCCGGTGCTGGTGGATGTGCGCGTCGATTACTCCAAGCGCACTCGCTTCACCCAGGGGGTGGTCAAGGCCACCCTCAAGCGCTTCACGCCCCGGGACAAGGTGCGGGTGATCGGCCGCGCCCTGTGGCGCCGGGTGACCGGTTGATCAGGAAAGACGGCTGCGGAACAGTGCCTGGTGCTCCCGGCATTGCTTCGCCGCCAGCAGGAACACGCCGTGGCCGCCGTGCTCGAACTCCAGCCAGGTGAAGTCCACTTCCGGGTACAGGGCCTGCACATGCACCTGACTGTTGCCCACTTCCACCACCAGGATGCCCTGCTCGGTGAGGTGGTCGGCGGCTTCGGCGAGCATGCGCCGCACCAGGTCCAGGCCGTCATCGCCACAGGCCAGGCCCAGGGCCGGCTCGTGGTGGTACTCGTCCGGCATGTCGGCGAAGTCCTCGGCGTCCACGTAGGGCGGGTTGGAGACGATCAGGTCGAAGCGCTGGCCGGGCAGGCCATCGAAGCCGTCGCCCTGTACGGTGTAGACGCGATCCTCCAGTCCATGCTTCTCGATGTTGCAGTTGGCCACTTCCAACGCATCGAAGGACAGGTCGCCGAGCACCACTTCCGCTTCCGGGAAGGCGTAGGCGCAGGCGATGCCGATGCAACCCGAGCCGGTGCACAGGTCGAGGATGCGCGCCGGCTCGGCCGACAGCCAGGGCGCGAAACGCTGACTGATCAGCTCGGCGATCGGCGAGCGCGGTACCAGCACGCGTTCGTCCACCTTGAACGGCAGCCCGCAGAACCAGGCCTCGCCGAGCAGGTAGGCAGTCGGTACGCGGTCGACCACGCGGCGCTCGATCAGGCTGCCGAGCAGGTCGCACTCGTGGTCTTCCAGGCGGCAGTCCAGGTAGGCGTCGGTCATTTCGTACGGCAGGTGCAGGGCACCCAGCACCAGCAGGCGGGCCTCGTCCCAGGCGTTGTCGGCTCCATGCCCGAAGTAGATTTCCTCAGCCTGGAAACGGCTGACCGCCCAGCGAATGTAATCGCGCAAGGTACGAAGGCGGGTGGGCAGAACGGACACAATGAACTCTCCTGGGCAAATGCGCGGCATTTTATCCCAAGCAAGACCGTCCGTCCCGCGCAATGGGACCAAGTGCCATCATTTTGATGCTGGAAAAACGTCGCAAGCCGATTCACAAGTGTTACCACTGAGGCCACAATGCCGTCCTCGCGTTTCAGGAGATACCCATGACCCAGCCGCTTTCCATGCTCCAACTGTACGGTCGCGCCTATGCGCCGGCCACGCTGGGCAATGCCACCCTGCTGATCATCGACCCGCAGCAGGAATACCGCATGGGCACGCTGGCCCTGCCGGGCCTGGAGCCCGCCATGGCGCAGATCGCCGAGCTGATCGCCGCCGCGCGCAGCCAGGGCCGCCCCATCATCTACGTGCGCCACCTGGGCATTCCCGGCGGCCTGCTCGACCCGCAAGGCAAGCGGGGTCACTTCCTGCCGGAACTGGCGCCGCAACCGGGCGAAACCGTGGTGGAGAAGCGCCTGCCGAACGCTTTCGCCGGCACCGACCTGAATGACCGGTTGATGGCTCACGGACATCTGGACTTGATCGTCTGCGGCTTCATGACCCATTCGAGCATCAGCAGCACCGTGCGTGCCGCCAAGGACTACGGCTACCGCTGCACCCTGGTGGATGCGGCCATCGCCACCCGCGACATCCCGCTGGGCGAAGGCACCCTGGCTGCCGCCGACCTGCACCGCATGGAAATGGCCGCCCTGGCCGACAACTTTGCGGTGGTGGTGCCCCACGCCCGCGACGTGCTCTGAGCCTCCCGTCGCCCGCCAGCGAACCCGCGCAGCCGGCCCAGGTCTCACACCGGCTGGCTCGTGAGGTGCAACGGCATGAAGTTCTCCGACAATTTCTCGACCCGCCCGGCGCCACGCCGCTGGAGTTGGCGCCTGGGCGGCCTGGCCGGCGCGCTCGGCGCCACCCTGGGCGTTCTGCTGGTCATGGCCGGCACCGCCACCCTGCTGGGCCGCCCGCCTGCCCTCGGCGAACTGAACGACAGCCCCGCCAATGCCTGGACGCTGCTCCTGCTGGGCATCGCCCTGCTGATCCTGGGTATCTTCATCTGGCGCCACTGCCGCCAGCGGTTGCGCATCCGCGAGGATCTCGGCCTGTCGCCGCACCTGATGAAAAAGCGCGACTGAATCGGGAGTAAACTAGCGGCCCTCAGGAGGTCGCATGAACCAAGACGACGATTTTTCCCTCTTCAGCCAGGCCGTGCGTGGCGTTCGCCGCATCCAGGACGATCGCGCCGACACCGGCAAGCCACGCGCCGATCGCCAGCAACTGGCCAACCGTCGACAGAACGCCACCCAGCGCAGTGACACGCTCCGAGTCGATGGCCTGTCCGACCAGTTCGTCATCGACGTGGGTGCCGAGGACGAACTGCACTGGGCCCGCGACGGGGTGCAGGATGGCCAGATGCGCAAGCTCAAGGCCGGCCAGATCGCCTTCGAGGGCAGCCTCGACCTGCACGGCATGACCGTGGAAAAGGCCCGCGAGACGCTCTGGGAGTTCCTCGCCGAGGCCGCGAAGCTGGAAGTGCGCTGCGTGCGCGTCACCCATGGCAAGGCCGCGCGCCTGGACGGCAAGCGCCCGCTGATCAAGAGCCACGTCAACACCTGGCTGCGCCAGCATCCGCAGGTGCTCGGCTTCACCTCCTGCCTGCCGCGCCACGGCGGCACCGGCGCCCTCTACGTGCTGCTCAAGCGCACCATGCTGGACGGCCGGGACGAATGAAGCGCCGCACGGCAAGCGATAATTCCTCATGCAGAAACGACGACCCACGCCACGCGCGGGTATCGTGAGGCTTGCAGCCGGACGCTTGCGTCCCTACCCTGCGCGCCTCGTGCTCATTTCCATGCCCGACAGGTAAACCAATGTCACTGGAACAACACTACAGCTCGATCCTCGAACAACTCGGCGAGGATGTCGCCCGCGAAGGCCTTCGCGATACGCCCAAGCGCGCCGCCAAGGCCATGCAGTTCCTCTGCCGCGGTTACGAGCAGACGCTGGAAGACGTCACCAACGGTGCGCTGTTCAGCTCCGACAACAGCGAAATGGTGCTGGTGAAAAACATCGAGCTGTACTCGCTGTGCGAACACCACATCCTGCCCTTCATCGGCAAGGCCCACGTGGCCTACATGCCCAACGGCAAGGTGCTGGGCCTGTCCAAGGTCGCGCGCATCGTCGACATGTACGCCCGCCGCCTGCAGATCCAGGAGAACCTTACCCGGCAGATCGCCGAGGCCATCGAGCAGGTCACCGACGCCGCTGGCGTAGCGGTGGTCATCGAGGCCCAGCACATGTGCATGATGATGCGCGGCGTTGAGAAGCAGAACTCCTCCATGGTCACCTCGGTGATGCTCGGCCAGTTCCGCAGCAATGCCGCCACGCGCAGCGAATTTCTCAGCCTGATCCGCTGAGGTCGCCGCAAACGTCGCGGAAGTTGCTTCGCGACAGGACTCGCAGCTTCCCAAGGAGCTCTTGCTAGAGCCCTTGGGCCTGTGATTTACGCCAATGGGTTCCGGAGCCGACGTGCTCCGCGCGCCAATTCAGCCGCTGCACCTGAACACGCACCGGGAAAAACGCGACGACACACGCAGCGAAACGGACTGACATGGCTGCCTCACTTCTGATCCGCCACGCCCTGCTCGGCCTGTTGCTGGCCCTCTGCGCCGGCTGTGGCCACCTGTTCTACTTTCCCGAGCCCGGCCTGCGCGGCACCCCCGCGCAGGCCGGTGTGCCCTACGAGGACGTGCATTTCCAATCCGCCGACGGCACCCGCCTGCACGGCTGGTACCTGCCGGCCCGGAGCCAGCCCCGTCGCGGGCTGATCTACTTCCTGCACGGCAACGCCGAGAACATCAGCACCCATTACGTGGCGATGAGCTGGCTGAACCGCCATGGCTGGGACCTGTTTCTCATTGATTACCGGGGCTTTGGCCTTTCCGAAGGCACTCCGGATATCCACGGCGTCAACCAGGATGCCCGCGCCGGTCTCGCCTGGGCGGTGGCCCGGGCACGACAAGAGCAGCTGCCGCTGGTGGTCTACGGCCAGAGCCTGGGCGGCGCCACCGCAGCCACCGTGGTCGCCCACAGCCAGCCCGGCGACGTGCAGGCCCTGGTGCTGGACAGCGCGTTCTCCGGCTATCGGCTGATCGCCCGGGAAAAGCTCGGCGATGTCTGGCTGACCTCTCCGCTGCGCTACCCGCTGGCCTGGACCATCCGCGACGATTTCAGCCCCGACCGCTACCTGCATCAGCGCCCACCCATGCCGCTGCTGATCCTGCACGGCTGCGCCGACCTTACCGTGCCCTGCAGCCACGGCGAGCGCCTCTACCACACCGCCGCCCCGCCAGTCTGGCTGTGGCTGGATCCGCAGCGCCGCCACGGCGAAATGCTCTACACCCGGCACTGGCGCGAGCAACTGGTGAAGTGGCTGGAACAGCAGGTGCCAACGCCCTGAACCAGTCGGGCGATGGCCTGTCTCTGAAAGAACGGCAGACGGAGAAGCTGCCGTTACACGGAGACCCATCGCATGGATGCCCTGGCCCTCACCCTCGGCTGGCTGGCCTTACTGGCCGCCGCGCTCTGGCTGGCTTCGCTATACGTGCTGGCGCGCACCTTCCCCCTTGATCCCTGCGCCGCCCCACGCCTGACGATGCGCCATCAGGCCGCACTGCTGGCGGTTGCGGCCTGGTGCCTGCTGCCGGCGCCGGTATCCCTCGGCGACACGGTACTGCGCCCCGAAGCAGCGGTGTTGGTCACGGTCGGTACGCTGGCCACCGCCTGGTTCGGTTACCGCGCTTTATGCGATGCCCTGCAGCGCCGCCCGCTGTTGCTGGCGTTCGTGCTCTACGGCCTGCTCGGCTACGCCGTGTGGGGCTACCACCAGCTGTTCGGCGCCAGCGGCGCCTACCTGCACAGCGGCGCGCTGCTGGTGACCCTAATGGCCAGCAACCTGCACGGCGCGAGCCGGGCAACCCAGCCCTGCGCCGCGCGCGCGACCCTGCGCAGGCGGCACAATCGCTACCTGACCCTGCCCCTGCTGTTCACCCTGCTCTGCGCCCACGCGCCGGACTTGATGGCCAATCCCTACGCCTGGCAGTTGCTGCTGCTGATCGGCGGCCTGCTGGTGCTGATCTGGTACGGACTGGAGCAGGCGCTGACGCCGAAATGGGCGCTGTCCAGCGCCCTCGGCGTGCTGGCGCTGTATGTCGCCATGCCGGACGGCCTGCAACGCGAAGCCCGCGCCAGACCGGCAGCACCGTCGTTCGCGGCGGCCTTCAAGCACGCCATCCCGACGCCCGAGCCACTGGACACCCACCGGGAATTCGCCCTGGTGCAACGCATCATCCAGGACCGCTGCCTGGAGTGTCATTCCCGCACACCCAGCAACCCGGTCTTCCAGGCCACTCCGCTGGTGCCGACCTTCGACACGCCAGAGCAGATCCTCACTTGGAAGCGCGCCATCCATGAACAGGCCGTGGCCAGCCAGAACATGCCGCTGGCCAACCTCACCCAGATGAGCCAGGCCGAGCGGGATCTGCTGGGGTTGTGGATCGAAAAAGGCGGGAGGATCGAGTAGGCGGACAACGCTCTGGCTGGCACGAAGCGGCCTGCGCCAGTCGCGTTTGTCCCGCGGTTACTGACCCGAGCGCCGCCTCTGCCTAGTAGAAATACCAGCGCAGTTGCAGCTGCACTTCCGTTTCCGGCGAGGACCATTGGCTGAATTCGCGTTGCGCACTCATTCGGATGCCGAGATTCTCACTCAACTCCAGTTGCTGGCTGAGGCTGAGGCGCCGGCGCACCTCACCGTTATGGAAATAGTCGCCCTGGGCCTCGAGCAGCAAATTGCCAGCTGCATTGCGCCAGAGCAGACCGGTATCGAAACCGGCTGCCGGACTGAGCGCGGCGGCGAAGTCACGATTGTGCTCAAGGCGTACGGTTCCCATGGCGAATCCGAGCAGTCCTTCGCCAAGGCTCCAGGAGAAACCGCCCCCTCCGTTGAAATAGCCTGCCAGGCGTTCTTTTCCATCTATCCCGAGCACCCGCTCAGCGCCGGTTGCAACTTGCCAGGACCAAGGCTTGAGCAGGCGGGTACGCGGCGTGAGCGAACGGATACTGATGAGATCAAATTGCTGAACCTGCCAGTGATTGCCTTCGTACTGGCGCACCCTCAACTCTCCCAGCTCGATCTGCGCCCCGAGCGGAAAACCGTCAAGGTTGTCGAGCAGGTCGTGATACGCCATGCGCAGGCCGTATTCGGCGAAGGCGCGATCACCGCGATTGCCGACACCCAACAGCAAGGCGCGCGACCGATGGCCGTCTTCGGGCAACAGCGGCCGCTGGACGTCCAGGCGCGGCGGCGGGTTGCGGTTGATCGCCTGTAACAGGCGATAACTGCGGTCAGCGGTGGCAGCATCACGCTCGGCGCCGCTCTTCTGGTAGCGCAGCAGGCGGTAGGCACCGTCCTGAATCAGCGCGCGGCGTTCGGCCGGCAGGGCCAGATATTCGCCATCCTGCAGCACGGTGTCATCTTCGGCCAGACGTTGTACCCAGCCCTGCTCGTGGCTATCCAACGGCGCGACACGCGCCAGCAGCTCATGCTCACGGGAAGGTCGGTAATCGATGCGCTCGATCAGCCCGGCGTCCTTCACCGCCCGCACGGTATCGGCAGGGATTGCGGTCAGGGGAAATTGATCGGTCAGCTCAAGCCCCGGCCGGGCGATTTCCAGCAGCTCGAGCAACCGGTAGGAGCAGTTTTCGTCGAAGAAGAAGTAATCGAACTGGATCTGCCGCAGCTCCCACACATGCTCCAGCATGCGCCCGGTTTCCTCCGCGGTAAGACTCAGGCGGTACTCCCACAGGTCGCGGTTCTCCAGGCGGCTGTATTCACTGATTTTCTCGCGGTAAGGCATCAGCGAGAACAATCCGGGATACCCGCCCATCAGCCCCTTCCAGGCATACAGGATGCTGTTGTCCATGCCCTCGATTAGGCGCCGAAGTTGATTGCAGAACTCAGCAGTGGGCTGCCCTCGCGGTCGATATCCACGGGGTCGATGCGCAGCAAGGTATGGCCGAACATCGACGAAGGGCTGTTCAGGTAGGCCGCCGGGAACACCAGCACGGTGCTGTGCGGCGCGATGTCGTTGTACCAGGTGTCGAACTCCGCACAATTCACCTTCGGCAGATCGTTCAGTGACAGCTGGTCGCGCAGCCAGCGCGTGCGGGCCGGATAGAGACATTGCGGATGGCGGTCACCGAGCGCGGGGTCGCGGTACAAGGCCGGGATAGTCGCTCTCAGCTCGGCGAGCGGGTCCTTCTCCCCATGCTCGGCAAGGAAATATTCATCATCGTCGACATAGCTGCGCCAGCCGCCCAGCGTGCCGCGCTCGTAGTGCCCCAGGGACAACCAGAACGGTTCATTGGCCAGGATCTGCAAACGGTCGGGTGTGATGTGCGGGGCAGCCTGCGACAAGCTACAAGCGCCGCTCAGCAAAAGGGGAAGCAAGCGTCGAAGCATGAAAAGCCAATAGCGGGAGGAGCACATGAATATGCCCGCCGTGGCGGGCATACCGAAAAGAGTCGGGCGTCCCGTAGAACGCCCGCAGCCTTGTTAGGCCTTGTCGGCGTACTGAGCCAGACGTGCGTCTTTCTTCAGCACTGCCAGGGTAGCAGCATGGACCTGCTCGGCGGTGACGTCGGCCGAGCTGAAGATTTCGTTGAAATGGCTGTGGGTCACAGCGGAGAAGTGCGCACGGTCTTCCGGCTGCACGCCCAGCACGACTGCGAAGGTGGTCAGCGCTTCGCCTTCACCCTTGGCCATGTCTTCGGACAGCTCGTTCATGATGCTGCCCAGCACCAGCATCGACTTGCCACCGTAGGTCAGGGTGCCGTTGGTGGAGCAGCCGTTGGTGCCGGAGGTCATGCCGAAGGTGGCGTTGCCGGAAGTGCCGTTGGTGATGGAAGCCACCAGGTGCGACGGCAGGCCCTTCTGACCTTCGAACAGCATGTTGCCCCAACCGCAGTTCGGGCCACCCGGCGCTTCAGCGAATGCGTTCAGCGAGGCGGCAGCAATCAGAGTACCGAGCAGAATCCGTTTCATAGTTATTTCTCTTCTTCAAGACGATCATTAAGTGTCGGCTAACCCGACAGGGGTTACAGCTTTCGGCAATCACCCTAGAGCTGTCAAGGCACATAAGTGCTGATTGCAATTTGTACTCGGAAACCTCCTGCGGGGTCTGACGCGGATCAAATAACCGTCATGAGTACCGGGGCTAAAAGTGTGAACTGGATCACTTCGACGTGATATCAGGAACGAATCTGGTACGAACGCTTACGGTTTGACCATCAAACGCCGGTAGCTATCTGTTCTGCGTGCTGCCGGCAATGCCGATACTGAAGCACGGACCACCGTACGAGCAGCTCAACCGCCCGCCACCCTGCACACCCGCCCTGGAGCTGTGCATCGACCCTTGCCCAGGCGCTGAATCAATGGCACCGTTCTGGCCTCAGCCTTTGACAAGGAAGTTGCCGTGCAGCAGACGCGTATCGCCCTCCTGATCGATTGCGACAATGTCAGCCACAACGCCGTCGAGGGGGTTCTGGAAGAGCTGGCCAAATACGGCATGGTTAATGTCCGCCATGCCCACGGGGATTGGAAAAGCGAACATTTAACCGGCTGGGTCGAACGTCTTCACCCCTTTGCCATCCGACCCATGCAGCAATTCGTCTATACGAAAGGAAAGAACGCCACCGACGCAGCGATGATAATCGACGCAATGGATCTGCTGTACAGCAAGAACATCGATGCCTTTGCCCTCATGACCAGCGACAGCGACTTTACACCGTTAGCACATCGACTACGGGAAAGTGGCCTCCCTGTTTACGGATTTGGCGAGAAAAAAACACCCTCGCCCTTCGTTCAAGCCTGCACGTCGTTTATTTACGTAGAGAACCTGATGGGTTCCCCCGATGATGAAAAGGCTATTGCCGAACGCCCCAAGAAAAAGACCCGCAACGAACTCCGCGGTGACACCAGCCTGGTTCGCCTGCTCAGAACCGCGGCCGATCAGACCGCCGACGACGATGGCTGGTCGAACCTGAGCAACGTCGGCGATTACATACGAAACAACAGCTCTTTTTCGGCGGTGAACTATGGATATCAGAAGCTGGGCGATCTGATCCGGGTATCGGAGCTTTTTGAAATCGACATGCGGTTTGATGGAACAGCCATGTTCATCCGACCGATCCGCAAGCAGACAGCGCAGGCCGTTCCCGAACTCACCACGTGCTGAGCCAGGCGAAGCCGATAGCCCTTTCAATACCAGAACCCTACCCGTGGGCTGACACCGATGAGTTTTTCCAGCTACCTGGCTGCCATTGCCGACAGCGATCTGTTTGGCCTGCTGGCCGCTTACTGCCTTTTCATCGCCCTCCTCGGCCTTCTTGAAAGGTACCGAAGCACCCGAACGTATCGGGTAATGGCCTTTTTCGGACTAATGATCCTTCCGGTAGTGCATGGCCTTGGGACCTACTTTCTCAACCAGGCTCCTGCCTGAAGAGCGTGATAAGCCGCTCCAGACACACAGGCCGATCCGATCGAAGAGGCCAGCCTACTGCTTTTCCTGCTCCTTCCTGGCATGCCGTAGCTCGAAGCCACGCAGAATAACGTAGGCGATCAGCGCAAAGATGAAGAACACGAGCAGCATCCAAGCGATGCCCTGCAGGGTTTCGATGATGGTTCGGTACACCTCCAGCACCCAGCGCGCCGTGTTCAGTTCGATGATTTCCTCGTCCTTGGCGCGAGGCGTCACATATTGTTCCAGCGCCCAGATGCGCACCCCACCGGAAATACCCACCACATAAATGGCGAAGGTGATGTAGCGGTGCCACGCCGATCCCAGCTCTCCGGAAACCAGCCGGGCGAGGATATTGCCGATCGGCTTGTCGAAAATGCGTGCGACGAGGAAACAGACCGCGGCCGAAACGGCCAGGGTGACAATTAGTAGCCAGACAAACATGGGGACGACCCTCCGTTTCTGCGGGCAGTGAAGCCGACCGCGCCCCGCCGCGTCAAACAGGCCGGATTTCGCCGAGCCCAAGCACTGAGCCCAAGCACTTTCCGTGCAAAGCCTAGGCAACCGGCGCCCAGCGCCCCACCACCTCGGCCACCCAATCCATAAACACTCGCAACCTCGCACTCACATGCCGGTTCGGCGGGAAAGCCACATACAGCGGCATGGGCTCGACGTGCCACTCCTCGAACAACGGCACCAGTTCGCCCCGTTCGAGGTGCGGCGCGCCCATGTAGTCGGGCAGCCAGAGCACGCCCAACCCGGCGAGGCCGGCGGCCAGGTACGCATTGCCGTCGTCGACGGCCAGCATATGACGGCCGCGCACATATAGGCGCTGGTCGCCACATTGCAAGGCGTAGGGCTGGACCTTGCCGGTACGCGCCCAGAGAAAGCCGACGATGCGGTGGTGACTGTCCTCCAGTTCCTGCGGATGCCGGGGAACGCCGGCACGTTGCACGTAGCTCGGCGCCGCGTAAGCCTGCAGGCGCAGGCTGCCGATGCGGCGCGCCACCAGCGACTGGTCGGCCAGCTCGCCGCCACGGATCACGCAGTCCACATGCTCGCCAATCAGGTCCACCACCCGGTCGCTGACCCCCATGTCCAGCTGGATATCCGGGTAGCGCGCATGAAAATCCGCCAGGGCGGGAATCAGCACCAGGCGCGCCAGCGGGCTGGGCACCTCCACCCGCAGACGACCGCGCGGTTGAGCGGCGGCGCCGGTCAGGCTGGCTTCCGCATCTTCCAGATCGGCCAGCAGGCGCACCACACGCTCGTAGTAGGCGGCGCCGTCGGGCGTCAGGCCGACCCGGCGCGTGGTGCGGTTGAGCAGCTTCACTCGTAGGCGGGTTTCCAGCTGCTGCACCAGTTGGGTGACGCTGCTTTTGCTCAGGTGCAAGTGCTCGGCCGCCTTGGTGAAGCTGCCCACCTCCACCACACAGGCGAACGCCCGCATCGCCTCGAACCGATCCATGCGCGCTCCGATTGTTTGGAAATGCAAAACAGTGAGGGCGGATTTTGCGCGTTTATCGCCTCATCTGGCGACTCTAAAGTGGGCGGGTCATTTTTTCGGGTCAACGACCCTTTCAGGAGGCCTTATGGCACAGCGTGATGTGGTGTTTCCCAGCGGGCGGCAGGCGTTGTACGAGCGCAACCGCTATTCCCCGGCCATTCGTTCCAACGGCTTCCTGTTCGTATCCGGGCAGGTCGGCAGTCGCGAAGACGGCTCCCCCGAGCCGGACCTGGAGGCCCAGGCACGGCTGGCCTTCGACAACCTGAACGCGGCGCTGGCAGCGGCCGGCTGCACCTTTGCGGATGTGGTGGACGTGACCCTGTTCGTGGTCGACCCCGAATCCCGCCTCGACACGCTCATGAAGGTGCTGCCGGATTACTGGGGCGAAGCGCCCTACCCGACCCTGACCGGCGTCGGGGTAACCTGGCTGTCGGGCTTCGCCTTCGAGATCAAGGTGGTGGCCAGGTTGCCGGAGCCGAATCAACGCTAACCCCCGGACCGGCGACGCCCCCGCCGGAACCCGACCTCGCGCCGCGCACTCAGAAGGTCATGCCCGGACTCCGACCGAGGCTAGGAGGCAAGACCATGGCCATCCCCTACCGGCGGCTCGACAAGCAACGCGCCGCCGTGCTGCTGGTCGATCACCAGACCGGCCTGCTTTCCCTGGTGCGCGACATCGAGCCGGACCTGTTCGTCAACAACGTGCTGGCACTGGCCGATCTGGCCCGCTACTTCGAGTTGCCGACCCTGCTGACCACCAGCTTCGAGAACGGCCCCAACGGGCCGCTGCTGACCGAGCTGAAGGAACGTTTTGTCGATGCCCCCTATATCGCCCGGCCCGGGCAGATCAATGCCTGGGACAACGAGGAATTCGTCGCAGCGGTGAAGGCCACCGGCCGGCAGCAACTGATCATCGCCGGTGTGGTCACCGAAGTCTGCGTGGCCTTCCCGGCCCTGTCGGCCATCGAGGAGGGTTTCGAGGTGTTCGTGGTCACCGATGCCTCCGGCACCTTCAACGCCCTGACCCGGGACTCGGCCTGGGCGCGCATGAGTGCCGCGGGTGTGCAGCTGATGAGCTGGTTCGGCGTCGCCTGCGAGCTGCACCGCGACTGGCGCAACGACGTCGAGGGCCTGGGCAGCCTGTTCGCCAGGCATATTCCAGACTATCGCAACCTGATGGTCAGCTACGCGCAACACGCGAAATAGCGGGCCTGCGGAGGCGCGCATGACGCCTGTCGAACCCTTCTTCCGCACCGCCGGCGACGGCTGCGGAGTGCTTTGCTTCCACGCCAATGCCAGCAGCTCGAACCAGTGGCGCGGTCTCATGGAGCGGCTGTCCGGTGATTACCGGGTGTTCGCACCGGACAGCTACGGCGCCGGCAAGACGCCGCACTGGGGTGGCGGCCGGCTGCTGACCCTGGCCGACGAGGTCGACCTGATCGAACCGCTGCTGCTGCGCGCCCGGCCGCCGCTGGTGCTGGTGGGCCACTCCTATGGCGGCGCCATTGCCCTGCTCGCCGCGCTGCGTCATTCCCAGAAGGTGCGCGCCCTGGCGCTGTACGAGCCGACCCTGTTCTCCCTGCTCGACGCCGAGTCGCCGCCACCCAATGCCGCCGATGGCATCCGCAGCACCGTCACCACCGCCATTTGCGCGCTGGAGGCCAACGACCCGAGCGCTGCCGCCGAGTGCTTCATCGATTACTGGATGGAACCCGGCGCGTGGCAACAGATCCCGAAGGAGCGCAGGCCGGCCATCCTGGCCAGCATCGTCAATATCCCGCACTGGGCCCATGCGCTGACCCGGGACCCCACCCCGCTGGATGCCTTCCGCCGCCTGGACATGCCGGTGCTGTACATGACCGGCGAGCGCTCGCCCGCCTCGTCACTGGCCGTGGCCCGTCTGCTGGCCGGCGCCCTGCCCGACGTGCGCCGGGTCGACTTCGCCGGACTCGGGCATATGGGGCCGGTCACCGATCCGGAGCCGGTGAACGACGAGATCGAACGGTTTCTGGCGAGCCTCCCGCGCCATTAACGACGGCACTAGACGCCCCGCTCGTTGCTCCAGATCAGCACGTGCAGTTGCGGCAGCACCCGGGGCCGGTACCAGCGGTCGGCGGCGATGCGCTCGACCAGCCAGCGCAGCTGCGCGTTGAGGGCCTGGGTGTCGGCCTCGCGCTCCGGCTGCTCCGTCGTGGCCGGTGTCGGGTTGCAGGGCTGCAGGAACAGCGGCAACTGCGGGTAATTGGCAGCCAGGGTCCGGGCCCACTGGTAGTCCGCCTCGTCGACGATCACCAGCTTGAGACTGACCTGGGTCTCGGCCCCGGCGGCGGCCAGGCAGGCGTCGAAGCGGTCCTGGCGAAACGGCATGCCCGAGGACGGCGGCTTGGGGCTGAGGGTCAGATAGTCGAGTGCGTCGAACCAGGGCTGCGCCTTGCTGCCCTGGGTTTCCATGGCGAAGCGGTGGCCCTGCAGCTGGCCGAGTAGCAACAGGGGTTCGAGCGGCTGCAGCGCCGGGTTGCCGCCGGACAGCGTGACCAGAATCGGCTCGCCGCCGCTCAGCCGGTTGATCTCGGCCAGGATCGCCTCGGCGTCCATGGGCTGCCAATCGGCGCGAAACACCGGATCCACCGCATAGCGGGTGTCGCACCAGCTGCAGCGAAAGTCGCAGCCGCCGGTGCGCACGAACACCGTGGGCATGCCGATCAGCGCGCCCTCGCCCTGGATGGTGGGACCGAAGATCTCACTGATGGCGATCATGGCCGGTACTCCGCCCAGGTCTTGGGCGTTTCCGACACCGACACGGCGCTCACCTCGGGCCAGCGGGCGCGGGCCCAGTCGTACAGGTGGCGAGCCAGGCGTTCGGCGGTGGTGCGTTCGTCACCCAAGACCTCGTTGAGGTGGCGGTGGTCGAGGGTATCGTCGATGTAGTCCTTGAATGGCTTCAGTTCCAGGTAGTCGCGCACGAAACCGTACGGGTTCAACTGCTCGCCCCTGAGCTCGAGCACCACCACGTAGTTGTGGCCGTGCAGGCGCGCGCAGGGATGGCCCGCGGGCATCTGCTTGAGCTGGTGCGAGGCGGAGAAGTGGAACTCTTTTTTTATCGTGTACATGCGTTGACCCTCGCCACCGCGTCGCGCCAGTACTGCGCGTCCTGATAGGGGCTCGGGTCGGGGGTGCCGGCCAGCGCCATGGCTTCGATGCGCTCCACGCAGGTGCCGCAGCGCCCGCAATGGATCTCGCCGCCTTCGTAGCAGGACCAGGTGTCGGCCACCGGCACCGCGAAGCGCGCCGCGTCGCGGGCGATTTCGGTCTTGTCGGTGTGCACGTAGGGCGCCAGCAGCGCCACCTCGGCCACGCCGTCCAGTGCTCGGGCCTGCATCTCACCGAACAGGCGGATGAAGTCGGGGCGGCAGTCGGGGTAGATGAAGTGGTCGCCGCCGTGCACGGCGAGGGCCACGGTGTCCAGCCCGCGCGAGGCGGCCACGCCGAAGGCGATGGTGAGCATGATGGCGTTGCGGTTGGGCACCACCGTCACCTTCATGGTCTCTTCGCTGTAGTGGCCGTGGGGCACGGCGATGTCGTCGGTGAGGGCGGAGCCGGAGAGCTGGCGGCCGATCGGGCCGATGTCCATCACCAGATGAGGCACGGCGAGGCGCTGGGCGGCGAGGCGGGCGGCGTCGATTTCTTTACGGTGGCGCTGACCGTAGTCGAAGGTCAGCAAGGCGCCGAGGGCGTGCTCCGCCGCCAGCCGGTAGGCCAGGGTCACGGAGTCGAATCCGCCGGAGCAGATCAACAGAGCGTTCATGATGTGTCCTTGTTTTGTCCGGGTAGGCTGCGACCGGTAACGCGGCGGCCATTGTAACGACCTGCTTCGGCTTGTCCATGCTGGCGTGGATTGCCGGCTGACACGCATACGATTAAGCTACGCACCGTATACATTCCATATACGGATCACCTCATGGGAATCGTCAAAATCTCCGACGGCATGCACGAGAACCTGCGCACCGCCAGCGTTGCCCTCAGCCGTTCGATCAATGCCCAGGCCGAGCACTGGATGCGCCTGGGCATGCTCGCCGAGCTGTATCCGGACCTGGACTACCGCGAATTGTCCCGCTTGCTGATTCGCGCCGAGCAGGAGGGCGGACTGGATATCGGACGCCTGTGCGCGCTGCCGGCAGAGCCACCGCTGCCGCGCGCGGCGGGAGATAACGCATGAGCCGCCGCATTCCCCTGCACTCGCCACAGGAAATCGCCTGCGCCCGCGAGGCTGGCAGGCTGGCCGCCGAGGTGCTGGCGATGATCGCGCCCCACGTGCAGGCCGGCGTCAGGACCGACGAGCTGGACGCGCTGTGCCACGAGCACATCGTCAACGTGCAGCGCTGTATTCCCGCCAACCTGGGCTACCACGGCTACCCGAAGACCATCCTCACCTCGGTCAATCAGGTGGTCTGCCACGGCATTCCGTCCGCCCAGGTGCTGCGCGACGGCGACATCGTCAATATCGACGTGGCGGTGATCCGCGATGGCTGGTACGGCGACACCAGCCGCATGTTCTTCGTCGGCGAGCCCGACGCGGCGGCGCGCCAACTGGTGGAAGCCACCCACGAAGCCCTGTGGGCCGGCATTCGCGCGGTGCGGCCGGGCGCCACGCTGGGCGATGTCGGCCACGCCATCCAGCGCGTGGCCGAGCGTGGCGGCTACGGCCTGGTGCGCGAGTACTGCGGCCATGGCATCGGCCGGGTCTACCACGATGACCCGCAGGTGCTGCACTTCGGCACCCCCGGCAGCGGCGTGCGCCTGCAGCCGGGCATGATCTTCACCATCGAGCCGATGCTGAACGCCGGCAGACGCCAGGTGCGCAGCCTCGCCGATGGCTGGACAGTGGTCACCCGCGACAACTCCCTCTCCGCGCAATGGGAGCACATGGTCGCGGTCACCGAAGACGGCTACGAGGTGCTCACCCAGTGGCCGGACGCCGGCGACACCTGCCCGGCCCTGGCCAGGCATGTGACAGTCGAGGCCTGAGGCGCCCGGCGCTCAGACCGCCACGGTTTGCCGCTGCACGATGGCCGGCACCCGCAGGAAGTCCAGTACCGCGTCGCGGGTCTCCAGGCAGGCGCGCTTGTGTTCGACATCGATGAAATGCCCGGCCCTGGCCACGCAGTGGAAGTCGCAATGACGCGCATGCTGGGCGAACAGGCGTGCGTCCTGGGCGGTGGTGTACTCGTCCCACTCGCCGTTGAGAAACAGCAACGGAATGTCGATGGCATCGGCCTGGCTGACGCAGGAGCGCCCTTCGTGGTGCAGCACGGTGTCGACGTGGAACTTCATCTGCGCGTACTCGTAGATCTCCAGCGAGCGGATGTGCCGATGGTTGTAGCGCTGGTACAGCGACGGCAGGTGCTTGCCGATGGTGCCGTTGACCAGCGCGGCGATGCCGTCGCGGTCGCCGGCGCCGAGCACCTGGGAGCCGCGCTCCAGGTAGTCGAGCATGGCGCCGTTGACCACTGGCGAGAACGAGTAGATGACCGCCTTGCGCAGATGCCGGGGGTGACGCGCCAGCGCCTTGAGGCTGGCGATGCCGCCCCAGGAGAACGACAGCAGGCAATCGGCGCGGAAATGCTCGATCAGCCCAACGATGATGTCGGCCTCGTCCTCGCGGCTGAGCAGCCGCTGATGGTTGTTGTGGCGCCGCGAGTGGCCGGCATACGGCAGGTCGAACAGCACGACATTGAAGTGCGGTTGCAGGTAGCGGAGGGTCTGGGCAAAGGATGCCAGGGTGGACAGCGAGCCATTGACCAGCAGGATGGTCCCTGCAGGCGTCCGGCTGCGATGCAGCTCCGTGTAGATCCGGTGAGTTCCTTGAATATCCAGCACAGCGATTTCCGCTTTCATCTGGCGTGCCTCCCTAATGGCAACTGACGAGTTCCTGTTTCATCCGGCATGCCTTACCCCTCGCGCGCGGGTTCCCGGTTGCGCACGATTCGGCAGGCATAAGTAAAAAAGGCCCCCGGCGACCGAAGACGAACTGGCCGGCAGGCTGATGGATGGGGGCATGTGTGGCGGGTCATCCCGCGCGTGGCGTGTCGCGCCTCGACCCGAGGCGGGCACCGCTCTGTCTTGTTAGCGCCCCCAGTGAAGCAGTGGTGTGTGACGGCAACAAGTCAGGCCCGAGGAAATCGCATCCATCCGCCCAACGGTCGTCGGGCCGCGGAAAAGGGCCGATTTTCAGAACCTTGCAGACGCCACCGGTCACGTGGTGTTCGTGATGGGCGTATGCGGTGCCTCGGCCGACCCAGGTGTGGGTTATGCCGGCTTACGAGGGAGGTATGGGCGGTGTGGGAGGCGGCAGCTGTTTCTACAGCCTCAACGCAGCGCGAAAAGGCACGCGACATGGGCTGCGGAGCGGCAAGCCGTGTCGCGTGCCGGGTTCAGCAATGCGTCTGCATTGTCCGTAAACAGCCGAATGCGTATTCCAATGCTACTCATCCGTAAGAATTTCGTTCGTAACATTGTCAACTACAACAGGACTATCAAAGTACGTAACTAGCGGTGCTGCGCCGTACTTCTCCTGTACGAAATTCCTCCAGCCTTCGGTGTATACCGCCTCTGCGTCAGCACGAGAGCGCCAGAGATAGACTCCGCCAGCAGTACGCCCATCTTCCGACAAGATATAGGTTTTACGGAAAAGTCCCGATACGCCCTGATACTTTGGAGCCGTGCTGAGGAAAACGCTTCGCGCTTCCTCTCGAGTAATCGGCTTTGGCAACTGAAACGTCGTGATTGCGGTAATCATGCGAACCCCCTTCCGTTATAAATTTCGTCAAATACGCAGAACGCCGAATAACGCGAAGCGTTGCAAGGGAAGTGAAGCCTAAACGAGAAAGCATGCAACAGCAGGCGGCGTCAAACTGTGCATTCCGCATCAGTGCTTTATATTCTTCCACGCAAATACCGAGGCCAAAATAACGATACCGATGGCAGCACCAAAATATAGCGTAGCGATCGTAGCGCCAATCTGTACCGCCTGCTCAAGGAACAGGACCACCAAAATCAGAACAGTCACCTGGCTTATCGTTATCTTTAAATCATGAAAGCTATTAATATCCAGAGGGTTCTTGGCTTCTTTTTCATCAATAGACGTTGGACGGATAAACAGACGGTAGAGGCTCACCGCCATAATCTGAAAGGTGATCGCGATCAGCAGAAGATCCAACAGCTTCAGGAGGCGAACCGCAAGGATTTTGCCGCCGTCAGCAGAGGCAGGCACATCACGAACAAAATCCAGCGCGGTATTGAAAATTATATTAACCGAGGCACCGTACAAGAGCAAAGACGACACCGCACAGATAAGAACCGCCACCAACACGGTAAACCGACTTCCCCTGAAAACTTTCTCAATCATAACTCCTCCGGGCCGCGTCAAAACTTAAATTGTAGACTCAGATCTTCCTCTTAACCGATTTCACCGGACCGTCTATCACCCCGTTAAAATCATGCCATTTACTGCATTAGTCGAACACGGGAGCTACAGACTTGCTGCGGACTTATCAGCAACCACAAAGTGCAGAGTCCTTATTTCCAACTTGCTTCTCCTTAAGCACACAACTATCAAGCTAACGAGTGAAATCATTGACAACTGAGCGCATTGTTATGTCTTCTCTACAACCTCAACCTTAATGTTCTCATGCTTCGTATAGGTCCAGAGAATTCCAGAGAAAGTGAGAAACACCCCTGCAATTAGCAGTAATGATGCAAGCCCCTTGTTCTGAGTGATGAAATTCGCCAACGAGGCCAATGCTAAAAACAGTCCGCACCTGAAGAGAAAGCCACCAACTCTGAATCGACGATGCAAGGAGTGGTGCCATTGGATATTAGCCTTACACCCTTCGCACACAGCCACCGATAGACCACCCCAGAAACTATTCATTCGGCGTTGAACCTTTTGCGAAACTCTTGTTTCGCATTTTGGGCATCTTAGGTCTAGCTGCTGGTTAAGATCCATTTTTCCACCTTATACCCAGCCCCAAAAGGGCGAAAACAGCCGACTTTTATGCATCTTGCTCCGGAAGTAGCTGCGGATTCCAGACAACCTCCCACAAATGGCCATCAAGATCCTTAAAATAACCAGCGTAACCACCCCAGAAAGTATCATTTGCTGGTTTTGCAATGCTGGCACCGGCACTTTCAGCCTGTGCCATTACTTCATCAACCTCGGATTTAGACATCACGTTATGGCCAATGGAAAACTCTGTCGAGCTCGGACTCTTCAGTTGTAGTCCAGAATCATGAGCAAGGCTCTGCCTCGGCCAAAGAGCTAGCTTTAGGCCGGCACTTAGATCGAAAAATGCCACAGCCCCATACTCGAACTCTTTTCCAACAATTCCCTCGGTCGGAAGCCCAAGACCATCCCGGTAAAACCGGACAGCTTTCTCAAGGTCAGCTACGCCAAGTGTGATAACGGAAATTCGAGGCTTCAATGTTTCTGTCTCCTAGATGCATAGCGCTGAACCTAAGCGGCGGCCGCGCAGGTGAAGCTTTAGCAGGCGTCCTTCTATGAATTGTTAGACCCCTAGGCCTTGATGGTAAGCATTAGATGTACTGGGTACATGGCATACACCATAAGGATGGTGATGAAAAAAGCCGCGAATGAGGCCGCTCCAAGATAAGACCGTATGCCTGTTGCAAATATGGATGCCACAAGAAAGGCACAATAACGATTGGTGCCGCGAGCCAGCCTGCGCCAATAGAAAAGGCTAGCTCGGACCAAGCGGGCACACTTCCATACATAGAGGTGAAGACACTCTTGAGTTGCTCGGCGGCTGTTGTGTGAGACCAATACCAGGCAATTAGCGCCTGCAGGCCTGCGAACAGTGCCAAAAGGATTGCGGCGAATGCTTTCATGCGGGCCTCCTTGGCCTAACGTTCAGGTTATGAGGCGGCGACGCCCCATTGTGCAAGCGAACGTGAACCACCTATTAGAAATTTCAGTCAACCACAAAAAGCTTGGCACCCACCTTTGTGGATGAGCGGTGCGGTTCTGCTCCGTCAGCCACTTGGTAACTCATTCCGGGAGCCAAGGTAAACCTGCGCCCATCAGGGAGTTCTGTATCGAGTTCGCCTTCCAAGCATAAAAGGATATGACCTTTTGAGCACCAATGATCTGCCAGATAACCTGGCGTGTACTCAACCATGCGAACACGGATAACTCCAAACTGGCAAGTTCTCCAGTAAGCGGCACCCGTCTCGCCATGATGCTCCGTCGCTTCAATTTTCGACCAGTCGGTGGTCCCGAATGGTATTCCTCTAATTTCCATGGCGAGGCCCATAACGTTTTAACGATTAAGCTAAGGGGCGGCCAAAAGCGCAGTTTTTGGACGTCCAGCGAACGAAGTTAGCGATAGTTGAGCGCATTGTTAGGCGCGCACAACAACTGGTAGCTCTTGGACGGACTCAACTGAGACCGAACTGCATTTTATTTTGCCACCGAAACCCCAAATTGATTCAATTAGGACTATTATTTCTCCATTCTCGATAGGCGTGAACTTGATTGAATTTATGACGTTCTGGTGATTGAACTCTGATATGGATATGTCGCTGATGCCACCAAAAGTAAAATTTACCAAGATGCTTTTGGTGATTGCGAACTCATAGTCGGCGGTTCCTGCACCAACCTCAGTGTACTGCCTGACACGCACGACCAAATTTGCAATTGGAGAGTTTGCGTCTAGTGGCAGCGCACGCGATGCGGAAAAGGATATGACCTCTGCGTCATGGAAGCCTGGCCAGAACCCTAGGGTTTCAACAACTTTCTCCGATCCGTGGATTAGCTTTGTAGTTTTCATGCGAGCCTAACGATTAAACTAACGGGCGTCCAAAAGCGTAGCTTTTGGACGCCCAGCGAACGAAGTGAGCGGCAGTTGAGTGCATTGTTATGTGCCTATTCCTCGTATTCAATGAAGTCCCAAGGAATCTCTTTTTTGAATATTTGAATAGATTCTTCCATTAACTCAAGCGAAATTGAATCTTTGAATACAGTTACTGTGCGAGTTCTGTCTCTATCATCCCTGAAAATTTCAACGACTAATTCGTCATCTCTGTAAATTTCAATGCCGATCCCGTCTCTAGGATTTACATCGCTTGCGACTACAACTCTGTCTTTGGGGAGCGACATAGGCCTTCCATTGGTACATAATCGGGATAGGGAGACGCCTCACGGCGCCTCTCCTCCCACACCACCGTGCATACGGGTCACGTACACGGCGGTTCGATGAATATATTCCTGCCGCGCCGCAATGGCCGGCAGCCCCAAGTTCGTGAAGTACCGCACTGGTAATGCCAGCCTCAGTGCCGGGGTGTTGCTCAACCGCCAAGGGCCGTGCGCCGACTTGCTGGTATTCCATGCTCGTCTATTACCCCACTTGCACCCTGTCCCGGATCACCTAGCTGTCGACACCGCCGTTCCACGCACGCCATACCGACCAATCCGACACATGCCATTCCCGCAGCCTCTCCCACTAC
>NZ_JRUD01000018.1 GCF_000802425.1 Pseudomonas flexibilis | reverse complement strand
TTGTTTTGTTTTTTTTTTGGAAGCTGACAGTGGTATTCGGAATAGGAGTCCGTTTCGTGTGTTCGGTGATGTTGTATAAGAGACAGGCGCGGCGCTGGTCCACACGGCGGGCCTCCAGGCTGTGCTGGGCCAGCTGCTTGCCGGCCTGGCTGGTGCGAAAGCGCGGGTCGAAGGCATAGCTTTCCGGGCTGAGCACGGGGTTGCCGGTTTCACCGTCGGCATCGGTCTGCGGCGGCTGGGTGAAGGACGCTTCCAGCTTCAGGTGCGACTGCTGGAAGTCATAGCTGCGCAGGGCGAGGGCCGAGGGCCGGCTGGCCAGGCGCAGGCCAAAGCGCGTGACGGCCGCGGCGGCGGCGCTGGGCAGATAGGGCAGCGGCTGCGCGAGACTGTCGAACACCTGGGCATCGTTGCCGAAGACCAGCACATGGCCGGTATCGCTGTGCCGGAAGTGATAGTGCAGGCCGTCTTCCTCGCACAGCCGCTGGAAGAACTGCAGATCGGTCTCGGCGTACTGCACGCAGTGCTCGCGCGTCGGGTAGTCCTCGGGCAGGGCCTGGAAATCGGCGGTGTCGGCGGGAATGCCGTGCTCCTCAAGCAACTGGGCGAGGATCTGCGGCACGGAACGCTGCTGGAAGATGCGCGAATGGGTGCGCAGGGCCAGGCGGGCCAGGTGCGGCACCAGGGACAGGGAGTAGCGGGTCAGGCGGTTGCCGGTTTCGCCCTGGGCGAGGGACTCGATCAGGCCATGCACACCGCCCTGGTCCTTGCCGAAGGACAGAAAGGCCGGCTGCAGCAGCAGCGCGTCGAGGTTGATGTCCGCGTCTTCGCTGACCAGTTCGAGGTCGAAGCGGAAGGGCGCACCGATGGCCTCGCGGCCGGAGAAGGCGAGGACCTTGAAGTCGCCGGGGGCGTTGGCAATGGCAAGAGTGAAGGAAACTTCGGGTTCACTTGAGTACTGAGACATGGCGTCCATTCCTTCTGATCAGTCGGGAAACCGTGGTGTGGAGGTGATTACGGCAGCGGTCCAACGTTGAGCTGCGCGGGGCTTTCTGAAAGGCGGCAAGTAACGGCCCGATACTGCGGTCCCGTCGCCCGCTGTCGAGCGAGAGGGCGGGTTGCAAGGCTTTCCAAACGGGCAAAGGCATTGGTGTGGGCGCCTGAGGGGAGAGCTTTCGCTCAAGCGCCTGCTTGGCACTCAGGCGCTGGAACGGATGCTCCCCCTGGTACAGCTCGTAAATGACACAGGCGGCGGCGTAGACATCTGAGTCTGGCGTGGGGTCTGCGCCGTCCAGCAGTTCCGGTGCTGCGTAGCTTGGCGTGAGTGCGGCGAAACGATCGCGCGCGAGCTTGGGGAGGCCTGGCAAGGCTGCTTCGCTGACATGGCTTAAGCCGAAGTCGAACAGCCGAATCCCGTAATCGCCGAGCATCAGGTTGCCGGGCTTGATGTCCCCGTGACAGATCCCCTGCTCATGGGCGCAGGCTAACGCCTCAAGCAGTGCCTGGGCTATTTCTCGCGCTTGGTCCCAGGGTAGCCCTTGGGGGTGCTGCAGCAGTAGCTCATCCAGCGTGCAGCCCTTGAGCAATTCCATGGTGATGAATGCCCGCTCGCTGCCAGGATCGACTTCGAAACTGAAGACACGCACTACCCGTCGGTGGTGAAGACGCGACAGCACGGCGTATTCGCTATGCAACAGCGCTTGGCCGTCGTGGAACTCGCTGAAATCCTCGTTGAGTGTCTTGATGGCAATCTGTGGGGCGGGCTCGCCAAATTGCTCACGCAACAAGTCGCAGGCTTGGTAAACCGCACCCATCCCCCCCACGCCGAGCAGCCTGTCGATGCGATACCTGCCACAAAGCAGATCAGGCAACTCCTTAAGCCGACGTGGTTCTGCAGCCATAGGCGCTGAAGCCGGAGGAGCAAACGCGAAGTAGGTGAGGTCCGCAGCGGCAGGAAGATGGAGGTGCTCACTCATCTACGAATTCTCATCGCTCTGAATGACCACTGCGCTGAGGTTGTCACGGGCCGGCCCCAGCAGCGCGAGTTGAAACAGCTGTTCCAGTGCCTGGTCGGGTGAGCCATGGCTCAATGCAGCCCCCATCGCATCCGTAGAAAGGCTGCGGTAGAGGCCATCACTGCACAGCAGGAAGGCATCTCCCGGCTGCAGGTTCAAGCGAAGAACGTCCAGCGTTAACGTGTCTGTGGCCCCCACTGCTCGGGTCAGGGCATGGGCCGAAGGATGCTGGGCAGCCTGTGCCGGAGTCAGACGGTGCTGATCCATCATCTGCTGAGCCACGGAGTGATCGCGGCTCAATTGATAGAGGCGTTGGTTCCGCCGCAGGTAGCAGCGGCTGTCCCCCGCCCAGATGCAGGCGGCCTGATTCCCTTCAGCCAGCAGCGCTACCACGGTGCTACCGATGATGGGGTTCTCAAAATCGCCGCATAACGTCAGGTCCCTGCCCAAGTGCAGGTTTACGTCATAGAGGCACTGCCTGATCCGTTGGAGGCGCATTTCAAGCCCGCCATCAGTTGGCAGGGCAGCAAGGTTCTCGACAATGAGGCGGCTGGCAAGGGCCCCGTTCTGGTGCCCCCCCATGCCATCCGCGACAGCCCAGAGTCCATGCTCGGGCATGGACAAAAGGGCGTCTTCGTTGTTTTGCCGAACCTTGCCGATATCCGTGCGCGCGGCGCTGCGCCAGGAAACTGTGGTCATCCTGCCAGCCTTACAAGGTTGTCGGCAGCCGGAAACTGCGCAGCAAATTCACGTCGAAGGGATTCGAGGAACGTTGGCCGTGTAGCAAGTAGTGGACGGGCATCCCATCGAATTCCGCCTTGAGCAGCAGCACATCACGCCCGCTGTGATAATCCACTTCCATCGAGTCGAGCAGACGGAACATCGACCAGGGGCCAGAGTTCTTCTCGATGCCTATGCGTCGGCCACCGATCTCCTCCACCATCAGGCTGGAACGACCTTCATCTTCCTTGCTGGGCCAGCGGAACGGCGTCTGAACGATGGGGCCATGGCGATACTCCATCTGCTGGTTACCGAGTCGGAAATCAGCACGGCTCAGATGCGAATCCAAGGCATACGGCTCAAGCTTGAACAGAATCAGTGGCTCGCTGGTGTTCTCGGAGAAAAAGCCGCGGCGAATCGCCAATGTCTTACCCAGTTGGGTGAGGAAGCTCTGGGACAGCGGCAGCCCGTGGCCGTCCACCGGCCGCGCCTGGTACTGGCCTCCGGAGGTGATCACGAACGGCTTGATGTAGCGCTCGAAGAAGCTATCGGCAATGCCCTGTGGCTTGAAGAAGTCTCGGAAGTCGGCAAGCGCGACGTCGCTCTCACTGGCGGCGTGGAACGGATAACGCTGGTGGAGCGAGTGATGATAGGCCTCGAAAAGCTCGCTCTGATAACGCTGATTGATGTAGCTGTGGGCCTCATGCAGCACAAGCATCCAGCTATCTTCGGCCATGACGCTAAGCCATTGACTCACAGGTTGGGGCAGTCGGGCGGCATTGGCAAAGGTCTGCTGGATGGCATCCTGGCTGTTGTTCATCCGAGCCTTGGCGATCTCGAAGGCAGCCAGTTCGGAGGCGCTGGCGCGAGCCAGGCTGGCGAGAATCTGCTGCATCCCTTCCATGGCCTTAAGCGTGGCCGCCAGGTTCGTGGTGGGTGCCTGGTCATCGTCCAACAACTGATGGAGTTGCTCAAAGCGTCGCTCCAGAGCGCGCCGTGTCGTATCCGGCATGCTCCTGACGAGCGCTTCCTGGGCTTGTTGAGCAGCGGCGATTGCCAACTGACCAGCTTGTCCCAGTACCCCTTCCGCCGGCAGGGAGCTTTCATCAGCTGCCGCAGGCCCGGCAAAGCGGGTGTTATCCCGAATCTCCTGAAGCAGAACCAGCAGTGGGGAGTTCGGTGCGCTTAGCGCAGCGAGTTGCTCTGCACCTGGCAGTGCGCTACCGA
Source organism: Pseudomonas flexibilis (assembly GCF_000802425.1). GTDB lineage: Bacteria > Pseudomonadota > Gammaproteobacteria > Pseudomonadales > Pseudomonadaceae > Serpens > Serpens flexibilis. Next base: position 33,876 of record NZ_JRUD01000018.1, on the reverse strand, counting down.
TGGGCTCCAGTGCAATCCGCGCAAGCGCTTCACCCCAGTAGTTGGTGTAGTCCCGGAAGTAGAGCTGCTCCACGGCAATCAGCAGGCGACGAAGTTCGCCCAGGCTGAGCTCTTCACCCTCCGCCTCGCCGAGCACCCAGTTGTCCTTCAGGATCTCTCGCACCATGCTTGCGCCCGGTGCAATGAAGTACTGCTGGTAGCCCCGCTGGGTGTAGAAGCCGGGAATGGAGTACTCAATGCCGGAGAAGTAAATACCCTGAGGGCCCAGCTTCTGACTGAACGAGTAGTCCGGCAAGCCTTTCGCCTGATCACTGAGCATGCGATAAACCACATTCGCCAAGGATTCACTGCGAAGCACTTGGCGGGCCTTCGTTACCAGCGGCTCATTGATTGGGACCGCCGCGAACGGCCCGTCGAGAAGGCGTCGAAAATGGCCATTCAAGGCATTTTGTACTGCGGAATTGCCGGCATAGCGCAGCGACCAGTCCACGGCCAGCCATTCGCTGAGATAGGTAGCGTCCCGTCGGGCAGGCAAATGCAGCATCAAATAGGCGCGCAGACTGCCCAGCAGCCGCTCGCGGTCATTCATGTTGGCGCGAATCTGGGATTCCAGCTGGCGGGCCACGCGGGGCAGCAGATGGGTTTCCAGGTCGTGTCGGTACGTGTTCACCAGGGTGGGTTCGACCAGCGGGCCTTGATACAGCCCACCACGCTCTGACCAGGCAGCCTCGTCCCGTGGAGGAAAAACCCGCGTTGCGGAGTAGCTGGTATCGAGCAAGGCCAGCAATTGCATGGCGTCGTCCCTGGGTTCGACGGCTTTGCGTTCCTTGTGAAGCGCCTGAGCGATGGTTCTAAGTTGCTCCAGGTGGGCGTGGTTCTCGGAAAAGCTCATCGCCCACCCGCCGCCGGCCAACAGCAGGCAGGTAAGGGCGCCGGCATACAGGGCGCGCTGCCCCCAATCGATGCGGCGCACTTCCTTCTGGTCCAGGCTGGCCAATGCCGCTTCAGGGAATATGACTTTGCTCAGCAAATGATGAATGAAGCGTGCCCGCCCGGTGCGAAAGCTGGGAAGGGCCTTGCTGGCAATGCCGAGCTGACGACCGATTTCAACGGTAGTGGGGTCCAGCTTCTCCTCAAGCTGCGGGGCGCTGGTCAGGTAGAAGCCGCGCAACTGGCTGGCGCGCTGATAGCGATTGCCGCTGAACGCCAGTTCGTTAAACAGGCAAAGTTTGTCGCCAATCTGGCTCAACTGCCGAGGAAAGTCGAAGATGCGACCGCGACGCAAAGGATCGCGCTCCTGATGCATGCGCAGGATCACCTGGCTGTTCAGGCGCCGGAGCAGCTCTTCGAACTCCTGACGGATTACCTGAAGGTCTGTGCCGTTCTGATCCTTGCGGAAGCTCGTACCCAGTACCTGGTCGCTTTCTTCGCGTGACATATGATCGAAGAACTCATCGAACCCGATGACCTTATCGGCCTTGCTGAGTACCAGATAGACAGGAGCATCGATCCCCAAGCGCTTGTAGATCTCATGCAGGCGCTGCCGAGTCTGGCGAGCCAGGATTTCCAGGGCCTGCTCCCCGCCATTCAAGAGAAGATCAAGGGGAACATTGACCAGCACGCCGTTGAGCGGCTGTGGCCGGCGCTGACGCAGCAGATTCAGCAAGGTATGCCACGCGCTGCCGTCGATCTCGGCATCCTTCTGCGTCAGGTAGCGGCCAGCGGTATCGACCAGCACGGCATGCTCGGCGAAATACCAGTCGGCGTGGCGCGTGCCCGAGACATCCTTGGTCAGGCGGAGTGATTCCATCTGGTTGAGTGGAAATTCCAAGCCTGAAAAGTCCAGCAGGCTGGTCTTGCCACTGCCTTCCGGGCCAATGATCAGATACCAGGGCAACTCATTGCGCCATTTCTCGCTCCGCCCCTGGTACAGGCTGGAGCTGCGCAGCGTGCGCAGTGCCTCCTTGTAGCGCTTGCGCAGCTCGTCCTGCTCTTCGCTCATCTGATCGGCGCGGCGAAGCCGTTCTTGTATCGCCTCGTCTCCTTCGGCCTCGGCCTTTTTGGCCTGTGCCTTCCAACTGACGAACACCATGGCCAGTCCCCAAACGAGGAACAGGATGCAAAGGGTGAGCAAGCGACTGGCGGTGGATGCCCAGAACCGGTGGTTGTTCACCGCCAGCATGGGGCCTGCGAACCAGATGATCGCAGCCAGCAGAAGGACCAGGCACAGGCTCCATACCCAGGTTTTGCTCAAGAAGACAACGAACTTTCCTAGAACATTTTTCATCACACTATCCCTGGATTACGGCTGCTCGGTGTTCGGACTGTCAGGCAACGTGTAGGGCTGCAGGACGCTTGCGCGATGCTCGCTGAGCACCCAGGCAAACCCGCTGTATGTCACGCCGAGACAGGCCAGCGTGAAAAGTCCCACCAGCCACCACGGCACGATGCGCACCAGGCGTTGACGAGTGTCTTTCAGGCCTTGCCAGTGGGGAGAGATGTCTCGGGGGATATCGCCACGGAGCTGGCGAATCTGCCGGTACAGGCCGTCGCGAATCGCCTCCAGCTCCATCATGCCGCGTGGCTGAACCCGGTATTTGCCTTCGAAGCCAAGCGCCAGGCACAGGTACATGAGTTCCAGCATCAGCAAGTGCTTGACCGGGTTGCGCGATAAGCGCTCAAGCAACTGAAAGAACTTCTCCCCGCCGAAGGTCTCGTTGTGGAAGCTGGAGAGCAGGCTCATCTGCGACCACTCGCTCTCGTTGCCCCATGGCGTCGTGACAACGGCTTCATCGATTGCGGTGCATAGCACGTAGCGCGTGGCCATGACCTGGCTGTTCTCGACACCTTCCTGCAGGGCGCGGTGCTCGAACAGCTTCACTTCGGCGCTGAGGCGCTCCTTGAGCGCGGCAAGATCCTCGCTTTCGGTGTTGTGCTTGAGGCGCACCAGCTCCGAAAGCACTGGCGAAGCTGATGCGACCAGCGGGTTCACGCTGATATTGAAGGTGTCCGCAGGACGCATGCGAGCGGCATAACTCATGCGTTCTTCCACCTGCTCGAACTGAGGTGGCACGGCAAAGTCGGTCAGCGGGCTATGGGCCCGAATATCGTCTTGGCGATTGATGACAACCGTCTTATCGCCCATGGCGTAATCCATTTCACGGGTCATTGGGTCAGTTCCTGATTGCCCAGAATTTCATTTCCAGTCCGCTGAAATCGCCGGACACATGGAATGCGAAGCCGCCAGAGCGCTTCATCTGTTCCCGGTCCTCCGACGTGAGCTCCAGGGCGAAATAGGTTTTTCCGGTATGGAAGGGGATCTGCCGCGGGGCCACCGGCAGGGGTTTGATACGAATGCCGGGCAGATGGAGGTTCACCAACTGCCGAATCTGTTCCACCGGGCCCACCTTGAGGTGTGCGGGCAAGCGCTGGCGAAGCGTTTCCGAGTCGCATTCGGCGCTTGCGGCCAGCACGAACGAGGACGTGTCGAGCAGCTGCTGATCGTGCAGCGGAGACACCTGCACTCCGTACTGGCGCTGCTGCAGCAGAAGCTCGATGGCGTGCTGCTCCAGCACCATCGACAGAACCTGGCGAATGGCGTCCATCAGGGCACGAAAGCTCAGCACCTGGTCGCTGTGTTGATAGCGGCCCTCCAGCCTCGGGCGCTTGTTCTCCGTGGCGAAGGTGGCCAACTCGCCCAGCAGACCGAGCAGCTCCCGGTAAATCTGTTCGGGGTGCACATGGTCGACACCGAGATAGTGCCGCAGCACCGGCTCATACCGGTTGATCAACTGCAGCATCATGAAGTCGCCCACTTCTGCGCCGCCGACCTTACCGCTTGCGCGAATACGCTCGGCCAGCGTGTCGCCGCGATGCGCGAGCATGCTGATCACTTCCTTGAGGCAGGAGAGCAGGTAAGTGGAAGACTGGAAATGCAGGTAGCTCGGGTTGAATTCCGGGTCGAGGCTGATCACCCCCTCTGGGGTCGTATCGAGAATTTCGCACAGCTTGAGTTTGACGTAGGCCTGATCGCTCTGTTGTTCCCCCAGCAGGAGTCGGAAATCCGGCAGGGCGCAGCTCACTTGGCTGGTGCTGTTGTCGCCTGCATTGGAGTCGGTCACTTCCGTGTCTATTGCCACATGGCGTGCCAGGACATCTTTCTGTTCAAGGCTGCGCGTTTCGATGTGGTTACCCGTGACGAGGGGCAGCGCCAGGTAGACCGGGGTGTTGCCGGTATTGGGCGGAATATCCAGCGCCAGGGGTTCACGCTCCGCGCCAATCTCGAACAGCGTGCCGTCGGGCATTACGCCGCTGGCCTGGCTAAGGATCAGCTTGCCCATGTTGAGGAACTGGCGGTCGATCTCCAGGGAAACGAACCCCCATGCGTAACCGGTCAGTAGGCGGGTGCGCATGCTCAACTGGTGACTGTAATAGCGGTCGCTCTGCTGGAAGTGCTGCGGGCGCAGCAGCATCCCTTCCTTCCAGACCACGTTATGCAAGGCCATGCTCATTTGTCCTGGTGCTCCGAGAGGTCGCGGATACCGCGCGCTTCCAGATGCAGGCGGACTCGGTGCCGGGCCTGTTGCTGAAGCGGAATCACGTGCCTCCACTGGCTTTCCGGAAGATCACGGTAGGCAGCCAGCACCCCGACGTAGCGGCTGCCAGGGTTCACAAAGAGCTTCAAAGTCCGGCGTTCGCCGGGACGCAGCTCCAGCTCTTCCTGCGTGACGAAGTCCGGTTTCAGTGACTCCTTGGGGCTGCGATAGAGCGAAAAGAAATCAGCCTGCTCAAAGGTGGCGGGATGCTTCAGTTCTACCAGGCGCAGAACAATCGGCGAGGGGCGGCCATTGATGTCAGGGTTGAGCTGATCGCTGCTGGAAAGCGACAAATCCAGTTTCGTCAGGGATGAAGTGCAACCGCCAAGCAGCAGGGCTGTGGCAATCAGGCACCAGGTAAACGGGCGAAGCATGGGCAGCCTCCTCAAGATTCGGTGGACAGGGCGGCAATCAGCCGCACCTGCTCTTCGTACGCTTTGGCGAAATCACGTGCGAAGAGGCGCTCGCTCCATTCATCATCGCGCTGCATCGCTTGATGCCAGCGCCGGTAGGCTCGCCATCGCCCGCCGGAGGTGTTCAGCAAGGGCTTGTGTTCACGCTCGAAACGGACGGCCAGCTTCTCGGGCGAAAGGTGATCGAACATGCTTCTGACCGCCGTGCGGCTGGCGGCAAGCAGGGCTACCTGGTGGGCCTGCAGGTCACGAAAGGCGCGATTCACAGCCTGTTCGGCCAGCATGTGTCCTGGCTTGTTGTCCCGCAGCAGAGCGGCCATGGCCTCCTGGCTGCTGGCACTGTGTTTGATCGGGTTGTTTCCCGCGCTTTGGACGGTTGTCAGCGGGAGCCGCAAGTCATTCTTCAGCTCGTTGCGGGTATGCAGGTTCTGCTGCAGGTGTCCGATGCTCTGTCTCAGGAGCTTGGCGGCTTTCAGCGCCAATGCCGCGCGCTGCTCGCCTTCGACAGCGCTGACATCGATGCCGAGCGCCTCGCCAAATTGTTTCCAGAAACCGTCGGGCAGATGTTCGGGTGGCGCGGGCGCAACAGTCTCCTGGTGCCGTGGCGTCACCAGCTTGGGGAGCGGAAGGCTCTCCATGTCGATCCGCGCATAGTCAGGGTGCTGAGTTGCCGGCTGCTGAGGTCGGCTCAGTTGCAAAAGGTCGTCCTGATCTACAAAGGCCGGCGCAGGGGGCTCCATCGCACGGAGCGGGTCGAGATCGAGAAAGGCATCATCTGGAATGATGCTGCTCGCCGGCATCGGGCGGCCGACATCGCCCTCGAAATGCAATGGGTCCTTCACCAGGCGCGCGCGGATTTCGTAGTCACCCAGGCAGAACACATCGCCATGCTTGATACGCTGCGCCTTGCCTTTTTCCAGCGCGCCGCCGTCCTTCACCCGAATACCGTTGCTGCTGATGTCGGTGAGGAAAAATGAGCCGTCCTGATAGCTGATTCGTGCATGTTCGCCAGAAATGATGCGTTTGCTATCTGGAATGATCCAGTCGCAGTGCTCGGCCCGGCCGATGACCCCCCCGGTCTCGGTGAACGACTTGTTGCTGATCAGGCCGGGCTCGTACTGATGGATGCCCACTACATCAAAAACCAATTCCATACTGCTTCGTTCCTTAAATCATTGGCCACGCTTGACCGGGTACGGCTCACCCAGCGGGCGATAATCGCTGTCGTTATAGGTGTAATTGCCGGAGCAACTGGCCAAGGCCAAGGTAAAGGCCAGTAAGGCAACTGAGAGGTAACGGGTTTGCATCAAGCGTCTCTTCCTGAAACTAGAGGTCATCAAGGCCTGGCGAGGCACCAGGTCGATGATTAGAGGGGCGGGCTGTATTTTTCATTGCTACTACGTCCGCTGCGGTATGCAGTAACGCAGAGAGGACCAAAATAAGAGGGATCATTCCTTAAGTTGCGCAATATATTGCGCAGTCCGTTTTTGAGGCATAAGCGCGATCGCGGATTGTATGGATTGCAGTCGTGCGTGATCAAGTCTGCGACGAGTTGTCGATATTACGGTTAATTGACGCTGGTCAGGATTTTGTTCTACATGCGGATATTAGGGTTTTGCGTATGTATAAACGTGATTCATGCAGGATCATTCGTGTGCCGCGGTCGACTAGGGGCGCCACGTTGGACCTGCTGTTCAAACGCAGGCCCATGAACGAATGGGCAAGAGGGCAAGATGTTCCTGCCTCCAGAGCAGGCCTTGCTGGGTGTCACCGGCTTGGGTGGTCAAGTGTGGTCCTTCTCGCCGATTACGCCTGCACTGGGGGCTGCGGATCTTTGGTTTCATCGGCAAGTTCCGCTTCCCGTTCGGCGATGGCCCGCTCCAGCTCTGGTGAGCGTTTGGCCCACTGTTCCGGGGGCAGGGGCTGCGACCATTCGCGCATGGCGGCGGGCAGGTCTTGACGCTGTTGGCGCTTTGCCCGGGCCACCTCCCAGTCGGTGAGGCGGAACGGCAAGGTCCAGAGGGTCATCAGGTGGTAGAGGTACCAGCCGGCGACGTAGAAGACGCCAACGTCGCCTTCCCGGTTGCGGCGGCGCATGCGGGCGCGGGCGTTGCGGAAGGTGTGCAGGCCCTCGTGGGGCGGGTCATCGGGGCCTTGCAGGTCGAATGGGTCCTGAATCTCCTTGAGGCTGTGCACCTGGTACTCCATATAGGCGCGAATGGCTTCCCAGCTGGCGATGGCCGTTGGAACGCTGGAGCAGGGACGCTCCAGGAAATAGTCTTCGCCGTTCTCGGCATGGTGAAAGCCGACCCCCATACCGTACTGGCGCTGGATGCCGCGCTGGGTGGAGCGCTGGGCCTCGATCACCCAGGCGGAGAGGGATTCCCAGGGCACGAAGATCGGTTCGGTGTGGCCTTCGGGAACGAAGCAGACCTCGCGGCGCTGGCGGTTGAAGCGGGTGGGGAAGATGTCTTGTCGATTGCGGTCCTTGATAAGCCAATTGCCCAAGCCGAGGGCGAGTGTAGCTACGGCCAGGATTGATCCGATCCCCAGCCCCAAGCGGAATAACTCGAGCAGGGCCTGATAGCCCATCTTGCTCCCGCCCACCACTAGCATTACAAGGGGAGCGCCGATGATCGGCAACAAGGCAACAGACATTATCCAAACGATTAAGGGCAGCCCCAGTCTGAATTGCCAAGAAAATACGTTGGGCAGTCCGGTGCCGAAATCCAGATAGGTGTCGTTGACCTCGCCCACGGCATGGGCGTAATCCTGAGCTGGCAAGCCGGTGGGCAGTGGCAGGGGGGCCAAATAACTGACCCGTCCCCCGGGGAAGGCTGATACATCGCCCGCCTTGGGACGGCGGCTGAGTTCAAGGGTGGGTGCTTGCGGTGGGTTATTTTTTGCCATTGTCGGTTTCCATCAGGCCGGCTTCATCACAGTGACGCGCCGCACTTCGGTAAAGATATCGATGATCGAGCGCTGCGGATTGCGCTGGCGCAAGACTTCGACCTCTTCGCTTTGGCGTTGCAGTTCCGCGCTGGGCTTGGCCCACTGTTCCGGGGACAGGGGCTTGGACCATTCCACGGCCTCGGGGGCGGTGAGGTCGGGGAGGTGGGCAAGTTTCTTGCGGTACAGGTAGTGGAGCAGGAGGTCGTTGAAAACGATCATCCCCAGTCCTTCCCAGAGGAAGGCGGAGAGCGGGCCCCGCTTAGCCACGGCTATTCGGTAGTCGTGCACATAACTTTGCCAGACGGTCATGCCGGCATTGGGAACCACGGTTGGCTCCGGTACGGCCTGCGGGCCGATCTCCATAAAGCTGCGGATGCATTCCCACTGCGCCATGGCCGAGTTGCCGCTGCCGGGGCTGGTCATCATCACCCAGCCCTCCTTGTCGGGGTGGTAGGGCTCGTGCTCCTGGCCTTCGAGGGGAAACCAGAGGATCAGGGCGCCGCTGGTGCCGGCGCCATAGGGACCCAGCTGGGTGGCGCTGGGGGCGATGGCATGCACCCGCTCCCAAGGCACGAACCAGAAACTCCCATCAGAGCGAGTGATGCAGACCTCGCGTCGTTGGCGGTTGAAGCGCAGGGGCGGCCTGAGCGGCTGGCGCCAGGCACGGCTGTATAGCCACCACATAAATGCCATGAAAGCTGTGATAGGAATGACCGCGATCAGCCCCATGGGCATTCCAACGTAAAAACCAGCCAAGACTCCTGGGATGGCCGCCACAACAGTGCCGAAATGCAACACCAGCCATCCCGCCCCCATGGCGAAGCTGCCAACGTCCAGATAGACGTCGTTCTTGCGCCAGATCAGATTGAGCAGATCCTTGGCGGGTTGGCCGGTGGGGATGGGCAGGGGGGCGAGGTGTTCCTGTTTCCAGAGCGGGCCTTGGCGGGTTTCGCCGGCTTGGGTGGTCATGGTCAGTCCTTATCGCTCCGTTACGCCTGCACTGCGGGCTGCGGATCCTTGCTTTCACCCGCCAGCTCCGCTTCCCGTTCGGCGATGGCCCGCTCCAGCTCCGGTGAGCGTTTGGCCCACTGTTCCGGGGGCAGGGGCTTGGACCATTCCATGGCCTCGGGGGCGGTGAGGTCGGGGAGGTGGGCGAGTTTCTTGCGGAGCAGGTAGTGGATCAGCAGTGAGTTGACAATGATTAGCCCCACGACCCCTTCCCAGAGGAAGACGGAGATCGGGTCCCGTTCAGCCACGGCTTTGCGGTAGTCGTGCACATAGCTTTGCCAAACGGTCATGCCGGCGTTGTGCACGACGGTCGGCTCCGGCACGGCCTGCGGTCCGATTTCCATGAAGCTGCGGATGCACTCCCACTGCGCCATGGCCGAGTTGCCGCTGCCCGGGCTGGTCATCATGACCCAGCCCTCCTTGTCGGGGTGATAGGGTTCGTGCTCCTGGCCTTCGAGGGGGAACCAGAGGATCAGCGCGCCGCTGGTGCCGGCGCCATAGGGACCCAGCTGGGTGGCGCTGGGGGCGATGGCATGCACCCGCTCCCAAGGCACGAACCAGAAGCTGCCATCGGGACGGGTGACGCAGACCTCGCGTCGTTGGCGGTTGAAGCGCAGGGGCGGCCTGAGCGGCAGACGCCAGGCGCGGCTGTATAGCCACCACATAAAGGCCATGAAAGCAGTGCCAGGGATGACCATGATCAGGCCCATGGGCATTCCCATGTAGAAACCAGCCAAGACTCCTGGGATTCCCGCCACAACGGTCCCGAAATGCAGCACCAGCCATCCTGCGGCCATGGCGAAGCTGCCAACGTCCAGATAGACGTCGTTCTTGCGCCAGATCAGATTGAGCAGATCCTTGGCGGGTTGGCCGGTGGGGATGGGCAGGGGGGCGAGGTGTTCCTGTTTCCAGAGCGGGCCTTGGCGGGTTTCGCCGGCTTGGGTGGTCATGGTCAGTCCTTATCGCTCCGTTACGCCTGCACTGCGGGCTGCGGATCCTTGCTTTCACCCGCCAGCTCCGCTTCCCGTTCGGCGATGGCTCGCTCCAGCTCTGGTGAGCGTTTGGCCCACTGTTCCGGGGGCAGGGGCTTGGACCATTCCATGGCCTCGGGGGCGGTGAGGTCGGGGAGGTGGGCGAGTTTCTTGCGGTACAGGTAGTGGAGCAGGAGATCGTTGAAAACGATCATCCCTAGTCCCTCCCAAAGAAAGGCGGAGAGTGGGCCTCGCTTAGCCACGGCTTTGCGGTAGTCGTGCACATAGCTTTGCCAAACGGTCATGCCGGCATTGGGTACGACGGTCGGCTCCGGCACGGCCTGCGGGCCGATTTCCATGAAGCTGCGGATGCACTCCCACTGCGCCATGGCCGAGTTGCCGCTGCCCGGGCTGGTCATCATGACCCAGCCCTCCTTGTCGGGGTGATAGGGTTCGTGCTCCTGGCCTTCGAGGGGGAACCAGAGAATTAGCGCGCCGCTGGTGCCGGCGCCATAGGGGCCGAGCTGGGTGGCGCTGGGGGCGATGGCATGCACCCGCTCCCAGGGCACGAACCAGAAACTGCCATCGGGACGGGTGACGCAGACCTCGCGGCGCTGGCGGTTGAAGCGCAGGGGCGGTCTGAGCGGCTGGCGCCAGGCGCGGCTGTATAGCCACCACATAAAGGCCATGAAAGCAATGGCAGGGATGACCATGATCAGGCTCCATAGCCCTAGAAGTTGATATTGAGAAAGAACCGAGAGTGAAATGATCCCCCCTAAGAAGTTTCCCACACTCAGAACTATCCAGCCCGCAGCCATGGCGAAGCTGCCAACGTCCAGATAGACGTCGTTTTTGCGCCAGATCAGATTGAGCAGATCCTTGACAGGCTGGCCGGTGGGGATGGGCAGGGGTGCAAGGTGTTCCTGTTTCCAGAGCGGGCCCTGGCGGGTTTCGCCGGCTTGGGTGGTCATGGGCGCTCCTTGGGCGTCAGCAGGGTGGGTTTGACTTCGTGGTCTGGCAGGTCATCGCTGGGCAGCTTGCCGTCGGCGCTGAGATGCTCGGTGACCCGGTCCGCGCGAATCAGATAGCGCATGCCGTTGGCTCCGCCGATTATCAATTCGTTGGTTTCCTCTTCCAATACGCCGACGCCCATGGCCAAAGGACTGTGATAGCGCACTCGAAGCTCCCAGTTGCCCACGGCTATGGGTGGCTTGCCGCTCAGGCGCAGGCCCATGCCCTGTTGGGCCGGCAGCCATTCGCTGCGCAGCGATGCCAGAAACGCTGGGGTGTAGTCACGGGGGGTGTGGCCGTCGATATTGGCCAGGCACAGGTACAGCAGGGTTCGCTCGGGATCGGCGCCGGGCAGGGTCAGATGGAGCTCCTTGGCCTGGTAGCCGGCGATGAAGATACCCTCGGAACTGCCATGTTCGACGCGGTTGAGGCCCTCGGCCTGCAGCTGGGGTTTGAACAGCAAGGTGAGCAGCGCCTGCAGTTCCTTGCCCCGTTGCTCGGGCGAGTCGGCCCAGCGACGTGCCCGGCCCCAGCAGCACTGTTCGAGGAACAGCTGCATCTCGCTGTCCTTGAGCCACTTGTCCCAGGCGAAGTACAGCCCTTCGACCAGCAGCACCAGCCAGCCAACCGGCACCATGCGCAGGCTGAACCAGCGCACCGCCTGGGCGGTGGTCCACTGGCTGGTGATGACCATCCAGGTGGCGTAGCTGCCCAGCCCGGCCTGCATGCCCATCAGGCCGCTCATGGCGCCTTCCCGGCCCAGGCGCGCCCAATGGTCGGCGGTCCAGTAGGCGTCTTCCCTCTGCATTTCGAGGCCGAGTTTGATCAGACCAGCAATGCTGGCAAAACCCGCAAAAAAACCAGTGGTGAAGCCCATGAGGGTGATGGTGGGGGCTTTAAACCAGCCACGCTGAAATTCTATTTTCCCGCGCGCATCCCAAGCCATGGCCGTCGCCGCCGAAAGTGCCGCGAAAGTGAATAGGTAGGCCGAGGCATGCTCGGCGAAGCGCACACCATCATGCTCTCGGCCCTGATCGCGCAAGGTGAGCTGGTACAGGTTGGCGCCGTTGAGCAGCAGCGCAACCACCGGTAGCACACCACCGTAGCGGTTGATGCCATTGATGACGTTTGGCCTTAGGCCGCGCTGTACCCGCTTGCCGGTTTCCAGCGCCCAAGCATTCAGTTTGCGTGCATTCTCGCCAGCCAGACGCAGGCCGTCGCGGGCCTTTTCGAAGACGAAGTCCTGGGTGGTGGCGCGTATGCGCAGAAACAGCGCCTGGATCGGCTTGGGAAACTGCTCGATGGACATCGCGGGCAGGGTGCTCAGACCCTTGAGGTGTTCCTCCAGGAGGCTGACCAAGGCGGCCGACAGTCGAGCAATCGTCAGGTTCAGGGGATGCTCGGTGGCTGCTGCGCCGCTCAGGCTGTTCAGCCAGTCCAGCTTGCCGGCGGCAACCAGACCGGCAAGCAATTCGCGGGCGGCGTCGCCGGTTGGAGCGGTGAGTGCGTCCTGAATGTTGTTGGCGCGGCCGGCGCCGTCCAGGAAATTCACCAAGGTGGGCGAGAAGCCGGTGGTCAGCAGGCTGAACGGCAGGTCCGGGTGTGGGCTGCGCAGCAGGTTGGTCGCAATGGCTACCCCAGGCCCTGTACTACACAGCATGCCGAGGCTGTCCAGTGCCAGCTTCGACAGCAGTTCGCAGTGGCCGACGTTGTCGTAGTCGGTATACCAGAGCGCTTGGCGGTGCAGGGGCAGGGCCTGCCTCTGGTCCGCATGGATCTGCTCGCGGCGTTCGGCCAGCCACTGATGATGGGTGTCGGCGACCTCGGCGATCCAGGCGTTCATCTCCTCCAGGCGTACGCGCTCGGGCACCTGATGACCGCTTTTGCTGTCGGTCATGTTACGGGCCTTGTCGGCGCGGTAGGCCATCACCAGATCGTGCAGTTGCCCTTCGATATCGGAGATGTCGGAGGGTAGGAGCTCACGCAGCGGCGCCAGGATGGCCTGCTCCTGACGCCGGATATCGGCGATCAGATTGTCGGCGGCGGCATGACCGGCCTGGTGGCGGTAGTGCTGGTTGATGGCGGTTTCCCGGGCCAGTAGCGGCTGCAGATCCCGTTGGGCCTGCAGCATCGCCTCGCCCTGGTCGGCGGTGAGGAGCAAGTCGCGGTCCATGTAACGGTAGGAGAGCTGGCTGGCGACTTCGGCGCCGTCTTCCTGAATCAGGCTGTTGATAAAGCCGGCGAGCAGGGCCTTGTGACCGTTTTCTGCCTCCCAGTCCTCGTGGCGCTGGTTGACGGTGGCCTGTGCCTGGTTGAGGTCGCGCAGCACGCCCAAGTGGTCGTCCACCACGGCGAAGATCCCGTACAGGCCGTTGGCCTGGCGGGTTGCCTGGTCCAGCCAGGCCTCGGCGGCGGGCACGTCCCAGGCGTCGGCGCTCCAGACGCCGGGCGGGCTCTGGGCGGCTTCGGGGTGCCGGCCCGCCGCGTCCTCACGCTCCCGCGCCCGGTGCATTGCATCCACGTAGGCCTTGATGTTTTCAGGAGTGGGGTTACTGGCGGCCTGCTTGCCAATGATGTCGGCCACGGCACGATATTGGTCGCCCTTGTTGTGGTGGTCGCTCGCCAGGACTTGGTCGCGAATGCCGGGCATCAGCTCGGCGATGAGCTGTGGCGCATCGGCCAGCGCTGGGCAATGGGTGGCCTGTAGCTGTTGCGCCACCTGGGGCAGGGCGATCCGACGCATGCGCTGCTGGCGGGTGCCGGGTTCAGTCAGTTGCTGCCAGAATTCGGTGGTCAGCGGCATATCGGCGTACATCAGCCAGGCATCCTGATGTTTGTTCAGGGCCAGGCCGGCCAGTGTGCCCTCCTCGACGGGCTCGTGGCCGGCATCCAGATCCTGTTCGGTCAGGCAGCCGTTTTGCCCGACGCCGAAGCGGCGCAGCGGACCCTCGCCGTGCCAGAGATACAGGTAGCCCTGGCGCAGTCGACGCACTGCCATGGGCTGGCTCTTGAGGGTGTAGCCGGGCTTTACGCAAGCATGTTCGGGGTTCATTTCCGCCAGGGCATAGCGCGCGGGCACAACGAACAGCTCGGCTTCCCGAGCGGGGCAGGCGCTCATGGGGCTGGAGAGATCGTCCCGCTCGAAATTGGCCTGTGCGGCCTGGTCGGCACGGCCCAGAGCCATGGCGTTATCGGGTGCGGTCATGCAAGGGCCTCCTTGGCACACTGGAGTTGCTGGTATTGCGCATACAGCAGGGCATCTTCCAGCCGCTGCGCCGGCAGTCGGCCGGGTTGCGTCAGTAGGGTTCGGTATTGGCCATGAAGCGCGGCATCGGGAAAGTCATCGCCGAGCAGCACGACCAGGCCGCTCCAGCGCGCGACTTCAGCCGCGCTGCTGTAACCGTACTGGGCGGCACCTTCCCGGCACGTGTGCACCAGACGCCGCTGGGCGTCTGCGTCCAGCGCGGCCAGCCGCTCGGGGAAATGCTCCTGCAGGTGCCCAAGCAAGCGCCTGTCGAATTCGGCTTGCTTGGCCCCATTGAGTCGTTCCAGCTGGGCTTCGCTGAGTTGTAGCCAAGGCTGCGCGGCGTAAGGAGCGGCTGGCCGACCTGGACCCTGGCGCTCGAAAACCACGGGTTCACCTTCCGCGTCGCACATAACAAAGCGCTCTACGGGACCCATGCAGTAATCACGCTCTTCGGCGCTGAGCGTTTCCAGCCAAAGCGGCAGGATGCGTGGATCGTGATAGCGGAACAGGACGGTAGAGCCGCCTGGCACGCGGGCATGAACCAGGCTGCGCAGATGTGTTTGCAGCTCGGCGGGATCGGCATCGCTGAACACTTGCAGGCCGGCCGTGCTCTGCCAATGCGTCTGGAAATGCCTGAGTAGCGGTGAGTCGGGTGTTGTTTTGATCAGCGCGGGGCCGCAGTCGGCCAGGTCCGCATAGGCGGTTTTCCGATACAGCGTTACGCAGTCGGCGCCCTCCTGCAGGCGGAAAACCTGTCGCTGCAGGTTGTCGATCTGGGCGCCGTCGAGCAGCAGGTAATGATTGCTTACGGACATCAGGCCGCTCCTTCCTGTTGGCACACTTCGCAAATCGGTTGCGCATTTCGCGCGGCGGCCTGGAGCGCCTGGCGTTGCGCCTGTGCCTGTACAGGCGGCTCTTCAGCGGCGGAAGCGGGCTTCTCGGTTGGCTGAGCGGCTTTTTGTGATTCGGGCAGGGTCGGCGCGGTAGGTTTCTGGATGGCCACGCCCGACCCGGCTCCCGCACTGCCCCCCGAGTTCAGCTTCACCTCCGCCCCGACCAGCGTCACACCGCCGGCGTCCAGCTTCACGAAGCTGCCGCCGACCTTGAGGGTCAGTTCGCTGCCGGCTTCCATGACGATCTTCTGGCCGCCGGAGAGATGAATCTCGCTGGCGGCTTCGATGAACTGCCCCGCCCCCAGCTTCAGGTGCTGGCTGCCACCCACGGTCAGGTGGTCATCGGCCTTGAGTTCCACCAGGCGGTTGCCGTGAGTGATGCGGTGCTCCTCGGCCTTGAGCTCGCTGTGGCTGTTGCCCTCGACGGTGCTGTGGCGCTGGTGGCCGATGTGCAGGCGTTGGTCGTGGTTGACGTGCTGTTCCCAGTCACGCTGGGCGTGCAGGTAGATCTGCTCGGCGTCCTTGCGGTCGTCGATGCGCAGCTCGTTGCCGCCCTGGCCGTTCGGCGTGCTGCGGGTTTTGAACACGCTGCGGGTCTTGTGCTCGGGCAGCGGGTAGGGCGGTTGCTGTTCCAGGTTGTACAGGCAGCCGGTGATCAGCGGCTGCTCGGGGTCGCCATTCAGGAAGCTGACCAGCACCTCCATGCCCACGCGGGGGATGAGCAGGGCGCCGTACTGGCTGCCGGCCCAGCCGGAGGCCACGCGCAGCCAGGCGCGGCTGGTCTGCTCGGGGGCCTCGCGCTCCCAGTGGAACTGCACCTGGACGCGGCCATATTCGTCGCAGTGGATCTCCTCCGGCGGCGAGCCCTCGTTCTCTTTCGGGCCGATGACGATGGCGCTCTGGCTGCCGAGCAGGCGCGGGCGCGGATGCAGGGCGGGCAGGCGAAGGGCCTGGTCGCCGGGGATGGCGCTGAAGCGGTTGCGGTAGCCCTGGCTGAAGGGGCCGGCGTCCTCCCAGCCCGCTTCGGCCGGCAGGTTGGCGGCAAAGGCTTCGGCATGTTCCTCCAGTACCTGGGGCTGGCGGCCCTGGTGGCGCACCTCGGTGAGCAGCCACAGGCGGTTGCAGTCCTCGCGCGGGTGCTGGCTCAGGTCGAACAGATGTCCGGCACGCAGGCCGATATGGTTGGCCAGGCCCTCGGCGCGGCGCTGGTCCACGCGGCGGGCCTCCAGGGTGCGCTGGGCCAGCTGCTTGCCGGCCTGGCTGGTGCGAAAGCGCGGCTCGAAGGCATAGCTTTCCGGGCTGAGCACGGCGTTGCTGGTTTCACCCTCGGCATCGGTCTGCGGCGGCTGGGTGAAGGACGCTTCCAGTTTCAGGTGCGACTGCTGGAAGTCATAGCTGCGCAGGGCGAGGGCCGAGGGCCGGCTGGCCAGGCGCAGGCCAAAGCGCGTGACGGCCGCGGCGGCAGCGCTGGGCAGATAGGGCAGCGGCTGCGCGAGACTGCCGAACACCTGGGCATCGTTGCCGAAGACCAGCACATGGCCGGTATCGCTGTGCCGGAAGTGATAGTGCAGGCCGTCTTCCTCGCACAACCGCTGGAAGAACTGCAAATCGGTCTCGGCGTACTGCACGCAGTGCTCGCGCGCCGGGTAGTCCTCGGGCAGGGCCTGGAAGTCGGCGCTGTCGGCGGGAATGCCGTGCTCCTCGAGCAACTGGGCGAGGATCTGCGGCACGGAACGCTGCTGGAAGATGCGCGAATGGGTGCGCAGGGTCAGGCGGGCCAGGTGCGGCACCAGGGACAGGGAGTAGCGAGTCAGGCGGTTGCCAGTTTCACCCTGGGCGAGGGACTCGATCAGGCCATGCACACCGCCCTGGTCTTTGCCGAAGGCGAGAAAAGCCGGCTGCAGCAGCAGCGCGTCGAGGTTGATGTCCGCGTCTTCGGTGACCAGTTCGAGGTCGAAGCGAAAGGGCGCACCGATGGCCTCGCGGCCGGAGAAGGCGAGGACCTTGAAGTCGCCGGGGGTGCCGGGGATCGTCAGGGTGAATTGAAGGTGATTATTCATCTTGCTCTGCTCCTGAGCGCTCACACATCAGCCGAACTGATGTTGAGGCGTTCCATGCGGTACAGCAGCGTGCGCCGGGGGAGTTCCAGCTCACGCGCCGTCAGGGTCTGGTTGCCGTTGTTCTTGCGCAGAAACTGCAGGAGCAGGTTGCGCTCCAGCGCGTCCATGCGTTCGCGCAGGCTGGTGCCTTGCGGCTCGCTCGCGGTGGGATCGCTCGCGGCGGAAGTGTTCAGATTGAAATGCTCGGGCAGCAGCTCACCGCCTTCGGCGAGCAGCACCGCGCGTTCAACCAGGCTCTTCAGTTCGCGCACGTTTCCGGGGAAGGGGTAGCCGGCAAGGTGCGCCAGGGCGGCATCCGACCATTGGCTGTTTTCCCGCTGGAGCAACGCGCAGGCCTTGTCGGCGAAATGCCGGGCAAGCCGCAGGATGTCTTCGCCCCGCTCGCGCAGAGGGGGCAGCTCGATAGGGAAGCTGGACAGTCGGTAGTACAGGTCTTCGCGAAAACGCCCCTCATCGACCAGGGCCCGCAGGTTGCGGTGTGTGGCGGCGATGATTCGCACATCCACCTTGTGGGTTTCGGTACTCCCGAGGGGGCGGACTTCGCCTTCCTGCAGCACCCGCAGCAGCTTGGCCTGCAGGGGCAGCGGCATGTCGCCGATTTCGTCGAGAAACAGCGTGCCGGTGTCGGCGGCATCGAACAGCCCCTTGCGGTCCGAGTTTGCTCCCGTGAAGGCGCCCTTGCGGTAGCCGAACAGTTCGCTTTCCAGCAGGTTTTCCGGGAGCGAGGCGCAGTTCTGTACCACGAAGGGGCGGCTGCGGCGGAAACCCGAATCGTGGATGGCGCGTGCCACCAGCTCCTTGCCGGTTCCTGTTTCGCCGGTAATCAGAACGCTGACCGGGTTGTGCAGAACCTTGCCGATCAACTGGTACAGCGAGCGCATGCTGGGGCTGTCGCCGATCAGGCCGTATCCACTGGCGATGGGCGCGGGTTGGTCTTTGGGCCGGCTTTCGCTCGTCCGTGCATACAGGCGCTGCAGGAGGTTCAGATGCCCCAGTGCGCACGCGCCGAGGCTCCCCAGCAAACTGCTCCAGGGCTCCAGGTCATTTGGCTGGCGGGACGCAAGCAGCAGCAGTCCCCCCACCTGTTCGTTGCGTTTCTGCAGTGGGACGCATAGCAGGCTACGCCAGGCGGTGCGGCTTTCGGGGAGAAATGCGGTGTTGTACAGGCTGCCGGTGAGCTCGCTGATATAAAGCGGGCGGTTCTGGCACAGGGCGTACTGCAGCAATTGCTCGTCGTTGTAATCGCTTGGCAGGCTGGCGATCTCGCGCGGAAGCAGAATCCCGTCTTGCCACTCCCCGCAGAGCCACAGATCGGTGTGACTGCTGTCCAGCAGATACAGCTGGCACAGCTCGCACTGTGTCAGGTCTGCAGCGCTGTGCACGAGGCCCTGCAGCAGCACTTCTCGCGAGGTCGCGTTTGCCAGCTGGGTGAAGTGGGCAAGCAACGCCTCGATGGGCAGCTTCTGCCGGCCTTTGAGGAATGCCGGTGGCATTTCAAACGAACTCACAAGTCAGCGCTCCTTCTTCATCGCAGGTGGCATGGATACGTTGAAGGGTTTCGCCTTGAGCCATGGCGTCCAGCAGGCGATCGACGACCAGGGGCTGCAGATGCAGATCAATGAGATGGTCGATCAGGCGTGCGCCGCTGTCGTTGTGGGTACAGCGCTCGGTAAGGTTGTCCACCAGCTTCTGGCAGTGGGTGAATTGCAGTTGGCGCCTGTGCAGTCGCTCACCGAAACGCGCGAGCTTGAGTTCGACCAGTTCCCGCAGGGTGTCTCCCGATACGGGGTAGTAGGGCACCACGCGCATACGGGCGAGAAGAGCCGGCTTGAAGTGCTGACTCAGAATGGGGCGAATGGCGTGCTCGAGCTCCTCGGCAGCGGGGCGTTGCGCGCCACTGCACAAGCTGGCGATGCGCTCGCTGGCCAGGTTGGAGGTCATCAGAATCAGGGTGTTGCGGAAGTTGATCTCGCGCCCTTCGCCGTCGTTGGCCACGCCTTTATCGAAGATCTGATAGAAGACGTTCAGCACTTCGGGGTCGGCCTTCTCGACCTCATCGAGCAGGATCACCGAGTACGGTTTCTGCCTGACCGCCTCGGTCAGCATGCCGCCTTCGCCGTAGCCGACGTAGCCGGGCGGCGCACCGATCAGGCGCGATACCGTGTGCTTCTCCTGGAACTCGGACATGTTGATGGTGGTGAGGAAGCGCTCGCCGCCGTAGAGGAGATCGGCCAGCGCCAGCGCGGTTTCGGTCTTGCCCACTCCGCTGGGCCCCACCAGCAGGAACACGCCCACAGGCGCATCGGGTTTGTTCAGCCCGGCGGCGCTGGCGCGCATGGCGCGGTCCAGCGCCACAACGGCCTGTTCCTGCCCGCGTACCCGGCCGCGCAGGTCGCTGGCGAAGCTGGCGATCTTGCTGCAGTGCTCCCGGGCCAGCTGAGACAGCGGGACGCCTGTCCAGTGGCTGATGACTTCCGCCACCAGGCGCGGACTGACTTCATGGCTGACCAGAGGCTCCAGGCTTTGGGCCGCTTCCAGGCGTGCCAGTGTGTCGCAGAGTTGAGCATCCAATGCGGCTTGTTCGGCGGCGTCTGCGCCTGCTTGACGTGCCTCGGCACATCGCTTGCGTTGCTCAATCAACTGCTCGGCGAGTTCACGCTGCTGGGACCAACGCCCTTCCAGTTGGCGACACTCATCGACGGCCTCGCGCAAGCGCTCTTCCAGACGCGCGAGGACTTCGGTGTCGATCGGCAGTCCGGCTTCGAGGTCCCGGCGTTGCGCCTGAGATTGCCGCTCACCCTCGGCGATTTCGCTGCGCAGGCGTTCGAGCGCCTCGGGTGCCGCAGCCAGGCTGATGCGTACCCGGGCGCAGGCCGTGTCCAGCACGTCCACGGCTTTGTCCGGTAGCTGCCGGCCGGTGAGGTAGCGCGCCGACAGTTCAGCCGCCGCAACCACGGCATCATCGCGCAAATAGACGCCATGGCTTCTTTCGTAAACGGATGCGAGGCCGCGCAGGATGGTCACCGCCTCGGCCACGGTGGGTTCATGCAATTGCACGGGCTGGAAGCGTCGGGCGAGGGCGGGGTCTTTCTCGAAGTACTTCTTGTATTCGCTCCAGGTGGTGGCGGCGATGGTGCGCAACTCGCCACGCGCCAAGGCTGGCTTGAGCAGGTTCGCGGCGTCACCGCTGCCGGCCTGTCCGCCAGCGCCGATCAGGGTATGGGCTTCATCAATGAACAGAATGATCGGCTTGGGAGAGGCCTTCACTTCATCGATGACGCCTTGCAAGCGGCGCTCGAACTCGCCTTTGACACTGGCTCCCGCTTGGAGAAGACCCAGATCCAGCACCAGCAGCTCGACGCCGCTTAACGCCTCGGGTACGTCGCCTTGAGCAATACGCAACGCCAGACCTTCGACGATGGCAGTCTTCCCGACACCGGCCTCGCCCACCACGATGGGGTTGTTTTTCCGGCGGCGGGCCAGAATGTCGATCATCTGGCGGATCGCGCCGTCACGACAGAGCACGGGGTCGAGTTTTCCGTCCCGTGCTTGCTGGGTGAAGTTGTGGGTGAAACGTTGCAGGGGCGACTCACCCGGGTTGGCAGCTTTGCCGGGTTCGGTTTTCCCGGATGCCATGGCGAACTCGCGCAAACGTTCGGCATTGAGGCGGGCGAGGAGCGGTTGATAGTGGCTGCCCGCATAGCGCAGCGGATTACGCAGCAGGGCCAGGATCAACGCCGCTTCGTCGATATGGCTCTGGCCAAGTTCGAGGCTCGCCACCAGCAGTGCGTCCTGCAGCCATTGAACCAGTGCGGTGGAGAACACGGGATTGCGCGATGCACTGTGCTCGCCGTGAGGTTGCAGCGTTTTGCTCAGTTCGCCCGGGTCTATTTCGGCATCCTGAAGCGCGCGTACCAGCAGGCTGGAGGAACGCTCAAGCAGGCACAGCAGTAAGTCTTCGACCAGGATTTTGCTGCCGCCACGACCGACGCAGCGTTCGGCGGCCGCTTCGAGATCGCGGCGGCTCGCTGCGTCCAGTGCCTGAACCAATTGTTGCAAATCGACATTGATCATTTTTGTAGTCGTTCCTTCTTATCTACTGCTGAGCGTGACCACGGGCTCTGCGCGGTGGCTGCCGAGCCAACTGGTCCAGCCGAGACGGCACGGGTTGCCGGCGCCCACGCAGAGGTCTCGGATGTCCTCTTGGCGAAGCTCCAGGCAAATGTCGTAATCCAACGGATCGCGTAAGGTGAAGCGCACCAGTGCACGGAGCGACTGGTGACCGGGGTTGATGGGCAGGAATTCGTGGAAGCGTTCCCAGGAAAGCTGGCGGACATGGATGCGGAACTTGCCGCCCAGGTCCCTTACGCGTTCACCCAGCACCAGGTCGGTGCCCAGTTGGCTGTTGGCCCGCCCCAGTCTGTTTTGTTGATCCTCGAGAATGACGACCGAGCGCTCCAGGCATTGCTCCAGATGCAGGTCGGCATGTTTGAAGTAGTAACGCAGCACTGACTCGATCAATGCCGCCGAGTGGGCGCGCAGACTGAGCAGGCCGAGGTAGGGCAATAGCCGCTTCCAATTGAGCTCCTGCGCTTGGCGGATGCTTTGGTCGCCGAGTCCGACCAGCGCGAAGAGTTGCTCTGAAAAGGAATCCCGAGCTCCGCTCTTGAAACGGGCGTGGTATCGGTATTTGCGCCAGATCGGCAACAGCATTCGCTGTAGGCGGTTGTTGAACAGATCGAGGAAGTCACGCGTCGTGTTGGCCTCGTTCTCTTCGGCGAAGGCTTGCTCGCTATAGAACGCCGGCAGCGGAGAACTGCCGCCGAACAGTCCGAGCAGGTTGAGACGGATGCATGCACGCAGCTCTCCGTGCTCTTCGAAGAACTGGACACGATCGATATCACTCCCGGGGAACCCAAGGCTCGGGTTGGCCTGAAATTCGATGCGTTCGTACAGCGTCTCTTCATCACAGCCGGGGTGTGTATCCTGCAAGCGCTTGAGAACCAGCTGTACCGCCTGGTACAGGCTGTATTCGCGAATACCCTGAGCCAGGTGATTCAAAGCAGGGGTTGTTGGCCCATGCGTGGAGTCCATTGGTACTTCTCTCCCTTGGTGCTCTGTACATGCAACTCGTGGTAGGAGTTGAGGCTGGCGTACAAAGCGAAAAACTCGTTAAGAATGGTCGCGAACAAGAACATGTCGCCTTCCCCCAGATAGCCCTCCGGGTCCATGACCAATTCGGTGCGAAGTCCGCGAATGGGCAGACCTCGGTACAGGCGATCGACATGGCGGTGGCTGATGGCCTTGAGGCCTTCCAGCTTGCGACGGCTGACCCGCTCGGCTTGTTGGTCGTAATACCGCGGTAGGTCATAGGTTTCGAGAATCACCTTCAGGGCCTCGACGTTGGCCAGGGAGAGGTAATTCAGGGACATGTTGGAAATCAGCTTCCACAGGAAGTCCCGGTGCAGGGGCGGAGGGAAGCTGGATGTCACCGAGCCGATGTTGCGGAAACTGACAAACGCAGGCGTGCCCTCACAGGGAACGCAGATGTCTCCCTGGTTCAGCTCGCGAGGAAGGTTCTGGTTGGTGCAGGTCAGGTCGATGGACAGTGTTTCCTGGCGGTCCAGATCGCGTAGGCCAAAACTCAGCCAGGTCTCCAGTCCTTCATGCAGCGTCGAAGGCTGCTGTCGCACGCTGTAATAAGGCCGCGCTTCGGGAACATCGAAACTGGGGTCGTGCTCGAAGGATTCGAATGGCACGTACGGTAGATGCCCCTGGCGGCCAGCTTTAAGGCCGACGACCCGATCGACCGAGAACACGCCGCAATGTCGAGCATCGTATTCGGCGGGCTGCAAGCGGTATTGATCCTGTTTACCGTCCAGGCGAATGGGTATCGCATCGTGGGGGAACAGGTTGACAACGGGGGTGCAATACAGGCGCACGTTGTCCAGGGTGGGGCGGATATGTTGCGCTCCCGCCTTGTGAATATCGAAACGCAGCTCCAGGCCCCTGGCCTGCTGAAGGATGTCTTCCGAGACATGACGGATTACATCCAGATGCAGGATGTCGACGAACAGGAATTTCTCCGGAAAGGCGAAATACTCCTGTAGATAGCGATAGCCACGGAAGGTGTTAAGCGGGTAGGGAATCAGTGCTTCGTTTTCGGCGAAGCCAATGGGCTGAATACAGTCACTCTTCAGCTGCAAGGTGGCCACGAGCTGCCCATGGTCGTCTGTTAGCGGCTTGCCGTCGCCGTCAAGGAGCACGAGTTCGATACCTGCCAGGTTGCGCAGCAGGGACAAGTACAGCATCTGGCTGATGTAGGGCTCGCCGGACAAGTGCAGGCGCAACTGATTGAGCCCGATTTCCCCCAGATGACCATCGACGCTCATCGCCAGCCGCATGCTGAGGAGTGCTCCGTCACCCTTGACGGAATAGTCCAGCCCGCGAAGAGCCAGCGGCAGTACTTCGGTGGGAAAGCAGGTTTGGAAGCGGCAGGCCACGCCTTGAACCGGACGAGCTTGCACAGGGGTGCCGCGCTCGACCAGCAGACCTGGGCCTGGACGCTTGAGCTCATCGAACTGAAGCATGCTGAACGCTGGCAAGGGGCGCATGTAGTTGGGCCAAAGCAGGTGCATCAGCGAGTGCGTCAGCTCGGGCAGCTCATCGTCGAGCTTTTGCCTCAATCGACCCGTGAGGAAGGCGAAGCCCTCCAGCAGTCTCTCGACATCGGGGTCTCGTCCACTTTGCCCCAGAAAAGGCGCCAGGGCAGGGTTGCGCTCAGCGAACCGCTTGCCGAGCCGGCGCAGTGCTGTGAGCTCGCTCTGATAATGGTGATTGAATGACATGGCAAATCCCTGCGTGGCTGTTAAAGCCGTTCTTATCCAATCAGTACCGTTCCTGCGCCTGCGGTCACGGTATTGCCGTGGCTGCCGGTGGAGCCTTGCACGGCTGCTGGCTTGCCGTTGATCAGAACGGTCGCGGAGAGCGCGCCCGCCAGGGTCGCGCCGCATGCCGTGGGATCTCCCTGGCGGGCGGCTGCCATGTTTTCGATCAGCACGTCGGGGGAGCCCGCCGTGATGGGACTGTTGCCGTGACCGGGCAGCGGGCAGGCGGTGGGGTCGTTGACGCGCGCGGCGGGTTTGCCGGACATACAGTTGCTCCTTGTTATTGCACGGTGACTTGTCCGCTGCCATGCAGGTCTGCGGCAAAGCTCACGGGGCGGTTGACGCCGTCCACAGACAACTGACCCTTGATGGCGAAGGCCAGCCGTAGTGGATCCTTGTCGCGAGGCAAGGCAACGACACGTACCTGGCTCAGGCGTGGTTCATAGGCTTCGATAAAGCGCTCGATGGCCAGACGGGCTTTTTGCAATGAATCGTGCAGCGACAAGCGCATGTCGTTGAGATCGGGCAAACCGTAGTCAGGCAGCGTCTGCACGCTGCCCGCACGGGTGCTCAGCATCTTCGATAGGTGCCGTGCCACGGATGCCGTGACGGCGGCCTCGGTGGCTTGGCCGGCACGCGGGCTGGCCTCGCCACTGAGGCGTTCGAAGAGACTGCCGTAGCTCATGGACTGCTTATTCCTTGTCCAGCTTGCCGACCAGCGAGAGCGTGAATTCCGCACCCATGTACTTGAAGTGCGGCCGCACGCTGAGGCCGACGCGATACCAGCCCGGTTCGCCTTCCACATCACTGACCGTGATCTGCGCGGCGCGCAGCGGGCGGCGGCTGCGTACGTCTGCGCTCGGATTTTCCTGGTCGGCGATGTACTGGCGAATCCACTTGTTCAGCTCGTTTTCCAGGTCGGTACGTTCCTTCCAGGAACCGATCTGTTCACGTTGCAGAACCTTCAGGTAGTGGGCCAGTCGGTTGACGATGAACATGTACGGCAATTGCGTACCGAGCTTGTAATTCAGCTCGGCGTTCTTGCCTTCCTCGCTGTTGCCGAAGAACTTCGGCTTCTGAGCGGAGCTGGCGGAGAAGAACGCGGCGTTGTCACTGCCCTTGCGCATGGTGAGGGCGATGAAGCCCTCTTCGGCGAGTTCGTACTCACGGCGATCGGAAACCAGAACCTCGGTGGGAATCTTGGTTTCGATTTCGCCCATGCTTTCGAAATGGTGCAGGGGCAGATCGTCCACCGTGCCACCACTTTGCGGACCGATGATGTTCGGGCACCAGCGGAACTTGGCGAAGCTGTCGGTCAGCCGGGTGGCAAACGCATAGGCGGTGTTGCCCCAGAGGTAATGCTCGTGGCTGCCCGCTACGGTTTCCTTGTACACGAAGGTCTTCACCGGATTGTTTTCCGGGTCGTAGGGGTTGCGCAGCAGGAAGCGTGGAACGGTCAGGCCGATGTAGCGGGAATCCTCGCTCTCACGGAAGCCTTGCCACTTGGCGAACTGGGGGCTCTCGAAATGGTCCTTCAGGTCCTTCAGGTTCGGCAGGCCGGTAAAACTTTCCAGGCCGAAGAACTTCGGGCCCGCCGAGGCAATGAAGGGCGCATGAGACATGCACGCCACGCTCGACACGTACTGCAGGGTCTTGATGTCCGGGGCGGTGGGGTCAAAGAAATAGTTGGCGATGAGCGCGCCGACGGGCTGACCGCCGAACTGGCCGTACTCCGCCGTGTAAACGTGCTTGTACAAGCCCGACTGGACCACTTCCGGACTGTCCTCGAAATCATCGAGCAGATCCTGCTTGGAGGCGTTGAGGATCTCCAGCTTGATGTTTTCGCGGAAGTTGGTGCGATCCACCAGCAGCTTCAGGCCGCGCCAGGACGATTCCAGGGACTGGAATTGCGGATGGTGAAGAATCTCGTCGACCTGCCGGCTCAGCTTGGCGTCGATTTCCGCGATCATGCGATCGACCAGCGCCTTCTTTACCGGCTCATTCTGATTCTGCGGTTTTAGCAGTTCTTCGATGAACGCTGCGATGCCGCGCTTGGCGATGCCGTAGGTCTCGTCCTCGGGCGTCAAGCGGGTTTCTGCAATGATGCGATCCAGGATGCTGCCTTCTGCGAGGTCCTGGGAAGCTTCTACTGCTGCATTGGTACTCATGAAAGCGCGTCCTTGTCAGGCATCCGGTTGTTCTGTAGTCAGGCCCAGCTCGCCGAGTACTCGCTCGCGCGAGGCTTCGTCAGCGAGCACCCCTTCGATGGCCTTGCGGAAGGCCGGGGCGTTGCCCAGCGGACCCTTCAGGGCGACCAGTGCGTCACGCAGGTCCATCAGTTTTTTCAGCTCGGGCACCTGTTCAACCAGGCTGGCCGGGTTGAAATCGCTCATCGAGTTGATGCGCAACGCGACGGCCAGATCATCCTCGGAATCTTCCTGGAGACGGTTCGGGACAGCGAAGGACAGGCTCAGTTCCTGTTTGCCCAACACCTCGTCGAAGCTGTTCTTGTCGATACTGATGGGCTTGCGATCTTCGATCTTTCGCTCGTCTACACGCTGCGTGAAATCGCCCAGCACCATGAGTTTCAAGGGCAGTTCGATTTCCTGCTGAGCATTGCCGGTTGCAGGTTTGAACGTGACGTTAATGCGTTCCTTGGGGGCTACCGAGCCTTCTTTGGCCATGTAGGGTCTCCTTTTGAGTGGTGGGCCTTCGGCCTCATTCCAGCGCCGCTTCGAGATCGAGGCGGCACAGTTTTCGGTAAATTTCTTCCTTGCTGGTGCCGGCCTGCTTTTGCGGAAGAAGCTCGTAGCAACTGCGCAGCAAGGTAAGTACTTCAAGGCCGAGCTCCGGCTCCCATTCGTACAAGCCATTGGTTTGCAGTGTCTGGTCAAGCGACTCTAAAAGCGTTCTGGCCAACTCATGTTTCTTGGCTTGGTAGCAAAGGCGAGCAAGAGCCAGCTGCCAGAAAAAGTGTTCTCGCTTGCCCATGGCCTTGTTCATGCCCTGCTTCAAATGCTGAACGGCGGCTTTCAACCCACCCTGGCGCAACAAGAGCAGCGCTTCGTGGTAGGCGTTTTCCCAGGGCGGTGAGCTCTGCGTTTCGCCGACCACGGGTGTCGCCGTGGCCTCTTGGGCGTCCAGGCGAGGCAACACATGGGCGGATATCCAGGCTTGCGCCTCGGCCGAGGCGAAGGGGGTGCCGTCGTGGAAGCACAATCCCTCCAGACCGGGCACCCGCTGAAGAAACAGGGCGAGCTGGACCTCCACTTCGAGCATGGCTTGCTCGGCCTTGAGATTCTTGAGGCAGCTCCAGGCAAGGTGCTGGCCGTCCAGCCAAAACGGGCTGCGTGCGAGACTGGATTCCAGCTCGGCCAGCAAGCTTTCGTAATTTCCTTGGGCGAAGCGTTCCTGATAGGCAGCGAGCTTGTCGGCCGGCAGGCCGCGCAGAGCGGTAACCCGTTCGGCATTGTGTTCCGGTAGCGCTTCAATGTTCAGCCAAAGCAGGGTGCGCGACAGGCGCAGGGACTTGATGTCCGTGGCTTTTTGCCTCTGCCACCAGGCGCACAGAGAGCGAGCCGCTTCCTGCTGGGCACGAAACGCCTTCTGGGCATCCTTGTCATTGTCGATTGCGCCCGCCGCGAGGTTGGTTGGGCTTGCAGGCGTGGGGGACGGGGTCGCGGCGGTGCTGGCTGCAGGTTCGGCTTGCCCCTGGCTGGCACGCTCGAGTTGTGTTTCGAGCGTTCGGCACAGGGGCAGCAGCAACGGAGCGTCTTCACCCAAGTGGGTGGACAAAACTTCTTCCAGGCTGCGCAGGGCTTCTGTCAGGGCGCGAAACAACGGTAGCCGCTGCCACATCGGTACGGGCTCGGCAAACAGCTGGTCCAGCCGAGGCACCAGCCAGCCGACAGCCGCAGCGCGCGTGCGCAGCTTGCGAGGATGCAACGAGTCCCAATGGTGCGTGCAGAGGTGGGCCAGCATGGCCAGGCCGGCCTGCAGTCCCTCGTAGCCCTCGCGCTGGTAAAGACTCCAGATCAGCCAGGCGGCGACACGCAGATCCTTGGACTGCTGGCTCAGCAGCACCTCGCTGCCTTCCCGTATTTTTTGCCAGTCTGTGCCGCCAGAGCCGTGTACTGACGAGGCGCGGGCAAGTTCGCCTTCCAGCATTTCGAACTCGGGGGAATAGCGGACATCATCTCCTGCGAAGTTGTCGGCTCGGATGGGCGAGGAAGCAAGAGAAAGGCTGTGAGTAAGGAGCAGACTTGTGTAGTTCATCCTGAATATTTACCAGCAGATCTGCCGTGCATCCTTGAATTCGTCTTGCGCAACTTCCTGCGCAATTGGTGTCTGCGCAATCTGTTGCGCAGGCGCTATGGGTAGCGATTGAGCGGGGCGATCCTAATGGCGATATGCCATTTGATCAAGCCATCAAGTTCAATGCTTTTGTCCGAGGTCAATTAGGCTGGGTTCTTTGCAGATTTTTTGGGGGGGAGTCGAAAAATTGACGGTGTGACGTGTGGCTGCGATGGCTCTAGCTCGGTGGTTTCAGGCTGAAGCTCGTCTGTGGTGCTACGCTGTAGAGTGGTTTTGATATCTATTGATTTGGTTTTAGAAATGTATAGATATCAAGGTGCGAAGAAGGACAGGTCTACTTATCTTTAAGGCCATGCAGATACGAATCGGGCAGACGGAAGCTTTACCGCGCATCATGATGGCATCCATCCACTCCAGCTAATTCTTGTTCGTTGTGGGTCCCCCTCCACAGGCTAATTTTTTGGATTCGTTGCTTTCAAACTCCCCGCCTTTAAAATGGCGGCTTGTAGTGGTCTGATTCCCGGACACCGATTTAGGTGAAAATCCTCGCCTGATGGCAAACAACGACGTACCTTCTCCGCCGAGTTCAAGCGTGAGGCCGCGGTCCTGGTCCCGGATCAGGGCCACAGCGTGGCCGAGGCTTGCCAGTCGTTGGGGCTGGTGGACTCCGCCCTGCGCCGTGGGTCAGCTATTGACTCGACCTAACCGTTCATACATCCAGTCCACGCTCGCGCTCCAGATCGATCAGGCGCGTAGTGGGGCCGTCCGACTGCAGGCGTTCGGTGACGATCCGTGGCCAGCGGTTGCGGGAGCGACGCTTGGCAACGTTGTAGGTGAACTCCTGTAGCCAATCCATCGGGTAGAACAACAGGTGCCCCAAGTACAGAACCGTATCGGTCCATTCCAGATAGTTCTTGCCGTCGTTGGCTGCTTTTTTTTCAGCAATCCTTTGGCGTTGGTAGGCAAGGAATCCGGTGGGCTTCATATGGGCGGAGAGCATTTCCTTGACGTAGGCATCGGAATCGCTGCGCTGGCCGTTTTCATCGAACCAGGGGCCGTTGTCCATATAGGCGCGCAGCCATTCCCAGAAGCCTTTTTGCATCTGCAAGGTCTTGCCCATGGGCGGGCCCAGGCTCACCAGCAGGGCATTGTCCGGCTCGCCCAGGCGGCGCACGAGAATCTCCAGGGAGGCGTTGCGCATGCCACCGGTATGCGGGCCGACCATGAGGAACTCGCCGGCCAGCGCCTGGATACCGTCCCAGGGGGTGTGAAATAGCAGGCCGTCTTGGTCGAAATAGACCTCGCGGGTGCGGCGATTGAACAGGATGGGCAGGGGGAGTGGGCGGCGGGTTTCCCAGTAAAAGGGAATAAGAAGCATAGGAATGCAAATCCAGAGCATAGATGGCACCAAATCCCAGCGCTGGGCAAAGAAAGCTATAAAAATGACAACGACGAATAGCATTACCCCGCTGCCACCTAATACTCCTGTAATCATTCCCCTATCCGTATCCCCCCCCGCCTTTAGTGCCAGATAGTGCTCGGTATGCTCGTCGGTAACGAACATCTCCCAGGGCTTTTCCCCGGTGGGTTGGTCGGCGCGCAGCAACACGCTGGACGCTTGCCCGAAACGGGCGCGCGCTTGCTGGATCAGGTCGCTTACAGCCATGCGAGTTCCTTGATTTCAATGGGCGGCAGGGTCAGGCCTTCGAGGGGGGAATAGCTTATCGTGCCTTCGATGCGGTCGAGCTCCTGGCCGTTTTGATCGTGGTAGGCCCTGCGGTAGACCGCTACTCCTGGCTCGGACTTGATGCGGGTGCCGTCATGCAGGTTGAAGTCCTTGCCCGTCCACTCCACTGCCTTGCGGCTGCCGCCCAGGCCGAGAAAACTGCCCCAGGTTTCGTGCCCCTTGAAGTGGATCATGTCATCGCTCAGGGTGTCTTTGCCCGGCAGGCGCAGCAGCACGTAGGTAATGGTCTGCATGCCGCGATAGGGGTTCAACTCGTTGAGGCGGTAGGCCTGGAGGCTGATGGGGAAAACGATCGTGTAGAACTCGGCCATCGACTGTTGGTAGCTGGTGGCCCACTCGGCGGGGTGGGTGCCGAAGCGGGTGTGCTTGACCCAGGCTTCCAGCGGGGTGTCCTGGGTGTACTGGCGGGCGATCAGCCCGCCGACGATCAGGATGGTCCAGCCCAGGGCGCGGGTGGCCAGGTGCGGTGCCATGCTGACACCACGGCCCAGCGCGGCGGCTTCGCCGGCGATTACCGCGGCGCGAGCGGCGCGTATGGCGCGATAGCTCTGCGCGTACAGGCGCAGGTTGGCGGCGGAGGCCAGGGTCATCCCGGCATTGATGGCGGCGCTATCCAGGTCGCCGGCCTGGTAGGCCTCCAGCGCCTCGATACCGAAGACCAGGGCATCGAAGCCGGAAGTGACCGATTGCAGGAATGCCGTTTTGGCTCCAACGCTTAAAGCCCTTGTCAATGCTGTTTGTGACGATAAGGACTGGGTGCCTGCAATCTTGGAGGTTGTTTCCCAGTCGACTTCGGCGACTTTTTGTATCGTGGCCGATATTGCAGAAAGCATTCCCATAAAGCCGCCAGCGAGATTTAGCTTGCTCCGGGTAGTACCATCCAGAACCTGAACCCCACCCCACACAAAATTCACCCCCGCCACCAGCGCCACCAGGCATTTAAGCGGGGCCTTCTCCAGCGCGCCCTTGCCGAGGTCGAGCATGCCCTTGAGGTTGACCTCCGCCGCCAGATGCCCGGTCAGGGCAGGCAAGTCTTTGGCCGGCAGCAGTCGGAAGAACGGCAGGGCGTTGCCAACCGCAACACTCAGCGGGCTGGGTTTGAGGCGAGCGGGCATGTTGGGCCGGGTGTCCATCAGATCGCTCATCCATTCGCCCAACTGGCGCTGGCTGACCGCCTCGATGGCCAGACGCTGCTGGCTGCGCGCCAGCGCGGCGGCGAGGTAGAGGCGCCCGGCGGCCTTGCTGCCGTCGTCGGCATGCTGCAGACCCAGCCCGGCGATGGGAGCGAGAGCGGTGAACAGGGCTTCGAGTGGTGAACCTTGAATATGCCGGGCCAGTTTCTCGGCGGCCTGGTTGAGCAGATCCGCCAGCTTCCGGGCTTCGTCCAGCAGGTCGGTACCGTTGTCTTTGATGCCGTCGGCCAGCCCGGTCAGAGTGTTGATTTCGCCGATGCCCAGGCGTTTGCCCAGCCCCAGTAGCGCCCAGGTCAACCAGGGCTTGCCGGATTGCGGCTGGAGCGACAGTGCGTCGGCGATGGCCTTGGCGCCAGGGCCGGTGGTCGCAGGGCCGAGGCAAGCGGCGGCGAAGTGCTGTTCCAGCTCCGCGCGCGGTGCAGGCTGGGTGATGTCGAAGTGGCCGCAGGCGGTGTCCAGGCTGGCGGGGCCGCGTTGTGCCTGGGTGTTGAACCAGGCTGTCCAGAGTTCGCTGATGCGGCGGATATCGGCACTGTGTTGGTCTTCTTCCCGGGTTTGATCTTGCCAAGTGCTCTGAAGCTTGCGGTAGTCGGTGATGTTGCGCAGCTGTCCGCCGATCTGCGGGTCGCTCTCGGCCAGCGATTTGAGCACACCGGCCATGGCCCAGTCCTCGCCATGCGCTTGCCGGGTGGCTATGAACGCCTGCTGCCGAGCCCGGAGCAATGCGGCCAGATCCAGCAGTACACCCCAGGGGTCGTCAATCAGGGCATAGGCTTGTTGCTCGCAGCGCTGCATGTTGTCCAGCAATTTCGGCCAGGCAGGGCGGTGAGCGGTAGAAGGCTCACAGCTCCAGCCGTACATGTTGGCGTCCATGTAGTCGCCGATCCGCTCGTGAATCGTTCGGATTTGGCCGCTGAAGGGGGCAGCGCCAGGGGTGAGCATGCGCATCACTCGCTCCCGCACGTCTGCACTGGTTTTGGCGGCTGTGAATTGGACGTCCTCCCATTTCTGTGGGGACCAAGCGAACATTGCCGGTTCACCTGCCGCCAGCAACACGTAGGGTAGGGTGCGGCCGTCGATGACCTTGCCGGCACGTGCCGTCTGCTGAAAGGTTGCCTGACTGACGCGATATTCCACCAATTTGTTCAGGCTGCTTTGCCAGACATACAGCCAGCCATCGCGCAGCAGACGCGCCGTGTAGTTCAGCGGGCGGCCGTGCAAGGAGTCGTAGTCAGCACCGATGGCAGGGAAGTCACCCTGCAATGGCGGCAAACCATGGGCGGTGGTGTCCACAGCCAGGGTCGGGCCCAGTGCATAGCGCAGTGGTAGCACCGCGCTGAGCAGCGGGCAGGCGGCGACTGCCAAATTGGATTGAGCGGAACTCTGTGTAGTCATAAGGCAACCTCCTGGGCCGTGTCGTCCTGGGTGGCAAGCGCTTCCAGCAGCGGCCAGTCGAGCGTCAGTTGAGCGGCAATGCCCTGGTTGGCCGGAGCGCCGTCTGCGTCGGGATGAGCATTTTGCCAGGCGCAGAACGTGGCGCCCTTGTGATGAAGCCAGATACGCGGAATACGGTGCCAGAAGCCCTCCGGCCACTGCGCTTCGCGCTGCCAGGCCCTGTACAGTGGGCGGGCGTCACCCAGGCGCAGCCAGAGTTCGCGCCCGTCCGGGGTGAGTACGCGAAGGCGGCGTCGCAGTATGTGCTGTAGCTCCTCTGCGGGCGCGTCGCTCTCCAGCCAGATACCGTCTTTGATGTCTTTGCCGTGCGTCCAGGCGTCATAGGCCGGGCTGCCTATGGGGGCGTCCAGCAAAATGGGGCCAGCGTCGGCGATAGGCTCATAGATTGTCCCCTGCAGCAGTGGCCTTGGCTGGTGACTGGGAAAGTTTCGATAGAGCCATGCCATCGCGTTTTCGTAGCGGGAGCCGTCGAGCAGGATGGCGCCTTTCCTGTTGGTTACGGGTGTGCTCATGCCTTGTCCTCCTGCTGTGTATGGGCGGCTTCACAAACCTCGCACACTCCAGCCTCTGTGCTGCGAAAAAGCATGTCCTGCTTGATCAAGGCCTCAGGGGGTATGGACGCCTCCGCCTCCGTCGGTGCTAGTTGTCCCGGCAAGAGCGGAGCTGCCCCCGCGCCACTACCGGCGCTCCCGCCCGAGTTCAGCTTCACCTCCGCCCCGACTACCGACACGCCACCGGCATCCAGCTTGATAAAGCTGCCGCCGGCCTGCACGGTCAGTTCCGAGCCGGCTTCGATCACCAGCTTCTGTCCGGCCTTGAGGTGGATTTCCTCCCCGGCCTCGATGAACTGCCCCGTCCCCAGCTTCAGGTGCTGGCTGCCGGCGACGGTCAGGTGATCGTCGGCCTTGAGCTCCACCAGGCGGTTGCCATGGGTGATGCGGTGCTCCTCGGCCTTCAGCTCGCTGTGGCTGTTGCCCTCGACGGTGCTGTGGCTGTCTCTTATACACCTATGACGACGCCGACGACACCCTCAGTGTTGTTCCTGCTTGTAGCTGTCCACTCCACTCAAA